>NZ_JBXASH010000004.1:0-425236 GCF_058809095.1 Sphingomonas sp. GW821-FHT10F11
TGGCGGAGAACTTCCTCGCCATGGTCCAGATCGCATCAATGCGCCTGTGGCTCCGCGTTTATGAGTCTACGGCCTAGATAGTGGTCTACGTTTGAGCCGGTCAACACCGCGGCCGCAGCGCTCCCGAATGCTGCAGCGCCAGCGGCAAGGAGCCCTGCTAAGACGAGCGCGCGTTGGTCTGCGGCCAGGGCAGCAGCGAGTTGGGCTTGAACGCGGGAATCAGCTGCTCCGGCGAGATTCCTCAGCGCTTCAACATCCGTCGTCGAGTAATCAGCAGCAGCCATAAACGCTATATAGGGATTATTGGGGCTGAATACAGACGCGAGGCCTGACTTATCATTTTCCCCGGTAATTACTCAGCGCTGGGCGGTGGTGCTGAGATTCAGAAGCGCAACAACTGAAAGACCGCTGGGCGACGACCCAGCGGTTTTTTGCCGCCGGCCGCTATTCCGAAGGCATAACAAGGCCCAAGAACCACCAGATAGCGACGTCCCGCTGTCACCTCCGACACATCGCCACCTGATCACAACACGACGGCAGAATCCTACCCCCGCGCCCGCGCCTGCCGGTACGTCCCCAGCACCCGCACCCATTTCGAGTGGAAGCCAAGCTCCGCGATCGCATTGTCCAGGCGCGGGTCGCCCGGCTTGCCCTCGACATCGGCATAGAATTCGGTCGCCGCGAAAGTGCCGCCGCGCTGATAGCTTTCCAGCTTGGTCATGTTGACGCCGTTGGTCGCGAAGCCGCCCATCGCCTTGTAGAGCGCGGCGGGCACGTTCTTCACTTCGAAGATCAAGGTCGTCATGAACGGCCCGTCGCCGATCGGCGCATGGCCGGCGCGCGCCAGCACCAGGAAGCGCGTCGTATTGTGATCGGCATCGGCAATGCCGTCGCACAGCACGTCCAGGCCATAGATCGGCGCGGCCATCGGCGGGGCGAGCGCGGCGAGCGCCGGGTCGCCCTTCTCCGCCACCAGCGCGGCGGCGCCCGCGGTATCGGGATAGGCGATCGGCACGATGCCTCGCTCGCGGAGCCAGTGGCGGCACTGGCCGAGCGCCTGGGGATGGCTCGTCGCCTCGCGCACATCCTCCAGCCTGCCCGATCCCATCAGCGCATAGTGAATCGGCAAGAAATGCTCGCCGGTGATGACCAGGCCCGATTCGGGCAGCAGGAAATGCATGTCGGCGACGCGGCCGTGCAGCGAATTCTCGATGGGGATGATCGCGCAATCGGCGCGGCCGTCGCGCACCGCGTCGATCGCATCGGCGAAGTCGAAACAGGGCAATGGCAACCCGTCGGGAAAGGCCTGCAGGGCCGCGATATGGGAATTGGCGCCGGGGGCGCCCTGGAAGGCGACGGCGCGCTCCGGGTGCGCCGCGGCTTCCTCGATCATGCGCGCAACGATGGGCCGCGCGGGGGCTGCGAAATTGTCCATGGAGCGGCGCGCTTACCGGTGCCTTTGTTCTTGCACAAGCGCGGCTTGCGGTGACGCTCCACCGAATCTAAAGGGAGCCGACTTTCCGACAGGGGCAACTTGGCAATGGACAATCGGACGAACACGATCGCGGGCTGGGTGCTCGGCGCATGCGGCGTGGCGCTGGGGCTTTCGATCGTGGGCGGAATGGTGTTCCAGCCGCATCATCTCGAGAAGATGGGCTACCCGATCGAGGGTGTCGCAGAAGAGGGCGCCGAGGGCGGCGCGGCGGCTGTGCCGATCGCGACCCTGATGGCGACCGCCGATCCGGCGAAGGGCGCCGAGGTGTTCAAGAAGTGCGCTGCCTGCCACACGATCAACCAGGGCGGGCCGAACGGCATTGGCCCGAATCTCTATGCGACGCTCGGCGAGGGCATCGCCGAGGGCAAGGGTGGCTTCGCCTTCTCCGATGCGCTCAAGGCCAAGGGCGGCAAATGGGACTTCGAGGCGATGAACGCCTGGCTGACCAGCCCGCGCGCCTTCGCCTCGGGCACGAAGATGACCTTTGCCGGCCTCGGCAACCCGCAGGATCGCGCCAATGCGATCGCCTATCTCAACCAGCAGGGCTCGAACCTGCCGCTCCCGGCGGCGCCTGCCGCAGGCGCCGCAGCGGCGCCGGCCGAGGGTGCGGACGCCAATGCGTCGGCGCCGGCCGCCGCGAATCTCTCGGAGGGCGCAGCCCCGGCACCGGGCGCACCGTCGGTCGATCCGAACGCTGCGGTTCAGGCTGAAAAGAAGAAGTAATCGCTTCCCCGGCAAACGCCGGGAGATCGGTTGCGAAAAAGGCCGCGCCGGGGGGGGCGCGGCCTTTCTTGTTTTTGCTGGAGGCCTGTTTCAGCCGGACCTTGTTCCTCTCCAGTGGGAGAGGATACGAAGACTTGAGAGCGCAGCGAACTAGTCGGAGTTGGTGAGGGGCTCCGGGAGCTATCGAGGGCTCCCGGAGCCCCTCACCAAGTTTCGCTAGGCAACAAGTTGCCAAGCTTCACTATCCTCTCCCACTGGAGAGGAGCATCGTCTGTGTCAGTGTCGCTACGGCTGCGCCACCTCGATCTCGACTCGCCACGAACGGTTCGGGGTGGCCCCGATTTCAGGCTTGGTGCATCAGTCCCGCCTCACTCCGCCTCGCCCGCGGGCTCCTGATAAAACTCCTGCACCACCTTCCACGCCTCTTCCGCCGTCTCGACGAACGTAAAGATGTTGAGGTCGCGCGCGGAAATCACGCCTTCCTCGACCAGCGCCTCGAAATTGACCACGCGGTTCCAGAACTCGCGGCCGAACAGCAGCACGGGGATCGGCTTGATCTTGCCGGTCTGGATCAGCGTCAGCAGCTCGAACAGCTCGTCGAACGTGCCGAAGCCGCCCGGGAAGGCCGCGAGCGCCCGTGCGTGGAGCAGGAAGTGCATCTTCCTGAGCGCGAAATAGTGGAACTGCATGCTCAGCGACGGCGTCACATAGGGGTTCGGCGCCTGCTCGTGCGGCAGCACGATGTTGAGCCCGATCGATTCGTGCCCGGCCTCCGCCGCGCCGCGATTCGCCGCTTCCATGATCGAGGGGCCGCCGCCCGAGCAGACCACGAAGTGGCGCTTGCCTTCCTCGTCGCGCGGGCAGGCGCTGGCGAGCTGCGCCAGTTCATAGGCGACGTCGTAATATTTCGACTTGGCGACCAGGCTCTTGGCGATGCGGATCGCTTCCTCGCCTTCGGCCAGCTCGAGCAATGCCTTGGCCTTGGCCGGCTCGGGGATGCGCGCCGATCCGTACATCACGAAAGTGGAGGCGATGTTCGCCTCGGCCAGGATCAGCTCGGGCTTGAGCAGTTCGAGCTGGAAGCGGACCGGGCGGAGATCCTCGCGCAGCAGGAAATCCATGTCCTGGAAGGCGAGGCGATAGGCCGGGTTTTCGGTCTGGGGGGTGCTGATCCCGGCATTGGCGGTTTCGGCATCCTGGCGAGCGCGCGGAAAGACCCGCGACGGTACATGTGTCTCTGTCATTTGATCAGGCCCTAGCCGAAAAACGCCGCGAGATGAAGCTTAGCCGATGAAGCTCAGCGGCAGAAACGCGCGCGGTCGTCTTCCAGGTGCAGATGGTTGGCGTGCGCCGCGTTGTAATCCGGGCTCAGCACCGTGCCGAAGCGCTTGCAGGCGGAGCTGTGGATCACCTGCAGGAATTCCCGCTCGTCCGGGTCGTTCGATCGCCAGCCGTTCAGCACCGTCACCCGCCGCCCGTCGGCCAGCACGAACGCCGAGATGTCGACCGCATTGGCGATGGCGTGCCCCGACAGCCTGTTCCCCGCCGTCGCCGATCCCACCACGTTGCGGCACGAATAGGATCCGAAGCTTTCGACGCGCACCAGGTCGCTGCCCAGGATCTGCCGTGCCGCGGGGGCGACCGCGTGGCGCGTCCAGGCGATGAACGACCGCGCAAGGCCGCAGCGCATGCCCTTCAAATTGGTCACCGGCACCCCGATGTCGATCAGCTGCACCGATCCGATCACCGAGCACCCGCCGCCATAATCCCTGTCCGGCAACGGGCTGAAGCGCACCTGCTCGCGCGACAGGTCGGCAAAGCACGCCTGGGTCTCGCGCGAGGTCGGCAGGTTGAGCGTCACCGGCCGCGCCCCGACCGGCCGGGGCCGCGGGCGTTCGTCCCCGCGCCCGCACCCGGCGAGCAGCAACATCATCGCCATTGCCGCAGCCGTCCACCCCGGCCAGACGACGCGACCGGCTCCTCCAGCCGTGCCGCGCCCGCAAGAGGCCCGGCAGAATATCGGACGCGTCATATCGACTGACCCCGCATTGCCGCGGCGAGGAATATCGCGCTCACTGGCGAAGGCAATGCGGCGCATGTTCGGTCGTGGCGAGCCGGCGCCGATATGCACCCGGACAATGGCTGAAATACACAGCGTTCGCCGCATCGCAGCAGAAATCGCATTGACGTGGCGCCGCAGATCGCTAGGGCCGTCGACGGGCCACGCGGTCCCAACGCCGCGCGTGCTCTCTGCAAGGAGAGACTGACATGACTGAACTACCTGCGCCTCCGGCGACGAAGCCGGCGCGTCCTTATTTCTCCTCCGGTCCCTGCGCGAAGCCGCCGGGCTGGTCCCCCGAAAAGCTCCAGACTCAAGTGCTCGGCCGGTCACACCGCTCGAAGCTCGGCAAGACGCGCCTGCAATATGCGATCGACCTGATGCGCGAGATGCTGCAGCTCCCCGATACCCACCGCATCGGCATCGTCCCCGGCTCCGACACCGGCGCGTTCGAGATGGCGATGTGGACGATGCTGGGCGCGAAGCCGGTGACGGCGCTCGCCTGGGAGAGCTTCGGCGAGGGCTGGGTAACCGATGCGGTCAAGCAGCTTGGCCTCGACCCGACCGTCCTCCGCGCCGACTACGGCCAACTCCCCGACCTGGCTCAGGTCGACTGGTCGAACGACGTGCTGTTCACCTGGAACGGCACGACCTCGGGCGTGCGCGTGCCCAACGGCGACTGGATCCCGGGCGACCGCGAGGGCCTGAGCTTCGCCGATTCGACCAGTGCAGTGTTCGCCTACGACCTGCCCTGGGACAAGATCGATGTCGCCACCTTCTCCTGGCAGAAGGTGCTGGGCGGCGAAGGCGGCCACGGCGTGCTGATCCTCGGCCCGCGCGCGGTCGAGCGGCTGGAAAGCTTCACGCCGACATGGCCGCTGCCGAAGGTGTTCCGCCTCGTCTCCAAGGGCAAGCTGACCGAGGGCGTGTTCAAGGGCGAGACGATCAACACCCCGTCGATGCTCGCCGTCGAGGACGCGATCTTCGCGCTCGAATGGGCCAGGGGCCTGGGCGGGCTGCAGGGTCTGATCGCGCGCAGCGATGCCAATGCCGCCGCGCTCGACAGGATCGTCGCGGATCGCCCGTGGCTCGGCCATCTCGCGCTGGACCAGGCTTCGCGATCGAAGACCAGCGTATGCCTGACGGTCGAGGGCGCCGACGAGGCGCTGATCAAGAAGCTCGCCAGTCTGCTCGAAGCCGAGGATGCCGCCTATGACATTGCGGGTTACCGCGATGCCCCGGCGGGCCTCCGGATCTGGTGCGGCGCGACCGTCGACGCCGCCGATATCGAGGCGCTCGGCCCCTGGCTCGACTGGGCCTACGCCTCGGTCACCGTCGCGGCCTGACTTCATTTGTGTCCCCGCGAAGGCGGGGACCCAGTCTGGGCTCCCGCTTTCACGGGAGCACAATTCCCCACGATCATGAAAGGCACCACCATGCCCAAAGTCCTCATTTCCGACAAAATGGATCCCAAGGCCGCCCAGATCTTCCGCGAACGCGGGGTCGAGGTCGACGAGATCACCGGCAAGACGCCCGACGAGCTGAAGGCGATCATTGGCCAGTATGACGGTCTCGCCATCCGCAGCTCGACCAAGGTGACCAAGGACATCCTGGCGCACGCCACCAACCTGAAAGTCGTCGGCCGCGCCGGCATCGGGGTCGACAATGTCGATATCCCCGCGGCCTCGGCACAGGGCGTGGTCGTCATGAACACCCCGTTCGGCAATTCGATCACCACCGCCGAGCATGCGATCGCACTGATGTTCGCGCTGGCCCGCCAGCTGCCCGAGGCCGATGCCTCGACCCAGGCCGGCAAGTGGGAAAAGAACCGCTTCATGGGCGTCGAGCTGACCTCGAAGACGCTCGGCCTGATCGGCGCCGGCAATATCGGTTCGATCGTCGCCGACCGCGCCCGCGGCCTGAAGATGAAGGTGATTGCCTATGATCCTTTCCTCACCCCCGAACGCGCGATCGAAACGGGTGTCGAGAAGGTCACGCTCGAGGATCTGCTCGCCCGCGCCGACTTCATCACGCTGCACACCCCGCTCACCGACCAGACCCGCAATATCCTGTCGGCCGAGAACCTCGCCAAGACCAAGAAGGGCGTGCGCATCATCAACTGCGCCCGCGGCGGACTGATCGACGAGGCGGCGCTGAAGGCCGGGCTCGATTCGGGCCATATTGCTGGTGCCGCGCTCGACGTGTTCGTCGAGGAGCCTGCCAAGGATTCGCCCTTGTTCGGCACGCCCAACTTCGTATCGACACCGCATCTCGGCGCCTCCACCTCGGAAGCCCAGGTCAATGTCGCGATCCAGGTCGCCGAGCAGATGGCCGATTATCTCGTCTCGGGCGGCGTCACCAACGCGCTCAACGTGCCGAGCCTGTCGGCCGAGGAAGCGCCGAAACTCAAGCCGTATATGGCGCTGGCGGAGAAGCTCGGTTCGCTGATCGGCCAGCTCGCCCACGGCGCGTTGTCGGGCATCAACATCGAGGTCGAGGGTGCGGCGGCGGCGCTCAACCAGAAGCCGATCACCTCCGCGGTGCTCGCCGGCTTGATGCGCGTGCATTCGGACACGGTGAACATGGTCAATGCGCCGTTCCTCGCCAAGGAGCGCGGTATCGACGTGCGGGAGGTCCGCCATGACCGCGAGGGCGATTACCACACGCTGCTGCGCGTGACGGTGAAGACCGATGCCGGGGACCGTTCGGTCGCGGGTACGCTGTTCGGCGACGCGGCCCCGCGCCTGGTCGAACTGTTCGGCATCAAGGTCGAGGCCGATCTGGTCGGGCACATGCTCTATGTCGTCAACGAGGACGCGCCCGGCTTTATCGGCCGGCTCGGTTCGCTGCTCGGCGAGGAGGGCGTGAACATCGGCACCTTCCATCTCGGCCGCCGTTCGGCCGGCGGCGAAGCGGTGCTGCTGCTCTCGGTCGATGAGCCGGTGACGCAAGAGTTGATCGCCAAGGTCCGCGCGCTGGCCGGCGTGAAGACCGTGATGGGGCTCAGCTTCTAGGCTATCTAAAACCCTCTCCCCTCCGGGGAGAGGGTTTGGGAGAGGGGCTGTGCCGGCAACGGACGAGAAATTGCTCAAGCGCGCAAAGGCTATGCGAAGCGAGCTCACACAGCCTGAACGCGAATTATGGACCGCCCTTCGGGCCAAGCGCTTCGGAAATGTCAAGTTTTCGCGTCAGGTTGTGATCGGCCCATACATCGTCGATTTCGCCGCGCGCCTGCGCAAGCTGGTCATCGAGCTTGACGGGGACACCCATGCGGGCAACGAGAAAAATGACGCACGCCGAACGGCGTGGCTTGAACAGCAAGGCTATCGGGTGATCAGGTTCAACAACGGCGACGTCATGTCGAATGTGGAAGGGGTGCTTCGGGCGATCAGCGATGCGCTTGGGACTGCCCCTCTCCCAAACCCTCTCCCCGGAGGGGAGAGGGCTTAAGATGACTCATGCTCTGCTCCCCGAAGGTTTCCGCGACCGGTTGCCGCCGTTCGGCGATGCCGCAGCACGCCTCGAGGCGGCAGTGCTCGGGGCGGCCTATGCGCATGGCTATGAGCGTGCCGATCCTGCGCTGGCCGAGTTCGAAGCAGGTCTCGCCGGCCGGCTGAAGGCGGCGCGCGCGCAGGACGCAGTGCGCTTCGTCGATCCGGTGTCGCAGGCGACGCTCGCCATCCGGCCCGACATGACCGCGCAGATCGGCCGGATCGCCGCGACGCGCATGGGGCATCACCCGCGCCCGGTCCGCCTGTCCTATGCCGGTCCGGTGCTCAAGCTCCGCGCCTCGCAGCTCAGCCCGGAGCGCGAGCTGCGCCAGATCGGCTGCGAGCTGATCGGCCTCGACACCGTCGCCGCCGCGAAGGAAATCGTGGGCGTCGCGGTGGAGGCGCTCGAAGCGGCCGGCGTGCGTGGCATCTCGATCGACTTCACTTTGCCCGACCTCGTGACGATCCTGGCGGACGGCCCGCTCCCGGTCGAGCCGTGGCTGATCGAGCAGCTCCGCGACCGGCTCGACGCCAAGGACGCCGGCGGCGTTGCCGAGATCGCGCCGGCCTATCTCCCGCTGATCGAGGCGGCGGGCCCGTTCGAAACGGCGCATGACCGGCTCTGCGCCTTCGATGTCGGCGGCGCGCTGCGCTCGCGGCTCGACGGGCTCTGGCAGATCGCTTCGGGGCTGAAGGGCCGTACCGCGCTGACGCTCGACCCGACCGAGCGGCATGGGTTCGAATATCAGACCTGGCTCGGCTTCTCGATCTTCGCTGATGGCGTGCGCGGCGAAATCGGGCGCGGCGGCAGCTACACCATCGTCCATGAGGACGGCAGCGAGGAAGCCGCGACCGGCTTCTCGCTCTATGCCGACGCGATCGTCGCGGCGGGCCTCGCCGATGTCGACCGCCGGCGCCTGTTCGTGCCGCTGGATACCGACCCCGCCATCCCGGCCGCGATGCGGGCGCAAGGCTGGGTCACCGTTGCTGCGCTCGAAGCGGGCGATACGCCCGAGGCGCAGCTCTGCACGCATATTTTGGTAGAGGGCGCGGCGCGCGCTCTTTAAGCGCCGCACCGCCTCATTCGAAGGAACGCAGTTTTGGCAAATGTCGCAGTAATCGGCGCCCAATGGGGCGATGAGGGCAAGGGCAAGATCGTCGACTGGCTCGCCGAGCGCGCCGACATGGTCGTGCGCTTCCAGGGCGGCCACAATGCCGGCCACACGCTGGTCGTGGGCGAGAAGGTCTACAAGCTGTCGCTGCTGCCATCGGGCATCGTGCGCGGCACGCCCTCGGTGATCGGCAATGGCGTGGTGCTCGACCCCTGGGCGCTCAAGGCAGAGGTCGAGAAGCTGGCCGGTCAGGGCGTGACGATCACGCCCGAGACGCTGATGATCGCCGACAATTGCGCGCTCATCCTGCCGTTCCACCGCGACCTCGATTCGCTGCGCGAGGATGCCAGCGGCGCCGGCAAGATCGGCACCACGCGGCGCGGCATCGGCCCGGCCTATGAGGACAAGGTCGGTCGCCGCGCGATCCGCGTGTGCGACCTGGCCCATCTCGACGCGCTCGATTCGCAGCTCGACCGGCTGACCGCGCATCACGACGCGCTCCGCGCCGGCTTCGGCGAGCCGCCGATCGACCGTGCGGCGCTGGTCGAGGAACTGCGCGCGATCGCCGATTTCGTGCTGTCCTTTGCCCGCCCCGCCTGGCGCAACCTCAACCAGGCGCGGGCCCGCGGGCGCCGCATCTTGTTCGAGGGCGCGCAGGGCGTGCTGCTCGACGTCGACCACGGCACCTATCCCTTCGTCACCTCGTCCAACACCATTTCGGGCACGGCGGCGGGCGGGTCTGGCCTCGGGCCGAGCGCAGTCGGCTTCGTGCTGGGCATCGCCAAGGCCTATACGACGCGCGTCGGCTCCGGCCCCTTCCCGACCGAGCTGGAAGACGCCACCGGCGAGCGGCTGGGCGAGCGTGGGCATGAGTTCGGCACCGTCACCGGGCGTAAGCGCCGCTGCGGTTGGTTCGATTCCGTGCTGGTGCGGCAATCGGCGGCGGTCGGCGGCATCACCGGCATCGCGCTCACCAAGATCGACGTGCTCGACGGCTTCGACGAAGTGAAGATCTGCGTCGGCTACACACTCCGCGGCGAGACGCTCGACTATTTCCCCTCGCACGCCGCCGATCAGGCAGCGGTCGAGCCGATCTACGAGACGATGCCGGGCTGGCAGGAATCGACCGCCGGCGCGCGGAGCTGGGCTGATCTGCCTGCTCAGGCGATCAAATATATCCGCCGCATCGAAGAGCTGATCCATTGCCCGGTGGCACTGGTCTCGACCAGCCCCGAGCGCGAGGACACGATCCTCGTGCGGGATCCCTTCGCGGATTGATCGGCCAGAGCCGGGCGCTCAGCGCCCGGTCTGCGCCCGGTGCAGCAGCCTCTGGTCGGCCAGGACCAAAGCGACCATCGCCTCGACCACCGGCGCGCCGCGGATTCCGACGCAGGGATCGTGGCGGCCCTTGGTCATGATCTCGGTTGCCTCGCCGCTGCGCGTGATCGTCTCGACCGGCGTCAGGATCGAGCTGGTCGGCTTGAACGCGACGCGGACGCGGATCGGCTGACCTGTCGCGATCCCGCCCGCGATGCCGCCCGCATGGTTGGCGAGGAATTCCGGCCTGTCAGCGCCTGGACGCATCGCATCGGCATTCTCTTCGCCGCGTAGCACCGCCGCGTCGAAGCCGTCGCCGATCTCGACGCCCTTTACCGCATTGATGCTCATGCAGGCCGAGGCGAGTTCCGCGTCAAGCTTGGCGTAGAGCGGCGCGCCCCAGCCGGCGGGCACGCCCGTCGCCTCGCACGCGATGACCGCGCCGAGCGAGGAGCCCGCCTTGCGTGCGCCATCGACCAGCGCCTCCCAGCGCGCAGCGGCTTCGGCATCGGGACAGAAGAAAGGGTTCGCATCGATCTGGTCGGGATCGAAATTGGCCGGATCGATCCGGTCGCCGCCGATCGCCTCGACCCAGGCGCGAATGCGTACCTCCGGGATCACCAGCCGCGCGACCGCCCCCGCAGCGACCCGCGACGCCGTCTCGCGCGCCGACGAGCGCCCGCCGCCGCGATAATCGCGAAAACCGTATTTGGCATCATAGGCATAGTCGGCATGGCCCGGGCGATAGGCCTGGGCGACCTCCGAATAATCCTTCGAGCGCTGGTCGACATTCTCGATCATCAGGCTGATCGGTGTGCCGGTCGTCCTGCCCTCGAACACACCGGAGAGGATGCGGACCTGGTCCGGCTCCTGCCGCTGCGTGGTGAAGCGTGACGTACCCGGGCGGCGCTTGTCGAGGAAAGGCTGGATGTCCGCCTCGGAGATGATCAGCCCCGGTGGACAGCCATCGACCACCGCGCCGATCGCCGGGCCGTGGGACTCACCCCAGGTGGTGAACCGGAAGACATGACCGAAGCTGTTGAGGCTCAAAACCCTTCTCCCGTCGGAAGAGAGAGGGACCCATATGAAAGATGGGAGGGTGAGGGTGAACCACTCGACCCGGCGTGTTCGATCATGGCTTTGTCGCCCTCACCCTTCCCACCGCTGCGCGGCGGGCCCCTTCCCTCTCCCGTTGGGAGAGGGAGAAAAAAATCACACCAAAGCGATATCCGGCGCGTCTTCCGCCTTCATGCCGATCGCGTGATAGCCGGCATCGACATGATGCACCTCACCGGTCACGCCGCTGGCGAGATCGCTGAGCAGGTACAGGCCGGCGCCGCCGACATCCTCGATCGTCACGTTGCGCTTGAGCGGCGAGTTCAGCTCGTTCCATTTCAGGATCAGGCGGAAATCGCCGATGCCCGAAGCAGCGAGCGTCTTGATCGGGCCGGCCGAGATCGCGTTGACGCGGATATTGTCGCGGCCGAGATCGACCGCGAGATATTGCACGCTCGTCTCAAGTGCCGCCTTGGCCACGCCCATGACGTTATAGTGCGGGATGACCTTTTCCGCGCCGTAATAGCTGAGCGTCAGCAGCGAGCCGCCATCGGGCATCATCGCCGCCGCACGCTGCGCCACCGCGACGAAGCTGTAGACCGAGATGTTCATGGTCAGCAGAAAATTGTCGAGTGTCGTGTCCATGAAACGGCCACGCAGCTCGTTCTTGTCGGAAAAGCCGATCGCGTGGACGACGAAATCGATCGTCGGCCATTCCTTCGCCAGGTCCTCGAACGCCTTGTCGAGCGCTGTCATGTCGGAGACGTCGCAATCGATCAGCAAGGTCGAGCCGAGCTGCTCGGCGAGCGGCCTTACGCGCTTCTCGAGCGCTTCGCCCTGGTATGAGAAGGCGAGCTCAGCGCCTGCTTCGCTGAGCTTCTTGGCGATTCCCCAGGCGAGCGACCGATCATTGGCCAGGCCCATGATCAATCCGCGCTTGCCCTGCATCAATCCCGTCACGCTGCTGCCGCCTCCTGTTTGTTGCTGCCGCCGAGGTCCTCTACTCCCACATCATCGGATTCCGCCAGTGCCGCGTTCAATTCGGCGCCAACGACCAGGCCGAGCCCGACGAAGAAGAAGAAGATAAGCGCGATCATCACGCCTGCCAGGCTGCCATAGGTAAGATCGTAACTGCCGAGCAGACCGAGGATGACCGGCAGAAGTGCGGTGACCAGCAGCCACCAGCCCGCGGTGAACAGCGCGCCCGGCCATTTGGGGCATTTGCTGTCGCGATATTTGCGCGGAGTGAGCGCGTAGAACACCATGTAGAGCGCCGCGAACAACGCAAGGCCCGGCGCGAGCCGGCTGACCGACACGATCGTCGCCGCGTCCGCCGCGAAGGGCAGCACGCGCAGGATGAACTGTTCGACCGCGAGCAGCATGATCTGAAAGGCGAAGGCGATCAGGATCAGGATCATCGCGGTCAGGATCAGTCCGATCGACCAGAGCCGGTATTGCCAGAACGGCCGGACCGATTTCACGCCATAGGCGCGACGGAGGATGTCGCGGATCGTCTCGATGAAGCTCGCCGTGGTCCATAGCCCGACGATCGCGCCGAACCAGAGCAGCGAGCCGGAGCGTGCGGTGAGCACGTCGGTGATCGGCGTCTGCAGCACCTGCGCGACGCTGGGCGGCACGGTGCGCAGGAACGCCTCGACCGCGTGAAGGCCCTCCCCCGTCTGCCCGAACAGCCGCGCGACCGCCGCCGCGACGATGAAGAAGGGGAAGAGCGTCAGCAGCGACAGATAGGCGAGGTTGCCGGCATGGACGAACCCGTCGCTATACACGCCTACGAAGACGCGCTTGAGCACCTCGCGGGCGTAGCTGCCCGGCTGCATGAAGGCCATGCGCCGGCTGAGCTTGGTCTGCCCCTCGCCCGGCCTTTTGCTGCGTTCTTCGGGCGATTGGGGCGAAACTTCCTGCATTAGGACCTGCACTCACAGCCGGAGATCGCCGTGATCGCCCGGAGAGGGCCGCCGGCAAGGAGCGCGGCGCAGGGCGGACCGGTAGTCCGTCCCAGCCACGCGACGCAGACCGGAGGCCCTCTCCGAGCGACCGCTTCGCGGCGGGCGAATTTTGCCCTCTGGGGGCGTCGATCGTCGGTCACGATGTTATCCACATCGCTCCCTCCTCTCTCCTTCCCAGAGGGCAAAATTCGCTCCGTCACGGCGATCTCCGGCTGTGAGTGCAGGTCCCAGCGGTTAAACGCCCATGGCCGCGCGTGGGTTGCTCTTGTCGCGATCCTTCCATCCCTGGACGAACTCGGTCAGCGCCTCGTCGCCCGCAGGCAGGTCGACCATCAAGGTCACGAGCTGGTCGCCGCGCGTGCCGCCCTTCTTGTGGAAACCACGCCCGCGCAGGCGGAGCACCTTGCCCGAGGTCGAGCCGGGCGGAACCGTCAGCATCACCGCGCCCTCGACCGTCGGCACGCGCACCGAGGCGCCGAGCACCGCTTCGGACAAAGTGATCGGCAGATCGAGCCGCACATCGTCGCCATCCCGGGTGAAGAAGCGGTGCGGCTGGACGCTGATCGTCACCATGCCGTCGCCATTGCCGCCCGGCCCCGGCTGGCCCTTGCCGGCCAGGCGCATCTGGAAGCCGCTTTCGAGGCCGGCGGGCAGCTTGAGGTCGATCGTCTTGCCGTCAGCGAGCGTGATGCGCTGCGGGCTGAGCGTCGCCGCATCGGTGAAGGAGACGTTGAGCTTGTAGGCGACGTTCGCGCCCTTTGGCTGGGGCTTGCGCCCGAAACCGCCGAACCCGCTGGAGAAACCGCCGCCGCCACTACGGCCACCGAACATGCCCTCGAAGATGTCGCTGATATCCGGGCCGTCCGCCTCGAACGGGGACCCGCCGCCGCCCGGCCCCGGGCGGAACCCGCCCTGGCCGCCGCCAAAGCCGAACGGCGACGCCGGGTTGCCGTCGCCATCGATCTCGCCGCGATCGAACCGGGCGCGCTTGTCCTTGTCGGTCAGCAGATCATAGGCGTTGGTGACCTGGCTGAACCGCTCGGTCGCCTTCTTGTTGTCCTTGTTGCGATCGGGATGCAGCTCTTTCGCGAGCTTCCGATACGCCTTCTTGATATCGGCCTCGCTGGCGGTGCGCGGCACGCCTAGCGTTGCATATGGATCGGCCACTTTTGCCCTCTGTTTCTATTCTGGCGCCTATTTGGGGGATCGACGCCGGAAGCGCAAACCCCGAGCGTCAGGCGACTGCTTCCAGCACGGGCGCGACATCGACCGAGACGTTCATCTTCTGCGCGCCCGAGCCAAGCACCACGCCGTCGATCGGCGCGATCTCGCCGTAATCGCGGCCGATCGCCATGATGATATGGTCGCCCGCCATCCAGATGCCGTTGGTCGGATCGACGCCGACCCAGCCGAGATCAGGGCCGCACCACAGCAACACCCAGGCATGAGTCGCATCGGCGCCGACCAGGCGGGGCTGGCCGGGCGGCGGGATGGTGCGGATATAACCCGAGGCATAGGCAGCGGGCAGGCCCGCGGCGCGCAGGCCGGTGATCATGATCTGCGCGAAATCCTGGCAGACGCCGCCGCGTTTCGCGAAGGCCTCGTGCGGGACGGTATCGACCAGGGTCGCTTCGGGATCGAAATCGAACTCGTCCTGGATGCGCCGGGCGAGCGCGATCGCCGCGTCGAGCGACGGACGGTCGGGATCGAGATCCTGCGCGCACCAATCGGCGATGTCGCGGTCGAGCGGGATCAGCGGCGAGGGGAAGAGGTAATTGGCCGGACCCGCCGGCGAGGCGTCGCGGCTGGCGCGCGCGGCGATCGCGACCTCGGCCAGGGTCGGGTCGCTGTCCGACGGCATCGGCACCGGCCGGTCGACCATGATGCGCGACACGCTTTCGATGACGAGATGGCGCACCGGCTCCTCGACCACCAGCCGCATGACATTGGCGAGACCGGCCTCGGCGCGCGCCGGCGCGGTACGGCCCGAGGGGCTGATCGTCAGGCGATAATCGCGCAGTTCCTGGCCGGACCAGTGGATCGGCTTCAGGCGCAGGTTGCAGCGCGCGAACTTGACCGAAGCGCCGTAGTCGAAGCGCGTCACGTGACGGATATCGTAGATCACGCCAGCGTCAGCCCGCCCGCGCGAAGCGGTTCCGCACCCTGCAGGAAGTAGCGCCGCGCGACCGCGTCCGACAAAGCGAACAGCCGCCGTTCCAGATCGCCCAATATGCTCTCGTCGAGGGTCGCCGCGGTCGCGGTCGAGACGATCGACACCAGCAAGGTCGCCACGGCCTGTTGCGGCTCGTCCATGCCGTCGTCGCCGAGCACCGGCAGGGCGCGCATATGCTCACAGATGCGATCGACCTGGAAAGCGAGCGAGCGCGGATTGCCCGGGTCGAGCGCGACCAGATCGACCACCGGCACCCGGGCGATGCCGGTCAGATAGCGCTGGCGATAGCTGATCTGGCTGTCGGCCAGGTCGAGCAGGGTCGACAGGTCGTCGATCGTCCCATTGGGCATGCCGAACACCCGCACCGCGCGCGTCACGGTCAGCGCACGTTCGAGCCGGCGGCCGAGATCGTGGAACCGCCACGCGGCGGTGCGCCCCATATGCTCGACCGACAGGCCGGAGAGCGCGGCGTAGCGGCGCTGGAGCGAGCCCGCCTTGTCGAGCATGCCCCCCTTGGTCGGGAAAGGCGCGTCGAGCAGCTTGACCATGTCGGCCGCCAGCCGGTCGCGCGAACCGCGCCCGATGCCGCGGGCGAGCCGGTTGATCGCGCGGACGCTGTGCCAGCCGCCCTCGCCCGATTCCATCGCTATGCGCGTGAACTGGGTCAGGTCAGCGCGCCGCAGGCTCGCCGGGTGCGGCGCGGCCCCGATATTGACCGCCATGCCGACCAGCCGCCCGACCGTGTCCGGGCCGAGCGCGGCACCGGCATCGGCATCGATCGAATTGCCCAGCATCACGCGGATGATGCTCAGCAGCGCCTCGCCGCGTTCGAGATAGCGGCCGAGCCAGAAGAAATTGTCGGCGACCCGGCTCGGCAGGGTGCCGGGGTTGCGGCGGACATGGATCGAATCGCTCGGCGGCAGCAGCGAGACCGGGGCGACCGGCTCCGGCCCGTGCACCGCGACATCGGCCGACCAGTTGCCCTCGCCCATTACCGAGGCGCGGGGATCGCTATGTTCGCCGATCCGCGCAAAGCCGCCCGGCATGATCGCCCAGCTGCCATCGGCACCGCGCGCGGCGAAGACGCGGAGCGTGAAGGGCCGCGCAGCCAGACCCGTGTCGGTGACGACCGGCATGGTCGACAGCCGGATGATCTCCTGCCCGACATAATCCTGGGGCCGTCGCGCCATGTCGTCGAGCAGGGCCGCACGCGCCGTGCCGGTGATCTCCGCGCCCGGCCGGGGCATGAGCCCCTCGAGGCCGAGCGGCTGGACGCCGAAGGCTGGGCCGATCAGCAGCTGATCGAGATCCTCGATCACGCGGGCGCGCTCCTTGTCCTGCCCGCACCACCAGGTGGCGATATTGGGGAGGAGCAGGTCCTTGCCGGTCAGCCGGGTCGCGAGCATCGGCAGGAAGGCGGCAAAGGCAGGCGATTCGAGCACACCGGCGCCCGGCACGTTGGAGATGACGACATTGCCCGCCGCCATCGTGTCGATCAGCCCGGGCACGCCGATGCTCGAATGCGAATCGAAGGCGAGCGGATCGAGCAGGCGCGGATCGAGCCGGTTCCAGATCGCATCGACCCGCTTGAGCCCGCCGATGGTGCGGACATAGAGCTTGTCTTCGAGCGCGGCGAGATCGGCGCCCTCGACCAGCAGCAGACCGAGATAGCGCGCGAGATGCGCCTGTTCGGCATAGCTGGGATTGTAGCGGCCCGGCGTGAGCAGCCCGATGCGCGGCTCGGCGCGGCGGCAGGCAGCGGCGAGGCCGTCGCGATACGCCGCGAAGAAGGGCGCGTGGCGCTTGACGTTGAGCCGGCCCTGCAGCCCGCCGAGCGTGCGCGAGATCGCCAGCCGGTTTTCCAGCGCATAGCCGGCGCCGGCGGGCGCGCGCAGATGATCGGTCAGTACGCGCCATTCGCCGGTCGGCCCGCGGCCGAGATCGATCGCGATGAAGTGAAGGTGATGTCCGCCGGGCGGCACCAGCCCCGCCATCGGCCGGAGGAAGAAGGGACTGCCCGCGACCAGCGCAGCGGGGATCAGCCCGCGCTCGACCAGCTTCGCATCGCCATAGAGATCGGCCAGGACCGTTTCGAGCAGTTCGGCGCGCTGGGCGACGCCGGCCTCGATCCCGGCCCATTCGTCGGCCTCGATCAGCAGCGGGACGGGAGAGAGCGGCCAGGCGCGCTCCTCGCTCTCGCCGATGATGCGAAAGCCGGTGCCGATATCGGCGGCGTGGCGCTGCACCCGGTCGCGCGCATGGCCGAGATCGTCGCCGGCGATCGCGGCCAGTTCCTCGAACATCGCGGTCCAGGCGGGATCGTCGCGACCCGCGCAGAGCACGTCGCCCTTCTTCTCCCGCGCGCAATAGTCCGCAATCCAGCGCGCGGCGTGGATCGATGGATCGAGCAGAGAGGGCGCTGCGAGCGTGGCCATGGTGATTGAAGGCGTTCCCCTACGAACATGGCGACTCGACCACAATCCCTTCGCGCGTGCAACAAGGATCAGAGGTCGGGCAGTAGCTGATCGGCGAATCCCCATCCCGCAAGCGCACGGGAATTGGCGCGTTCGAGCAGTTCGGCGCCGTCGCGGACGCCCCAGCGATGCGCATTCTCGATGTCGCGCAGCTCGGCCCAGGTCACCGGCGCGGCGACCGGCGCGCCCGAACGAGCGCGGGCGACATAGGGCAGGACCGCGGTCGAGCCGCGCTGGTTGCGCAGATAATCGATGAAGATGCGGCCCTTGCGCTTGGCCTTGGCCATATTGGCGACATAGCGTTCCGGCTCCGCCTCGGCGAGCGCACGGGAGAAACGGTCGGCGAAGTCCTTCACCGCCGGCCACTCGGCCTGGGGCTTCAGCGGCACCACGGCGTGCACGCCCTTGCCGCCCGAGAGCATCGCGAAGCTGACCAGGCCGATTTCGGCGAGCTGGTTCTTGATATCCTCGGCGGCCTTCTTGACCACATCGAAGCCGAGACCCTCGTCGGGATCGAGATCGAACACCATGCGGTCGGGCTGTTCCAGCGTCGCGACCGACGATCCCCAGCCATGGAATTCGATCGTGCCCATCTGGACGCAGGTCACCAGGCCGTCGACATCGTCGATATAGATATAATTCTCGGTCGATCCGTCCTTCTCGCGGATCGGCACCTGATGGACATAGTCGCCAAAGGTGCCCGCATCGTGCTTCTGGAAGAAGCAGCGCTTGGCGCGGCCCTGGGGGCAGCGGACCAGGCTGATCGGCCGATTGGCCGCCCAGGGCAGCATGGCGGGCGCAACCTGCGCATAATAATCGGCCAGATCGCCCTTGGTGACGTCCGAATCGGGGAAGATCAGGCGATCGCGGCTGCTGACTTTCACATGCACCTCCGGAACCGGGGTAGTCTCAACCGGGACAGGCTTCTCGGCGACGACGTCGGCCGCCTTCTTGTCTTCGCGCAGGCCGAGAAAGCTCGAGTGGCGCAGTACGCCGTCGGGGGTGGTCTCGGCAAAGGCGATTTCGGCGACCAGCTTCGGCTCGACCCAATGCGCGCCGCGGACCGCCGCGCGCGGTGCCTTTACCGTCGGCTCCTTGCGTTCGAGCTTAGCGAGCTTCGCGCTCAGATCGAGCATCGTGTCGGTATCGAAGCCGGTGCCGACCTTGCCGGCATAGGTGAAGCCGTCCGGACCGTTCAGGCCAAGCAGCAGCGCGCGGAAGCCGCGCGACTTGTCGGACGGCGTCCAGCCGACGATGACGAATTCCTGGCGCCGGATGCATTTGACCTTGAGCCAGCCCTTGCTGCGCTGGCCGCGATAGGGCGCATCGGCGAGCTTCGAGACGATGCCCTCATAGCCTTCGCGGCACATCGCCTCGAACAATTGCTCGCCCGAGCCGAGGATATGCTCGGCGAATTGCAGGCGGGCATCGGCGCCTTCGATCAGGGGGCGCAAGCGCTCCTTGCGCTGGATGTTGGGCAGAGCGGCGATGTCCTCGCCGTCGAGTTCGAGCAGGTCGAAGGCGAACAGGGTCATGTCGCCGCCCTCGGCGATCGCGTCCTGCAGGGCGGCAAAACTGGGCTTGCCGTCCTTGAAGGCGACCACTTCCCCGTCGATCAGGGCGTTGCCGAGGTTCAGGGTCGCCGCGGCCTCGGCGATGCCGGGGAATTTCTCGGTCCAGTCGAGGCCGGAGCGGCTGTAGATTTTCACCTTGGCGCCCCCGATCGCGATCAGCACACGGTAACCGTCATATTTCACTTCGTGCAGCCAGCGGCTGCCGGTGGGGACGCTGTCGACCAGGGTGGCGAGCTGGAAGTCGCGGAAGGCCGGCAATCCTCCCCGGAACGGGGAGGGGGACCGCGAAGCGGTGGAGGGGCTTGGAGCGAGGCCACGTCGCCGCGCTCCAAGCCCCTCCACCACCGGCCTGCGGCCGGCGGTCCCCCTCCCCGTTCCGGGGAGGAGCTTTTTGGCCTTCTTCCCCTCGGCTATCTCGATCATGGTTCGGCCTGTCGCGACGCTGGTGAGAGCGGCTTCCACCAGCGTGTCGGTGCCGCCGGCTTCGGCATCGTCGATCTTGCGCAGCAGCCAGTTCTCACTCTTTTCCTTGCCGCGCGGTTTCAGGCGGATCAGCAGCCATTCGCCCTTCATGCGTTCGCCATCGAGCACGAAATGGAGATGGCCCTTGTCCAGGTCCTTGGCGCTCTTGCCCTTGATCGGGGACCAGGTGCCGCGATCCCACAGCATCACCGTGCCGCCGCCATATTGGCCCTTGGGGATCGTGCCCTCGAAGGTGGCGTAGGAGAGCGGATGATCCTCGGTACGAACTGCGAGGCGCTTCTCGTTCGGATCGAGGCTTGGGCCGCGCGTGACCGCCCAGCTCTTCAGCACGCCGTCGATTTCGAGCCGGAAATCCCAGTGGAGGCGCGATGCATCGTGCTTCTGCACCATGAAGCTGTTGCCATGGCCAGGCGCGAGGGTGCCAGACGGTTCCGCCGTCAGGGCGAAATCGCGTTTGGCGTTGTACACCGCCAACGGGTCAGTCGCGCGCGCCATCAATTATGCTCCCGCGAAGGCGGGAGCCCAGTCTGGACCCCCGCCTTCGCGGGGGTACAGGAGGGCGGCCTATGCACGCTTTTTCGCCGCCGGCTTCCTGGCGGGGGCCGCGGCGACTTTTTTGGCCGCTGGCTTCTTCGCAGCAGGCTCTTTGGCGGGCCTGGCACCGGGCCGCTCCATCGACTTCTTCAGCGCAGCCATCAGGTCGACGACGTTCGATCCCGAGCGGCCGGTCGGCTCGTCGCTGGTGTCTTCGAGGATCTTGCGGCCCTTCGCCTTGCGCTTGCGTTCGATCAGGCCCTTCAGTGCCTCGACATAGTGGTCGTGGAAGTCCTTCGGGTCGAAGGCCCCGGTCTTCTTCTCGATCAGCGCCTCGGCCAGTTCGAGCAGATCCTCATCGGGTTTCGAATCCGGAATGTCGCGGAAATAGCCCTGCGCCTTGTTGACCTCATCGGCATAGCGCAGCGTCTCGAGCACCATGCCGCGCCCGCACGGCTTCAGGCTCACGACATATTCGCGGCCGCGCATCGCGAGCTGGCCGAGCCCGACCTTCTTCGTGCGGCGGAGCGCCTCGCGCAGGACAATGAATGCTTCCTCGGCGAGGTCGTCGGCGGGCACCACGAAATAGGGCTTTTCGTAATAAAGCACGTCGATCTCGCTCGCGTCGACGAACTGGGTGAGTTCGAGCGTCTTCTTCGATTCGAGCTTCACAGCGTCGATCTCGTCCTGCTCCAGAAGGACGAACTCGCCCTTCTCGTACTCGAAGCCCTTCATGATCTCGTCGGTGTCGACCGGACCGACGCCGGTCACGACCTTCTCGTAATGGATCGGCTTGCCGGTCGGTTCGTGGATCTGCTTGAAGCTGACCTGCGCGCCCGATTTCGTCGCGGTGTATATCTCGACCGGGATCGAGACGAGCGCGAGCCTGATCTGTCCCTGCCAATAGGCGCGTGCGGCCATGTGCCGGTTCCTTCGTTGCCCCGATTGCCTTGGGGGCGATTCAATCGATGAGCGGCGGTTCCGTTCCTTGAATTCAGGCCGCGTTGCGCCGGGTGATGGGTACGTGGCGGATCACGAGCTGGGAATTGGTGTCGTTACGCACGACCAGCGCCATCCGCCTGCTCCGCCGGCGCAACCCAGCCAGCACCGCGAAGCCGAGGATCAGCAGGACGGCGAGGGCGAGGGCGATCCAGCTTGCCCCAAGCGGGGCCAGCCCCGGAGTCGAGGCATCGAGCGTCCAGTTGGTCGAGTCGTTCAACGCGGCGACCTGCTTCGCATAGTCCTTCGCCTCGCTGGCCGTCAGCACTCGTGCCTTGCCCGTCAGCGTGAACTCCATGATCGCCTGGCCGCCGTCATGCCAGCTCTTGCCGGTCAGATCGAAGGCCGGGCCGCTGCTGCCCTCAAGGTGGGGAAGCTCGATGCCGTAACCCGGCATGTCGAGCACGATGCGGTGCACGCGCTTGATCGGCCAGGGCAGCACGATCGGCGCGGTCCGATCCTCCGCGTTGTCGATCTCCTTGTAGAGGCTGCGGACGCTTTCGGCGGTGACCTGGAGGTTGGCGATCGTCTTCGCATAGTCCTTCGCTGTCCCCGGCAGGCTGTAGCGCTCGCTGATGACGAGGCGGTTGGCATCGCGATCGTCGGCGATGCGCAGATTCCCCGCACGGGCGATGCCTGGATAGGCGCCGCGATAATAATCGAGATAGCCGCGCTCGACCTTGGCGACACCCGAGCTGGCCAGTTCCGAGCGCTTGATGTCGGCCTCGTCGCCGCTGAACACCGTCTCCACGTCGAGCGTCAGCCCGCC
Organism: Sphingomonas sp. GW821-FHT10F11; assembly: GCF_058809095.1. Taxonomy (NCBI): domain Bacteria; kingdom Pseudomonadati; phylum Pseudomonadota; class Alphaproteobacteria; order Sphingomonadales; family Sphingomonadaceae; genus Sphingomonas; species Sphingomonas sp. GW821-FHT10F11. The sequence continues at coordinate 22,227 of NZ_JBXASH010000004.1, forward strand.
GCCGGCATAGCGATAGGTCTCGACCACCGTCATCGTATGGGCGGAGGGCACCGGATTCGGGATGCCGGCCAGCGCGCGCTGACCGGGGCGCAGCGGCAGGGCATAGCCATAGGGCAGCGCCGCCAGGGTCGCGAGGGTGCCACCCTGATGCGACATGGTCGCGTCGAGCCAATGGTCGCGGCCATTGACCCGAGCCAGCACGATGACATGGTCGAACGCCGCCGCGCTGGGCAGGCGGCTGGCGAGCCCGGGCCCCTCGTCACTGTCCGTCAACGCCGGCCAGGCGGGGATGCCGAGCCGGTTCAGCGTCGTCGCGAGCAGCTCGCTCTTGTCCTTGCAGTCGCCGAAGCCGCTGCGGATCACCTCGGCCGGGCTGCGCGGCACGAAGCCGCCGAGACCGATCGACAGGCTGGTATAGCGGATCGAATCCTGCACCAGCCGTAGCGCGGCGATCGCGCGCCGGGCCGGATCGGCGCTGGCCGCGGCAATCGCGTCGACCTTCGCGGCATAGGGGGCAGGCAAGGTCCGATCGACCTGGAACTGCCGCCTGCCCGCATCGGCGACGGCGGCCCAGCTCGGCATGGTGGAGATGTCGAGCCAGGGCCAGCCATGCCACCAGGCGGGCGTACGGCCGATCTCCGGGATGGGAGCAGCATCGGCCACCCGCCAGTCGCGTTCGACCATGCCGCCGGCCGAGTGCACCACCGGCCCGGGCAATCCTACCGACTGACGGATCGCGAGAGGCTTGCCGACAGGCGTGATCAGCCGGAAGCGGGTCAGCCCCACCGGCACTGCCCAGCCCAAATCGGGCTGCGCGAAATAGTCGCCGGGCCAGGGGCTCGACACGGCCTGCCAGGTCCAGGCGATGTCGATCACATCGCCGACCTGGACGTCGTCGAGTCGCACCAGCGCGGTGCGCCGGCCGGTGATGATGCCGTTGTCGAGCTCGCCCTCGCGCCGCAGGATGTCGATATCAGCAGTCGCGGTCAGATCGATCATCCGCCCGTCGCGCCAGATCGCGGCGCGGTGAAGCAGCAGTCTTTCGAACGCGGGATCGAAATCGATCTTGGTCTGCGCCGCGTCCTCGAGGCCGGCACGGTCGATCACCTTGATCATACGACGGAGGAAGCTTTGCTCCGGCCCGCTGCCGGTGCGGACCTGGCTGTCGTACAGCAGATCATAGACGCCGCCCTGGGCGGCACGGATACGATCGGGATTGACCGCGGGCTGGGCCAGCCACTCGACCCAGCCGGGGGCCGGCGATCGTTCCACGCGCGGGTCGGCCGCCGCGGCCGGCGCCATCCATGCCAGCGGCATTAGCGACACGATCCAGGCGATGCGTCGCAACGCGCGACGCAAATCAATGACGAACAACCGGAATCTCCCCCTGGGCCCCGAAGGGGAACATGCCGCACTGCGGGATAGCTTGCCAGTGGATTCGCGGGAAGCATCGACACGCGGAAAGCCTCGGCCTAGATCGCAACCGTGACCAAGACCGACCCCTTCACGCTGTTCGACGCCTGGTACGCCGAGGCTCGCGAGACCGAGCCGAACGATTCGAACGCGATGGCGCTGGCCACCGCGGATGCGGAGGGCCGCCCCTCGGTGCGGATGGTGCTGCTCAAGGGGCATGGGCCGGGCGGCTTCGTCTTCTACACCAACCGCGAGAGCCGCAAGGCGGGCGAGATGGCGGCCAACCCGCATGCCGCCCTGCTGTTCCACTGGAAGTCGCTGCGCCGGCAGATCCGCATCGAGGGCGCGCTGAGCCTGGCGAGCGATGCCGAATCGGACGCCTATTTCGCCAGCCGCGGCCGCGATTCGCAGCTTGGCGCCTGGGCGTCCGACCAGTCGCGGCCGCTCGACTCGCGTGCCACGTTCGAGGCACGCTTCGCGGAGGTGCAGGCGCGCTTCGAGGGCGGACCGGTACCGCGGCCGCCGCATTGGGGCGGGTATCGCCTGACCCCGGAGCGGATCGAATTCTGGCAGGATCGCGAGCACCGGCTTCACGAGCGCCGCCTGTTCGTGCGTGCCGGAGATAGCTGGAACGAAGGGTTGCTCTTCCCATGACCGAGGACCAGCGCCGCGCCATTCCCTATGTCGTGCGGGCCGCCATCGCCAGCGTGGCGATGGCGCTGTTCCTGCTCGGGCTGAAGGGGTTTGCCGCCTGGCATACCGGGTCGGTCGCGATGCTCGGGTCGCTCGCCGATACGGGCCTCGACCTGCTTGCGTCGCTCGTCACGCTCTACGGCGTGCGCCTCGCCGCGACGCCGGCGGATCACGATCACCGGTTCGGGCACGGCAAGGCGGAGGCGCTGGCGGCGCTGTTCCAGGTCATGCTGATCACCGCGTCCGCCGCAGGCATCGCCTGGCGTGCGATCATGGCGTTCGGCGAGACCGATCCGACCCATGACGCCGAATTCGGCATCGGCGTGTCGGTCATCGCGATCCTGTCGACGCTGGTGCTGCTGGTCTATCAGCGCAGCATCATCCGGCGCACCGGATCGGTCGCGATCATGGCGGACAATATGCATTATCAGTCCGACGTCCTGCTCAACGGATCGGTGATCGTCGCCCTGGTGCTCGACCAGTATTTCGGCTGGAGCGGTGCCGACCCGCTGTTCGGCATCGTCATCGCCGCCTGGCTCGCGTTCGGCGCGTTTCGCGCGTCGAGCAACGCGATCGACCAGCTGATGGACAAGGAATGGCCCGAGGAGGAGCGCAAGCGCTTCATCGAGGCTGCGGCGCAGCACCCCGAGCTGCGCGGCATCCACGACTTCCGCACGCGCCGATCCGGCAGCCATGATTTCGCGCAGTTCCACATGTATGTCGCGCCGGAGATGACGGTGGCCGACGCGCATGTCGTGATGGACGCGGTCGAGGCGAAGATCCGCAAGCAATTCCCCAAGGTCGAGGTGCTGATCCATCTCGACCCCGAAGGGCATGTCGACACCGACAATCCGCTGATCGAGGCGGATGTCACCCCCCATTGGTTCGGGAAGCGCCTATGAGGATTCCGCTCGTCCAGATCGATGCGTTCGCCGCCAAGCCGTTCGAGGGCAATCCCGCGGCGGTGATGCCGCTCGCCGCGTGGCTTGACGATGCGACGCTCCAGGCGATCGCGGCGGAGAACAACCTGGCCGAGACTGCCTTCATCCTGCCCGACGACAGCGGAGCGGCGGATTTCGAGCTGCGCTGGTTCACCCCGGCGGTCGAGGTCGCCTTGTGCGGCCATGCGACGCTCGCGAGCGGGCATTTCGTGTTGTCGAGCGATCCGTCGCTGGACAAGGTCCGTTTCCGCACGCGCAAGGCCGGGGTGCTCGAGGTGGCGCGGGCCGGCGACGGCTATGAGCTGGCGCTGCCGGCCTGGGCGCCCGACCCCAAGCCCTTGCCCGAGATCGTCGCGGCTTTGGGCCTGGAGAGCGCGGTCGAGACCCTGTGGCAGACCGGGCGCTACGGGCTGATCGTGCTGGAGAACGAGGCGCAGGTGCGCGCGCTGAAACCCGATTTCCGCAAGCTTGCGGCCGAGGGCGATGTGCTCACCATCGTCACCGCGCCCGGCGGCGACACCGATATTGTGAGCCGCGTGTTCGCGCCCGGCGCCGGAATCGACGAGGATCCGGTGACGGGCTCCGCGCATGCCGTGTCCGTGCCCTATTGGGCGAAGCGGCTGGGCCGCGACAGTTTCACCGCCTTCCAGGCGAGCGCGCGCGGCGGGCGGCTGGCCTGCCGGCTCGATGGGGACCGGGTGGTGCTGGGGGGGACCTGCGTGACGGTGATCGAAGGCACGTTCTTCCACTAATGCGACTCTTGAGGCGGTTTTAGCGGCGGTTCGAGCGGCATTTGGCACCGGTTTGCGTGATTTTTCTTTGTTTTCAACGTCTTGATTTCGCGAAACGGCGTTGCCTCGCCCGGTTCGGGGTGCACAGTAAAGCGCGAGAATAGTGCTGCCACGGCGCCGTATCGGTACGCCACCGGCTGCGCCTGTACAGTATAGTCTGGTCGTTTTCCCGAGCGATGGGCAAATATTCGCGGATTTACGCGACCCAACGTACCCCCCGAAATTTTCGCCTGCTTCTTGCCGGTTGCGCAGCCTGTTGGAAAATTCGATTTCATGTGTTGGAGATATCCAACGGCGCGAGCCTGCCGCGCCTGAATCGATAGTGCGCCATGACTGAGCCTTTATTCGGCGAATTATGCGACCCCTATCGGATATAGCCTGAGCTTTACTTGCGCGTTCGAAAAATCGCTGCACCATCGCGCTTTCTCCTCGCCGCAGCCGGGAATGACGGCGCTCGACCCTAGGCCCGGGCGGCGCTGACTTGAATCGAGCTGCGGTTGCGTGCGGCGGCGTTGGCGGACAGGATGGGGCGGACGGGATCCCCTGCCCTTGGCTTCTTGCGGAGTTTCCATGCGCCTGATCGACCGCGAGGAGGTGCGCGAGCGCCTGACCTACGACCTCTGCATCCCGATCGTGCGCGAGGCGATGATCGCGCTTTCGACCGGCGAGACGCGGCAATTGCTGCGATCGATCATCCCGCTGAGCGAGGGGCGGCTGTTCGGGATCATGCCGGGCGCGCTGGCCGCGGACGGGCCGTTCGGCGCCAAGCTGATCAGCGTATTCGCGGGCAATGCGGCGAAGGGGCGCCAATCGCATCAGGGCGTGGTGGCGATCTTCGATCCCGAGACGGGCGAGCCGGTGTGCATCGCGCATGCCGGCGAAGTCACCGCGATCCGCACCGCCGCGGCGAGCGCAGTGGCGACCGATGCGCTGGCCCGGGCCGATGCCCGCGTGCTCGCCATTCTCGGCACCGGCGAGCAGGCGGCGACTCATATCCGGGCGATCGCCACGGTGCGCCCGCTGGAGCGGGTGCTGGTCTGGGGCCGCTCGCCCTATCGCGCGGCGGAACTGGCGCGGGCGATGGGCGTCGAGACGGGGATCGACATTGTGGCAGTGGGCGACGCGCGCGAGGCGGTGACGGAGGCCGATATCGTCTGCACCGTCTCCGGCGCGGCCGAGCCGATCCTGCTGGGCGCCTGGGTGCGGCCGGGGACTCACCTCAACCTGATCGGATCAGGCTATGCGGGGCCGGTCGAGGTCGACCATGATCTGGTCGTGCGATCCCGCTTCATCGCCGACAGCCGCGAGGGCGTGCTGGCCCAGGGCGCCGAGTTCCTGAACGCGAAGGCGGCGGGGCTGATCAACGACGATCATATCGCCGGGGAGATCGGCGAGGTGCTGGCGGGGCGGGTCGCGGGACGGCGGTCGGCGGAGGAGGTGACGGTGTACAAGTCGCTGGGGCATGTGGTGCAGGATCTGGCGAGCGTCTGGGCGCTTTTTGGGGCGGGATAACCGCAGCTAGCCTCGCTCGAAAAACGACTCTGACCCCTTTTTCACAGCTCCACATCGAGCAGCCGGACATATTGCTGGCCGCCGTGCATGTCGCGCTCCAGCCGTCCGCCCTGGGGGGCCGGGCGGGGGTAGGAGAGTTTGACCACGCAGAGATCGGGCACGGTGAAGCGCTTGATCAGGGCGGCGTCCACCTGGAAGGCCTGGCCGATCGCCTGCGTGCCGAGCTGGGGGGCGTCCGCATACAGATCGAACGCCGCGCGGTCAGCGAAGAACAGGTCGAGCGTGATCCAGAAGGGGCCGGCATTTTTCGACCGGACATGGCAGACCTGGCTGAGTTTAGGCATCGAGCAGGGCGTCCTTTTCGCTGAAGACGATCCGGGCGAGCTGAAGCGGGTCGTCGACGGCGATCACATGGTTGAGCTTGAAATCATAGACCTGCCCGCGCTCCGTCTCGGCCGGCGAGAAGGGGAAGGCGTAGCTGGGCAGCTCCAGATCGGCGTCGAGCGGCATATGGAAGAAGCCCGGGTTGCAGGTCTTGGCGATCTGGGTCGCGATCTCCTGAGTCTCCGCGGTCGCGACGAACAACAGGCCGATCTCGCGCGGGGGCGGCTCCGGCGCGCCGATGACGGTGCCCGAGACGGCGTTCCAGCCATAGGGCCGCAGCGAGATGTCGAAGGCGCCGGCATGGGGACCCATCGTCGCCTCGACCCGCGCCGTGAGGAAGGCATGCATCTGCGCGACGAACCGGTCGATTTCGGCAAGCACGCCGCGATCCTGGATGCCGACCAGCATGATCGTCTGGAACGGCCCACCGGCGGCGCCTTCGAGCTTCATCGTATAGGGCCTGGGCAGGAAGCGCGATCCGGAGACGCACACCACCCGGCCATCGACCGCGGCATAGGAGGATTCGCGCACGTCGAGCACGCCGCCGGGTTCGAGCAGCTCGAACGGATCGCTGTTTTCGTACAGCATATGCGCCGAGACCGTGGCCGGCGTGCAGGCATTGGTCGGGCTGAGCGGCTCGACCTCGAACGCGTCGCGGCCGACGCGGATCAGCACGCCGCCGTCGCGCGAGGTGACCGTGCATTGCCCGCCGCACTCAGCCGTCTTGCCGGCATGCCAGGCCGGGCCGACGCCGGCGCCGAGCATGATCGGCACGGCGGCGATCACCGCGGTGTCGGTCGTGCGGCCGCCGAGCACGATATCGGCGCCCTGCCGCAGCGCCTCGATATAGGGCTCGGGCCCCATCAGCGCGACGATATGGTCGCATTCGGCGAAGAGCATTGCGTCAGTGTCTTCCATCGGCGGGAGCGGCGTCACCCTGCCCTCCGCAGCGGCACGGACCAGATCGGCGGGCTGTTGTTCGGAATAGAGCGTGGCGATGCGGGGACTCAGGCCTTCCTCCCGCGCGATCTCGAGCGCGATGTCGCGCATCCAGTCGACCGCCATGTCGCATCCCGAGGTGCCGCACGATCCGATCAGCAGCGGGATGCCTGCCGACGCCTGGGCGCGCATCAGGATGGCGAGATCGGTCTTGACCGAATCGCGCGCATATTTGGAGCGGCCGGTCGCGAGATAGGCCGGGCCGCTGTCGGTCGATCCCGCATCGCAGGCAATGGCGTGAGCGCCGGCGGCGAGGCCGTGCTGCACGTCGCTGTCGCGCACCCCGGCGCCGACCGCCCCGGTCGGCACGATGACGTTGATCGTTCCAGTCAGTCGTTCGGTCATCGATACCTCAGAGGATGGCGCCGGTCGCGCAGGCAGTGGCGATCAGGACAAGGGTGAGCAGGCAGGCCCATTTGAGCGAAAAGCGCTGGAGCGCGCCGACATCCACGCCGAGCAGGCCCGAGGAGAAATAGAGCGCGGCGAGCAGCGGGCTGAGCGCGTGGATCGGCTGGGCGAGCAGCGAGGCGCGGCCGATCTCGACCGCGGGGATGCCGTAATGCGAGGCCGTCTGGGCGATCACCGGCACGACCCCGAAATAATAGGCATCGTTGGAGAGCGCGAAGGTGAGCGGCGCGGCCATGAACGCCGTGACCGGGCCGAGCCAGGGACCGAGCGCGGGCGGGATCGCCGTCATCGCGCCCTTGGCCATGGCATCCACCATGCCCGTGCCGGCGAGCACGCCGGTGAAGACGCCGGCCGCGAGGATCAGGATCAGGATCGGCAACGCCGTCGCGGCGTGGGCGGCGAGCCGGTCGCGCTGCGCCTCGATGCGCGGATAGTTGAGCATCAATGCGACCGACAGGCCGACCATGAACACCAAAGCCAGCGGCACGACATGCGAGACGGCGAGGCCGATGACGGCAATGGTCAGGGCGAGGTTGACCGGGAAGAGACGGGGGCGGCGCAGTGCCTCCCGCGCTTCGTCGATGTCGGTCAGGCCAGTGGCGATAGTCGCGGAAAGGTCGCCAGCGGGCACCTCGGTTCCGGCGGCTGTCGATGCGAGCCGGTTGCGCTCGCCCCTGCCGAGATACCAGGCGATGCCGAAGGTCGCGAGGATACCGGCGACCATGGCCGGGAGCAGCGGCACGAACAGATCGGCCACATCGACGCGAAGTGCTGCCGCGACCCGGCCGGTCGGCCCGCCCCAGGGGGCGAGGTTGATGACGGTGTTTGCGGACGCAAGGATGACGCCGAGGACCAGGGGATTCATGCCGAGCCGGCGATAGACCGGCAGGAACGCGGTGATGGTGATGAGCGCGGTGGTCGCGCCGTCGCCGTCGAGCGAGACGACGCACGCCATCATCGCCGTGCCGATCGCGACGCGCATCGGATCGTTGCCGGCAAAGCGCAGGATGCGCGTCACCAGCGGCTCGAACAGGCCGGCATCGATCATGATCGCGAAGAACAGCACGGCGAACAGCAGCAGCGCCGCGGTCGGCGCGAGCTTGGCGAGACCGTCCACCGCCATCGGCCCGAGATCGGCACCGTGCCCCGCAATGACCCCGAACACCAGGGGCACGAGGATCAGCGCGACCAGCGCCGACAGGCGCCGGGTCATGATCAGGACCATGAAGGTCGCGATCATCAGATAGCCGAGCAGCATCAGCACGTCGGGTCAGCTCCCATGGCGGAGGAAGGATACGGCATCAGAAGGCGGCATTCAGCGTCACGCCGATCTGGCGCGGGGGGCCGTACTGGACGAACTGATAGCTGCCGCCATTGGTCTGCCAGATGCGATATTCCTTGTCGGTCAGGTTCTTGACCCAGAGCTGGGCCGACCAGCGATCGTTCGGATGCCAGGTGATGCTCGCGTCCCACAGAGTCCGGGCGCGGCGATATTCCTTATAATCGTTGACGTTGTTGTCGAAGATATCGCTCTGATAATCCATCACCACGCCGGCGCGGAGCCAGCCCCAATCGGCCTTTGGCGTCTGCACCCCGACATCGGCGACCACGGCATGTTTGGGCGTTCGGCTCAGCCGGTTGCCCGCCGCGTCGACGAACACCGGATTGCCCGAGGCGTCGAACGCCGCGGTCTGGATGAAGCGGGTGAAATAGGGGTGGAGATAGGTGTAACGCAGCGTCGCATCGAACCATTCGACCGGCTGCGCGATGACTTCGGTCTCGATGCCCTTGATCACGGCGTCGGCGGTATCGACCGTCAGCCGCGTGGCGAGCGGGCCGCCGCTGGCGTCGGGCACGACCTTGATCGTCTGGAAATCCTGATAATCCATTTTGAAGGCCGAGATGTTGGCGCGCAGGCGGCGATCGAACCAGTCGGTCTTCAGCCCGATCTCGTAATTGGTGACCTTTTCCGGCGCGGTCGGCACCATTGCCAGCGCCGCGGTGCCGGGCTGTTCCTGGAAGGCGCCCGATTTGAAGCCGGTCGAGATGGTCGCGAAGGCGAAGATGTTGTCGTTGGCGCGGAAGTCGACGCCGGCGCGGTAGGTGAACACGCCTTTCTCGAACACGCCGGGCGTCGCCGAGATATCGTAGCTGACCACGGGCGCGGCCGGCGTGCCGCGGATGCGCGAGGCGCGGTAGACCTTCTTTTCCTGGGTGAAGCGGCCGCCGGCGAAGACGCGCAGGCCGAAGCCGAACTTGTACTGCGCCTCGCCGAACACGGCATAGCTGTCGTTGCGCGATTCGCCGTTGAAGCGGTTGACGCTGGTCGCCACGACCTGCTGCTGAGTCTCGCGCTCGCGGTAGATGGTATCGTGATTGTAATAGAGGCCGGCGACCCAGCTTAGCGGGCCGGTGCCGAGCGACGACAGGCGCGATTCGGCCGAATAGGAATCCGCCTTTTCGAGGCCGATGATCTGGAGGCCGTCCGTGCCGAGATGATTGGCGAGATTGGTCGCGGCGTTGGTGCCGTCGAGATCGTTGGAGAAGCTGTAATCGAGCGTGCGCCACGCGACCGTGGTGGTCCAGTTGGCGAAGCCGAGCGCATCGCTGTTCAGTTCGGCGCGCAGGCCACCGGTCTGGGAGCGGATGAAGCCGAGGCGATCCGGATTGGCGATGCGCGGCTTGTCGTAATCGTCATAGCCATAAGGCGGCGTGGTACGGAACGGCAGGACGATGACGTTGAAGCGCGAATTGTCCGAGAGATCCTGGTTGGCGATGTCCGCGGACAGCAGCAGCGACGTGTCGGCGCCGATATCGATCCTGGTCTGGAAGCGGGCGCTCACCATGTTCTCGTCGTCGAGCGGGCGGCCGTCCGGTGTGTGGCGATAGCCGTTGTTGGTCACCGCCCCAAGCACCAGCCGGGTCGAGATGCCGTCGGTCACCGGCAGGTTGAGCATGACATGGCCGTTGAGCTGGCCATATTCGGCGATGGTGATCTGAGCGCTCGCCTCGGCCTCGCGCGACGGTTTCGCGGTGATGAAGTTGATCGCGCCGCCGACGACGTTCTTGCCCCAGAGCGTGCCCTGCGGCCCCTTCAGCACCTCGACGCGTTCCATGTCGTAGAAATCGATGCCGAGCATCGCGCCGCGCGCGAGATAGACGCCGTCGAGAAAGGCGACCGAGGAGGGATCGCCGCCCGCGCCCTGGTTGCTGCTGCCGATGCCGCGGAAAAAGGGGCGCGGCGCGGCGCGCGGATTGGCGTCGAAATTTACGCCGGGGGTCGCCTGGATCAGCCTGTCGATAGTGGTGATGCCCTTTTCCTGAAGCTGCGCGCCGGAAAAGGCGGTGACGGTGACCGGCGCGCTCTGCAGCGATTCCTCGCGGCGGCGCGCGGTGACGATGATATCCTTGATAATCGAGAGCGACTCGGCGTCCGCGGCCTGCTCCGCCGTCTGGGCCGGATCGGCATTGGTTTGGGCATAGGCCGGCGCGGCAGTGAGGGCGCCCAGGGCTGTTGCGGTGCGCCAGAGCGCGCGACGATCGATCATGTCCTTCTCCCCTTACCCCGGCATTCGCGTGCCCGGGTTGTTGGCGCGGCGGCGTCTTCGCCATCCGCGATCAGGGGCATCTGCACCGGCGCGAGCCGCCATGCGTGTCACCAATGTTACACCGGCCGGGAATTAATTGCGTTAGGATGCGGATATGGACGAGCCGCCGAGCGCGCCCCGAGCGGGCATCATCAACCGCGAGAACTGGATCGGCGAGCTGCCGCCGCATGTGCGCGAGGCGATCGAGGCGCGCATGACGCGGATCAGCGTGGCGCCGGGCCTGCCGGTCAAGCGCGCCGGCGAAGCGGCAACGCGCATCTTCCAGGTGGAGAGCGGGTTCCTGAGCCTGATCGGCCTGCATGTCGACGGGCGCGAGGCGCTGATCACCATCTATGCCGCCGGCAATTGCTTCAGCGAGACGGCGGTGATCGCCCGGCGCAACCACAACCACACCACCATCGCGCTGACGCACGCGGTGCTGCGCCAAATCGAGCGTGACGATTTCTGGGAGCTGTATCATCGCTTTCCCGAAATCCCCGAGGCGCTGTGCCGCAAGTTCGCCCAGGCGATCTCGCGGCAGATGGCGAGCCGGGAGCAGCGCGCGACTCAGCGGCTGGGGCAGCGCATCGCGACGATGTTCGCCAATCTGGCCGAGCATGCCGGCGAGGAGGATGGCGACGGCGGCACGCGGATCACGCTGCCGATCACGCATTCCAACATCGCCGATATCTTCGACGTGACGCGGCAGAGCGTCCACCGCGAAGTGAGCCATCTGAAGCAGCTTCAGATCGTCGACAAGCGGCATGGCGCATGGGTGGTGCTCGATCGCGACCGGTTGCGGCAGATTTGTACCTATTGACCAGGCAGGGCGCTATCTGTACTACGTCACCTAGTACACACAGACAGCGAGTCGCCCCTTGGCCCGAACCACACCCATCGCCATCGCGATCGTCACCGGCGACAGCCGGTCGATCAGCCGCCAGATCGTCGATGCGATCCGCATGCAGATCACCACCGGCGACCTGGCGCAGGGCGCTCAGGTGCCGAGCGTGCGCGGACTGGCGCAGCAGCTCGGCATCAACCCCAATACCGTGGCCAAGGCCTATACCGCCCTGACGTCCGAGCGTTGGCTCGAATCGCGCCAGGGGCTGGGACTGTTCGTCGCGGTGCGGCGGCAGCAGTTCAGCGCCGAGGAGCGCGAGCGGCGGTTCGACGATGCGCTCGGGCGCTTCGTCAACGAGGTGGTGGCGATCCAGTATCCGCATGATGTGGCGATCGCCCGGGTCGAGGATGCGCTCGACCTGCTGGCGCCGCGGAGGATCGCGTGACCGCGGCGCGGACCGAGTTCGCGATCGAGACGCGGGCGCTGACCCGGCGGCATGGCAGGAAGGTCGCGATCGACAAGCTCGACCTCGCTTTGCCGCGCGGGGGCATCCATGCCGTGGTCGGCGCCAATGGCGCAGGCAAGTCGACCCTGTTCCGGCTGCTGCTCGGCTTCATCACCGCGGATTCGGGCGACGCCTTCATCCTCGGGCGCGACAGCCGCGCGCTGACGCCGGAGGATCGCGGGCGGATCGGCTTCGTCAACGAGGAGCACACGCTGCCCGGCTGGATGACGGTCGCCGCGATCGCCGACATGCAGCGGCGCCACCACGGCACGCGCTGGGACGAGCGCGCCTTTCATAACGTCATCGGCAGCTTCGACCTGTTGGCGCAGCAGCGCGTGTCGCAGCTGTCGCGTGGCGAGCGGGCGGGGCTCAACCTCGCCATGGCGCTGGGGCAGAATCCCGAGCTGCTGATCCTCGACGAGCCGACGCTCGGGCTCGACGTGGTCGCCAAGCGCCGCGTGCTCGACGCGCTGATCGACGGGGTCGCGGCGGAGGGGCGGACCATCCTCTATTGCTCGCACCAGATCGAGGAAGTCGAGCGGCTGGCCGACAATCTCGTCGTGCTGGAACGCGGGCGGCTGCGGAATTTCTCGGCGCCCGACGATTTCTGCGAGCGCATCCGGCTGTGGGTGACCGACATCCCGTTCAAGGGGCCCGAGCCTGAGGGCGTGCCGGGGCTGCTCCAGCATCGCCGGATCGACGGGGTGCATCATTATACCGTGATCGACCAGGGGGACGGGTTCGCCGACTTCCTGCGCGGCCACGGCGCCAAGACCATTCAGAGCCAGGCCGTGCCGCTCGACCGCGCGGTCGACGCCTTCCTGACCCGCCATCACGCCGGCCCGCAGGGCTGAGGAGCCTTTCATGTTCGAACTGTTCAAGGCCGAGTGCCGCCGCTTCCGCTGGCTGGCGCTTGGCGCCGCCGCGCTGCATGCCGGGGTGCTGCTGTTCTTCGACCGGGTGGTCGACGCGATCCAGCAGCCGCTGATGGTCTATCAGCTGGTCGCCGGCATCTACGCCGTCGCCGGCATATTGTTCGGCCTCTACCAGGCGGGCACCTATCGGCGGACCAACCAGTGGATCATGCTGCTGCACCGGCCGCTCGCCCCGGGGCGGATCCTGCTGGCGGTGGCCGGCGCCGGGGCGGCGATGCTGGCGGTGGCCGCGGCGCTGCCGGTGCTGATGCTGCTGGCCAGCCATGGCGCGATCGGCGCCCGCTTCGTCGATGCGCGGCACTGGCTGTTGCCGGTCGCGGCGTTGCTGATTGCGCTGATCGGTTATCTTGCCGGAATCTATGCGATGCTCGGCCCGCGGCGCTACGCCTGGCTGGCGCTGGTGCCGGCGCTGCTGCCGACGATGAGCGCCGCCTCGGGCTGGGGCGCGGTCGCGGTGCAGGCGATGGTGGCGCTGTTGCTGGCGGCCCTGGTCGCGAGCGTGTTCAAGCCCGATCTCGAGGAGACGCCGCGTGGGGGCGCCCTGACCGGGACGGCGCTGAGCGTGGCGATGGGCGCCTATATCGTGGCGGTCGTGGCGGGCGATATCGTCTTCCAGATCGTGTGGATCGCGACGGGCACCCATCCGCTCAACAGCGTGCCGCCCAAGGGCGGCGTGGTCGAGGCGGTGCGTGCCGAGGGCGGGCCGTTGATCGAGGCGGGGCTGGCCGGGCGGCGCGACCGGGAGGCCGGTCTGTGGCGCGAGCAGGTGAAGCTGTCCGAAGTCTTCACCCTGCCGCCTCAGGCCGCGCGGCTGCCGGCACGGGGCGGGCTGACCAATGTCGTGCCGATCGAATTCGACGACGCGCGGGCGGGTGTGCGCTGGACCTTCAGCCATGACGATATGCGCTTCCACGGCGTGCGGCTGGCGACGCTTGCGCGGGCCGGGGTGCTCGGCCTCGATAGCGGTGCGCCATTCCGGACGCCTCCTTTGCCGGTCGCCGGCGGGCAATTGATGGCGGCATCGCAGATCGCCGCGTTCAACGAGGATGACGGGCGCCTCCATACTCGCATCACCCTGCCCGCGGCCGAGACGATTGCGAACGGGCCGACCAAGATGGGCGACGCGATCGGGCTGGTGAGCGACAAGGCGCTGCGCATCTATGACGCGCGGGTGCTGGACGAAGGCGACCGGCTTCATCCGGCGCTGGCGACGATCCCCCTGCCCGCGCCGATCGGCGGCATGTCGCGGATCGACGCGATCGAGCTGCTCGACGGCTATCTGATCTCCTTCACTTATGGGCATGGCGCGATCGACGGGCCGGGCCGGGCGTGGCAACAGATCGTGAAGGTCGACGGAGCGGGGTGTCCGAAAGCGGTTGCCGAGCGGACGCTCAACCCCGATTTCCCGGCAGTGTCGCGCTACGCCCCTTACTGGCTGTCGCTGCCGCTGAAGATCGCGCGCGACAAAGCCGAAGGGCTGTTCGGCCAGCATGAGCCGCTCGAGGTGCGCGTGCCGGTGGCGCTGCCCGTCGGGGTGATCGTCGGGATGACGCTGCTGCATTTGCTTTCGGGCGCGATCGCCTGGCTGCTGGCGCGGCGGCGAGAGTTGGGCGCGCGGGCGCAGGCGGTGTGGAGCGCCGCGACCTTGATCCTGGGGGTACCGATGCTGGTCGCCTTCGCGCTGATCCGGCCCAGGCCACAACGCTGAATTCTGGAGACGGACGATGACTGATGATCGGCGGCTGCGCCTCGTCGCGGCCGGGATGATGGCGCTTGTTTGGGGTGGGGCGGGAAGCGTTCTTCTTCCTTCCCCGGCGGAGGCCGGGGCCCAGTTGGGAAACGCTGACGAAGGCGCGTCTCGCCAGTTCCCAGCTGTCCCCCAACTGGGCCCCGGCCTCCGCCGGGGAAGGGAAAATGCGGGGAATCTCAAGGCTCAGCTCGCCGCCGAACGCGCGCGGCCGGTGCCCGCGCAAATCCCGCGCGACGCGTTTCTGGTCGAGCCGGTGATCAGCGCGACGGTGATCGCGCCCGATGGCGGCCATGTCGCGTGGCTGCGCAAGGTCGGCGAGGAGACGAGCCTGTGGCTGAAGCCGGCGGGCGGCCCGGCGCGCACGCTGCTGCGCCGCGCGGATGCGGACGACATCTTCTGGTCGCATGACGGGCGCTGGCTGTTCCTCGTGTCGAACCGCACGCTGCGGATGATCGCGGTATCGGGCGATCTCGGATCGGGACTGGTGGCGCAGCTTGGCGGATCGACCGGGCTGAGCTTCGCGGGGATCGACCCCTGGCGGCCCGCCGCCGCGATCCTGAAGGAAGAGCTGCGCATCGACGGACGCCGCGATCCGATCGGCTACCGGCTATGGCGGGTCGGGCGGGGCGGCAAACGCACCCTGATCGCCTTTGGACGCCGCGACCCGGTCGATTTTGCGATCGCCCCCGACGGCCATGTCGCCTTCGTCAAACTGGTCGAGGGCGATCATCACGTCATCCAGGCCCGCCGCGCCGACGGCCGCTATCACGTCCTCACTCGCTGCGTCCGGCTCGAACGCTGCGACCTGGCCGGCACCACGACCGATGGACGCGGCCTGTATCTCGCCAGCGACCTGGGTGGGGATCTGCGCGCGGTGATGCGGATCGACATGGATGGACGCCACACCGTGCTCCACCGCGATCCGGCGGGCGAGCGCGATCTCGACTCGCTTGCGATCGACCCGCGATCGGGCGTGCCCGTCATCGCCGGCTATCGCGGCGGCGCGCCGGAGAGCTACGGCCTGACCGGCGACATGCGGCGCGCGATGGCGCTGCTGGCGCAGCGCCTGCCCGGCGACGTCACGATCTCCCCTACCTCCGGGCAATGGCTGGTGCGGGAGCGCGGGTCGCGGTTGCAGGGTTTCCGCTGGTACCTGTTCGATCCGCGCACTGGCCGGCTGACGCTGGTCCTGGACGATCAGGGCAAGCGTCCGCGAGTGCCGGAAGCGGCGCTCGCCGCGACGTTTCCGGTCAGCTTCCCCGCGTCGGACGGCATGATACTCCACGGCCTGCTCACCGTGCCCGCCGGCCGCGACCTGGCGCAGGTGCCGCTGATCGCCGCGGTGCATGGCGGGCCATGGTCGCACGACGAGCCCGATTACAGCACCACGACCCAGTTGCTCGCCAATCGCGGCTATGCGGTGTTCCGCCCGCAATTCCGCGGATCGACCGGCTATGGGCGGACTTATATGCTCAGCCCGAGCGGCGATTTCGGTGACGGCCGGGTCCAGCGCGATATCGAGCAAGGCGTGCGCTGGCTGCTCGCGCGCGGGATCGGCGATCCGATGCGGGTCGGCATCTCGGGTGCCTCGTTCGGCGGCTATTCGACCCTCCAGGCGCTGTCGAACGGATCGGACCTGTTCCGTGTCGGCGTCGCGATCGTGCCGCCGACCGATTTCGGCTGGGTGTCGCGCCAGGTGGTCGATCGGGGATCCATCGCCAGCAGCGGCGGCATCCCTTTTGGGACGACCTTGCGCCTGCTCGATCTCGACACGCGCGATCCATCCGTCGCCCGGCGGCTGACCGCGCAATCGCCCTTCGCGCGCGTGGCGGCGATGCGCACACCGCTGCTGATCATCGCGGCCGGCCGCGACGAGCGCGTGCCGATCCGCAGCGTGATCGACTATGCCGCGCGCCTCAGGCAGCTCGGCCGCGACGCTGATGTCATCGTAGCGCGCAAGCAGCCGCATGCGCCCGACGATCCGATGGCCCGGCGCGCCTATCTCTATTTCATGGAGGCGATGCTGGCGCGGCACCTGGGCGGCCCCGCCGCGGCAGCGCCCGCCGAGGATCTGCGCCAATGGATCGGCACCAGCCTCGACGAGCATCCGGCACCCGAACGGCGGCGGCGCCCGATCGGGTGAGGCGGCCGAATCCTTCCCTTTTCGCCGTCCGGCTAGTGGGCCGCCCGGCCGACCGTCTTCATGTCGCTGAAAAAGGCCGCGCGGCTCGGCCGCAGGTTGGAGAGTTCGAGCGGGCCGGGCACGCCCCAGGCGCCCTCGGGGCGGATCGTCACCATCGGATCGTCGCCGATGCCGATCGGGTGCTCGTCGGCCTCGCCATCAAGTTCCATCTCGCGATATTCGACATCGGCGAACTTGAACGGATCGCGGTCAGCCAGCTCGCGGAAGCCGAACATTCCCCAGAAGGGCACCAGATCGAGCCGGGCATGGCCGTAGAAGCGGTGGAAGCCCTTGTGCCGCGCCAGTGCCAGCGCCTCGCGCACCAGCTTGAACGCAAGCCGGCTGCGGCGATATTCGCGGCGCACGGCCAGCCGTTCGACCTTCACGAAATCGCCGAAATACCGCATCCGGATGCAGCCGGCCGGATCGCCGTCGATGAAGCCGATCAGGTGAGTCGCGCAGAAATCGTTTCCATCGAACTCTTCGGAATAGAGGCAGAATTGTTCGCTGATATAGGTCGATGAGCGCACGGCGAAGATCATCGCCATATCCTCGAACGAGCGGACCGGGCGCACCTCGATCTTCGGCGCCTGAGGCGCCGGCGCTGCCATCTGCTTGTGAACCGGCGTCATCTCGGCCTGGGGCAGGACCACCAGCAGCCAGTCGGGCGCGCCGGGATAGACCCGATTCGCCGGTTCGAAGCCCATCGCGGCGTTGAGTCGCGCCGCGTGATCGGTCACCGCGCGGGAGAAGAGCGGGCAGCCGTCCGGCACCAGTTCCGAAAAGATCCGTGCCATTCCGGGAAGGGCGCGGGCCAGGCGTCCGGGCGTCCAGGTCATCCAGATATAGACCGCGGTCGGAATCTCCTGCTCGGCGACGATCCATTCCGGCTTCGGCTCGCGACCGTTCAAGGTGCCGGCGAGCAGATGTGCCGCGCCCTCGGCGGACAAGGGCAGATAGGCGATCATGGTGGGATCGTCGGCGTCGCTCAGCCCCTCGATGACGCGGACGATGGCAGGATTGCGCTTGCGCATGCGGTCGATCGCGCTGAACGGCGCGATGGGAAAAAGGCGTCCCGCCTTTTCGAGAACGGCCTCGATTTCCGCATCCGTGGCGGGCCGCGAAACGGGCGGTGATTCGGTCCGCGCAAGAGTACGTTCAACCTTTTCTGAGAAACGAAGCCTACCGAAGCTGTTGGAATCTCGTTTGTGCGGCTCTGCTCGCATTTTCCTGCTCCCACTGTTAAGGTTAAGCCCGGACAGGAGTGTAATGGCGAGCAAGCAACCGGCCGCGATCCAAAATCCAGACCATGGTGTTCCCCGGTGGAACGCCACGCATGTCCGCACGCTCGTCCGGGATCTGGACTGGGACGATCTTCGCGCGCTCCTGCTTGTCACCGAACATCATAGTTTTCGCGCTGCGGCAGACAGTTCCCGCCTGTCCCTCAATACTCTGCGCCGCCGAATCGAGCGGCTCGAGGACCGGATCGGCACCAAGCTGCTTGGTAGGTCGAGAAGCGGGGTCGTGCCCACCGATATCGGACTGATGCTTGCCCGCGCCGCGCGCGAGATGGCCGGTGCCGCCCTGTCCGCAGAGAGCGAGGGCGAGGGCGAGGCCAATGTCCTGATCAATCCGGGCGAGCTGACGATCGGCTGCACCGAGGGGCTGGGCAGCCTGTGGCTGACGCCGCGCCTCAACGAACTGTCGCCCGCGCTGTCGAATCTCACCGTGTCGCTTCAGCTCGACTACGACGTCGCGCGCGATCGCAGCGACGTGGTCGATGTCGGCGTCGCCTTCAGCGAGCCGCACCGGCGCGACCTCGTCCGCGCCAAGCTCGCGACGATCCATTACATGCTGTTCGCGTCCGAGGCCTATATCCGCCGCAACGGCGCGATGACCTCGCTCGACCAGTTCCGCGAGCATCAGTTCGTCGAGCAGAGCGGACCGGGTCTCAACCCCGGGCTGATCAAATATCTGGTCGGGTCGGACTGGCCGGACGGGTTCATGCCGATCCGGTCGAACTCGGCGCTGTCGGTCTATTGGGCGGTGGTCAACGGCGCGGGCATCGCCGCGCTGCCGACCTATGCCCGGGCGGTGTCGAAACATCTGATCCCGCTTGACGTGCCGCTGCCGCTCAGGTTCGACCTCTGGTATTATTTCCATGCCGAGGCGCGGCATTCGCCCGCGGTGCGGGCGACGATCGACTGGCTGAAGACGGCGTTCGATCCGGACCTCTATCCCTGGTTCGCCGACCAGTTCGTCCATCCGCGCGATTTCGAGAAGAACCGCACCGGCAAGGTGGTGCGGCTGTTCGAGGGACTGCTCGACCCAAGGAAATAATCAGGCGCAAGCAATCAGGGCCGCGTCCAGGCGCAGCGGCCGGCGAGATAGGTACGGGCGATCGCCCGGTCGTCGCCCAATATCTGCAGCGCGAACAGCTTCTCCGCCAGGCTAGCCCCGGCGGTGCGCCGCGCGAGCAGGGGGGTGGCGGCGGGATCGAGCAGGACGAAATCGGCCTCCTGGCCGGGCTGCAACCCGCCGATCCGGTCAGCCAGGCCAAGCGCCCGGGCACCGCCTGCCGTGGCGAGATGGAGCGCGCGGAACGGATCGAGGGCGGCCCCGCGCATCTGCCCCACCTTGTACGCCTCGCCAAGGGTCGCGAGCAGCGAGAAGCTGGTTCCCGCGCCGACATCGGTGCCGACCCCGACCGTCACGCCGTGGCGATCAGCGCCGGCCAGATCGAACAGGCCCGAGCCGAGGAACAGATTGCTGGTCGGGCAGAAGGCGATGCTCGATCCCGCCGCGCCCATCCGGGCGAGGGCGCGGTCCTCCAGATGGACGCAGTGCGCGAACACCGACCGCGGGCCGACCAGGCCGAAGCGATCATAGACATGGAGATAGTCCTGCGCGGTCGGGAAGCGACCGGCGACGGCGGCGATCTCGCCCGGATTCTCGGCGAGATGGGTGTGCATCAGCACATCGGGATGCGCCGCGACAAGATCGCCAGCGCCGGCAAGCTGCGCGTCCGAGGAGGTGAGCGCGAAACGCGGCGTCACCGCATAACCGAGCCGCCCGCGCCCGCGCCACCGCGCGATCAGCGCCTCGCTGTCCGCGCGGCCGGTCTCGACCGAGTCGCGCAGGGTCTGCGGCCCAAGATCCATCAGCACCTTGCCCGACACGATCCGCATGTTCCGCCCGAGCGCCGCCTCGAACAGCGCATCGACCGACTGGGCATGGACGGTGGCGAAGACCAGCGCGCTGGTGGTGCCGTTCCTCAACAGCTCGTCGAGGAAGAAACCGGCGACCGCATCGGCATGGCCGCGATCGGCGAACGCGGCCTCGGCCGGGAATATATGGCGGTCGAGCCATTCGAGCAGCTGCCCGCCATAGGCGGCGATGCTGTCGGTCTGCGGATAATGGATATGCGTATCGACAAAGCCTGGGACGACCAGCCCGGACAGGCGTTCGACCGGCACGCCAGGGAAACGCGGCGCGAGATCGGCGTGAGTGCCGAATGCGACGACGATGCCGTCCTCCACCACTATCAGCCCATCGACGTGGTGGCGAATGGTGCCACCTTGCGCCGGGTCCTCGGGGACGCTCAGCAGCTCGGCGCGGTAAGCTTGGGCAGTCATGCGGCGTGCCTGGTGAGCGAGAGGATCTGGGCAAGCGCGGCGATGGCGATCACCGCGGGCTCCTTGCCGGTCACGCCGGGCAGGCCGATCGGGCAGGTGAGACGCGCCGGGTCCACCCCGTCCGCGGCGAGGCGCGAAAGGAAACGGGCGCGCTTGGTGGCTGAGCCGATCAGGCCGACATAACCCGCTTCGCCTGCAAGCGCGGCCGCGGTGAGGCGATAGTCGAGGCCGTGGTCATGGGTGACGATCAGGATCGCCGCATCGGCTGGGGCGGTGCGGGCGCAGTCGACCATTGCAGCTTCCTCGGCCTGCATCACGCCGGGATAGTCGGCGGCTTCCTCGCGGCTGTCGAACCAGGCGAGGTGGAGCGGGAGGCCCGGCGTGCGATCGGCGATGGCACGGCCGACATGACCTGCGCCGAGGAGGATCAGGGGGGAGCCGGTATTCTCGATAGGTTCGATTAGTTCGGTTCCGGCTTCGGGAAGCACACCTCTAGCCACAATGCTTCCCCGGCGAAGGCCGGGGCCCAGTATCGGGCCGGTCGTAACCGGGCCCCGGCCTTCGCCGGGGAAGGGGGTACGGGTGATGGCGTCGGTTTCGAGCCTCGTGACGATCTCTCCTTCTTCGAGGGCCTCCATCCACCCGCAATCCGGGCCGAGCCGCTCGATCAGCAGCCTGACCCGCCCGCCACAACATTGGCCGAGCAGCGGCCCCAGCGGATAATCCTGCACCCGCCAGCTTCCCGGCGGCAGCGCCAGGATCGCCCGCGCCTGTTCCGTCACGCGCCATTCGAGCGCGCCGCCGCCGATCGTGCCGTGGAGCCCGTCCGCCGTCACCACCATGCGGGCGCCAGGGCCGCGCGGGGCGGAGCCTTCGGTCGCGAGGATCGTCACCAGCGCCACCGGGCCCTGCGCCAGCGCCGCGCGCGCCGCATCGACCCACTCAGCCATCGCGGCCCCGCAGGCGATCGATCGCGGCGAGGATGCGTTCGGGCGTCGCCGGCGCATCGAGATCGGGCAGGCCCTTGCCGGGAACGACCGCCGCGACCGCCTGGGTCAATGCGGAAAAGACCGAAATCGCCAGCATGAAAGGCGGCTCGCCGACCGCCTTGGAGCGGTGGATGGTCGGCTCGGCATTGCGCCCGCGCTCCCATAGCCGGATGTCCATGCGGCGGGGCCGGTCGCTGGCGGTCGGGATCTTGTAGGTCGACGGGGCATGAGTCAGCAGGCGGCCGCGATCATCGTACACCAGCTCCTCGGTGGTCAGCCACCCCATGCCCTGGACGAAGCCGCCCTCGACCTGACCGAGATCGATCGCCGGATTGAGCGAGTGCCCGACATCGTGGAGGATATCGACCGCCAGCACCTTGTGCTCGCCGGTGAGGGTATCGATCACCACCTCGGACAGGGCGGCGCCATAGGCGAAATAAAGGAAAGGCCGGCCGCGATGCGCGGTCCGGTCGTACGCGATGTTGGGCGTGGCGTAGAAGCCGGTCGAGGACAGCGAGATGCGGCCGAGATGCGCCAGCCGGCAAAGCGTGTCGAACGGCACGATCTCGCCACCCGCGACGACGCCGTCGCGGGTGAAGCGCACATCCTCCGCCGATCCGCCGAACTTACCCGCCGCGAACCCGGCGAGCCGGGCGCGGATCGTCTCCGCCGCGTTAAACGCCGCCATGCCGTTGAGGTCGGCGCCCGACGACGCCGCGGTGGCGGAAGTGTTGGGCACCTTGTCGGTGCGGGTCGCGGAGATGCGCACGCGGCCGACCGGTACCGCGAAGACATCGGCGACGACCTGGGCCACCTTGACCATCAGGCCCTGCCCCATCTCGGTGCCGCCATGGTTCAGATGGATCGAGCCGTCGGCATAGACATGCACCAGCGCGCCGGCCTGGTTGAGATGGGTGGTGGTGAAGCTGATGCCGAACTTCACCGGCGTAAGGGCAAGGCCTTTCTTCAACACCTTGTGGCTGGCGTTGAACGCCTCGACCGCGGCGCGGCGAGCAAGGTAGTCGGTCCCTGTCGCCAGTTCGGCGATCAGCTCGGGTGCGACATTGTCCTCGACCCTCATGTGGTAGGGCGTGATGTCGCGGCCGGGCGCGTAGAGGTTGATCCGGCGAACGCCAAGCGGGTCGAGCCCGCGCGCGGCGGCGATCGCGTCCATCACCCGCTCGATCGCCATCATGCCCTGCGGCCCGCCGAACCCGCGAAAGGCGGTGTTGGAGACCGTGTGGGTCTTCAAGCGGTGGCTGACGATCTCGACCGCCGGCAGCCAGTAGCAATTATCGGCATGGAACATCGCCCGGTCGTTGATCGCCGGCGACAGATCGGCGGTAGCGCCGCAGCGCGAGGCGAGTTCCAGGCGAATGCCCTCGATCCGCCCCTCATCGTCGAAGCCGACATCATAGCCGACCTCGAACTCATGGCGCTTGCCGGTCATGACCATGTCGTCGTCGCGGTCGGCACGGATCTTCGCCGGGCGGCCGGTCGTCGCGGCGACCAGCGCGCAGGCGACGGCATAGGCGGCGGCCTGGGTCTCCTTGCCGCCGAACGCGCCGCCCATGCGGCGGACCTCGACGGTGACATCGGCATGGCTGCGCGCCAGCACCTTGGCGATCAGGTGCTGCACCTCGCTCGGATGCTGGGTGGAGGAGAGGACATGGACCTGCCCGCCCTCACCCGGCGTGGCGAGCGCCGCCTGGCCCTCGAGATAGAAATGCTCCTGCCCGCCCATCTCCAGCCGCCCCGACAGGCGGTGCGGCGCGGCGGCGAGCGCGGTGTCGGCATCGCCGCGCGCCATGCGCTGGCTGGGTTCGATCACCGATCCGGCGGCATGGGCCTGACCGATGGCGACGAGGGCAGGAAGCGGTTCGATGACGGCCTTGCCGAGGCGCGCGGCGCGACGGGCGGCGCCCGTGCCGGTCGCCGCGACGACGAACAGGGGCTGACCGGGATAGAGGATCTCCTCCTCGGCGAAGAGCTTGTCGTCGCCCGCGACCGGACTGACATCGTTCTTCCCGGGGATGTCGGCGGCGGTGAGCACCGCGACCACGCCGGGTGCGGCGCGAACCGCATCGAGATCGAGCGAGACGAGCCGACCATGCCCCTCGACGGCCAGCCCGAAGGCGAGGTGCAGGGTGCCGGGAGCCTCGGGCATGTCGTCGACATAGAGCGCGCGACCGGCGACATGCGCCTCGGCGCTGTCGTGATGCAGCGGCTGGTTGACCGCGCCGGGAAGGCGTTCCGCGTCAGCCATCGGCCAGCACGCTGGTGATCTCGCCCGACTGCTCGGCCCAGAGGCGGCGCAGCAGATTGGCCGCGACGATGAGGCGATAGGCACTTGAGCCCCGCGCATCGGTGAGCGGGATATAGTCGCGGGCGAGCGCCTGTGCTGCGGCTTCGATCGTCGTTTCGGACCAGGGCTGGCCGATCAGGGCAGCCTCGCAGGCGGCGGCGCGCGCGGGGGTGCCGGCCATGCCGCCAAAGGCGATGCGGGCGGCGGTCACCCGACCCTGCTCGACCGTGATGGCGAAGGCGCCGCACACCGCCGAGATGTCGCTGTCGAAGCGTTTCGACAGCTTGGCGATGCGGATGATCGTATCGGCCGAGGGATGCGGGATCTGCACGCTGTCGACGAACTCGTCGGGTGCACGATCCTGCACGCCGTAGCGGAGGAAGAAGCTTTCCAGCGGGATCGTCCGCCGTATATCGCCGCGGCGGAGAGTCAGGGTCGCGCCGAGGGCGATCAGCGCCGGCGGCATATCGCCGATCGGAGAACCGTTGGCGATATTGCCGCCGATCGTGCCCGAATTGCGCACCTGCAGCCCGCCGATCCGCCGCACCAGCTCGCCCAGATCGGGGTGAAGCCGGGCCAGCGCCGCCCTCGCTTCGGTATAGCGAACGCCTGCGCCGAGGGTCAGGCCGTCTCCGTCCTCGGCGATCGTGCGCAGATCGGCGATGTCGCCAATGAAGATCACCGTGCCGAGATCGCGATATTGCTTGGTCACCCATAGCCCGACATCGGTCGCCCCGGCGACGATCCGCGCGCCGGGATGGGCGACCAACAGCGCGGCCAGTTCATCGGCGGTGCGCGGCGCGAACCAGTCGATGCCCGAACCCTGGCGCGCGATTGCGCGCAGCAGTGCCGCGACATCTTCATCGTCGGCCTCGCCTGGTGGCACCGCTTCGCCCGCATCGAGGATCGGGCCATAGCCGGTGCAGCGGCAGAGATTGCCCGCGATGACGTCCGCGACCGGCTCGTCCAACGTTCCGGCCGCGCCGATGCTGCGGCCATAGAGCGACATGACGAAGCCCGGCGTGCAGAAGCCGCATTGCGAGCCATGCCGGTCGACCATCTCGCGCTGCACCGGATGAAGCGCGCCGTCAGCCGACAGGCTCTCGACCGTGCGCAGCGCCTTGCCGTCGAGCATCGGCACGAACAGGATACACGCATTGACCGCGCGCCACGCCACGGCATCTCCATTCAGCTCGCCGAGCAGCACGGTGCACGCGCCGCAATCCCCCTCGGCGCAGCCCTCCTTGGTGCCGGTGCGGCGTAGCGTGTAGCGTAGCAGGTCCAGCACGCTGGCGGTGGCTGCGGCTTCGACTTCCATGACCGCGCCGTCGAGGACGAAGCGAATCATCGCGGCGCGCCCGCCGCGATCCAGGTGCCGAGCTTCTGGCGCTCGGCCTTGGTCATGCCGGAGGCATTGCCGAGCGGCATGACCTCGGCATCGACCGCGACCTTCTGGATCCGCGCCGACAGGGCGCGGACATGGCCATAGCTATCCATCACCACGCCGAGCGGCGGCACGGTGAAGGCCGGATTGGTCGGGTGCTGGCTGTGGCAGGCCACGCAATGCTTCGCCAGGATCGGCTCGATATCGGCAAAAACGGGGTTTCGGACCGGCGCCGGCTGAGCGCCCGCAACGGATGTCGTCGCCGACACCGCCACGCTCTTCTCCAGCGAGACATAGGTCACGCTGGCGAGCGCGAGGAACGCCGCCAGGACCATGGTCGGGCCCGTCGCCTGTCCGCGATGCCGCAGGTTGAACACATGACGGACAGCCACGCCGGTCAACCCCAGCAACGCAAGCACCAGCCAGGGCCGCTCGGCGCCATAAGTCATCGGATAATGATGGCTCATCATGATGAACAGCACGGGCAGGGTCATGTAGTTGTTGTGCAGCGACCGCTGCTTGGCCGCCTTGCCCAGCGCCGGATCGGGCGTGCGCCCGGCGATCAGGTCGGCGACCACCTTGCGCTGGTTGGGGATGATGACGAAGAACACATTGCCCACCATCGCGGTGCCGATCATCGCCCCGATATGCATGTACGCCGCCCGCGCGTTGAACACCCGGTCGAGCAATATGGCCGCGACCAGCAGAAAGGCGAACCAGACGATGCCGAGCAGCCGGTTGTTCGCGCCCAGCGCCGAGCGGCACAGCAGGTCGTAGAACAGCCAGCCGACCGCCAGCGCCGCGAGGCCGATGGCGATCGCTTCGGCGGGGCTGAGCGCCGCCTTGGCCGGATCGATCAGATAGCTCCCGGCGCCGACATAATAGACCAGCACCAGCAGCGAGAAGCCGCTGATCCAGGTGAAATAGGCCTCCCATTTGAACCAGTGCAGGCGATCGGGCATCTGGCTCGGCGCGACCTGATATTTCTGGTTGTGATAGAAGCCGCCGCCATGGACCGACCAGAGCTCGCCCGAGGCATCGCCGCTGGCGGGAGGCGTCAAATGATTGTCGAGCCACACGAAGTAGAAGGACGAACCGATCCAGGCGATGCCCGCCGTCAGATGCAGCCATCTGATCGCCAGGTTGAGCCATTCGGCGAAATCGATCGTCATTGTCTCAACTGCCCCGGTAGGTGGAATAGCCATAGGGCGAGACGAGCAGCGGCACATGATAATGCCCGCCGTCAGCCGCGATGCCGAAATCGACCACCACCTCATCGAGGAAGGGCGGGTCGGGCAGCGCGACGCCAAGGCCGCGGAAATACGCCGCCACCGAAAAGCGGATCGCGTAGCGCCCGGCCTTGAGGTCGTCGCGCATCAAATCCGGGCACCGGCCATCGGCATTGGTCGTACCCCGCGCAATCTCGCCATGCGGGCCGGTCAGCGCCACGGCCAGGCCGGCGGCGGGCCGGCCATGCATGGTGTCGAGCACATGGGTGGAAAGACTGTTCATGCCATGTCCTTCAGCCGGAGCCGCACGATCTTGCCGATCTCGGCGATGGCGGTCGCGATCTCGGTGTCGCGGTCGTTGCCCAGCCGTTCCCCCATCGCCGCGAGGATACCGGCCTTGTCGGTCAGCCGCACGCAGATGATGAAGGGGAAGCCGAAGCGCGCGCCATAGGCCGTATTGAGGGCGTGGAAGCGATCATATTCCTCGGGGGTCAGCCGGTCGAGCCCGGCCGAGGCCTGTTCGGCGGCGGATTCGGCGGTGAGCGTCCGGTCGATCGCCGCCTTGCCGGCCAGTTCGGGATGCGCCCGGATCAGCTTGAGCTGCTCCTCGGGAGTCGCCTCATGGACCACCGCCATCAGCCCGGCATGGACGTCGCCGAGCGGCAGGCGCGCCGCGGCGCGCATCACCACCCAGGGGCTGTGCTCGAACAGCCCGCCATAGCGGCGGATGAACGCGTCGGGATCGGTCTCGTCGATCATGACGTCGTCCCCTCGATCGAGACATGCGCGGAGACGATCTTCCAGCCATCGGCGAACTTCACCCAGGCCTGGCTCTGCCGGCCGCGCCTCTCGCTGCCCTCGCGGAAGAATTCGGCATTGGCGGTGGCGAAGCTGTCGCCATAGCTGGTGATCGCAACGCGGCCGAGCAGGCGCTGCGGCGAACCGCCCCGGCCCTTGCGGAATGCCCGGATTTCGTCCGCGCCGTACAGCACTTCGCCGACGCCGTAGCGGATGGTGGTGGGGGCATCGGCGAACAGCCGGTCCATCGCCGAGATGTCGTCAGCCATCAGCGCGCGCTCATAATCGTGGAACGCGGCGGCCACCTCGGCCAGGACCTGGGGATCGTCGACGATCATGCCGGGTGCAGCTCGAGCCAGTGGCGCGCGATGTCGATGCGGCGCGCGACCCAGGCATCGCCGCTCTCCAGCACATGATCGAGGAACTGCGCCACCGCGATGGCGCGGCCGGGCCGGCCGGCGATGCGCCCGTGCAGGCCGACCGACATCATCCGCCCGCCTTCGGCCCGTAGCTGCTCATATGTGTCGACGAGGTAGCGGAAGAACTGCACCCCTTCCGTGAAGCCGTTGAGCGCAACCATCTTCATGTCGTTGGCGTCGAGCGAATAGGGGACGATCAGCTGCGCCTTGCCGTGCCTGCGGTCGTAATAGGGCAGGTCGTCGGCATAGCTGTCGGCATCGTAGAGGAAGCCGCCCTCCTCGGCGACCAGCCGGGCGGTGTTGGGCGACGTGCGGCCCTGGTACCAGCCGAGCGGACGCACCCCGGTAAGGCGGGCGTGGAGGTCGATCGCCTTGGCGATGTGGTCGCGCTCGATCTCTTCGGGGACGGATTGATAGTCGATCCATCTGAGCCCATGGCTTGCGACTTCCCAATCAGCTTCGAGCATTGCGTCGACCGCCGCGGGGTTCATCTCCAACGCCGATGCGACGCCGAACACGGTGATCGGGATCCGGCGTTCGGTGAAGAGGCGGTGGAGCCGCCAGAAGCCGGCTCTCGAACCATATTCGTAGAGGCTTTCCATCGCCATGGCGCGCGCCGGATGGCTCTGCGCGCCGACCATGTCGGAGAGGAAGGCTTCGGAGCCCTTGTCGCCGTTGAGGACGCTGTTCTCGCCGCCTTCCTCGTAATTGAGCACGATCTGGACGGCGACGCGGGCGTTGTTGGGCCAGCGCGGGTTGGGGGGCGTGGGGCCGTAGCCGATGAGGTCGCGCGCGCTCAAAAGCCCCTCCCCTTCAGGGGAGGGGTTGGGGTGGGGGACTCTCCCCAAGCATCACGATTGTATTGGTCGGACTGCCCCACCCCCAACCCCTCCCCTGAAGGGGAGGGGCTTAAGAAAAGTGTCGCCCTCACCGCCAAACCTCCAGCGCCGCATCGACCCCAGCACCCGGCGGCGTCGCAAACCCCTCGGCGCGCAACACCGCCTCCAGCGCCCCGAGCGTGAGCGCCACCTTATGCTTCATGGCGTTGTAGCCCATCGCCCCGATGCGCCAGATCTTCCCCTGGAGCGGCCCGAAGGCCGCACCGATCTCTATCTCGAAATCCTCGCGCATACGGCGGCGCACCGCTTCGCCATCCACGCCCTCCGGCACGACAATGCCGGTGACGTTGGCCATACGATGGGCGTCGTCGCCGAACACCGTCAGGCCCATCGCCCGAGCGCCCGCCACCACCGAGGCGCCGGCCAGGCGGTGCCTCTCGAACCGCGCCTCGAGCCCCTCGCCCAGCGCCACCCGCGCGCATTCGCGGGCGCCGTAGAGCATCGTGGTCGCCTCGGTATGATGGTTGAGGCGCTTCTCGCTCCAATAATCCATGACCATGGCGAGATCGAAATAATTGGAGCCGATCCGCGCGCCCGAGCCATTGGCGATATCGTCGCGGACGATGCCCTTTTCGACATGGCGGCGCGACGCGATGTGCTCGGCGGCGCGGTCCGAGATGGTGATCGGGGCCGACCCCGAAGGCCCGCCCAGGCATTTCTGCAGGCCGCCGGTGACGACATCGACGCCCCAGGCGTCCGCCTCGATCGGCATGCCGCCGATCGTCGCGGTCGCATCGACATAGGACAGCGCACCCGCCGCACGGCACAAGGCGCCGAGGCCCGCCAGCGGCTGCGCCATCGTCGTGGAGGTATCGCCGTGCACGGCTGCGACGACCTTCGGCCCGGTCCGTTCGATCGCGGCGGCGATCGCCTCCATCGGCACCACCTCGCCCCAGGGCGCGTCGACCGTCTCGATCGTGCCGCCGATCCGTTCGACGATCTCGCGCAGCAGCAGCCCGAAGCGCCCGAAATTGACGATCAGCACAATGTCGCCCGGGGCGATCAGGCTGACCAGCGCCGCCTCGATCGCGGCGCGCGCGGTGCCGTCGACCAGGAAGGTCCAGTGGTTCTCCGTCCCGAAGATCGGGCGGTAGAGCGCCATGACCTGGTTCATATAGGCCGTCATCTCGGGGTCGAACTGGCCAAGCAGATCGGCCGACATCGCGCGCAGCACTCGGGGATGGGCATTGACCGGGCCCGGCCCCATCAGCAGCCGCTGCGGCGGATCGATCTCTCCGAAATAATCTGGCGTCAAAAACTGTCTCCGAGCCGTTCGATGAAGCCGAGCATCACCCGCCGCGCGATCTCCGCGTCAGCCGGGTCCACCTTCTCGGCGGGGTTGTGGCTGATGCCGCCCGCGCACCGGACGAACAGCATAGCGGTCGGGCAGAGCGACGCCATCACCATCGCATCATGCCCCGCGCCGCTGGCGAGGCGGCGTTCGGGCTGGCCCTCTGCCGTCATGGCGTCGGACAGCAGGTCCATCAGTTTCGAGTCGCAGGGGCTGGGAGGCAGATCATGGACTCGCTCGGCCGAGACGGTCACTTTGCGCCAGGCGCCGATCGCCCTGATCTCGGCGAGGATCGATTCCGCGACGGCATCGCGTGCCGCCGGATCGAGCGCGCGGATGTCGATCGAGAAGGCGACATGGCCGGGGATGACATTGACCGCCCCGGGCCTGACCTCGAGCCGGCCGACTGTCGCGACCAGATCCGAGGTTCCGCCGCCGGCGAGCCGCTCGACCGCCAGCACCATTTCCGCTGCCGCCGTCAGCGCGTCGCGGCGCAGGGTCATGGAGGTGGTACCAGCGTGGCCCGCCATGCCTTCGACCATGACGTTGTAGCGCAGTTGTGATGCGATGCCGGTAACCACACCCACCGCGAGGCCGTCCGCCTCGAGCGTCGGGCCCTGTTCGATATGCGCCTCGAGATAGGCGATGACGGAGCCGGGCGAGCGAGCGGCCCTACCCATTCCGTTCGTGTCGAGCGAAGTCGAGACACAGGTTTCTCGACTTCGCTCGAAACGAACGGGTGAGGTGTAGGCAGTCAGCGCCTCCAAAATCGATACGCCATCGTTGTCCGGTACGATGAGCGCCTGCGGATCGAAGCTGCCGGCCACCGCCCGGCTGGTCAGCATCGGCGACGGGAAGCGCGAGCCTTCCTCGTCTCCGAACGCGATCACTTCGATCGCGAAAGGCAGGCGTTTGCCCGCCGCGTGGAGCGTCGCGACGCATTCGATTCCGAGCATCACGCCGAGCGGCCCGTCATAGCGGCCGGCATCGCGGACGCTGTCGAGATGGCTGCCGATCAGCAGCGACGGGGCGTCAGGTGTCGCGCCCTCATAGCGACCGATGACATTGGTCGCGGCATCGATGCGGACCGCCATGCCCGCCTCGACCATCCATCCGGCGACCGCCTCCTGCGCAGCCGCGAAGGCTGGCGTCAGCCACGCGCGGAACAGGCCGTTCTCCATATCGCTGTACGGCGCGACGCCCAGCGTATCGCAGCGTTGCACTGCGCGAAGGCCGCTGCTCACCACGCCGCCACCTGGCCGTCGCTGCGCGGATCGGTTGCGCCCTCCAGCACGCCGTCGGCATGGCGCACGATTGCGCCGGCATGGCCCATGGTCGCGGTGAAGGCGGGCATCAGCTCGATCTGATGCCCCGCCGCGTCGAGATCCTCGTACAGGTCGAGCGCGAAGCGGTCCTCGATCTTGAGCGTGGTGCTGTTATCGCCCCAGGTCCGTCCGAGCAGCCAGCGCGGGCGGCTGATCGCCTCCTGCAGGCCGATGCCGTAGCGGGCATAGCGCGTGAAGATCGCCGCCTGGGTCTGGGGCTGCCCCTCCCCGCCCATCGTGCCGTACGCCATCACCCGCCCGTCATCGAAGCGGGCCAGTGCAGGGTTGAGCGTGTGGAAAGGTTTCCGGCCCGGCCGCAGCGCGTTCCAGCCATGCTCGGCAAGGCGGAAGCTGCTGCCGCGATTCTGCCAGGTGATGCCGGTCTGGGGCAGGACCAGACCCGATCCGAACTCGAAATAGGTGCTCTGGATAGCACTGACGACGCGCCCCTCGGCATCCGCTGCGCCGAACCAGCACGTGTCGCCCGCCGAGGGCGGCTGCGGCCAGGGCAGAGCGCGGTTGAGGTCGATGCGCATCGCCATCTCGTCGAGCTCGCGCGGGTCGTCGAGCAGCATCTGCGGGTCGAAGGTCATATAGGCGGGATCGCCGAGATGCCGGTCGCGGAACAGGAACGCCTGTTTGGTCGCCTCGACCAGGCCGTGGACAAAATCGAACCCCTCGGCCTCGGCGGCATGGACCCGGTCGAAGAGAGCGAGGATCAGCAGCGACGCAGCGCCTTGAGTCGGCGGCGCGGTGTTGAATAGCCGCGCGCCTTCAATCGGCACGCTGAGCGGCGCTGGCCGGGTGGCATTGTGGGCGGCGAGATCGGCCGCGGAAACAGGGCTGCCGAGCCGGGCGAGATCAACGGCGATCGATCGCGCGAGGGCGCCTTCGTAGAAGCTGCGCAGCCCGTCGCGCGCCAGCACCGTCAGGGTCCCGGCAAGCTGGGGCTGGCGCAGTATCTCGCCCTCGACCAGCGGCCGGCCCTCGGACTCGAAGGTGGTTGCCCAGGCGCCGGGCTGGCCGCGCAGCTCGGCGCCCTTGGCCGCGGCGATCTCCGCCCCGCCGCGCGTCACCGCGACGCCGGATTCCGCATGATGGATCGCATCACGCAGCAGGCGCTCGAGCGGCAGGGTGCCGCCGCTCGATTCAAGCGCGGCCGCCCAGCCGGAGATCGTGCCCGCCACGGTGTTGGCGGCGAGCGGTCCGCGCCAGGGGATCGTCTCATGCTCTTCATAGAGGCCGAGATTGGCGGTCGTCGCCGCCCCGCCGCATGCATCGATCGCATGAGTCCGGCCATCGGGCTCGGCGATCAGCCAGAAGCCGTCGCCCCCGATGCCGGTCATGTGCGGATAGACCACCGCAAGGCACGCCGCGACCGCGACCGCCGCCTCGACCGCATTGCCGCCATCCTGCAGCACCCCGAGCCCGGCCTGTGCCGCCAGATGATGGGGCGCGGTCACCATGCCGCGCAGGCTTCGCACTTCGTTACGCATCACAATAAGAACATGAACCTCTAATCATCCCGCCGCCAGCCATGCGAAGCGCACCACGAACAGCAGGGCCAGCACCAGCAACAGCCAGTCGGTTTTGGTGATCTTGCCGCGCAGCAGCTTCAGCACGGCATGGGCGGTGATGCCGAAGGCGAGGCCGTTGGCGATCGAGAAGGTCAGCGGGATCAGCGCGACGGTCAGGAAGGCGGGGATCGCCACTTCGGGATCGTCCCATGCCACCTCGGCCAGCGGCATCATCATCAGCGCGCCGACCAGGATCAGCGCCGGCGCAGTGGCGGCCGCCGGCACGAGCTGCGC
Source organism: Sphingomonas sp. GW821-FHT10F11 (assembly GCF_058809095.1). Lineage (NCBI taxonomy): Bacteria > Pseudomonadati > Pseudomonadota > Alphaproteobacteria > Sphingomonadales > Sphingomonadaceae > Sphingomonas > Sphingomonas sp. GW821-FHT10F11. Next base: position 55,256 of record NZ_JBXASH010000004.1, read on the forward strand.
ATAGGGCGCGACGAACATCGCGGCGAGGAACAACAGGCCGGTGACCACCGCCGTCAGCCCGGTGCGGCCGCCCGCCTCGACGCCCGCCGCGCTCTCGACATAGGAGGTGACGGTGCTGGTGCCGGCCAGTGCGCCGATCATCGTCGCGATCGCATCGGTGAACAGCATGCGGTTGAGGCGGGGGATGCTCCCGTCGGGGGCGACCAGCCCGGCGCGCTTGGTCACCGCGACCAAGGTGCCGATATTGTCGAACAGATCGACGAACAGGAACACGAACAATATCTCGATCACACCAAGCCCGTGCCTGCCGTCGGCGCCGAACACGCCGCCGAGATCGAGCTTGAACGCGGTTTCGGTCAATGCCTCGAACGAATAGGGCTGGGGCGTGAAGGTGACGAGGCCCATCGCCCAGCCGATCAGCGTGGTCGCGACGATGCCGATCAGCACCGCGCCGCGCACCCGCCAGACGCTGAGCACGGCGATCGCCACCAGCCCGATCAGGGCGAGCGCCGCGCTGGGGGCGTGGAGATCGCCGAGCGCGACGCTGGTCGCCGGATTGTTGACCACGATGCCGGCATTCTTCAGCCCGATGAACCCGATGAACAGGCCGATGCCGCCCGCGACGGCGGCGAGCAAGTGCGGCGGGATCGCGGCGAGGATCATCTGGCGGATGCCCGCCGCGGTGAGCAGCAGGAAGACCACGCCCGAGATCAGCACGCAGCCAAGCGCGACCGGCCAGGGCACACCCATGCCCTGCACCACGGTGAAGCTGAAATAGGCGTTGAGCCCCATGCCCGGCGCGAGCGCGAGCGGCACATTGGCGAAACAGCCCATCAGGATGCTGGCCACGCCCGCCGCGAAGCAGGTCGCCGCCGCCACCGCGGCGATCGGCATGCCCGCCGCGCCGAGGATCGTCGGGTTGACGACGATGATATAGGCCATGGTCAGGAAGGTGGTGGCACCGGCCAGCACTTCGGTGCGCACGGTCGTGCCGCGTTCGGCGAGTTCGAACCAGGTGGCCAATCGGCCAGGCGTCTGCTTTTCCTCGGTCGTCGACATTGGCGGTCCCCCGGCTGCCCAGATCCGCTCCCGTCCTTCCGGTCGGCGCCGGATCGGACACGAGCATAGCGCGACTTTACGCGAGCGGAAGAGGGTTCAGACGGGCGCGCTGAACCCGGTCAGGCCGTCCGCCTCGAGCCGCTCCGCCAGCGCGAACAAAGCGCCTTCGCGGCCGGGCACGCCGACGAGCTGGAGGCCGAGCGGCAATCGACCCGGCCGGAGCAGCGGCACGGCGATCACCGGCAGGCCGATGAAGCTGAGCGGCTGGGTCAGCCGGCCGAGATGCGCGCGGGCGGGCACGCGCGCGCCATCGACGGTGATGAAGGGATCGTCGATGCGCGGCGCAACCTCCCCGACGCACGGAGCGATCAGCACGTCGTGGCGCTCGAACAGGGCAAACACGGCGGCGCGGAAGGTCTCGCGGAAGGTCTGTGCCGCCAGATAGTGCGGCGCAGGCAGCATCGCCCCGGCGATCAGCCGGTCGCGGGTTGCGGGATCGAAGTCGAGCGGACGGCGGCGCAACTCGGGCAAATGCCGCGCGCCGCCCTCGGCCGCGGTCATCAGGAAGGCGGCGGAACGGGCACGGTCGACCTCGGGGAATTCGACGCGTTCCAGCCCGCCGAGATGCGCGTCCACCGCGTCGATCGCTGTGACCAGTTCGGGCGCCATGTTACGCTCGAACCAGCCTCCCAGCCGGCCGATACGGGTTCCGGCCGCGGCATCGGTGCCGCCGAGCACCTGCCAGGCCAGCTTCAGGTCGGCGATCGAAGTGGCGAAAGGGCCGATATCGTCGAAGCTGTCGACAAAGGGATAGACGCCCTGCATCGGCAGGCTGCCATGCGCGGGCTTCAGCCCATACAGCCCGCAGAGCGCGGCCGGCACGCGGATCGATCCGTTGGTGTCGGACCCGAGCGTCAGCGGCAGCATCCCGCTCGCCACCGCCGCAGCCGATCCGCCGGACGATCCGCCTGCGAGGCGATCGGGGTCGTGCGGGTTGCGGGTGGTGCCGAAGGCAGCGTTGACGGTCGCGAAGCCATAAGCGAACTCGTCCATGTTGAGCGTCGCGACCAGCACCGCGCCCGCCGCCCGAAGCCGCACGATCGCCTCGGCATCGACCGTCGCAGGCGGCGCATCGTGCAGCATCGCCGCGCCGGCGGTGGTTGGCAGGCCGGCCACGTCGAACAGGTCCTTCACACCGTAAGGTACGCCAGCGAGCGGCCCGGGATCTCCACCACCCGCGACGATCGCATCGACCACCCGCGCCTCGGCCAGCGCCTGCTCGTCGAGCAGCCTCGTTACCGCACCAATCGCCCCGTCGCGTTCGCGGATGCGCGCAACCGCCTCTTCCGCGACCGACACGGCCGACCGGCGGCCGGTGCGCACCGCCGCCGCGATAGCGCGGATGCTCTCAGTCATCGGGCTGTTCGACCAGCTTCGCGTGCCCGACCAGGACCTCGAGGTTCGTCCGGACGCCGGGCAGGCATCCGGGCGGGATGTCGAGATCGAGCATCGCGCGCGCCATCTCGACAATCGCCGTGTCAGTCAGTGGAGTGTCTTCCATCGCCCCAGCTTACGGCCAATCTCCATCGGACGATATGCGGCTTTGACGGAGGGGCGCAAACCCCATTGCAGCCCGCGACCGATCGCGCGAAACGGGCTGATGCTGAAGCGTTTCCTCGTCATCTTCGAGCCGTTCATCCTGATGCTGATCGGCACGGTCGTTCTCGCCTCGATCCTGCCGCCACGCGGGGCCGGGGTGCCGCTGTTCGGCGCCATCGCCGATATCGCCATCGTGCTGCTGTTCTTCCTCCACGGCGCCAAGCTGTCGCGCGAGGCAGTGCTGGCGGGGATGAGCAACTGGCGGCTCCACCTCGCGGTGTTTGCCGCGACGTACATTCTGTTTCCAGTGCTGGGCCTGGGCGTCGCGGCCCTGCCCTTCCTCACGCCGCCGGTCGCGATGGGGATGTTGTTCCTGACCTTGCTGCCATCGACCGTGCAGTCGTCGATCGCCTTCACCGCGATCGCGCGCGGCAATGTCGCGGCGGCGGTGTGCAGCGCGTCGATCTCCAACATCCTCGGCATCGTGCTGACCCCGGCGCTGACCGCGGTGCTGATCCATTCGAGCGGCAGCGCCGGCGTGTCGCTCTCGTCGGTCGAATCGATCGTCGTCCAGCTCTTGCTGCCCTTCGTCGCGGGGCACCTGCTGCGGCCATGGATCGGCGCGTTCGTGACGCGCCAGAAAAAGATGCTGACCGTGGTCGATCGCGGGTCGATCCTGCTGGTCGTCTATACCGCCTTCGGCGCGGCGGTGGTCGACGGCATCTGGCACCGGCTGTCGGCGGCGGAACTGGCGGTGATCCTGGCGGTCTGCGCGGTGCTGCTGGCTCTGGTCCTGCTCGCTACCTGGGGCGCGGGCAGACTGATGGGCCTCAGCCGCGAGGACGCGATCGTGCTGGTGTTCTGCGGGTCAAAGAAGAGCCTCGTCTCAGGCGTACCGATGGCGGGCGTGCTGTTCGCGCCGGCGCAGGTCGGCCTCGTCATCCTGCCGTTGATGCTGTTCCACCAGCTCCAGCTGATCGCCTGCGCGGTGATCGCGCGGCGTTATGCGGACGATCCCGTACCCTTAACAGCGCGGCAGGATGATTGAATCGATCGCTTGCGCCACGCCGTCAGCGTCGTTCGCGCCGGTGACGAAATCCGCCTTGGCCCGGACCTCGACCGGGCCCTGCCCCATCGCGATCGACAGGCCGGCGCGGGCGAACATCGCGACGTCATTGCCCTGGTCGCCGATCACCGCCGTCTGCGCGAGCGGCGTGCCCAGCGCGTCTGCCAGCAACGTGACGCCGTCGCCCTTGTTGGCGGCAAGCGCGGTCACGTCGAGATAATAGGTCTGGGATTGCACCACGGTCGCCCGCGTGCCGAACGCCGCCGCTGCCCGATCGGTCAAACTACCGAGCAACGCCGGATCGTCGCTGACGAAGGTGAGCTTGTCGGCGCGGTCGAACAAGGCGGTGAAATCGGACACGATCACTGGCGCCTGGTTCGACGACACCCGCTCCGAATCGACATGATGGCCCTGGTCGGTGCTGGCGTACCAAAGGTCGTCGGCGAACACCCAGATATCGACCGGCGCGTCACCGATCAGATCAAACACGCCGCGCACCACGTCGGGGTCGATGCGGTGCTGCTCGATCACCGTGCCATCGCGGCGGAAGATGGTGCCGCCGTTGAAGGCGCCCATCACATCGTCGATCGCCAGCGCATCGGCGATCGGCATCATGCCCGATCGCGGCCGCGCGCTGATGATGGTGAAGCCCAGGCCCGCCGCGCGCAGCCGGCCGACCGCGGCGATCGTGCCGGGGGTCAGCTTCTTCTGCTTGTCGACCAGGGTGCCGTCGAGATCGGAGACGACGAGCCTCACGGCTTCACTCACTGCGGCATCTCGACATGGCCGCCGAAGCCGAAGCGCATCGCCGAGAGCAATTTGTCGCCGAAGGTATGGTCGACCCGGCTGCGATAGCGGGCGAACAGGGCGGCGCTGAGCACGTTGACCGGCACTGCCTCTTCCATCGCTGCCTCGATCGTCCAATGGCCTTCGCCCGAATCGGCGACCTTGCCGGAATATTTGTCGAGCTGCTGATCGTCGGCCAGCGCCGAGGCGGAGAGGTCGAGCAGCCAGGACGAGATCACGCTGCCGCGCCGCCAGACCTCGGCGATGTCGGTCAGGTTGAGGTCGAAGCGCTCGTCCTCGGGCAGCTTGTCCGAGGACTTGCCCTTCAATATGTCGAAGCCCTCGGCATAGGCCTGCATCAGGCCATATTCGATGCCGTTATGCACCATCTTCACGAAATGGCCCGAGCCGGGAGGGCCGGCATGGATATAACCCTGCTCGGCGCGCGGATCCTCGCTCTTGTCGCCGCGATTGGGCGTGCGCGGGATGGTGCCGAGGCCCGGCGCCAGCGCGGCGAGGATCGGATCGAGCAGGTCGACCGCTTCCTTCTCGCCGCCGACCATCATGCAATAGCCGCGTTCCAGCCCCCAGACGCCGCCCGAGGTGCCGACATCGACATAGCGGATGCCCTTCTCCGCCAATGCCTTGGCCCGCCGGATATCGTCCTTGTAGAAGCTGTTGCCGCCGTCGATGACGATGTCGCCCGGCCTGGCGAAACCGGCGATGGCGGCGATCGTGTCCTCGGTCGGCGCGCCGGCGGGCAGCATCACCCAGAAGATCGCCGGGCTGGCGAGCTTGGCGTGCATATCCTCGAGCGAGCCGGCGCCGACCGCGCCGTCCTGAACCAGCTCAGCGATGGCCTCGGGCGAACGGTCATAGGCGACCGTCTCATGTCCCGCGCGCATCAGCCGCCGCGCAATGTTGCCACCCATCCGGCCGAGGCCGATCAGTCCGATACGCATTGGCAATCTCCGGATGAGTTGACGCAGTTCAGTTCGCCGTTTCGGGATGCTTCGCCGCAATCGCGCCGAGCAGGGTGTCGAACGCCTGAGCGAAGCTATGGACCCCTTCCTCCACCAAAGTATCGGTCACACCGTTCAGGTCGAGGCCAAGCCGCTCGGCTTCGGCGAGGGTGTGGCGGGCGCCGTCGACATCGGCCGTCAGCGTCTCGGCGGCGGTGCCGTGATCGCGGAACGCGTCGAGCGTCTTGGGCGGCACGGTGTTGACCGTGTCCTTGCCGATCAAGGTGTCGAGATAGAGCGTATCGGGATAATCCGGGTTCTTGGTGCCGGTCGACGCCCAGAGCAGCCGCTGCGGCATCGCGCCCTTGGCGGCCAGCGCCTGCCAGCGATCCGACGCGATGAACGCCTCATACCAGGCATAGGCCAGCTTGGCGTTGGCGATGGCGACCTTGCCGCGCACCGCCTTGAGCGCGTCCGACTCGGCATCGCCGCCCTTCACGCGGGCGTCGATCACATCGTCGATCCTGGTGTCGATACGGCTGACGAAGAAGCTGGCCACGCTGGCGATCCTGTCGATCGCCTCGCCCTTTCCGGCGCGCTGCTCGAGACCGGCGACATAGGCCAGCGCGACCGCCTTGTATGCCTCGATCGAGAAGAGCAGCGTCACGTTGACGTTGATCCCGGCCGCGATCGTCGCGGCGATGGCGGGCACGCCGGCTGGCGTGCCGGGGATCTTGATCATCAGGTCGGGCCGGTCGACCGCCGCCCAGAGCTTCTTCGCCTCGGCGATGGTACCGTCGGTGTCGTTGGCGAGATAAGGCGAGACCTCGAGGCTGACATAGCCGTCCTTGCCGCCAAGCCGGTCATAGACCGGGCGGAGCGTGTCCGCCGCGGCCTGGATGTCCTGGATCGCGAGATGCTCGTAGCGCTGCATCGCCGGGGCACCGGGATGCGACTGGTCGAACTCGGCCAGGGCCTCGTCATAGGCGGTGCCATGGCCCATCGCCTTTTCGAAGATCGAGGGGTTGGAGGTGACGCCGGTCAGCCCGTCCTCGTCGACCAGCTTCTGCAGCCCGCCCTCGGCGAGGAACTTGCGGTCGACGAAATCAAGCCAGACGGCCTGGCCCAGTGCGGCGAGATCGTTGAGGCGGCTCATGATCAATCCTTTCCGAGCAATGCGCGGGCGACCTTGACGACATTGTCGACGGTGAACCCGAACTTGTCCTGCAGCTTCGCGATCGGGGCGGACGCACCGAAGGTCGACATGGTGACCGTGCGCCCCTCAAGCCCGACGTACCGATCCCAGCCGATCTCGCCGCCCATCTCGATCGCGATGCGGGCGGTGACGCCCTTGGGCAGGACCGAGTCCTTATAGGCCTGATCCTGCAGTTCGTAACGATACCAGCTCGGCATCGAGACAACGCGCGAGCGCACGCCCTGCGCGGTCAGCGCCTCATGCGCCGCGACCGCGAGCGAAACCTCGCTGCCGGTAGCGATCAGGATGACCTCGGGGTCAGCATCGCCGGCGAGGATATAGGCGCCCTTCATCAGCCCTTCGGCCGAGGCGTATTTCGACCGGTCGAGCGTCGGCAGCGCCTGACGCGACAGGACCAGGCTGGTCGGACGATGCTTGTGTTCGAGCGCGGCGCGCCAGGCCCAGGCGGTCTCGTTGGCGTCGCCGGGGCGGATCGTGTCGAGGCCGGGAATGGCGCGCAAGGTGGCGAGATGCTCGATCGGCTGATGCGTCGGGCCGTCTTCGCCCACGCCGATCGAATCATGCGTGAAGACGAAGATCGAGGGCAGCTCCATGATCGCGGCGAGCCGGATCGGCGGGCGCATATAATCGGCAAAGACCATGAAGGTGGAGCCGTAGGAGCGCAGGTGCGACAGCGCCATGCCGTTCACCACCGCGCCCATGCCATGTTCGCGCACGCCGAAATGGAAGTTGGAGCCGCCATAATTATCGGCCTCGAACGAGGGCTTGCCCTTCACGTCGGTCTTGGTCGAGGGCGCGAGATCGGCCGAGCCGCCGATCAGGAACGGCACGCGGTTGGCGATGGCGTTGAGCACCTTGCCGCCGGCGTCCCGCGAGGCGATGCCCTTTTCGTCGGCATCGAACACCGGAATGTCAGCGTCCCAGCCCTTGGGCAGGTCGCCCTTGAGCAGCAGGTCGAGCTCCGCGGCGAGATCACCATTGGCCTTGCGATACTCGGCGAAATTCGCCTCCCATGCTTCGCGCAGCGGCCGGCCGCGATCGGCGATCGACTTTTCGAAGGCCTCGGCGACGCCGTCCGGCACCAGGAACTGCGCGTCCTCGGGCCAGCCATAGGCCAGCTTGGTCGCCTTGATATTGTCGGCACCGAGCGGCTCGCCATGCGCCTTTTCGCTGCCGGCGCGGGGGCTGCCCCAGCCGATGATCGAATGGACGACGATGAAGGTCGGGCGATCGTTCGTCGCCTTGAAGCTGGCGAACGCATCGGCCAGCGCGCCGCAATCATTCGCGTCGTCGACATGGATGACGTTCCAGCCATAGGCCTGGAAGCGCATGCCGACATCTTCGTCGAACGCGAGATTGGTGTCGCCTTCGATGCTGATATGGTTGCTGTCGTAGATCCAGCACAGGTTGGAGAGCTTGAGATGGCCGGCGAGCGATGCCGCCTCGGCCGAGACGCCCTCCATCATGTCGCCGTCGCCGCACAGCGTATAGACGTCATGGTCGAACAGGTCGAAGCCAGGCTTGTTGTAGCGCGCGGCGAGCCAGCGCTCGGCGATCGCCATGCCGACCGAATTGCCGCAGCCTGCGCCGAGCGGGCCGGTCGTGGTCTCCACGCCGGTGGTGTGGCGATATTCGGGATGACCCGGGGTCTTCGAGCCGAGCTGGCGGAATTGCTCGATGTCGTTCAGGCTGACCGCGAGATTGCCGGTCGGCTTGCCGTCGCGATCGATCTCCTTGATGCCGGCCAGGTGCAGCAGCGCGTAGAGCAGCATCGAGGCATGGCCGACGGAGAGCACGAAGCGGTCGCGATTGGGCCAGTCGGGCTTGTCCGGATCGGTGCGCAGGAATTGCGACCAGAGCGTGTGGCCGACGGGCGCGAGCGCCATCGGCGTGCCGGGATGGCCCGAATTGGCCTTTTGCACCGCGTCCATCGAGAGCGTGCGGATCGTGTCGATCGCCAGGCGTTCGGGCGAGCCGTCCTCATGGAGGCCTTTGACGGGAGCAGTGGCCGTTGCGGCATCTGACATGGAAGAAACTCGCTTTCTATCGAACAGTCGAACGCTGCCCGTCGCTGGTGGTTGCCTGTCTGTCGAGCCGGATCACGCGGCCGCCCCCGCCGATATAGGCGCAATCCACCTCGTCAAGGAAAAGGCCATGCCCGAGAACGCCGGGGATCGCGGAAAGGCCCATGGCCAGGGCGCAAGGATCGGGCATTTCAGCGAAAAAAGCGTCGATGATGATATTGCCCTGATCGGAGCGCTCGGCGCGCACGGCCGTCTTCGCGCCCAGACCGGCCAGCCGAGTCGCGGCGAACGCGCGGGCGAACGGCAGGATCTCGACCGGCAGCTTGGCCTTGCCGATGCGTGTGACCCGCTTCGAGTCATCGGCGATGACGATCATCCGGCGCGAGGCGGCCGCGACGATCTTCTCGCGGAGCATCGCGCCGCCCGCCCCCTTGATCGCGAACAGACGGTCGTCGATCTCGTCGGCGCCGTCGATGGTCAGGTCGACCGAGTCGACGCCCGCGAAATCCACCAGCGTGATGCCGGCCATGCGCGCCATGGATTCGGTGCGCAGCGACGTCGCGACCGCGCGGATATCGAGGCCGCCGCGCACCAGCTCCCCCAATCGCCCGATCGCGAAGGCAGCGGTCGAGCCGGTGCCGAGGCCGACCAGCATGCCCGGACGGACCTCCTCCACCGCGGCAAGGGCGGCGGCGCGTTTGTCGTCATCGGTCATGGGCGGCCTTTGTCGGGATGAGCGGCCATCCTAGCAGCCTGCACGCCGCCCCGACAGATTTTCCACTGGCGACGCGCGCCCTCTTCGCCGAAAGGGGGAACCCATGATCGAGAAAATCCTCGCGATACTCGCGACCTTCACCATCGCCGTCATCTCCAAGGGGGGGTATCTCGGCATCGTCCTGCTGATGGCGATCGAATCGGCCTGCATCCCGCTGCCGTCCGAGATCATCATGCCGTTTGCCGGCTATCTCGTCTCGGTCGGGCGGTTCGACCTGTATCTGGCGGCGACCGCCGGGGCGATCGGCTGCAATCTCGGCTCGATCGTCGCGTACGAAGTCGGCAAGCGCGGCGGCCGTCCGCTGGCCGAGCGCTGGGGCCGCTATGTGCTGATCGGTCCGGGCGAGCTCGACATGGCGGATCGCTTCTTCGACCGCTGGGGCAACCATGCCGTGCTGATCGGCCGGCTGTTGCCGGTGATCCGGTCGTTCATCGCCTTTCCGGCAGGCGTCGCGCGAATGAAGCTGGTGCCGTTCCATATCTATACCTTCATCGGATCCTGGCCGTGGTGCTTCGGCCTGGCCTGGCTCGGCATGGTGCTGGGCGAGAAATGGAACAGCGACCCGCGGATGAAGGCGGCGTTCCACAGCGCCGATGCGCTGATCGGCGTGGTGCTGGTTGCGCTGGTGGCTTTCTATATCTGGCACCGGGTGCGCGGGCTGAAGGCCAGGCCGAAGGAATAGAACCGGACCTGATCCGGCAAGTATCGGAGACGGCTTTTCCAGTAACGGTGCTATGCCCCGGTCGATTCCAGCCAGGTATTCGGCGATTTTTGTCAGCCAACGTCGACCCCGATTTTTCGAGGTAGGCAGGAATACGAGCGGCAGTTTTTCTGTCAACGGGCCACACGACACTCGATGTGTGTCGACAGCTTTCATGATGAGGCGCTTCGGCTTCATAAGCTTTACGGGCGCTTTACTCGCCAAATTATGAGAATGGTATGGCGAGATCATTGCCGCTTCTTTCCTGATCATCCGGGCGGGCGGAAAAGATGCCGCGAATGCCCGTTGCCGCGATGATGCAACGGCCAGTCGGTAAAGTGAATCAGCGGCCAGTCGTGATCGGCCCCGACTAGAAAACGAGCTGTGGCGTTTCGGCCTGAAAGGGCACATGTTTCGGAAATGATCCGATCCACGGCAGCCTTGGCATTGTTGCTCGCAGCATGTTCCGTCGATGGCCCGGTGGACAGCGCGCAGGCAACTCAGCGGGCCAAAACCGCTCTCATCGACCGATACGGCAAGTATTTTCCTGCCGAAAAGCGGAGCCGGCTTCAGCACAGGGTCGAAGCCCAAGGGCCAAATTGGTGGGTATATTTCTGGGACCCAGATGCGGGAACGGGGGGTGATGCGTGGATCACCGTCGAAAAGAAGACCGGCCGAGTGATTTCAGTCAGCGTCGGTCAATAGTCGGCTTTCGCTTTCGTCTCGCGCAGACTCGCAATCCGACGCTTAGCCTTGCGCACGGCAAGCCAGCAAACGGCCCGCCATTTGCAGTCGGCCGCCCGACGCCGACGTTCGGCGCCTGGTTCGTATCGGCCGCCTCTCGCACCGCCTAAGCCCCAAATCCAATTGGGGTCTGCGTCGAGATAAGATGTTTTGTCGTGCGGGCGCCGTCGCGACATCGTCGCGGGAGCAATCGGGAGAGCGAGCGATGAAGTGGATGGTTTTCGGGGGCGTGGCTTTGGCGTCGGTAGCGGCGATGGCCTCGGCACAGGCGGACGACCCGCTGACCCGGCCGATCGAACCCGACTATGCCGCGCGCTGGCTGACGCCGCAGGCGCCGGTCAGGGTGCACGGCAATTTCTACCTGGTCGGGTATGGCGGGCTGAATGTCGGGCTGATCCGCACCAGCGCCGGGCTGATCCTGATCGACGGCGGGGTGCCGCAGGGGGTGGCTGGGATCGAGGATCATATCCGCCAGCTCGGGTTCAAGGTGAAGGACGTGAAGTTCATCCTCAGCACCGAGCCGCATTACGATCATGCCGGCGGCATCGCCGCGCTGGCGCGCGACAGCGGCGCGAAGGTCGTCGCCAGCCGGGCGGGTGCGCAGATACTCGGCCTGGGGCACAGCCTGGCGGACGATCCGCAATTCGGGCAGCTCGCGCCCTTTCCGGCGATCGCGGGCGTGCTCACGCTGGAGGATGGCGAGAAGCTGCGGCTCGGCGATACGGTCATCACCGCGCGCGCCACGCCGGGCCACACGGCGGGCAGCATGAGCTGGACCTGGTCCAGCTGCGCCGGCGGCACGTGCCGGAACATGGTGTTCGGCGCGAGCCTAAATCCCATCTCGACCGAGCGCTGGGGCTTTTCGGACCCGAAACATGCCGCGACCGTCGCGGCATTCCGCAAGACCTTCGGCGTGGTTGCCGGACTCCCCTGCGATATCCTGGTCACATCTCACCCGGACGCATCGGGCGGTGATGTGAAGCTGGCAAAATTCCGCCAGCGCAAGGAGCCCAACCCGTTCGTCGATCCGGGCGCGTGCCGCGCCTATGCGGCGAAGTATGAAGGCCTGCTGGATACGCGCATTGCGCGAGAGCGGGCGGGGCCCGCGAAGCCTTGAGATTGAAGGGGCAGTGGCGACCACTCTTCCTCTCCAGTGGGAGAGGATAGCGAAGCTTGACAGCTTGCTGTCTAGCGTAGCTTGGAGAGGGGCTCCGGGAGCTCTCGATGGCTCCCGGAGCCCCTCTCCAACTTCGCCTAATTCCCCCGGAACAAGTCCGGGGTCATAAGGCTTCGTATCAGTTTTGACTGCAGACAGGTCAATCATGCCCCCGGCATGATTGAGAAATGCCCGGGGGGCATTTCGACCTGCCTGCAGCCAAAACTCCCACTGGAGAGGAAGAGAGGGCCCGGTCCCGCTTCCCGTCGCATCGCTCTCGACCCGGCGTGCAGTCCCGGTGCAAAGGAGGCGCGTCCCATTCGAGGAAGATTGGGGAATCAGGGGAGTGAGCGATGTACCGGATTAGCGCGCTGTTGATTGCGGTGCTGCTGTCGTTCGCGTGGCAGGCCCCCGCGCGGGCGAGTGGCGATTTCGGCTGCACGCAGGAATGGAAGCTCAAGCACAGGGCGATGACCGGGTGCGCCGACATGGCGATGCTCGGTCCGGCAAACGACACCCGGGTCAATCTCAGCCTGTTGCTGCTCGACATGCGCCCCGCCAGGCCGGGCAGCGACCAGCCTGCGCCTCCGCTGGCCCTGTTCGACTGGATGACCTTCCGGAAAACATATTTCCCCGGGCCCGACCCATCGACCGACACCAGCTATGCCGAGGGCGAAGGATCGCGCTGCCGGAGCAACGACAGCGGCACCGCGGCCTTCGCGGCGGCGCTGGGCGCGGCGCGGCAGGTGCCGGAGGCCGAGCGCGCGGCGCTGATCGCGGCGCGGCGGGCGCTCCAGCCCAATTGTACCGGCCCCACCGCGACCACCGATGTTCCCGTCAAATCGGCGACCGGCAAGGCCTTTGCCAGCTACCTCCAGGGCGCCGCCGCCTTTTACGGCGGCGACTACGACACCGCCGCCGCGCGCTTCGCCACGCTCCGCGGCACCGACCAGCCCTGGCTGCGCGAGACCGCCGATTACATGCTCGGCCGGGTCGAGGTGAACCGCGCACAGGTCAGCGCCTTCGACGAATATGGCTCCCCCAGGGATGCCGCCCAGATCGATGCGAAGGTCATCGCGGCGGGCGAGGCGGCGCTGCGCGCCTATCTGCGCGATTATCCCAAGGGGCTCTACGCCGCCTCGGCACGCGGGCTGTTGCGCCGGGTCTATTGGCTCGGCGGCCGGGACGACAAGCTGGTCACCGAATATGCAGCGCTGTTCGCACAGGGGGGCGTGGACGGCGGGGAGCTTGCCGACGAGATCGACAACAAGCTGCTGCCCCGGCTGAAGATCGCCGACACGACCGATCCGATCCTGCTCGCGGTGCTCGACCTCGCCCGGATGCGCGACAACCGCGGCAATATCCTCGCTTCTTCGGACGAACCGCCGATCGCCCTTGCCGAGCTGGAGGCGCAGCGCCCGCGCTTCGCGAGCAATCCGGGGCTGTTCACCTATCTGCTCGCGGCGCATGCATTCTTTGTCCAGGACAGGCCGGAGGCCGTGCTGAAGCTGATCCCGGACGCGGCGCGGCACGCGGATTTCAGCTATCTCCAGTTCAGCCGCCAGATGCTGCGCGGCGCGGCGCTCGATGCCGTGAAGGACCGCAATGCGCGCGGGTTCTGGATGGAGATGCTGCCGGGGACGAAACGGCCGTTCCAGCGGCCAGCGATCGAGCTCGCTTTGGCCCTGCATGACGAACGCGCCGGCGCGCTCGACGGGCTGTTCGCGCCGGGCTCGCCGGTCCGCACGCCTGACCTGCGCGAGATATTGCTGACCAATGTCGCCGGCCCGGCGCTGCTGCGGCGTCAGGCGAAGGATGCGCAGGCGCCGAAGCATGAGCGCGACGTCGCGCTGTTCACCTTGCTCTACAAGGATCTGACTCGCGGCGCCTATCGCGACTTCCTGGCCGACCAGGCGCTGGTGCCGGCGGGGGCGCCGGCCGATGGCAATCTCTACGATCTGCGCGGCGGAGAGCAGGTGCCGATCGGCATCTTCGACCAGGCCAAAGGCGTCGGCGATTATGACTGCCCGGCGCTGAAGGAGATCGCCCGCCAGCTCGCCGCCGATCCATATGCGGCCAAGGCGCGGCTGTGTCTGGGCGATTTCATGCGGGTGACGGGATTCGACGGTTATCCGCTCGACAACAAGCTGCCCGCCGACGAGCTGGGCGGTACCGCGTCGCTCTTCCCCGGCGCGGCTTTCTCACGGCTGGAGATCTACAAGGCGATCATCGCCGACCCGAAAACGCCCGCGCCCGACAAGGCCTATGCGCTGTTCCGGGCGATCAATTGCTATGCGACTTCGGGCAACAACAGTTGCGGCGGCACCGAAGTCGTGATCGCGCAGCGCAAGGCGTGGTTCACGCGGCTGAAGAAGGAGTATCCGACATCGCGCTGGGCGCAGGAGCTGCGCTATTACTGGTAGGCTGGTCCGCCTCTTCGCTGCCCTGACGCCGGCGCTCGCCCTATCGGGCGCCGCTCTGCCCGACGAGCGGGTCGACGCCGCCCGTTACGATACCTTCTGGCTCTGGGCCGGGGTCAAGCCGCAGTCCGCGCTTGCGAAGGCAAAGACGCTGTACCTGCTCCAGGGCCAGGTGTCGGTGCGCGAGCCGGTGCGGCTTGCGGCGCAGCGGCCCGCAGTGCCGCGGGTGCGCGGACCGGAGGTCTGGATGGTGGTGCGAGTCGAGACCATCGAATGGCCGCCGCCGGTCTATGCGCAGGTCCTCGCGCAACTCGCGAAATGGCGCGCGGCGGGGAACCAGGTGGTCGGCGTGCAGATCGATTTCGATGCGCGGACCCGGCACCTCGAAAACTATGCGGGTTTCCTGAAAGACCTGCGCCGCCGCCTGCCCGCCGACTGCAAGCTGGGCATCACCGGCCTGCTCGACTGGAGCAGCAATGGCGACCCTCGGGGCCTGGATGCGCTGGCCGGGGCGGTCGATGAGGTGGTGTTGCAGATCTATCAGGGTCGGCGGGTGATCCCGGGTTACGCCGGCTATCTGGCGCGGCTGGACCGGATGAAAATACCGTTTCGGGTCGGGCTGTTGCAGGGCGGGGAGTGGCGGGCACCCGCGGGGCTGGAGGCGAATCCGCGTTTCCGGGGGTATGTGGTGTTTTTGTTGAATCCGCGGTGAGACCGCCCCTCTCCCCTCTCCTTTAGCCTTCGCCGGGGAAGGTTACGCTTGAGATGAAGCGTTCATCCGCTCCGCCGCAGCCTCAGTCCGCGCATCGCGCCCCGGCGCCGATTTCGCCGCCAGCGCCTGATAGCGCGCCAGCGTCTCCGCATCCGCGCGCTCGGGCGATCCCGAATCGAACGGGGGCGAGGGATCATATTCCAGGCTGAGCTGGACCAGCCGGGCATGCGCCTCGCCGCGGATCGTGGCGGTCAGCGCCAGGCCGAAATCGATGCCGGCCGTCACCCCGCCGCCGGTCGCGCGGTTGCGGTCGATCACCACGCGTTCCTTGACCGCGATCGCGCCGAACGCCGCGAGGTGATGGTGCGACGCCCAGTGCGTCGTCGCCCGATAGCCCTTGAGCAGCCCCGCCGCGCCAAGCAGCAGCGCGCCGGTGCACACGCTGGTCACCCAGGTAGCGCCGGCCGCCGACCGCTTGACCCAGGCAAGCGTTGCCGCATCCTCCATCGCGTCGTTCACCCCGAAGCCGCCAGGGATGCAGATTATGTCGGGCTGCACCGCGTCTTCGAACGTCGCGGTCGGCAGCAGCGCAAAACCGGCATCGGTCGGCACCGGCGCCAGATCGCGCGCGACGAGATCGATCGTGACATTGCCCAGCCGCGACAGCACTTGCGCCGGGCCGGTCAGGTCGAGCTGGGTGACGTTCGGGAAGAGCAGGAAGGCGACGCGGATCGGCGGGAATTCGGGCATGGGGCTCTCCTTGGTCCAGAGGTCTGCCCAGGCGAGCGGCGCTTTCAGGTCCCGCGCTTCCCCGTGGTGCTCCACGATTCGCCAGTCACGCGAGAGCCGCCTTGATATCCCTGTGCTCGGCGGCCGACAAGCTCGCCTGCCGGATCAGCCATGCCAGTAGCGGCACCGCGATAACGAGCCAGGGGATCAGTCCGAGCGCGGGCCGCCAGCCCCAATATTCGCCGGCGATATTGTTGACCTGGCCATTGAAGAGATCGGTCATGACCGGGGCGACCAGCGGGAAGCGATAGCCGTGGGGCGCGGCGATCTCACAGGCGGCGACGGCGAAGTTGATGAAGATGCCCGAGGCGATCAGCCCGGCGATCCAGCCCTTGCCGGTCGAACCCCAGCCCTGCCAGAGCGGTGCGATCCCGAGGCAGAGGAAGCCGATCATCGGCACCGAATGGCGCGGTCCGGTGGAGTGACCGCCGTCCCAATAGACATAGGCGGCATTGTACAGCAGCACCGCGGCCACGATCGTGGTGCAGAGCCACCCCAGGTCGCGCGTCTCGGGCGTGCGGATCAACCGGGCCAGCCCGATCGGCGCGAGCACCAGCACCGGCGCCAACCAGATCAGCCCGCGCTCGGTGCCGAAGAGGATCTGCCACAGCACCTCGGCCTTGGGATAGGTAAGGCCGAAAAACCCCTGTTGCATGCCGTTGAAGCCGACCACGCCCTGATAGCCCACCTTGAACGGCGTGCCGAAGGCGATCGTGTTATAGGCCAGCAGCGGCAGCAGCGCGACGAGGCCGGCCGCCACCGCGATGCCGAACAGCCGCGCCCTGACCGGCCAGGCGACGGCGCGCGTCCGCCAGAGCACCCAGACACCGATCGGAAAGGCGGGGATGACCGCCGGAAACTCGACGACCAGCGCCCAGCCGAGCGCCAGCCCCGCCATGACCGGATAGCGCCACCGCCTGATCTCGCGCTCGCCCGAGGTGCCGCGCCAGACCGCCCAGGTCGCGATCAGCAGCAGCGCGCCGACCGGCGCATGGCCGAACAGGGTGGTCGACCAGCCCCACACCGGCGTCGCCAGGGCATAGGCAAGCGCGGTGACGAACCCGGCGCGCGCGCTGCCGGTGATGCCGGTCGCGAGATCGAGCAGCAGCACGGTGGCAAAGGCGGTGAGCAGCGCGACCGCCATCGCCACCGCGAGGCGCAGCCGCAGCCGCATATAATCCCAGAAATCCTTGTTCCCGATCTCCTTGGGCATCGGCGTCGCGGTCGTGCCGGTCAGCACGTCGCCGAGCCACACGGCGGGCATCGCCATGATCGTCATGCCCGGCGCCTTGTCGAGATAGGTGTGCTTGCCGAATGCCGCCTTGTCGATCGTCAGGTCGCGGAACTCGTCGATCGTCGCGTCGTGCTGTTCGACCAGCGAGATCGCGGCGAACATCCGGGTCGAGTTGTTGGCATTATAGGGCGACGAGCCGAACCAGCTGATCGAGAGCCACACCAGGATGAACAGCCCGAGCGCGAGCTTGTGCGGCCCGCGGACCGGTGTGGGAGAGGTCAGGGTCATGATGTCAGCCGAATAGCCAGGCGCCGAGCATGCGTCCGAAGGGGAAGGTGAAGAAGCCGGCGACGAGCAGCGCGCCCGTCACCATGCCGCGCACCAGCCTGCGGTGGCGCACGATCTTGTGGTTGCGCGCGGACCACCAGATCAGCGGCGCGACCAGGATCACATAGGCCGAGATGATGTGGATGAGGCTGAGGCCGCCATGCCGGCTCTCGCGCACCCCGAAGGAGACGATGGCGGTCAGCAACATCGCCGTAACCCAGATTTTGCCGAGCAGCCGGTGGAGCGAATCGCCGCGCGGGCGCAGCAACATCACCGGGGTCAGCGCAAGCGCGGGCAGGATCGTGGCGAGATGCGCCCAGACCAGCGGCGGAACCATGCCCCAATGCGGATAGCCTCGGGCCAGTGCGACCAGCACCGTCGCCAGCAGGGCGATCGCAGCAACGGCCAGGAATTTCTCATATCCGTCGGCGGCGAGCGATTTTGCCCGCGCCGTTCCGGCCGTCACCGTCGCCATTGCCCTGCCCCTCGGCGGAAAGGAGAATTCCCTAACCGAAGCGGCAACATAAGGTCAAAGCATCAGGGGAGGGAATCCTCGAGCTGCTTCTGATCGGCTTTTTTCTGCTGGTTCTCGCGCTTGGCCTGTTGCGCCTGCTGGAGGAAGCAACCGCTCTGCCCGCCCGCCCCGACTGTGGAGCAGCTGCCCACGCCCCCCGCGACGGTCGGGTCGTTGACCAGGCCTTGCGCCTTCACTGCCCAGCTCTGATTCTCGGGCGTGATCTGCAGCTCGCGCACGTCCTTGGGGATGCGGTACTGCTCGCTGGGGTTGCCGCGCACGCACACCACCACCTCGGCGCCATCGGCATTGGTCGGGCAGCGTTCGTTGCCGAACAGGGTGATGACGCCGTTGACCGGCGCACTGCGCGATACCTCGGCAGGGCCTTGCGGCACCACGACGCGGGGCCCGGGCAGCGCCGGTCCGGCGACCTGAGCGGCGGCCGGGGCGGCCACAGTCAGCGCCAGGGCGGACGCCATGATCCTGACAATCATCATACTCTCCCGTTTCTAGATCCGCTTGGCGGTCGCGATCGCCGCCTTGCAGCCGAGACGGATCAGTCCGCTCAGCAGGGGATAGCCAAAGGCACGCTCCGCACCGGAGGCGAGCGCGGTATCGCGATGCTCGACCTCTTCAGCCTGAAAATCCGCGATCGCCCCGGATAGTTCCGGGTCGCTCTCGCCAAGCGCGGCGAGCTGTTCCGAATAATGCTTGTCGATCTCGGTCTCGACCGCGGCGGTGCACGCCATCGCCGCTTCCGGCCCGATTGCCGCCGTCACCGCGCCCAGCGCGAAACCGGCCACGTCCCAGAAGGGCTGGAGCAGAGTCGGCCGCACGCCGCGCCGCGCCGTCATCGCATCGAAAAAGGCGCGGTGGCGCTCCTCCTGACCGGCCATGCCGGCGATCTTGCGCGCGGCAGGGGTGCGATCGCCCATCACCGCGAGTTGCCCCGCATAGATTCGCGTCGCGCCATATTCGCCCGCCTGATCGACCCGGATCATCGAGTGAGTCGCGCGTTTCGCGTCGCCGGGCCGCCAGCCGCTCATCTGGCGAAGGCCGATATCGTGCGGCGGCGCAGCAGCCACAGGACCGACAGACCGCCAACAAGCGAAATGATCGCGTTGAAGCCGGCGAGCGAGACGCCGAACAGCGACCATTGCGCCACGTCGCAGCGCACGACCGGCGCATCCATGATCCGCTTGAGCATGTCCTCGACCGATCCGCCGGTGCCGTGCATCGTGGTGCTGCAGGCAGTGATGCCCTGCCACCAATGATATTCGACGCCGGCATGGAACACCCCGATCCCGCCGCTGACCAGAATCGCGATCGCCGCGAGCGCGACCAGCGCGCGCTTGCTCGCGGCGCCGGGTACCACGAAGGCGGCGGCGGCGAGCACGATCGCGGTGTAATGCGGCCAGCGCTGCCAGTGGCACATCTCGCACGGGAACAGCCCGCCGATATATTGCGACCCCAGCGCGCCGGCCATCAGCACGGCGGGCAACAACAGCGCGACCCAGCGTGCAGTGGTGAAGCGGTCCTGGGTCATTCAGACACTCCGTCGCCTTGACGATTGGGGAAACGGTTCACTTCTTCGCGACCGCCGCCACCTGAGGCGCGGGCGTCGTGCCGAGCCGGCCGATCGTCTTCAGCGCATAGTCGAGCTGGAAATCCTCGATACCCTTGGCCTTGAGCTGCTCCGGCGTCGCGGCGAAGCGCGGATCGGTCTTGGTGTCTTCCTCGAGCACCGAATTGTCGGCTTTCACCTCGTTGATCAGGTGGCGGCGCAGATCGGCCTCGCGGAACACAGGCCGCGACTTGTAGTCGGCATCGGAGATCTGCGGCACCTTGATGTCGGGCTCGATTCCGCCTTCCTGCACCGAGCGGCCCGACGGCGTGTAGTAGCGCGAGGTGGTCAGGCGCAGCGCGGTCGAATTGCCCAGGTCGAGCACGGTCTGCACCGATCCCTTGCCGAACGAACGCTCGCCCATGACAAGCGCGCGGTGATGGTCCTGCAGCGCGCCGGCGACGATCTCCGAGGCCGAAGCGGTGCCGGCATTGGTCAGCACGATCACCGGCAGGCCGCGGGCATAATCGCCATTATGCGCATAGAAGCGCTGGATGTCGTTCTTCTCGCGGCCGCGTTCGGAGACGATTTCGCCGTAATTGAGGAAATTGTCCGCGACGTTCACCGCCTCGTCGCGCAGGCCGCCGCCATTGTCGCGCAAGTCGACGATATAACCCAGCGGCGCATGACCGAGCGACTTCTCGATACCCAGGATCGCGGCCTTGGTCGCCTCGCCGGTATTCTCCGAGAAGCTGTTGATGTTGATGACGCCGATGCCGTTCTTCACTTCCCATTTCACCGGCTTCTGCACGATCTTCTCGCGCACCATCGACACCTCGATCGGCTTGTCGCGGCCAGGGCGGATCAGGGTCAGCTGGATCTTGCTGCCGGGAGGCCCGCGCATCTCGGTGATCGCCTCGTCGAGCGTCTCGCCATAGATCAGCTTGCCATTGATATGGGTGATGTAATCGCCCGATTTGACGCCCGCGCGCCAGCCCGGCGTATCCTCCTGCGGCGAGATCACCTTGACCGCGCCGTCTTCCATCGTGACGGTCAGGCCGAGGCCACCATAGCTGCCGAGCGTCTGGATGCGCAGATTGTCGTAATCGAGCCCGGTCTCATAGGCGCTGTGCGGATCGAGCGCGGCGAGCATGCCGGAAATGGCGCCCTTGATCAGCGTCTTGTCGTCGACCTTGTCGACATAATCGACCTTCACCCGGTTGAAGACGTCCATGAACTGGTCGATCTCGCGATAGGTATTGCTGTCGACCGTGGCCATCGCACTGGTGCCGATGGGGATGATCGCAAGGACCGCAGCGATCGCAGTGGCCTGAAGAAGTGCACGTGACATAAGCTTTTTACCCAGGAAACCGGTTTGCGGGCATCGTAGCGGCATTTGGCGCGCGATCAAAGCGCGGCGCGCCTGAATGCACGGTGAGCGTCATGGGCGTCACCCCAGCAGCGGCGTCATGTCGACCGGCCGGTCGCGGCGGCGCAGCTCGATGGTGATGCGGGGATCGTCGCCAGCGCCAGCGCGGCCGATCGGCGATCCCTGCGCCACCGTCTCGCCGACCCGGGTGGAAACCCGGCCGAGCCCGGCGATCAGCGAGGTCCAGCCGCCGCCGTGATCGATGATCACGATCGTGCCGTATCCGCGGAACGGTCCGGCATAGGCGATCCGCCCGGCCGCCGGCGCGATCACCGTCGCCTCGGCCGCGCTGGCGATGGTCAGCCCGCGCGAGCGCACCCCGGCATCGGAAAGCTCGCCCAGCCCGGTCACCACCCGTCCCACAACGGGAAGCTTGTAGGGTGGCGCGCTGGCCGACCAGGATATGGTTTCGACCGGCGAGGCGACCTCGCCGGGGCGCGGCGGGCGCGGCAGCGGACCGGGCAGCGATTGAAGTTCCTCGCGAGTCGCGGCCTGGTTGCCGAGCTGGTCCATCAGATCGACGATGTCGCGGGCGCGTTCGCCGAGCGCGATCGCCCGGTCCGATTCGAACAGCGCGTCGCGCCCCAGCGCGCGCGAGCGCAGCCGGTGTTCCGCCTCCAGCCGGGTCAGCGCGAGGCGCTGCTCCTCCAGCCTTGTCCGGCTTTCGGCCAGGCGCTGAGTCGCGAGCGAGGCGCCCGCCTGGAGCTGGCGCGTACGGGCGAGATCGGCGCGGACATCGGCGGTGCGCGCGCGGACGACCGGCAGGGTGCTCGCCAGCACCGCCCGGACATGGACGATGTCGGCGACCGAGCCAGGCTGGACGATGCTGATCAAGGCCGGGCGCCGGGCAAGCGACTGGAGCGCCGCCATCAGCCGCGCGACCGGCCCCTGCCGCGTCGCGAGCCGCGCGCGTTGCGCCACGAGCAGGCGGTTGATGATCGCGATCCGCGCCTGGCCAGCGGCGATATCCGCCTCGGCCTGCTGGATGCGCGCGGCGACCGCCGCCTCCTGCGCGCGTGCCTGGCGCGCCTCGTTCTGTTCGCGCGCCGCTTCCTGTTCGAGCCGGGCGGACCGTGCGGCGGCGGCGGCGGATTGCCGCTTGGCCTCGATCAGGCGCTGCTGCTGCTCGGCAGCGGGCGTCTGGGCAGCGGTCTGAGAGGAGGGGGATGCGACGCCGATGCCGGCCAGAATGGCCGCCATGGCGATCGATGCTGTCCAGGCGGGGCGCATGACCTACCCTTCGCGGTGATAGGGATGGTTGGCAAGGATGCTCGTTGCGCGCCACAATTGCTCGGCGAGCATCGCGCGGGCGAGCAGATGCGGCCAGGTCGCGCGGCCGAAGGACAGGAGCAGATCGGCGCTTGCGCGCTGCGCATCGTCGAACCCGTCGGCCGCGCCGATCAAAAAGCGCGCCTCGCGCACGCCCCCATCGCGCCATTTCTCGAGCCGATCGGCAAAGACGCGCGAGGGCAGCACCTCGCCGGTCTCGTCGAGCATGACGAGACGCGTACCGGGCTCTACCCCAGGCATCTTGCCGCCGGTATCGGGCAATTCGGTCAGCTTCACCGGCCAGGCGAGCCGCTTCACATAGCGATCGACCAGCTCGGCCTCGGGCCCGCGCCCGATCCGGCCGC
This sequence comes from Sphingomonas sp. GW821-FHT10F11, assembly GCF_058809095.1. NCBI lineage: Bacteria > Pseudomonadati > Pseudomonadota > Alphaproteobacteria > Sphingomonadales > Sphingomonadaceae > Sphingomonas > Sphingomonas sp. GW821-FHT10F11. The sequence goes on from NZ_JBXASH010000004.1 coordinate 77,966, forward strand.
GCGCGACGATATGGAGCAGCAACGCGGGTTACGCGTTGGGCGTCGGCGCCACTGGAGCCGAGTCCGGGGTGGGCGGCGGCACATCGCCGAACGCCCACATCCGCTCGAGATTGTAGAAGCTGCGCACTTCCGGGCGGAACAGATGGACGATCACGTCGCCCGCATCGATCAGCACCCAATCGGCGGTCGGCAGGCCTTCGATCCGGGTGGACCGACCGAGCTCGCCCTTGATCTTTTCGGCGAGCTTGGATGCCATCGAGGCGACCTGCCGCGTCGAACGGCCGCTCGCGATCACCATGTGATCGGCGATGCTGCTCTTGCCCGCCAGCGGGATCGAGATGGTATCGACGGCCTGATCGTCGTCGAGCGACGCCAGGACGAGCTTGTGCAGCGCCTCCACCTCATCGGGTTCGGACGCACGATACGCAGGGGAAGATGAGGCCAAGACGATTCCTATGTTGAGGGTGTGAGGAGCACTGGTCGCGCGAAACGGCGCTGCCAGGCGGGATCGGCCAAACGAAGCCGGGTCGCTGAAGTCGGGTCGGGGCGGAATCGCAACAGCACGAGTGCCGGCATTCTCCACTTCGTCCAGCTCTTTGCCTGGTCCACGGGCCGCGTGAAGCGCCGCAACCAACCCATCGCGGGGGCCGCGTGGGCAGCGCCATCATAGCCCGGACGGGCGACCACCGCAATCGGAACCTCGCGCGCTATGCCGCGCCAGTCCTTCCACCGGTCGAACTGGGCGAGATTGTCCGATCCCATCAGCCAGATGAAGCGCTTGTTGGGGTAGCGCCGCTTGAGCGCGCGGACCGTGTCGATGGTGTAGCGGGTGCGCAGGTCCAGCTCGATCGCGCTCGGCCGGATCGGTGCATGCCGCGCCATCCGCCGCGCCGAGGCGAAGCGGATCGCAAAGGGCGCCATGTCGCCCGCCTTCTCCTTGAGCGGGTTGCCGGGCGAAACCAGCCACCACACTTCGTCGAGCCCCAACACGCGGATCGCAGCCAGGCTGATCGCGCGGTGGCCGCCATGCGCTGGGTTGAACGAACCGCCGAGGATGCCGATTCGGGTCATGGCAACTCGCTCTGCCAATCCTGTGCGGCGTGCATGACGCGGACGATACGAAGGATGGTCCCGGTATCGCGGTACAGCAGGATATACGGCGTGCGGGCCACGCGCCATTTCCGCAGGCCATCGTCATCAACCATCTGACCTGCCTGCGGATGCTGTTGAAGCATCCGCCCAGCGGCAACCGCCTGAGCAAGGACGCGTTGCGCGAACGGAGCGCTCCGGGGTCGGTAATAGGCGTCGATCGCTGACATGTCCGATCGCGCATCACGCGACCATCGAAGCTGCTTCATGCAGCGTCAGCATTCCTGCCGAGCGATTCGACCCAATCTTCCATCTGCTCCTGGGTGAAATAATCGCCGCGATCGATCGAATCCTCACCCTGTTTGACGAAGGCGCGGAACTCGGTCTCTTCCTTGACATAGCGTTTGACCGCCTTGGCGACGAGCCATGCACGTGTCCGCTCCTGGCTCTCTGCCAGTGCGTCCAGGGACTGAAGCGTCTCTTCGTCGAGGCGCGCGGTAATGACGGCGGTTTTGCTCATGTATCGAATGTATACATTCGATTACACACAATCAACTTTTACGTGATCCCTCAACCCCCGCGCGGCGGCTGTTTCAGGACGTTGTCGCGATAGGTGCCCTGCAGTGCGGTCATCCAGCCGGGATATTCCGCCGGCAGCTTCGAGACCGCATCGAGCGTCGCCAATTCGTCGGCGCTCAGCACCACTTTGGTCGCGGCGAGATTGTCGTCGAGCTGGTCCTGCCGCTTCGCCCCGACGATCACGCTGGTGACGTGCGGCTGGTGGAGCAGCCAGGCGATCGCGATCTGCGCGACCGACACGCCGTGCGCCTTGGCGATCGGTTCGAGCGCGTCGAGCACCTTCTCGCCCCGCACCTCGTCGACCGGCGGGAAGGCGCGCGTGGCCCGGCGGCCTTCGCTGTCGCCGTCGCGATACTTGCCCGACAGATAACCGGCGGCGAGCGGGCTCCACACCATCAGGCCGAGCCCTTCCGACTGAAGCATCGGTACAACCTCGCGCTCGAGATCGCGGCCGACGATGGTGTAATAGGATTGTACGCTCTGGAACTTGGCCGCGTTCAGCCGCTCCGAGATGCCGAGCGCCTTGGTGATCTGCCACGCCGCCCAGTTCGACACGCCGATATAGCGGACATGGCCCTGCCGCACGAGATCGTCGAGCGCCCGCACTGTCTCCTCGATCGGCGTCGCGGGGTCGAAACCGTGGATCTGGTAGAGATCGATATGGTCTGTGCCGAGCCGGGTCAGACTTGCCTTGACCTGGTCCATGATATGACCGCGCGACGCGCCGCGGCTGTTGAGCCCCTCGCCCATCGGCCCCATCACCTTGGTGGCGAGGATGACGTCCTCGCGTTTCAGTCCTAGATTCTTGATCGCCTGGCCGGTGATCTGCTCCGACAACCCTTGCGAATAGACGTTCGCGGTGTCGATGAAGTTCACGCCGGCATCGACCGAGGCCTTGAGCAGCGCGTCGGCCTCGTCCTGCTTCACCTGGCCCATATAGGCGAAGAAACCCTCGCCGCCGAAGGTCATGGTCCCCAGGCACAGTTCGGACACGAACAGGCCGGTGCGGCCGAGCGGATTGTAACGCATGCTGAGGTCCCTTCGTCGATGCCACTCCCGTCGGCGACGCGGATATGCGTATCGGGCCGGAGCGCGACAATGGGTTTGTTGGAATAACCTTGGGGCCTCGGCGAAGGAAGGAGGAAGCGCCTCTTAAGGCCGCGTCTGCCCCGTCCCGCGCACGATCCACTTGTACGTCGTCAGCCCCTCAAGCGCGACCGGCCCGCGCGCGTGCAGCCGGCCGGTGGCGATGCCGATCTCGGCGCCCAGGCCGAACTCGCCGCCATCGGCGAACTGGGTGGAGGCGTTCCACAGCACGATCGCGCTGTCGACACCGGCGAGGAAGCGTTCCGCCACACCTTCATTCTCGGCCACTACCGCGTCGGTATGATGCGATCCGTGCGCAGCGATGTGCGCCATCGCGCCATCGACCCCGTCGACGATCGCGACCGAGGCGATCGCCTCGAGATATTCGGTATCCCAATCGGCCGCATCGGCCAGCTTGGCGGTGGGCACCAAGGCGCGGACCGCCGCATCGCCGCGCACCTCGCAGCCGGTGTCGCCCAGCACCTTCACCAACGCGGCGGTGTGCGGATAGGCGCGGTCGATCAGCAAGGTCTCCATCGCCCCGCACACGCCGGTGCGGCGCATCTTGGCGTTGACCGTGATCGCCTCCGCCATCGACCGATCGGCCGAGGCGTCGACATAGACGTGATTGATCCCGTCGAGATGCGCGAGCACCGGCACGCGCGCCTCGGCCTGGACGCGCGCGACCAGGCTTTTGCCGCCGCGCGGCACGACGAGGTCGATCATGCCCTCGGCGCCGAGCATCGCGCCGACCGCCGCGCGATCGGTGGTGGGCACCAGCTGCGCCGCATCGCCCGGCACGCCCTCGCGCTCGAGCCCCGCCACCAGGGCCGCATGGATCGCCCGGTTGCTGTCGATCGCCTCGGACCCGCCACGCAGGATCACCGCATTGCCCGACTTGATGCAGAGCGCCGCCGCATCCGCCGTCACATTGGGCCGGCTCTCATAGATGATGCCGATCACCCCGATCGGCACGCGCACCCGGCGCAGGATCATGCCGTTGGGCCGGCGGCTCTCGTCGATGATCTGGCCGACCGGATCACGCAGCCCGGCGACCGCGGCGACGCCCGCCGCCGTCGACTCGATCCGCCCGGCATCGAGCCTCAGCCTGTCGAGCATCGCGCTCGACAGGCCGGCGGCCCTGGCGCGCGCCATATCCTCGTCATTGGCGGCGGCGATCGCCGGAGCGGCCTCGCGAATCGCCTCGGCGGCCGAATCGAGTGCGCGCGCCTTCACCGCGCTGGACAGGCCGCCCAGCACCCGGGCGGCGGCGCGGGCCCGGCGGCCCATAGCGGCGATCAGCGCCGTGGAATCGGTTTCGGCATCGGCCATGACGGAGTCGCTACCACGACCGGCAAGAGACGCGAAAGTGCTATCGCCTTTTGCGGCGCCAAGATGATATTCGCCGCTGCATGAGTGGGGGAATCGAAGCAGCCGGCGACATCGCCACAGGGGCCCTGATCGGGCGCGCGGTCGAGCCGCATGCCGGCGAGGGCCATGCCCATGCCGGCCATGCGCACGATGCCGAACATGGCATGTGCCTCAATTGCGGCACCGCGCTGATCGGCGATTTCTGCCACGCCTGCGGCCAGGCCGGGCATGTCCATCGCTCGCTCTCGTCGATCGGACATGATCTGCTCCACGGCGTGTTCCATTTCGAGGGCAAGATCTGGCGCACCCTGCCGATGCTGGTGACTCACCCGGGGGCGCTGACCCGGCGCTACATCGCGGGCGAACGCGCGCGCTTCGTCTCGCCGCTCGCGCTGTTCCTGTTCTCGGTCTTCCTGCTGTTCGCGACGATCCATACGTTCGACGGCGAGCTCGAATCGGTCGAGACCAGCAACCAGAGCCGCCCCGAACGCATCGCGGAGATCGACAAGCAGCTCGTCGAGGCCAACGCGAATCTGAAGGAAGCGAGAGCGAACCACGCAAAGCGCGACCAGAATATCCCCGATGGCGAGCTGATCGCCGCCGAAGCGGTGGCAAGCTCGCTGAACGCGGCGCGCACCTCGCTTGCCAGCGGGAAGGGCGTGAACGTCCGTTCTCAACTGACCGATGTGAAGACCGGCTGGCACGCGCTCGACAAGGGCATCGCCAAGGCGAACGCCAATCCCGGGCTTGCGCTCTACAAGCTGCAGTCGAGCGCGTATAAATTCTCCTGGGCGCTGATCCCGATCTCGGTGCCGTTCGTGGCACTGATGTTCCTGTGGCGCCGCCGCTTCCAGCTCTACGACCATGCGATCTTCGTGACCTATTCGCTCGCCTTCATGATGCTGTTCGTCGTGGCGCTGACGCTGGCAGGCATGATCGGCGTCTCGGCCGGGTGGATCACCCTCGCGGTCTTCGTCATTCCGCCGGTGCACATGTTCGCTCAGTTGCGCGGCGCCTATTCGCTGCGCAAGCGATCGGCCCTGTGGCGCACGATCGCGCTGACCTGGTTCGCTTTCATGGCGCTCACCACCTTCGTAATCCTCTTGCTGGTGATGGGCCTGATGGAGTGATCAGGGGCTTTGCGTCGGCAAAGTCGGCGAAGCTGCAAACAATCAGCCACAGGGATAGCGCTTGTCCATGAAGCTGTAGAAAGCGGTCTTCACGCTCATCCCGCGCTTGCCCTCGGGAATCGTCTGGAACGATCCGATCAAGGTATTCGAATCGATCTTCGCCTGGCCCTTGGGCGGCGGGCAGCTTCTCGGCTTCCTGCCCGCAACCTTGTCCGCGTCGATATCGGTGCGATAGGCGTCGGCGGCGGTCTTGATCTCGCCGCGCAGCAGACCGAGATCGGGTGACAGCGCCGCCGCCATGCCCTTGGCCTTGAGCGCCGCCGCCTTGGCCAGGAACTCGTCCACCGTCATCGCCTGCGCCGCTACCGGCAACATCAATAGCGCCAGCGCGCCAGCCACCATCAATCGACGCATCCCCATCCCCTCCATCCGCATGCCGCGCCTTGATGCGCGTTCGCGCCGTGAACCGAAAATGAACTGAAACAGGACGTTCGGACAATCCGGTGCTTCACCGCCGCGAGCCGTGCGGTTATGCGGTTGAAATACGGGCGGGGACTACAGGCAAGATGATCATCGGAATCGATCTCGGCACGACCAACAGTGCCGCGGCGGTGTGGAAGGACGGCGCGGCGACGCTGATTCCCAATCGCCTTGGCCAGACGCTGACGCCCTCGGCGGTCAGCATCGACGACAAGGGCAATGTGATGGTCGGCCTTGCCGCGCGCGACCGCCAGGCGAGCCACCCCAAAGCCACCGCCACCGCCTTCAAGCGCTATATGGGCACCAAGCGCACCACCCGGCTGGGCGAGCGCGACTATAGCGCCGAGGAACTCTCCGCGCTGGTGCTGCGCAGCCTGAAGGAGGATGCCGAGGCGTATCTGGGCGAGCCGGTCACCGAGGCGGTGATCACCGTGCCCGCTTATTTCAACGACCAGCAGCGCAAGGCGACTCACCGTGCGGGCGAAATCGCGGGGCTGCGCGTCGAGCGGCTGATCAACGAACCGACCGCGGCCGCGCTTGCCTACGGCATTCATAATCTCGACCGCGAGGCGCGCTTCTTCGTGTTCGACCTGGGCGGCGGCACCTTCGACGTGTCGATCGTCGAGATCTTCGAAGGCATCATCGAGGTCCGCGCCTCGACCGGCGACAACCAGCTCGGCGGCGAGGATTTCAACGAGATACTGATCGGCCTGATGCGGGCGAAGTTCGCGGAAAGCTGGCAGCGCTTCGAACGCGACGACGCGCTCTACCAGAAATTGCGCGAAACGGCCGAGCGCGCGCGCCGCGACATGTCGTCGGCCTCCTCCGCGACGATGCGGCTGGTCTGGCAGGACATTCCCTATGAGCTGGAGGTCGAGACAGCCGAGTTCGAGACTCAGGCGGCCGCGCTGATCGATCGGCTGCGCGAGCCGGTGCTGCGCGCGCTGCGCGACAGCAACCTCCGGCCCGAGGCGCTGTCCGACATCATCCTGATCGGCGGCGCGACGCGCATGCCGGTGGTGCGCCGCGCCGTCGCGCGCATGTTCGGCCGCTTCCCCAATGCGACGGTCAATCCCGACGAGGCGGTGGCGCTCGGCGCCGCGGTCCAGGCCGGACTGAAGGCACGCGATTCGGCGCTGAAGGAAGTCGTCGTCACCGACGTCTGCCCCTATTCGCTCGGCGTCGAGGTCAGCCGCCAGCTTCCGGGCGGCGGCTATGAGCACGGCCTGTTCGCGCCGATCCTTGAGCGCAACACCGTCATCCCGGCGAGCCGGATCCACAGCTTCTCGACGCTGCAGGCGAACCAGACCGATGTGGTGTTCGGCATCTATCAGGGCGAAGGCCGGCTGGTCCGCGACAACGTCAAGATCGGCGAGACCAGGGTGAAGGTACCCCGCGGCCCCGCCGGGGAGCGGATCGATGTGCGCTTCTCCTACGACGTCAGCGGACTGCTGGAGGTCGACATCCTGGTCGAGAAATCAGGACTGCGCACGCAATTGCTGATCAATGACGATCCGAGCGGCGACGAGAAGGCGATCGCCGAGCGGCGCGCCGCGCTCGCCGCCCTCAAGACTCATCCGCGCGAAGACGAGTTCAACCGGGCGGCACTGGCGCGCGGCGAGAAATGCTTCGAGAATTTCCTCGGCGAGGAACGCTCGGCGATCGACTATCTGATCACGCAATTCCAGCTCGTGCTCGACGGGCAGGATCCGCGCGCCGTGGAGCATGCCCGGCAGGAATTCCATGAGGCGCTGGATCGGATCGAGGGCGAGCGTTTCCTGTGAAAAGCGTTTGGCCATGAAAACTGTCTGGGACGTCCTGGAAGTCCCCCGGGGCAGCGACCGCGACTCCATCCGCCGCGCTTATGCGAAGAAGCTGCGCGTCACCCATCCGGAGGACGATCCCGAGGGCTTCAAGCAGCTTCGCGAAGCCTATGAGGCAGCGCTGGAGCAGCATGACTATGCCGTGCGCTGGGCCGATGATGAAGAGGATTCGGACGAAGAGATCGACAGCGACTCCGCCGAGCCAGCACCCCTCGACTGGAGCGCGCCGGCCCGGCCGGCGGACCCCCATGCACCGGCCCCTGTCGCCGCGACACCCGAGCTCGACGCGATGCTCGCCGAGCGTGAGGAAGAGCTGGCTGCCCTGCGCGCCGCGATGGCCGATCTCGAGGCCGGGCTGCGCGGCCCCTGGCGTCCCGGCGACGCGGTGCTCGACGAGCGGCTGAAGACGATCCTCGCCTCGCCTGCCATGGGCGAGATCCGCATCCGCGACGATGTCGAGCCCTGGCTCGCCGACCTGCTCGCCTCGACCATCCCGCACAGCGACGCCGTGCTGATGCAATCGATCCAGGCGTTCGGCTGGGGCAGCGACGACCATCATCTGCGCGGCACGAGCTGGTCGATCTCGACCGTACTCGGCCGGCTCGACGAATGGCGGATCATCGAGGGGCTCAACCATCACAGCCATGCCTATCACGCCGCCTGGCGATCACTGACGCGGGCGCCCGGGGCCTGGTGGTCGTGGCGGCTCGACGCGTTCCGGCCCGGCATGATCGACGGGGTGGAAACGCTGCTCGGCGAGCATGGCGAGGTTTCGCCGGGCCTGCATTATTCGTTCAAGAGCGAGTCGGTCGAACGCTGGCGAACCTTCCTCGCCAAACCGCGCCTGACCCTCGGCATCCTCGCGATGATGCCGATCGCGTTCCTTGCGACCTTGTGGTTCAGCTATGTCGTGGCCGGAACCGGCGTGGTGAGCGAAGCCTGGCTGATCGGCGGCGTCGCGGCGATCGGCTTCGCGACCCCGGCCGCCATCCTGTTCACCCTGGCGCCGTGGCGCAAACGTTGGCGCACGGCGGACGACCACCCGCGCTGGCAACGCGAGGGCTGGCTCGCCGCCTATGTGCTGCTCGGTGCCGTCGCCTCGGCGCTGCCGCGTCCCTGGTGGCCGGCGCTGATCCCACTCCCAGCCATGATCGTGGCGGGCTGGACCTATGTCGCGGCCCAGCGCACCGAGCCCGGCCCGTTGCGGATCGGCGGCGGTACAGCGACCTTTGCCATAGCCGCATTCTTCAGCCTGATGATGTTCGACCAGCTCGCGCCCGCCGAGGCCTTCGCGATCGGTACGATGGCGGCGTTGCTGGTCTATCTCCGGATCGCGGCTTGGCCCGCCGTGCGGATCGTGCTGGAGAATCTTTTCTGGCGGCACCGCGAATGGATCATCCTCGGCAGCGTCGCCGCCGGGATCGGCACGGCGGCCGGCATCTGGTGGCTGCGTGGCCTGTGGCAGCCGGTCGTCCCCTTCTACCCGGTGGCACTGGCCGCCATCGCGCTGGTGCCTCTGGTCGGCGCGCCGGATCGCGGTTTCGGCGGGCCACCGCGCTGGATCGCGCGCATCCTGCTGATCCTGGCCTTTTTCTGGGCATTCGCGGTTTCGGTGCCGCCGTCCAAACACTCCAGCCGCTCGAACGGCGTGCCTGTCGTCGTGAATGGAGGGTTGGGAACGGCTGATACAGACATGATGGGAATGGAGGCCAACGTCACCGGCTTCTCCCAGGTCCGGCAGGGCAATCCCGAACTCTACGCCGCCATCCGCGCCGTGATGGTCCGATATCGCAACAACGAGATCACGCGCGATCAGGCCAATGTGCAGATCGCGACGCTCGTTACGGCGGAGCTGCGCCAGAGGCTGCCCGAGGCGCAGACCGGTCCGCTTGTCGAATGGCTGCGCATCCGGATGGACCGACTCGGGGCGCTACGGAAGGCCAGCCCGGCCCTGTGTGCGTCCGACAGGACCGCGATGGACGATGCAGCAGTGCCCGAGCGGATCCGTCGACGCGCCAGCGCGCAGACCTATGACATCGTCTCCAGCCCGTCCGCGACAGCGGAGGAATTGGCCGAGGGCCGGGTGATCGGCGGCGGCGTGCTCGTCCGCAGGGCCTCGACCGCGCTGCGCATCGACCAGCAGGCGTTGATCGACCGGCTGGACGGAAAGCGCGGCGACGCCCTCACCTGCGACGCGAAGATCGCGCTGACCCAGGCGCTGCTCGACAGTGAGCGGACGGACGATATCGCGGCGACCTTGCGCGCGGAATTCCGCCGCGCGCGGGACGCGAAGCCGGTGCGGCCCCAAGAAAAAACCGGCGGCCGCAAGGTGCAGCCGCCGGCTTGATACTGGTTGTCCGGGCGAGGTGCCCGGCGGTTCAGGCCCCTTGCGGTGCCGGGGTTCCGAACGGGCCCTTGGGGCGCCGCGTGCGCGGGATCGAGGTACCGCCGGCCGGGACCGGAGGCCCCTTGGGGCCGCTGTCGATCCGGCCGATTTCCTCGCCGGCGATCAGCTTCTTGATCTCGTCGCCCGACAGCGTCTCGTACTCGAGCAGCGCGCCGGCCAGCAGATGGAGCTGGTCGATATGCTTGGCGAGCAGTTCCTTGGCGCGATTGAGGCCGCCTTCGACGATCGTCTTGATCTCGTCGTCGATCAGCTGCGCGGTCTGGTTCGACATGCGCATCGGACGGCTCGACGAATAACCCAGGAAGCTCTCGCCCTCCGGCTCGGCATATTCGAGCGGGCCGAGCTTGTCGGACATGCCCCAGCGCGTGACCATGTCACGGGCCAGGCCCGTGGCGTACTGGATGTCGCTCGACGCGCCCGACGAGACCTTGTCGTAGCCGAAGATCACTTCCTCGGCGACGCGCCCGCCCATCGAGACGGCCAGGTTCGCGTACATCTTGTCGCGGTGATAGCTGTACGAATCGCGTTCCGGCAGCCGCATGACCATGCCGAGAGCACGGCCACGCGGGATGATCGTCGCCTTGTGGATCGGGTCCGACGCCGGCTCGTGCAGCGCGACGATGGCGTGACCGGCCTCATGATAGGCGGTCATGCGTTTCTCGTCCTCGGTCATCACCATGGACCGCCGCTCGGCGCCCATCATGACCTTGTCCTTGGCTTCCTCGAACTCGGCCATGGCGACCAGCCGCTTGCCCTTGCGTGCCGCGGTCAGCGCCGCCTCGTTGACGAGGTTGGCAAGATCGGCGCCCGAAAAGCCCGGCGTGCCGCGCGCGATCACGCGCGGATCGACGTCGGGCGCCAGCGGCACCTTCTTCATATGGACCTGCAGGATCTTCACCCGGCCCTCGATGTCCGGGCGCGGCACCACGACCTGACGGTCGAAGCGGCCCGGACGCAGCAGCGCGGGATCGAGCACGTCGGGACGGTTGGTCGCGGCGATGATGATGATGCCTTCGTTCGCCTCGAAGCCGTCCATCTCGACCAGCAGCTGGTTCAACGTCTGCTCGCGCTCGTCATTGCCATTGCCCAGGCCGGCGCCGCGATGGCGCCCGACCGCGTCGATTTCGTCGATGAAGACGATGCACGGCGCGGACTTCTTGGCCTGTTCGAACATGTCGCGCACGCGGCTCGCGCCGACGCCGACGAACATTTCGACGAAGTCGGAGCCCGAGATGGTGAAGAAGGGCACGCCCGCCTCACCCGCGATGGCGCGGGCGAGCAGGGTCTTGCCGGTACCGGGCGAGCCGACGAGCAAAGCACCCTTGGGGATCTTGCCGCCGAGACGGGCGAACTTGGTCGGGTCCTTCAGGAACTCGACGATCTCCTGCAGCTCCTCGCGCGCCTCGTCGATGCCGGCGACATCGTCGAAGGTCACCTTGCCCTCGCGCTGAGTCAGCATCTTCGCGCGGCTCTTGCCGAAGCCCATCGCGCCGGAGCCCGAATTCTTCTGCATCTGGCGCAGCACGAAAAAGGCGATGCCGAGGAACAGAAGGAAGGGCAGCGATTGGACCAGCAGATACTGCCAGATCGGCGGACCTTCCTCGGGCCGCGCGGTGATCGTCACATTCTTGTCGCGCAGACGATCGGTCAGCTTCGGATCGGACGGCGCATAGGTGCGGAACTTGGACGAATCCTTCAGCGTGCCGGTGATTACCTCGCCCGCGACATTGACGTCCTGGACGGTGCCGCTCTCGACCTTGTCGAGGAAGGTCGAATAGGGAATCGTGCTGCTCGCCGCCGGCTGGGTGCGGCCGTCGATCAGCGTCACGAACAGCGCAAGCGCGACGAGGATGCCGACCCAGATCAACAGGCTCTTCATCCAGGGGTTGCCGCCCCCGTTGTCCGGGGTCTGCTGCTTGTCATTGTCGTTCATGGGTATCCGGTACCTTTCACGCTACAAGATAAGCCGTGCGAGGTTAATGGCAATGGAACAACGCAACGCTTTCGTTGATCAGTGTGATCGGCGCGGCGGGGCCAGTTCGAAACGCCAGCGCTGGCCCGCGCGCGCGGCGACGCCGGCCAGGGTGCCATGCTCGCCCGCATCGAGCCCGGCCACCAGCCGGTCGAGTCCCGTGCCGCTCCAGTCGCCCTGAAGGTCGAATTCGAATCGGATATAGTCGATCGCCCTGAGCGCGAGGCGGCGGCGCAGCTCATAGGGCAGCCCCTCGACGTCGAGCCAGACGGTCTCGTGATGGTCGATGTCGGCACGCGCACGCCATTCGCGCGCGGCGACCCATTCGAGCGCGTCCTCGGCATGGCGCAGATTCTGCGCGGCCATCGCCAGCCGTTCCGGCGGCAGATCGCGCGACGTGGCGATCAGCTGGCGGATTCGGCTGCGGTCGAAGCGCGGATGCACGTTGGACGGATCGGCGACCGGGACGATGCCCGCCGCGGCGACGATCTCGGCAAGCTCGCCATGCGACCAGCCGAGCAGCGGCCGGAGCAGGCGCGGGCCGGGAAAGCCGCCCGGGAAAGCCTGGGCCGCCGCCATTGCGGCCAGCCCGCCCACACCGGCGCCCCGGCGCGCACGCATCAGGAAACCCTCGGCGACATCGTCGCGGTGGTGCGCGGTGGCGAAGAACTCGACGCGCCAGGGGCGCTCGCCGCGCACCGTGCCGGATCCGGCCCAGAGCCCGAGCAGGCCGTAACGCGCGCCGCGTGCCTGATCCTGCAGATTGCCGCCGACGATCAGATGGGCTGGCGCCGTCAGCACCGCGTGCGGCACGCCGAGCCCGCGGCAGATATCCGCGACGAACGCGGCCTCATCGGCCGCCTCGGGCCTGAGACCGTGATCGACGGTCGCTGCCTCGACCGATCCGGGATACGCCGCGACGGCGAGCAACAGCAGCGCGAGACTGTCGGCACCGCCCGACACCGCCACGCCCAGCTTGCGGCCCGGCCCCGGCGCCCCTTCCCCCAGCTGCTCGAAATCGCGCTGGAAGCGCGCGACCGAAGCAGTGTCCGGCGCGCTCACGCGCACATTGCTTAGCTGGATCCCGGCCTGCGCCGGGATGACCCGCTGGTGCGGGTCACTTGCACTTCGCCTCGGTACGGCCGCGGACTATGTCCGCCTTCATCGTCGCGCTGATCTTCGCCTCATAGACGTCGCTCAGCTCGCCATAGACCTTGCAGGCATCGGCCGGCTTGCCGAGCTTCATCAGCGCCTGCGCCAGGTAATAAAGGCTGTCCGGCGCCCGCTCGCCATCGGGCATCTTCTTGTAATTGTCGTAGAAGGCGATCGAAGCGAGCGAGGGCTTGCCCTCGTCGAGATAGGAGCGGCCGAGCAGGTTCTGCGCATAGCTGGCGCGCTTGTGCTTGGGATAGGTCGTGACGACCTTTTTCAGCTGCACCTCGGCCTCGGGGTAGAACTGGCCCTGCCACAGGCGGTAGCCATAGAGATAGGCGTCCTCGGCCGGATCGTCGCTGACCGGCTTCTCGACTGCGGCCAGCTTCTGCGTGCGCGCCGGGTCCTTGGCGCCGGTCGCGGGCGGCGGCGTCGTCGGCTTGACCGGTGTCGTGACGGGCGGCCTGGGTGTCGCCGTTACCGGCGCGGTCGTGCCGCCAACCGGCGCCGCGATCGGGCCGGCACCGGGTGTCAGGCTTCCGCCGGTCGACGACGCATTCTCTTCCAGCACCCGCAATCGCGCATCGATCGTGCGCTTGTAGGTGTTGAAGGCATCCTCGATCTGCCGGATCTTGTGCTGGTTGGTCTCGATCTGGCCGGTCAGGCTGGTGATCTGCGATTCGAGCGAGCTGACGCGAGCGTCCAGATCGGCGACCGGGCTGCCCGAGGGGCTGCCGGGAATGTCCGGATTCTGCTGGGGCGCGGTGATATCGGGCTGGACATATTGGTCGCGCCCGCCCGGGAACACCTTGCGCTGCACCGCGCGCATCTCGCTTTCGAGCCGGCCGACCCGGCCCTCGATCGCGCTTTGCGCCTGCGCGGCGACCGGCACCAGGCCGAAGCCCGCCACCATCATCGCCGTCATCGTCGTCATCACTAACTTACGCATATACACCCCCCGGTGCGGTGAACGTCCGGGTATAGCTGACACCATCATCCTGTCGCCACCCTTAAGGTGCCGTGGTTGGGGCAGGCGCCGGCGCGAAGGCCGGCGGCACCGCCGGCGCGGTCGGCGTCGGGCTTGGCGCGGTCGCTGCCGGCGGGCGCGGCGCGCGCGGGGTCGACCGCGCCGCGGGCACCCGGGTGGTCGTTGCAGACGTGCCGGTCGGGGCAGCAGGCGTCCCCGAAGCGGTCGGGAGCGGGGTGCCGTTCGCGCGGGCCTGCAACGCCGCAGCACCGATCGGCACGTCCTTGATCGCGACCTTGCCGTCGCCGAGCGGCGCCACCAGCGATCCGTTGAGCATCACCTGCAGCTTGTCCGGCCGGCCGATATTGATCATCGGGTTATTGGCGTTGGCGGGCACGTCGTAGCGGTCGCCCGGCTTCAGCGTGTTTTCATACAGCGTCGTGCCGGTCGCGTCATAGACCCGCATCCACACATCGTCGGTCGCGGTCAGCGTCACCTGGCCTCCCGTCACTGGAGTCGGCGTCGCTATGGGCGCGGGTTCCTCGACATTCTCGATCGGCGCCGGGGCGATCACTTCCTCGGTGCGGAACAAGGTGGTGCCGTACCACAGGCCCGCGCCGATCAGCAGCAACACCGCGAGGGCGCCCGTGATCAGCGCGATACCGCCCGTCGGCACCTTCGACGCCTCGGTGATCTCATAGGCTTCATAGTCGGTGCGCCGCGTGCCCTGGTCGTTCTGGGCGCGCACGTCGCGCGCGATCGCGACCTCGTCGGCGCCGACCGCCCGGGCATAGGCCTTGGCGAAGCCGACCGAATAGGTGATCGACGGCAACGCCGCGAAATTGCTGGTCTCGATCGCCTCGAGCTGGCGGATCGGGATCCGGGTGCGCGCCGCGATCTCGGCCAGCGACAGGCCCTGCGCCTCACGCGCCTCGCGCAGGCGTTCGCCCGCGGTCTTGGGGAACAAGGTCGCTTCTTCGCCGGGATCGGTGTCGGTCATGCTTGTCTCCGGCGAGGCAGGTTGCGCCCTATATGATTTTCCCGCGCCGCCGTGTGTCTCACAAAGGGACCGCGCTGAGTCAACGGCCTGCTGGTCCGCCCGTCACACTATCACGCCAGTTCGACGCCGCTTTTTGCCGCCCAGGCGGTCAGTGCCCCGCGCATGTCGCGCGGCGGGGCGGCCAGCAGGGACGACATATGCTCCATCAGCGCGCCGCGATCGAGCGAGCGCACCATCGCCTTGATCGGCCCGACCGCCGCCGGGGTGATCGACAGCCGGTCGATGCCGAGCCCGATCAGCGCCATCGCCTCAAGCGGCCGTCCGCCCATCTCGCCGCAGACGGCAAGCTGCACGCCCGCCTCACGGGTCGGCCCGACCAGCCGGCGCAGGAAGCGCAGGATCGCGGGGCTCAGCCAGTCGTAACGCTCGGCGAGCCGCGGATTGGCGCGATCGGCGGCGAACAGGAACTGGGTCAGGTCGTTGGTGCCGACCGACAGGAAGTCCACATTGGGCAGCAGCAGGTCGAGCTGCTCGGCCAGCGCCGGCACCTCGAGCATCGCGCCGTAGCGGATCTCGGCCGGCAGCTTGCGGCCCCGCGCGTTCATCCATTCGCGCTGGGTTTCGAACAAGGCGCGGGCTTCGTCGAATTCCCATGGTTCGGAGACCATCGGGAACATCACGTTCAACGTCCGCCCCGACGCCGCGTCGAGCAGCGCGCGGGCCTGCACCTTCATCAGGCCCCCGCGACCCAGCGCGAGCCGGAGCGCGCGCCAGCCCATCGCCGGATTCTCCTCGTCGGCATCTTCCTTGTTGAGATAGGGCAGCGCCTTGTCGCCGCCGATATCGACGGTGCGGAAGATCACCGGCCGGTCGCCCGCCGCCTCCAGCACGTCGCGGTAGAGCCGCTGCTGGCGCTCGCGCGCGGGCAGGGTCGCCGAGATCAGGAACTGGAATTCGGTGCGGAACAGCCCGATGCCGTCCGCCCCCGTCACGTCGAGCGCGGCGACATCGTCGCGGAGACCCGCATTGACCATCACCGTCACCCGGTGATCGTCCTTGGTGATCGGCGCCTCGGTCTTGAGCGCGGCAAAGGCCGCACGGCGCTTCTGGCGTAGCTGCAGCTTGGTCTCGAACGCCTCCTCCATCGCGGCGGAGGGCCGCGCGAAGACATTGCCCTCGGTCACGTCGAGCAGCAGCAGATCGCCCTCGCCGATCAGCCGCCGCACGCTCTTCACCCGGCCCAGCACCGGCACGCCCATCGCCCGCGCGACGATGGTGACATGGGCGGTGAGCGATCCTTCCTCGAGCACCACGCCCTTCAGCCGGCGACGGTCATATTCGAGCAGCTCGGCAGGCCCGAGGTTGCGTGCGATCAGGATCGTGTCCTGGCGCAGGCCCATCTGCGCCGCGGTGCCCATCTGGCCCGAAACGATGCGGAGCAGCCGGTTGGACAGGTCCTCCAGGTCGTGCATCCGGTCGGCGAGCAAAGGATCGTCGATCTGGCGCATGCGCATGCGGGTGCGTTGCTGGACGCGCTCGATCGCCGCCTCGGCGGTGAGCCCCGAATCGATCGCCTCGTTGATCCGGCGGCTCCACCCCTCGTCATAGGCGAACATCTTGTAGGTCTCGAGCACCTCCTCATGCTCGCCGCCGACGCCGAACTCGGCCTGGGCGGAGATGCGCTCGATCTGCTCGCGCATCTTGTCGAACGCGGCATAGACGCGGTGGCGCTCCGCCTCAACGTCTTCGGCCACCGTATGCTCGATGGTGATGCGCGGCTGGTGATAGACCGCATAGCCCGATGCCATGCCGTCGACGAGCTTCAGCCCGGGCACGCGCATCGCGGCGGTCGATTGCGGACGCGCCGAGGCAGCCCCGCTCGCATCGGCCAGGTCGGCATTGGCGATCAGTTCGCTCAGCACCATGGCGACGGTCTGCAGGGCTTCGATCTCGACATCGTCATATTTATGGGGATCGGCATGCTGGACGCACAGCACGCCCACCGCACGTTCGCGTCGGATGATCGGAACGCCGGCGAAGCTGTGGAATTTCTCCTCGCCGGTTTCGGGCTTGTAGGCGAAATCGGGATGCGAGGCGGCCTCGTCGAGGTTCAACGTCTCGACTTCCTGGGCGATCGTGCCGACCAACCCCTCGCCCAGGGCGAGCTTGGTGACGTGAACCGCCTCCTGCGCCAGCCCGCGCGTGGCGTAGAGTTCGAGCACGCCGTCGCGCAGCAGGTAGATCGAGCAAACCTCACTCGACATCGCCTCGCCGACGATCTGGACCACCGAATTGAGCTTCGCCTGCGCCGCGGTACGCGACGCCATCACGTCGTGGAGGCGGACGAGGATCTCACGGGCAGAGGCAACGGCGCTTGGCATGGCTTGGCGCTATCAGATTGTGAGGGGCTGGGCCACAATGCTGCGCAACATGATTGCTGTTCCGGGAAGAAGGCTGGCAGCGCGACTAGCGGGAGCCCCGGCTGAGTTGAATCGGGCAGGCGATCGCTGCCGCTCCGATACGCCCCGGCGGGAGATATGGGACACCAGCATGTCCCATATCCCTCCGCACGAAGCCTTAAAGAGGGTGTAGTAATTTCCTTCTATTTCAATATCTTGCTTGTAAGACATCGAAATCATGGGCGCTACATATCGAGAGCGAACCTCGTACTGCCAGGACGAAGCTAGTCGAATAGCCCATCCTGCGAACTGGCCGGCGGGTTGAGCCCGAGATGCTTCCAGCCGCCGGCATTGAGCATCCGGCCGCGCGCGGTGCGCGCGATCAGGCCGAGTTGGATCAGATAGGGCTCGATCACTTCCTCGACCGTGTCGCGTGGTTCGCTCAGGCCAGCGGCGAGCGTCTCCACCCCGACCGGCCCGCCGCGATAGACGTCGGCGATCATCATCAGATAGCGCCGATCCATCGCGTCGAGCCCGAGCTTGTCGACCTCGAGCCGGTTGAGCGCCGCATCCGCCGCCACCGCATCGACCGTCTCGCGGCCCGCGACATTGGCGAAATCGCGCACCCGCCGCAGCAGCCGCCCGGCGATGCGCGGCGTCCCCCGCGAGCGGCGCGCGATCTCGTGCGCGCCATCGGGCGAGACATGCAGGTCGAGCAGCGCCGCCGCCCGCGTGACCACTTTTTCCAGCTCGTCGACGGTGTAGAAATGGAGCCGCACCGGAATGCCGAACCGGTCGCGGAGCGGCGTAGTCAACAGCCCCTGACGCGTCGTCGCGCCGACCAGGGTGAAGCGCGGCAGATCGATCCTGACCGAGCGCGCCGAGGGTCCTTCGCCGATCATCAGGTCGAGCGCACGGTCCTCCATCGCGGGATACAGCACTTCCTCGACCGCGGGCGCGAGGCGGTGGATCTCGTCGATGAACAGCACGTCGCCGTCCTCGAGATTGGTCAGCAGCGCGGCCAGATCGCCCGACTTGGCGATGACCGGCCCAGAGGTGGCGCGGAAGCCCACGCCCATTTCGCGCGCGATGATCTGGGCGAGCGTGGTCTTGCCGAGGCCGGGCGGGCCGAAGAACAGCACATGGTCGAGCGCATCGCCCCGCGATTTCGCCGCCGCGATGAAGACCCGCAGATTCTCGCGCGCGGCCTTCTGTCCGACAAACTCGTCGAGCGTTTTCGGGCGCAACGCCGCGTCGATATCCTCGGGCTTGCGCGCGGGCGTCAGGATGCGGTCGCTGTCGGTCACGATATCGGCGATAGCCCGCCGATGCCGAACTGGGCAAGGCACGCTTTCCCGCCGGGTGGCGCCACCGGCATCGCCGGATCGTCAAGCCGGACCGGCGCCCCCGGGGGGAGCCCGCGGCCCGGCCATCGGATGGGTCAGTAGAACGCCCCGTAGATCACGTCCACGACGCGCCCGGTACGCCGCTGTACCAGCAGCAGATCGGGGCCGTAGCGGACCCAGCGATATCCCGGCGGCGGAGCGCCGACGCCGAGCCTGTCCCAGGAATCATAATAATAGGCCGTGGACAGGAAGAGCGCCGGCAACAGCGCGCCGATCGACCAGCGACGATAGCCATAGCCGCGCGGATAGCGGAATGACGGCCCGTGAACGGGCCGGAAATGCGGCGGCCGGCCGGCGCCCGGCCGATGCTGGCCCGGCCCGCCAATGCCTGGACGTGGCGGCTGCGGACGCGGCCTCCCATGGTCGCCGCCGGGACGCGGAGGCCGTACCTCAGGCCTGCCTGGACGCGGCGGCTGGATCTGGGGCCCGCCCGGTCGGAGTGGCTGGACTTGCGGTCCGCCGGGGCGCGACGGCCTGACATGCGGGCCATTCTGGTTCGGGCGCTCCCGCCCGGGCCGGTCGCGTCCGGGCGGTGCGCCCTGTTGAGCCAATGCGAGATCGGGCAGGATCAGCAGGAGGCTGGTCGTGACCAAGAGAAGCCGTTTCATTCGTCTCTCCCCAACACCAAGGACTCGGGTTCGAACGATTTCAGCTCGACGCAACCTCCGGGCGCCGTTGGGAAAACCCCGCGAACACGGGAAACCGAGCGACAAGCCGCTCGCCAGAACCCGTGCCGAGCCTAGGCCTGCCCGGATAGCCCTACAAGCATGTTTTCCCACCGTTTCGCAGGGTTTCCGGCGCGTTCACAGGCTCCGGGCACAGGCTCCGGGCACAGGCTCTGGGCGGCATCGCACGCACATCC
The DNA here is from genome assembly GCF_058809095.1 of Sphingomonas sp. GW821-FHT10F11. Taxonomy (NCBI): domain Bacteria; kingdom Pseudomonadati; phylum Pseudomonadota; class Alphaproteobacteria; order Sphingomonadales; family Sphingomonadaceae; genus Sphingomonas; species Sphingomonas sp. GW821-FHT10F11. The sequence goes on from NZ_JBXASH010000004.1 coordinate 97,689, forward strand.
TATAGGAAGATGATGAGCGACCTTCCCGACCTGTATCTCCCCGCCGCGATGGCCGGCCCGCTGATGGACGAGCTGGCGAAGCGCTTCGTCGTGCACCGCGACAATCCGCCGCCCACGACGCGCGCTATCGTCGGCGGAGGCTCAGTGGTGGTCGACCAGGCGCTGCTTGATCGGCTTCCCGCGCTCGAGATCGTTTCGATCAACGGCGTCGGCTATGAGCGGGTCGATCTCGACGCGGTCCGGGCGCGCGGTGTGCGGGTGACGACCACGCTCGACATATTGACCGACGACGTCGCCGATCTCGCCATCGGCCTGATGCTGGCGGTCAACCGGCGGATCGCCTTCAACGATCGCACGGTCCGCGCCGGCGGCTGGAACGTGCCGCTCGGTCGGCGCTCAAGCGGGCGGCGGATCGGCATTTTCGGCTTCGGCACGATCGGCCAGGCGATCGCCAGGCGCGCCGCGGTGTTCGCCAGCGCGGTGCTCTACACGGCGCGGCACGAGCGGCCGGAGTCGGGCTATCGCTTCGTCTCCGACATCGGCGCACTGGCGGAAGCCTGCGACACGCTGATCCTGATCGCGCCGGGCGGCGACGCAACGCGCAATATCGTCGACGCGGAGGTGCTGGCGAAGCTCGGCAAGAACGGCGTGCTGATCAACGTCGCGCGCGGCAGCCTGGTCGACGAACCCGCGCTGATCGCGGCGCTGGCCGACGGCACCATCGCCGGCGCCGGCCTCGACGTGTTCGCCGACGAACCGCACGTGCCCGAGGCGCTCAGGGAAATGGACCAGGTCGTGCTGATCCCGCACCAGGGCAGCGCCACGGTCGAAAGCCGAACGGAAATGGCGGCGTTGGTGGTGGCCAATCTCGACGCGCATTTCGCCGGAGAGCCGCTGCTCACGCCGATCGTGTAGCCACCATCTGTCCTTCCCCGGCGAAGGGCCGGGACCCAGTTGGAAAGGCTCCAGCGACAGCGCGACACGTCAGATTGTCGGCGTCCCCCAACTGGACCCCGGCCTCCGCCGGGGAAGGCTCCGAGAAGCGGAATTCTACCCGTCATGCACCTCGTAATGCGTGACGTTCGGCTCGAGCTCGATCAGGAAATCCCGGTCGAAGTCGTAATATTTGGCGACCTCATGATCCTCCCCGGCGAAACGCTTGATCGCCGCGATATCGGGCCAGAAGCTCAGCATCTGAAAATGCACGACATCACCCTCGGCCCGGTGCAGGCACCACGCGCCGAGATTGCCCGGCGTCGATGTGTAATCCGGAATGGCCACTTCGCGCATCCGCGCGAGATAGACCTCGGCCTTGGCCGCCGGCACAGCCCCATGCCACAGCCGCGCGATCATCGGCCGAGCGCGCGCGCCGTCTGGAGGGTGTCGGCATATTGCTGGAAACTGGCGACCTTGCCGTCGACCAGCCGCCAGACATGGGCGAACTGCGCGTCCATCGCGGTGCCGGTGGCCTTTGCCACGCCGCTGTAGCGACCAAGCGCCACGACATGATCGCCGGCATCGAGGATCTGCTCGGGCTTTGCCGCGAACTCGTCCCAGTCGCCGGCGATCGGCCCGAACACCCCTGCCAGGATCGCATCAGGCCCGACATGGGGGTTGGTGACGGCGTAGGGATAATTCTCCGCCTCGTTCCACTCGATGTCCGGATGCATCGCGCCGAAGATGCCGGGCAGGTCGCCGGTCCTGAACGCGTCGTAGATGCCCTGAATCACCGCGACGTTGCTCATCGTCCGTCCCCTATCGATCATGGCGTCAGGCTATCGCTTTTCCCGGACCGCGCAAGCGATCCTCAGGCCCTGGATGCCTTGCGCAACGCCAGCCGCACCAGTGCGTCGAGGGTAGCGCCCGAACCTAGTTCTTCTTCTGCCGCAGCGACCGCCGCGCTCGCTTCGGCCGGCCGGAAACCGAGGTTGAGCAGGGCCGACACCGCATCCGCCCCCGCGCCGCTCGTCGCGACCGGGGTTGCACCGCCGATAGCGACCGCGCCGATCTTGTCCTTCAGCTCGCGCACGATGCGCTCGGCAAGCTTCGGCCCGACGCCGTTGGCGCGCGCGACCATCGCCTTGTCCTGCGCGGCGATGGCGCGGCTGAGGTCGGACGGGTCGAGCGCCGACAGGATCGCCAGTGCGACGCGGGCGCCCACGCCCTGAACGCCGGTGAGCAACCGGAACCAGTCGCGCTCGCCGGCGGTGGCGAAACCCACCAGGCGAATGAAATCCTCCGCCACCAGCATCTCGGTATGGAGCATCGCCGCCTCGCCGACCGGGCCGATCGCGGCCAGGGTCCGGGACGAGGCGCCGACGAGATAGCCGACGCCGCCGACATCGATCACCGCATGGTCGATGCCGAGCGAGTCGAGGCGGCCTTTGAGATGGGCGATCATGGAATGGTCTGGCTCTGTCCCGTCATGCCGGACTTGTTCCGGCATCTACCGGGCCGCAAGCGCCGCGCGCCGTTCGTATGCGGCACGGTGGACCCCGGAACAAGTCCGGGGTGACGGTCAGGGATTGGGCAAGCGCCGCGCGGACGCCAGATGATGCGCGTGGCAGATCGCCACCGCGAGCGCGTCGGCGGCGTCGGGGCCGTCGATCTTCACGCCCGGCAGCAGGCGCCCGACCATCGCATGGACCTGCGCCTTTTCCGCCGCGCCGGTGCCGACGACGGCCTTCTTGACCAGCCGCGCGGCATATTCGCCCACATCGATGCCCGCACGCGCCACCGCGCACAGCACCACACCACGCGCCTGGCCGAGCTTCAGGGTCGATTGCGGATTGGCGTTGACGAAGACCTCCTCGACCGCGGCGCTATCCGGCGCATGGTCGACGATCAGCGCCCCCAGCATCGCATCGAGATGCGCCAGCCGACGCGGCAGGGCAGCGGCGCTGTCGGTCTTCAGCCGGCCATTGGCGAGATGCGACAGCCGGTTGCCTTCGGCCCGGATCAACCCCCAGCCGGTCGTGCCGAGGCCAGGGTCGAGGCCGAGGATGATCAAGTCCCCCTCCCGCAAGCGGGAGGGGTTAGGGGAGGGCCTGTAATCTCAAGCGGCAGAGCGCGATGGACACGCCCTCCCCCGACCCCTCCCGCAAGCGGGAGGGGAGTATTCACCCTAATTTCTCCAGCACGGCGTCGGACACGTCGTAATTGCCCCACACCTGCTGCACGTCGTCATCCTCGTCGAGGACATCGATCAGCTTGAACAGCAGCCCGGCATCGTCCTCGCCGACCTCGACCATGGTCTGCGGTTTCCAGGCAAGCTTCGCGCCTTCGGGCTCGCCGAGAACCGGGGTCAGCGCCTTCACCACCTCATGCAGCGCCTCGTTCGAGGTCCAGATCTCATGGCCGTCGTCACCCGATTCGACATCCTCGGCACCGGCGTCGAGCGCTGCTTCGAAGACCTTGTCGGCATCGCCCGCGCTTGCCGGATAGGAGATCAGGCCCATCCGGTCGAAGCCGTGGCTCACCGATCCGCTCGCGCCCAGATTGCCGCCATTCTTGGAAACGGCGGTGCGGACATTGGTCGCGGTGCGGTTGCGGTTGTCGGTCAGCGCCTCGATGATCAGCGAGACGCCGCCGGGGCCGAAGCCCTCATAACGGACCTCTTCGTAATTTTCCCCGTCGCCCCGCTCGGCCTTGTCGATCGCGCGCTGGATATTGTCCTTGGGCATCGACTGCGCCTTCGCGGCATTGACCGCCGCGCGAAGCCGCGGGTTCATGTCCGGATCGGGCGTGCCCATCTTCGCCGCGACGGTGATTTCGCGGCTGAGCTTGGAGAAGGCGGCGGACCGTTTCTTGTCCTGCGCGCCCTTGCGGTACATGATGTTCTTGTATTTGGAATGGCCTGCCATGGGTCTCTCGATGCCGCCCTGATGTCGTCGGGCCGCGTTAGAAGATAATGGGGCGGTTCGACAAGCTTGGGCCGGCCGAACCGGTCCCTCAATCCAGTCCGAGCGCCGCCTTGTAGGTGTCGAGCAGCATCTCGGCCTCGTCGCGGTGATGCTTTTCCATCTTGCGCAGCTTGACGATGGTGCGGATCGTCTTGGTGTCGAAGCCGTTCGATTTGCATTCGGCATAGACGTCCTTGATGTCGTCCGCGATGCCCTTTTTCTCTTCCTCGAGCCGTTCGATGCGCTCGATGAAAAGGCGAAGCTGGTCGGCGGCGATCACGTCGCTCATGAAATAGTCCCCGGAGTTGATTCGTTGGAAAGGTGGCGGGCTTTAGGACAGCGCGGCGGCTCCGTCACGCATTCTTCGCGACGCTCTCCGCCATGCGCTGGAGCTGTGCCGGTGTCGCCTCGCCCTGATGATCCGCCTTCCACCGTGCATAGGGCATGCCGTAGATCGCTTCCCGCGCGGCCTCCTTGTCGAGGGCGCCATCCGACGCCTCCTGCACCCAGTCCGACAGGCAGTTGCGGCAGAATCCGGCCAGCCCCATCAGATCGACATTCTGCGCATCGCTGCGATGGCGCAAATGCAGGACGAGCCGACGGAACGCCGCCGCCGCCACTGAATCGTCGATCGTCTCCAATTCGGCCATTTTACGCGCTCCATGGTTGATCGGGCGGAGATAGGGGTTAGAGCCGACACCGCACAAGCCGAGGAAAGCGCTGTCATGACGAAGGCCATCAGCCCCCGATCGCGAAAGGTGCGCGTGCTCGCGACGCTGGGGCCTGCCAGCAGCACGCCCGAGATGATCGGCAAGCTGTTCGAGGCAGGCGCCGACGCGTTCCGCGTAAACATGAGCCATGGCGACCAGGCGTCGAAGGTCGCGGTGATCCAGGCGATCCGCAGCCTCGAAAAGAAATATGGCCGCCCCACCACGATCCTCGCCGACCTCCAGGGCCCCAAGCTGCGCGTCGGCAAGTTCGAGGGCGGGCGGACCGAACTGGTCACCGGATCGACCTTCATCCTCGACCGCGACAAGACGCCCGGCGACGCCACCCGGGTCGAGCTGCCCCACCGCGAGATCTTCGAGGCGATCGAGCCCGGCGCGCGCCTGCTGCTCGACGACGGCAAGCTGGTGCTGCGCGTCGAGAGCCATGAGCCGAAGAAGATCGTCACCACCGTGGTGGTCGGCGGTGCCCTGTCCAACAACAAGGGGCTGAACGTGCCCGACGTGGTCGTGCCGATGGCGGCGCTGACCGAGAAGGACCGCAGCGACCTGGCCTTCGCGATCGACCAGGGGGTCGACTGGATCGCGCTCAGCTTCGTCCAGCGCCCGGAGGATCTCGCCGAGGCGCGCAAACTCATCCAGGGCAAGGCAGCCTTGATGGCCAAGATCGAAAAGCCTTCGGCGATCGACCGGCTGGAGGAGATCGTCGAGCAATGCGACGGCGTGATGGTCGCGCGCGGCGATCTCGGCGTCGAGCTGCCGCCCGAATCGGTGCCGCCGCTGCAGAAGCGCATCGTCGAGACGGCGCGCCGGCTCGGCCGGCCGGTGATCGTGGCGACTCAGATGCTCGAATCGATGATCACCGCGCCGACCCCGACCCGCGCCGAAGTCTCCGACGTGGCGACCGCGGTCTATGACGGCGCCGACGCGATCATGCTTTCCGCGGAGAGCGCGGCAGGCGCCTGGCCGATCGAATCGGTCGCGATGATGAATTCGATCGGCGAGGCGGTCGAACGCGACCCGATGCACGGCGACCGCATCCATTTCACCGTAACGCGCCCCGATCCGACCACCGCCGACGCCCTGGCCGAGGCAGCGAAGAACATCGCCGCGACCGTGACGGCGGCGGCGATCATCTGCTTCACCTCCTCGGGCTCGACCGCCCGCCGCGTCGCGCGCGAGCGCCCTTCGGTGCCGCTACTGGTGCTGACCCCGAAGATCGAGACCGCGCGGCGGCTCGGCCTGCTCTGGGGCACGCATGCGGTGCACACCCGCGACGTCGAATCCTTCGAGGATATGGTCGCCAAGGCCAAGCGCATGGCGCTGCGCCACAATATCGCCAACGCCGGCGACCGGGTGATCCTCATCGCCGGCGTGCCGTTCCGCACCCCCGGATCAACCAATGTGCTGCACGTCGTGCGGGTGACCGGCGACGAGCTGAAGGGCTATGGCGGCTGAGGCCTAGGGCACGAGAGCCAGGGGGTGGCCAATCAACAACCGGTCACGGGTAAGGAGTCTGACGCCCAGTTCCTGTGCCTGAATCAGCAGAATTTCGTCGAACGGGTCCCGGTGCGGCGTCGGATGCTCTAGCGATGCGGCGGCCTGGTCGGGTGTCAAGGCCACGATGCCGATCCCCAGGATATCAAGCCCGGCTCGAATCTCCATGGGATCAGCCGGCCCTTTTCTCACACCCGAGGCCCTCACGCGCTCCCATTTGAGGCGCAACTCCCAGAGCGAAACCGCCGACACGAGGGGATCGTTTCCTTCGATCGCCGCCAATTCCGCCGGCCGCAACACACTCGGATCGCGCACAAGCCAGAGCGCGATATGCGTATCGAGCAGCAGTGTCATTGCGGTTCGATGTCGGGATTCTCGTCAAGCATCAGAGACTTGCGGCTATATTCCGGATCGTTGAAATCCGCAGGCCACATTTCTTCCGCCGTAAGCGCGTCCCAGCCACGATCCTGTCGAAAGCGTTCAAGCGCACTCCAGTTCAGGGTCTTCCTTGCCGGAGCTGGACCGAGTTCCGCCACCGCAACGCCATGTTTGGTAATTGTCACGCGTTCACCGCGTTCAACCGCGGCGAGAGCCCGCGCAAACTGCGCACGCGCCTCTCGAACCGACATTTCCATCGCAGCCTCCAATATGTGTACCCTGTGTACACAAATAGGCACGTGCGGACAAGCAGCCTCGATTCAACGCAGGCGCCGATCATGAGAGCGTGACGCGGCCCGCAACCCGGGTGCGCTCTTTGACATGACTGGATGATGTTGGACGATAACGGCGCGGTGCCACGCCCCTGTTACGCGGAAAAATCGCGCCGTTTTCGATACTTTTTCGGCATTTTTTCCGCTGTTATGCCGTAACAGGGAAAAGCCACCTCAACCCGCTGGAATCGCTCGCCTAAATCGGCCCGAAATTCCAACATAACAGCGGAAGAAAAAAGGGGAGCGGCATAACAGCGAAAAAACCGAGTCGCTGTTGGACGAATCAGGCGCGGAGCAATCCCAGCGCGGTCAGCTGACTCCGCAGGGTCGGCGCGTCGACGAAGTGCAGGCCGCGCATGCCGACCCCGTTGGCCGCGGCGACATTGTCCTCGCGGTCGTCGACGAACACCGCCTCGCCCGGCTCAAGGCCGAAGCGGTCGAGCGCGAGGTGGTAGATGGCGGGATCGGGCTTCACCAGCCGCTCGTCGCCCGAGACGACCACGTCGCGGAACCGGTCGAAGATCGCGGCCTCCCGGTCGCGGAACGGCTTCCAGAACTCGCCCGAGAAATTGGTGATGGCATAGAGCGGCACGCCGGCCGAATCGATCTCGGCGACCAGATCGGCCATGCCCGGGATCATGCCTGGGATCGTCTCGCTGAAGCGTGGGCCCCAGAGCGCGATCATCTCGGCATGCTCGGGATATTCGGCGCTCAGCTCAGCCGACGTCTCGGCGAAGGGGCGGCCCTCGTCGTGCTGGAAATGCCATTCCCTGGTCGCGACGTCGCGCAGGAACGCATCGAGCGCCCGATCGTCCTCGATCAGGCGCTCGTAAAGGAACCTGGGGTTCCAGTCATACAGGACGTTGCCGACGTCGAAGACGACGGCAGCCGGCCGGCTCACTTAACCCTGGCGGGCCTTGAAGCGGCGGTTCGTCTTGTTGATGACATAGGTGCGGCCACGGCGGCGGATCACGCGGTTGTCGCGGTGACGGCCCTTGAGCGACTTCAGGGAATTGCGGATCTTCATGATCGATTCGCTTCTTTGATTCTCGGGTTTTGGAAAGAGGCGCCCGCATATGGACGAGAGGGTCCCAAGTCAACCCGCGCGACACGGAACCCGGATGCGTCTATCGTGCGTTATCGGCTTACAGCGTTACACTGACGCAACGATCGGTTCGGAGGAAAAGGCAGGATGACGGCGGCACGGACTTTGCTCATCGCACTCGCGGCAACCGGTCTGGCGGGAGGGCTCGCGGGATGCGCCACCACTGTCAGTGGCCCGGTGCAAGTGACGCGTTTCCATCTCGGCGCGCCGCTCGAGCGCGGCACCGTCACGGTCGAACCGATGCCCGGCGGCGGGCCGGCGAGCCTGGAGTTCTCGACTTATGCCTCGGCGGTCGAGGCCGAGCTGGTCCGATCCGGCTATACCGCAGCGCCCGCCGATGTGCGCGGCCAGTATCTCGCCGTAGTCGGCTTCACCCGCACCACGCTCGAAGGACCGCCCAAGCCGCCGCCGTTCAGCATCGGCCTTGGCGGCGGCTCCTATAGCGGCGGCCGTGGCGGCGGCGTCGGGATCGGCGGCGGCGTCTCCATCCCGATCGGCAAGAGCAAGTCGCGCTATGTCGTCGCGACCGAGCTGTCGGTGCAGATCCGCCGGCGCAGCGACGGCACCGTCATCTGGGAAGGCCGTGCCCAGACCCAGGCCGACGACAAGGCACCCGAGGCTCAGGCGAACGCGGCGGCAGGCAAATTGGCCCATGCGCTGTTCCTGGGGTTCCCCGGTGAATCGGGCCGTTCTATCACGGTCAAATGAGCATTCAGATCAACGCCGCCTTCGATGGCGGCAATATCCGCCTGGTCGCCATCGCCGGAGACCGAATCGACCTGGAGATCGTCCACGATCACCAGTCGGACTTTTTCCAGTGGTTCTATTTCCGCGTGGCGGGGGCCAAGGGGCGTAAGCTGACCTATCGCATCGTCAATGCGGGGTCGTCGGCCTATCCGTTCGGCTGGCCCGGCTACCGGACACGCGTCTCGACCGACCGGATCGACTGGCGCATGGCCGAGACGCGTTATGCCGACGGCGTGCTCGAATTCGACTGGGAGGGTGACAGCGACCTGGTCTGGTTCGCCTATTTCGCACCCTATACGATGGAACGCCACGACGCTTTGGTCGCCGCGACCGCGCTCCAGCCCGGCGTCACGCACCGCCAGCTCGGCCAGTCGCTCGACGGCCGCGCGATCGACTATTTCCGCATCGGCGGCGGGCCGAAGCAGGTCTGGCTCTATGCCCGCCAGCATCCCGGCGAATCCATGGCCGAATGGTGGATGGAGGGCGCGCTGGAACGGCTGACCGATGCCGAGGATGCCGTGACGGCGGCGCTGCTCGCCAAGGCGACCTTCCATGTCGTGCCGAACATGAACCCCGACGGGTCGTTCCGCGGCCATCTGCGCACCAATGCCGCCGGCGTGAACCTCAACCGCGAATGGCACGAACCGACCGCGGAGAAGAGCCCCGAAGTGCTGTGCGTGCGCAACGCGATGGACGAAACCGGCGTGGCCTTCGCGATGGACGTGCATGGCGACGAGGCGATCCCGGCCAATTTCCTCGCCGGCTTCGAAGGCATCCCGAGCTGGACCGACGACCTCGGCGAGAAATTCTACGACTATGCCCGCCGCCTTTCCGACCACACCCCGGATTTCCAGATCGAGAAGGGCTATGAGAAGTCAGGCCCGGGCAAGGCCAACCTCACCATGTCGACCAACCAGCTCGCTGAGCGCTTCGGTGCGGTGGCGATGACGCTGGAGATGCCGTTCAAGGACCATGATCCGAACCCCGACCCCGAGTTCGGTTGGTCGCCCGAACGCAGCAAGCAGCTCGGGCATAGCTGCCTCGAAGTGCTGGCAGAGGTGATCGATACGATCTGAGGCGTCAGAAGAGCTCCGCCAGGAAATCCTTCATCGCCTCCCAGCTCCGCCGGTCCGCGCGTTCCTCATAGGCGACGCCCGGGCGGGTCGAGCCCTTCGCCGATTGGTCGGTAAAGGCATGGCCGGCATTGCCGTAAGCATGGATCTGCCAGTCGGCCCCGCCCTCGGTCAGCTCGCGGCCGAGCGCGACCATCGCCTCGGGCGGCGCCAGCGGATCGTCCCAGCCATGGCAGACCAGCAGCTTCGGCTTGATCGGGGTCGTGCTGGCATAGTCGGGCCGGTCGTAGACGCCGTGGAAGCTGACACAGCCAAGCGTGTCGAGCCCCGCTCGCGCCATGTCGAGCACGCATTTGCCGCCGAAGCAGAAGCCGATCGCGGCGGTCTTTGCCGGATCGACCCGGTCGAACCCCTTCAGCGCATCGAGCGATGCCTGTAACCGGTCGCGCAGCAACGGACGATCGGCGTTCAGCGCGTTCATATAGACCGCCATGTCGGGCGACTCATGCGTGGTGCGCTTGCCCTGGCCGAACACGTCGCAGGCGAACCCGACATAGCCGAGCTGCGCCAGCGCCTCGGCCTTGAGATTGTCCGCCTCTTTCTGCCCGCGGATGTTCGGCACGACCAGCACGCCCGGCCGCATGGTGGTGATCTCGTCCTCATAGGCGATCACGCCCTCGAACGGCCCGCCTGGCCCGTTATACACCAGTGTCTGCCGTACGATCGCCATGGTACTTCTCCTTTGCCGGCCAGATGCCACGCCGGGAGAGCACGCCGCAAGTTGCCTCGCGTGGATCAATCGCTAGAGACGGGCGCGACATCGACCGATCCGGAGAAACCATGCCGACCCTCGTCCTGATCCGCCACGGCCAGTCGGCCTGGAACCTCGAGAACCGCTTCACCGGCTGGTGGGATGTCGATGTGACCGAAAAGGGCGCCGAGGAAGCGCGCGCCGCAGGCCGGCTGATGGCGGAGAAAGGCCTGGACTTCGACCAGACCTTCACCAGCCTGCAGACCCGCGCGATCAAGACGCTCAACCTCGCGCTGGAGGAAATGGGACGGCTATGGCTGCCGGTCGAGAAGGACTGGCATCTCAACGAGCGGCATTATGGCGGCCTGACCGGCCTCGACAAGGCCGAGACCGCGGCCAAGCATGGCGACGAGCAGGTGCATATCTGGCGCCGCAGCTTCGACATTCCGCCCCCGCCGATGGAAGCGGGCGGGCCGTTCGACCTGTCGCAGGACCGTCGCTATGCCGGGATCGCCATTCCCGACACCGAGAGCCTGAAGGACACGATCGCCCGCGTGCTGCCTTATTGGGAGGGCCGCATCGCCCCCGCGCTCAAGGCCGGTCAGCGCGTGCTGATCTCCGCGCACGGCAATTCGCTGCGCGCGCTGGTCAAGCATCTGTCGAACATTCCGGACGACGAGATCACCAGCCTGGAGATTCCGACCGGCCAGCCGATCGTATACGAGCTGGACGACGCGCTGAACGCGACCGACCGCTATTATCTGAGCGAGCGCTGACTCGAAACGTAAGTAAGTTGCCCTGACCGCGTCCCACGGTTAGGAAACCGCTCCTTTCACCGGGGTACCTCATGTCGGATCATCCCCTTGTCGGCATCATCATGGGCAGCGCGTCCGATTGGGACACGATGCGCCATGCCGCGGATGCGCTCGCGGCACTCGGCGTGCCGCACGAGACCAAGGTCGTGTCCGCGCATCGCACCCCGCAGCGGCTCTACGATTATGCCGCCCAGGCCGAGCATCGCGGGCTGAAGGTGATCATCGCCGGCGCGGGCGGCGCGGCGCATCTGCCCGGCATGGCCGCCGCGATGACGCATCTCCCGGTGCTCGGCGTGCCGGTCGAATCCAAGGCGATGAAGGGCATGGATAGCCTGCTGTCGATCGTCCAGATGCCCGGCGGAATCCCGGTCGGCACGCTCGCGATCGGCAAGGCCGGCGCGAAGAATGCCGGCCTGCTCGCCGCCGCGATCCTCGCCACCAGCGACGCCCTGCTCGCCGAGCGGCTGAAGAAATGGCGCGCGGCACAGACGGACAGCGTCGCGACCGATCCCGAATGAGTGCGCTCCCGCCCGGCTCGACGATCGGAATCCTCGGCGGCGGCCAGCTCGGCCGGATGCTGGCGTCCGCAGCGGCACAGCTCGGCTATCGCACCCAGGTCCTTGCGCCCGATGCGGAAAGCGTCGCCGCGCAGACCGCCTCCAGCTTCACCCGCGCCGATTATCACAGCCGAATCGTCCTCGACGAGCTCGCCGCCTCGGCCGATGTCGTGACCTATGAGTTCGAGAATATCGCGATCGAGCCGATCCAGTATCTCGCGACGAAACTGCCGGTGCACCCCGCCCCCGCCGCACTCGAAGTCGCGCAGGATCGCGCGACCGAGAAAAGCTTCGTCGACGGATTGGGCGGCCGCACAGCACCGTGGCGCAAGGTCACGACGCTCGACGAGCTGAAACAGGCGCTGGCCGGGATCGGCGCGCCGGCGATCCTGAAGACGTTGCGGCTCGGCTATGACGGCAAGGGCCAGGTCCGCCTCCAAACGGTGGACGACGCGGAAAGCGCCTGGGCCGAGATCGGCGAGCGCCCTGCGATCCTGGAAGGCTTCGTCACGTTCGGCCACGAATTCTCGATCATCCTGGCGCGCGGCGCGGACGGCGCGATGGTCAGCTATCCGCCGCCCTGGAACCAGCATGTCGACGGCATCCTCGACCGATCCTCGCTGCCCGCGCCGACCGAGATCGCCCGGCACTGGGCCGAGGCGGCAGCGCTTGCCGGGCGTGTGGCCGACACGCTTGGTTATGTCGGCGTACTGACGCTCGAGTTCTTCGCGACCGATGAAGGTCCGGTGTTCAACGAGATGGCGCCGCGCGTCCATAATTCGGGCCATTGGACGATCGAGGGTGCGGTCACCTCGCAGTTCGAGAACCATATCCGCGCGATCTGCGGCTTGCCGCTCGGCGACACCGGCCTGATGGCTCCGCGCGTCGAGATGGAGAATCTGATCGGCGGGGACGCCAACCGCTGGGCAGAGATCCTCGCCGAGCCGGGCGCGCATCTGCACCTGTATGGCAAGACAGTGCGCCCGGGCCGCAAGATGGGCCATGTGACCCGGCTGGCGCGCTGATAGAAAAGCCCGCCTTCCTTGCGGAAAGCGGGCCTCTTCATGTGACCAAGACCGGTAGATCAGCCGGTGCGCGTGCCCGTCAGCGGGAAGCTGCCGAACGCGCCGGCGCCGACCGATCCGGTCAGCGTGTCGCCGTCTGCAGTCGCGGTGCAATCGAGCGTCATCGGCATCGGCACGGTGATGTTCATGGTCCAGTGGATGGTATCACCGTCCACGGTGCCGTTGATGTCGGTCGAGCCCATCGCGCCGCTGTTGGTACCGGTGAAGGTGCCGCCATCGGTCTTCACCGTCAGCGTCATCTTCTGATCGCCGAGCGGCGACTTGACCGTCGCATCCCAGGTGCCGTCGATTCCAGCCATATCCGTCTCTCCTGAATCCCTAGCGCACATCCGCGACGGACGACGCGGGCACCACCTCAACCGGCAGTCCGAGGCTGTCAAGCTGAGGTCGAACCGTCTTGGCGTCGCCGACGACCACCCAGATCAGCTTCGACGGGTCGATTACCGCGCGTGCCGCAGCGTCAAGCTGCGCGACCTTCAGCCCGCGATAGACCTGAGGAAGTTTCGCATAATAATCGTCAGGCCGCTTGTAGAGGCTGTTCGACTGCATGCCGGACAGCACGGCGCCCGCCGTTTCGAAGTTTCCGGGCAGCGACCGAATCGTGCCCGTGATCGTCCGGTCGAACTCGAGCGGTGTGATGCCCTTGGTCGTCAGGAAATCCTGCACGTCGGTGCGCACCGCCGCGATCGACGCGCCGGTCTTGTCCGCCTGGACGGGTGCCTGAATCACATAGGGCGCGGCGAACTCTGCGCGCTGGAAGCCGCCGCCCGCGCCGTAGGACCAGTGCTTGTCCTCGCGCAGATCCATGTTGATCCGCGACAGGAAGCCGCCGCCGAGCGTGTCGTTGGCCGCGAGCAACGGCACGAAATCGTCGGTGCCCTTCAGGCTGGTCGGGGTCGCGGCATAGATCAGCGACTGCGGCGAATCCGGCCGGTCGATCAGCACGATCTTCGGCGCCGACGGCGTCGAGGGCGCGGAGAAGTCCTTCACGCCGGCAGGACCAGTCGGGGTCCAGTCGCCGAATTCGGCGTCGAGCGCCGCCTTCACTTCGGCGAGCGGGCGATCGCTGACCACGAAGATCCGCGCCTTGTCCGGCCGGATCCACGCGTGCTGGAACGCGATCAGATCGTCGCGGGTCAGCGCCGCCACGGCCTTGGGATCGCCGCTGCCGAACGACTTGGCATAGGGCGAGGCCGGACCATAGACGAGCCGCGGCATCACGCGCGAGGCGAGGCCGCTCGGGCTGGTCAGCTCGGCCTGGATCTGCGCGAGCTGCTGGTTCTTGACCCGATCGACCTCGGCCGGCGCGAAGGCCGGGTTGCGCACGATATCGGCGAACAGGTCGAGCGCCGGCACCAGGTTCGGGCTTGGCGCCGACAGGGTCAGGCTGGTGCGGTCGGAACTCGCGCCCGATCCGATGGCGGCGCCGAGCCGCTCCTTCGCCTCGGCGATGCCGATCGAATCGAGCGAGGTCGTGCCTTCGTCCATCATGCCGAGCGTCAGCTGTTGCGTGCCGAGCCTGGCCGCCGGATCGGCGGCGACGCCAGCATCGAAGCTGATCACCGCCTGGGTGATCGGCACCGCGCCGCGCTGCGCATAGATCAGCTCGATGCCGTTCTTGAGGCTGGTGTGCACCGCCGGTGGGAAATCGATGTCGGAGATGTTGGCCACACCCGGCATCTCGCCGCGCGTGCCCTTGACCGGCGTGTCGGTCGCCGGCTTGGGCTCGACCGGCGCCGCCTCGGTATAGGCGGCGCGAGCGCCCGGCTCGACGGTGAGCGCATAGACCGGACGGCTCAGCCATTTGGCGGTCGCCGCCTTGACGGTCGCCGGCGTCGCGCCGGCCATGGTGGCAAGCCGCTTCTTGTAGAAGGCGGGATCGTTCGAATAGAGCGCACCCTCGGCGAGGGTCGCTGCCTTGCCGTTGCCGCCGCCGACCGATTCCAGGCCCTGGATCGTGCTGGTCACGCTGCCGGTAGCGACTCGTTGCACCTCGTCGGCGGTCGGCCCCTTGGCGAGCAGATCGGCCATCACCTCATCGAGGCGCTTCGCGACCAGCGCCGGGTCGACGCCCTGCTTCACATCGGCATAGACCTCGAACAGGCCGATCTGCGCGAAGGTCTGGTTGCTCGCCGAGACGCGCACCGCGATCTTCTCCTTGCGCACCAGCGCATTGTCGAGACGCGAGCTGGACAGGCCGCCGAGCACGCCCGCCGTCACATCGAGCAGGACCGAATCCTTGTCGTTGACGCCGGGCACGGCCCACATGCGGTAGATGCGGGTGGTCGAGACGCGATCCTTCATCACCTCGGCCTTGGCGGCGGCGAGCGTCGGGACATCGGCCTTGGGCACCACGCTCACCGGGCCGCGCTTGATCGCACCGAAATATTTCTCGACCAGCGGCTTCGCCGTCGCGACATCGATATCGCCGGCGAGCGACAGGATCGCATTGTTCGGCGCATAATGGTCATGGAACCAGTCCTTCACCGTGGCGAGGCTGGCGGCGTCGAGATCTGCCATCGAGCCGATCGTCGAATGGCGATAGGGATGGCCTTCCGGGAACAGCGCGTCGAGCTGGCTGTATTCGACCAAACCGAAGGGCTGGTTGTCGCCCTGGCGCTTCTCGTTCTGGACGACGCCACGCTGCTCGTCGAGCACACCTTGCGTCACAGCGCCGGTGAGATAGCCCATACGGTCGCTCTCGAGGAACAGCGCACGGTCGAGCGCGGGTGTCGGCACCGTCTCGTAATAATTGGTGCGGTCGAACCAGGTCGTGCCGTTCAGGTCGGTTGCGCCGACTTCCTTCATCGGGCCGAAATAGTCGCCCGGCGCATTTTCGCTCCCGTTGAACATCAGGTGTTCGAAGAGATGAGCGAAGCCGGTCTTGCCGGCAGGCTCGAACTTCGAGCCGACATTATACCAGACGGAGACCGCGACGATCGGCGCCTTGCGATCGGTATGGACCAGCACGCGCAGGCCATTGGCGAGGGTGAATTCCTGATAGGGGATGTCGACGCTTTTCGCGAGAACGGAGACTGGCGCAGGCTTGACAGCAGCCGGCCTGGTCGCCGCCTGGGGCGGTGCCGCCACGACCGGAGTCGCAAGCGCGCCGAGCGCCACGCCCGCAAGCGCGAACATCTTGATGGTCATGGAAGATATGTCCTCGAATATGAAACTATATTGCGCAGGTATAACGCAGCCGTTGCGCGGCGCAATCGGGGCTGATCAGGGCCGATAGACTCGCTCGACATGACCCTTGAGCCGGGCCGGATCGAACCAGACCGGCTTCAGCTCGTGCCGCACGAACAGCGGTGCCTGGTCGGCATAATGCGGCGACTCGGGCCGGGTCGTCGCGGCGCCGAAGGGCTGGATTGATTGCGAGCTGACCCGGCCCTGCCGATCCCAGGCGACGAACATGATGAAGCTGTCGCCATGCCGCACCGCGAGCCGGCCGTCGGGCGCCTCGTCCCACAGCGCCGCCGCGCGGAGCACGTCGGGGCCGCCGTCCATCGGCAGATCGACCTTGCCCTGCCGCACGCGGAGCACCGTGCCGAGCGGCGGATCGAGCCGGCCGAAATGCTTCATCAGATAGGCCGTAGCAGTGGCGAGTTCTTCGCTTGGATCGGCCTCGGGCCGGCGCTGATAATGCCATTTGTTGCCGGCGCGGAGCAGCAGTGCGGCGATCGCGTCGGCCGGACCCCTGCCATCATAGTTCCAGTCCCATTTCGCCAGCAGTGCTTGAGCGGCGATCAGCGACTTGTCGCCCTTCGGGTCGACCGCAGCGAGATCGGCGAACCATTTCGCGGCCCAGCTTACCCGGCTGACGCCAGTATCGAACTTGATGCGGTGGAGATCAGCATCGGTGATCGACGGATCGGCCCCCATCAACTCGAGCGCCCGGGTCGCGCGGTTGGTCGTGTCGGTCTCGATGCCGAGCAGCGGGGAATAGTCCGCCGGCTTGATTTCCGAGCCGGTTCCCGCCGCCTGGAAAGGCGTGTTGTTGGCGTTGATCAGGAAGCCCGAGGCCGGGTTCACGTTGCGGGGCACCTGCGCCCAGGGTACCGTGCCCACCGCCAGATCGCGCGAGGTGTCGCCGGGCAGGACCTGGGCATAATCATAGCCTGGCTTCCGGTTGAGGAAGCTCGCATTATAGAAATAGGCGATGTTCCCGGCCGCATCGCCATAAAGGAAATTGGTCGCCGGCACGCCCTGGATCGCCAGCGCCTTCTGCCATTCGGCGAAATCGCGCGCGCGGTTCAGCCGGTAATATTCCTCGACCATCCTGAGCTGGTCGGCCCCGCCATAACGCAGCGCGAAGGCGCCTTTGGCATTCTCGACCACTGGCCCCTGCACCGCCCGCAGCACTGTCTTGGGCACCGGCAACACGAACGGGCCCCAGAGCTTCACGTGAAGCCACACCCGGGTCTTTTCGAGCGGCCGCCATTTCCCGTCGAAGCGATAGGCGTCGCCCGCCGGGTTGAGCACGAGCTTGTGGACATCGATCAGATCGGGCCGGTTGACCGTATTGGTCCAGCCGAGCGTGGGATTGTGGCCGAGCAACGGATAGGGCGCCCCGGGGAAGGTCGCGCCGGCGAAGTTCCAGCCGGCCTGCGAATGGACGACCAGTTCGTACCAGGCGACACCCCCGCGCCAGGGTTGGTGCGAGTTGGAGACCAGCCGGGTGAAGCCGTCCGCGGACCGCTTCGGCGCGACGACAAAGGCATTGGAGCCATTCTCGTTGCCGTTCGGGCCGATCGGCGTGATGTCCGGCGCGTCCGGGACTGATCCGGCATTCTCCTTCGGCAGCGGCGTGTCGCCGGCGAGCGCGCCGAGCACTGAATCCAGCCCGAAGAAGAAAGGCGAACGCAGCACGAAGCCCGTCGCGACATCCCGGCCGTCGACCGGGAAGAGCTTCGCCAGCCGCACCTCGCCCGGATGCTTTTCGGCATAACGGTTGAGGCCCGAGGCGTAGCCGTCGAGCAAAGCGCGCACATCGGCCGGCTGCTTCATATAATCGCGCGCCACCGTCTCGCGCGCGCCGAGCAGGTGAAGGACATAGTCGGTCTTCGCGCCGTCCCCGCCGGTCATCGCGCCGAGCCGCCCGCGCGTCATCGCGAGCACTTCCTGCAGGGTCGAGAAATCATCCTCGGCATGGGCATAAGCGATGCCGTAGGCGACATCGGCATCGGTCTTGCCGAAGATATGCGGCACGCCGAACGTATCGCGCGCGATTTTCACGTCATAGGCGCGCGCCGGTGGGGCGTCGGGCGCAGTCGAGATCAGCGGCTCCCACACCGCAAGCCCGATAGCGACGACGATCAACAAGGCGACCAGCCCGGTCGCCCCCCGCACCAAAAATCGCCGCATCCACTCTCACCCGCCTTAATTTGCGGCTGGTGTAGCGATGCCGGAGGGTCCCGGCGAGGGTCATCGCCGCCGTTCCTGCCCGAAGCGGGGAACGGCGGCGAAACGATCGGTCAGAAGGCGGTCTTCACCGTCATGAAGAACTGCTGCGGCGCGCCCGCGAGCAGCGTCTGGTTGTCGCCGCTGTTGCCGAAGCCGTTCGACCCGATGGTCGAGACATATTTCTTGTCGAACAGATTGGTCGCATTGAGCTGCACCTCGACCTTGCGCTCACCCGGCAGGGTGACTCGGGCGCCGAGAGTCGCGTCGAACAGCACCTGGCCCGGCACCGACTGGTCGTTGGTGTAGGTGAAATAGCGCCGGCTCATGTAATTCGCGCCCAACCGGCCGAAGAACATGCCCTTGTCATAGGTGATCTCGCCCTTGGCGAGGTGCTTCGGGCTGTCGACCGTGGTCTTGCCCTTGGTCAGCACGGTGGCGCTGACATTGTCGCGATAGGTCGAGTCGTTATAGCTGTAGGACGCGAAGACGCCGAAGCCGTAAGGCAGCTTCACTTCGCCCGCCGCCTCGAAACCATAGGCGCGGACCGAGCCGACATTCTGCAGGATCACCGGATTGCCGACGATCCCGGCACCCGTCGTCACGCCGAGCAGGCGGTTGCGGAAATCGACATAATAAGCGGCGATCAGGCCGTTGAACCACCGGTTCTTGTAACGGCCGCCAAACTCATAGGTGTCCGATTCCTCGGGCTTCAGCTTATTGGTGGTCAGCAGCGCGTTGAAGCCCGGCTGGGTCGTCGCGAACGGCCCGGTTGTCGCGGACGAGACGAAGGCGCGCTTCACCTGGGTGAAATCGCCGAACAGCTCGGCGCTGTCGTTCAGCTTGTAGTTGAAGCCGGCATGCGGCTGGAACCAGTCGGTGACCTTGATCTTGCCTGAAGCGAGGCCGCCCGAGACGATCGGCGCCGCCGAGTTGCGGACGTCGAAGCCCTTCCAGCCGAAATCGACCGTCAGGTCGCCGAGCGCGATCTTGTCCTGCACATAATATTGCAGCGTCTCGGTATCGTAGTTGAAATCCCACTGCGTGAAGAAGGGATTGGCCTGGAATTCGAGCGAGTCACGCGTCGGGACATTGCGGCTGGTGAGGCCGTAGAAGCGCCGCGCCTGGCGGAAATCATTCTTCTCGTACCAGCCGCCGACCGTGATGTCGTTGAAGGCCAGCTTGCCGCCGATCGACCCGAACACACCCTTGCGGCGGATATCGTATTCGGTGGTGCGCACCGAGAGCGGCGCGCCGCCGGGGGTGGCGGTATAGGGCGTGTACCAGATGCCCTGGCCATGGTTCGAATGATAATAGGCCTTGAGCATGCCGTGGACCGGCGCGTCCTTCGCCGTCTCCACGCCGAGCGAGGCGAGATAGTCTACGCGCAGGCCCGCCGCGTCGAAATAGACGTCGTCGGCGGTGGTGTAGGGCGCGGGATAGGGGATCGGCGCGAGCGGGTGCGCGCTGTTATAGGCGAGCGTGTCGGCGATCACGACGGCGAGCGGATAGTTGTTCGAGATATTGTCGTTGTTCAGGCCAAGGCGGCGGATCATGTCGAGCGACAGATCCTGATAGTCGTTCTCGCGCCGGTCCGAGAAATCGAAGGTGCCGACCAGGCGGACGGTGCCGACCGGCGCGACGAACTTCGCATTGACCTGATGCTGGCGCTGCGAGCCGAAGCCTTTCCACTTGTCGGTGTCGAGGAAGCCGTAGGAGACATAGGCGCTGGGCCCGTTGTCGCCGAGCACGCCGGTGTCCAGCCGACCAAAGGCGCGCACCGTGTTCTCGCTGCCATAGGTGCCGTTCAAGGTCATGCCGAAGACCGGCTTGGGATCGCTCGAGAAGAACTCGATCGTGCCGCCGAGATTGTTGGTCGCCTGGGTCCCGATCGAGCCGGCGCCCTGCGACACGATCGTCTGGCCGATATTCTCCGACGAGATCGCGCGGCTGATATGCAGGCCGTTGGTATTGCCATAGCTGCCGTCGCCGAGCGGAATGCCGTCGAGCGTGAAGCCGATCTGGTTCTGGTTGAAGCTGCGGATCGAGACGCGCTCCGACCATTCGTACGCACCGAAGGCATCGGCCGCCTGGAAGTTCACGCTGGGCAGCTTCTCGATCGCCTTCAAGGGGCTGGTGCCGGCCGGCAGCCGCTCGATATCGACCTGGCTGATGCGCTGGACCTGACGCGTCTCGCCGCGCCCGACCACGATGATGTCGGCGGTCGGGGCGTCGTCGGCCGCCGCGGCGTCAACCGGGTCAGCCGTCATCGTATCGGTCGCGGCGGCGGGCTTGTCCTCGGCGACGGCAGCGGTCGCGGCGAAAGGCGAGCACAGGGCGGTGCCGGCCAGCAACCAGGCGTGAAGATGGCGCATGTCGATAGTCCCCTTGGGCGTGAATGTCGCGGGTGCCCCATTCCCGGCGCCCCAGAGCCGCCTAGGCGTTGTGCGTTGCACAATTATGGGAAGAACATGTCGTTCCCGTGTGACTGGTGAGACAGGTTCGTGACACCTATCTATCCCTCGACAGCGACGGTGAAAAAGTCCGGCAGGAGAGACTTGTGTTGCATATATACAACACCATATCGCGACCGGATCTGGAGGGACATCAATGAACCTGGAAAAATTCACCGACCGCGCAAAGGGCTTTCTGCAATCGGCGCAGACCGTCGCGATCCGGATGAGCCATCAGCGCATCGCGCCCGAGCATATCCTGAAGGCGCTGCTCGAGGACGAGCAGGGCATGGCCGCCGGGCTGATCGCGGCCGCGGGCGGCGACGCGAAGCGCGCGGTGAGCGAAACCGACGCGGCGCTCGCGAAGATCCCCGCCGTCTCGGGCGGCGGCGCGCAGCAGACGCCCGGCCTCGACAATGACGCGGTGCGCGTGCTCGACCAGGCCGAGCAGGTCGCGACCAAGGCGGGCGACAGTTTCGTCACGGTCGAGCGGCTGCTTCTCGCGCTGGCGCTGTCCACCACGACCGCTGCCGGCAAGGCGCTCTCCGCCGCCGGCGTAACGGCCGACGGCCTCAACGCAGCGATCAACAAGGTCCGCGCGGGCCGCACCGCCGATAGTGCGGGCGCCGAGGACCGGTTCGACGCGCTCAACAAATTCGCCCGCGACCTCACCCAGGCGGCGCGCGACGGCAAGCTCGATCCAGTGATCGGCCGTGACGAGGAGATCCGCCGCACCATCCAGATCCTCGCCCGACGCACCAAGAACAATCCGGTGCTGATCGGCGAACCCGGCGTCGGCAAGACGGCGATTGCCGAGGGCCTGGCGCTGCGCATCGCCAACGGCGATGTGCCCGATACCTTGAAGGACCGGAAGCTGATGTCGCTCGACATCGGCAGCATGATCGCCGGCGCCAAATATCGCGGCGAATTCGAGGAGCGGCTGAAAGGCGTGCTCGACGAAGTGCGCGCCGGCGAAGGCGA
The DNA here is from genome assembly GCF_058809095.1 of Sphingomonas sp. GW821-FHT10F11. Lineage (NCBI taxonomy): Bacteria > Pseudomonadati > Pseudomonadota > Alphaproteobacteria > Sphingomonadales > Sphingomonadaceae > Sphingomonas > Sphingomonas sp. GW821-FHT10F11. Next base: position 119,493 of record NZ_JBXASH010000004.1, read on the forward strand.
CATCATCCTGTTCATCGACGAAATGCATACGCTGATCGGCGCCGGCAAGACCGACGGCGCGATGGACGCGTCCAACATGATCAAGCCGGCGCTGGCGCGCGGCGAGCTGCACTGCGTCGGTGCCACCACGCTCGACGAATATCGCAAATATGTCGAGAAGGACGCAGCGCTGCAGCGGCGCTTCCAGCCTGTGTTCGTCGGCGAGCCGACGGTCGAGGACACCATCTCGATCCTGCGCGGGCTGAAGGAGAAATATGAGCTGCACCACGGCGTGCGCATCACCGATGCCGCGATCGTCGCCGCCTCGACCCTGTCGAACCGCTACATCACCGACCGATTCCTGCCCGACAAGGCGATCGACCTGATGGACGAGGCCGCCAGCCGTATCCGCATGGAAGTCGAATCCAAACCCGAAGAGATCGAGACGCTCGACCGGCGGATCATCCAGCTCAAGATCGAGCGCGAGGCGCTGAAGAAAGAGACCGATGCGGCCTCGCGCGACCGCCTCGTCACGCTCGAGGCCGAACTCGCCAATCTCGAACAGCAATCGGCCGAGCTGACCACGCGCTGGCAGGGCGAGAAGGACAAGATCAACGCCGAGGCGAAGCTCAAGGAACAGCTCGACGCCGCGCGGCTCGAGCTAGAGCAGGCGCAGCGCGCGGGCGATCTCGCCAGGGCCGGTGAGCTTTCCTACGGCACGATCCCGCAACTCACCCGCCAGCTCGACGAGGCGCAAGCGACCACCAAGGGCGCGATGCTGCGCGAGGAGGTGACCGCCGACGATATCGCCGCGGTGGTCAGCCGCTGGACCGGCATCCCGGTCGACCGGATGCTGGAGGGCGAGCGCGCCAAACTGCTCGGCATGGAAGAGGCGCTGGGCAAGCGCGTGATCGGCCAGAGCCAGGCGGTCCGCGCCGTCTCGACCGCGGTGCGCCGCGCCCGTGCCGGGCTGCAGGAGCCCAACCGGCCGCTCGGCTCCTTCCTGTTCCTCGGCCCGACCGGCGTCGGCAAGACCGAGCTGACCAAGGCGCTGGCCGAATTCCTGTTCGACGATCCGTCGGCGATGGTGCGTATCGACATGAGCGAGTTCATGGAGAAGCACGCGGTCGCCCGGCTGATCGGCGCTCCTCCCGGCTATGTCGGTTACGAGGAAGGCGGTGTGCTGACCGAGGCGGTGCGGCGCAGGCCCTATCAGGTCGTGTTGTTCGACGAGGTGGAGAAGGCGCATGGCGACGTGTTCAATGTCCTGCTCCAGGTGCTCGACGACGGGCGGCTGACCGACGGCCAGGGCCGCACGGTCGATTTCTCCAATACGCTGATCATCCTGACATCGAACCTGGGCAGCCAGTATCTGTCAAGCCTCGCCGATGGCGCGGACGTGTCCTCGGTCGAGCCGCAGGTGATGGAGATCGTGCGCGGTCATTTCCGCCCCGAATTCCTCAACCGGCTGGACGAGATCATCCTGTTCCACCGGCTCGGGCAGAGCGAGATGGCGCCGATCGTCGATATCCAGGTGTCGCGGGTGCAGAAGCTGCTGGCCGATCGCAAGGTGGTGCTCGAGCTGACCGATGGCGCCCGGGCCTGGCTCGGACGGGTCGGCTATGATCCGGTCTATGGCGCCCGTCCGCTCAAGCGCGCGGTGCAGCGCTATCTGCAGGATCCGCTGGCCGACCTGATCCTGCGCGGCGACGTGAAGGACGGATCGACGGTGAAGGTCGACGAAGGCGACGGGAAGCTGGAACTCGCCGTGGAGTGACGTCGACCGGCTGGCGGACTGGCCGACCCCGTATCGTTGGACAAAAAAGGGGCGGATCCCGAAGGATCCGCCCCGATTTTTTCGTTCTGCGTGGCTTAGAAGTTGAACTTCGCGCCAGCGCGGAACTGACGGCCGAACACGTTGTAGCCGGCCTGGACCGGGTTGTAGAGATACGCACCATAGGTGACCGGATCGATGTCGGGTGCGCGGTCGAACAGGTTGATCACGTTCGCGTAGAAGGTGAACTGGTCGTTGACCTTAACCGACAAGTTGGCATCGACGGTGATGTAGCTCTTGACGCGGCAGTCCGTGTAACCCGGCGACAGGCCGCAATCGCCATAACCCGTGCCCTGATCCATGGCCGAAAGGTCATAGCCCGAAGTGTAGTTCACGGTACCGGTCAGAGCGAACTGGTTGTACTCCACCGTGTTCCGCCAGTTGCCGCGCCAGCGGAAGGTGCCCGAACCGGCGGTCAGGTTGAAGTTGCCGAGCGTGTCGACATACGTCTCCTTGGTGCCATCCGGGAAGGTCGTGCTGAGCTCCAGGATCAGGCTGGCGTCGAGGTTCGACGTCCACTTGATCGCACCCAGATCGAACTTCGCATTGGCGCCGAAATCGATGCCTTCCGACTTGATCGTGTTGGCATTGATCAGGGCGGACTGAACGAAGGCGATACGCGGACGAGCGAGCGGGTTGTTGATGTCCGGCGCGTCCGCAATCACGTTGTAGCCGGCCGGGATCGGCAGCCCAGCATAATAGGCAGCAATGGCCGGTGCCGAGGACGGCGAGGTGATCGCGCCGGTCTTCTTGATATTGTAGTAATCGACCGTGAACGACACGTTCCGCATCGGCTCGACCAGGATGCCGGCGGTGAAGCTGCGCGACTTCTCAGGCTTCAGGTTCGGCGAGGCGAGAGTCGTCAGGCCGATCGAGTAGTTGGTGAGATAAGCCGGGCAGTTGGCGGCGTTCGTACCGCAGGCCGCACCGTACAGCGCGCGGAAGCTCGCGGGGATATTCGCCGCAACCTGCGACACGTAACCGGTCGTCGGCAGGGCGTTCGCCTCGCCGAAGGACGGGATACGATAGCCCTTCGAATAGGTGCCGCGGAGCATGATCTGGCGGATCGGCTTCAGCTTCACGCCGAACTTCGGCGAAAAAGCGCTCTGGCCCGACGAATAGTGATCGTAACGGCCCGAAGCGTTCAGCTCGACCTGGTCGATGATCGGCGCGTTGAGTTCGTAGAATGCCGAGGAAACGGTACGGTTACCCTTGGTGCCGAACGCGTTGAGCGTGAAGTAACGCTGGGTCGGGCCATTGACGTCGGAGTTCGCGCTGGGCGCGTCCACCGCTTCGTAATAGACCGATCCGCCGACGCCGAGCTGCAGAGGACCGCCCGGAAGCTGCGTCAGTTCCTTGCCCAGGCTGATCTGCGCCTGGAAAAGATCCGACGACGAGTTCGTGACGTTGTCAGGCGTCAGGTAATCCTGCGCGGCCTGGCTGTTCGCATAGGGATTGACGAAATTGTACGAGCCGTCGTTGATCACGTCGAGCAGGTGCTGGATGTACACGAAGCCCGTGGAGGTCCGCTTCAGGTCGGTGTGCATCGCCGTGAAGTCGACCTTGTAGCTGATGCCGTCGAACACGTCGCCGGACACACCCGCGGCAGCGCGATACACGCGGCTACGCGTCGAACCGCCGGTTGTGGTCGGGATGCTGCCGATGACCAGCGCACGCTGGCCTGCGGCCGCGAACGGGTTGTTCGGGTTGAGCGTGCCGTTCACCGCGGTGCAGGCCGCGATCGTGCCGCGCGGGCAGACATAGGTCGGCAGCGACAGGACGAACGAGCCGGGTGCACGGATCGCCGCGGCGCTCGAGGTCGAGAACTGCGGATAGAAGATGCCGGTCGGGGCGTTGCCACGGATGGTCGGCGGGCCGCCGTCATAGGACGTGCTCGCCTGCTGGAAGTTGCCCTGGAAATAGCCTTCCGTGTTGTCGCCGAGCATCGCGGTGACCTTGAACGAGGCACCGAAGCGCTCGATGTGCGGTGCGACCGTGCCGTATTTGTTGATACCGTCTTCACGGCAGACGGTGTTGGGCAGGTTGACGTTGAGCGCCGGTACGCGATCCGCAGCGGTCGGGTTATAGGCGACGCCGCCGTTGCAGACGCCGGGGTTCAGCAGCTGATACCGCGTTCCGGCGATAGCAGTGTTGGTCTGATCCGCGGGGCGAACATAGATGTTCGACAGGTTGAAGTTGCCGTCCGCCTGCGCGGTCAGAATGCCGTTATTGGGCAGCACGCCGTTCTCGAGACCATAGGCCTGGCCGTTATGGCCGCACACGCCCTCGAAGCAGATACCGGTCTGATCGGAGCTGTTGAACGGAGACCCCAGATCGCGGTTTTCGACTTCCTCGGCACGATAGTAGAAGCCGCTGATATAGGCGTTGAAGCCCTTCTCATCGAGATCGCCGATGCCGGCGGTCAGCGACAGGCGCTGGTTGCCGCCGAAGCCGCCCTCGGCGACGCCGGCTTCCGCACGACCCGAAACGCCCGTGACCGAACGCTTGGTGATGATGTTGACCACGCCCGCGATCGCGTCTGCGCCGTAGGACGACGACGCACCGTCGCGCAGCACTTCGATCCGCTCGACGATGTCGTCGGGGATGGTGTTGAGATCGACGAAGTTGCGCGAGCCGTCATCGGCCAGCGGGTAGTAAGCGGCGCGCAGGCCGTCGAACAGGACCAGGGTCGAGTTGGTCGAGAGGCCGCGCAGCGAAACCGACGACGCACCGCCGGCGAACGCGCCGTTGGCGGTGAAGGAGTTGCCGAGCGCCGGGCCGTTGTTCGACGACAGCTGCTGGATTGCATCCTGGACGGTGTTGATGCCGCGGGCGTCCATCGCCTCGGTGGTCACGACGGTGACCGGCGACACCGTCTCGGTGTCGGTGCGGCGGAACAGGGTGCCGGTCACGACGATGTCGGTGCCCTCGTCAGCGGCGGCGGTCTGGCCGTCCTGAACGGTCGCAGCCGGAGCCGGGGCCGTCTGCGCGAACGCAGGGCTGGCTGCCAGCACCAGCGCGAACGGCGCAGCGGTGGCGAGCAGGCGCGCCTTACGCGCCAGATTGTCTGGATTGATCACGAATATTTTCCCTCGCTTGACCCCTCCGGCCGCTTTGCGCGGTCCGGCAAGGTGATTGCCAAGCCCCCATCGGCCGCACGCAATACGGCCCCAAGAGACATGGCGGTGTGATGGGACAAGCGGCCAGCGGCTGTAAAGGTGGCATTCATATTCGGCGCGCAGCTTTCGTCGGGCGTGTATCCAAAATGACACACGACCGACATGTTAGGCAGGTAGCCGCCTAGTTTTGCGTAACTTTATTGCAGCTGCGAAGCGGCGATTATTGCGTGACCGGCATCGGGCCAGCGACAAGCAGCGGATCGATGCGGGAATCGCGCCACTTCATCCCCCAGTGGAGATGCGGCCCGGACGCACGCCCCGTCATCCCGACCAGCCCGACGGGCTGGCCGCGCCGCACCCGCTCACCGACCCGCACATTGATCTTCGACAGATGCAGGAAGGCGGTGTTGAGGCCCATGCCATGGTCGATCATCAGCAGATTGCCCTCCAGCGTGAAGGGATGATCGGCGGCGAGGATGACCACGCCGTCGGCGGGCGCGAGCACGGTCGTGCCGGTCGGCCGGGCGATGTCGAGGCCCGAATGATAGCTGCCCGCCTCGCCATTCTTGTAGATGCGCTGCGAACCGAACAGCGTGGAGATGCGGCCCAGCACCGGCCACATGAACGGTTCCCGCCAGCCGTTCGCGTCGGTCACGATGCGGCGCGCGGCGTTGATCTGGGCGAGCTCGGCCGGGCGCAGCTTCTCGAATTCCGGCTGGGGCACCGGATATTTGGGTACGGTATCGAGCTTCGAGATGTCCCAGGCGCGCGGCGCGACCGTCAGCGTGTCGCGCACGTCGCGCCCGTCGCCAAGCGTCGCGACCAGGGTCGCGGTCGGCTTCGCATCGCGGTCGAACGCGATCAGGAAGCGGCCGTCGGGCGCGACCGGGATCGCCGCGCCGTCGAAGGAGAGCATGCTCGTGCCCGCCGGCGCGATGCCGATCACAAGGCCGCCCTGGATCATGCTGCCCGAATAGCTGAAGCTCACGCGCATCGGCGCGCGCTGCGGCTGGACGGTCTGCGGCGCCGCGCGCTGGCTGGGCGGGGTCCGCTGGACCGTCGGCCGCGATACCGACGGGGTGGTGCAGCTTCCGGCGATCATCAGCGCGGTGACCCCCACCACCCAGCGCCGAAGTCGCTTCATTGCGGCGCCATCGCCTGCATCGCGAATTGCGGCGTGGCATAGGGCTCCTGCCGCGCGACGCTCCAGTAGCGCAGATCCTCGAGCGCGATCCGTTCGCCGGAGATCGCGCAGACGACATGGTCGCCCGTCGCGAGCACGCGGAAACCATTGGCCATGTAATGAAGCCGCGCCGGGCGATCGCTGTTCGACATCAACATCGTATTTCTGCTCACAAGAGGCTCGGCTGTTCCGGGCTGGTCTTGTCATATGCCTTGCCGCCCGCGCGCTCAACCCGCGCGTCGACGGGACCGTCCCGGAAGTGGAGCGTGATGGCGCCGGCGGTGCGCGCGGCGGCGCTGGTGGTGACGACCGCGCCCGAGGGCCGCGCCGAGACGCGGACATAGCCGCGTTCGAGCAATTTGTCGGGATTGAGCGATTCGGCCAACCGCCAGGTCCGGTCGAGCCGGGTCCGCGCATCCTCCAGCCGCCGGTCGAGCACCGACAGGCGGAGCGCCCCGGCCGAGCGGTCGAGCACGCCCCGCGCCAGGGTCACGCGCCGTTCCAGCCCCCGATCGAGCCGCACGCCGAGATCGTCGGCGCGCTGGCGCTGCGGCCCGAGCAGGGCGTCGCGCTTCGGGATCACCCGGACCAGCGCGTCGAGCCGTTCCCGCGCGCGCTCATGATAGCGCCGCGCGCACCGCTCGGTCCGCTGACCCATCGCCTCCAGGGTCAGGCGCAGGTCGGCGAGCACCGGCACGGCCATCTCGGCCGCGGCAGTCGGCGTCGGCGCGCGCAGGTCGGCAGCGAAATCGGCAAGCGTCGTGTCGGTCTCGTGCCCGACGGCGGAGATGATCGGGATCGAGCAGGCGGCGATGGCGCGGACCACCACTTCCTCGTTGAAGGCCCAGAGATCCTCGATCGACCCGCCGCCCCGCGCGACGATGACCAGGTCCGGGCGCGGCACCGGGCCGCCCGGCTGGATCGCGTCGAACCCGCGCAGCGCGGCCGCGACCTCGGCGGCGGCGCCCTCACCCTGGACCTTGACCGGCCAGACCAGCACATGGGTCGGGCAGCGATCCTCCAGCCGGTGGAGGATGTCGCGGATCACCGCGCCGGTCGGCGAGGTGATCACCCCGATCACTTGCGGCAGATAAGGCAGGTTCTTCTTGCGCGCGTTGTCGAATAGCCCTTCCGCGGCGAGCCCGGCCTTGAGCTTTTCGAGCAAGGCCATCAGCGCGCCCTCGCCCGCCAGCTCCATGCGTTCGATCACGATCTGATATTTCGAGCGGCCGGGATAGGTGGTGACCTTGCCGGTCACGATCACTTCGATCCCGTCCTGTGGCTGGAACGGGATCAGCGCGACCTGGCCCTTCCAGATCACGCCGTCGATCACCGCGCTGTCGTCCTTGAGGCTGAGATAGGCATGGCCCGAGGCGACGCGCTTGTAGCCGGAAATCTCGCCGCGCAGCCGGACATGGCCGAACTCGCCCTCGACGAGGCGCTTGAGCTTCAGCGCCAGTTCGCCCACGCCGAGCGGCGCGGCGTTGTCGCCCGGCATCTGCTCGGCTACGAGCCGCCCGGTCTTGTCGTCGATATCGTCGTTAAAGGGGTCGGTCATGAATGTCCTGCTGATCGGCTCCGGTGGCCGCGAACATGCGCTCGCGTGGCGCCTCGCGCAATCGCCGCGCCTCGGCAAGCTGTTTGCGGCGCCCGGCAATCCGGGCATCGCCGACCATGCCGAACTGGCCGAGCTGGACCCTGCCGATCACCGCGCGGTGATCGATTTCTGCCACCGCCATTCGATCGGCCTGGTCGTGATCGGTCCGGAGGCGCCGCTGGTCGACGGGCTTGCCGACAATATCCGGATGATGGGCATTCCGGTGTTCGGGCCGAACAAGGCGGCGGCCCAACTCGAAGGATCGAAGGGCTTCACCAAGGATCTGTGCGCGCGCGCCCACATCCCGACCGCCGGCTATGCCCGCGTCACCTCGCGCGATGGCGCCCAAGCCGCGCTCGGCGACTTCGGCCTACCCGTGGTGGTGAAGGCGGACGGGCTTGCCGCGGGCAAGGGCGTGACGGTCGCGATGACGCGCGAAGAAGCCGAAGCGGCGCTGGACGATCTGTTCGCGGTGCGCGGCGCCGAGGCAGTGATCGAGGAATTCCTCGACGGCGAGGAAGCCAGCCTGTTCGTACTCACTGACGGCGAGGCGATCCTGCTTTTCGGCTCGGCCCAGGACCATAAGCGCGTCGGCGACGGCGATACCGGCCCCAATACCGGCGGCATGGGCGCGTACAGCCCGGCGCGCGTGCTGACGCCCGACCTCGAGCAGCAGGCGATCGATGAGATCGTCCTGCCTACCGTGGCCGCGATGAAGGCGGCGGGCACGCCCTTTTCGGGTGTCCTGTTCGCGGGCCTGATGCTCACCGCCGATGGCCCCAAACTGATCGAATATAATGCCCGTTTCGGCGACCCCGAATGCCAGGTGCTGATGACGCGGCTGGAGGACGACCTGCTCGAGGTCATGCTGGATACCGCCGAAGGGCGGCTGGCCGACCGGGCACCTTTACGCTTTTCGCCCGATACCGCGCTGACCGTGGTGATGGCCGCGAAGGGCTATCCCGGTACGCCCGAGACCGGCGGCGCCATCGCCGGGATCGATGCCGCCGAGGCGCTCGGCGCGCGCGTCTTCCAGGCGGGCACGCGCCTGGATGACGGCAAGCTGGTCGCATCCGGCGGACGTGTTCTGGCGGTCACCGCGACCGGCCCCGATATCGCCTCGGCCCAGACCGACGCCTATCGCGCGGTCGCCGCGATCGACTTTCCCACCGGCTTCTGCCGCCGCGACATCGGCTGGCGCGAGGTCGCCCGAACCCGTTGATTCGGTGGAGAAGCACCGCCTGTTCCACCTGTTCCACCTGTTCCACCTGTTATTTGAGCGAAATTTTTTTCTCACCTGTTATGTTGGATTCCGATCCCGCTTTAATAGCGATGTTTCAGACTGTTACCGCCCAGCCACCTGTTATCGGATAACAGGTCAGGAACAGGTGAATAACAGGTCGATAACAGGTCGATAACAGGTGCCGTGGCCGGCAATTGGTGCGAGCGACTCTCCTGTAATCTTCAAGCTGAGAAAGAGCGGGGCGTGCCTGACAAAGGCGTCGTCCGATTCCACCCTGCCATGATCCGCAGCGACGTTGAATCGACGCGCCGCACAATCCTCTCGTCTGACTTGGCCCTCTCGTCTGACTTGGCAATGTTGATATTATGTTATACCATTACATCAATGGAGAGAATATAGGGAGAGAGTCGATGAGGTTCCGTCCTGCAGTCGCTTCCGGATCGATCAGCCTGTTGCTCACGTCGGGGCTGATCGCCTTGCTGGTCAGCTCGGCGCCGCGACCGCCATATGCGCCAGTATCCGAGTCTCTGCGTCTGATGGATGTGATGGAGCCCCCGTCGCCTGCCATGGCGCCGTCATCGCCCGCCCTCGCGGAATACTCGAGCGCGCCCTATGGCGCGCCCGAAAACACCGAACGTTATGACGGCCGACCGGTCGCCCCGATCCAGTGGGTCGCGACCAATCCCGTCTCCACCTTCTCGGTCGATGTCGACACCGGTTCCTATGCCAATGTCCGGCGCTTGCTGAACCATGGCGAGACGCCGCCGTCCGAGGCCGTGCGCACCGAGGAAATGATCAATTATTTCCGTTACGATTATCCGCGCCCGACCGATCGCTCCCAGCCGTTCAGCGTGACGACCAGTGTTTCGACGACACCGTGGAATCCGGAATCGCGCCTGCTCCGCATCGGCCTGCGCGCCTATGACGTGACGACCGCCGCGCGACCCCGCGCCAACCTCGTCTTCCTGGTCGATGTCTCGGGGTCGATGGACGATCCCGACAAGCTGCCTTTGGTCAAGGCAGCGCTGACGCGCCTGGCCGACCAGCTCCGCCCCGACGACCGCGTGTCGATCGTCGTCTATGCCGACAATGCGGGTATGGTGCTGAAGCCGACCGCGGACAAGGAGGCGGTGAAGGCAGCGCTCGCCCGCCTAAAGGCGGGCGGATCGACCGCCGGGGGCGAGGGCATCCAGCTCGCTTATGATACTGCCCGGTCGGTCTTCATGAAGGGCGGCGTCAACCGCATCTTCCTGGCGACCGACGGCGATTTCAACGTCGGGATCAGCGACACCAAGGCGCTCGAAGCGCTCGTCACGTCGAACCGCGACGACGGCATCACCCTGACCACGCTCGGCTTCGGCGAGGGCAATTACAATGAGGCGATGATGGAGCACATCGCCGACCTGGGGAACGGCAACTACGCCTATATCGACAGCGCGATGGAGGCGGGGAAAGTGCTCGACGAGCAATTGTCGGCGACCCTGGTCACGGTCGCGAAGGACGTGAAGGTCCAGGTCGAGTTCAACCCCGCCGAGGTGAAGCAATATCGCCTGATCGGCTATGAGAACCGCGCTTTGGCCGAGGAGGATTTCAACAATGATTCGGTCGACGCCGGCGATATCGGCGCCGGGCATCAGGTCACCGCGCTCTATGAGGTGATGCCGGCCTATGCGAAGGGCTGGGCCGAGGAGCGGCGCTATGCCGCCAGGCCGACCTCACCCCGTGGAGGCGGCACCGAGCTTGGCTTCGTCAAGCTTCGCTACAAGCTGCCGGACGGGCAGCAATCTCGGCTGATCACGCGGCCGGTGCCCGCCAGCCTCATGACGAGCGCAACGGCACCGAGCGGCGACATGGCCTTTGTCGCGGCGGTCGCCGCGTTCGGCCAGAGACTGCGCGGCGACACATTTCTCGGCAGCTTCAGCCTTGCCGATGCCCGCGCGCTGGCGGGCAACCAGCAGGGCATCTGGCGACAGGAATTCGTCAGGCTGACCCGCCTCGCCGACAAAAGGCGCGCGGGCGACTGACGAGCCGGTGGCGCTGCCGGCCCGTCCTGCGATAGGGATGGCCGGCAACCCACGGAGCCAGAACATGGAAACGACCGCCCCCCTGATCCTGATCGCACTGCTCGCGATCGTCGTGATCGCCGGCATCCTCTGGGGCATCAAGCTCAGGCGAGACCGCAGCGCCGCCGACCATATCGTCACCGCGAACCGCACCGCAGCCGAACAGGGCGCGCCCGGATCGACCGTGGCTCCTCCGGTCGCGCCCAGCCCGCCCCCGCTCGCCGACGAGCCGATCGTCGCTGCCGCCGCGTTCGACGCGACGCCCGCCTCGATCGCCGTCGAGATGGCCGAGCCGGAACCCGAGCCCATAGCCGAGCCTGCCCCGGCTCCAGCGCCGGTTCCCACGCCCGCGCCTGCCGCCGCGGACCTGACTCAGCTAAAGGGCCTCGGCCCCAAGCTGGTCGCCACCCTGGCAGAACTCGGCATCACGCGGATCGACCAGATCGCCGCGCTGACACCTGACCAGGCGCAGGATCTCGACGCCCGCCTCGGCAGTTTCCGCGGCCGGCTGGCGCGCGACCGCTGGATCGAGCAGGCCCGCCTGCTCGCCGCGGGCGACCGTGTCGCCTATGAGGCGGAATTCGGGAAGCTGGGCTAAACCGGGAAGCCTCAGGCCGGTCGCGTCGGGCGGCCTCTGCCACGCCCCCGTCGCCTGGGCGCGAAGCGGTCGAACGCCTCGACCAGGTCGTCGAAGCGGCGATCGGTGCCCATCATGTTGAGCGGGATGTCGCCGAACCCCATCGCCTTGTTGGCGCCGGCCAGCCAGCCCGTCAGATGGCGGGAACGATAAAGCTCGGGTTCGTGCAGCCACAGGCACACGAAACTGCCCAGCCCCGCCCCCTGGACCTCGATCCACGAAATCGCGCTCCACGGGATCGGTTCATTCGACCAGCGTCGCCAGAGGACTCCGCGCGCGTCTACCTCCATGACCGGCCCGAAGCGGAAGAGCTGGCGCGTACCGACGATCGCGCACAGGCCGAAGAACAGGATCCCCGCCCAGCCGATCGCCACGGTAAACAGGTCATTCGCGCGAAGCATGAACATCCCGCCTGCCACGAACCCCAGGGCACCGATCACCAGCAGGCCGATCCGCCAACGGGAGACATAAGCGGCGAAGGCGGGCTCCATCCTAGCGCTTCCTCTTCGCCTCGCTCACCAGCAGCTTGTCGATCCGCCGTCCGTCGAGATCGACCACCTCGAACTTCCAGCCCTGCTCGATGAAGCTTTCGCCCTCGCCCGGCAAATGGCGGAATACCGCGAGCGCAAGGCCCGCGACCGTCGCATAGTCGCGGTCCTCGGGCAGATCGATGCCGAGCCGTTCGGCCAGCGCGTCGACCGCCATCTGCCCCGCGACGAGCAGCGACCCGTCGTCGCGCTCGACCACCGAAGGCGCATCGTCCGGATCGGTATCCGATGCGAATTCGCCCGCGATCGCCGCGAGCAGATCGGCCGGCGTCACGATGCCTTCGAAATGGCCGTACTCGTCATGGATCAGCGCCATCGGCACCTCGGCCTGGCGCAGCGCATCGAGCGCGTCCATCGCGTCGATCTGGTCGATCACCACCGGTGCCTGGCGCATCAGCACGCGCAGGTCGAGCGGCTCGCCCTTGAACAAAGCCACCGCAATGTCACGCGCCTGGACCACGCCGATCACCGAATCGACCGAGCCGTCGGCGACCGGCATGCGGCTGTGCGATGCCGCCATCAGCGCGGCGCGGATGCCGGCATCGTCGAGCGTCACGTCGATCCATTCGACATCGGTGCGCGGCGTCATCACTTCGCGCACCGGCCGGTCGGCCAGGCGGACCACGCCGGAAATGATCGAGCGTTCATGCTCCTCGATCACGCCGGATTTGCTTGCCTCGGCGACGATCAGGTGGAGCTCCTCCGCCGTCACATGATCCTCGGTCTCGCGCTTCAGGCCCATCAGGCGGAACAGCGCGCCGCTCGACGAATCGAGCAGCCAGACCACCGGGGCGGTGCACCAGGCGAGGATGCTGACCGGGCCCGCCATCATCGCGGCGATCGGCTCGGGCGCCCGCAGTGCGATCTGCTTGGGCACCAGCTCGCCGACGACGAGCGAGGCATAGGTGGTGAGGGCGATGACGATGCCGAAGCCGATCGTCTGGGTCGCCTCGGGCGACAGGCCGAGGAACATCAGCCGGGCCGCGACCGGCCCGCCCAGGCTCGCGCCCGAATAGGCGCCCGCCATGATGCCGATCAGCGTGATGCCGATCTGGGTGGTCGACAGGATCTTGCCGGGGTCGGCCGCGAGCGCCAGCGCGGTGCGCGCGCCGCGCTTCTTCGCGCGCGCCATCGCCTCGAGCCGGGCCTTGCGCGACGAGACGATCGCCAGCTCCGACATCGCGAAAACGCCGTTCAGCACGATCAGCGCAAGGATGATCGCGACGTCGATCCAGGGGAAGGGGGGAAGCGGTGCCATGGCGCTCGGCAAGTCTTTGGCGGGTTTCTCGCGCCTGCACAACCGCCCGTGCCGCCGAAGATCGAATCGGATGCGGAACAAGCGGGCGGCAAGGCGTGTTGAACCGGGATTGGGCGGCGCTTACACGCGCCGTAAAAGGGGAGAGAAAGATGAAGCCGTCGAACCACCTGCTCGCCGCCGCGGCCCTTGCCGCGCTGATCATGACGAGCGCCTGCACCACCGATCCCGTCACGGGCGAACGGCGCATCTCCAAGACGGCGATCGGCGGGATCGGCGGCGCGCTGGGCGGCTATCTGCTCGGCGACATCGTCGGCGGCCGGAATGACCGCACCGCGAAGATCGTCGGCGCGGGCATCGGCGGCATCGCCGGTGCCGGGATCGGCGCCTATATGGACAAGCAGGAACGCGAGCTGCGCGCACGCACCGCGGGCACCGACGTGCAGGTGATCCGCCAGGGCGACGACCTGATCCTCAACATCCCATCGGGCATCAACTTCGCCTATAACAGCGCGGCGGTCGAGCCGCAGTTCCGGCGAACGCTCGATCAGGTCGGGCAGGTGCTCGGCCAATATGACCGCACCTATATCGACATCTACGGCCATACCGATTCGACCGGCAGCGAGGCGTACAACCAGGACCTGTCGGAACGACGCGCGGGTTCGGTCGCCGACTATCTCGAGACGCGCGGCGTGCAGCCGGCGCGAATCGGCATCCGCGGCTTTGGCGAGCTGCAGCCGATCGCGGCGAACGACACCGAACCGGGCCGCGCGGCGAATCGCCGGGTCGAGATCAAGATCGTGCCGATCCCGGAGAGTGACGTGCGGTGACAAAGTGCCTCTCCCGTCGGGGAGAGGCAGAGAACCGAAGGTTCGGGAAGGAGAGGGCTCGGTCGGAACGGGCGGTGGGACTCATGCGAACCGTTCCGACCGAGCCTTCTCCCCCTCGCTGCTGCGCAGCTCGGCCCTCTCCCCGACGGGAGAGGGCGTTTAGCGCCGCGCCGCGAAGAAATCTCTCAACAGCGCGCCCGCCTCAGCCTCGCCGATCCCCGGATAGACCTCGGGCCGGTGATGCACCGTCGGCTGGGCGAACAGCCGCGGGCCATGCTCGACCGCGCCGCCCTTGGGGTCGCTGGCGCCGTAATAGAGCCGTGCGATCCGGGCATGGGCGATCGCCCCCGCGCACATCGCGCACGGCTCCAAGGTCACCCACAGGTCGCAATCGGACAGCCGGTCGCCGCCGATCGCCTCGGCCGCGGCGCGAATCGCCAGCATCTCGGCATGGGCGGTCGGATCGTGCAGCGCGCGCGGCGCATTGGCGGCGACCGCCAGAATCCTGCCGTCGAGGACGACAGCCGCGCCGACAGGCACTTCCCCCGCGGCAGCGGCCTGGGCGGCTGCGTCGAGCGCAGCGCGCATCGGGGCGGGAATCGGGAACACGCCGCCTCTTGCCCCAGCAGCGCCGCCCGGACCAGTCCGGGCGGCGCGCAGGACCTTATTGGGCGGTGTTGCTCGCCGCGTCGGCGGGCTTGTTCATCGTCACCGTCGGCACGGTGATCGTCTTCTCGGTGGTGGTGACGGTCGGGACCTCGATCGTCTTGTTCGTCGTGCCGACGCTCACCGTGGCGATATTGGCATCGACCGACGGCGCGGCGCCGCCATTGACGCTGATGCTGGGCAGCGAGCCAGGCGTGGTCTTGAGGGTCAACAGGCCGAGCGACAGCATCACGGCGACGACGACGGCGGCGATTCCAACCAGGGCTAGCAGGGCGCGCATGGGCATTCTCCAAATCGAGGTAATCGAATCGTTACCGTAATTAACCTACATCGCCGCACTAGGTTGCATGGGTAAAGCCTGAATCGGTTGACGCACTGTCCCGTTACGGCTATCCGCGCCGCCTTTACGGGACCAGCCAGCTCGGTCTGGCCGAAACTCAGGAATACGACTCATGTCGCGCATTTGCGAGCTGACCGGCAAGGGCCGGCTGGTGGGAAACAACGTCTCCCACGCCAACAACAAGACCAAGCGTACCTTTCTGCCGAATCTGCAGAACGTCACGCTGATGTCCGAAGCGCTGGGTACCAGCGTCAAGCTGCGCGTCTCGACGCACGGCCTGCGTTCGGTCGAGCATGTCGGCGGCCTCGACAACTGGCTGGTCAAGACCTCGGACGACAAGCTGTCGCTTCGTGCACGCCGCCTGAAGCGCGACGTCCGCAAGAAGCTCGGCACCGTCGCGGTGGCCGCCTAACCTTTTCGATTCGGTTCGAAAAAACAAATGGCCTGCTTCCCGTGGGAAGCGGGCCATTTTGCGTGTCAGCGCCGCCCCTGCTGGCGAATTGGGGCCGGCGGATCGGGCTCAAGCCTGAATTTCAGTAACAGGCTGCGCTGCAGGAACAGCTGATTGTCGTCGGACACGATCCAGACGATGGTCGCCTTGCCCTCCCGCGTCACCGCCACACCTTCGAAATTGTCATGGAGCAGCGGCTTGGCCAGGGTCGCGATCTCGCGCCCGCGCACCACCGCGCCCGGGCGAATCGCGCGCGGATCGATCACCGTCAGCTTCGCCGAGAAATTGAACGGCAGGGCGAATCGCCGGTTGAGCACCAGCAGCCTGCCATCGGGCAGCACCGCCATGTCGCTCGGATCATAATGCGCCGGCGGCACATAGCTGAAGCGGAAGCCCTTGTTCGGCCGCTCCGCCGGATCGCCCGCAAAACGAATCGCTGCCCTGCCCTTGCGGCCCGGCCAGGGCTCCCGTTCCCCGATCACGATGAATCCGCCGTCGGGCAGGCGCGCCATCGCCTCCGCCCCGGTATTGGTCGGCCAATCCGCCATGGCGGGCGGCGCTGCATGTGCCGCGCCGCGCGCGAAACCGGGCGAGAAGCGCCAGATCGCATTCGCCCGCTCGAATCCGACCCAGAGCCGGCCGGTCTTCGGGTCGATGGCCAGCGATTCGCTGTCGCGGTCCTGCTTGAGCCAGCCCGTGCCGGGCCCGGCGGGCAGTTCGGCAAAACCTCGCTCGCTCAGGCGCCCGTGCGAATCCATCCGGAAGCGCACGATATTGCCGCCGTCGCTGAGCAGGGTGAAGCGGTCGCCCGAAACGGCAAGCGCCGAGAAACCGCCAAAGGCGGAGTCCCGGCTCGTCAACTCCACCCCGCCGAGCCAGGTCAGTTGCCCCACACGCTTCAGCGCCGGGTCCGCTTCGTCGAGCGGGATCCGCTTCGCGTCGAACACAGGATCCGGCCCAAGCAGCGCCAGCCTCTTCTCCCCCATCCATGGCGGCGTCAGGAAAAGGAGCAGCAGGACTGAGGCGAGGATGCGCATTGCCATCGCCCTGATCGACCTGCGGCGCGGGCGCAACCGCCTTCCGCATCATGAACGCCGCCTAACGACTCCATTCAGGACGGGCTCAAACCGACTCACCCATAAGGGCTCCAACGACACGGCATTCAGAGGAGACTCGCCATGTTCAAGAAACTGTCCCTGGCCGGTGCGGCCCTCGCGATGAGTGCCACCGCCCTGATCCCCGCGACGCCCGCCGCCGCGCAGAATTACGACCGCCATTATCGCGGCGACCGTTACGACAGCCGTTACGACGGGGGCTATCGCGACTATGACCGCGGCTATCGCGACGATCGCGGCTATGACAGCCGCCGGAACTATCGCGGCTATAACCGCAGCTACCGTGCGCGTTGCAACAACGACACCGGCACGGTGGTCGGCGCGATCGCCGGCGGCCTGCTGGGCAACACCGTTGCGGGCCGTGGCGACCGCCTGCTGGGCACGGTGCTCGGCGCCGGTGCCGGCGCGCTGGCCGGCCGCGCGATCGATCGCTCGGACGATCCGCGCTACTGCCGCCGCTAATGAAAACCCTCGCGTGGTGTAACGAGGGCGAGGGCCGGTGCCGCGAGGTGCCGGCCCTCAACCTTTGTGGAGTCCTTCCAAGTCACCCAATCGGCGCGCCGGCGGCAAAGCCGTCGTCGGTCGGGTTGGGCAAGCCCACCCGCCGGCCGTGCCGGTTGCTGCGCTATGCGCACCGGCGGCACGCAGTGCCGCCTGCAACCGTCAGTACATATGCTGCCCGCCATTGATCGACAAAGTCGACCCGGTCACGAACCCGCCCTCTTCCGAGCACAGGAACGCAACGCCGCGCGCAATCTCATGCGCCTGGCCGAGCCGCCCGACCGGGATCTTCGCCACGATCTTCTCCAGCACGTCGGCCGGCACCGCCGCGACCATGTCGGTATCGATATAGCCTGGCGCGATCGCGTTGACCGTCACTCCGGCCCGCGCGCCTTCCTGCGCCAGCGCCTTGGTGAAGCCGTGGATGCCCGATTTCGCGGCGGCATAATTGACCTGGCCGTACTGGCCGGCCTGGCCGTTGATCGACCCGATATTGACGATCCGCCCCCATTTCCGCTCGCGCATGCCGGGGAACACGGCCTTGGCCATGTTGAAGCAACCGCCGAGATTGGTGTCCATGACCTCCTTCCACATCTGGTAGGTCATCTTCAGGATCGTGCCGTCGCGGGTGATGCCAGCATTGTTGACCACCACATCGACCGGGCCGAGTTCCTCGGCGACCGTCCCGCAGCCGGCCTGGCAGGCGTCGTAGTCGCCCACGTCCCATTTATACGCGGCGATGCCGGTGCGATCGGTGAACTCGCGGGCGCGCTCGTCATTGCCGGCATAATTGGCCGCGACGGTCATCCCCATGTCCTTGAGCGCGAGGCTGATCGCCTCGCCGATTCCGCGGGTGCCGCCGGTGACGATCGCGACGCGTGCCATATCTCTCTCCTGGAATCATTGCCCGGGGATCAGGCTAGGCGGGCCGGTTCCAGCCTTCAAGCTCTCGTTGCAGCAATGTGCGCAACATTTCCATGCCCGTCGGACTGTCGTTGAGACAGGGCAGATAGGCGAAATCCGTCCCACCCGCCGCGAGGAAGCTCTCCCGCCCCCGGATGTTCAACTCCTCCAGCGTCTCCAGGCAGTCGGCGGAGAAGCCGGGCGAGACGATCGCGACCTTCGTCACGCCCTTGCCCGGCAGCCCTTCGAGCGTCCTGTCGGTGGCGGGTTCGAGCCATTTCGCCCGCCCGAAGCGCGACTGGAAGGCGACGATCAGCTCCCGCCCCAACGCTTCGCCGAGCAGCCGCGCCGTCTTCCGGCAATGGCAATGATAGGGATCGCCCAGCTCGAGCGTCCGCTGCGGCATGCCGTGGAAGCTGGCGACGATCGCCTGGGGCTCGAAGTCGAGCGTGGCGAGCGACGCCTCCACCGAGGCCTTCAAGGCGGCGATATACATCGGCTCGTCATGATAGGATGGCAAGGTGCGTACTGCCGGCTGCCAGCGCATGCCGGCCAGCGCCTCGAACGCCTTGTCGTTCGCCGTCGCGGTCGTCGCTGCGCAATATTGCGGATAGAGCGGTGCGAGCAGGATTCGCTCGCACCCCGCCTGTTTCATCGCCGCCAGCCTGGCGCCGATCGCCGGGTTGCCGTAGCGCATCGCCCAATCGACCATCACGTCGGGTCCGAACGCGCCCTGAAGCGCCGTCGCCTGAGCCCGGGTGATCGCGGCAAGCGGCGATCCGTCCTCGCGCCACACCAGGCCATAGGCATGCGCCGACTTTTTTGGACGCGTCTTCAAGATGATACCGCGCAATATCGGTTGCCACAGGATCGGTGGTATCTCGACCACGCGGCGGTCGGACAGAAATTCGGCCAGATAGCGCTTCACCGACCCGGCATCGGGCGCATCGGGCGTGCCGAGATTGATCAGCAGCACTCCCACTTTGGGCGAAGGGATGGCCGGATGGCCCGCCGGGAGGATCATGCCTCGCCGGGGGTCAGCGGAAGGGTGCGCATGCGGAAACCCGTGGAGGCCTGAAGCGCATTGGCGATGGCGGGGGCGATCGGCGGTACGCCCAGCTCGCCGACGCCGCCGGGATCGGCCTCGCTGCGGATCATCTCGATCGTGATATCGGGCGTATCGGCCAGGCGCGGCAGGCCGATATCGCCGAAGGTGCGCGCATCGGCGACATTCTCGGTAAAGGTCGTCGCGCCGCCCAAAGCCGCCCCCATGCCGAAGATCAGCCCACCCTCGATCTGCTGGCGGACCACATCGGGATTGACCTGGCGCCCGCAATCGACCGCCGCGACGATCCGGTCGACCACCGCCCGCTGGCCTTCGTCGATATGCGCCTCGGCCAGCACCGCGATATGGCTGCCGCGAAAGCTGTGACAGGCGATGCCCTGACCGCTGCCCTGGATGCCGCCCTCCCAGCCGCCGAGCGACGCGGCGGTCGACAGGCAACGCGCCAGCCGCGCATCGCCACCGAGCATGCCGATGCGGAACGACAGGGGCTCGGTCCCGGCGACATGCGCCAGCTCGTCGAGGAAACATTCGGTGAAGAAGCTGGTGTAGCTGTGCGCGCCGGAGCGCCAATGGCCGGTCGGCACGCCGATCTCGGCCGGATGGTGATCGATGGCGTAAGAGGGGATGCGGTAGAAGGGCTTGGCCCCCGCCACCGCATAGCCGTCCCCCACCCCCGGCAGCGCGAGCGCTGCCTGCGCTGCCTTGTCGGCCCCCATCAGCCGCCCGGCAAGCTCTCGCCCGGTGGTCGGGGCGGCGATCTTGGCGAGCCAGCCGAGGATCTGCCCGTTGGGCCCGAGCCGCGCCGACATGCGCGCGGCGGCCGGCGGGCGGTAGCGGTCGTGCATCATGTCCTCGCTGCGCGACCAGACGAGCTGGACCGGGCGCTTGAGCTTCTCGGCAAGGATTGCCGCCTGCTCGGCGGCAAGATGTTCGAGATTGGCGCCGAACGACCCACCGATCAGCATCGGATGGACCACGACATTGTCCTCCGAGAGGCCGAGCACCCCCGCCGCCGCGGCCCGGGCGAGCCCCGGCGCCTGGGTCGGCAGCCAGAGCTGGAGCCGGCCATCGGCATAATGCGCGGTGGCGGTCATCGTCTCGACCGCGGCATGGACCGCGAGGCCGGCGCGATATTCGGCGGTGACCAGCCGGGCGCCCTTGAACGCGGCGGAGAGGTCGCCCTCCGCCGCCATGCGCTCGCCGGGCCCGTCGAGCGCCGCGGTCAGCGCGTCCTCGATACCGCTCGAACTGATGATCGCGCCCCGCGTCTCGAAGCGCGGGCGCATCGCCGCGAGCGCCTGGTTCGCCGCCCACCAGTTGCTGCCGATCGCCGCAACCCATTTGTCGTTGGTCGCGACCGACAGCACGCCGCGGATCCGGTCGGCGGCGGCGCGATCGACGCTGATCAGCTTCGAGTCGCCCACCGGCCCCTGGCGGATCGCGGCGAAGACCATATCGGGCAGGCGGACATCGCCGGCGAAATTGGCCGAGCCGTCGACCTTGGACGGCACGTCGAGCCGGGGCAGCGACTGGCCGAGCAGGCGGTTGGTGTCGCCGCTGCGCAGCGGCAGCGGGTTGGGCAGCGATCCGCCGACAGCGGCGGCCGCGAGTTCGCCGAAGCGCAGCCGGTCGGTGCCGTGGATGACGAAACCGCCCGCCGTGCCGCAGGCCTGCCAATCGACCTTCCAGCGCTTCGCCGCAGCCTTGCACAGCAATACCCGCGCCGCCGCGCCCGCATTGCGCAGATCGCCCTCGAACGCGCGCACCGAGGTCGACCCGCCGGTCAGCACCAGTGCGGTACGCGACGCATGGCCCGAGCGGAGCGGTGCCGGCAGCGTGTCGAACACGCCCTCGAACAGCACGTCGGCCGCCATCGGGTTGGCGTAGAGCGGGTTGAGCGGCGCCGGCTGCACCGCGACGGTGCGCCAGTCCGCGCCAAGCTCGTCGGCCAGGATCTGCGGCAGGGTGGTATAGACGCCCTGGCCATGCTCGGCCTGCGGCACCGCCACGGTGACATGCCCGTCGGTGCCGATCTTCAGCCAGGC
Source organism: Sphingomonas sp. GW821-FHT10F11 (assembly GCF_058809095.1). Lineage (NCBI taxonomy): Bacteria > Pseudomonadati > Pseudomonadota > Alphaproteobacteria > Sphingomonadales > Sphingomonadaceae > Sphingomonas > Sphingomonas sp. GW821-FHT10F11. Next base: position 140,868 of record NZ_JBXASH010000004.1, read on the forward strand.
ACCGAAGATCGTCTCGCCCTTCGCGGCGGTGAGGTTGGGCGCATAGTTGCGCGGCCAGACGCCCCAGGCGACGAACAGGCCCAGCCCGACGCCACCGCCGATCAGCAGCTTACGCCGGTCGAGGTTCGGGAGTGCGTCAGGGACCGCCATCATGCTGCTCTATCGTGGCGAAGGGGGCGGGGAAAGGGCAGGGGCTTTCAAGTCCGTCATGCCGGACTTGTTCCGGCATCCACCGGCCCACAAGAGCCGAAACCTGTTGGTAAGCGGCGCGGTGGACCCCGGAACAAGTCCGGGGTGACGATTCAAGCCGGATTGACGCGGACTCGGGATCAGCCAGCCTCAGCCGCCGCGATGGCCTGATATTTCGCGCGCAGGCCGACCTTGTCGATCTTCTCGGTCCCCAGCCGGGGCAGCGGTTCCGCCGAGGTCCAGATGCGCTGCGGCACCTTGAACGCCGCGATATGCGCGTAGAGATAGGCGCAGAGCTGTTCGGGGGTCAGGTCCTCGCCGTCGCGATACTTCACCACCGCACCCGGCACTTCACCGAACCGTTCGTCGGGCAGGCCGAACACCGCTGCCTCGGCCACGGCGGGATGTTCGTAGATCGCGGCTTCGACTTCCTGGCAGGAGATGTTCTCGCCGCCGCGGATGATGATGTCCTTCTTGCGGTCGACGATGAAGAGATAGCCGTCCTCGTCGAGATAGCCGATGTCGCCGCTGAGGAAATAGCGGTCGGCGGTGAAGGCGGCCGCGGTCGCCTCGGGCCGGTTCCAATATTCCTTGAAGTTGGCGACCGAGCGGATCGCGACTTCGCCTCGCGCGCCCGGCGCGACGGGCCGGCCCATCGCGTCGAGGATGGCAAGATCGACCAGAGGCGCCGAGGCGCGGCCGGTCGAATTGGGCTTGGCGAGATAATTGTCGCGCCAGTTGCCGCAGCCGATGCCGTTGGTTTCGGTCAGACCGTAACCGAGCAACGGCGCGCCGCCGCCCATCTCCTCCTTGATCCGCCTGACATGCTCGACCGGGCGCGGCGCGCCGCCCGCGGCGAAATCGGTGACGGTGGAGAGGTTGTAGTTCGGCCGGTTGGGATGGGTGAGGATCTCGAAGCTCATCAGCGGCACGCCGACGAAATAGGTGATCGCTTCCTTCTCGATCAGCCGCATCGCTTCCTCGGCATCCCATTTCGGCATCAGCACCAGCTTGCGGCCCATGGCGAAGCTCTGGAGGAACACCGGCACTTCCGCGGTCACATGGAACAGTGGCACGTTGAGCAGGGTGGCGGGCTGGCCCTCCGGCGGATTGCCGTCCTGGGTCGCGATGCCGAGCATCACCAGCGCCTGGGCGAGATAGTTGAACACCGCCTGCAGCACCGCGCGGTGATCGCTGAGCGCGCCCTTGGACTGGCCGGTCGACCCCGAGGTGAACAGGATCGTCGCATTGTCGTCCCCGGTGAGCGCGGGCAGCGGGACCCTGGGCCAGCTATGCGTGATCACGTGCATCGCCCTGGCCAGCGGCAGCGAGTCGTCGATCTCGACCACCGGCACGGCCGGCCCCTCGATCGCCGCGAGCCGTTTCGCGCGCGGCGGATCGGCGAACACCAGGGTGCAATCGACATCGGCGATCGCCTCGGCCAGCTCGGCCGATTGCCACCAGCCGTTGAGCAGGGTCGCGACCCCGCCCGCCATGGTGATGCCCATATAGAGCGTGATCCAGGACGGTGAGTTGCGCATCGCGATCCCGACCCGCTCGCCCGCCTGCAGCCCCTCGCCGACCAGGGTCCGCGCGACCTTCTCCGCCTCGGCATAGACTTCGGCGAAGGTCAGCCGTTCCTCGCCGGCGACGAGGAAGACCTTGTCCTTATGCTCGGCGGCATAATGCGCGAAATAGTGCGGCAGCGCGGGCGGGACGGTCGCGATCAACGGCAAATCGACTCCGTTCAGCGCGATCGAGCCAAGCGCCAGCGGCGCGCCTTCCCCCGTCAGCCCGGCCAGCCCTTCGTCCATTCGGCGGTCAAGCTCGGTGCGCATGCTCTCTCCCCTTGGGTTTGTCGTTACCGGCCTTTATGGAGGCGCGAACCCTTGGGGAAAAGCCTTGATCCTGACCATGCTCGCCAGCGCGCAGAACCATATCCATTTCGAGAGCCTCCACCTCCATCCGGTGGCGGTGTCGCTCGGCTTCTTCGACATCAAATGGTATTCGCTCGCCTATATCTCGGGCATCCTGCTCGGCTGGTGGTATCTGCTCAAGCTGATCGCCCAGCCCGGCAGCCCGATGGCGCGGCGCCATGCCGACGACCTGGTGTTCTATGCGACGCTCGGCATCATCCTGGGCGGGCGGATCGGCTATGCGATCTTCTACGCGCCCGGCATGTTCCTCAATCCGCTGCAGATCCTGAAGCTGTGGGACGGCGGCATGTCCTTCCATGGCGGGATGATCGGCACCTCGCTCGGCATCATCCTGTTCGCACGGCGGCAACAGCTCGACTGGCTGCGCATCCATGATTATCTCGCCTGCTGCGTGCCCTTCGGCCTGTTCTTCGGCCGGCTCGCCAATTTCGTGAACGGCGAACTCTGGGGCAAGCCGACCGACGTCGCCTGGGCGATCGTCTTCCCGCGCACCGTGGCCGGCGGCCTTGATCCGGCGCGCCACCCCAGCCAGCTCTACGAGGCCGGGCTGGAAGGCATCGTGCTGTTCGCGATCCTGTGGTTCGCCTTCTGGCGCACCAAGGCACGTTACGATCCGGGCAAGCTGGTCGGCCTGTTCCTGTTCTTCTACGGCCTGGCCCGCTTCACGGTCGAATTCTTCCGCGAGCCCGATTCGCAGCTCGTCGCGTTCGCCCAGGCGACCGGCCTGCACATGGGCCAATGGCTGACCGTGCCGATGATCGCCGGCGGCGTCTATCTGATCGCGACCTCGAAGAAGCGCCGCGAGCGCGTGGAGCCCATCGCCGGGAGCGAGAGCGTCGCCTGATCTTCCTCCCCTCCCGCTTGCGGGAGGGGCCGGAGGAGGGCATGTCGCCACCGAACCGATGGAACCCACAAGCCCTCCCCTAACCCCTCCCGCAAGCGGGAGGGGGATTGAAGCGCCGCTCGCCGACCGCCTCGCCCGCGCGATAACGCTGGCGGGGCCGATCTCGATCGCCCAATTCATGTCGGCCGCCAATGCGCATTATTATGCGACGCGCGATCCGCTCGGGGCGGCGGGCGACTTCACCACCGCACCCGAGATCAGCCAGATGTTCGGCGAGCTGATCGGCCTGTGGTGCGCCGACCTGTGGGACCGTGCCGGGCGCCCCGACATCGCCTGGGTCGAGCTGGGCCCCGGTCGCGGCACGCTCGCGGCCGATGCGCTGCGCGCGATGGCGAAGGCCGGCCTGACCCCGCCAGTGCATTTCGTCGAGACGAGCCCGACGCTCCGCGCTGCCCAGGCGGAGAGGGTGCCGGCGGCAGCCTGGCACGACGACGTCTCGACTCTGCCGGACGATCGCCCACTGATCATCCTCGCCAACGAGTTTTTCGACGCGCTGCCGATCCGCCAGCTCGTCCGCGCGCTCGACGTCTGGCACGAGCGCTTCGTCGCCTGCCAGGACGTGCTGTTCCTCCCGATCGCGGGCAAGCAGGTGCCGTCCGAGATCATCCCCGAGGCGCTGCGCGACGTGCCGCCCGGTTCCGTGATCGAGACCTCGCCGGCCAGCGTCGCGGTGATGCGGGCGCTCGCCGCCACGATCGCGCGACAGGGCGGCGCTGTACTCGCGATCGACTATGGCTATGAGGGGCCGGCGATCGGCGACACGCTCCAGGCGGTGCGCGGTCACCGCTTCGCCAACCCCTTCGACCAGCCGGGAGAACAGGACCTGACCGCCCATGTCGACTTTGCGACGCTTGCCGCCGCCGCCCGGATGGAGGGCGTGTTCGCTTATGGCCCGATCGGCCAGGGCGCGCTGCTGACCGCGCTCGGCGTCGATGCCCGCGCCGCCGCGCTCGCCAACGCGGCGCCCGACCGCGCCGACTCGATCGCCGCCGATCGCGAGCGGCTGACCGTCGCGATGGGGACCTTGTTCAAGGCACTGGCCATCACCGCGCCGGGCTGGCCGACACCGGCAGGCTTCTCATGATCAGCTATCGCGACGCCCGCACGATCGACGGCCCGGCGCTCTCCGCCATGGCGCGGCGGTCCTTCACCGAGACCTTCGGCAATCTCTATCGCCAGTCCGATCTCGCCGCCTTTCTCGACGAGGCGTTCGGCGCGAACGGCCTGCCCTCGCAATTGTCCGACCCCGACTTCACCGTCCGCCTCGCGCTCGACGAGGGGGAGATCATCGGCTTCGCCAAGATGGGCCCGGTCACTTTCCCCGGCGAATGGCGTCCCGACGCGATCGAGCTCTACCAATTCTATGTGCTCGGCCCGTGGCAGGGCCAGGGCGTCGCGCCGGCGCTGATGGACTGGGCGCTCCAGCATTCGCGCGATCACGGCGCGAAGGAGATCATCCTCAGCGTCTATGTCGACAATCACCGCGCCCGGCGCTTTTACGAACGCTATGGCTTTCAGGAGATCGGGCGCTACGCCTTCCGGGTCGGCGAGACGATCGACGACGACCGGATCATGCGGCTGGTGCTGTGACCGTCACCTATCGCACCCCCGACGCCGCCGACGGCCCGGCATTGTCGGCCATGGCGCGGCAGGCATTTGTCGACAGCTTCGCCGGGGTGATCGATCCCGAACCGCTCGCGGTCTATCTCGAACAGGCTTACGGCCCCGCCGGCCAGATGCAGCGCGATCTGGGCGACCCGGCGATCGACTGGCGCGCCGCCTATCTGGACGGGGTGCCGGCCGGCTATATCAAGCTCTCGGCGATGACCCTGGACTTCGAGATGGCCGACCCCCGCGCCATGGAACTGCGCCAGCTCTATGTCGTCGAGGCCTGCAAGGGCCAGGGCGTGGCCGATGCGCTGACCGAATGGCTGATCGCTACGGCCCGCTCGCGCGGCGCCCCCGAAATCTACCTCGCGGTGTTCGACCATAACCAGCGCGCCAAGCGATTCTATGCGCGGCACGGCTTTGTGGAGGTCGGGCGCTGCGATTTCGTCACCGGGCCGCAGGTCCATGACGACCGCATCTGGCGTAAGATATTGTGAGCGGCGTGGAGATCATCCGGGCAAAGGCGCTCGACGGCGTGTCGCACGGCTTTCTCGGCCGGCGCGGCGGGGTTTCGGCCGGGCTCCATGCCGGGCTCAATGTCGGCATCGGATCAGACGACGATGCCGAAGCCGTGGCGGACAATCGCCGGCGCGCGACCGAGGCGGTGCTGCCGGGCGCGCGGCTGGTCACGCTCTTCCAGACTCATTCAGCCGATGTCGTGCGGGCGCTGACCGCGTTCGACGACCGCCCGCCGGGTGATGCGCTGGTCACCGACCGGCCCGGGCTTGCGCTCGGCATCCTCACCGCCGACTGTGCCCCGGTGCTGCTCGCCGACCGCGAGGCCGGCGTGGTCGGTGCGGCGCATGCGGGATGGAAGGGCGCGATCGGCGGCGTCACCGACGCGGCGATCGCCGCGATGGAAAAGCTCGGCGCGCGGCGCGACCGCATCGCCGCCGCGGTCGGCCCGTGCATCGCCCGGTCGAGCTATGAGGTCGACGACGGTTTCGCCCGACGCTTCGAGGCCGACGATCCCGCCAACGAACGCTTCTTCGCGCCCGGCAAGCCCGGCCATCACCAGTTCGACCTCGAAGCCTATGTCGCTCATCGCCTCGCCAAAGCCGGGCTCGCCCGGATCGAGATGCTGGGCCTCGACACCTATGCCGATGAGGACCGTTTCTTCAGCTTCCGCCGCGCCACGCATCGCGGCGAGCCGGGATATGGACGGCAGATCTCGATCATCGGGATCGCCGGCTGACCCCGCATTTTGCCCAACACGGAAGCCCTTTTCCGACAGTGTTTTTTTCTTCCGCTGTTATGTTGGATTTTCGGGGCCATTTTCCCACGATAGTTCAGTGCGTTATTGGCCACTTTCCCTGTTACGCATAACAGCGGAAAAAATTCGCGCCTTACCGCTGTTCCACGGCGCAATTTTCCCCTGATCGACGGCGAAAACCGTCCAACATTCTGATCACGATGGGAAAGAGCAGGAGGGCGCTGGAAGGCGCCGTCCGACGCCCTGATGCCGCGATTGCCGCCTATCTTGAATCGGCGAAATTCTCGCCGGTGCCGACGGAACGCGCGACGTATCGATCCGTTACCGGAACGACGGGCTATCCGCGACGTTGCCTTGCCGGCCGCGCAGCAAGGTATCAAATGTGACTATCTCGCGCTAGGACGGCGCATTCTCTCTTACCCAGGACGCATTCATGGCGATCAAGAATGAAGACGAAGCCGACCTGACCGGCGTCGCACCCCGCACCAAACCCAAGCCGTCGGTCGAGAAGATCGGCGACCGCAAGCTGAAGCCCTCCACCCTGATGATGGGCCATGGCTATGATCCGATGCTGTCGGAAGGATCGCTGAAGCCGCCGATCTTCCTCACCTCGACCTTCGTTTTCCCCAATGCCGCCGCGGGCAAGCGCCATTTCGAGGGGGTGACGGGCAAGCGCCCTGGCGGTGCCGAAGGCCTGGTCTATTCGCGCTTCAACGGGCCGAACCAGGAGATCCTCGAGGACCGGCTCGGCATCTGGGAAGACGCCGAGGACGCGCTTGCCTTCTCCTCGGGCATGTCGGCGATCGCCACCCTGTTCCTGTCGATGGTGCGGCCGGGCGACACAATCGTCCATTCCGGCCCGCTCTATGCCGCAACCGAGACGCTGATCGCGCGCATCCTCGGCCGTTTCGGGGTGCACTGGCTCGACTTCCCGGCGGGCGCGACCCGCGAGGAGATCGACGCGGTGCTGAGCAAGGCCGCTTCCGGTCGAGTCGCGTTGATCTATCTCGAAAGCCCGGCCAATCCGACCAATGCGCTGGTCGATATCCAGGCGGTTGCCGCGAGCCGCGACGCGATCTTCAAGAACGCCGCGGAAAAGCCGCCGATCGCGATCGACAACACCTTTCTCGGCCCGCTCTGGCTCAAGCCGCTGGAACACGGCGCGGACATCGTGGTCTATTCGCTGACCAAATATGCCGGCGGGCACAGCGACCTGGTCGCGGGCGGCGTGCTCGGATCGAAGGAGCACATCAACACGATCCGGCTGATGCGCAACACGATCGGCACGATCTGCGATCCGCACACCGCCTGGATGCTGATGCGCAGCCTGGAGACGCTGGAACTGCGCATGAGCCGCGCCGGCGAGAATGCGGTGAAGGTCTGCGAATTCCTGCGCAGCCACCCCAAGGTCGAGCGGGTCGGCTATCTCGGCTTCCTCGAAGGCACGCCGGGCATGGAGCGCCAGGCCGATATCTATCGCCGCCACTGCACCGGTGCCGGATCGACCTTCTCGCTGATCGTGAAGGGCGGCGAGAAGGAGGCCTTTGCGTTCCTCGACGCGCTGAAGATCGCCAAGCTGGCGGTCAGCCTGGGCGGCACCGAGACGCTGGCGAGCCATCCGGCCGCGATGACTCATTTGTCGGTACCCGATGCGCGCAAGCAGGCGCTGGGCATCACCGACAATCTGGTGCGCATCTCGATCGGCGTGGAGGATGCGGACGATCTGATCGCTGATTTCAAGCAGGCGCTGGATTCGATCTGACTCGCTTCTCCCGGGATTTGGGGCCAAGTCGGACTTATTCTTGTACGGCCGCATCCAGGCCGTTGGGTGCGCCGTACAGGAACAAGGCCGCATGACAGGCTTCAACCCGGGGGAAACGCGATGACGATCCTTGTTCGAACTGCATGCGCCACGGCCATGCTCGCCCTGTTGCCGGTCGGCGCCGCCGCGCAGATCATCGATAACCGGTTCAAGGCGATCGAGAGCATCCAGAATACCAATACAGCCTTCGCAGCGGGAAGCGTGCTGGTGCTCGGCCGCGACCCGAAGTCATCCGAGCCGTCGCAGTGGCTCACCATGATGGCCAGCCCCGAATATGGCATGTCCGAGCAGGTGTCGAAGGGCATCACCTTTCTCGACGCCGCGAAGTTCCTGAAGCTGCTGATCGCCAAACCGGTCGGCGCGGGCGTGCGGGCCGAAGCGATCGACAACGCCTTTCAGGAAGTCCATGGCCGTGCCTCCAGCCCGGTCGAGCAGGCGAGCTGGGACGCCCAGGTCAAGGCCGGCAAGGCCTGGTTCGCCTCGATCGTGGTGAAGGAGAGCGCCGCGCTGAACGCCTCGCCCGCGGCGCGCACGGCAATGATCGAGCGCGCCTATCTGCGGGCGGAGGGCCGCGCGCCCTATGCCGGCGACGCGCAATTCTGGGGCCCGAAGAACGAGCATTTCCGCGAGATCGTCGAGGCCGAACGGACCTGGCTTTATACCGGGAAGGGCGCGGGCGAACTGGCGGCCGTGGCGGGCCGGGCGTGGCTGGCGCTGTACGGCACGCCCCCGACCGACGCCAACACCAAGGCAATGCTGATCAAGGCGACGCCGACCAGGATGGTCTATGCGGAGATGCTGAAGGCCTCGAAGGCGATAAAGATCGCCCCCTAGAGCGCGTGCGACTAAAGTCGAATCGCTCTAGGTTTTTTGCCGCGTTTTCCGAGCCGCTGGCTGTTCCAGCCAGCTCGAAAACGCTCGAGCCGCGCGTCAATGCAGCTTGAGCCGCGGCCGGATGATCGTGTTGACCCGGCCGATCACGATCAGCCCGATCCCGCGCAGCCAGCCATGGATCGCGATCAGGTGCATGCGGTAGAGCGAGACATAGACGAAACGCGCCAGCCGTCCCTCGATCGCCATGCGCCCGCCGACGAGATTGCCCATCAGGCTGCCGACGGTCGAGAAGCGGCTGATCGACACCAGCGAGCCATGGTCGTGATAGACGAAGGGCTTGAGCGGCCGGCTGTTCATCAGCCGCACGAGATTGTGGAAGACGCTGGTCGCCATCTGGTGCGCCGCCTGGGCGCGCGGCGGCACCGGCCGGCCGGTCGCGGGATCAATGCAGGAGCAGCAATCGCCGAGCGCGAAGATGCGGTCGTCGAGCGTGGTCTGCAGCGTCGGCTTCACCAGCAGCTGGTTGTTGGGATTGGTCTCGAGCCCGCCGATATGATCGAGCGTCGCTGCGCCCTTCACGCCGGCCGCCCAGACGCGCAGCTCGCTGACCACCCGCTCGCCACTCGCGGTGACGATCGCTTCGTCCGTCACCTCGGTCACGCGCGTATTGGTCAGCACGCGCACGCCAAGCGTCTCCAGTTCGGACTGTGCCGCCGCCGCCAGCTTTTCAGGGAGCGCGGGCAGGATGCGCGGGCCGGCCTCGATCAGCGTCACTTCGAGCCGCTTCTCGTCGAACGTCTCCAGCCCGTAGAAGCGCAGCGCCGCCGCCGAGTTGAACAATTCGGCGGTCAGCTCGACGCCCGTCGCGCCGCCGCCGACCACCGCGACGCGGACATGCTCGTCGGACGCCGGATCGACACTCATCGCGCGCGACACGCGCAGGCAATGGTTAAGCAGGCGGTTGCGGAAGCGGTCGGCCTGGGCGCGATCGTCAAGCACCATGCAGTTCTCGCGCACGCCCGGCGTGCCGAAATCATTGGTGACCGACCCCACCGCCAGCACCAGGCAATCATAGCGGATCGGGTGGCGCGCGATCAGCTCGCTGCCGTCCTCGTCGAGCAGCGGCGCGATCCATACCTCGCGCTTGTCCCGGTCGATGCTCTCCAGCGTGCCGAGGAAGAAGCGATAGCCCCAGCGATGGCAATGGCTGCGATACCCCACCTCGTCGAGATTGGCGTCGAGCGACCCGGCCGCGACCTCGTGCAGCAGCGGCTTCCAGATATGGGTGCGGTTGCGCTCGACCAGGATGATGTCGTGACGCTTGCGGCCATATTTCGCGCCGAGCCGCCGCGCGAGCTCAAGCCCGCCGGCCCCGCCCCCGACAATCACGATCTGGATCTTGCGCTCGGTCAAAACTCATCCCCGCATGACTGGCCGAACCGGAACGATAGCAGGAGGTGACCGGCAGGCGAGGAAGATTTGGCATGGGCTGCCCGCCCTTGAACTTGGCCGGAAAGTCGATCACGCCTATCGGCGAACGACGGGGGGCCATATGACATCGCTTGACCAGCAAGGCGTGGATCCGCGTCCGTTGCTCGGCGAGTTCGCCAGCACCCTGTGGTTCCCGCATTATGCCCAGGGTGTCTGGGGCCCCTGGTCAGTGCGCATCATCGCGATGCCCTCGGCGCGCGGCTATTGGGGCCAGCTCTATCGCATGATGGGCACCGTGATCCTGCTCGGCCCGGTAGAGGATGGCGAGGCGAGCTGGATGTCGATCGTGCCGATGGAGGTCGAGAGCCAGGAGATCGGCATCGCCGCGGCGCGGGGGCATACCGTGGTGCTGGGACTCGGTATGGGCTGGTGTGCGGCGAATGTGGCGCTGAATCCGGCGGTCGACCGGGTAACGGTGGTGGAGCGCGATCCGGAGGTGATCGCGCTGATCGAGGCGCTGGGCATTGTCGGCCAATTGCCCGAGGAGGCCCGGGCGAAGATCCGCATCGTGCAGGCCGACGCGCTCGAATGGCGCCCCGACGCGCCGGTCGACAGCGTTCAGGCGGATATCTGGGCGAAGTTCGTCGAGCCGCAGAAATGGGCCGATGTCCGCCGCATGCAGGAGAATATCGGTGCGGCGAGCTTTTATTTCTGGGGGCAGGAGATGGAGCTGTGGCGGCTTGCCTGCCGGGAGGCGGGCGGCGTGCCGGAGGGGCTCGATCGGGATGGCATCGCACGGCTGGTCGAGGGCACCGGTGTGCCATTGGTTTGCCCGGACTGGCCAGATTATGGCGACCGTATCGTGGCCGCCGCGCCATGGTGGACGCCGCGCACCGATGGCTGGTGGGCCTGACCTCGGCACCGGTTGCGGTGCGCTGCCGTCGGTGAGACAAGCAGCCATGCGACTGCGCCGCCTTCTCGCTCTATCCATTCTGATCATCGCGCCCGGGCAAGCATCAGCCATCGGAGCGGACAAAGTCGAGGCTCCTCGCCCGTTTTTCGTCGACGCTGACCTGAACCTCACCATCCAGACCCGGGACGACCGCAGGACCCTCGTCGCGACCAAAGGCGCTGGTGTCTATGCCGGCGTCTTCGATCCCCTGTTCAACGCCGACGCGGGCCGTGCGGGCAAGATCTTCGCGATACGCCTCGCCACCGCATCGGAAATGGCGGATTTCCCGCATCGCGCGACCGATCACTTTTATGTTTTCACCTATAGTGCTGGCGACCTGCTGGTGGTGGACGTGCGCGGCGACGGCGCCATCAGGCCGACCCGGTGCGGCGGCAACGGACTGGCCAGTGCGCGCCGCAATCTCGCCTGCAAGCTGGACCTGAGAAAAGCCAAGCTGCGGTTCATCGACGCGCTGAACACCGAGTTTCTGTCCGATGGTCCCTCGATGCGGGATTACGAGGCGTTCGACTTTCCGGTTCCGTGCTCCGACATCGTGATCCATGTCGACGCCGACGGCAGGACCGTATCGGCAAAGAATGGATCGGGCCGGCGCCTGTGGCGGGCCGACCCGTTCAAACGGGCTCATCTGAAGCCCTACCGGTTCTTCAGGCCGACCATCTCTCGCCTTGGGTCATCGCCGCAGCCAGGTTCGGGCGCATGCCAGGCCGGGGAAAGTGCCACGGTGTTCCTGACGTATAACTCCACGCAATCCGGCACGCTCGACCCGCATACGGGCCGGTTCGACTTTGGCGGCCAGGACTGAGTCAGCCGTCGCTGACGCGCTCGATATCGGCTCCCACCGCGCTCAGCTTCTCCTCGAGCCGCTCGTAACCGCGATCGAGGTGATAGACGCGCTGGACCTGAGTCTCGCCCTCGGCGGCGAGGCCGGCGAGGATCAGGCTCATCGAGGCGCGCAGATCGGTCGCCATCACCGGCGCGGCGATCAGTCTGTCGACGCCGCGCACCACGGCGGTGCGGCCGCGCACCTGGATGTCGGCACCCATGCGCGCCAGTTCGGGCACGTGCATGTAGCGATTCTCGAAGATCGTCTCGGTCAGCACGCTGGCGCCATCGGCCAGCGCCAGCATCGCCATGAACTGCGCCTGCATGTCGGTGGCGAAGCCCGGGAAAGGTGCGGTCGAGAGAGTCAGCGGACCAAGCCGGCCGGTCGCCTCGACGAACAGGCTGCTGCCACGTTCCTCGACGGTGACGCCCGCCTCGACCAAAGCGGCGACGGTCGCGCGCATATCCTCCATCGAGACGCCGGCCAGTTCGAGCGCGCCCCCGGTGATCGCGGCGGCGCAGGCATAGCTGCCCGCCTCGATCCGGTCAGGCATGACGCGATAGGTCGCGCCGTGAAGCCGGTCGCGCCCTTCGATCTCGAGCGTTTCGGTGCCGATGCCCGAGATCGAGGCGCCCATCGCCACGAGCAGGTTGCACAGATCGACGATCTCCGGCTCGCGCGCGGCATTCTCGATGATCGAGCCGCCCTTCGCCGTCGCCGCCGCCATCACCGCATTCTCGGTGGCGCCGACCGATACGATCGGGAAAGTCACGCGACCGCCGGCCAGGCGGCCGCCCGGCGCGGTCGCCTTCACATAACCCGCGGCCAGCTCGATCTCGGCGCCGAGCGCTTCCATCGCCTTCAGATGAAGGTCGATCGGCCGGTTGCCGATGGCGCAGCCGCCCGGCAGCGACACCGTCGCCTCGCCGGCGCGCCCGATCAGCGGGCCGAGCACCAGGATCGAGGCGCGCATCTTGCGCACGATATCATAGGGCGCCTCGGTCGCGGTCAGCTTGCCGGCGCGAATCGTCATCACCCGGCCGAAATCCTCGGGCCGCGCCCCCTCGATCTGGGTCGAGCAGCCGAGCTGGTTGAGGAGATGCCCGAAGCTGTCCACATCCGCGAGGCGCGGCAGGTTCCTCAGCGTCACCGGCTCCTCGGTAAGGAGCGCGCAGGGCATGAGGGTGAGCGCTGCGTTCTTGGCGCCGGAGATGGGGAGGCGGCCCGAAAGACGGTTGCCGCCGCGGATGAGGATACGGTCCATTGGCGGCTTCTATCGTGTGCGCGTGCCCACGCAAGTAGCCCTTTGCGTAAGCGGAAGATGTTGCGTCCCGGTGACAGCGCTTGATCGACTTTAATGCACTGATTCTCCTGCGATGCTCTGGCGTGTCGGGGTTGGGGGGAATGTTGGCGTGCCGGGTAGTTGTTTCGCTGAACGATTGAGCGACATGGTCGCGCTGACTCCCGGCGAACACCGCGCGCTGGAACGGCTGGAGGAACGCGAGCGCAGCCTGCGCCGCGGCGCCACCCTGCAACGCGAGAATGATCGCTGCAGCGAGCTGTTCATCCTGCGCAAGGGCACGATGATGAGCTCGGTGCTGCTCGACGACGGCAGCCGCCAGATCCTGCGCTTCCTGTTCCCCGGCGACATGATGGGGGTTTCGTCGCTGGTCTATAGCGAGGCGCCGGAGACGATCACCGCGCTGACCGACGCTATGGTCTGCCCGTTCGAGCGCACCGCGATGAGCAAGCTGATCGGCGACCATCCCCGGCTCGCCGCGCTGATCATGGTCTATAACCAGATCGAGCGCGCGGCGCTGACCGACCGGCTGGCGGCGCTTGGCCGGACCTCGGCCAAGGCGCGGGTGGCGGGGATCCTGCTCGAGATGCGCAACCGGATGCGCATGCTCGACAAGGCGACCGACACAAGCTTCACGCTCGGCCTGACCCAGGAGGAGATCGGCGACGCGACCGGGCTGACAGCGGTGCATGTCAACCGGATGCTGCGGCAGCTGGAAGAGGAAGGCATCATCGCCCGCGAAGGCGGCCGGGTGACCTTGACCGACGAGCGGGCGTTGCAGCGGGCGGCGAATTTCGTGGATCGTTATGCCGGGCTGGACCTGGGGTGGCTGCCGGCGGCTAGGTGAGCTTACTCCTAGGTCCTCCCCGGCACGGGGAGGGGGACCGCCCGCTTCTTCAGCGGGTGGTGGAGGGGCTTGGAGCGCGGAACATCTGCCCTGCGCTCCAAGCCCCTCCACCAGCTTCGCTGGTCCCCCTCCCCCAGTTCCTGGGGGAGGAATTAGGAGATCACGCCTTTTCCAGCGTGCACTGCAGGGGGTGCTGGTTCTGCCGGGCGAACTCGATCACCTGGGCGACCTTGGTTTCCGCCACTTCGTAGCTGAACACACCGCACACCCCCACGCCCTTCTGATGGACGTGGAGCATCACCCGCGTCGCCGCCTCCATGTCCATGCGGAAGAAGCGCTGGAGCACCAGCACGACGAATTCCATCGGCGTGTAATCGTCGTTGAGCAGCAGCACCCGGTATGGCGTCGGCTGCTTGGTCCGCGTGCGGGTGCGGGTCGCGATGCCGAGGCCGGTGCCGTCGTCATCGCCACCTTCGCCGTCGCGGCGCTCGGCCATGGCCGTAATGGTAAGCTGATCGATCATGAGAAGCGAAAATATGGCAAGCCGCGGCCCAAGGGCAAGGGGGTGCACGACATCAACCTTGTTTGTGGTTCAAACAAACGAAAAGGGCGGCCCCGAAGGACCGCCCTTTCCTCGTATCGACGATCGTGCGCGAGATTACGCGGCGATCTTCGCCTTCTCGGCGGCGAGCGCGACGCGGTTCGAGATCGGCTGGGCGACCTCGCCGGCGAGCTTCAGCACCGCTTCGGTGTTCTTCGAGGTCTGTGCGACGATCGAGTCGAACGACGAGCGGACATAGTCGCTGTGCAGCTTGAAGAAGTCGGTCGGGGTCTTGACGGTCGACAGGCTCTTCAGCGCCGCGGTCGCGCCTTCGAACTGCTTGCGGCCATATTCGGCAGCGTCCTGGCCGAGCGTCTCGAAGCCCTTGGCGGCAATCTTGCCGGACTCGACGATCGCTTCGATGTTGCCCTTCGAGAACTCGTTGGCTTCCTCGAACAGCTTGGTGCCCTTCTCGACGGCGGCCTTGGCGCGCTCATTGGCTTCGGCGAACAGGGTCTGCGCCTTCTCGGCGGCATTCTTCAGATTGGCTTCCATGGTCTTCACTTCCTTCTGGATGATGGCGACCGGCGCTTCGACGATGGCCGGCGGGGGCGTGATGGCTTCAATTGCTTCAACGACGGGTTCGATAGTCTTCACTGCGGTGTCGGCTACTTTCTCGACCACCTGCTCGACCGTCTCTTCGACGGCGACGACAGGCGCGGGCAGCTCGATCTTGGCGGCGACCGGCGGAACCGGCTTTGCCGCGACGGGGGCCGGTGCGACGGGCGCCTTGACGGCGACCGGTGCGACGGCGGGCTTGGCGACAGGCTTCGCCACGACGGCCTTGGGGGCAGCCGCAGCCTTGGCCGGCGTCTTTGCAGCGGGCTTGGGCTTCGCGGGCGATGCCTTTACCGGGGTAGAGGGCTTGCGCCCATTGCTGGCCATGAAAGGCCTCCTCATGCTACTTGCTGCACCGCAATATAATCGCGTGCTGCAGGTTTCGCAAGAGTTTTTGTTGCACCGCAACATAAACGTCATGCTGCAGATATAGACCAGTTATTACAGGTGTTTAGCGCGACCTGACATAGCTCCCGGGCGCGTCCTCGATCGCCCCGAGCGGCCCTTTGCCCGGCTTGCGCGCACCCTTGGCCGGCACGACCGAGTCGTCCTGATCGTGCAGCCAGCCGATCCAGTCGGGCCACCAGCTGCCCTTGGTCTCGGTCGCGCCCGCGACGAACTCGGCAAGCGAGCCGGCCGGTTTCGGGTTGAGCCAATATTGATATTTGCCGAGCGACGGCGGGTTCACCACCCCGGCGATATGCCCCGAGCCCGCCAGCACGAACTTCACCGGGCCGGTGAAGATGCGGGTGATGTTCCACACGCTCTCGGCCGGGGCGATATGATCCTCGCGCCCGGCCTGGATATAGGAGGGGGTCTTCACCCTGGTCAGATCGACCGGCGTGCCGCCGACCGACAGCACCCCCGGCTTCACCAGCAGATTGTCGCGGTAGAGATCGGTCAGATAGCTCATATGCCATTTGGCCGGCAGGTTGGTGGTGTCGCCGTTCCAGTGGAGCAGATCGAACGGGACATAATCCTGGCCGAGCAGATAATTGTTGGTGACGTAATTCCAGATCAGGTCCCGCCCGCGCAGCAGGTTGAAGGTCAGCGCCATGTAGCGGCCGTCGACGAACCCTTCGGGCGCCATGTTGCGGATCATCGCCAGTTGATCGTCGTCGACGAAGTTGAGCAACTCGCCGGCGCGGGCGAAATCGACCTGGGCGGTGAAGAAGGTCGCGCTCTTCACCTTTTCGGCCTGCCCCCGCGCCGCCAGCACGGCGAGCGTCGCGGCGAGCGTGGTGCCCGCCACGCAATAGCCGATGGTGTGGACCGCATCGACCTTCAGCCCCTCGCGCACCGTGTCGATCGCGTCGATCTGCGCCGCGACATAATCGTCCCACACCACCTCGCTCATGCTGGCGTCGGCCGATTTCCAGGAGACCATGAAGACGGTGATGCCCTGGTCCACCGCCCAGCGGATGAAGCTCTTCTCCGGCGTCAGATCCAGGATGTAGAAACGGTTGATCCAGGGCGGGAAGATGACCAGCGGCACGCCGAGCACCTTATCGGTCGTCGGCGAATATTGAATCAACTCGTAGAGCGGCGTACGCTTGACCACCTTGCCCGGTGTGGTCGCCAGGTTGCGGCCGACCTCGAACGCGGTCGGATCGGTGTGGGTGAGCTGGCCCTTGGCGAGATCGGCCAGCATGTTCTGCAGGCCTTTCAGCAGATTCTCGCCACCCGTCTCGATCGTCTTTTCGAGCACCACCGGGTTGGTCGCGGGGAAATTGCTCGGGCTCATCGCTTCGAGGAAACCCTTGGCGGCGAAGCGGAGCTGCTCCTTCTGCCGATCGTCCACACCCGCCAGCGCGTCGATGTTCGCGAGCATATGATCGGAGATCAGGAAATAGCTCTGGCGGATCCAGTCGAACAGCGGGTTGTCGCGCCATTGCGGCGCCGCGAAGCGCTTGTCGCGGGCATGCCTGCCGTCATCGGCGGGCGCGGCCTTGGGGTCGAGGAAGCGCTGCCAGAGATTGAGGCTGTCGGTCCAGAAGGCTTCCGCGCGCCCGAGCGTCGCCGGATCGTTGAGGCCGGGGATCACCGGCACGCCGAGATCGCGCTGCTCGGCCGCCGCGGTGGACAGGCCGCTTTCCAGCATCATCTGCTGAGCCCGGCCCATCACCCAGGTCCAGTGCTGGAGTTCTTCGAGGCTGGGCAGTTCGGGGGCGTCGGACTCGGCCATGGCAACCTCGGTAACGGATTTTCATGTCACTCTAACGCACGAGGCCATGTCCGTCATTCCCGAGCGGCCGCAAATAAACTAAGGGTCGACGCTCCTCCAACCGGAAGAAGCCATGTCCGACGATTTCTACCGCATCAAGCGCCTGCCTCCCTATGTCATCGCCGAAGTGAACGCGATGCGAGCGGAAGCGCGTGCGGGCGGCGAGGACATCATCGATCTCGGCATGGGCAATCCGGACCTGCCGCCGCCGCCGCACGTCATCGACAAGCTCTGCGAAGTGGCGCGCAAGCCCGACGCGCACGGCTATTCGGCGTCGAAGGGCATTCCCGGGCTGCGCAAGGCCCAGGCCGGCTATTACAAGCGCCGTTTCGGGGTCGACCTGAACCCCGATACCGAAGTGGTGGTGACGCTCGGCTCGAAGGAAGGCCTGGCCAATCTCGCCCAGGCGATCACCGCGCCGGGCGACGTGGTGCTCGCGCCGAACCCGAGCTACCCGATCCATACGTTCGGCTTCATCATCGCCGGCGCGACGATCCGCAGCGTGCCGACCACGCCCGACGAGCATTATTGGGAGGCGTTGGAGCGGGCCATGGCCTTCACCGTGCCGCGCCCGAGCGTGCTGGTGATGGGCTATCCATCCAACCCGACCGCCGAGGTGGTCGACCTCGCCTTTTACGAGCGGGTCGTGGCGTTCGCGAAGGAGCACAAGCTCTGGGTGCTCTCCGACCTCGCTTATTCCGAGCTTTATTATGACGGCAATCCTACCCCCTCGATCCTGCAGGTGCCGGGCGCGAAGGATGTCGCGGTCGAGTTCACCTCGCTGTCCAAGACCTATTCGATGGCGGGCTGGCGGATCGGCTTCGCGGTGGGCAATCCGCAGCTCATCTCGGCGCTGACGCGGGTGAAGTCCTATCTCGATTACGGCGCCTTCACCCCGATCCAGGCAGCCGCGGTCGCAGCGATCAACGGGCCGCAGGACATCGTCGAGCAGAACCGCCAGCTCTATCAGCGCCGCCGCGACGTGCTGATCGAGAGCTTCGGCCGCGCGGGCTGGGACATTCCGCCGCCCCGTGCGTCGATGTTCGCCTGGGCGCCGCTGCCGCCGGCGCTCGCGCATCTCGGCAGCCTCGAATTCTCCAAGCAGCTGCTGACCCATGCCAAGGTCGCGGTCGCGCCGGGGGTCGGTTACGGCGAGAATGGCGAAGGGTTCGTGCGCATCGCGATGGTCGAGAACGAGCAAAGGCTGCGCCAGGCAGCGCGCAACGTGAAGCGCTATCTCCAGAGCATGGGCGTCAACACGCCGGCGCGCACCGGCTGACCACCCTTGCGGGAGAGCCGGCGGCCCGGGCTCGGGAACTACCCTAACAAGCGTTAAACCTGCGCTTAAGGCTTTGATCCTATTGCGAGAGGATGGGCCGCGCCTCCTCCAATACCCCCTCGCCGGCCATGATCGTCGGCGTAGGGCTGAGCTATTTCGCGCTCGCGTCGGGCGCGATCCTGCTCACGCGCCTGAATGGCGGGATCGCCTTGCTGTGGCTGGCCAACGCGCCGCTGATCGCCGCGCTGTGCGCCACGCCGGTGCGGCGCTGGGCCCCGGTCCTCACCGCCGCGATCATCGGCACGTGGAGCGCCTCCTTGTGCTTCTCGCCGATCCCGGTCGTCGCGCTGCCCTTTGCTCTCGTCAATGTCGGCGAGGGCGCGCTGGGGGCGCTGCTGCTCAGGCGCTGGCGCGTCGACCGGAGCCAGTTGGAGGATTCCCGCTCGATCGCCCTGTTCGCACTCGCGGTGGCGATCGTCGCGCCGACGGCCAGCGGCCTGATCGGCGCGTGGATGGCGAGCCTGTTGCTTCCGATCGGATTCCTGCCGGCCCTGTTCGACTGGATCGTCGGGCACGGCATCGGCAGCATGATCGCCGCGCCGCTGGCGATGCAGATGACGCGCCGGGATATCGACTGGCCACTGTTCCATGCGCAGCGCGGGACGATCAAGGCGATCGGCGCGGTCGCGCTGCTTGTCGCGGTGTGCCTCCTGGTCTTTTACCAGAAAGGCCTGCCGCTGCTGTTCCTGCCGATCGTGCCGCTGCTGATCGGCACCTTCGCCTTTCAGCGGTTCGGCGCGGCCGTCGGCATCCTGATCGTCGGGGTGATCGGCGGCGTGCTGACCACGAGCGGCCATGGGCCGATGGCGCTGATGGATGCCGACCAGGCCGGGCGGCTGCAATTCTTCCAATTCTACATGGTCGTGCTGTTCGTCACGGCCCTGCCCGTCGCCGCCACCCTGGTGCAGCGCGACAAGCTGCTTGCCGCGCTCAGCGAGAACGAGGCCCGCTATCGGCTGATGGCGGAGAATGCCACCGACATCATGATGACGCTCGAGCCCGACGGCACGATCCGCTTCATCTCGCCCGCGGTGCGCGAGCTGGGCTATTTCGAGCCGGAGGAGATCATCGGGCTGAACGCCGCGATCCTGGTCCATCCCGAGGACCGCGAGAAGGTCAGCGCGGTGCATGTCGAGGCGCTCGGCGCGCCCGAGCGGGTGTTCACGGTGGAATATCGCGCGACCAAGGCCGACGGCCAGGTCGCCTGGTTCGAATCCAACATGCGGTCGGTCCGCGACGGATCGGGGCGGATCACCGCGGTGTTCAGCGTGATCCGCGATCTCGACGGGCGCAAGATGCGCGAGGACGAGCTGCTGCGCGCCGCCAATACCGATCCGTTGACCGGCCTGCTCAACCGCGGCGCGTTCCGCCGTCAGGTGAAGGACGCGATGAACCATCTGCGGCCGGAGCGCCCGTCGACGCTGGCGCTGCTCGACCTCGACCATTTCAAGGCGGTCAACGACAATCACGGCCATGCCGCAGGCGACGCGGCCTTGCTGATGCTGGCCGATCTGCTGCGCGAGAATCTTCGCCCCGGCGACTCCATCGGACGGATCGGCGGCGAGGAGTTCGCCATCCTGCTCGCCGGGCTGGCCGTGACCGAGGCGGGCGCCGTGTGCGAGCGCCTCCGCCGGACGCTCGCCGAACGGCCGGTGCCGGGCGTCGAGCCCCGGCTGTGCATCACCGCGAGCATGGGACTCGAAGCGCTGTCTCCCGGGGCCAGCATCGACGAGGCCTTCCGCGCCGCCGACACCGCGCTCTATGCCGCCAAGGCGGGCGGGCGCAACCGGATCGAGGTCGCCGCCTGAGCGCCGCATTGACGGGGCGGACGCCGCAGGCCATCGCCGCCGCATGATCCGCCCCGGCTTCGCCTTCTCCACCAGCCTCAAGGTCCGCTATGCCGAGATCGACGGGCAGAAGGTGGTCTTCAACTCGCGCTACCTGGAATATGCCGATGTCGCGGCGACCGAGTTCTGGGAGTGGACCGGGATCGGCGAGGCGCTGGGCGCGGCCTGGACCGAGACCGAGTTCCATGTCCGCCGCACCGAGATCGATTATCTGAAGCCGTTCGTGTTCGGCGACACGCTGGACGCCTTTGTGCGGATCGAGCGGATCGGCACTTCGAGCATGACCCAGCGCTTCGAGCTGTGCCATGCGGTGACGGGCGATCTGCACACCGTGATCGACATGGTGATCGTCAACGTCCATCTGCCGACCGGCAAACCGATCCCGATCGAGGCGCCGATCCGGGCGTTTCTCGAGACGCTGCCGACGAACTGAGGGGTACCCTCTCCACCGTTCGCCCTGAGCTTGTCGAAGGGCTGCCCTTCCTTCGCGGAAGAGAAGAACAGGGGTTGGCCTGCGGCCGCCTTCGGCCCGACAAGCTCAGCCCGAACGGGTGGTTGTGTGGCTCTATTCCGCCGCCCGCATCTCGGGTTCGTGCACGACGTCCTCGGCGAGCGCCCAGAGCAGGTCGTGCTTGGTCAGCACGCGGCCGTCCCAGGCGCGGACCTCGATCGGGCCGATCGGGCGCATGTCGCGCGCGTCGACCAGCACCGGGGTCGCGGGCATGCCGGTTTCCCAGCGTTCACCCCATTGCCTGAGCGCGATCATCGTCGGCAGCAGGGCCGCGCCTTTTTCGGTCAGGCGATATTCGATCTTGCGGCGATCCTCGGGCATCGCCTCGCGCGTCAGGATGCCGTGCTCGACCAGCCGGGCGAGCCGGTTGGCCAGGATGTTGCGCGCGATGCCGAGTTCCGACTGGAACTCCTCGAAATGATGGAGGCCGTTGAAAGCCGCCCGCAGGATCATGAAGCTCCAGCGCTCGCCCATGGCCTCGAGCGCCGCAGGCAGGCTGCACTCGCTCAGCACTTCACGGATTTTACCGCCCATCTCGTTCCTCTCGACCCATGGAGCCTATCCCAAATCGCTCGTCATGGAAATGACATATAAGTTTTCAGTTGCAACTTACCACTTAATCCACTAGGTAGTGATTCGCAACTGGTTTCAAGGAGGACTAACAATGACCCGCATTCTTTCAATCGCTGCCGCGCTCGCCGGTTCCATCATGCTGCTGTCCCCCGTGGGCAGCCATGCGCAGGGCCCGGGCGGCTATTACACCGCGACCCCGGTCGCGCAGCCGACCAAGACCAGCTTCATCACCAGCAACCTGATGTGGAAGTGGCGCGACACGGCGTTCACCGCCAACAAGACGAACTCGCGCGACACCATCGTGTGCCAGATGATCGTGCAGCGCGCCGGTACGCTGAGCGAATTCACCGCCGGCGGCACCGCCTTCGACGCCGACGCGCTCGCCAAGTGCAACGCCCGCGCGAAATAAGATCCCCTGACTGGCCGCGGTTTCGACACCGCGGCCAGCTTTTTTTGTCGCGGCGCCGGCCCGCTCCCCCACCCGGCCTCCCACAGAATATACTGAATGGGAGGCCGGGTGGGGGAGCGGGCCGGCGCCGTCTTCTCGAAGAATATGTTGCAAAGCAACACATCGCGGCCCCATCTTAAGGCGTGCTGCGCCAATATGAACTTGTAGACCGGGTCCTCGATTACGACCCGCAAGCCGATGAGGCGCTGCTCAACCGCGCCTATGTCTTCTCGGTCAACGCGCACGGCACGCAGAAACGCGCCTCGGGCGACCCCTATTTCAGCCATCCGATCGAGGTGGCGGGCATCCTGACCGAGCTGCATCTCGACGACGAGACGATCGCCACCGCGATCCTGCACGACACGGTGGAAGACACCGTCGCCACGATCGAGGAGATCGAGAAGCTGTTCGGCCCCGCGGTCGCGCGCCTGGTCGACGGCGTGACCAAGCTGTCCAAGATCGAAGCGCAGACCGAGAACGAGCGCGCCGCGGAGAACCTGCGCAAATTCCTGCTCGCCATGTCGGACGATATCCGCGTGCTGCTGGTCAAGCTCGCCGACCGGCTGCACAATATGCGGACGCTCCATTACATCCCCAATCCCGACAAGCGCCGCCGCATCGCGCGCGAGACGATGGACATCTACGCCCCGCTCGCCGAGCGGATCGGCATGTACGAGTTCATGAAGGAGATGCAGACGCTCGCCTTCAAGGAGCTCGAGCCCGAGGCCTATGCCTCGATCGACAAGCGCCTGACGCAGCTGAAGGAAGGCGGCGGGGACCGGATCGCCAAGATCGGCTCCGGCCTGAAGCTGCTGCTCTCGCGCCACGGCATCGACGCCGATATCTCGGGGCGCGAGAAGCACCCCTATTCGATCTGGAAGAAGATGGCCGAGCGGCACATCAGCTTCGAGCAGCTGTCCGACATCATGGCGTTCCGCGCGATCGTGCCGAGCGAAGAGGCGTGCTACCAGGCGCTGGGCGTGATCCACCGGCGCTGGCCGATGGTGCCGGGGCGATTCAAGGATTACATCTCCACCCCCAAGCGCAACGGATACCGGTCGCTCCACACCTCGGTCATCCATGCCGACAATACGCGCGTCGAAGTGCAGATCCGCACCGAGGAAATGCATGAGGAGGCCGAGCTCGGCCTCGCCGCGCACTGGGCGTACAAGCAGGACAAGGTGCGCCCCGAGACCCAGGTGAGCTGGATCCGCGACCTGGTCGAGATCCTCGACAATGCCGAAAGCCCGGAAGAGCTGCTCGAGCATACGCGCATGGCGATGTACCAGGACCGGATCTTCGCCTTCACCCCCAAGGGCGAGCTGCACCAGCTGCCCAAGGGCGCGACGCCGATCGACTTCGCCTATGCCGTGCATACCGACCTGGGCGACCAGGCGGTCGGCGCGAAGATCAACGGGCGCGTGGTGCCGCTGAAGACCAGCATCGAGAATGGCGACCAGGTGCAGATATTGCGCTCCAAGGCGCAGGAGCCGCAGGCCAACTGGCTGAGCTTCGCGATCACCGGCAAGGCGCGCGCGGCGATCCGCCGGCATCTGCGCCACAAGGAGCGCGAGGAAACGCAGGCGCTGGGGCGCAAGATCTATGACGAGATCCTGTCGCACCTGCCCGCGCCGCTCGCCGCCGGCGCGATCGGTGCCGCGCTCAAGCGGCTGAAACTGACCGACGAAACCGCGCTGATGGAGGCGATCGCGCGGCGGCGCATTACCGATTCCGAGGTGATGGAGGCGCTGATGCCGGGATCGGGCGGCACCGCCACGGCGCGCGCGGCGCCGATCCAGACCAGCGCGATCTCGATCAAGGGGCTGACCCCGGGCGTCGCCTTCGACCTGGCCGAATGCTGCCATCCGGTGCCGGGCGACCGCATCGTCGGGCTGCGCCGGCCGAACGAGGGGATCGAGGTGCATACGATCAACTGCCCACGGCTGGCCGAGAGCGACGATGCCGACTGGGTCGATCTCGCCTGGGGCGACAAGACCGAGGGCGCCACCGCGCGCATCTCGGTCGAGGTCAAGAACGAGCCCGGCGCGCTGGGCGTGATCGCGACGATCATCGGCGCGCAAAAGGCCAATATCGTCAACATGCGGCTCGACAACCGCGACACCGGATTCCACACCAACACGATCGATGTGGAAGTGCACGACCTGCTTCATTTGACGCGCCTGATCGCGGCGTTGCGCGCGGCGGACGCGGTGAACATGGTGGAGCGGGTCTGACGCCCCACGCCTGAAACGGGTTTGGCGCGCTGGTGCGACGGCGACGGAACCGGCGCGTCGCCAAGCGGTTCGAATCGGGCCGGCCGCGGACGGTGACGGCATAACGACGCCCCGATTTTTGCGACGTTCCTTTTTTCTTCCGCTGTTATGTTGGATTTCCGCCCGGAAATCAGCAGGCGATTCCAACGACATGATTCCCGTTTTCCCTGTTATGCCATAACAGCGGAAAACCGTGCCAATGTGCGGCAAAACTTTCCGCTGTTGGCAGCAAATCCGCGCCGAAATTGGCGCTGTTCGATTCAAATTTGCGCCAGGATCGGATCTGGAGGGGGCAGGATGGTCCATAGCGCGTGCGTGACATGGCGGAACGGAAGATTGAATCGAGCGACGGGAATGGGGGTTGTTGCACCTGGCACCGTAATACAACTTATCGACATCGTGCGCATCTAAAGGATGAGCCCCGCTGCAGGATGGCGCATCGCCGCCACCCAGCTCTTGACTTGGTCGCCATTGGCCACCGTCACCGGATAGGCGCGCGCCGCAACCACCTCGGCGGCGCCCGGACTGAGATCGCTGGTCGTGACGATCAGCCCGGCCTCGCCCCCCTCATCGGACAGGTCGGCCCACAGCGCCTTTACCACTTGCTTGTCGACCTTGTTCCGCTGCCGCTTGCACTGCACGATAATCGCCGGCGGGATGCCCGGCACAACATCGCGCCGCCACGCGCGGACGTCGACCCCGCCATCGTCGCGACCTGGACCGAGTTCGACCTCATATCCTTGGCGGTCGAGCCACTCGGCAGCAAGCATCTCGAACTGACGCCAGTGGATGCTCGGAAGCAATTCGGCGCGTGCCGCTAGATAATTGACGAAGCGCTGATCAAAGAAGCCTCCATCGATCGGTAGCTTTTCGCTCACGAAGAGATCGGTAAGGGCGACGGCATCGCGTGCGCCGACCTCGCGGACCAAGTAAGGGCAATGGGCGAGATAGATCGGGAGAACCACCAAAAGATCGTCGAGAATGCGCCGATAGACGTCACCGGCATGCTCGACGAGGTCGGCTTCCATGGCCGCGCGATCGAAGCGTCCAGTGCGCGCTCGCTCCTGGACGAAGTGACGGGCGATCGCTTCGACCAGGAGCAGTGGCTCAATATCGATGACAGACCGCCAGTCAGGCCCAAGGCGCTTAATCAAGCGCGAGCCGATCGTCGGCATGCCTGGCTCGTCGGCAGCACCCAATGCGAAGAGCAGGTCGCCGACCGCGTCGGCATAATCCTCGGACTGGACCCGCAGCAGGCGCTGTTCGCCCTGGAGCATAGCGTGGAGGGGATTGGTGGCCGGCAGATGTTCGAGCAGTTGGTCGCGGTCGAGTGCCAGGCCCGACCGCTCGCCGGCATCTTCGCTGAGCCCCGCCGCGAACGCCTCCGTCACCATGATGATATGCCCCATGGTCGCCCTCATAGACGGCGCGAGCGCGATGGCGAAGCCGCGCCGACAGAAAACCGCTTCTGATGATCGGGTCGGTTCTCGCGCTGACGTGGCGGGCTTAAATGTGCAAACGTCCGCTCTGGCCAGAAGCGGCCATTCGGCGCAATCATCGGGAGTAGCGGGTAAATCCCAATGTTGGTCGTTCCAACCGCGCTCCGGTACGGCATGAACAGACGGCTGCTTCCGGACTTGGCTATCGAGTCGCTCAACGACGGAAAATGGGCGGGTCGCCGACCGACGGCTTGAAGTGGGCCGTTAGCCGACTGGCAGCTTTCAGGCGGGCAGAACTGGATAGCGGCCCTCCATAACGAGGCTCAACGCTCCACAGTGCTCTAATGCGCTGCTCTCCACACACCCGGCTCGCGCAGGCAGGCTCAGCTACGTGACGAGCGGCGAACCGATGACGAATACTTGGTGCGGGCCCTTGGGAGGGCTTCCCTTCGCGTGGAGTGCGTTGAGATAGCGGTGGCGCTGATGGCCCTCCACAAGCATGAGACGTTCGTCCGGCAGCTCAGCGCGGCGGGAACGCCAGCCCGATGGGGTCGATAAGACAATGATCGGCAAGCGCCAAGTGCCTCCCTCCAGCTCGATGGCTGTCTGTGATTTTTCGAAGGCCAGCAGCCCGTGAAGCTGCTCGTAGTCGAACTCGGGGTCGAGTTCGCGCGCGATCTCGCGGCGGACCGATTTTAGGATCTCCTCCCCATCCATGACGACAAGCTTCCAAATCAGCGTGTCGAGCGGCAGAAAGGCAAACTCGGTGCCACTCCAATGGCGATGAACCCATTGCTCGGCAATCTGCGGATGCAGACAGGCCAACTCCTCGCCATGCCGCTGCCACCAGAGGGCAAAGTCCTCCTTATGCACCGTTCCCTCCCCTTCAGGCTTGAGGTGCGGGGGCCAGATAGGCCTTCGGTAGTTACTAAAGTCGAACATCGTGAACCTATCGTTTCACCGACAAGACCGAGGCGAGCAGTGTCGCCCTGCTACTTCCCATCGGGGTTCCCTGCCCGTCGTCCTTTAGCAGCATCGTCACACCTCTACCCCCCACCTCCTGATATTCGCAGAAGGCGATGTCAGTGACCTCGAGGGCCGTCGGTTGGGCCTGGTCGGTATGGGAAGCCACCAACTCAGCGCGTGCTAAATCAATATCTTGGGGCGGCATGCGATCGACGATCTGCAGCCAGCCCCCGGCGGCAAGCACCTTATCGGCAAGCTCATAAATTTCGTTCTGTACGAGCAATCGGTAAAGGGCAGCAGTCATGTGACCGAGGGCCATCAGGTCTCGCGAATTCTCACGCGCCTCATGCGAGCCCATCAGCCAGACGGTCACGAGGTCGAACGCTCCGGCACCGCCAAGATCCTCCGCGAGGTGCGGGTCGAATAGCGGATCGGTGACAACGATCGTCACTCTGTCATCGACGGAAATCGCGTCCCGTGTAAACGTAAGGTCGTATTCTTTAGAGTTCTTTTCGACTGGGATCGTGGTCATGCGGGTGACGACCTCGACCATGGCGCCACCGGTGCGCAGCTTAGTGCGTGCACGGCGAACGCATTCGGGATTCTCTTCAAGCGCGACCGCCCGCTCGAGTGGGAACCGCCGAAGCATCGCGGCGAGCCCTGAGCCCTCGCCAATACCGCTACGCATTCCACGGCCATTTGCAACGATGGCTCGATCGCGCTGCAGCCTAGGGATTCGCAAGCATCGTCGCACCCCGCTAAGCGGGCGCACCAGCCATGCCGACACCAATCCCCTATGACCCGTCCAACCAGGCGCTGTATCGCCCCGAGGCACAGCCACCGCTGACGATGGGGAATGACTGGTGCATCGACGCCGTCGCCGCCGAATTCTCCCGGCTGGCCTATCGACGGTTCGAGCAGGATGACGCCGACAAGGGCCTGATCGCCGAGGCGATCGGCGCCGTCGGCTATCGCAAGCCCGGCTGGTTCCGGGAAGCGACCGGCACGGCGAAATTCAGCGCGACGGGATTTGCCGCACTCCATGACGATGGCCGGGCGATCATCGCGTTTCGTGGCACGCAGGCGGATTCGTTTCGCGACGTGATGACCGATGCGAGCTTCTTCCTGGAGAATTGGGACAGGCCGGGGCGCGTCCATAGCGGCTTCTCGGCGTCGCTCTCCCCGGTCCTGGAGCCGATCCTGGACTGGCTGCACGACACGAAGCCGGAGCGCCTGCTGCTGACGGGGCATAGCCTTGGCGCCGCGCTGGCGACCCTGCTCGCCGCGCGGCTTTCGGATGGCGGGCGGCCGATCGAGCTCGTCACCTTCGGGTCGCCGCGGGTCGGGGACGAGGCGCTGGTCGCCTCGCTCTCGCCGGTGGCGGTGCGGCGGTATGTGAACTGTACCGATACGGTGGCGCTGTTGCCGCCGCCGCTGATCTACAGCCATGCGCGCGGGCTGCATTATATCGACCGGGACGGGGCGATCCATGTCGGCGATACGCCGGCGATCTCCGTGGCGAAGGACCAGCGGGCGGCGCACCTGGCCTATGCGGCGCTGATGTGGCGGACCGGCAATGTTCCCTGGCGGGCGCTCGCCGACCATGCGCCGATCAATTATGTCTCCGCGCTGCTGGGCGGGCGGGTATGGCCGGTTTCCGGAGGGTGACCTTTCCCTGAGGCTTTTCGCTGGGGAAGAAGGGGCGGGGTAGAAATTAGTATAGCGTCCCCGAATTTGTCCCCGAATTTGAGGCGCCCATGGATGTGCGGCACAGTGGATGCCGGAACAAGTCCGGCATGACGGTTAAACCTGATCGCCAACAACCCCGATCCTGAGGGGCCGCCCTTGATCCAGCGCAATCTTCCGATGACGGGGGCATGACTTGCCGCTAAACAGCGCGCCCATGCACCGTCCCGCACTCTCCATCGTCGTTCCCTGCTACAATGAGGCAGCCTGTCTCGACATCCTGCATGCCCGCGTCTCCGCGGCGGCGCGCGCGGCGGTGGGCGAGGATTTCGAGATATTGTTCGTCAATGACGGATCGCGCGACGAGAGCTGGCCGGCAATGCAGCGCATCGCCGCCGCCGACTCGCATCTCGTCGCGATCAACCTGTCGCGCAACCATGGCCATCAGCTCGCGCTGACCGCCGGGCTCGATCTCTGCGCGGGCGAGCAGATCCTGATCATCGATGCCGACCTGCAGGATCCGCCCGAGCTGCTGACCGACATGCGCAAGGCGATGGCCGAGCAGCAGGCGGACGTGGTCTATGCCGTGCGGCGCAAGCGCGAGGGCGAGAGCATCTTCAAGAAAGCGACCGCCGCGATCTTCTACCGGATGCTCGACCGGATCACCGATACGCCGATCCCGCTCGACACCGGCGATTTCCGGCTGATGAGCCGGCGTGCGCTCGACGCCTTCCTGTCGCTGCCCGAACAGGCGCGCTTCATCCGCGGCATGGTCGCGTGGATCGGCTTCCGCCAGGTGCCGTTCGTCTATGATCGGGCCGAGCGGCTTGCCGGCGAGACCAAATATCCGCTGGGCAAGATGGTCCGTTTCGCGCTCGACGCGGTGACCGGATTCTCGACCGCGCCCTTGCGCTTCGCCAGCCATGTCGGGCTGGCCCTGACCGGCGCCTCGCTGCTGCTGTTCGTCTATATCGCGATCGGCTTCCTGACCGGGAGCGCGGTACAGGGCTGGACATCGACCATGCTGGTCGTGGTGCTGCTCGGCGCGGTGCAGATGTTCGTGCTCGGCATGATCGGGGAGTATCTCGGCCGGCTCTATGTCGAATCGAAGCGGCGGCCGCTGTACCTCGTCGCGGATATCGCCGGGCCGGTGCAGGGGCGCGCGACGCTTGGGTATCGGGCGGAGGTGGCTGCGCCGGCCGGACGGCCCGATTTCGTCGAAGGGATGTCGATCACGCCCGTTCCGGCCGAAGGCGCGCCGAAGGGCGAGTAAGTCCGGGTTCGAAACGCGCCCCGCAAGAGCCGCGACCGGCGGTGCGCGGCGCGATGGACCCCGGAACAAGTCCGGGGTGACGGTGGAGGGACGGTCGTCCCGGCCTATCGCGCGGGCGATGCCAGGGTGATGATCGAGACGCCGGGCGACAGCGGCACGCGACCGACCAGATGGCGTTCGAAGCGGAAGATCTTCTCGAACAAGGTGTTGACGATCTTCGGCGGCGGTGAATCGTCGCTGTCGTCCTTGCCGGTCAGCCGGCCGACCAGGCGCGAGGCGGCGGCCAGCGGGAACAGCAGCGAATTGAAATAGCCAAGCTTGTTCGGCTCGAGTCCCGCCGCGCGGATGACCTTGACCAGCCCGGCCTTGGAATAGCGGCGATGATGGTGGTTCACCACGTCGTGTGCGCTCCACATCCATTGATGCGCGGGCACGGTGATCAGGATCTTGCCGCCAGGCTTCAGGCATTCGGCCATCGCCTTCAGCGCGGCGACATCGTCCTCGATATGCTCGACCACGTCGAGCACCGCGATCAGGTCATAGGCGCCGCGCTCGACGCCGGTCAGCGCCGGGAGGGGCGCCGCGCCGACCGCGCGGCCGAGCCGCGCGCTCGCGATCTCGCGCGCGGCGGGATCGATCTCGATCGCCTCGACGGTGCCGAAGGCGGCGAGCATCGGGAGGTTGTGCCCGGTGCCGCAGCCAATCTCCAGGATACGGGCATTGGCGGGCAGATTGCCCTCGCGCACGAGGTAATCGGCGAGGATGTCGCGCCGCGCGCGATACCACCAATGGGTGGAATCATGCGCCGCCATCCGGTCGTAGACGATTCTGTCCATATCAGCCGAACACCCACCAGCGATTGAGCGCGAAGGTCACGAGCGGGATCAGGAAGATCACCGGGATCAGCGGCACCCAGACCGGCTGGTGCAGCAACCCCGTGATCAGCCAGGTGAGCAGCGCGTTCAATACCAGGCCGAAACCCTGTACCGCGACGAACTTCGCATGCTGGACCCCGCTCGAATCGCGCGTGCCGTGGCCCTTGAAGCTCCAGGCGCTGTGCAGGAAGAAGCCCGCCGTCACCGCGACGGCGAAAGCGAAGGGCACGGCATAGACCGCCCGCTGCGCCGGGAAGACCCAGGTCGTCAACGGCAGATAGACCGCGGAATAGATGACCGTCGAAATCCCGCCGGCAATGCCGAAGCGGATCAACTGGCCGAGCATGCCGCTTGTCCGCCAGGTCTCGAATTGTCTGAATATCGCCGTCACGCGCACCTTGCCCTTTGTGGCGGTGGCAGTAGAGCGCGGGGAGACGCGAGGGAAGCCCTTTGAAAAACGTAGCCGATATCTCCCTTGCCCGCGAGCTGGACAAATACTGGCTGCGGCTGACCCTGCTTGCCTGGCTGGCGGTCGGCATCTGGTTCCTGTTCGACCGGTGGAACGCGATCCAGTGGCTGTCGCTCGGCGATACCGACGACAATATGCGGCTTGCCCAGGTGCGGGCGCTGCTGAACGGGCAGGGCTGGTATGATCTGCGCCAGTACAAGCTCAATCCGCCGGGCGGATTCGATATCCATTGGAGCCGAATCGTCGACCTGCCGATCGCGGGCCTGATCCTGTTGCTCCAGCCGTTCGTCGGCACGGCCCAGGCCGAGCGGCTGGCGTGCGGCATCGCGCCGATCCTTCCGCTCTCCATCGCGATGATCGGCATCGCCGCGACGGTGCGGCGGCTGGTCGGCGGGCTGGCCTGGCCGCTCGCGCTGATCTTCCTGGTCGCGGGCTGCACCTCGACCATCCTGATGTTCATGCCCGACCGGATCGATCATCATGGCTGGCAGCTCGCCATGCTGAGCCTGACGGTAGCCGGCCTGGCCGACCGCAAGGGCGCGCGCGGGGGCGCGATGGTGGGTATCGCCAGCACCGTCTCGCTCTCGATCGGGCTGGAGCTGCTGCCCTATGCGGCGATGGCCGGGGCGATCATCGCGCTGCGCTGGATCTGGGACCGCGACGATGCGCCGCGCATGAGCGTCTATGCGCTGACCCTCGGCGGCGGATCGGCGCTCGGCTATGCGCTGTTCGCCTCGAACGCCAACCAGGTGCTGCGCTGCGACGCGCTGACCCCGGTGTGGCTGAGCGTGATGGTCGCGGCAGGGGCGTTCCTGTTCATCCTCGGCCGCGTCAATCCGGAGCAGCGGGCGGTCCGGCTGGGGCTGGCGGTGGTGGCCGGCCTGGTCATCGCCATCGGCTTCGCGCTGGTCTTCCCGCAATGCCTGGGGCGGCCCGAGCAGGTTTCGCCCGAGCTTGCACGCGACTGGCTCGACAATGTCCGCGAGGCGCGGCCGATCTACAAGCACCCCTTCCGCACCGCCTTCCCGATCGTGACCCTGCCGGTGATCGGCATCATCGGCGCGTGCATCGCGACATGGCGCGCGCGCGGCACCCCGAAATTCAACGGCTGGATGCCGGTGCTGCTGTTCTGCGGCTTCGCCGCCGCGATGCTGTTGTGGCAGGCGCGGGCCGCGCCGGCGGCGCAGTTGCTGGCGGTGCCCGGCGCGACCGCGCTCGCCTGCATCGTCCTGCCCTGGTGCCTGGGCCACCGCTCGATCTTCGTGCGGGTGCTCGGCACGGTGGTGGCCTTCATGGCGGTGTCCGGCCTGTTTTCCGGGATCGCGATCAAATATTTCAAGATCGATCCGCCGAGCAACCGGGTGCAGATCGTCAACAATGCCAGCGGCCGCTGCCCGACCATCCCGGCGCTCGCCCCGCTCGACAGACTGCCGGCGCAGACTATCTTCACCTTCGTCGATCTCGGCCCTCGGCTGATCACCGTGACGCACCACAACGCCATTGCCGGCCCCTATCACCGCAATGGCGACGCGATCCTCGACGTGCAGCACGCCTTCAAGGGCACGCCGGAGAATTTCCGCGCGATCGCGAAGCGCCACGGCGCGACCTTGTTGCTGATCTGCCCGAACATGGCGGAATCGACGATCTATCGCGCGCGGGCGCCGGGCGGCTTTTATGACGAGCTGGCGCACAACAAGGTACCGGCCTGGCTCGAGCCAGTCCCGCTGCCGAAGAAATCGCCGCTGCGGCTGTGGAAGATCCATTATGAGGATGGAGCTGAACGCCGCGACTAACTCATTTCCGTTCGTGTCGAGCGAAGTCGAGACACAGGCGCTGGCGGCACCGCACGTCGGGTTTCTCGACTTCGCTCGAAACGAACGGTGAAGGGTTGGAGCGTCTGAGCGTAGCGGTTCTACAGCAGGCTGATCCGCACCCCGTCGATCACGAACTGCACGGCGAGCGCGGCGAGGAGCACGCCGAGCAGGCGGGTGATCACCGCCTCGATCTTCACCCCGAGCACGCGCATGATCGGCCCCGCGGCGAGCAGGGCGAGCAGGGTCAGCGCAAGGATCGTCGCCAGCGCGGCGAGCACGACGAGCGAGCGTTCGAGCCCGTCGTTGCGGCTCATCAGCAGCATGACCGAGGCGATCGAG
Source organism: Sphingomonas sp. GW821-FHT10F11 (assembly GCF_058809095.1). Lineage (NCBI taxonomy): Bacteria > Pseudomonadati > Pseudomonadota > Alphaproteobacteria > Sphingomonadales > Sphingomonadaceae > Sphingomonas > Sphingomonas sp. GW821-FHT10F11. Next base: position 174,044 of record NZ_JBXASH010000004.1, read on the forward strand.
CCGGGGCCCGCGATCATCGGCATCGCCATGGGGAAGATCGAGACATCCTCGACCTCCGGCGTCTCCGCGACCTTGGCCGCGCGGTCCTCGCGCCGCTGGGTGCGTTTTTCGAACACCATCTCGAGCGCGATCAGGAACAGCATGATGCCGCCGGCGATGCGGAAGCTCGCCAGGCTGATGCCTAGCGCGCGGAGCAGGTCCTCGCCGAACAGCGCGAAGACGAACAGGATGGCCGAGGCGACCAGCACCGAGCGGACCGCCATCGCGCGGCGGTGCGCCGGCGATGCGCCCTTGGTCAGGCCGGCATAGATCGGCGCGCAGCCGGGCGGATCGATCACCACGAAGAAGGTGATCAATGAGGAGACATAGAGCGCGATCAGGCCGGGCGTGCTCATGGGGCGGCGATCATTGGGCGGCGATCCGGTCGGCCATGACCGGTTTCATCGTGCGCCCGTCCCACAGCCAGACGTCGAAGCTCCGCGCGCCGTCGGGCGCGACATGCCAGCGCCAGGCGAGCGTGCGGTCCTCCGACTGGCCCTCCGCCGTCTCGCCGTCGCGGTAGCGCACCGCGGCGACGGTGGAAGGGCTGCCCTTGCACGAGCCGCGGCGGATTTTCGGTGCATCGCCGGCCGGGCGCGGCGTGGCGAGGCCGTCGCCGCCGTCCATCGTCCATTTCCAGCCGCCATCGGACTGGCGCTGCCACACCGTCGAGAAATAGCCGAACGCATCGCCCTTGGGCCTGATCCACGGGCCGGTATTGACCGCCAGCGCGCCGTCGCACGAGACATAGCTGTCGGCCGCCCACCACATCAGCGCGGCCGGCGGGTCCTTCCGGTCCTTGAGGAAATCCTGCGTCCTGACCGGCTGGGGCGCGAACATCACCGCATCCTCGGTCGCGAAGCGGCGGAACGACGTCCATTGCCCGTCCGTCTGGGCAGCGCTGGCAAAGGCCTTTTCGGCCTGGGCAGCGGTCTGGGGCACGGCGGCGGCGAGGAGCAGGACGATCACAGCGCCTCCTTGTCGTACGGCACCTTCATGCGGCGATGCGCCGAAACCAGGGTGTTGCGCAGCAGCACCGCGATGGTCATCGGCCCGACGCCGCCGGGCACCGGGGTGATCGCGCCCGCGACGCTGGCGGCGCCGGCGAAATCGACGTCGCCGACCAGCCCGTCCTCGGTGCGGTTGATGCCGACATCGATCACCGTCGCGCCCGGCTTGATCCATTCGCCGCGGATCATCTCGGGCCGGCCGACCGCCGCCACGACGATATCGGCGCGGCGCACCACGCTCGACAGGTCCTTCGTCTTCGAATGGGCGATCGTGACGGTGCAGCTTTCCCTGATCAGCAGCTGCGCCATCGGCTTGCCGACGATGTTGGAACGACCGATCACCACCGCGTCGAGCCCGGCCAGATCGCCCAGCCGGTCCTTGAGCAGCATCACGCAGCCGAGCGGGGTGCAGGGCACGAAGCCGTTGAGCCCGGTCGCGAGCCGGCCCGCATTGACCGGATGGAAACCGTCGACATCCTTGTCGGGATCGATCCGGGTGGTGACGACCCGCTCGTCGATATGCGCCGGCAGGGGCAGCTGGACGAGGATGCCATCGACATTCACGTCAGCGTTGAGCCGGTCGACCAGCGCGAGCAGCTCGTCCTGCGACACCTCGGCGGGAAGGCGATATTCGAACCCCTCCATGCCGGCGGCCTTCACTGCCTTGCCCTTGGAGCGGACATAGACGGCGGAGGCGGGATCCTCGCCGACCAGCACCACGGCCAGCCCGGGCGGGCGGCCGGCGGCGGCGGCGAAGGCCGCCACCTGCTCGGCGATGCGGCCGCGCAGGGCCAGGGCAAAGGCTTTTCCGTCGATGATGTCAGCGCTCATGGCGCGCCTCATAAAGACTGGCGGCGATTTTCGCCAGCAGCGCGGCATCGCCCGATATCTGCAGCCGCTTCAGTCGCGCGGTCTCTCCGGCGACCAGCGTCACATCGCGTTTCGGCACGCCGAATGCCCGGGCGACGAGAGCGATCAACGCATCATTGGCCGCGCCCTCGACCGGCGGCGCGGCCAGTCGCGCGGCGAAATGATCGTCCGTTCCCGCCGCGAAGATGTCGCGAGAGGATCTGGGCGTGACACGAACCGCGATCGCGATCCCGTCCGGCCTGAATGCCCAGGCGGGCATGGTTCAGATTGTCGGGGCGGCCTGAAGCTGGAGCGCGATCGCCGGGACGATGATGTTGGACAGGATGTAGAGGATGAGCAGCACCACCAGCGGCGACAGATCGAGCGCGCCGAAATCGGGCAGGACGCGCCGGATCGGGCGATAGAATGGCTCGGTGATTCTCCTCAGGGCTTCCCAGATCATATGGACCGTGTCGTTATGGGTGTTGATCACGTTGAACGCGATCAGCCACGACAGGATCGCCTGGATCAGGATGATCCAGGTGGCGACACTGAGAAGCACCTGAACGATCTGAAGAAGGACCAGCAAAAAGGCCAAGGGGGGTCTCCGGGGTCGAGTGGAAGGCGAGCGTAGCGAAACGCGTCGGTTTCGAACAGACCCGTTCAGCGCCGGACGAGCGTACCCGCGCCGCGCCGGGTGAAGATTTCCAGCAGCATCGCATGCGGCACCCGGCCGTCGAGAATGACCGCGGCGTCGACCCCGCCCTCGACCGCGGCGACGCAGGTTTCGAGCTTGGGGATCATGCCGCCGCTGATCGTGCCGTCGGCGCGCAGATCGGCGATCGCGGCCGGATCGAGATCGGTCAGCAGCTCGCCCTGCTTGTCGAGCACGCCGACCACGTCGGTGAGCATGAACAGGCGTTGCGCGCCGAGCGCGGCGGCGATCGCGCCGGCCATGGTATCGGCGTTGATATTGTAGGTCTGGCCATCGACCCCTTGCGCGATCGGCGCGACGACCGGGATGATCCCGGCGGCCGACAGCGTATCGATGATCCGCCGGTCGACCCCGACCGGCTCGCCGACGAAACCGAGATCGACATGGCGTTCGATGCCCTGGAGCCGGTCCGGCGTGTTGCGGCCGACCTTCTCGGCAGTGACGAAGCCGCCATCCTTGCCCGAAATGCCGACCGCGCGGCCGCCGGCCTGGCCGATCCAACCGACGATCTCCTTGTTGATCGAGCCGGCCAGGACCATTTCGGCGATCTGCGCCGTCTCGGCATCGGTGACGCGCAGGCCGTCGACGAAGCGCGATTCGACTCCGAGCCGCTTCAGCATCGCGCCGATCTGCGGGCCGCCGCCATGGACGACGACCGGGTTGATGCCGACCGCCTTCATCAGCACCACATCCTCGGCGAAATCGCGCGCCGCCTCGGGATCGCCCATGGCGTGGCCGCCATATTTCACGACGAAGGTCGCCCCGGCATAGCGCTGCATATAAGGCAGCGCCTCGACGAGCGTCTCGGCCTTGGCGAGCAGGGCGGGTTCGGGGAAGTGATCGGTCATGAGGCGCCCCATAGCCATGAAGTCGGCGCGGTGAAAGCTTGGGGCTCTGATTCCTGGTGGCTGAAAGAGGCGGACGATGAATCAGACGCTGGGCCGATTTGATGATCGGCGCCTGGAATTGTCCGTGTTCAGACGGCCATGATGTCGCGCGATGCCGGGACGGTAAACCTCAGCAGGAGCACGACCCCTCCTGTGAGCGCGAACGCCCCGGCTATCACACCCATGAAAAGTCCGAAACTCGCGCCCTGATCGAGAAGGAAGCCGGCTACGAACGGCCCCACGGCTCCACCGATCCGGCCCACCCCATGTGCGAAGCCGATGCCGGTGGATTTTATCGCGACGGGATAGAGCCTCGCTGTGATCGCCGTCAGCGAAAGCTGCGCTCCGAAAGCGAGCAGCCCCGCGACAAAAGCCAGGGCCAGTATCGCTGCCGAGGAATATAGCGGTGCCGCGATCAGCGCGAGCACTATGCCACCGAGCAGGTAGAACGCCGCTGTCGGCAGATAAGGCGACGCACGATCCGCGAAGCGGGCGAGGACGACACTCCCCACTATACTACCGACGTTCAACGCCGCGATCGAGAGGATAGCGGTCCGCAATGGCCTCCCCGCGTCCGACATGAGCGCAGGCAGGAAATTGACCGTACAGTACAGGCTGAGCACGCTCAGGAACGTCGCAATCCAAAGGAGCGTGGTCACACGTCGAAGGTCGCCGGCGAATATCTGCCTCAGCAACCGCAAGAAGCCGGGCCTGGTCGCAACCGTTCCCGGGTGCTCAGGCGCCGAGAGCCCCTCTGGTTCATTCATCCTGCTCGAGCTGATACGGCGCAGCGCTTTCGCGCGCGCGCTGATCTCAGGCGACTCGGGCAGGAAAAATATCACGACTACCACGAGCGCCGCGGGCAGGATCGCGCCCAGCGTGAAGAATGCTCGCCATCCGAAGACGGGCAGGAAATGCGCGCCGACGATCGAACCGATCATTCCGCCCAGGGGGAAGCCGTTGAAGACGATTGCGAGCGTCATCGATCGCCACTTGGGAGCGGCGAGTTCGGCAACAAGCGCAAGCACGGTCGGAACCGCTCCGCCAAACCCCAATCCCGCCAACAGACGGAAGGCGGCGAGCTGCAGGACGCTGTCGGCACGGGCGCTCAACGCCGATCCGATCGCCATGAGCAGCAGAGAAACAATGATGAGGGGACGGCGCCCGACCCTGTCGCCAAGCAGCCCGAGAAAAAAGGCACCAATCAGTCCGCCGGTCATTCCGAAACCGAAGATCATCCCCAGGGCCCCGCCGCCGCCCGCAAATTCGCGCTTGAGGAATGGACCCGCAAAAGCAACCGACTGCGTGTCAAAGCCGTCGATCAAAACGATCAGGAAGCCCAATCCGGCCGTGACATAGCCGCTCAGAGCACTGGGCCGCGTGTCGTTCGGCGCCTCGGAATAAGGCCGTTTCTGCATGCGCCGATCCTTGAATCGCAATCATAAGAGCCGAGTGGTCGGCCCGCGCAGCGAAGCGATCAAGTCACAAGCCTCTGTTACAGCGCACGTCCCTCTTGCCCGGCAACTCGGATTTCCGAATGTGCGACGGCGTCATCAAGCGGTGACCACGATCGCGATTTGACGCTCCTTTGAAGCTGAAAGCGGAACTCCCCGTGCTGCGACCAGAGTCGCACCGGCCGGCAGTCGCGTTGGGCAGCGGCAAATCGGCTGAAAAAAGAAGATGGGGGAGAGCGAAATGACAAAAAGGCTCATGCAGACCTGTTATCGGGCAGCGACCACGATGGCGCTTGCTGCGCCTTGGCAGGCGATGGCCCAATCAACCGCGGATCAACCATCGGCACCGTCCGGGATCGCCGCAAACCATGCCGCCCCCAGCCAATCGAATGGCATCGATGAAATCATCGTGACGGCGCGCAAGCGGAGCGAGGACGTCCAGGACGTTCCGCTCTCGGTTTCGGCAATTGGCGGCGCGGCGCTCGAACGTCGGGGCATCGTCAACGTGCGCGAGCTGGCAACGGTGGTGCCGAGCCTTGCGCTGATCGGCCAGAACACGAACCGGGGTGCGATCCTGCAAATCCGCGGGGTGGGCTCGGGCGGCCTCAACCCCGGAATCGAGCCCGATGTGGGGGTATATTTCGACGGCGTGTACCAGAAGCAGGCGGGAGCGGCCCTCTCGTCCAGCCTGCTGGACCTGGAAACGATCGAGGTTCTCCGCGGGCCTCAGGGCACGCTTTACGGGCGCAATACGCCGGTCGGCGCCGTGATCGTTCGCTCGCGGGCGCCTACGGCTGCGTTTGAAGCGGCGGCCCAGGCCGGCATCGGAAATCTGGGGATCAGATATCTCCAGGGCTATGTCGGCGGTGGCGTCGCTACCAATCTGGCGGCTCGCCTTTCCGTCTATGGCAGCCAATATAGCGGCGGCTCACGGAATCTTGCCACCAACGAGCAAGTGAATGGCACCGATCAATTCGGTGCGCGCCTTCGAGCGCGGTGGACACCCAGCGAAAGCTTCAAGGGCGATATCATCCTTTATTACAATCACGTCCGGGCCAATTGCTGCATTCCGGACAATGTCGACCCGACCGGCCCGCGCGGCATCGCCACGCCGGGCTTTATCGCGGCCACCCAGGCCGTCACCGGCCGTCCCTATGTCAATCTGACCGGCCGGGATCGCATCGTCGATTCGATCGAGAACCCGCTCGAAACCGTCAAGACTTTCGGCGCCTCGGTGACCGGTGAGATAGATCTCGGCGGGACGCTCTCGCTCAACTCAATCACGGCCTATTCGGGCACCCGCATCGTCGCTCCCCGGAACGGCACGCAGGGGCAGCCGATCCAGGCCGTTCGAAACAGCAACAACTACCCGATAGACGATTTCAGCCAGGAATTCAGGCTGAGCAACGATGCCAACAGCACCATCAGCTTCCAGCTTGGCACATATCTGTTCAGCGAGTCGCTGGATTACCGGGAAGAGCGCGTTACGATCACGCCAAATCGCGTCTTCCCGGATGGCACCACGCTACCCAGCGGGATCACCGACAACTTCCACTTCCACCAGAACACTTTCTCGGCATCCGGCTATGGCCAGGCGACGTGGAAGATAACCGACGCGCTGCGTCTGACCGGTGGCGGCCGGTACAGCATGGATCGGAAGCGCGGCAGTGCCGTGAACACAGTCACGCCGGCGACCTATCCGAATTTCAACGCCGCCTTCCCGTCATACAGCGCACCTCGGCTTCGGTTCAGGGAGTCCAAGATAACCTGGCTCGGCAGTCTGCAATATGACGTGGCGCCGACGGTGATGGTGTACGCCACCGCATCGACGGGCTGGAAATCGGGCGGCTTCAACGGCCGCATCGCGTCGGGCACCGTACCGCTGGTCTTTGATGCCGAAAATGCCAGGAATTACGAACTCGGCCTGAAATCGACGTTTCTCGACCGAAGGTTGCTGGTGAATCTGTCGCTGTACAAGCTTGAAGTGAGCGGATTCCAGGACTCGACCCTGAACCCCGTCACCGGTAGCGGCTTCATCGTCGGCAATGCGGGCGACATTCATTCAAAGGGTCTCGAGGCCGACATCCAGGCACGGCCGATCCCGCAATTGCTGATCAACCTCACGGGCGCATATCTTTCGTCGGAATACCGAAATTATTCGGCGGCGCCCTGTTACACGGGAGCCGTTCCGAATGGAACCCGACCCGGCACGTGCAATCTCAACGGACGGACACCTGCCTTCAGCCCCAAATTCCGTGGATCGATCGGTGGAGAATTCACACAGCCCGTCACGAGCGATGTGAATTTCTTCCTGCGCGGCGATGTCGGATACACCACGTCGCAATATACCTATGCGTTGCTTGACCCGGTCTCGCTGCAAAAGCGATTTGCGATCGTCAACGCGCGCCTGGGCTTTGAAGAGCATGATGGCCGGTGGCGAGCCTCGTTCTTTGCGAAGAACCTGACGAACACCTTCTATTATACCAGTCAGACACCCGTTTCGAACGGCGGCTTTCTGAGTGCTGGCGGCCGCACGGGCGTCACGTCGAACATCAGCTTCGGCAACGAGCCGAGAACCTATGGGCTGGAGCTCAGCTACAAATTGTAAATGCGTGTGACCGCCCTTTGAGGAACTCGTCTATGCTTGACTGCCCAAGACCATTGGCATGGCTTTCGGGAATGGGCCTGATTGGTGTCGTCACCGCTACCATGGTGACCGCCGCCCCTCCCTCAAGCCAAGCGGCGCGAGGGGAGGAAAGCTATCGCGTCCGCTGTGCCGATTGTCACGGCGCGCAGCTGCAGGGCGGTGTTGCTCCGGCGCTGCGGCCCCTCAAGCTCACCTCCTCGAAAAAACCCGGCAAGCCGACAACGGCGACCGACCTCGCGAACTGGATCCGGCTGAACATGCCGGTCGCCGATCCCGGATCGCTCACCAATGCGCAGAGCCTCGACATGGTGGCGTTCCTCCTTTCCGAAAATGGACAATGGCCTGTGGGAGAAACGCTTTCGCCAGCCAATGGCGCGGCGATCGTGGTGAAGGAAGGTGCGCGCTGATGGGCTCGAAAAGGAGCGAAACCAGCCCGCGGGAAACCCTGCCGGGACGGCGGCAGATCCTCAAGACGGCGTTGACCGGGAGCGTCCTCGCCGCGTTTGCGCCCGAGGCACCACTTCTCGCCCAGCAGACGGCACCGCCACCCATGGTCCCGCCGATACCCGGCTCGCGCGAATTCATTCCGCCCGAGGAGCGCCCCGATCTCTTCGTCACGGATCCCGGATCGGACGTGATGGTCGATGTCATCAAATCGCTCGGCATCAAATACATCGCCGCGAACCCCGGATCTTCGTTCCGCGGCCTGCACGAATCGATCGTCAACTATGGCAGGAACGAAGCGCCCGAGCTTCTGACCTGCCTTCATGAGGAGACGTCGGTCGCCATGGCGACCGGCTTTGCGCGCGCGACCGGCAAGCCGATGGCCGTCATGGTGCATGCGACCGTCGGTCTGCAGCATGCCGCGATGCCGATCTACAACGCCTTTGTCGACTGCATGCCGGTGATGATGTTCGCGGGCGCTTCCCTGGACGCGGCGTCACGCCGGCCCAATCTGGAGTGGCTCCATTCCGCGCAGGACAATGCCGTGACGGTGCGGGACTTCACCAAATGGGACGATCAGCCCATTTCGATGCAGCATTTCGCGGAATCGACCGTGCGCGGATACAAGATCGCAACCGATGTTCCGATGGGCCCCGTCCTCATCATGGTCGACGAGGATCTGCAGGAAAACAAGTTCAAGCCCGAAGGGCGGTTCGCCATTCCCCCGCTTGCCACCGCATCGCTCCCGGTTGGCGCCGCCAAGGCTGTCGAGACGCTGGCCGAGGCCCTGGTCCAGGCAGAAAACCCCGTCATCCTGGCGCATCGCTATGCGCGAACGGATGCCGGAATGCCGCTTTTGGTGGAACTCGCGGAGTTGCTGCAGGCGCCCGTGGCGGACTCGGCCGAGCGCAACAACTTTCCTTCCGATCACCCGTTCAATCACAGCCAGCGGCTGCGCGCTCTAGTCGCCAAGGCCGACGTGATACTTGCGCTCGAACCCATAGACCTGTGGGGCGCGGTCAACCGTCTTAGCGACCAGCAAGGCAGCCCGTGGAAGCCCGCGACGCAACCGGGCGTGCACATCTATTCCATCGGCACCGGCACTACCGCCATCAAGGCGAACTACCAGAATTTTCAGCGCTATGTCGGTGTGACGCTCGCGGTGGAAGGCGATGCGGAGGCTACGCTTCCCTCGCTGATCGACGCCATAAGGCGGCGGATCACCCCGGGACGCAAGGCAGCGATGACCGAGCGCGGCGAGGGGCTGAAGTCTACCTTCGAAGCGTTGCGCGAGCGCAGTCGCGTCGAAGCGCGTTTCGGATGGGATGCCCAGCCTGTCAGCACGGCACGGTTGTGCGGTGAAATCTGGAACGCCATCAAGGACGAGGATTGGGTATTGGCCAGCCACGCCAATTCCGTTTCCGGCTGGCCGCACCGACTGTGGGACATCAACAAGCCGCATCACTATACGGGCTCACTTGGTGCGGCCGGCGTCGGATCGGGGATCGGCATCGCCACGGGCGTGGCACTCGGGCACCGGGGTTCCGGCCGGCTCGTCGTCAACATCCAGGGCGACGGAGATTTGCTGTACGCCCCGGGGGCGCTCTGGACCGCGGCGCACCACAAGATCCCCTTGTTGACGATCGTGCACAATAATCGGGCTTATCACCAGGAGGTGATGCACGTTCAGCGCATGGCGGATCGGCGGGAACGCGGCATCGACCGGGCCGGCATCGGCACGCTGATCGACGATCCCGCGGTGAACTTCGCCAAGTTGGCCCAGGCAATGGGCGTATGGTCCATGGGGCCGATCGACTCGCCCGGCAAACTGGCGGGCGCGCTACGACGCGCGATCGAGGTCGTGAAGGGCGGCGCGCCGGCACTGATCGACGTTCTGACCCAGCCACGATGAGGATTTGGTGAGGATGGCAAAGCAATTTCCCGGGTATCTCATTCTCGTTCTGCCTGCGAGTGCCGCCCTGCTGCCTTCTGCCGGCGTCGCACTTCCGGCGCGCTCGCAGGGTCAGGTGATTTTCGAGGCAACCGGATGCGCAGCCTGCCACGGCTATGTCGGCCAAGGGGGCAATTCCGGGGCCCGCCTGGCCGGCAAGACCTATAGCGACGAGGCGTTCCGGCGTCAGCTTCGTCATCCCGCTGAAGAGATGCCGCCCTATTCGCCCAAGGTGATCGACGCCGAGAAGCTGGAAGCGCTCCGGCTTTATGTCAATTCCCTCAAATAGGGCCAGGCCCCATCGTCATCCGGGCAGCCATGGGATCCGCCCATATCCTGGCCCCCACACTCGATGGGTGAATCCGGTAGCCGCTACGCGAGAGGGGTTTGGCGCGCATCCAGCCTACGCCCCAGCCACACGAAGAAGGTGATCAGGAACGGCACCAGCACGATCGACAGCACGATTTTGGCGAGCATCTGGCCGCCCATCAGCCCGAGGATCGGGCGCTCTCCGTAGAAGGAGATCGAGATGAACAGCACGGTGTCGACCACCTGGCTGACGATGCTGGCGATCATGCCGCGCAGCCAGAGCAGCTTGCCGGTGTCGCGCCTGAGCTTCGAGAAGATGAAGATGTTGAGCGTCTGCGACGTGCCGTAGGAGATCAGCCCGGCGATCATCATCCGCGCGCTCTGCCCGACGACGATCGGGAAGGCATCGACCGCTGGCGGATACATGCCCGGGTCGGTCGGCAATGCCAGCACGAGCTGGATCAGCAAGGCCGAGACGATCAGCGGCACGAAGCCGAAACGGACCAGCATGTCGCCCGCCTTGCGGCCGTGAAGTTCGGTCACCGCGCTGCCCATCACCACCAGCAGCAGGAAGCCGAAGATCCCCGCTTCGACCGCGAGCGGCCCGAGCGCGACCTGCTTCACCCCGAGCACACCCGCGATGCAGACCATGCCGCCATAGAAGATCGAATAGACGAAGAGCGAGCGCGGGATCGCGGGGGCGGTCTGGTTCATCGCCATGACGCTACCGCCTTTTACGCGCACGTCAAACCGCCACTAGCCCAATCGCTTCCGCCCTGTATGGTGCATCCCCGCATGCCTATCGGGCAGTGTTACCAGTTTTGGCAGGGCGGGGCGCCACTTATGAACCATTTCCTCATCGGCATCGCGGGCATCGCGGTCATCCTCGGCATCGCCTTTGTGCTGTCGAGCAACCGCCGCGCGATCCGCCTGCGCGTGGTCGGCGCGGCGTTCCTGCTCCAGGCCGGCATCGCCATCCTGGTGCTCAAGGTGCCGGCGGGCGTGCGCACGCTGGAATTCATGTCGACCGGCGTCGCCAATCTGCTCGGCTATGCCAATGCCGGCACCAGCTTCCTGTTCGGCAGCCTCGCCGCCGATCCGCTCGGCAAGAATTTCGCGATCCAGGCGCTGCCCGTGATCATCTTCTTCGCCGCCCTCGTCTCGATCCTTTATTATCTCGGCATCATGCAGCTCGTCGTGCGCTGGATCGGCGGCGCGATCGAATGGGTGATCGGCGTGTCCAAGGTCGAATCGCTCTGCGCGGCAGCGAACATCTTCGTCGGCCAGAGCGAATCCCCTTTGGTCATCCGCCCCTATCTCGCCGCCCTGACCCCGGCCCAGCTGTTCACCGTGATGACCAGCGGCATGGCCGGCGTCGCCGGCACCATCCTCGCCGCCTATGCCTCGATGGGCATCCGCATCGAATATCTGCTCGCGGCGAGCTTCATGGCGGCGCCCGGCGGCATCCTGATGGCCAAGATCATGATGCCCGATGTGAAGGAGGCGCCGTTCGACCAGCTTCCGCTCGGCGATGATCCCGAGGCCGAGGTGATCCATATCGCCGAGGCGAGCCATGACGAGGAAAAGCCCGCCAACATCATCATGGCGGCGGCGCAGGGCGCCCAGACCGGCGTGAAGCTGGCCGTCGCCGTCGGCGCGATGGTGCTGGCGTTCGTCGCGCTGGTCGCGCTGGCCAACGGCATCCTTGGCGGGATCGGCGCCTGGTTCGGTTATCCGACGCTGAGCTTCCAGGGGCTGCTCGGCTATGTCTTCGCGCCGGTGATGTATCTGCTCAACGTGCCATGGGACGAGGCGCAGATCGCCGGCGGCCTGTTCGGGCAGAAGATCGTGCTCAACGAATTCGTCGCCTATATCTCGCTCGGCGCGCAGCAGGGTTTGAGCCCGCGCACGATCGCGGTGATCACCTTCGCCTTGTGCGGCTTCGCCAATTTCTCGTCGATCGCGATCCAGATGGCGGTGACGGGCAGCCTCGCCCCCAACCAGCGCCCGATGATCGCCAAGCTCGGCGTCCGCGCGCTGATCGCGGGCAGCCTGGCGAACCTGATGAGCGCAGCGCTGGCGGGGATGCTGATCAGCTGACCTGCCGCGCCGCGCCGGCGGTGCGTTCGCACCGGTCGGCATAGCGGTGGTGCGACCAGCGCACGACCTGGGCGATGGCGATCAGCGCGACGAGCACGACCGCGGCGATCGGGACGAGACGGTCGGCCGACAGCACGCCGCCGAACAACCGCTCGATGCCGCCGCCGAACCCATAGCCGATGCCGGTGAACAGGGCCGCCCAGATCGCGGCGGCAAGCGCGTTGAGTGCCAGGAAGGTGCGCGTGCGGATATGCGACGTGCCGATCGCGATCGGGCTGACGGTGCGCAGGCCGTAGAGGAAGCGGAAGCCCATCACGAACAGCACGGGATGCCGCTCCAAGGTGACCAGCGCCCTGGCGAAGCCGGGCTTCGCGGCCATGCGCCGGACGCGCGGATGATCGCGGAAATAGCGACCCGAGGCGAAGAACAGCTGGTCGGCGACGAACGAGCCCGATGCCGCCGCGAGCCACACCGCCCATAAGGGCAGCAGATGCCGGTGCGCCAGCACGCCGCCGGCAATGACGCAGGTTTCGCCCTCGATCCCGGCGCCGAGGAAGATCGCGGCCAGGCCATAATCGGCGATAAGGGAGTCGATCGTCATCCCGCCGATTGATGGCGGATCGTGTCGGGCCTGACCAGCCCGCCGTCAGGCCCCGGGCTGCACGACGCGAAGGTCGAGATCGGACAATGGCGTGCCAGTCGCCCGATCGACCACGACCGCGTCGACCGACGCCCCGCTGCCATTATCGACCAGATACGAGACCGGGGCATCGCCGAAATGCCGGGCGCCCCAGGCACCGAAGGCGAACAGCACCGGCAGGAAATCGCGACCCGCATCGGTCAACAGATATTCGTCGCGCGGCGGGTGCTCGCTGTAGCGGCGGCGTTCGAGCAGGCCGCCCTCGACCAGCGCGGTCAGCCGGCGCGTCAGGATATTGGGCGCAATGCCCAGATTCTTCTGGAACTGGTCGAAACGAGTCGCACCACCGCCCGCGTCACGCAGGATCAGCATGCTCCACGCATCACCGACATGGCAGAGGCCCCGCGCGATTGGGCAGGGCCCGTTGGAATATTTTTCAGCGTCCATTGCACAATGATAGTCAAGTTCCTATCATTGTGCAAGTCACTCGGCGGCGCATCTTCTCGCGCATGCCGGGTCGAGCAAGGAGACACATCATGACGACTTCGACTCCGGGCACTGCCCTCATCACCGGCGCATCGACTGGGCTCGGCGCCGTCTATGCCGACCGCCTCGCCCGCCGTGGCTATGACCTGATCCTCGTGGCCCGCGATGCCGGACGCATGGAGGCGCTCGCCGCGAAGCTCGGCGCCGAAACCGGCCGCACGATCGATGTGCTGCCTGCCGACCTGACCGACCGCGCCGATGTGGCGAAGGTCGAAGATCGCCTCGCGTCGGATGCCACGATCACCCTGCTGGTCAACAATGCCGGCATGTCGCTCAATGGCGGCCTGCTCGACAGCGAGGTCGCCCAGGTCGAGAAGCTGATCGCGCTCAACATCACCGCGCCGACCCTGCTCGCCGCCGCCGCGGGCAAGGCATTCGCCGCGCGCAAGAGTGGCGGGATCATCAACATCGCCTCGGTGCTGGCGCTGCTCCCGGAGATGTTCGACGGCGTCTATAGCGGCTCCAAGGCCTATGTGCTGAACCTCAGCAAGTCGCTGGCCAGGCAGCTCGAGCCGCAGGGCGTGCGGGTGCAGGCCGTGCTGCCCGGCGCGACGCGTACCGAGATCTGGGCGCGGTCGGGCAAGGATGTCGACAGCTTCCCGGCCGATTGGGTGATGGAAGCTGACCATCTGGTCGACGCCGCGCTGCTCGGGTTCGACAAGGGCGAGACGATCACCATTCCGCCGCTTGCCGATGAGGGCCAGTGGGAGGCTTATGAGGCCGCGCGTCTGGCGATGGACGGGAAACTGTCCAGCCGCGAGGTTGCGCCGCGTTATCGTGAGGCGATCAAGGAAGTGGTTGCCGCCTGATCCTACTTCAGCCCCTCCTCTTCGGGGGAGGGGTTTGGGGGTGGGCGCGCGTCTGCGCGCTTACAGAGACTCGTCTCTCCCAGTTCGAAGCGTCGTGCAGGGGATCGACCCCTGCCCGCCGCTGCCCCACCCCTTGCCCCTCCCCTGAAGGGGAGGGGTTGAGTTTGGGAAGAGCGTCTCGCTTCTCAGAATCGATCGGATACCAGCCCGTCGACCACCCGGTCCTTCAGCCAGCGGCTGCCGAAGCTGCGGAAGTTCGTCACCCGGTCGAGCACGAAGCTCTCGCCCCTGGGTACGCGCAGGCGGAAGAAATCCGCCTCCGTCACATCGTTGAGATAGAAGGCCGCGCGCGGATCGGCCTTCTCCACCGCGATCTCGACATTGCTCATCTCGATATTGCGCACGTCGCGGATAAAGAATCCGGTCGCGGGCACATCGCCGAACATATTGGGCTCGGGATAGGCCAGCTCGTTGAGCGGCGGGCGGAGTATCGCCATCGTGGCCGGCGCGCCGCCGATCTGGTGGAGGAAGACGTCGCTGATCTTCACATCCTCGATCGGATGGCCGGGAATGCCCGCCAGGATCGAGGGCAGCCAGCCGGCCCCCGAGCTGACGATATTGGTGATCAGCACGCGCTTCAATGTGCCGATCGGCGTGCCCTTCGGCCCGCGCATGCGCCGGCCCAGCCGCATGAAGATCGGCGAGCTGAAGCTGCCGCGCATCGTGACGTTGGTGACCGTCACATCCTCGAAATTCGCCCCGTCGACCGTCTCCAGCGCAAGGCCCTGGCTGTCGTCGAACACGCAATTGCTGATCGTGATCTTCTTGAAGCCGCCATTCGATTCCGTGCCGAACTTGATCCGGCCGTGCACCGTATTGGCGAAAGACGCGGGCATCTTCTTCCAGGTGCCGTCGATCACCGATCCGATCACGTAATTGCCGGTGACCAGGCAATTGGCGATCATCAGATCCTCGGTGTCGCGCGGATAGCCGAGCGCGAAGCTGCTCTTGGGGCAGATCGCATCGTCCCAGGGCGAATTGATCGTGCAATTGGTGATGCGCACGCCGCGGCAACAATCGATATCGAAGCCGTCGCGGTTGGTGTCGACCAGCAGATTGTCGATCGTCAGATTGTCGACGGCGGTCGCGAGCAATGCGAACCAGCCGCCTTCGAGCACCTGGAAATCGCGCAGCAGCACGTTGCGGCACAGCTTCAGCGCGATCGCCTTGTTGCCGGTGCCCGGGCCGTTCGGGTCGCTGAGATACTTGTCCTTGCCGTCGCCGCGACCGAGGCCCTTGCCCCAGATCAGGCCCGATCCGACGATCGCGATATCGTGCAGCCCTTCGCCCCAGATCAGGCTGTTGCGCCAATGGCCATGGCCGAAATCCTGGTACGCGCCGTGATCGCCGATCGGCTCGGCATGGTCGTAGCCGCCGCTGCCCGTTATCGGCGCGGGCGCCGCGAGGATCGTCGCGCCCTGATCGAGATGGAGCGTGATCCGGCTCTTGAGGCGGATGGTGTAACTGGCATAGGTGCCGGCCGGGAAAAACACCGTGCCGCCGCCCCGCGCCGCGGCAAAATCGATCGCCTTGTTGATCGCGATCGAATCGATCGTCGTGCCGTCGCCCTTCGCGCCGAACCGGCGGACATCGACCCAGCCTGCCGTGCCGGCGATCGGGAGAGGCCCGCCCTGTCGTTCGGCGGCCAGCGCCGGGCTGGCGCCCGCCGCCGCGGTCAGAGCGGCCGATCCGCCCAGGATCATCGAACGGCGATCGAGCGTCATTGAGCCTCCCTGCAATCGAAAAGGGGAAGCGACGGCCCCGCCTCTTCCCCGATCCTTCTTTTAGAACTTCACGCGGGCGCCGATGAAGAGCTCGGTGCCGATCACGTCATAGGTCGCGGCGAAGGTATTCGCGCTTGGGCCCTGGGTCGAGACCGGAGGCTGCCGGCCGAACACATTGTTCGCGCCGCCATAGAATTGCAGGCTCTTCATCACGTCCAGGCTGAAGGAGAGGTCAAAGTAATTCTGCGCCCCGAGCTTCGGATAGGCGAAGCTGTTCAGGGCCGGCGCGTTCGCCGCGCCGGAGCGCAACGGCAGCAGATAGCGATCGGTCGTGACCGGGCCGATATAGCGATGCCGCACGCTGAGGCTGAGATCCCCGAGATTCCAGGTCACCCGCGACGTGCCGCGCCATTTCGGCAACGGCTGGCCGCAGGTCGTGCCGAAGGCACCGGCGCAATAATTCTTGATGTTGGGGAACGCCGCGACCGGAGTCGAGGTGAACTCGTCGAGCCAGGTGAAATTGGTGCTGAAATCGAACGAACTCGTGTCGCTCAGACCCGGAAAGCCGAACCCGGCATTGAGGTGATAGCGCGCCGCGAAATCCACGCCCGAGGTCTTGAGCGACCCCGTATTGGCGTTGCGGATCTGCGCGACATAGGGATCGTTGATCGCGCCCGAATTCGGATCGCGCTTGATCGCCTGGCAATATTCGCTGCTCGCATCCTGGATCACGTTGAAGCAGAGGTTCAGGGTGTTGGCGAGGCCGCCGCCGAGCGGCGAGATCGCCCCGTCAAGCGTGATGTTGAAATAGTCGACGCTGATATAGAGGCCCTTCGCGAAGCCCGGGGTCAGCACGACGCCGGCGGTGAAGGTGTCGGATTTCTCCTCGCCGACATTCGGGTTGCCGCCGAAATCGGCCGGGATGATGCTGTTCGGCTGGACGCCGGCGGTGAACACCGCCGCCGCGGGCACGCCGTTCGCGATGCAGACCGCGCGAACCGCCGCCGTCTGCTGCGCGACCGGCACGCGATCCGAGCAGGGATCGGTCGCCGTGCCGACGACACGGCTGGTGCCGCCGAACAGCTCGTTGACGTTCGGCGCGCGGATCGCGCGCTGATATTGGCCGCGAAAGGCGATGTCCCTGTTCACGCGCCAGTCGAGCCCGCCAAGATAGGTCCACACCCCGCCGATGCCCTGCAGGCTGTAATCCGAATAGCGGAAGGCGGCGTTGGCGGTCAGCTTCTCGATGAACGGCGTGTCGTGGATCAACGGTACACGGAGTTCGCCGAACACTTCCTTGGCCGAAACGCTGCCGCTGGTCGCGAGGCCCGGGTTGAAGCCGGCGACGTCGCCCGACGACAGGAACGAGTCAGGGTTGAATTTCGCGCTCGATTCACGCCATTCGACACCGGCCGAGAAGCCGACCGGACCGGCCGGCAGCGAGAAGAGGTTGCCGGTCAGGTTGGCCGAGGCGACCTGCAGCTCGGCCGTGGTCGAGTTGGTCGCGCTGATCGAGATCGCCGAGGCGCAGGCGGCGGTGATGTTCTGGCCGAAGATGTTGCAGACCGGGGCCGCACCGCCGACCGAGAGCAGTGACGCCTGAAGGCGGCTGCGCGAGATGGCGTTGCGCAGCAGCGTCGTCTCTTCGGTGCGGGCATAGGTGTAATAGACGTCGTACGACAGATCGGTCAGGAAACTGTCCGACACGCTGCCCAGATCGCCGCGGAAGCCCCAGGCGCCGCGGAAGGTGTTGCGGCGGGCATCGGCCTGGCGGCGGCCGACCTCGAGATAGCGCCGGCCGGCCGTCACCACCGCGAGCCCGTCGCCCGGGGTCGTGGTCCGCGTCGCGGAACCGCTGGTCACCGTCGTCGTGCCGGTTTCGGCGAGATCGAGCTGGCGGAACACCTCGCGTAGCTGCGGCGTCAGATAGGGGTTGTTGGTGTTGAACAGGGTCGGCACGCCGACATTGCTCGGCGCCAGCTGAGCGCTCACCAGGTTGTTGGAGTAATGCAGCTCCATATAGCCGGTGATGTTGTCGCTGAAATCGTAATGGCCGAAGCTGTTGATCATCCAGCGTTCCTGCGGGATGATCAGGTAATTGTCGGGGCCGAGGTTGAAATCGTCCTGCGGCGTCAACGCCGGGCGCGCGGCCGTGCCTTCATTGTTGAAGGTGAAGCCGCGCGAGCCGAGACCGCCAAGGCCCGCCGCGGTATAGGCCGCCTGAAGGGCCGGGCTGGCGGCACTGAAGGTCGGGAGGCCCGAGAAGCGGCCATTGGGGATGTCGCCGCTGCCGCCGGCGATGAAGCCGAGCTGGCCGCCGGCCGAGGTGCAGGTCTGGCCGCCGGGGACGGTGAACGGCGTGCCGGCATGATTGGCATTGCCGGTGCCGGGCACGATGCAGCCGTCCGACAGCGAATCATAGGCGAAGTCGCCGCGCTCGCCGCGGGTGATCGCGCCGCGCTTCAGATAATTGCCGGAGACGACCAGATTGCCGCGGCCTTCGGAGAAATTGCCGCCGAGCGTGACGTCGAAAGTGTAGGTCGGCGTGCTGGTCGGCGCGGCATAGTTGAGCTGGGCCCTGGCCTCGACCCCTTCGAAATCGTTGCGCATGATGAAGTTGACGACGCCGGTGATCGCGTCCGAACCATAGACCGCCGACGAACCGCCGGTGACCACCTCGGTCCGCGCGATCAGCGCAGTCGGAATGGTGTTGAGATCGGTGACCTGGTCGGGGCCGTAGATCGCGAAGCGGCGGCCATTGACCAGCACCAGGTTACGCGTCGCGCCGAAACCGCGAAGGTTGACGTCGGCCGTACCACCCGGAACCGTGTTCGAGGTAGCGCCACCATTTTGCGAACCGACGAACTGCGGCGAATCGCTCAGCAGCTTTTCGATGTTCACCGTGCCGGCGAGCTTCACATCCTCGGCGCTGAGCACGCTGACCGGGGTCGAGGCGTCGAACTCGGCGCGCTTGATGCGCGAACCGGTGACGGTGATTTCCTGCTCCTGCCCAACCGTCGCTTCGTCCGACGGAACGGCGGGCACCGCGCTCCGGTCAATGACGGGTGCCGCGGTCTGGGCCGAAGCGACCGAGGCGAAGCTCAGGCCGGCGGCGACGAGCGCCGACCCGCACAGGAAGCGCGCGCGGCGGCTGATGATCCGGGTGTCTTTCATAGTTCCATCCCCTCTTGGCCTCCCCGTAGGAGGCGCTCCGTTTATCCCGTCCGCTTGCGCGGCCCTGTCGTTCGCCGATTGCCGGTCTTGTTCGTCCGTTC
The DNA here is from genome assembly GCF_058809095.1 of Sphingomonas sp. GW821-FHT10F11. Classification (NCBI taxonomy): domain Bacteria; kingdom Pseudomonadati; phylum Pseudomonadota; class Alphaproteobacteria; order Sphingomonadales; family Sphingomonadaceae; genus Sphingomonas; species Sphingomonas sp. GW821-FHT10F11. Next base: position 193,503 of record NZ_JBXASH010000004.1, read on the forward strand.
GATCCGCGATGCCGTTCCTGAGTGTTTCGACCCTTCCGGAGCCAACCCTAAGGTAGCGCTACCATTTTGGAACGCCAGCATTTCTCATATTGTGGGACTGCATATTACAGAATGAGAAGTAGGGCGTCAATCGCGATTCGCGACCTTTTGGGACGCCTGTTCAAAAGTTGGAATTGCGTGTCCGGCAAGACACAGATGCGGTGCTGCGGATCAGGGCAGCGGGCGAATGCCCTCTGCGCGCACGCGCCATCCGCGCTTCGGAAAGCCCGGCGCAACACCGCTTGAGCCGTCCCAGCCCGCCGCCATCATGCCCGCCACCAGCAACAGGCCGCCATTGGACGGGAAATAGGTGTCGGCGACGCGGATATGGCCCGGGCCGTCCGGGCCATCCTTCGCCGCCGGATCGAAGCCGGCGCGCGGGGTCATGCCGCTAACGCCCCAATGGTTGTTCGCGGTGTCGCGGAACAGCCAGTCGATCGCGGTCTCCGGCTCGCCGAGCCGAGCCGCCGTCATCGCGATCATCGGATAGTCCCAGCCCCAGGTCTGGCGCAGATCCCAGTCGGCCTCGACCGCGCGGAGCGTGCGGCGCATCGTCTCGCGGTCGACATGGTCGCCGCCGAGCGCGCCATAGGCCATCAGGAAGGACGGATGGTCGCGGTTGAGGCAATCATGCCCGATCGCATTGCGCCGGCATTCGGGTGACCCGACCTTCTTCCAGAAATCGGGTTCGCTCTCGACGGGGAGATACAGGCCGTCGCGCTGCGGCACCGGGCCGAGCAGGTCGATCACTCTGTCCCAGTCGGCCACGCGCTTCAGCCCGCGGCGCTCGCGCCAGGCCTGGGCGGTCTTCAGCCCCCAGCGGAAATATTCGACTTCATATGCGGGGTTCACGGTCTTCATCGGATCGTGATTTTCCTGCACCGGGATGATCGGCGGGCCGAGCACGAAGCGCTTGCCCGCTTCGTCCCAGCGCGGCCAGGTGGCGAGCAGCCGCGCCGTCTGGTCGACCAGCTCGCCATAGCGCGCGAGCGTCGCGGCATCGGGATGCGCGCGGTAGAGCAGTTCAGCCATGTAGATCGGGTGCGGCTGCTGCCACATGATGAAGGGGTTGATCGGGCTCGGGCTGTTGCGCCCTTCAGGCCCGGACATCTTGGTCCACCAGGCGCCCTGCACCCCGTGGCGCGCTGCCTCGGCCTTCGCCTGGGGCAGGCGATCGAGATACCAGGCCATGGAGCGTTCGAGCAGCATCGGCCGGCCCCAGAGCGCGAAATGCCCGGCGTGCCAGGGGTGGACCTCGAGATGAAACTTGCCGTTCCAGCTGTTGGAGAACAGCCCCTCCTCCTGCGGCGGCACATCGCCCGCCTGGTTGATCGCCGCGAGATATTGCGACAGCACGATGCGGCGTTCGAGTTCCGGCGCGCGCGGATCGGTGCTGCCGGCGAAATCGATCATGCCGCCGTTCGACCAGTAATTGCGCCAGTGCTTTGAGACGGCGGCGGTGGCGGCGGCGTAATCGATGCGGGGCGCGGGTTTGCGCACCTGGTCGAAGCTGACGAACACCACCAGCCGGTCGCCGCGCCGGGCGGCGACATGGACTTCGTGCCGACCGGCCTGGGTGATGGTCGCGCCGGTCGCGGCGATCGCCGAATAATAGATCGTGTCGTCGATCCCGTTGCTCAGCATAAGCGAGCCGGGGCCGCGGGCGAGGATCACCGTCTTGCGCTCCGCCGCGTCGCCATAGTCCGACGGATCGGGATTGAGGTTATGCGACACGCCGGGATAGCGGACGTCGACGCCGATCCGGCCGCGCGCGACCAGGGGCGAGCGGATCTCGACCATCACCATGTCGCGGTCGGGATGGACCCGCGTCGTCACCGTCACTGCCTGACCGTCGAAGCGGAAGCTGCTGTTGAGCGCGCCGGTCCAGAGGTCGAGATGCTGGCGGGTGGCGGACAGGGCCTCGAACCGGGCGGGTTTGCCGTCCCTGCCCTTCAGCGCCAGCGCGACGCGGCCGAGCGAGAAGCGGTGCGGATTCTCGCGCAGCCAGACCAAAGACGGGTTGGTCTTCAACGCATCGAAATCGCGCATGTAGGAATAGGGCTGGGTGCCGCCGCCGGGCACGAACACCTGAACCAGCCCGTCCTTCTCGCTATAGCCATGCGGATTAGGGAAGCTGTGCCACGCCCATTGCGCCATGGTCAGCAGCGGGGCGGTCTTCGCATAGTGCTCCGGGAAGGTCTGCAGCCCGGTGATGTCGGCGGTGAAACCGATGCTGCCATTGCCCAGCATCAGCGGGGCATGCGGATCGACCTTCGTCAGCGTCACGTCATGGCGCTTGACCAAGGCAAGCCGGTCGATCGGCTGCGCGGCGGCCGGCGCGCCCGCGAGCAGCGCCAGCGCCGCCAGCCAGAAACCCTTCAAAGCGTGACGCCCCGCTTCCAGATCGCGATCTCGCGTTCGCCGTTCCGTTCCGACGCGGTCTGCTTGCCCGAGGCGATGGCGCGGATCGTGTCGAGCAATGCATCGGCGGCCTGGTCCATGCCCTTTTCGAGCACCTGCCCGGCGTCGAAATCGATCCAGTTCGGTTTGCGCTCGGCGAGCGGCGTGTTCGAGGCGATCTTGATCGTCGGCGCGGGGAAACCGAGCGGCGTGCCGCGACCGGTGGTGAACAGGATGATCGTCGCGCCCGCCGCAGTGAGCGCGGTCGAGGAGACGGCGTCGTTGCCCGGTGCTTCGAGCAGGGTCAGGCCAGTACGGCGCACCTGCTCGCCATAATGGCGGACGTCGGTGACGGTCGCATGCCCGGCTTTCTGCACGGCGCCGAGCGACTTCTCCTCGAGCGTGGAGATGCCGCCGGCGATGTTGCCAGGCGACGGGTTCTCCGAGACGGGCTCGCCATGCTCGGTGAAATAGCGTTTGAAGTCGTTGACCAGCGCGCCGATGCCGTCGAACACCTGCTCGTCCGCGGCCCGGTCCATCAGCAATTGCTCGGCGCCGAAGATCTCGGGGATCTCGGTCAGGATCGCGGTGCCGCCGGCCCGGGTCACCGCGTCGCTCATCCGCCCCACCAGCGGGTTGGCGGTGAGGCCCGAAAAGCCGTCCGACCCGCCGCATTTCACGCCGAGCACCAGATCCGACAGCGGTACCTGGGTCCGCTCGACCTTCGCCACTTGCTCGACCAGTTCGTCGACCAGGGCCAGGCCTTCCTCGATCTCGTCGCCGGCGACCTGCGCGGCGACGCTGCGGATCTTGCCGTGCAGCGCGGGATCGATCTCCCTCAGCAGCCGGTCGAGCTGGTTGGATTCGCAGCCAAGCCCGACCAGCAGCACGCCGCCGGCATTGGGATGCGCGGCAAGCGCGGCGAGGATCGAGCGCGTGCCATCCAGATCGTCGCCGAGCTGCGAACAGCCGAATGGATGCGCCAGCGCGAGCACGCCGTCGATGCGATCAGCATGACGGCGCCCGGCAATCTCGGCGATCTTCTGCGCGGTGCGACCGACACAGCCGACCGTCGGGATGATCCATATCTCGTTGCGGGTGCCGACCCGGCCGTCGGCGCGGCGATAGCCGGCAAAGCCCGTGGCCGGGACCCTGGTCTCCGCCGTATGGACATGCGGGCGCCAGACATAGTCGCCGCTCGTCGCCAGCGCGGTCGAGACATTATGGACATGGACATGCTCGCCCGGCGCGATTTCCGCGGTAGCGACGCCGATCGGGAAACCGAACTTCAGTACCGGATCGCCGGCATGAAGCGCGCGCAACGCAACCTTGTGGCCGCGCCCGATCGCCTGCGGCAGCGTCACCTCGACATCACCAACCGTCGCGACGGTGCCGGCATCCAGATCCTGGAGCGCGGTCGCGACCCCATCATGGGGATCGATGCGGAACAGCGACAGGGTCATTCAATCACGCCTTATTGCAGGTTCACGAACGCACCGCCGTCGACCAGCAAAGCCGCCCCGGTCACATAGTTTGCGAGATCGGAGGCGAGGAAGACGATCGGTCCGGCAAGATCGTCGGGCTGGCCGAGCCGGCCCAGCGGGATACGTCCCTCCATATAGGCGCGCTTGGCCGGATCGGCGAGATCATGCTTGTTGATGTCCGTGAGGATCGTGCCGGGCAGCACCGAATTGCAGCGGATGCCATGCCGGCCGAGCGCGATCGCGGCCGACTGCATCAGCGAATGCACGCCCGCCTTGGTCGGCGTGTAGTGCGTCTGATACTCGCCGCCGACCAGGGCCGAGATCGACGAGACCGCGACGATCGAGCCGCCATGGCCTTGCGCGACCATTCGGTTCGCGGCTGCCTGGACCATGAAATAGGCGCCGTGGAGATTGACCTTCATCGTGCGCTCGAACGTCTCGACCGGCATGTCGAGAAAGGCGTGGAACGGGCAGATGCCGGCATTGTTGACGAAGATATCGACCTTGCCGAGCGCGGCCACCGCGCCGTCGACGAAAGCGCTCGCGGTCTCCGGATCGGCGACGTCGCCGTGCAGTGCAAAGGCGCGGCGACCGAGCGCCTCGATCTCGGCGACGCAGCTCGCCGCGCCGTCATCGTCGTGCAGATAGTTGATCGCCACATCGGCGCCGTGCCGCGCGGCGCCGATCGCGGCGGCGCGGCCGATCCCCGCCGACCCGCCGGTGACGAGCATTGTCTTGCCCTGAAGCAGCACGAACCTCTCCTATCGACGCGATCGCGGCGGGGTGCGGCGGACAGCGCCCTCGGACCAGCCGAGATCCCGGCTGACCGCCATCGCGGTTGCGCGGACATCGTCCGATAGCGCCTGCATGCGCTCGTCCGCCATATATTGCGCCGCACTCGACACGCTGATCGCCGCGACGATCTGGCCACTGACGCCGCGGATCGGCGCCGCGACGCAGCGGATCAGATCCTCATTCTCTTCCAGATCGAACGCGCGGCCGACCTCGACATAGCGCTTCATCCGTTCTTCCCAGACCGTATAATCCGCGGGCGGAGAGCCGGCGGCCTGATCCTCCTCGAACAGCTTGCGCCAGTGCCGCGCATCGTCATCGAGCAGCAGCGCCTTGCCGAGGCCGGTCGAGGTGAGCGGCTGGCGATCACCCACGCGGCTGCTGATCTCGACCCGCCGGCGACCGGGGATCTTGTCGAGATAGAGCGCCCGCTCGCTGTCGAGCACGCCGAGATGCACCGTGTCCTCGGTCGAGGCGGCAAGGTCCTCGAGATGCAGCCGGGCGACCTGGACGAGATCGGTCTGCTGCTGCGCATGGAAGCCGAGTTCGAGCAGCTTGGGCCCGAAATGATACCCGAGCCGCGGCACGAAAGTGAGGTAGCGCCGGTCGATCAGCGCGGTCGCCAGCCGGTGCGTGGTCGAGCGGGTGAGCCCGAGTTTCGCGGCGAGATCGGCAAGCGTGATCGGGCCATCGATGACCGCGTCGATCACGTCCAGGCCGCGCAACAGCGTCTGGCTGCCGGGCTGGGATTTGGCATCGCCGGCCGCATCCGCCGGTTTTTCATCCAAATCAGCATTTGACGGAGCGTTTCTCATCTAATAATATTCTTTCCCATATTCTGGAATTTATCAAGCGATAAAACGCGAGAGAGGAAGGCGAGGGGCGTGCAATCTGATCCGCTTTCGGCAGCATGCTTGCGTACCAAATGCTGGTACGCCGTGCCTATAGCTATCCTCGACGCTATGCGCGCTTGTTCGTCGGTGGAGCCCGCATGACCCTGCCCCGGATCAAGCATGTCCGCGCCTTCGTGCTGCGCGGCGGCGGTGCCGATTATCACGACCAGGCCGACGGCCACTGGATCGACGATCACATCGCCACGCCGATGAGCCGCTATCCCGAATATCGCCAGTCGCGGCGCAGTTTCGGCATCAACGTGCTCGGCACCCTGGTGGTCGAGATCGAAGCGGACGACGGCACGATCGGCTTTGCGGTGACGACCGGCGGCGAGCCCGCGGCGTTCATCGTCGAGAAGCATCTCGCCCGCTTCCTCGAAGGCCGCAGCCCGACCGAGTATGAGAAGATCTGGGACCAGATGTATTTCTCGACTCAATATTATGGCCGCAAGGGGCTGGTGGTGAACGCCATCTCCGGCGTCGACCTCGCTTTGTGGGACCTGCTCGGGCGGCTGCGGCAGGAGCCGGTCTATCACCTGCTCGGCGGCGCGGTGCGTGACGAGCTGCAATTCTACGCCACCGGCGCCCGGCCCGATCTCGCCAAGGAAATGGGCTTCATCGGCGGCAAGCTGCCCCTCCACCACGGCCCGGCCGAGGGCGAGGAAGGGCTCGACAAGAATATCGCCGCGCTCGCCGACATGCGCGCGAAATGCGGGCCGGATTTCTGGCTGATGCTCGATTGCTGGATGGCGCTCGACGTCAATTACGCGACCCGTCTCGCCATCCGCGCCCACGAACATGGCCTGAAATGGATCGAGGAAGCGATCAGCCCCGACGATTATTGGGGCTATGCCGAGCTGAAGCGCAACGTGCCCAAGGGCATGCTGGTCACCACCGGCGAGCATGAGGCGACGCGCTGGGGTTTCCGCATGCTGCTCGAGATGGACTGCTGCGACATCATCCAGCCCGATGTCGGCTGGTGCGGCGGCGTGACCGAGCTGCTCAAGATCTCGGCGCTGGCCGATGCGGCGGGCAAGATGGTCGTGCCGCACGGATCCTCGGTCTATTCCTATCACTTCGTCATCACCCGGCATAACAGCCCGTTCGCCGAGTTCCTGATGATGCACCCCGGACCGACCGAAGTGGTGCCGATGTTCGCGCCGCAGCTGCTCGGCGAACCCATCCCCGAAAAGGGCCGAATCCGCGCGTCCGCGCTCGACAAACCGGGCTTTGGCGTGGAGCTCAACCGCGATATCCCGCTCCACCGCCCCTATACTCACTGAGGAATCCTCCCCATGAAATTGCTGCGTTACGGCCCCGTCGGCCAGGAAAAGCCCGGTCTGATCGATAGCGACGGGCATATCCGTGATCTGTCCACCCATGTAACCGACATCGGCGCCGCCGAGCTGTCGCCCGCCGGCCTCGCCAAGCTCGCCGCGATCGACCCGACCTCGCTGCCGCTGGTCGACGGAACACCCCGCTACGGCGTTCCCATTGCCGGCACGCGGAAATTCATCGCGATCGGGCTGAACTTCGCCGAGCACGCCGCCGAATCCAACCTGCCCGAGCCGGCCGAGCCGATCTTCTTCACCAAGGCGATCTCCTGCCTGCAGGGCCCGAACGACCCGGTGATGATCCCGCGCGGCTCCGAAAAGACCGACTGGGAAGTCGAGCTGGGCGTTGTGATCGGCACCCGCGCATCATACGTCACCGAAGACAAGGCGCTCGACCATGTCGCCGGCTATTGCACGATCAACGACGTGTCGGAGCGCGCCTTCCAGCTCGAACGCGGCGGCACCTGGGACAAGGGCAAGGGCTGCGACACCTTCGGTCCGGTCGGCCCCTGGCTGGTGACCAAGGACGAAGTCGGCGACGTGCAGTCGCTCGGCATGTGGCTCGAGGTCAACGGCAAGCGAGTCCAGGACGGCAGCAGCAGCACGATGATCTTCGGCGTGGCGAAGCTGGTTTCCTATGTCAGCGAGTTCCTGACGCTGGAGCCGGGCGACATCATCACCACCGGCACGCCCAAGGGCGTCGGCATGGGCCAGAAGCCGACCCCCTGGTACCTCAAGGCCGGCGACGTGATCGAGCTCGGCATCGAGAAGCTCGGCCGGCAGCGCCAGGACGTGGTGGCGTGGAACCCGAACGGAGCCGCTGCGTGACGCTGTACCAGAGCCGTTTCGAAGGAAGGACCGCGGTCGTCACCGGCGGCGCATCGGGGCTCGGCCGCGAGGTCGCGCGCCGCATCGTCGCCGAGGGCGGTCGCGTGATATTGTGGGATCTCCATGCCGACTGGGCGGCCGAAGCGAAGGAGGATGTCGGCGCGATCGCCGCCATCGCCTTCAGCGTCGCCGACAACGCAGCGGTGGAGCGCGCGACCGAAGAGAGCATGAGCCTGCTCGGCCATATCGACATCCTGGTGAACTCGGCCGGCATTACCGGCGCGACCGCGCCGGTCGATGCCTATCCGATCGACAGCTGGCTGAGCGTGATCGACGTCAATCTCAACGGCCTGTTCTATTGTTGCCGCGCCGTCGTGCCGCACATGGTGGCCAACGGCTATGGCCGGATCGTCAACGTCTCCTCGGTCGCGGGCAAGGAAGGCAATCCCAATGCCTCGGCCTATTCGGCGTCCAAGGCCGCGGTGATCGGCCTGACCAAGTCGCTCGGCAAGGAGCTGGCAACGCGCGGCGTGATCGCCAATGCGGTGACGCCGGCGACCTTCGAGAGCCCGATCCTCGAACAGCTGCCGAAGAGCCAGGTCGAGTATATGCTGTCGAAGATCCCGATGGGCCGGCTCGGCGAAGTGCAGGAAACCGCAGCGATGGTCTGCTTCATGGCATCCGAGGAATGCAGCTTCACCACGGCGTCGACCTTCGACACCTCGGGGGGCCGGACCACTTTCTGATCGTTTTTCGGCCAGCCCAGCGACCGGCAAGAGCCGGCGCGGCCAAGGGAGAGGAATACAGTGCGCGACCTGCCGTTCATCGACCCGCATGTGCATCTCTGGGACCTGTCCCGGGATCGCTATGCCTGGCTGTCGCCGCCGTTTGGCGACAGCGGGCCCAATGGCAATACGCAGGGCATCGCGCGCAACCAGTTGCTCGACGACTATCTGGTGGAGGCGGCGCACTGGAACGTCGTCGGGATGGTCCATCTCGATGCCGGCGCGGCCGATCCGCTCGCCGAGACCGACTGGCTTCAGGACATGGCCGATGCGCGCGGCATGCCGAACGGCATCGTCGCCACCGCCGTACTGGACGATCCGAGCGTCGAGGCACTGCTGGCGGACCATGCCCGCCGTCACAACGTGCGCGGCATAAGGCATATCGTGAACTGGCATAGCAACCCGAACCGGACCTACACGGCGCGGGACGTGACCGGCGATGAGGCCTGGGCGCGGGGGTTCGCGTTGCTGGCGAAATACGGCCTGTCGTTCGATCTCCAGGCCTATCCCGACCAGTTTCCCGGCCTTGCCCGACTGATCGAGCGGCATCCCGAAACGCCAGTGATCGTCAACCACACCGGCATGGGTGTCGATGGCGATAAGAGCTGGCGCGCGGCGATGAAGACGGTCGCGGCGCTGCCGCATGTGTCGATCAAGATTTCCGGCCTTGGCTTCGTCTATCGGCCCTTCACCGCAGGCGCGGTGCGCGACCGGGTGCGCGAGACGATCGACATTTTCGGCACCGACCGCGCGATGATCGCGAGCAATTTTCCGACCGACCGGCTGTTTGCCGATTTCGACACGACCCTCGGGGCGCTGGCGGATGCGGTCGCGGATTTCAGCGAGGACGAGCAGCGGGCGCTGTTCGCGCGCAATGCCAACCGGATTTATCGGCTTGGGCTGGATGTTTAGGGTGGTGAGCCAAGTTCAAGCCCCTCCCCTTCAGGGGAGGGGTTGGGGGTGGGGCAGCGCCGAGCGGGGCTCGATGCCCCGATCGACGCTTCGAGCCTTGATGCAACGAGTCCTTTTGAGCGTGCAGACGCACGCCCCCACCCCCTTCCCCTCCCCTGAAGGGGAGGGGCTTATGTCAGACTTGGCCGCGCCGGCCACCGGGAGAACCACATGAACGCGAATCCGCTGCTCGGCGTCTTCTTCCACTGGCTGGGCGGGCTGTCCTCGGCCAGCTTCTACGTCCCCTATCGCGCGGTGAAGCGCTGGTCGTGGGAGATCTACTGGCTGACCGGCGGCATCTTCTCCTGGCTGCTCGCGCCGTGGTTCTTCGCGTCGATCCAGACCAACGACCTGATCGGCGTGCTCGGCGCCGCGCCGACTCCTGTGATCGTCTGGCCGATCATCTTCGGCATGCTCTGGGGATTCGGCGGCCTCACCTATGGCCTGACCATGCGCTATCTCGGCCTGTCGCTCGGCATGGCGGTGGTGCTGGGGCTGTGCACCGTGTTCGGCACGCTGATCCCGCCTTTGTTCCAGGGCGATTTCGCCGCCAAGCTGCTCGACACGCCGAGCGGCAACATCATCCTGCTCGGCCTCATCATCACCATGGCCGGCATCATCGTCGTCGCCATGGCAGGCGCGCGCAAGGATGCCGCGCTCTCCCCCGAGCAGAAGGCGGCCGCGGTCGCCGAGTTCGATTTCCGCAAGGGCATCGCCGTCGCGGTCTTCTCCGGCATCATGTCTTCCTGCTTCGCCTTCGGCCTCGCCGCGGGCGAGCCGATCAAGGCACTGTCGGCGGCAGCCGGCACCGGCCCGCTCTGGACCGGCCTGCCGATCCTCTGCCTCGTCATGTTCGGTGGCCTCATCACCAACGCCATCTGGTGCGCCTGGCTGATCGTGAAGAACCGCAGCGCCGGCCAATGGGTCGGGGCTGGTGAAGCAGTCGGCGCACCGTTGCTGGTCAATTTCCTGCTCTGCGCGGTCGCGGGCACGGCGTGGTATTTCCAGTTCTTCTTCTACACCATGGGCGAGAGCCAGATGGGCCGCTTCGGCTTCTCGTCCTGGACCTTGCACATGGCGTCGATCATCATCTTCGGCACGCTCTGGGGCTTTGCCTTTCGCGAGTGGAAGGATGCCGCACCGCGCGTCCGGGCGACGGTATGGGGCGGCGTCGGGCTGCTGGTGCTGGCGACGGTCGTCATCGGGTACGGCAACAGCCTCGCGCTATGAGGCTTGTTCTTTCCCTCGCGGCGGCCGGGCTGCTCGCGTCGCTGGCTGGCGCGGCGACACCCCAGGCTACCTATACCAACCCGATCCTGTTCGCCGACTATTCGGACCCGGACATGATCCGGGTCGGCCGCGATTATTATCTGATTGCCTCGAGCTTCCACTTCTCGCCGGGCATCCCGATCCTGAAGTCGCGCGATCTCGTCCACTGGACGATCATCGGCCATGTCCTGCCGAAACTGCCCTTCGCGCCCGAATACGACATGCCCGGCCCGCACACGCTGACCGACAAGATCTCCAAGCCGGTCGGCGGCACGCGTTACGCCGGTGGCGTCTGGGCGCCCTCGATCCGGCATCATGCCGGCAAATTCTACGTCTATTGGGCGACGATCGACGAAGGCGTGTTCATGGCCACCGCCACGCGCGCGGAAGGCCCGTGGAGCGCGCCGGTCAAGGTGATCGACCAGAAGATGCTCGAGGATCCCTGCCCCTTCTGGGACGATGACGGTCAGGCCTGGCTGGTCCATTCGCGCCATGGCGCCGGGCCGCTGATCCTTCACCGGATGAGCGCCGACGGGACGCGCGTGCTCGATGCGGGACATGTGATCGTCGAGGACAAGGTCAACCTGCCGATCCTCGAAGGCCCCAAATTCTACAAGCGCAACGGCTATTATTATATCTTCGCGCCGTTCGGTGGCGTCGAGAAAGGCGCTCAGATTGCCTTGCGGTCGCGCACCATTCGCGGGCCCTATGAACAGCGCGTCGTGCTCGAACAGGGATCGACCAACCTCGAAGGCCCGCATCAGGGCGGCTGGGTCGAGACCCCGTCGGGCCAGGGCTGGTTCGCGCATTTCAACTCGACCGGCGCGTTCGGGCGCATCGTGCATTTGGAACCGGTCAAATGGGTCGATGACTGGCCGGTGATGGGCGATCCGATCCCCGGCAAGACCAGCGGCCAGCCGGTCGCCTCTCACACCATGCCCGACACCGGCAGCCCGCCGACCAACGACCGGCTGCAGGATTCGGACGACTTCGCGCGCGCGAAGCTCGGCCTGCAATGGGAGTGGAACCACAATCCCGACAACAGCGCCTGGAGCCTCACGAAACGCCCCGGCTATCTCCGCCTGACCGCCGGCCCCGCCGAGCATCTCGTCACCGCGCGCAACACGCTGACCCAGATCCTGCAGGGTCCCAGCCGTATCACCACACGGTTCGACATAACCGGCATGAAAGACGGGCAGCGCGCCGGCCTCGCCCTGTTCGGCGTCCGGCCGAGCTGGATCGGCGTGGTGCGCGACAAAGGTGCGGCGCACGTGACGCTCGCTACCGAAGGCGACGAGACGCCGGGTCCGGCCGTCACCGCAAAGATGATCGAGCTGCGCGCCGAGATCGGGATCGAGCAGACGGTCCGCTACAGCTACAGCCTCGACGGCAAGGCGTTCACCTCGATGGGCGACGCCATCCCGCTTGCGCGTTTCTCCTGGTGGAAAGGATCGCGCCCGGCGCTGTTCAGCTTCAGCCACGCCGTTCCGGGAACGCCGCGCGGCTGGATCGATGCCGACTGGTTCCGGGTCGAGCGATTGCCCGCAAAGGCCGAATAGGAAATTTCCATCATTCCTGTCGTGCTTTGTCACGCATCCGACAGGTCATGTCATTGGGCTGAACCGCCCCTTCCCGGCATACTCCCCCTGCAACGGCGCAAGGGGAAACCCGGTCGCGCCACCGGTTCGGCCGGGATCTGCGTGACGCGACCCCATGCAGACCCCGTTCGGGAGCGCCGCCCGGAACATCGGGCGGCGCTCCACTTTTTGGGTCAGCGCCCGACAAAGACGAACGGCGCCCAGTTGACCGGTTGGTCCGATCCGGCGACCGGCCTCTCGTCGATCATGCCGAGCATTGCCCGGCGCAGCGCCTCGGCCGGGTCAGTTCCGCCGCCGTAACGCTTGACCGTCTCGACCGAGAGATAGGCCGCCGCGTCGTCGCGCACCGCCCAGTGCGACACCAGCAAGTTTCGCCCGCCGGCATGCAGGAAGGCACGGGCCAGGCCGGTCAGCCCGCCATCGTCCGCGCTACCCCCGGCCGCGGTGTTGCAGGCGGAGAGCACCACCCAGGCAGCGTCGATACGCAGCTTCATGATCTCGCTGGCGGTCAGCAGCCCGTCATCGTCACCGCCCGGCGTGACCACCAGAGCCGGTTCCTCCAGCCCGTCCAGCTCGCCCGCGACCAGCCCGTGAGTCGCGAAGGCGACCACGCCGGCATGGCCGAAATCAAGCGCACGGATCGCCGCCTCGGTCGCGCCGGCGCCGGTCAGGACGCGTTGCTCCCGCGCATCGAGCGCGATACCGAGCGCGCGCAACTCCGGCTCGGTCGCCGGCAGGGCAGGCAGTTCCCGCACCTCCCGGGCCATGCCGGCCGACCGGAAGGCCGGTATATTGCCCGTCGCCGCGGCGGCGAGCAACGGCGCACCGATCGCGACGAACTGCGCCGGCCGACCCTGCGGTGCCGTCTCGCGCTTCGCCGTCACCGAAGCGATCGCGGGCAGCGTGACCAGCGCATGGTCGCGGACCAACCAGCGCGCGGTGCGCGACGATTGACCGGGCCGCGTCGGGGCGAGCGCCGCGAAAGGCAGCGCCCCGAGCCCGGCATTGGCCGCGATCAGCACGCGGTGCTTGCCGGCCATCGCCGCCCCGATCGCCCTGGGGAACAGGATCGCGTGCAATTTGCCCGACGAGGCGAAATCGAACGGCGCGGTCGCATCGGGGGCAAGGCTGGCGCGCAGCCTGGCGACCTCGCGGTTGATCGCCTCCCCGCCCTGTTCGGCCAAGGCCATGGTCACCCGGTCGCGCGTTATCAGGAACAGGCCGGTACGAAGCTCGCCCACTGCGGCGACGAACAGCGCCTCGTCCTTGCCGAGCCCGGCCTGCACCGCCGCAAGCGACAAGGGATCGGCCAGTTCGCTCGCGACGAAATCGGGCGCCCGCGCCCGGAGCGCAGCGGTGCGCTGCTCAAGCCGCGCCGCCAGCGTGCGCCGCTCCACCGCCATCTGCTCGACCGCTGCCGCGTCGGTACCGCGTCCGGCGAGGCGGACCTGCCGGTCGAGCAGCCGTTCCAGCTCGATCGCGCTGTCCTGGCGGTCGCGCAACAGCGTGGCGAATGCGGGATCAGTCGCGCCGGACCGCGCTGCCGCCTCGCTCGCCGCGCGCCCGGCCGAGTTCATCGTGACGCGCTGGGCAAGGCGAAAGGCGAGGTCCGGATCGTTCGCGCCAAGCGCCGCATCGAGCGCCCAGCCATAGGCCGACCGCGCGTCAAGGTCCTGCCCGGTGCGATAGCTGCCGGTGGCGAGCAGCTGGCGCAGGCGCCCGTCCACCGCAAGCGCCGCCGCCCGCGTCCGGGCCAGGCCGCCCGCCGCGTCGCCGCCGCGCACCTCGATCGCGCCCAGCCGCGCCTCTCCGACCAGGGTTGAGATATCCTCGGGCGGCAGGATCAGATGGCGCAGCCGTTGCGCCTCGGCCTGGGCCGTGCGCGCATCCGCGATCGAACCCAGCTTCAGCGCCTGCACCGCCATCCGGTCCCCGCCGCCGATCCGGTCGCGGTGGTGCGGCGGGAATTTCCGCGCGCGGATCTCGGCGACCTCGCGCTGGATCGCGAGCGCGCCGGCCCGGTCGCCCGATGCGGCCTGCGCTGCGGCGACCGTCTCGCGCGCGATCAAGGTCCGGTCCGCCTCGGCACCCAGGTCCTTTGCCAGGATCCGCACCGCTGCTTCCGCGACGGTGCGCCCCTCCTCGACCTTGCCCTGGTTGAGCAGGGCCGTGGCGAGCGTGCTCATGTAATTGGCGGTCTGCTGCTTCTCGCCGAAACGGGCGACCGCCATGTCGACCGCACGGCGCGCCGTCGTCTCGGCCTCCGATGCCCGACCGAGCTGGAGCTGGAGCCGCGCCAGGGTGTTGAGATCGGCCGACAGGAACGGGTGGCCCGGCGGCAGGATCGCCTCCATATCGGTCGCGGTGATCCGCGCCGCCTCGATCGCTTCCTCGATGCGCCCGGCCGCGCCGAGATAGATCGGCAGATTCGACATCCACAAGGCGGCGTTGGGCGGGATCGGCTGAAGCCTTTTCGCCTCCGCGACGGCGCGGCGCGACAGGTCGATCGCGCGGTCGTAATTGCCGAACTCGAACTCGGCATTGGCATAGTTCGAATAAGCGGCGCCCACTTCGACATGCGCCCTGCCCGCATATTGGGCGGTGCGCCGTTCCAGCACCTCGGCGCCGGCGATTCGCGCCTCGTCATGCCGGCCGAGCGTCATCAGGATGACGAACTCGCCGTTCATGAGATCGGTCACGCGCGTCGCATAGGCTGGGCCGCCCAGCTTCAGCCGCACGATCAGGTCCCGCGAGCGGGTGAGCGCGCCCTTGATATCGCCCTGGAGATAGTCGGCGGTGACGAGCTCGCCCTCGGCCGCCGCGATTTCGGGATGGCCGGCGGGATAGATCGAGGCGGCATAGGCGACCACCGCATCCCATGCCTTGCGGTAGGCCGCCGGATCGGCGCCCTCGTCGAGCGCGTCGGCCGCCTTCTTCATCGTCTCCAGCCTGGCGATCCTGTCGGGCGCCACGGTCTGCGCTGCGAGCGGCGCGGCGAGCATGGCGAGAGCGAGCGCGGCCCCGCGCGCCGATCCGAAACGAATCATCATCCCCCTCCGTCGTCGGCGGCTGACAGGATGCGACCCCCGGGAAGGCCGCCGCCTCCGCCACCGCGAGTTTAGGTCCGGAGCGGGCGATTGCAATTCCCCGGCCGGCCGGCGCACAACGACTCCTAACAGCCATTGTCACTGCGCAGGAAAGGCACGCCGGGCTAGAAGGGGGGATGGGTTGCGCGGAACGAGTGTGATGACAGGTCTCAATATCCTGTATGTCGAAGACGATGTGCGTCTTGCCGAGGAGGTGAGCCGGATGATGGCGGCCGAAGGCAATCGCCTGTCCTGGACCGCCAGCGGCGAGGAGGGGCTGAAGCGCGCTGCCGCCGAACCGTTCGACGTGGTCATCCTCGATCGCATGCTGCCCGATCTGAGCGGAATCGAGATCGTCGCACGGCTCCGTGACAGCGGGGTCGCAGCGCCGGTGCTGATGCTCTCCGCGCTCGGCCGCGCCGAGAACCGGATCGAGGGGCTCGATGCCGGGGTCGACGATTATATGGCCAAGCCGTTCGATCCGCCCGAGCTGATCGCCCGCGTGCGCGCGCTGCATCGCCGCGCCGCCGGCATGGCGCATAGCGCGGTGATCCTGTTCGGCGATTTCGAGTGCCATGTGAAGGCGCGCACCGCGCACCGCCAGGGCCGGCACATTCCGCTCAGCCCCAAGGAATTCAAGCTTTTCCGCTATTTCATGGAAAATGCCGGCGAGGTGGTGACGCGCGAGATGCTGCTGCGCCATGTCTGGAACCTGTCCTTCGACCCGCAGACCAACGTGATCGACGTCAGCGTCGGCCGGCTGCGCCGCAAGCTGGAGGAGGGGTTCGACGCGCCCGCGCTGGAGACGATCTGGGGCACCGGATACCGGCTGGTGGCGGCTTGATCGGCACGGTCCAGCGCGCCCGCACCTCGCTCGTCACCCGCTGGGCGCTTGCCGTCGCGGCGCTCGCGCTGGCGGCGATCCTGCTGCTCTATCTCGCGACGATCCGGGTGGTGGAGAGCGAGAGCGACGCAGCACTCCGCCGCAGCGTCGATGTCGAGATCGCAGCCCTTGCCGATGTGCATGCGACGGGCGGCCGGCGCGAGCTGGTCGCTCGGATCGGCGACCGCCTCGCCCTGCGGACCGAGGGCGATCGCGCCCGCTATCTCGTCGCCGATGCGAGCGGCAACCGCATCGCCGGCGACATCGCACATTGGCCGACTCTCTCCGCCGAGAATAGCGAGGCGCGCTTCATCGAGCTTGACGACGGCACCCCCGTCTTCGCCCGCGCGACCCAGCTCGCGCCCGGTCTGCGCGTGGTCGCTGCGCGCGAATATGGCAGCCGCACCGCGCTGATCGCCAGCATCCGGCTCGCCTTTGCCGCAACGGGCGCCCTGATCCTGCTCGCCGCGATCGGCCTGGCCTGGATCGCCGCCACCCGCCTTCGCCGCCGGGTCGATGCGGTGAACCATGCGTTCCGCGCGATCGAGCAGGGCGAACTGCACCGGAGCATCCCCGATGCGGAGCGGCCGGACGAACTGGGCGAGCTGGCCGACCATGCCAATCACCTCGTCGCGCGGCTCGCCGCGCTGATCGAGGCGCAGCGCGAGGTGACCGATCAGGTCGCGCACGAGATCCGCACCCCGCTCGCGCATCTCGACGGCCGGCTACTGCGCCTGATCGACCATAGCGTCGATCCGGTGCTGGTCGAGGCATTGGGCGGTGCGCGGCGCGAGACGCGCGGCATCGCCGAACTGCTCGATTCGCTGCTCGACATCGCCGCGAGCGAGGCGCGCATCGGCGACCGTACCGGTTTCGAGCGGATCGACCTGTCGGCGCTCGCCGAGGATGTCGCCGATCTCTACGCCGACAGCGCGCAGGAATTCGGCCTCGACCTGCGCACCGCGATCGCGCCCGGCGTGACGATCATGGGCGATGCGATGCAGCTTACCCGGCTGCTCTCCAACCTGCTCGACAATGCTTTCAAATATGTGGGCAGCGGTGGCAGGATCGACATGATCGTCGAACAGGGCCCCTATATCGTGGTCCGCGACAATGGCCCGGGGGTGCCGGAGGGGATGCGCGAAAGGATTTTCGAACGATTCCAGCGCGGCGGCGGCCATGGCAATGGACATGGCCTCGGCCTGTCGCTGGTCCGCGCCATCGCCGGGCGGCATGGCCTGTCGATCCGTTGCGAGGACGCGGAGCCAGGTGCCGAATTCGTGCTCGCACCACAGGGGCGAGGCCAATGATCGTCCGCTGGCTCGCTCTGGCCCTGCTGCTATCCGCCGCCGCCTCGGCGCAGGAACCGGCCGATCCGGTCCAGCGCGTGGCGGACGCGCTCCATCAGGGCGCGCTGGCCGAGCAGTCGGGCGACCCGAAAGCCATGGCCGAGGCGGCGCGCTCGCTCGAGCTGCTCGGTGCCAAACCCGTGGAGGGTGAGGAGGATGCCGCGATCCGCTGGCGCGCCCTGGCCAGGGCGGGCGGCGTGCCGGGCGCGCCCGAAACCTATCGCGGCCGCGCGCTCGGCCCGGCCTATCGTCAGGGCGTGCTCGCCCCGCGCGGGGCCATCGCGACCGAGCAGATCTTCCTCGCGGGCAGGAAGGCGATGGTGTCGGTCGTGCCCCAGGCAGGCCGCACCCTCGCGATGCGCGTCACCGCGCCCGGCCAGGCGATCTGCATCCAGGAGGTGGCGGCACCCCGCGGGGTGTGCAGCTGGCTCCCTGTCTTCACCCGCCGGGTCGAGATCAGGCTGGTCAATCAGGGCGACCGGCCATCGCATTATTATCTGGTCAGCAACTGACCCTCAGCCTTTGGTGCCGCTCGGCTGGCCGTAATAGACCTTGTTCGCGATCCGCCACTCGCCATCGACCTTCAGCAGCACGAAATAGTCGGTGAAGATCGTCGCGCCGTGATCGAGCGTGGCCCTGGCCATGGCCGAATTCCCCGACACATCGATGACGTCGATGGTGCGTTTCCGCGTCGCTTCGTCGTTCGCCGGACTTCCCTTGAACAGGGCGCAATAGGCGTCGAGCGTCCAGGAGGTGAAGACGCCGTTCCGGATCCCCTCGATATGCGCGGTCGGCAGGAAGGCCTTGCGGAAATGCGCGGGGTCTCCGGTCGCATGCCCCTGGAAATAGGAACCGATCGTCTTGCCGATCTCGGCCCGTGCGGCGTCGGCCTGCCGCACGGCCTGAACGGGCGCCGCGGCCTCCGCCGGCAGGCCAGGCAAGGCGATCAGTCCGCCGGCGAGCAAAGCGAAGAGGAAACGAAGGGTCATCACAGGTCCTCCATTGTGTGATCGCCGTTTCACGAAGAACGTCGCGGCGTCGGGCGGGACAGGATCCAGGCAGCGCAGAGCAACAGCGCGACCGAGACCAGGCTCAGCGCGACCAGCCCGGGATGCACGCCGACCACGAACAGCGCGAGCCCCACCGCCATGCCGATGCATGCCGCGATCTTGCCCCGCCATGGTATCGCCCGCTCGGCGCGCCATGCGCGCAGGCCCGGGCCGAAGCGGGGATGGTCGAGCAGCTTCGCCTCGAGCCGCGGCGACGAGTGCGCAAAACAGCCCGCGGCCAGGATCAGGAAGATGGTGGTCGGCATCAGCGGCAGCAGCGCGCCGATGATGCCCAACGCGACGAACAGGAATCCGAGCAGCAGCCATCCGACGCGCAAGGCGCCGAAACTCTGCCGTGATGGTTTCTGTTCGTTCAACATGCCTGTCCGCCGTCCGGTGCCGGCCGCCACGCTATGCGGTCTGCGATTCATTCGCAACAAGAGCGGGAGGCGGGGGCCCTTGAGGGGCGTTCGACGGATCGACGGGAAAAATGGTGCTGCCGGTGAGGATTGAACTCACGACCTCAGCCTTACCAAGGATGCGCTCTACCACTGAGCTACGGCAGCATTACCGGTCCGGGAGCCCTTACGGCCATCGGCGGAGCGCGCCTAAGAGACGAGGGCGGCGGGATTGTCAAGGCGAAGCAGGCGCGGGATAAGGCGGCATGGCCGACAAGGACGAGAAAGCGGCGCGCCTCGCCGCCGCCCTGCGCGAGAATCTGCGGAAACGAAAGGCCCAGGCCCGCGCAAGCGATTCGCCGCTCGCGCCCGGTCCCGCGTCGACCGAGGGCGATCCTAGCCGATAGGCGCACACTTGGCCTGGAGCCAGGCCAGTTCATCCTTCATCTCCGGTCCCAGTATCTCCAGCACCTTCGCGTGATAGGCGTCCAGCCAGTCGCGCTCGGCCTTTGTCAGCAGATCCGCCACGATCAGCGATCGCTCGATCGGACAGAAGGTCAGAGTCTCGAATCCCAGCATCGGCTCGTCGCCGCCCGGCACGAGTCGCTCCTCGACCAGGATGAGGTTCTCGATGCGGATGCCGTATTCGCCCGCCTTGTAATAGCCCGGCTCGTTCGAGATGATCATGCCTGCGCGAAGCGGCTCGGACGGACCGCCGCCCGGATAATTGGGCTTGGCGATACGCTGCGGCCCTTCATGCACCGCCAGATAGGCGCCGACGCCGTGGCCGGTGCCATGCGCGAAATCGAGGCCCGCCTCCCAGAGCGGGCGGCGCGCGAACGAATCGAGCTGCCCGCCATTGGTGCCCGGCGGGAAGATCGCGGTGGCAAGGCCGATATGCCCCTTGAGCACGCGCGTGAAGCGGTCGCGCATCTCCTCGCTCGGCGTGCCGATCGGGAGCACGCGCGTCACATCGGTCGTGCCGTCGGCATATTGGCCGCCCGAATCGACCAGATAGAGCTGCCCTGGCTCGAGCACCGCGTTCGATTCGGCGGTCGAGTGATAATGCGGGCTCGCCCCGTGTGCGCCCGTCGCCGAAATCGTGTCGAACGATGTATCGCGCAGCACGCCCGTCGCCTCGCGAAAGGCCTGAAGCTTCGCCACGCAGGAGAGTTCGGTCTGCCCGCCCTTGGGCGCTTCCTCCTCGACCCATTTCAGGAACCGCGCCAGCGCCGCGCCGTCGCGCACCGACGCGGCGCGGTGGCCGGCGATCTCGACCGGGTTCTTCATCGCCTTGGCCAGCACCACCGGATCGCGGAAGCTCAGTACCGTCGCCCCGCCGGCTTCCAGCCGCGAGAAGATCGCCGACACCGCGCGCTCCGGATCGGCGGCGACACGCTTGCCGGCATAGGCCCCGAGCGCCGGGGCGAACTCGGCACGATCCCGCACGCGCACCGCATTGCCGAGATGCTGCAGCACCTCGTCGCCCACTTTCTCGGGCGCGACGAACAAATCGGCGGTGCCGTCGGCATTGACGATCGCATAGGCGAGCGCGACCGGCGTATGCGCTACGTCCTGCCCGCGCACGTTCAGGGTCCAGGCGATCGAATCGAGCGCCGAGAGTACCACCGCGTCCGCCTTGCGCTCGGCCAGCCAGTCGGCGATCGCCGCGCGCTTCGCGGCCGAGGATTTGCCGGCGCGGTCGTCGTCCTGCACCGCCAGCCTGGCGTCGGATGGCTGCGGCCGGTCGGGCCACACCGCATCGACCGGATTGGTGTCGACCGCGACCAGCTCCGCCCCGCGCTCGGCCAGCGCCTTGCGCGCTTCCTCGACCCAGCCGCGCGTGTGCAGCCACGGGTCATAGCCCACGCGCGCACCGGCCGCGGCATGCGCACCGAGCCACATCGAGATGCTGGTCGCGGGCACCGAGACATAGTCCCAATTCCTGCCGTCGACCTGCTCGCGCACCTGCAAGGTATAGCGCCCGTCGGTGAAGATCGCCGCTTCCTCGGGCAGCACCACCGCGCTCCCGGCCGACCCCTGGAAACCGGTCAGCCAGGCGAGACGCTGCGCATAGGCGCCGACATATTCGCTCATATGCTCGTCGGTGAGCGGCACGACGAACCCGTCGAGCCGGTCGCGCTTCAGCTGGTCGCGAAGGGCGGCGAGGCGATCCTGGTAGGTAGACATCGATTCATCCCGTCAGACGTATTTTCGGAAGGCTTAGCATCCATTTTCCATTTGGCGCACCCCGGCCGTTTGATCTACCGTTTGACCCAACAGGGGGTATTGTCACATGATCGCAGCAGCATCCGGCTGGGCGGGGCGTTCGCGCCTTCGCGCCCTTGGCGTTTTCACCATGCTTTTCGCGATGGGCGCCAGCCCCGCGATCGCCGCCAAATGGTATGTCGACGCCAAATTGGGCGACCTGAAGCCGGAAGAGATCGTCACGGTCGCCAATCCGCAGCCGGCGCAGCTGCTGTTCGAGTTCCAGACCGACGGCGTGCCCAACGCCAAGGCGACCAAATATGTGAAGCCGCTCGCGATCACAGCGATCGACAAGCGCCACGCCTTCACCGAGCTTAAGGACGCGCCGGTCCCCGGCCAGACCGTGCTGACCATCGCGATGAACAATATCACGGAAAAAGGCGCGGCGGGCAAAGGCTTCAAGACCGGCCTGACCTTCGGTCTCGCGGCGCTTGCCGTCACCGATCGCTATGCGGTGCATTTCGAGCTGTTGCGCGGGCCGGGCACGACGCCGATCTCGTGCGATGTCGAGCATGCCCTTCACCTGACCATGGGCAAGAAGGAGGATCCGGCGATCGGCATCCTGGTGAAGAAGGCCGATCTCGGCATCACCATGATCATCGACCAGACCATGGCGCACGGCATCAATTGCCTGGCCGGCAAGATGGCCGCGCCGGCGCCGGCCGCGCAATAGGACCCGCGCGGTGGCGAGGGTTCCGCTGCTGATCGCATCGCTGCTGGTGCTCGGCGCCTGCGTTCACGAAAAGATGGAGGACGCGCAGCCCAGCATCGCGGCGGCGCGTGCAGCCTCGGCCTTCGACATGATGCCGCTCTCGGTCGGCCCGGTCAGCGCCGCACCGGCGGATGCCGCATTCGACCGCAGCATCGCCATCCGCGGGTCGACCATGACGCCGCCGACCGGGCGATTCTCCACCTATCTGCGCGACGTGCTGATCGCCGAGCTGCGGACCGCCGGGCGCTATGATCCAGCCTCACCGCTTCAGGTCAGCGCGGTGCTGACCGAGAACCGCGCCACGGAAGATTTCAAGCGCGGCGGCGGGGTCGAAGTGGCGACGTTCCGTCTCACCCGCAACGGCATGACCTTGTTCGAGCAGCCGATCCGTGCAGAGGTCCAATGGTCATCGTCCTTCATCGGCGCCGTCGCGATCCCCGCCGCGTTCCGGACTCACGCGTCGCTGTCCAACACCCTGGTCGCCAATCTTTTCGCCGACCCCGCCTTCCGCGCCGCCGCCGCGCGCAAATAGACGGCGCCCCGGCTTTCGCCGCGCGCGCCGTCAGGGCATAGGCGACGCATGACCGATCCCAAGCCTCCCGTCGCCGAGACCCGCCCGCACAGCTTCACCACGCACGGCATCACCATCGAAGACCCCTATGCCTGGCTGAAGGACCCGGGTTATCCCGAGGTCACCGACAAGCAGGTGCTCGCCTATCTCGAGGCGGAGAATGCCTGGTTCGAAGCAGTGATGGCGCCGCACAAACCGCTGACCGATCGCCTCTATGAAGAGATGAAGGGCCGCATCAAGGAAGACGATGCGTCGGTACCGCAGAAGGATGGCGAGTGGCTCTACTGGACCGCGTTCGAAACCGGCGGGCAATATCGCAAATGGTGGCGCAAGCCCGTCGCCGGCGGCTCCGACCAGCTGATCCTCGACGAACCGGCACTGGCCGAGGGCAAGGAATATTTCCGCCTCGGCGCTTTCTCCGTCAGCAACGATGCGAAACTTCTCGCCTATGCGATCGACGACAATGGATCCGAGCGGTTCGAGGTCCGGGTGAAGAGTCTCGAAACCGGCGAGCATCTGCCCGACGTCATCCCCGGCATGCTCTCCGAGATCGTGTGGACCGCTGACGACAGCGGCTTCCTCTACGGTCTCGCCAACGAGCAATGGCGCACCGACAATGCCCGGCTGCACAAGCTCGGCACGCCGATCTCGGACGATATCGAGCTGTTCAAGGAAGCGGACGAGGGTTTCCGCGTCGGCGTCAGCGAGACCAGCTCGCGCAAGTGGATCGTCATCGCCAGCGGCGATCACGTGACGAGCGAAGTCTGGCTGCTTCCCGCCGACAACGTCCTCGCCACGCCGATCTGCGTCTCACCGCGGAAAGTCGGCCGCGAATATGATGTCGACGAGCATGACGGCACGCTGTTCATCCACACCAACGATACCGATCCGAACTTCCGGCTCTGCACCGCGCCGATCGACAATCCCGGCGAATGGAGCGAGCTGATCGGGCCGTCGACACATTTCTACATGACCGGCGTCGACTGTTTCCGCGACTTCTTCATCGTCGACGGACGCGAGGACGGGCTCGATCAGATCGAGATCCACCGCTACGATTCGTCGATCGCCCCGCAGCGCATCGTCTTCCCCGAGGCAAGTTACGACGCCGGCCTGGGCAACAACCCCGAATATGCGATGGATGTGCTGCGGGTCGGTTATGAATCCATGGTCACGCCCGGCACCGAATATGATTACGACGTCGCCACCGGCACCTTGACCACGCTCAAGGTGCAGGAAATTCCCTCGGGTTACGATGCCGACAAATACCGCACCGAACGCCTCAAGATCGTGGCACGTGACGGCACCGAGGTGCCGGTGTCGATCGTCTATCCGAAGGACTTCCCGAAGGACGGCTCGGCCCCGCTCTTCCTCTACGCCTATGGCGCCTATGGCTATGCCATCCCGCCGGGCTTCTCGACCGGGCGGCTATCGCTGCTCGATCGCGGCTTTGCCTATGCCATCGCGCATATCCGCGGCGGGGACGATCTTGGCCAGCAATGGTATCTCGACGGCAAGCTGGAGAAGCGGGGAAACACGTTCAACGACTTCGTCGATGTGGCGAAGGGCCTGATCGCGCAGGGCTGGACCGGCGCGGGCAGGATCGCGATCGCGGGCCGCTCGGCGGGCGGCGAGCTGATGGGCGCAGTGGTCAATTCCGACCCCGAGCTGTGGGGCGCAGTGATCGCCGACGTACCGTTTGTCGATGTGCTCAACACCATGCTCGACGCGGAGTTGCCGCTCACGCCGGGCGAATGGCCCGAATGGGGCAACCCGATCGAGGACAAGGCGGCGTTCGAGCTGATCCGATCCTATTCGCCCTACGACCAGGTCAAGCCCCAGGCCTATCCGCCGATGTTCATCTCGGGCGGCCTCAACGATCCGCGCGTGACCTATTGGGAGCCGGCGAAATGGGCGGCCAAGCTCCGCGCGACCAGGACCGACGACAATGTGCTGCTGCTCAAGACCAATATGGGCGCCGGCCATGGCGGCAAGTCGGGCCGGTTCGAAAGCCTGCGCGAGGCGGCCGAGGAACATGCCTTCGTGCTGTGGCAGATGGGGGTCGAGGGGTGATTTTGCCCCAGCCGTCATGCCGGACTTGTTCCGGCATCCACTGTTCCGCAGGATCCTCGGACGGTTGGAATGCGGCACGGTGGACTCCGGAACAAGTCCGGAGTGACGGATAGATTTATGACCTTTGTCCTCGCCAAAACCGCGACCGACGCCGACATCGACGAGCTCGGCCATGTCAACAATGCGGTGTGGGTGAAGTGGATCCAGGACATCGCGGTCGCGCATTGGGCGGCGATCGCGACGGCCGAACAGCAGCACGCCTATATCTGGGTCGTGACCCGTCACGAGATCGATTATCGCGGCAATGTCGGTCCGGGCGAGACGGTGACGGGCGAAACCTGGGTGCCAGAACCGCCCAGGGGCGCCCGCTTCGATCGCCATGTGCGGTTCACCGGCGCCGACGGCAAGGTGAGGGTGGAAGCCGTGTCGACCTGGGCGCTGCTCGACCGGGCGACGGGCCGGTTGCTCAGGGTAAGACCGGAGCTGGCAGCACCGTTCCTTTCTTAATTCCTCCCCGGAAAGGGGAGGAACTATCAGCCCGAATTCCGCAGCGCCGTCGCGATCGCGTTGATCGACAGCAATATCCCTTCGCCAATCCGCTCATCCGTCTCGCCCGCACGGTGGCGCTTCATCAGCTCGATCTGCAACAGGTTGAGCGGCTCGATATAGGGCAGCCGCAGCCGGATCGACGCGTCGAGTGCCGGATGCTTCTCCAGCAGGCGCGACTGACCGGTCACTTCCAGCAACCCGTCATGCGTCTGCTGCCAGCCGCCCCGAATCGCGCCGAACACCTTGTCCGCCAGCGCCCGGTCCTCGACCAGAGCCGCGTAGCGCTCGGCAATGTCCATGTCGGACTTGGCGATCACCTGCTCCATATTGTCGAGCGTCGCGGCGAAAAACGGCCAGCCCTCGGCCATCTCCGCCAGCAGCCCCTTGTCCTCGAACCCGGCGATGGCCTGACCGACCCCGTACCAGCCGGGCAGCATCACCCGCGCCTGCGCCCAGCTGAACACCCAGGGAATCGCGCGCAGATCCTCGATCCGGTCCGACTTGGTCCGGCTCGCCGGGCGCGATCCGATCTTGAGGCCGGAGATTTCGGCGATCGGCGTCATCTGGCGGAAGAAGGTGCGGAACCCCTCGGTGCCATAGACCAGGTCGCGATATGCCTTGAAGGCGCTCCCCGACAAAGCATCCATCGCCGCGCCGAACCGAGCCTGCTCGGCCGCCGACAAGGCATCGGGCTCCAGGCTGGCGAGCAAGGTCGCCGAGGCCATCGCCTCGAGATTGGTCATCGCGCTCTCGCGCGTGCCATATTTGCCCGCGATCACCTCGCCCTGTTCGGTGATGCGGATGCGCCCCTGCACCGTGCCGGTCGGCTGTGCTCGGATCGCCGCGAAGGCCGATCCGCCGCCACGTCCGACCGCGCCGCCGCGACCATGGAACAGCTGCATGCCCACGCCCGCCTTGTCGAATACGGGTTTGAGCGCGGTCGACGCCTTCGAGAGCGACCAGGTCGAGGTGATATACCCCCCGTCCTTGTTCGAATCCGAATAGCCGATCATCACTTCCTGGAAGCCCCGCGCGCGCGTGATCGTCCCTGCCTCGGGCAGGGCGAACCACTCGGTCATGATGCCCGGCGCCGCCTCCAGATCGCCGATCGTCTCGAACAGAGGCACCGCCATGATCGCCGCGCTCGGCGTCTCGCCCGGCCGGTAGAGTCCGACCTCCTTGAGCATCACATTCACTTCGAGCAGGTCCGACACCGACTGCGCCATCGAGACGATATGCTGGGTGATGCAGGCCGGGCCGTATTTGGCATGCGCGTCGGCCGCCGCCCGGACGATCGCCAGCTCCGACGCCGTCTCGTCCGAATAGGTCGCGAACGGGCTCGACAGCGGTCGCGCATTGGACAATTCGTGCCGCAGCAGCGACACGCGCCGGGACTCGTCGAGCGCGAGATAGTCAGCTTCGACCCCCGATACCTTGAGCAATTCCGCCACCACGCGCTCCAGCACCGCGCTGTTCTGCCGCAGGTCGAGCGTGGCGAGATGGAAGCCGAAGGTCTCGACCGCCCGGATCAGCCGCCCCAGCGCCCCGCCGGAAGACAGCGCCCCGCCCCCGCCGCGCAAGGCCCGGGCGATGGTGACCAGATCGGCGCGGAACGCCTGCGGATCGGGATAGGGTTCGCCGTGCAGCGGCCCCGGCCGCGGCGCGGGCTTGCCGGTCAACGCCAGATGAGTCGCCGCGAGCCGCGCATAGATACCCGACAGAGCGCGGCGATAGGGCTCGTCAGCCCGGCTCGCCGCGGCGTCGCCGCTCGCCTCGGCCAGCGCCTGCACGCCTTCATCGGCCTCGGTGATGCCGGTCGAGATCGACAGCTCGGCGCCCAGCGCATTCACCGCGTCGAGATAATGGCCGAGCACCGCCTCGCACGCCCTGGCCAGCGCGATCCTGAGCGACTCCGCCGTGACGAAGGGATTGCCGTCGCGATCCCCGCCGATCCAGCTCCCAGGCCGCAGGAAGCTCGGCGCGCGGGCCCCCAGCGCCCGGTCCCAGCGCTGATAGAGCGCCGGCAGCGCGGGCAGGAACACGTCGCGCAGATAGCTGAGCGCCGTCTCCACCTCATCGGCGACGAACAGCCGCTCCTTGCGCAGCACGCGCGTCTGCCACAGCAGCGCGATCTGGCGCAGGATCGCCTCGTCGACCGCATCGCCCTCGGGCGTCTCGGCCAGTCCCGCGTCCTTGAGCGTCATCAGCTCGGAGATGCGGTTGCGATGATCGATCATGCTCTTGCGCCGCACCTCGGTCGGGTGCGCGGTCAGCACCGGCGCGATCAGCGCATGGTCGAGCAACGCCATCACGGCGTCATGATCGATCCCCTCGTCCGCCAGCCGCTTCAGCGCGGATTCGACATCGGCCCCCTTTTCCGCGGCGACGCCCTGCCGGTCCTCGGCGAGATTGGCGAGCATCGAGAACAGCATGAAGCCGCGGACGAAATCGAGCGTTTCGTCGAGGTTCAGCCGGTCGAGCCCGAGATCGATCGCATCCTTCGCAGTGATGCCGCGATGCCGGTCGACCGAGGCGGCGCGGATATATTCGGTGCGTTTGAACAGGGTCTCGCCACCATAGGCGCGGATCACGTCGCCGAGCAGCTTGCCCAGGAAGCGGATGTCGGGATTGTTCGCGATGGAGGGAAGTTCGGCCATGGGGTGATGCTGCATTGCGGTATCGGCTGGGTCAACCTGAGACGACGCTTGATGCCCAAAACATCGGTCCCTCCTCCGTCACCCCGGACTTGTTCCGGGGTCCATCGCTCCGCAAACGCAACGACGATAGCATGTGCGGAGCGATGGATGCCGGAACAAGTCCGGGGTGACGCTTGTAGCAAATGGCAGCGAAACCGCCCTCAAGCCTCCAGCTCGACGTCCCAGTACAGCCAGTCATGCCAGGTATCGTGCAGATAATTGGGCGGGAAACGCCGGCCATGTTCCTGCAGATGCCAGCTCGTCGGCCGGATCGCGCCGATGTGCAGCGGCATGCCCGCCTGTTTCGGCGTCCGCCCGCCCTTCTTCAGATTGCACGGCGCGCAGGCGGTGACGACATTCTCCCAGGTCGTCCGCCCGCCCTGAGCGCGCGGCACGACATGGTCGAAGGTCAGATCATGGCCCGACCCGCAATATTGGCATTCGAACTTGTCGCGCAGGAACAGGTTGAACCGGGTGAACGCCGGAAAGGCGCTCGGCCGGACATAGGATTTCAGCGCGATGACCGAAGGCAGCTTGATCCTGTGGTTCGGGCTGCGCACCTCGCGCTCATATTCGGCGACGATGTCGACGCGGTCGAGGAACACCGCCTTGATTGCGGTCTGCCACGGCCATACGCTGAGCGGATAATAGCTGAGCGGCGTATAATCGGCGTTCAACACAAGCGCAGGGCAACTGTCCGGATGACGGATCAGATCGGGATGGTACACGCGAACAACCCCCTTTGCTTCCTGGCGCGGCAATCGCCGATCAGGATGACGCCGTGATGACAGCACAGCCCGCGACTCGCGGTCAAGAGCCGGTTTGAGCGAAATCGTCGCCCGATTCGCGCCCAGCCCTACCGGGCTGTTGCACATCGGCCACGCCTGGTCGGCAATCCTTTCGCACGACCGGGCGAAACAGGCCAGCGGCCGCTTCCTGCTGCGCATCGAGGATATCGACGGCACCCGCAGCCGGCCCGAGTTCATCAAGGCGACCGAGCGCGACCTGGCCTGGCTGGGGCTCGATTGGGACGGGCCGGTGCTGCTCCAGTCCGCACGGCTCGATCTCTATGACGAGGCGATCGAGCGGTTGAAGGCGCTGGGGCTGCTCTACCCCTGTTTCTGCACCCGCGCCGAAATCGCCGCGAGCCTGTCAGCGCCGCACGGCGATGCCGGGCCGATCTATCCCGGCACCTGCCGCCACCTTGCGGACGATATGCGCGAACAACGACGGGCGGCCGGGCAGCACGCATGGCGGCTGGACATGGCGCGCGCGCTCGACCTGCTCTCCCCGGCAGCAGAGGAAATGCCGGATCAGTTCCGTCACGACGGCAAGCTGATCTGGCATGACGAGATCGCCGGCGAGGTGATCGCCATGCCCGAGAAACACGGCGACATCATCCTCGCCCGCAAGGATACGCCGGCCAGCTACCACCTCGCCGTCACCGTGGACGATGCGGCGCAGGGCGTGACTCATGTGGTGCGCGGCCGTGACCTGTTCGCCGCCACGCATGTCCACCGGCTGCTCCAGGCGCTGCTCGGCCTGCCGACGCCGATCTATCATCACCACGCCCTGCTCGCCGACGACAGCGGCGAGCGCCTCGCCAAGCGCAACAAGGCGCCGACGCTCGAGGCGATGCGCGCGGCCGGCATCGACGGGCGGGGCCTTGCCGACGACCTGCGCGCCGGGCGCCTGCCCATTGGCTTTCGGGTGTCGCAAGCCTAGATAAACGCGATGAGCACCTTCCTTTTCATCCTGCTGATCGCGGCGATGCTCGCGACCGTCGCCATGCTGGTCCGCGGCCTCGCGGTCTTTCTGCTCAACGCGAGCAATGAAGTGAAGGGCGAGGGTGGCCCGTCCAAGGCTGCGCTCCAGTCCAACAAGGCGATGCAGTACCGCATCTTCTTCCAGGCGATCGCGATCGTGATCGTCGTGCTGATCCTGTTCGTCGCCGGCAGGACCTGACCGTCCGGTCGGCCTGGCGATGGTCAAGCTCAACAAGATCTACACCCGCACCGGGGACAATGGCACCACCGGCCTGGTCGACGGATCGCGCGTGGCCAAGAACGACCCGCGCATGGCCGCGATCGGCGACGTCGACGAGACGAACAGCGCGATCGGCGTGGCGATCGCGGCACTCGGGCCGGGCGGATATGCCAGTGCGCTGACGCGAATCCAGAACGACCTGTTCGATCTCGGTGCCGATCTCGCCACCCCCGGCGAGGATTTCGCCCCCTCCGACATGACTCTGCGCATCGTCGCCGCACAGGTCACGCGGCTCGAGGAGGAGATCGATGCGATGAACGCGGACCTGGCGCCGCTCACCAGTTTCATCCTGCCCGCCGGTACCGCGGGCGCCGCCGCGCTCCACCTCGCCCGCGCCACCACCCGCCGCGCCGAGCGCACCGCGGTCGCCGCCGCACAGATCGTCCCTTTGAATCCGCGCGCGCTTTCCTATCTCAACCGCCTGTCTGACTATCTGTTCGTCGCCGCGAGGCGCGTGAACAAAGACGCGGGTGGCGACGTTCTGTGGATTCCGGGTGCGTCCCGCGATCCGGCGGGGCCGTAGCCTGGCTTGACTTTGGCCGGCGCGTTCTGGAAAAGGGAACAGAATGCGAACAAACTCGGAGCCTCGACCTGGAACGGATGCGCTCGCGACGCGCTTCGCAACGGTGCGCGCGCTGACCGAGGCCCTGGTTGCCCCACTGTCCGACGCCGATGCCACGGTCCAGTCGATGGACGATGCGTCGCCCGCCAAATGGCATCTGGCGCACACCAGCTGGTTCCTCGAAACCTTCATCCTGCGCGATTTCGTGACCGGCTATACCCTGCACGACGATCGCTTCCCCTTCCTGTTCAACAGCTATTATGAGGCCGAAGGGCAGCGCCACAGCCGCGCACGACGCGGCATGATCACCCGGCCCAGCCTCGCCGAGGTGCTGGCCTATCGCGCCCATGTCGACACCGCGATCAGCGCCGCGCTGCCCGATCTGCCCGAGGCGGCGCTCGCGCTGCTGATGCTCGGCTGCCATCACGAGGAGCAGCATCAGGAGCTGCTGGTCACCGACATGCTCCACCTCATGGCGCAGAACCCGCTCGAACCGGCGATCTGGCCGGCCGAACGCAAGGTCCCGGTCGCGATGCCCGGCCCGATCAACTGGATCGAGGGCAAGGCGGGCATCGTCGAGATCGGTCATGGTGGAGACGGCTTCTCCTTCGATTGCGAAGGGCCACGCCATAAAAGCCTGCTCACCCCGCACGCCATTGCCGACCGCACCGTCACCAATGGCGAATGGGCCCAGTTCATCGCCGATGGCGGCTATGCCGATCCGCACCACTGGCTGTCCGACGGCTGGGCCTGGGTGAAAGCGCAGGAGATCGTGGCGCCGCTCTACTGGGAACAGCAGGACGGCGCCTGGACGCGTTTCGGCCTCGACGGCCGCCGCCCGATCGACCCCGCCGCGCCGGTCACGCATGTCAGCTTCTACGAGGCGGATGCCTATGCGAGCTGGGCCGGCGCGCGCCTGCCGACCGAGTTCGAATGGGAGGCCGCTGCCGCTACGTTTGATGCAGCCAGCGGCAACCAGCTCGATAGCGCAGGCCCGGTCGAGCCGCGGCCGGCCACTGAAGGCCCGGCCTTTTTCGGCGATGTGTGGGAATGGACCGGCAGCGCTTATCGCCCC
Organism: Sphingomonas sp. GW821-FHT10F11; assembly: GCF_058809095.1. Taxonomy (NCBI): domain Bacteria; kingdom Pseudomonadati; phylum Pseudomonadota; class Alphaproteobacteria; order Sphingomonadales; family Sphingomonadaceae; genus Sphingomonas; species Sphingomonas sp. GW821-FHT10F11. Next base: position 225,190 of record NZ_JBXASH010000004.1, read on the forward strand.
TATCCCGGCTTCAAACCCGCCGAAGGTGCCGTCGGCGAATATAATGGCAAGTTCATGAGCGGGCAGTTCGTCCTGCGCGGCAGCTCCTGCGCCACGCCGCGCGGCCATGCGCGCCCGAGCTACCGCAATTTCTTCTATCCCCACCAGCGCTGGCAGTTCACCGGCGTGCGTCTGGCCAAGGATCTCTGACATGCTGAAACAGGAAATCGAGGACGGCGAGTTCACGCTGGCCGACCCCGCCTTTCGCGCCGACGTGCTGCGCGGCTTCGAGACTCGGCCCCGTGCCATCCCCGCGCGCTGGTTCTACGACCGGCGCGGCTCGGAGCTGTTCGAGGCGATCACCGAGCTCCCCGAATATTATCCGACACGCACCGAGACCGAGATCCTGCGCCGCGCCTGTACCGAAGTCGCGACCCTCGCCGGCGAAGGCCGCGCCGTGGTCGAGTTCGGCTCGGGCTCTTCGACCAAGACGCCGATCCTGCTGCGCAGCGTGAACCCCGCTGCCTATGTGCCAATCGACATCTCCGGCGATTTCCTGCGCGAATCCTCGGCTGGCCTGGCCGCCGCCTTTCCCGGCCTGCCCGTGCTGCCGGTCGAGGCTGATTTCCTCCGCCCGATCGCGCTGCCCGCCTCAGTCGCCGACCTGCCCAAGCTCGGCTTCTTTCCCGGATCGACCATCGGCAACATGATCCCGCACAGCTCGGTCGATCTGCTCCGCGCGATGAAGGCGTCGCTCGGCACGGGATCGATGCTGCTGATCGGCATGGACCGGATCAAGGACGAGCAGGTCCTCGTCTCGGCCTATGACGATGCGCAGGGCGTGACCGCCGCCTTCAACCTGAACCTGCTCGAGCGGATCAACCGCGAGGTCGGCGGCACCTTGCCGATCAAGGCCTTCCGCCACCGCGCGATCTGGAACGATGATCGCGCCCGGATCGAGATGCATCTCGAAGCGACCCGGGACATGGCCTTCACCATCGAAGGCCGTCCCTTCTCCATGGCGGCGGGCGAGACGATCCACACCGAGAACAGCCACAAATACGGCCAGCGCGACGGCCGCATCCTGCTCCGCGCGGGCGGCTGGACGCCGATCGCCGAATGGACCGACCCGGACGGCCTGTTCGCGGTGATCCTCGCCGAAGCGCAACCGGCGCGATTCGCACCGTAAGGTAGCGGCGGTTATCACTTCAATTCTTGTGTCCCCGCGAAGGCGGGGACCCAGTCTGGGCTCCCGCCTTCGCGGGAGCACAACGAGGGACGAGCTGCCGCTTCGACACTCTCTCGCGGATAATCGTCGATCAAAGCCCAAGACGGACTGGCATCGATTCAACTGCCCCGAGAATCCGCTAGCATCCTGATCCAGCCGGCCGGTCCCCACCGATCGGCGTTGGATCTTTCTCATCGTCGGCATGTGTGAAGGAGCCTGTTCCGGCACCTGTTATCGACCTGTTCCTCACCTGTTATGGCGATAACAGGTGAAGCAGGTTAGTCCATTGAATCAGCAGCGGAAATTCGGGTCCCGAATCCAACATAACAGGTGAAGAAAAAAATCCGCCTGATAAAACAGGTGGAACAGGTCAGCGAACCGGCGTTGCCCGCCAGATCGTCAGCCAGTTGATCGACCCGCGGCATTCGCCCATCCGAGTCGCCTCGATCAGCCGGAACATCGCCCCGTCCCAGACATAGGTCTCGCTCGACCCGCAATCGCCGAGGCCCCGCGCCTTGTTGTAGCTGCCGAGCCGCCCGAGCTTCGTGTCCCAATCGGCATTGACCAGAGTCGGCGTGCCCTCGGCCACCGTCCATCCCGGCGGCGAATCGAAGCGGGCGATGACCGGCTTGCCCGCAGTGACCACGAACGGCACGGTCGAGAAATTATAGGCCCCCGCTCCGCACGGCAGCAGCACCAGGGTCTTGCCCCCGCCGATCGCATTGCCGGTGATCGGATCGCTGCTCTGCACATCCTCGGTCTCGCATCCCGAGAGGATCCGCATGGTCCTGATCAGCGCCGGGTTCACCTTGGCTGCGACGCCCGTCGCCGCGATCGACGGCACTCTGGGCAAGGCCGCGACGGGCGGCACTGCGCTTGCCGGCTTCGGACCCTTCGCCACCGTCGCTGTCACGCCGCCGGCACGGCCCTGCCCCGCATCGATGAAGCGTAGCGCCGCTGAGGATCCGGCCAGCGACACATTGGCAACCTCCGCTCCGGCGATGTCGGTCAGGGTCATCTTCCTGCCCTGGATCATCGCCGCGACGATCTTCGTCGCATCCGCCCCGGTCAGCGTCATGCTGTCCTTGCGCATCGCCCCGCCGGCAATGATCCGGCCGTCGATCCGCACCGAGGTCGCGCCCTCAGCCCCGCCATTGCTGTCGAACTCGACGGCGAAGCCGCCGTTCGGCCCGGGCTCGCGCACGATCGAGACGGAACCGCCCGACTCGCTGCCGTCCGGCGACTGCTCTTCGGGAATCAATGAGGTCATCTCGCAGCGGCGGACATTGTCGCAACCGACAGCCCAGTCGCCGAACGCCTTGACCTCACCGGGTTTCGGACCGGGTTTCGAAACGGCAGCATCCGCTGCGGCAACCAACAGGAGCAGGATCATGGTCACGATCCTAGCCCAGCCGCATTCGAGTCGATAGGAGCGGCGCGACATCGAAGAGCAGCGGAGCAAGGCAATGCAGACGGTTGGCGTGATCGGAGCGGGACAGATGGGCGCGGGCATCGCGCAGGTATCGGCGCAGGCGGGCTTCCACGTCCTGCTCACCGACGTCTCGAAGGAACGGGCGGAGGCCGGCAAGGCGGGTATCGCCAAGGCGCTCGACCGGCTGGTGACCAAGGAGAAGATCGACGACGCCGCGCGCGACCAGGCGCTGGCGCGGATCGAACCGATCGACGGCGTGCACGGCATGTCGTCCTGCGGCCTGGTGATCGAGGCGGCGACCGAACGCGAGGAGATCAAGCGCTCGATCTTCGCCGAGGTCGGCAAGGTGCTCGGCCATCAGGCAGTGCTTGCGTCCAACACCTCGTCGATCCCGATCACGCGCCTGGCCCAGGCCTCGCCCGATCCGAAGCGCTTCGTCGGGGTGCATTTCTTCAACCCCGTGCCGGTGATGGGCCTGATCGAGCTGATCCGCGGCCTCGCCACGTCGGACGAGACGGTCACGCTGGTCGAGGATTATGCCAAGGCACTGGGCAAGAAGGTGGTGCGTGCCAACGACGCGCCGGGCTTCATCGTCAACCGCGTGCTGATGCCGATGCTCAACGAAGCCTGTTTCGCGCTGGGCGAGGGCGTCGCGACCATCCCCGATATCGATCTCGCCTGCCAGCTCGGCCTCAACCATCCGATGGGTCCGCTGACGCTCGCCGACTTCATCGGGCTCGACACCTGCCTGGAGATCACCCGGGTGCTGTTCCAGGGTACCGGCGACCCCAAGTTCCGCCCGGCCCCGCTGCTGGTGAAATATGTCGAAGCCGGCTGGTTCGGCCGCAAGACCGGCCGGGGTTTCTACGATTATTCGGGGGACGAGCCCGTTCCGACACGTTGAATCCTTCTTCTACCCCTCCCCTTCAGGGGAGGGGAAGGGGGTGGGGCAGCGGCGAGCGGGGCTCGATGCCCCGGTCGACGCTATGGTCTTGGGGGAACGCTTCTTTTTAGGCGCGCAGACGCGCGCACCCACCCCCAGCCCCTCCCTTTCAGGGAGGGAAGAAATCAGGCGGCCAGCGCCTCCAGCCATTTCTGGTGCCAGCGCTCCATCCGCGTCGGGAACAACAGCCGCCCCACCCGGGAGACCAGCCCGTATTGAGTCTCCTCGGTCAGGATGGTGCAGCCCTTCCCGGTCGGGGTGATCAGCCAGGCATGATAGGCGGTGACCCCGATCCCCACTGCCTCCCACGCGATGCGCGTCTCCGGCTCGAACTCCTTCACCTCGCTGCGGAGCGCGACACCGAAGGTCTTCCAGCTGAACCGCGCCTCAGCGAACAGATCTGCACCACCGCCCTCGATCGCCACATCGCTCGCATTGGCATAGATCGCCGGCCAGCCGGCCGCGTGGATCAGCCGTCGCCACACGATCTCCGGCGCAGTCCCGGTCTCGATGCGGTTGACGACATGGATCGGCGCCGCGTCGGGCGCGAAGCCTTTCGGCCAGTGGATCCCCTCACCCACTTTGGGAAATCGGCGCGAAGCGCGCGACCTGACGGCCCACCAGGCAAATCTGCTCATGCACGGCGGGGTCGCTGCTCCCGCCGTCATCGTCGAACTTGGTCAGCTGCGTGTTGATCGCCGCCGCGAACGGCGTCGGCCAGCCGCGCAGCGCATGGACGATCGACCGGAGCGCCGCGATCGTGCTGCCCGTCGCCTGCCAGCCATAGGCGGTCGCGATCAGCCCGACGGGCATGTCCGCCAGATAGGGCCGTTCGTCCTTCGCCGTCTCCTCGAGCAGGTCGAGCGCGTTCTTCACCACGCCCGAGATGCTCCCGTGATAGCCGGGGCTGGCGATGATCAGCGCCGAGGCCTGGCGGACGGTGTCGACGAACTCGCGTTCATGCTCGGTGCGTTCGGTCGCGCGCGGGTCGTAGAGCGGCAGCCGCGCCATGTCGGCGCCGCCGAACATGCGCGTGCGGAATCCCTCCTTGCACGCCGCGTCGAGCGCGATGCGCAGCGCCCGCTCGGTCGAGGAGATGCCGCCGATCGTGCCGCCGATCCCCACGACGAGGGGCGTAGCGGCGGGGGCGATATCGGTCATTCGGCATCCTTGCTGGTGCGGTGCTGCACGATATGCAGATAGCCGCTGCATGGTACGGCCTCAATGCCCCATGGTCGGCGCTCGCATGGCCGGGCGGCGCCTGCTAGGATGACGTCCATGTCAAACGCTTGCGGCAACTGTCATATCACGCTAATACACCTCCGGGCGGCGTAACCGGGGACGGACTGACAGGAGCCATGCGTCCTTATCCATTCGAGCCCGTATCGTCGCAGGGAAGATCCCCTCTGGACCTGACCGAGGGCTTGCCCCCGCCGTCCTATTCCGGCCGCTTCGACTATCCGGACGCGCCCCAGCAGCCCTACACGACCAACCTGCCCGTGGTGCAGCGGCGCAATTACTGGCGCTGGATCATGCGCGGGCTCGGCGTGCTGATCCTGTTGTTCGTGCTGGCGGTCGGCTGGCTCGCGATCACCGCGCCGCTGTCGCAGTCGCTGAAGCCGCTGACCCCACCGAGCATCACCCTGCTCGCCGACGACGGATCGCCGATCGCACGGCGCGGCGCGATCATCGGCCCGCCGGTCGACGCGGCGAAACTGCCCAAGAACGTCACCAACGCCTTTCTCGCGATCGAGGACCGGCGCTTCCGCTCGCATTGGGGCATCGACCCCAAGGGCATCATCCGCGCCTTCGTTCATAATATGAGCCGGGGCCGGGTGCGCGAGGGCGGCAGCACCATCACCCAGCAACTCGCCAAGAACGCCTTTCTCGATTCGGACCGGACGGCGGCGCGCAAGGTGCGCGAGGTGATGATCGCCTTCTGGCTCGAGGCGTGGCTGTCGAAGGACGAGATCCTTTCACGCTATCTCTCGAACGTCTATTTCGGCGACAACGTCTACGGCCTGAGCGCGGCGGCAAAGCATTATTTCAACCGCGACCCGGACGAACTCTCGATCGGCCAGGCCGCGATGCTCGCCGGGCTGGTCAAGGCGCCATCGAAGCTTGCCCCGACCGTCAACCTCAAGGGCGCGCGCGACCGGCAGAAGCTGGTGGTCGGCGCCATGGCCGCGGCCGGCTTCATCGACAAGGCGACCGCCGAGGATGTCCGCCCGGCGCGCCTCGCCGTCGACCGGATCAGGCCCCTCCCCGACGGCACCTATTTCGCCGACTGGGTCCTGCCCGAGGCGCGCGACCGCGCCGGCGAGATCGTCACCGAGACGACGGTGAAGACGACGCTCGACCGCCGCCTGCAAAAGGCGGCGGAACGCTCGGTCAAGCGCGCCGGCCTGCGCCAGGCCCAGATCGCGTTGATCGCGATGCGCCCCGACGGCCGGGTCGTCGCGATGGTCGGCGGCAAATCCTATGCCGACAGCCCGTTCAACCGCGCGACCCAGGCTCGGCGCCAGCCCGGCTCGGCCTTCAAGCTGTTCGTCTATCTGGCGGCGCTGCGCAGCGGCATGACCCCGGATTCGATGGTCGACGATTCGCCGATCACCATCGCCGACTGGTCGCCGAAGAATGCCGACGGCCGCTATCTCGGTCCGATCACCCTGCGCCAGGCCTTCGCCAAATCGAGCAACGTCGCGGCGGCCCGCCTGATCCAGAAGGTCGGCGTGGCGAACGTCATCAAGGCCGCGCGCGACCTCGGCATCACCACCCCCATCCCCAGCGAAGCGACGATCGCGCTCGGCACGTCGAGCATGTCGCTGCTCGAACTGACCTCCGCCTATGCCGCGTTCGCCGCCGAATCCTATCCGGTCGCCGCCCGCGGGCTGGAAGAGGTGCACGACCAGAGCTGGTACGCCGCGCTGACCACCCGCTCGCGCCCGCTGACCGGCCGCATCCGCGACGACATGCTCGACCTGCTCTCCGCATCGGCCGAATCGGGCACCGGGCGCCAGGCGGCGCTGTCGGTCGACACGTACGGCAAGACCGGCACCACCCAGGACAATCGCGACGCGCTGTTCCTCGGCTTCGCCGGGGGGCTCGTCACCGGGGTGTGGGTCGGCAATGACGACAACACCCCCAATCCCGGCTTGTCGGGCGGCGGCATCCCGGCCCGGGTGTGGCGCGACTTCATGCAGCAGGCGCTCGGCGTCGGCCCGGCCCATGCGGCGGAACCGGCAGCCGAGGAAATCGACCCGGACGCGGAAAATGCGATCGATCCCGATGCGGTCACGCTACCGATCGAGGGCGAACTCCAGGGTCTTGGCCTCAACCTCCATATCGGCCGCGACGGCAGCATCCAGATCAACCGATCGAACCGCGACGACAATGGCGATCCTCCCTCCCGCCGCGACGACCGCGCCCCGCCGCGCGACCCGGAGGACGAGGAGCAATAAGGCGAGTTGACGCGCCGCCCGACGCGCAGCAAGGCGCTGGGCATGCGCTTCTTCTCCGACAACGCCGCCCCCGTCCATCCGGCCGTGCTCGCCGCGCTGGCCGAGGCCAATGTGCTCGACACCGCCTATGACGGCGACGCCTGGAGCAAGCAGCTCGACGGGTTGTTCTCCGACCTGTTCGAAACCGATGTCCGCGCTTTGTGGGTGCCGTCGGGCACGTCCGCGAACTGCCTCGCGCTCGCCGCGCTCTGCCCGCCGCATGGGGCAATCGTCTGCCACCGCGACGCGCATATCCAGAATGACGAATGCGGCGCGCCCGAATTCTATACGCATGGCGCCAAGCTGCTGCTCGCCGAAGGCCCTGGCGCGAAAATGACGCCGGAGACGGTGCGGGCAGTGCTCGCCACGACCCGGACCGATGTCCACGGAGTCCAGCCGCACGCCATCTCGATCACCAACGCGACCGAATATGGCCTGGTCTATTCGCCTGACGATGTCGCGGAGATTGGCGATCTGGCGAAGGCCAAAGGCCTCGGCCTGCATATGGACGGCGCCCGCTTCGCCAATGCCGTCGCGCATCTCGGCTGCTCGCCCGGCGACGTGACCTGGCGCGCCGGGGTCGACGCGCTCAGCTTTGGCTTCGTCAAGAATGGCGGGATGAGCGCCGAGGCGCTGATCTTCTTCAAGCCCGACCTCGCCGCCGCCACCCTGTACCGCCGCAAGCGCGCCGGGCTGCTGCTGTCCAAGGGCCGCTATCTCGCCGCGCAGATCCTCGCGCTGCTCGACGGCGATCTGTGGCTGGACAATGCCCGCACCGCGAATGCCGGCGCGGCGCTGCTCGCCCGCGCCGCCGGCGACCGGCTGGTCGTCCCGGTCGAGGCGAACGAGGTGTTCCTGCGCGTGTCGCCTGAGGAGGCAGCGAGTCTCCGCGCGCTCGGCTTCGACTTCTATGATTGGGGGCCCGGCGAGGCGCGGCTGGTCATTTCGTGGAGCCAGCGCGAAGAGGATATCCAGCCCCTCGCCGACGCGATCGCGGCGCTTTGATAGGGTCTGCTTATCATCTGACAAGGAAATCGCCGGTGCCGCCGGCGCCCGGCGGGCGCTAGGGCAGGGGCAATGTCCGACCAGCCCGCCCCGCAATCGACGCGCCTCGCGGTGCTGATCCCGTTCGGCATCGTCACCTTGATCTGGGGATCGACCTGGATCGTGATCACCGATCAGCTCGGCGTGGTGCCGCTCAACTGGTCGGTGACCTATCGCTTCACCGTCGGCGGGCTGACCATGCTGGCCTATGCCGCCTGGAAGCGCGAGACGGTCAGCCTCGACCGGCGCGGCTGGCTGTTCGTTATGGCTCTGGCCTTCACCCAGTTCTGCCTCAACTTCAATTTCGTCTATCGGGCCGAGACCTATATCACCTCCGGCCTGGTCGCGGTGGTGTTCGCGCTGCTGCTCGTGCCCAATGCGGTGTTCGGCCGCATCTTCCTCGGCCAGAAACTGGGCAGGCAGCTGATCGTCGGATCGGCGGTGGCGATGGCGGGCGTGGCGCTGCTGTTCGTCCATGAGGCGCGTTCCGATCCGCACGGGCCGGGCGCGGCATTGGCCGGAATCGGCCTCACGTTGCTCGCCGTGCTCTCGGCCTCGAGCGCGAACGTGCTGCAGGGGACCGAGACCGCCCGGCGCTATCCGATGGCGCCGACCCTCGGCATCGCCATGCTGGTCGGCGCGGCGATGGATGCCGCGATCGCCTGGATACTGACGGGCCCGCCGGTAATCGAGCCGCGCCTCGGCTATCTGATGGGCGTGCTCTATCTCGGGGTGGTCGCCTCGGCGCTCGCCTTCACCCTCTATTTCGGGGTGCTGCGCATCATCGGGCCGGCCAAGGCAGCCTATTCGAGCGTGATCATCCCGGTGATCGCGATGCTGCTCTCGACGATATTCGAAGGCTATCGCTGGTCGCTGCTCGCAGGAGCCGGCGCCGCGCTGGCGGGCGTCGGGCTGCTCATCGCGCTCAGGGCGCGCAGGCCGGCGCAATAATCGGGGTAAAGCGGGCGCCAGCCGAGCACCCGCTTCACCTTGCCGTTCGCGACCCGGCGGTTCTCGCCGTAAAAGGCCCGCGCCGGGGGCGACAGCGCCTCGAGCGGCACGAAGGGCGGCGGGTCGCATCCGAGCAGCCGCGCGGCATGCTCCATCACCGCATTCTGGCTCGCCGGCAGGTCGTCGGCGAGATTATACGCGCCCGCCGGCGCATCGAACCCGGCAATCACGCCCGAGACGAGATCGTCGACATGGATCCGGCTGAACACCTGTCCCGGCAGGTCGACGCGGTGCGCCCGCCCCTCGGCGATCCGGTCGAGCGGCGACCTGCCCGGGCCATAGATGCCGGGCAGGCGAAAGACGCGAGCGCCCATCGCCAGCCATGCCCTGTCCGCTACCGCCCGCGCCCCGCGCCGTCCGGTGCCGATCGGCGAGCCCTCATCCACCCACGCCCCGCCGGCATCGCCATAGACGCCGGTCGAGGAGAGATAACCGAGCCAGGCCTCCGCCTCGACAAGCGCCGGCCCATAAGCAACCAGCACCGGATCCTCGTCACCCGTGGGCGGCACCGAGGACAGGATATAGTCCGCCCCGGCGATCGCCGCCGTCACCGCCGCCTCGTCGCCGAACGCGATGGTTCCGGGCCGGCCATCACGGCTGGTGCCGGTCACCTGCCAGCCCCTGGCACCCAACCGGGCCGCCAGCGCCTGGGCCGAATAGCCCAGGCCGAAGACGAGCAAAGCGGTTATTTCGCGCCGTACCCGTTATAGAGCAGGCCGAAGAAATCGCCCTTGTTCCAGCGCGGCCGCTGGTCGCCGTCAGCGATCTCGCGCGCGATCGCATAGTTCGCGTCGACGAAGCGGATGCCCTGGCTCCAGTCGATCGGCTGCGACAAATCGTCGGTCGGCTGGTGATAGCGCTTGGCGAAGAACTCGGCCGTCGCCGCCTTGCCCGGCCCGGCCTGGCCTGGCCACAGGAAGACCGAGGGCACGCCCTGCTGGACGAAGCGATAATGATCCGAGCGGACGAAGATGCCCTGCGCCGGATCGGGATCGGGCGACATGGTCACGCCGAGCGCCGAGACCGCCTTGCTGACGATCGGCCCGAGCGTCGAGCGATCGGCGCCGAACACCGTCATATCCTCGAACCGATAGCTCAGGATCGGCATGTCGAGATTCACGTCGGCGACGATGCGGTTCATCGCGACCGTCGGGTGCTTGGAGAAATAATCGGAGCCGACCAGCCCCTTCTCCTCGCCGGTGACGGCCAGGAACATCACACTGCGGCGCGGCGGCTTGCCGCGCGCCTTGAAGCGCTTCGCCTCCTCGATCAGCGAGGCGATGCCGACCGCATTGTCCTCCGCCCCGTTGAAGATGTTGTCGCCCTTCATGTCGGGCCGCACGCCGAGATGATCGAGATGGGCCGACAAAACGACCACCTCCGAGCCGAGCTTGGGGTCGCTGCCCGGGATCATGCCCGCGACGTTGCTGCTCATGCCCTGCTGATAGGCAGTCTTCACCGCGATCGCGAGGCTGCCGGGCAGCTGCTCTGCCTTGAACTTCGCCTCGTTGTTGGTCGCGCGCTTGAACACGCTCTCCCACGGCGTCTTCGCGCCGGCGAACAGCTTGGCCGCACCGATATCGCTGATCGTGGCGAGCTGCGGCGCGCCCGGCGCGTCGCCGGTGCCGTCGGGCTTGCCCCAGGTCACGCGCGGACGGTCCCAGCCCTGCACCGCCGTGCCGAGCGGGCGCGGCTGGATCAGGATCGTGCCGATCGCGCCGCGCGACTGGGCGTAGATCGCCTTGGTCGTGCCGCCCGAGAAATGCGCGCGCTCCTCGCTCTGGAAGCTCGACGGCGCGCCGCCGAGATAGGCGACGATCTTGCCCTTCACATCGACGCCGGCATAATCGTCGCGCTTGTACTGCGGCGCGACGATACCGAAGCCGACAAACACCACCGGCGCGTCGACCGTGGTAGAGGCCGCGCCAGCATAGGCGCCGGGGACATAATCGTCGCCGAACACCAGGCGTAGCGGCTCGGCATCCTTGCGGGTCAGCACCAGATCGCCCTTGTCGGCGGCGCGATAGGTGACGAGCGGCACCTTTTGCAGATAGCCGCCATTGTCGCCCGCCGGCCGCAGGCCCGCCGCATAGAATTGCGCCGCGACATATTCGGCCGCGATGTCGAATTCCGGGCTGCCCGCCTCGCGCCCGCGCATCGCGTCCGAGGCGAGGAACATGACATGCGCCTTCATCGCCGCCTGGTCGTCGGGCAGCACCGCGTTGACGATATCGTTGATGGCCTTCGCATCCTTCGCCGGGGCGGTGGGAGCTGGGGCCGGGGTTGTCTGGGCCAGCGCGGCGCCCGCGAAACTCATCAGCGCGATCGCGCCAACCGAACGAAACATGCCTTTTCCTTGTGCAATCGAGAGACTGGAGACGGCCTAGCACCGCCATTCACGCGCGCAAGTGCGACAGTCCGGGCGGCGATTTCGGTGGCACGAGCGGAATCTCGTCCCTACATCCAGCGACATGCTCGACGTCCAGACCGCCACCGCCCTGCCTCATGTCACGCGCCGCGACGATTATGAGGCGCCCAACTGGCTGGTCCCGGAGATCGCGCTCGATTTCGACCTCGTGCCCGAGGCGACGCGCGTCCAGGCAGTGCTGCACATCATCCGCAATGGCGCGCATGACGAACCGCTCCGCCTCGACGGCGGCGGCCAGACCCCGTTCTCGGTCAAGGTCGACGGCAAGACGATCAACGACTGGACGATCGAGGACGACACGCTCGTCATCCCGCTCTCCGGCTCGGCTCATACGATCGAGACCGAGGTCGAGATCGCGCCGGACCGCAACACCCAGCTGATGGGGCTCTATGCTTCGGGCGGCAATCTCTGCACCCAGTGCGAGGCGGAAGGCTTCCGCCGCATCACCTTCTTCCCCGACCGGCCCGATGTGCTCAGCCGCTACAAGGTGCGGATGACGGCGGACAAGGCGCGCTTCCCGGTGCTGCTCGCCAATGGCGATCCGGTCGGTGAGGGCGATCTGGGCGACGGGCGCCACTGGGCCGAATGGCACGATCCCTTCCCCAAGCCCTGCTATCTCTTCGCGATGGTCGCGGGCGACCTGGTCGCCAATCGCGGCACCTTCGTCACCGGGTCGGGCCGCGAGGTCGCGCTCGGCATCTGGGTCCGCGCCGCCGATGTCGCCAAGACCGGCCATGCGCTGGAAGCGCTCAAGACCGCCATGGCCTGGGACGAGCGGGTCTATGGCCGCGAGTATGACCTGGACGTGTTCAACATCGTCGCGGTCGACGATTTCAACTTCGGTGCGATGGAGAACAAGGGTCTCAATATCTTCAATTCGCGCTATATCCTGGCCGACCCCGACACCGCGACCGACTATGATTTCGACGCGATCGCGGCTGTGGTGGCACACGAGTATTTTCACAACTGGTCGGGCAACCGCGTCACCTGCCGCGACTGGTTCCAGCTCTCGCTGAAAGAGGGCTTCACCGTCTTTCGCGACCAGAGCTTCTCCGCCGACCAGGGGTCGGCCGCGGTCAAGCGGATCGAGGATGTCCGGGGCCTGCGCGCGGCGCAATTCCCCGAGGATGCCGGCCCGCTCGCCCATCCGATCCGGCCGGACGAATATCTGGAGATCTCGAACTTCTACACCGCGACGATCTACAACAAGGGCGCGGAAGTTATCCGCATGATGGCGACGCTGCTGGGCCCCCAGCGCTTCCGCACCGCCACCGATCTCTATTTCGATCGCTTCGACGGCACGGCCGCGACCTGCGAGGATTTCGTCGCGTGCATGGAGGAAGGGGGCGAGATCGACCTCACCCAGTTCCGCCGCTGGTACAGCCAGGCCGGCACGCCGCGCGTCACCGCGTCGCTGGCGCATGAACCCGGCAGCGGCCGCGCCACCTTGACCCTGTCGCAGCGGACTCTTCCGACGCCGGGCCAGCCCGACAAGCTGCCGATGGTGCTGCCGATCAAGCTGAAGCTGTTCGGCGCCGACAGCGCCCGCCCGATCGGCCCGGAGCAGTTGATCCAGCTGACCGACGCGGAGGAACGGATCAGCTTCGAGACCGTCACCGAACGTCCCGTCCTGTCGATCAACCGCGGCTTCACCGCGCCCGTCATCATCGAGACCGACCGCACGGCCGCCGACCTCGCCTTCCTGTCGGCGCATGACGACGATCCCTTCGCCCGTTATGAGGCGATGCAGCAACTGATGCTCGACACTTTAGTCAGCTCGGTCAGCCAGGGTCGCGCCGATCATGCGCCGGTGATCGCCGCCATCGCCAACACGCTCGACGACCCCCATCTCGACCGCGCCTTCGTGGCCGAGGCAGTGTTGCTGCCGTCGGAGAGCTTCATCGGCGACCAGATGAAGATCGTCGATCCCGAGGCGATCTATGTCGCGCGCGAGGCGCTCCGCCGCGACATCGGCCGCACGCTCGAGGCGAAGTGGCGCGCCGAATATGAGGGCGCCCGTGCAACGACGTTCGAATATTCACCGCTGGCCAAGGGCATGCGGCGCCTGCGCACCGTCGCGCTCGGCTATATCGCGGCGAATGGCGGCGATGAGGCGGCGGCGCTGGCCTTCGCCCAGTTCGAGGCGGCGGACAACATGACCGATCGCCAGGGCGCGCTGACCACTTTGGTCAACGGCACGTCAGACCGGCGGATCGCCGCGCTCGACATTTTCTACAACCGCTATTCGGACAATGGCCTGGTGCTCGACAAATGGTTCTCGACCCAGGCGCTGTCCTCGCGTGACGACACCCTGGCGAGCGTCAAGGAGCTGGCGCGCCACCGCGACTTCACCCTTGCCAACCCGAACCGCGCCCGATCGCTGGTCGGGGCGTTCAGCGTCAACCAGCGCGCGTTCAATACGGCCTCGGGCGAGGGCTATCGCTTCGTCGCCGACCAGCTCATCGCGCTCGACAAGCTCAACCCGCAGACCGCGGCGAAGCTGATCCCGCCGCTCGGCCGCTGGCGCCGCTTCGACGAGGCGCGCGGCGCGCTGATGCGCGCGGAACTGGAGCGGATCGTGGCGACGCCGGGCCTGTCGAAGGATATGTTCGAGCAGACGACGCGCAGCCTGGACGGCTAACCCGTCACCAGATCGAGCATCGCCAGCGCATTGCCGAGCGCCGCGCCCGACGCGGTATTGTCGTAGATCGTCCAGTTCTCCGTGTGCGCAACGCGGGCGATTACGGCCTGCCGTTCGATCGCCGCCGCGTCATAGTCCGACCAATAGATGCGCGGCGAGCCATGCAGCCGGGTGTAGCGGAGGCCGCGCCATCCGCCCGGCTCGGCCGCACCGGGCACCGGCGCCGGATCGGCCGCAACCCGCGCTACTCGATGCTCAACGAGCAGCGCATCGGCCTCGGGCGTGAACCAGCCGGCATGGCGTGGCTCGCATGTCATCGTTCCGCCCAGCAGGTCACGCGCGAGGCTGAAGAACCGATCCGCGACATGCGCGTCGAAGCCGAGCTTGGGCGGCAACTGGATCAGGACGGGTCCGCGTTTTTCCCCAAGGCCTGCAACCTCTCCGGCGAAGCGCCCGATCAAGTTCACGCAGTCGACCAGCCGGTGCTCATGGGTGATCGCCCTGGGCAGCTTCACGGCGAACCGGAAGCCAGCCGGCACGCTCGCCGCCCAGCGGGCATAGGTCTCGGGCTTGTGCGGCCGGTAGAAGCTCGAATTGATCTCGACCGCGTCGAACGTCGCGGCATAGCGTTCGAGATGGCTGCCCTTGTCCGGGAAGCGCCCGGCCGGCGGCTTGTACAGCGACCAGCCCGCCGTTCCGATACGAATCCGTTGCCTAGAAGAGCCTGCCGCCATTGGGGACGGTAACGCTTGGACCAACCAGAACGACCCGGCCTTCGGCATCGGGAAAGCCCAACGTCAGCACTTCCGACATCATCGGCCCGATCTGGCGCGGCGGGAAATTGACCACCGCGGCGACCTGACGGCCCGGCAGTTCCTCCAGCCTGTAATGGTCGGTGATCTGCGCCGAGGAGCGCTTCACCCCGATGACCGGCCCGAAATCGATCGTCAGCTTATAGGCCGGCTTGCGCGCCTCGGGAAAAGGCAGCGCGTCCAGGATCGTGCCGATACGGATGTCGACCGCGAGGAAATCGTCGAAGCCAATCTGCGCGGCCACGCCTTCCGCCGGATCAGGAAGTTTGTGCATCAGAAGTCGAAATCCACATCGTCATATTCCTTGGGCGGGGTGATCCCCGTCATCCGTTCGGACAGCAAAGGCCGAAAGCTGGGCCGGCTCTTGAAGCCGCGATACCAGCGCGCGGTCTGCTCATGCCCCTTCCAGTCGACCCCGCCGAGATAGTCGGCGACCGAGATCTGCGCAGCGGCGGCAAGATCGGCGAGGCTCATCGTCGCGCCGGCCATCCAGTTGTGATGGTCGAGCAGGTAATCGGTGTAATCGAGATGGCGCTCGGCCGCCTTCATCGCCTCGCGCAGCACCTTGGCGTCGGGCGACTCCCTGGTCACGATCCGCTTCATCATCCGCTCGCCGAGCAGGGGGGCGGTCACGTCCTGGAAGAACTGGTTGTCGAACCACGCGACCAGCCGGCGGATCTCGGCACGGTTGACCGCGGTGCCGTTGATCATCGCCGCCTTGTCGACCGTCTCCTCGAGATATTCGCAGATCGCCATCGAATCCATGAGCAGGATGTTGCGTTTGGGATCGACCATGACCGGCACCTGGCCGGCCGGATTCATGTCGAGAAACTCGTCGCGCCGATCCCAGGGATTCTCCAGGACGAGGTCGTACCCGACGCCCTTTTCGCCGAGCAGGAGCCGGACTTTGCGCGAAAAGGGGCACAGGGGGAATTGATAAAGCTGCCACATAAGGCTCTGTTAGGCCGAGCGGGCGAGCGGGGGAAGGCATGATGGCGGACGATTCGTTCGAGACGGTGGCAATCGTCTACACCCAGCCCGAGACGGCCGTGATGCTGTCGATGTTCGCCTTTTACGGCATCCCGGCGATGCCGGTCGGCCTTGGCCACAGCCAGATCGCGCCGAACCTGACGGTCGCGCTGGGCGGCGTGCTGATCCGCGTGCCGGGCTGGGCTGCGGCGGAGGCTCAAACGCTGCTGGCCGAGGTGGCGGAGCGGCCGCAGGCGGTGCGGCCGAGGCTGATCGACAATGCCGTGATGAACGGGCTGATCGTGCTGCTGTTCTGCTTCCTGACCGGCACGATCCCGCCGACACGGACGGGATCGACCTTCTTTCTCGGCGATAAAGGGTAGCGCAGCCTCAAATGCCCACCGTCACCCCGGACTTGTTCCGGCATGACGGTTGAGGACTACTCCGCCGCCACCATCTCCGACCGGTCGTCCAGCGGATGCGCCAGGCGGGTCAGCATCTCCTTCGGCACGACCTGCCAGAACCGATCGATCACCCGGCCCCAATCGTCGAGCAAAGCCGCCGACCATTTGCTGTCGGTCGCCGCATGGTGCGCGCGCACCAGGTTGAGCAGCACCGCCTCCCAGTGCATCGAGGACAGGCGCTGCCACACGATGTTCTCGGGGTTGGCGCGGCGCTCGAAGCTGCCGTCCGAGTCGTAGACAAAGGCCATGCCCCCGGTCATGCCGGCACCGAAATTCGCGCCGACCGGGCCCAGCACCACGGCGGTGCCGCCGGTCATATATTCGCACCCGTTCGCGCCGCAGCCCTCGACCACAACGCTCGCACCCGAGTTGCGCACGGCGAAGCGCTCGCCCGCCTGGCCCGCCGCGAACAGGCTGCCCGAGGTCGCGCCGTACAGCACGGTGTTGCCGATGATCGTGTTGTCCTGGCTGGCAAGCGGTGAGCTCACCACCGGGCGCACCGCGATGATCCCGCCCGACAGGCCTTTGCCGACATAGTCGTTGGCGTCGCCGAACACCTCGAGCGTGATGCCCTTGCACAGGAAAGCGCCGAGCGACTGGCCGGCCGATCCGCGCAACCGGACATGGACATGCCCGTCCGCCAGCTTCGACATGCCGAACTTGCGGGTGATCTCGCTCGACAGCCGCGTGCCGACCGCGCGGTGCGTGTTGCGCACCGAATAGGTGAGTTGCATCTTCTCGCCGCGCGAGAACACCGCCGCCGCATCCTTGATCATCTGCGCATCGAGGCTGTCCGGGACTTCGTTGCGCCAAGCCGACAGGCTGAAGCGCCGATCGGCATCGTCCGCATCGACCTTGGCGAGGATCGGGTTGAGATCGAGATCGTCGAGATGCTCGGCACCGCGGCTGACCTGGCGGAGCAGCTCGGTGCGGCCGATCACCTCGTCCAGGCTGCGGAAACCAAGCCGGGCAAGGATGTCGCGCACTTCCTCGGCGATGAAGGTCATCAGGTTGATGACCTTTTCCGGCGTACCGGTGAACTTGGCGCGCAGGCGCTCGTCCTGAACGCACACCCCCACCGGGCAGGTGTTGGAATGGCATTGCCGCACCATGATGCAGCCCATCGCCACCAGGCTCAAGGTGCCGATGCCGAATTCCTCGGCGCCGAGGATCGCGGCGATGACGATATCGCGCCCGGTCTTGAGGCCGCCATCGGTGCGCAGCTTGATGCGGCCGCGCAGGCCGTTGAGCGTCAAGGTCTGATTGACCTCGCTCAGGCCCATTTCCCACGGCGTACCGGCATATTTGATGCTGGTCTGCGGGCTCGCGCCGGTGCCGCCGACATGGCCGGAGACCAGGATCACATCGGCATGCGCCTTGGCGACGCCCGCCGCGACGGTGCCGATGCCGGCCGAACTGACCAGCTTCACGCACACCCGCGCAACCGGGTTGATCTGCTTCAGGTCGTAGATGAGCTGCGCCAGATCCTCGATCGAATAGATGTCGTGGTGCGGCGGCGGCGAGATCAGCATCACACCGGGCGTCGCATGGCGCAGCTTGGCGATGAACTCGGTCACCTTGAAGCCGGGCAGCTGACCGCCCTCGCCGGGCTTGGCGCCCTGCGCGACCTTGATCTCGATCTCATCGCAGGCGTTGAGATATTCAGCCGTCACGCCGAACCGGCCCGACGCGATCTGCTTCACGCCCGAATTGGCGTTGTCGCCGTTCGGATAAGGGGCATAGCGCGCCTTGTCCTCGCCGCCCTCGCCCGATACCGCCTTGGCGCCGATGCGGTTCATCGCGATCGCCAGCGTCTCGTGCGCCTCGGGGCTCAAGGCGCCAAGTGACATGCCCGGTGTCACGAAGCGCTTGCGGATCTCGGTGATCGCCTCGACCTGGTCGATGGCCACGCCCTCGTTCGGGAAATTGAACTGGAACAGGTCGCGCAAATAGACCGGGGGCAGCGACTCGACCCCGCGCGAGAATTGCAGATAGGTCGAATAGCTGTCAGTCGCGACCGCCGTCTGCAACAGGTGCATCAGCTGCGCCGAATAGGCATGGGTCTCGCCCGTGTGGCGCTGGCGGTAGAAGCCGCCAATCGGCAAGTTCACCACCACTTCGTCAAACGCTGCCTCGTGCCTGAGCGCGGCGTTGAGATGAAGCGAGGCATAACCCTCGCCCGAGATCTTCGCCGGCATGCCGGGGAACAGATCGTTGACCAGGCTGCGCGACAGCCCCACGGCCTCGAAATTATAGCCGCCGCGATAGCTGGAGATCACCGCGATCCCCATCTTCGACATGATCTTGAGCAGGCCCTCATCGACCGCATGGCGATGGTTGGCGAGGCACTTCTCTATGCTCAGGTCGCCGAACAGCCCGCGCTGGTGTCGGTCGACGATCGACGCCTCGGACAGATAGGCATGCACCGTCGTCGCGCCGACGCCGATCAACACCGCATAATAATGCGTGTCGAGGCATTCGGCGGTCTGGATGTTGATGCTGGCATAGGAACGCAGGCCGCGCCGGACGAGATGCGTATGCACCGCCGCCGCCGCGAGCACGCCGGCGATGCCGACCCGGTCCGGGCCGATGTTCATGTCGCTCAGGAATATCTCGCTCTTCCCTTCGCGTACGGCCTGTTCAGCCTCGGCGCGGATACGCGCGATCGCACCGCGCAACGTCTCCGGCCCGCCGCCGCTTTCGAAGGTGCAGTCGATATCGGCGACCTTCGACCCGAAAAACGCCTTGAGCCGCGCCCAGTCGGCACCCGTCAGCACCGGTGATTCGAGCACCAGCACGCCGTCGCGCCGATCCTCGGTATCGAGGATGTTGGCGAGATTGCCGAAGCGGGTCTTGAGCGACATCACATGGCGTTCGCGTAAGGAATCGATCGGCGGGTTGGTGACCTGGCTGAAATTCTGCCGGAAGAACTGGCTGATCAGCCGGGGCTTGTCGGAGATGACCGCGAGCGGCGTATCGTCGCCCATCGAGCCGATCGCTTCTTTCGCGCCCTCGACCATCGGCGACAGGATCAGCTCCATGTCCTCGAGCGTCTGCCCGGCCGCGACCTGGCGGCGAGTCAGCTCGGCGCGCTCGAACCGCACGGTGGCGTCGGCCGGCGCGGGCGGCAGATCGTTCACGCCGAGGAAATTGCCGATCATCGTCGCGTAATCGGCCTCGCCCGCGATCTGATCCTTGATCTCGCGGTCCTTGAACAGAACGCCCTTGTCGAGATCGACCGCGATCATCTGGCCCGGCCCGAGCCGGCCCTTCTCGACGATGGTCGATTCGGGCACGACGACCATGCCGCTTTCCGAACCCACGATCAGCAGGCCGTCCGAGGTGCGGGTATAGCGCAACGGGCGGAGCGCGTTGCGATCCATGCCGGCGACCGCCCAGCGGCCGTCCGTCATCGCCAGTGCGGCGGGGCCGTCCCACGGCTCCATCACGCTGGCGAGATATTTGTACATGTCGAGATGCGCCCTGGGCATCTCGCCCTTCGGGCCCCAGGCCTCGGGCACCAGCATCAGCTTCGCCGTCGGCGCGTCACGGCCCGAGCGGCAGATCGCCTCGAAGGTGGCGTCGAGCGCGGCGGTGTCCGACGCACCGGCCGGGATCACCGGCTTGATGTCCTCCGAATATTCGCCGAACGCCAGGCTCGCCATCTTGATCTCGTGGCTGAGCATCCAGTTCTTGTTGCCACGGATCGTGTTGATCTCGCCATTATGGGCGAGGCAGCGGAACGGCTGGGCCAGCCACCATTGCGGGAAGGTGTTGGTCGAATAACGCTGGTGGAAGATCGCGACCCGGCTCTCGAAGCGCTGGTCGGTCAGATCGGGATAGAAGACCGACAGGCTCTCCGCGAGGAACAGGCCCTTGTAGATGATCGAGCGGCACGACAGCGAGCAGATGTAGAAGCCCTGGATCTGCGCCGCGATCACGCGCTTCTCGATCCGGCGGCGGACGAGATAGAGATTCTTCTCGAACTCGGCGGCGCTCTGCTCCTCGGGCAGCGGCCCGGCGATCATGATCTGCTCGATCTCGGGGCGAGTCGACTGCGCCTTCTGCCCGATCACCGAGACGTCGACCGGCACCTGGCGCCAGCCATAGATGGTATAGCCCTCATCGATGATCGCGCTCTCGACGATCGTCCGGCAATCTTCCTGCGCGCCCAGGTCGGTGCGCGGCAGGAAGATCATGCCGACCGCGAGCCGGTTCGGCATGGTCTTGTGGCCCGAGGCGCTGATCGCATCGTCGAAGAACTTGACCGGCAGGTCGACATGCAGACCGGCACCGTCGCCGGTCTTGCCGTCGGCATCGACCGCGCCACGGTGCCACACGGCCTTCAGCGCATCGATCGCCGACTGGACGACGCGGCGCGAGGGCGTGCCGTCGGTCGCGGCGACCAGGCCGACGCCGCAGGCATCCGATTCGAATTCGGGACGGTACATGCCGACCTCGGCGAGGCGGGCGCGTTCGGATTCAGTCGCCATGGGAAGCGCCCTTCTTGTCGAGAGCCTTGAGTTCAGACATCAGCTTGGCGAGCTCTTCATTGGTTCGGCCCACTGATGTCTGCATGAGATTGCCCATCCAGGCCGCGACATCGGGATCACTCATGATCGTCGGTGACTCGGCCAGATATACCTGGCCCGTGGGCGTGGCGAAAAAGGTCGCCATGTCCCGTAGCTGCTGCAGAGTGAAACGGCGCGCATAGGCATGCGCCATCGCCTCGAGCATGCTCGGCAAACCGGCCTTGAGCTGCTCCGTCGCGAGTGCCTGCTGACGTTCGATAAAACGGTCGAACACCGGGCGGACATCGGGATTCTTTTCCAGCGTAGCCGAAAGACCCGGAGCCTGTTTCATGCTCTGCACCATGGTCTGCATGATCGACGCCATCATCGAGGACACCATCTGCTCCCGCGTCGCGGGAGGCATGATCTGGTTCATCAGCGCGCGCGCTTCGACCAATCGCGTCGGATCGACGGCGGGCGCTGCGACCGGCGCTGCCGACCGAGCCATTACGGGGGTCGGCAACAAGGCGGCAGCGGTCGCGAGGAAAAGATACTTCTTCATGCCGCCCTCTTCCCCGCCTTGGCCTTTGCCTTCAGCCAGTTGTGCATCGTCGTCGCCACGTCGCGGCCGTCGCGGATCGCCCAGACCACCAAGCTCGCGCCGCGAACGATGTCGCCCGCCGCGAACACGCCGTCGAGCGACGTCATCAGGGTCTTGTTGTCTACCAGCAACGTGCCCCAGCGCGTCACGCCCAACTCCGGCGCGCCGAACATCGCCGGCAGCTCCTCGGCATCGAAGCCGAGCGCCTTGATCACCAGGTCGGCCGGGAGGGTGAAACCGCTGTCGGGTTCAGCCTCGGGCGCACGCCGGCCGCTCGCATCGGGGGCGCCGAGCCGCATCTTCGTGGCGTGCACGCCGGTCACCGTATCGCGCGCATCGAATGCCTGAGGCGCGGAAAGCCAGACGAACTCGACGCCCTCCTCCTCGGCATTGGCGACTTCGCGCTGCGAGCCCGGCATGTTCGCGCGGTCGCGGCGATACAGACACTTAACCGAGGCCGCGCCCTGGCGCACCGCGGTGCGGACGCAGTCCATGGCGGTATCGCCGCCGCCGATCACCACGACATTCTTGCCGGCGGCATCGAGCTTGCCATTGTCGAAGTCCGGCACCGTATCGCCGAAGCCCTTGCGGTTGGAGGCGGTGAGATAATCGAGCGCCTCGACCACGCCCGCGCTGCCGACACCCGGCGCCTTGATCGCGCGGGGCTTGTACACACCCGTCGCGATCAGGATCGCATCGTGGCGCTGGCGCAACTCGTCGAGCGTGGCATCGCGGCCGACCTCGAAGCTTTCGTGGAATATGATGCCGCCCGCCTTGAGCCGATCGACCCGGCGGGTGACGACATGCTTCTCCAGCTTGAAGCCGGGGATGCCATAAGTCAGCAATCCGCCGGCCCGGTCGTGCCGGTCATAGACATGCACGTCATACCCCATGGTCCGACAATATTCGGCGGCGGAGAGCCCGGCCGGCCCAGCCCCGATCACGCCGACCGACTGACCGCGCGGCGCGCCCGGCACCAGCGGCTCGACCCAGCCTTCCTCCCAGGCGGTGTCGGTGATGAACTTCTCGACCGATCCGATCGTCACCGCGCCGTGGCCGGAGAATTCGATCACGCAATTGCCCTCGCACAGCCGGTCCTGCGGGCAGATGCGGCCGCAGATCTCGGGCATGGTCGAAGTGGCATTGCTCAGTTCATAGGCCTCGCGCAGCCGGCCTTCGGCGGTCAGGCGCAGCCAGTCCGGGATATGGTTGTGCAGCGGGCAATGCACCGAGCAATAGGGCACACCGCATTGCGAGCAGCGCCCGGCCTGTTCCTCCGCGGCGATCGGGGCATATCGATCGGCGATCTCGCGGAAATCCTCCGCGCGCGGCTTGGCCGGGCGCTTGCCCGGATAGGCCTGTGCCCGGTCCACGAACTTCAATGTGTTGCCGTCAGCCATGGTCGCCCGCCTCGTGAAATCGAGGTGGCGCTAGCGATTCCCGTGGCGAATGTCACGCTGAATCCGCTAAATAGGTAAGCTTGACTGTCCTATTTAATCGTATTTGTTGCTGCATTCATCCGCGCACGAAGCGTATTGTCCAATATTTGTCCCGATACGGTCCTATGCCAGCAGCCACACCAGTGCCGCGCCGCCAATGATGATTCGGTACCAGGCAAAGGGCGCGAAACCATGCTTGCCGACAAAGGCGACGAACCAGCGGATCACCAGCAAGGCGACGATGAACGAGACGACGAAGCCGATCGCGATCGCGGTCAGGTGCGCATCGCCCAGGTCGTGCCGACCCTTGTAGAGCGCGAGCGTGGTTGCCCCGAGCATGGTCGGCACGGCGAGGAAGAAGCTGTATTCGGCGGCCGTCTCCCGATCGACGCCGAGCAGCAGCGCGCCCATGATCGTCGCGCCGGAACGGCTGATCCCGGGGATCATCGACACGCACTGGATGACGCCGATGCCGAGCGCGGTGCGCCAGGTCATCGCCTCGACCGACTCGGCGGTCACGTGTTTCGACAGCCGCTCGATGGCCAGGATCAGCACGCCGCCGACGATCAGCGCGATGCACACCACGATCGGCGCGATCACCGGCGCCTCGAGCACCGCCTTGATCGCGCCATAGGCGATGGCGCCCACCACGGCGGACGGCAGGAAGCCGAGCAGCACGTTGCGGGTGAAATGGATCGCCGCCTGATCGCGCTTCAACAGGCCGCGCAGCACGCCCATGAAGCGGCCCCAGAACAGCACCACGACCGCCAGGATCGCGCCGAGCTGGATCACGATGTCGAAGGTCGCATCGGCCTGGGGCAGGCCGAACAACCGCCCGGCGAGGATGAGGTGCCCGGTCGAGGAGACGGGGAGGAATTCGGTCACCCCCTCGACGATGCCGAGCAGGATGATGATGATCAGGTCCACGCGTATTCCCCCTTTTGCGGCGGCCTGCCGCGACTGATTACCCGGCCATAGTCAGGTCACGCGGCGGCACGCGTTCCGAACCGTCCATGACGGCGATACTGTACGAGCCAGCCCGGCGCGACCGCGTCCATCGGCGTCGGCGACACGCCGAACGCGGCGAGGCCGTCGGCGCCGGTTGCCACGACATTGTCCCGTTGCAGCATCTGCCACTGGTCGCGCGTGATTGGCGCGCCGGGCAGGAAACCAGCCATCGCGATCAGCCCGCCGACGAAATCCGGAATCTCGACGATCGACGGCTCGCGCCCGATCGCGCCCGCGATCCAGCGAATCAGCGCGCCCATCGTCAGCACGTCCGGGCCGCCCAGCTCGAAGGTCCTGCCCTGCGCGCGCTCATCGCCGAGCGCCTTGGCCACAGCCTGCGCGACATCGGCGACATAGACCGGCTGGAACTTCACGCCCGCGCGCAGCACCGGCACCACCGGCAATGCGATCATGCCGGCGAATCGATTCACGAACTGGTCCTCGCGCCCGAACATCAGCGAGGGCCGCAGGATCGTCGCTGCCGGGAAAGCCGCGCGCACCGCCGCCTCGCCCTCTTCCTTGGAGCGGCCATAGGCCGAAGGGCTCTCGGGGTCGGCGCCGATCGCTGAGATATGCACGAGCGCCGGCACGCCCGCCGCAGCCGCGGCTTCGGCAACCGCGCGCGCGCCATCGACATGCACCGCCTGGAAATTGCCCTTGAGTATGCCCGCCAGGTTCACCACCGCATCTGCGCCCTGCACCGCCCGCGCCACGCTGTCGGACTTGCACACGTCGACCGCGACGAACTGGGTCTGGCCGAGGCCGCCCAGCGGCTTCAGGAACAGCGCCTCGCGCGGATCGCGCTGAGCGATTCGCAGGCGTGCGCCGGCCGCGAGCAATTCCTGCGCGACATAGCGGCCGAGAAAACCACCGCCACCGATCAGCGTAACCAGCCTGTTCTTCATGCCTCAGTGCCTTGCCATGCGTGAGCCGCCCCCATGCCGCGCGACACCCGTGTTGACAAGCCGCACAAGCGTCCCCTAAGGCCCGCGCCCTACCCCGTGCCCAGATGGCGGAATTGGTAGACGCACCAGCTTCAGGTGCTGGCGGTCGCAAGGCCGTGGAGGTTCGAGTCCTCTTCTGGGCACCACTTTCCCATCCATGGACGTCCGCCAACGTCCCGCAAGTGGCTCGGAAACAAGCTCTTTTCTTGCTATCTCGTCCGACGTGGTTCGGGCCGATCCGCCAGCAGGTACCATCGGTTTGTGGTACTTTTTGGTCATCGATCTGCCCGTTTTTTGGACGGAGATACCATCATGTCCCTGACCGCCCTAGCAGTCACGAATGCCAAGCCGAAGGCCAAGCCCTACAAGCTCACCGATGAGCGCGCCCTCCACCTGCTGGTGATGCCCAACGGGGCCAAATACTGGCGGATGCACTACCGCCATCTCGGCAAGCAGAAGACCCTCGCACTGGGTGTCTGGCCGGAGGTTACGCTCGCCGAGGCCCGCGAGAAGCGCGACGCCGCGCGGAAGCAGGTCAAGAGCGGCCTTGATCCGCTCGCCGAGAAGAAACTGGCCCGGATCTGTTCACAGGTCGATTCCAGCATCACCTTCAAGGCAATCGCCGAGGAGTGGCTACTCAAGTGCGAACGGGAAGGCCGGGCGGAGCGCACGCTGGATAAGGTTCGCTGGCTGCTCGGAAAGGCCTACCCGGTGATCGGGAACCGCCCTCTCAACCAGATCGACGTGCAGGAGGTTCTGGTCACACTTCGCAAGCTCGAGGCGACCGGCCGATATGAAAGCGCGAGGCGCATGCGTAGCGTCATCAGCCGGGTCTTCCGGTACGGTATCGCTACTGCGCGCGCCCAGCGCGACGTGGCAGCGGACCTTCGCGGTGCGCTCGTCGTGCCTAAGACGAAGCACTATGCCGCGATCACGAAACCCAAGGAGGCCGGCGAGCTTCTGCGCGCGATCGAGGAATATTCTGGACAGGCAATCACGAAGTTTGCGCTCCGGATGACGCCTCATGTGTTCGTCCGTCCGGGTGAGCTTCGTCGAGCCGAATGGGCCGAATTCGATTTTGACAGGAACGTGTGGTCGATCCCGGCGGAGAAGATGAAGATGCGTTGGCCGTGACATGCGCGAGCCAAGGCGCGAGCCGATGCCCGGCATAGTTGCGCATCGCACGCTGCTCGGTCGCGGTGCCGAGCGCATCGGAGACCCTCTTGGCCGTCCGCTCATCGTTCGTCGCGAAGCAAATGCGGACGTGGCAATTGTCGAGGATCGAATTGTGGTCGCCGTACGCCTTCTCGATCTGGTTCAAGGACTGGGCGATGAGGAAGGCCCGCACGCCGTATCCGGCCATGAAGGCGAGGCTGGTCTCGAAGAAGTCGAGCCGTCCCAGCGCCGGAAACTCGTCGAGCATCATCAGCAGCTTGTGGCGATGCCCGGCGCCCTCGGCGTGAAGATGCTCGGTTGCCGGCGACCGATCTGGTTGAGCACGAGGCGGATCAGCGGCTTGGTCCGCGAAATGTCAGACGGCGGCACGACCAGATAGAGCGAAACCGGCTGCTTACCCTCGACTAGGTCGGCGATCCGCCAGTCGCACCGCGATGTGACGTCTGCAACGGTCGGGTCGCGATAGAGGCCAAGGAACGACATCGCGGTCGACAGCACGCCCGAACGCTCGTTTTCCGATTTGTTGAGCACTTCGCGCGCCGCCGACGCCACGACCGGATGCACCGTCGGCGCGTCCGGCGTGCCGAGATGGTTGGTGGTCATCATCCGCTTGAGCGTGGCGGTGAACGCGCGCTGCGGATCGGAGAGGAAGGTGGCGACACGCGCGAGCGTCTTCTCTTCCTCGGCATAGAGGATGTGAAGAATGGCGCCGACCAGCAGTGAGTGGCTGGTCTTTTCCCAATGGTTGCGGCGCTCGAGCGCACCCTCAGGGTCGACCAGAATATCGGCGATATTCTGGACGTCGCGGACCTCGTGCGCGCCGCGCCGCACCTCGAGCAGCGGGTTGTAGCGCGCCGATCGGGCGTCGGTCGGGTCGAACAGCAGGCAATGCGAAAAATGTGATCGCCAGCCCGCGGTCAGCTGCCAGTTCTCCCCCTTGATGTCGTGGACGACCGTCGAGCCGGTCCAGCCGAGCAGTGTGGGCACGACCAGGCCGACGCCTTTGCCCGAGCGCGTAGGTGCGAAGGCCATGACATGCTCTGGGCCGTCGTGGCACAGATACCGCCCTTCGTGGCTTCCAAGGAACGCGCCAGAATCGTCGAGGAGACCCGCCCGTGCTATATCGCGCTGCGATACCCAGCGCGCGGAGCCGTAGGTGGTGAGATTGCGCTGCTGGCGAGCACGCCAGAGCGACCCGGCGACGGCCGCTGCGCAGGCGACGAAGCCGCTCGCGCCGGCAATGCCGCCGGCTTTGTCGAAGACATGGGGTGCGTAGGCGTCGTACGAATACCGCCATCCGAACAGCGCCCAGGGGCGATAGACCGGCAACCCATCGAGGTTGAACCAGGGCGTGCCCAGCTCGGGCTGCTAGGCGAGCTCCGCCGCAGCCCACTGCGTCGCGAACCAGATCCCGCCCAGCACGATCGCGAACACGATCAATATCTGGCCGATGAGGAGCTTGGTAGGGGTCAAAGTTGCTCTCCACCGCGCAAGGGAGAGCGCGGTATTGAGCTAGGATTTCACGTGCGCTGGTTGGGTGGCACTAACCTATCATCGCCACGCGCCGCCACTGGGAGACATCTCTTCGCGCGCTACCGAAAGGCGTCCCCACTCAATCAATTTGCCCCTAGCGCAACCCCTTGATCACCTGCGATGCCGCTGGACGCGGTGCTGCTCGCCGCCTTCGCAGAGCTTGCCCCTCGTTTGAGCGTCATCTGCACTTGCAGGAAAGCGAACACGACTTGCGACAAGACAACGTGCATCACAACGGCGCCACCGGAAAGCGCTTCCGCTAGCTCGGGCGGAGCGCCTCCAACGCCTCTGATAATCATCCCCGAGAAAATTACGGTGCACCCAACTCCCACAAGGGTGGGAATGTCTATGAAAAACGCGTTGCCGTAGAAGAAGTCAAACTCCGCCTCTCGCTCCCCACCCGCATTCGCATCGTGCAACCGCATGAGCAGGACGTCTATGACCAGAAACAACAGGAACATCACGACAATGAAGCCGTCGCTCCACGTGAAGGATGACGCCATGACCTGATGATTGTACCCGGAGTATATATTGAATATCCAGACGGTGTTTATCGGCACGCCCAGGTACGCTAGATATAATAATATCTCGGCGTGATTCTTCCCCGCTCTGCCGGACCTAACGACCTTCATTACGGCAGGAATATACCCAACAAAACTCAAGAGTGGCAGGAGAGCTGCACACATCGTCACAATCCGGAGAAGCGCATAGAACGGGGCGAAGTCCGGGCACACCACTTGAGACGAGTGACTGCAGGCGGCAACGTCTTTTCTCGGCCAGGTATGGACGTCGATCAGCGACAGGCCTGATCCCTGCGCGTTGACTAATATTATGAATATCAAGCCGGCGGCAACAACCGGCAATAAGTTCAAGGCAATCTTGCCCGGCCCGACCTTGGCGCTGCCCTTAACGGCCGGCGCCTTCGCTGCTTCCTCCCCCGTCATAGCCCCTCCCCAGCTTTTCGTTCTATTAGCTCTACTAATTTAGTCAGATGTTCCTCACCAGTTCTAAAATTGGTCATGCAAACACGCATTCCAACTCGCCCATTAATGGACACCTCATCAAGAAACGCGTGTCCCTGTTGGACAATCGCACTTCGCAATCGAGAGTTGAACGCATTCGTCCGATCTAAACCCTGCTTCGGCATCAAACGGCGAAAACAGACCGCGGTCCCGTCCACTGGCCCTAACAGTTCAAATGTGCCTCGTTTGGCGAGCATTTTCTCTAGATGACGTGCCAGGGCAAGGAGGCGCCTGATCTCCACCCGAAACGCTTCGATCCCGTACCTTTTGATGATCAACCACACCTTGAGGGCCCGCATGGGCCTGCCGAGTTCGATGCCCAAGTTCGAAAAGTTGACGAGATCTCCCGCCAATACTGGTTCAAGATATTCACCGTCTGCGCCACCAAAACAGTCGCCGAGGTGACCTTGGCGGCGCACTATCAGCGCGCCGCAGCCAAACGGCGTAAACAGCAGCTTGTGCGGATCGATAATAGCAGAGTCGGCGAGTTGGATGCTTTTCAGGTCACGATTACTCGGGCGGACAAGCCTTAAGAACCCACCGTAAGCAGCGTCGACATGCAGCCAAGTTCCATACCTGTTCGCAATGTCCCGCATCTCGCGAATGGGATCGACAGCACAACACATGCGTGTCCCAGCGTTAGCGACAATCATGAATGGCTCGGTATCGTTACGTCGCAGGTCTTCCTCGATCGTCTCCCGGAGGTCGTCGCAGATGATACGGTGGTTGTCATCGACCGGGAGACGGACGACGTTTTCGGCCCCAATGCCGAGCAAAATAGCAGCCTTGTCGATGGAGTGGTGGGTCTCCACAGAGCAATAAATCCGAAGTCGGGTGCCGCTTGAGGCAGAGCCTACGCGATGGAATGCGTCTCCCAGCTTCCATCGCCGCGCAACGGCTATTGCCATCAAGTTGGCCGTTGATCCCCCACTCGTGAGAATTCCCCCGGTACCGGGGCTAAAGCCAAGGATCTGTGACAGCCATGAAACGACTGCCATTTCCAACGCGGTACCGAGAGGCGAAAGTGTCGCAAATGAAACGTTCTGGTTTACGATCGCCGCTAGCGCGTCTCCGAGAGCGCCAATATTGGACGAGGGCGGGGTCACATAGCCCAGAAAAGCCGGATGCGCGGTCCTAACCGCAAGGCCATTGAGCAGGGCAGCCGCCTCTCTCAGAAGTGCGGCCGTGTCCTGCCCTTTGCGAGGAAGTCGCGCCTCGACCAAGCGCGATAGCTCCTCCTCGACATGACTCGGAGTTAAAGGCAGGCTCTCGTCTTCGCCTCTATAAGACTTCCAAAAATTGATGAGAAAATCGCCAATAATATCAAGGTCAGCGACTTCCGCTTCTGCGATGCTGTTTTCATTACTCATGTCATCTTCCTAAGAACAGGATTCTCACTCGGATGACAGGGTAATCTCAAGTGGGGCATCTCTGCGCACGAACCGCACAACCACGTACAATATGGCGCCAAACGCGATAACCGCCATCGTCCATTCCAAGCTCGGTCGACCCAGGATAGGGTCTTGCCAATTCGCGATTATTATCCCCGTCAGCGCAATGACCCCGACAATCGGCAGCAAAGGGAATAATGGCGCGCGAAACGCGTCCGGAGAAGTTCGACCCGAGACGCGCGCGATTATGTTCACAACGCAGAGGAGTAGGTAGATTGCGATCAACCCTGTTCCCGTTAGCACGAGCAGAAAGTTCAATGGCACCAAGCACGCAAGAGCGGACATCGCTCCAACGATCGCAGTAGCAACCCAAGGAGTGCCATGAGAGGCGCTAATCCGGGAAAGTCGCAAGCCGATCGAGCGGCCCCAAAAGCCATCTCTAGCGGTGCTGAACAGGAAACGGCCAGTCATCAGAATGTTGACGATGCACGCATTCAAAACTGCGATGACGATGCCTGCGGCGATTAGATTGGTGGCTTGAGCACCTCCAAACTTCGTTACCATGTCTAGAAATGGAGAAGGCGATGCCAGCGTCTCTTTCAAATCTCCTGATGAAAGCAGGAGCAACACGGTAGGTAAAATCTCCAACGTCAAAGTGAGTAAGAGAGATAGAATCACAATGGTCGCGATGCTGCGCTTAACATCCCGAATCTCTTCCGTAAGGTAGATTGCCTGCTCGTACCCGTTGAAAGCAAAGGCAGCAGTCGCGGTCGCAACCATGATCATTACGATACTTGTCACTTGTAGCGAGCTGCCGATGTGATCAAAAAATACCGGCTTAAGCAGCACATTGACGTCTTGAGATAGATTGGACCCTGCAAGCCACACAACGATACCAATACAAACGATCTCAATGAGCAAAAATAGTCCGGTCACCCAAGAATTAAGCCTGATATTTAGGACTCCAAAGAGAGTGGCGAACACAATTATCGTAATCGCGGTCACGGTCGGATGGACATTAGGTAGGATTATCTTAAAATAATCTCCCGCTCCCGAAGCCAATACAGCAGAAATTAAAGTCATTACCGACGCATTGAGCACCAATGTCACATAAGCCGGTGGCAGCCCTACCACCTTCGCTACGATGACATATTCGCCGCCGGCACTTGGGTAATTAGAGGCCAACTCGCCGTAGACGAGCGCAATCACCACACCGATGCACGCAGCGATAAGCAAGCAGGTGACGACGCCTGTGCCAGCTTGGTTGATCACGCCGGGGATAATAATGAATACAGATGATGCTGGAGTAATGGCCGACACCGTCAGCAGTACCGCTCCAAGAATTGCGATATTTCTCCGCAGGCTCGCAGGCGTAGACGGCACGTCAGTCATGAGCCTTCCCCCCAATAGTTTCTTTACCATGAGTATCGTGGGAACAGCGTCCCTGGCAAGAGAGTCAAAGACACATCTAAACTACTGATCTAACGAGCATAATGCAAATTACCGGCATTTACAGGTCACCTTGCGCGGCACAGTTGATTCGTACGCGCCATCGATCCGCGGTGCCCGAGGCTTCGACCTCTTCAACGATCGCCCCAGGCGGCGAGCGAGCGAACGGCGTTATGTTAGAGGCGGCTTGCTCCATCGGACTCACTCGATCTGCGGCCCAGCCAGCGCGCGCCCGAAGCGCCAAGATATCCCGTCCGTTCGCATCACTCCACCGACTGGCTTGTGGAGTTGTCTTTCCAGAGTGGCCTGCCACGGGACGAGCGTGAATTCCCGGCTTTTCTCAACCAACACGAACCGTCCGCTCGCCAGGTCGACGCGTTGCCGCAGGGTGCCTACGATCGCGTCTCCCGGCCGCGCTTCGACAAAGGACTTGCGCAACTCATCTGAAAGCCCCTCCGCCACCCGCAGCAATTCCCGCCGCTGAAGAACGGCGAGCGTATTCGCGCGAAGCCCCACGCGATCCCCCGTACCGTCCGCAAGATCCTGCTCGACCAGCCACTGGCGACGAACGCCAAGCGCGTCGCGCACCTCGCGCCCAAACCCGCTATCACGCAACGGAACCGGCTGCGTGGACGCCAATTCTCGATCCAGCCAGGTCGCGCCATCGAAACGGCCGAGCCGCTCGATCGGCAGCATGGACAGCGTTTCGACCTGCACCGGCCGATCACGCGCCTGCCGGGCCTCGTACCGCGCAACTTGGGAAAGATGGTCCGCTGCGATAGACCAAGTGCCATCGGGCGCACGATCGAGATCGCCGCCCCCGCGCCGGATTGCCTCGAGCCGGCGGACATGGGTCTCGGCGAACGCCTCGCTGGCCGTGCGGTCCTGCCGAAGATGCAGATCGACCGAGTAGCGCGCGCCGTTCGCCGCCGCGACTTCTACGACGGTCCGATCGACGTCCCGAATCTTCGGCAATCGTGCCGTGACCTGCACGATCGAGCCCTCCGCCAGCGGTTCATGCTGATCGCCGCGGCCGATATCGACATAGTGCGCGCGACCGTCGGTCCCGTCGATGAGCAGGTAGTGCCGGTCGCGATGCTCGTCGGCCAGCCCGCGCCCGACGACCCGCCCGACGATCGTCGCGTGCGCATCGGTTGGAACGAAGACCGATCGATCGCTGCCATCTCTCGCCAAGTTTCGGGCGGCGAGCTCACGCTGCATCGTGCGAATGATGTCCCCGCGTTCGCCGACCCGTCGAAGCGTGTCTACGCAATCGATCATGTGCTGCCACGATCGTTCGTGGCTCACGATTTGCTCTGGAATCTCGTACCAACCAGCCTGAAAACCAATCGCAGCAAGGGTGAGGCCCTTCCCGCCGAAACGCTCCTGTCCGAGGTCGCCAATTATCACTTCGCACTCGTCACGGTGGTACCGCCCCAATCCTCAGAGATTGAGGATTACGTCGCAGTGTTTGGCCTCGCTGAGAGCGAACTCCGCGAATTGTCCCGGGATGCCTTTGTCGAACGCTATCTCCGGATCATCACCCCTCTTTGGCAGGTAGCTACGGCCCAGGGGTTTCGGTCGGATTGGCGACCAAGCTGATCTCCACGGGACGCTGATCGGACAACGGGCTAGTTGCGGAGGATTCGGCAAGTAAACGCTACCAGATTATGCGGGATCGTGCTGGACTTGATGGAGAATATGGCTATGTGTTCTATCATCTGACACGATACGCGGAAGTAAGCTATCGGGACTCGAACCCCTGTGCGGGATGCGGTAGTGGGTATTTTTAAGGGTACATTTTACCGGCATAGAATGACTTGTCTTTTTGGGTCAGATCGATGCCGGCAATTATAGAGTACTCTTCTGCACCATTTTCTTCCGCGAACCGTCGCGGAAGTCGAGATTGCGCTTTCTCGTGCGTTGCGCCCGGAATCGCCCTAGTCAGTCGAGCCCCAGCAATGGGCGGAAGGACTGGGGAGGAGGCAGGCGGGAAATCGTGACCGGTACGTCGGTGACGGCCCAATCCCGGTTCACCACCATCGAGACGAAGGCGGCAAAATCGAACCGGCCCGCCCGCCTGGAGAGGATATTCCTGACGACACGGAAGGGCGTGTCCCCTTCCGCGAACAAGGCCTCCACTTCTTCGGCCGCTGCCTGGTCATAGGGATGACTGGCGAGATCGGCGAGCGTGTGGCCGGAGGAATCGACCAGGAGATAGCCGATGCCGCGCGGCTGCAGATGCCCGATCGCAGCCAGCCCTTTCTCGAGTGTCCGCTGGCGGAACATGTTGAAGACCGGCTTCACCTCGACCACCACGAGCCTGCCCTCCCGGTCCCAGACCACGGCATCCGGATAATAGAGCCTGTCCCGCCCTCCCGCCGCGTAGGGGATGGCGAGCGGCTGCTCCTGATACCAGCGCACCTCCTCCGACCGCTCGAGCCAGGTGAAGACCCGCAGCTCCATGCCCGATTCACACGCGACGATCCGGTCCAGCTTGTCGCTGCGCAGGGGAATGGCCTCTCCGCTGCTTCCCTCCGCGGGCGAGCGTTTCAGTCCGACCATGTCTTCGGGAAGCGCGTCGAAGCGGGCGAAGGGGCCGCGCAGGGTCGCCTTCGCCGCCGCATCCGCCCAACGATCGAGCCGCCAATGACCGAGCAGCTCGGGGTCCCGGCACGCGTCCATCGCCGCTTGTTCGGCCGTGCGGCGTAGCGACCTGATCTGGCCGGTCGCGCCTGATGCCATCATCAGCATCAAGGTCAGCTGCCTGGCTGCCATGACATTGCTGTTGATCAACCGGACGACCGCACGAGCAGCCTCGGGCGGATCGGTCCAGTCGGCGTCAGCCGACAGATCGGCCAGGACGGTACGCAACCGGGCAGCGCTGGCGATCCGGCGCGGCAGCGCTGCGTTGATGCTCCTGAAGGCCCGATTGCGCCGTTGCCGTATCCGCTCGCGCGTTCGATCCAGCTCCCTGCCGAGCTGAGCGAGCGTCACGCGCTCGCCATCTCCTTCCAGCCCGAGCAGCCGGATCGCGACGAATCTGTCCACAAGATTGGAGACGCAGGCTCTTACCAGCCCGGCCAGGGCCTCGCGCAGACGGTCGGGCAGGGGATCTCCGGCCTGCTCCGCATCGTCCGGCGCCCTGGGCACGTCAATCGTCGCCATCAGGAGCGCATCGACACGGTCATAGTCCCGTGCCACGGCGGCGACGCTACGCCGGTCGAGCGGTCCCAGCTCCGCCTGCTGCCTGAGATCGAGCAGCGCCGCGACAAGCCGGTCAATGCTCATCGAAAGCTGCGTTTCCGGCCGTCGCTGCTCCATGGGGGCCGGCTCGGAAACGGATGGCGGGGCTTCCGTTCGAGCAAGCCCCAGCCGTTCCAGCCTTGCCCTGATGGCACCGACGCCCCGTTCATGGTGCGCGGCCAGATCCTCATTGGAAACGCCGCGCCTGAACGCCGCCTCCAGGTCCTGGTCTTCCGCCGGCGCCCAAGGCTGTCCATGACGCCGCTTCATATCCAGATCCATCCATTCGCCATGGCGATCAACCGAAGCCGACTGGATA
This sequence comes from Sphingomonas sp. GW821-FHT10F11, assembly GCF_058809095.1. NCBI lineage: Bacteria > Pseudomonadati > Pseudomonadota > Alphaproteobacteria > Sphingomonadales > Sphingomonadaceae > Sphingomonas > Sphingomonas sp. GW821-FHT10F11. The sequence continues at coordinate 260,280 of NZ_JBXASH010000004.1, forward strand.
CAAGGTGCCTCCTAAGCAGAAGCGATCTGAACGATCGCGTCGATCTCCACCGCGACGCCGAGCGGGAGCACCGGCACGCCCACCGCGCTGCGGGCATGGCGGCCGGGCTCGCCGAACAGCGCGAACAGCAGGTCCGATGCGCCATTCGCCACTTTGGCCTGGTCGGTGAAACCGGCCGAGGAGTTGACGAACACGCCTAGCTTCAGGATCCGCTCGACCCGGTGAAGACCGCCCAGCGCCGCCTTCATCTGCGCGACGATCATCAGGGCACAACGCTGCGCCGCCTCCTGCCCGAACGCCAGGTCGACATCCTCGCCGAGCCTGCCGGTCATCAGCGCGCCGTCCTTGAACGGCAACTGCCCGGACACATAGAGCACGCCGTCCGATTCGACCGCGGGCACATAGGAAGCGACCGGCGCGGCGGGCGCGGGAAGGGTGAGGCCAAGCTCCGCCAGCTTGCGGTCGATTCGATCGGTCATGTGCAGCGCCTCTTCGATGCTGAAGTGTCGCCCTCGCGGATGCAGGAAAGACGCCTTCGCCACAAGCCGGGAGCGTCGGAGATCAGCCGGCGGGCAGCCCCGCGGCGAACCGCGCCGCGATCCAGGCCTCGGCCTCGCGCCAATCGTCGATCCTGACATGAGCGGCGGGTGCCATGGGCACGTTCGGCGCCAGCGCGGGTTCGGAGATCATGTGCAGCCGGTGAACCTGCGGCGCATGCTTTGCGACCGAATCGTGATGCACGCCCAGATCGTCGACGAACACGGTGACCGGATCGCCATGCTCGGCGACCAGCCGCGCGACCGGCCCGCCCTTGCCGCCCTGGTTGCATTCGACCCGGTGCTCGATGCCGAACCTCGCCAGCTGCTCGATGCGTGGCTGGCGGCACAGCTCGCCCAGATTGGTCAGGATGACGATGTCAGCGGTTTCGGACAGCCTGGCCAGCGCCTCACGGGCATGCGGCACCAGCGTCTGGCGGTCCATCTCGGCCGGGAAGAACTGGTCGAGCATGCCCCACATCTCCTCGCGGCTCGGCGCGGGGGTGCCGTCGCGGCGCTTCATGCTCGTGGAGAAATCGCCGCCATTCGGAGTGAACTCGATATCGTGAGTCTCGCCCAGCCACACGCCGAAATGGCGGACCATGTGGAGCAGCACTTCGTCGCAATCGCAGATCAGCAAGGGCTTCATTCGGACTCCAGGGCGCGGCGGGCGGCGACGAGCGCTTCGGGCTTTACCTGGAGGTCCGCGGCGCAGGCGACAAGGTCGGGCTCATAGGCTTCGAGGAAAATGAGCGTCGCGGCCAACACCGCCGGATCGGTCGCCCGGGCGCGCAGTTCGGTGGGGTCGAGCCCGGTCGTGTCGAGGAGACGCTCAGCGCGCGCGGGTTCGCCCAAGGTCCAGACGAGCGCCTGCAGCGCAAGCGCCGCGGCATCGTGATTTGTCTCTGGCGCGCGCATTGCCTATCAGCGATCCGGAACTATGGGGAACGGGTGGACGTGGCAAAGAAGGTGCTCGTTGTCGAGGACAACGAACTCAACCTCAAGCTTTTCTGCGACCTGCTCCGCGCGCACGACTATGCCGCCGAACCGGTGCGCGACGGCCGCGAGGCGGTGGAGCGCGCAAGGGAGTTCATGCCCGACCTGATCGTGATGGACATCCAGCTGCCGCATGTCAGCGGGTTCGAGCTGATCGGCCAGCTGAAAGCCGATCCGGCGCTCCAGGCGATCCCGATCATGGCGGTCACGGCTTATGCCGGGCGGGAGGACGAGGAGCGAATCCGCGCGGCGGGGGCGGACGCCTATGTGTCGAAGCCGATTTCGCTGGTCCGCTTCGTCGATGCCGTGGCGGCGCTGCTGTAGATACGCAAAAAAGCCGCGAGGCTTGCGCCCGCGGCTCTGGATCCCGGCCTGCGCCGGGATGACCGATCGGCGGCTTACGCCGCCGGCAAGGTCACTTGATCTTGGTTTCCTTGAACTCGACATGCTTGCGCACGACGGGATCGTACTTCTTGAAGCTCAGCTTCTCGGTCTTGGTGCGCGGGTTCTTCTTCGTGACGTAGAAGAAGCCAGTGTCTGCCGAGCTGAGCAGCTTGATCTTGACGGTGGTCGGCTTTGCCATGACCTGAAATCCTGTATGCTGAAAAAGCAAAAGCGGCGAACAAGCCGCCGCTCTCAAGCGCTGCCCGATGGCGGAGAGTCGCCGATATGTCAACCCTGAGGCCGCAGTTAACCACCTGTTTACCATAGGGGGCGCAGCTTTCCTCCCAAGGCGGGAGGTAAGAGAATGACACACGTCTCGATCGACCAGGTACAATCCGAACTCGCGGCGCGAATCGGCATGATCGGCGCGCGCGCGGCCGGGCAGCGCATCGGCGACATCGCCACCGAGATCGACGCGATCCGCCGGATCGCCCATCGCCATGGCCTGTTCCCGGCGGTCGCCGTCACCCAGGCGCTCGAATCGGCGCTGGCGCGCGGCGAGCGCGGCGCGCTGATCCAGGGCTGGCTGTCGATCCTCGGCGATGCGGTCGGCTCCGATCGGCACGACCGTGCCGCCTGCGAGACCTTCGCCGCCGCCTGCTCCGTCCGCCTCTCCAGCTAAGGCGATGGATGCGCTGATGGCCGCCCTTGTCGCGGCGATCCTCGCGCAGGCGAGCGACCGGACGCCCTGGCTGACCGCCATCCTCTCCACCCGATTCGCCCGGCCCGGCGCGGTGATCGCCGGCACCGCAATTGCCCTTGCGCTGATCAACGCCATCGGCGCGATCGGCGGCGCGATCATCGGCCCGCGCATGACGCCCAACGCGCAGACCTTGCTGCTAGCCATGGCGCTTGTCCTCGCGGGCGGCTCGGCCCTGTTCCCGATCAAGCCGCCCGACCGCCTGTCCGGCTGGCGCATCGGCGCCTTCCTGACCAGCTTTCTCGGCGTCGCGATCCTGGCGTTCGGCGACCGCACCCAGTTCATCACCGCGGCGCTTGCCGCGCGCAGCCCAACGCCGGCCCTTGCCGCGGTCGGCGCGACGATCGGCGCGCTCGTCGTCAACATACCGGCGATCCTTGCCGGCGAGGATGCCCGCAAGAAGCTGCCGCTCATGGGCGTCCGCATCGCGATCGGCCTTCTGTTCCTGGTCGTCGGCGCGATCCTCGGCTTCTCGGCGCTGAGTCTAATCTAGTGCCTCGATTGCGGTGATCGGTACAAATCCGGAAGCGGCCATGGAGCGTTCCCGCTATCGGACCGTTGTCGCAACGAACCCGAACCGAGGAACCGCACCATGGCCGATCCAGCCGCCCCGCTGAAGACCCCCACCGACATCAAGACCAATGCCGCGAAGACCGTGGCCGAGGCGCTGAACGGCATCCTGGCCGATTCGTTCGCGATCTATTTCAAGACCAAGAATTTCCACTGGCACGTGTCGGGCCCGCACTTCCACGATTACCATCTGATGCTCGATGCCCAGGCCGCGCAGATCTTCGCGACGACCGACGCCATCGCCGAGCGCGTGCGCAAGACCGGCAACACCACCTTGCGCTCGATCGGCGACGTCTCGCGGCACCAGACGATCAAGGACAATGACGCGCCCTTCGTCTCGGCCGAGGACATGCTGGCCGAACTGCGCGAGGACAATCTCAAGCTGGTCGAGAGCCTGCGCGAGGCGAAGGACATCGTCGACACCGCCAAGGACAATGCCACCAGCGGCATTCTCGATACCTGGACCGACGAAGCCGAGGAGCGCGCCTGGTTCCTGTTCGAGGCAAGCCGGAAGGGTTGATCACGGAACAAGCCGGCCCGGCGCATCGTTTCACTTCCACATTTCAGGAGAGTGACATGATTCGCTGGGCCATCATCTTCCTCATCATCGGGGTCGTTCTCGCGCTGCTCGGCTTTGGCGGGCTGGGCGGCACCTTCATCGGCATCGCCAAGCTGCTGTTCTTCGTCGCGATCGCGGTGTTCGTCATCCTGCTCGTGCTCGGCCTGCTCGCCGGCAAGGGCGTGAAGAACGCGATCGACTAGATCAGGGTCGCGGCGCCGGGCCGAGGGTGAGAACCCACAGGTCCGGCGGCGCGCCGAACCGAAGCGGCACCGTGCTCGTGCCAAGGCCGCCGGTCACCACGACCGTGCGGCCTTTTTCGTTGATGATGCCGCAGCGATAGCGCGCTGCCGCGACATGAGTCACCGGCCCGTACAGCGGCAGCACGATCTGCCCGCAATGCGTGTGGCCGGCGAGCAGCAACCTGATATCGGCCGGGAGCTGGGGCGCGAGATCGGGCGAGTGAGTCAGCACGATCCGCGCGCCGGCGAGAGTGCGCATCGCCTCGAGCAGTACTGGCATGTCCTGGTGATGCGTATAGGCGTCCCCCGCACCGCCGATCGCAAGTGGCCCGCGCTGCACCGCCTGATTGTCGAGCACCGTCACCCCCGCCGCTTCGAGAGCCTGGCGGATCAGGGCGGGATCGGTCCATTCGTCATGATTGCCGAAGGTCGCGATCACGCCCAGCCGCGCGCGCAGACCAGCGAGCGGCGACAGCCCGCGCGCCATCGCGGCGGCGCGTGCCGAATCATGGCCCGAGGCGAAATCGCCGGCGATCAGCACGAGATCGGGCTTCAGCGCGTTCACCTGTCCGACGATGCGCGCCAGCCGGGCGGAATCCATCGTCGTGCTGGCGATATGCACGTCGCTGAACAGCACCACGCGCACCGGCGGCGCACGCGCCGGCCAGTCCGGCAGCGCTAGGCTCGCCCGGCGAACGACGGGGTCGGCCCGCGCGTTCAGAAAGCCCCAACCGAACAGCAGGAGCGCAAGGACGATCAGCGCGGCGAGGAGCTTCAGGAAACGGCGCACCGCCCGAGCATAAAGCGGCCAGCGCCCGATGCCAGCGCGATGATGCTGGCGGAACCCTGACGCCGCCGCCATGTTCCCCAGATCATGCGCGCCTTTGCCGACCTTCTCGACCGGCTGATCTACACCCGGTCCCGCAACGCCAAGCTGAAGCTCATCGCCGATTATCTGGCGGCGGCGCCCGATCCCGATCGCGGCTGGGCGATGGCGGCGCTGACCGGCGATCTCGACCTGCCCGCGATCAAGCCGGCGATGATCCGCGCGCTGATCGAGGAGCGCGTCGACCCCGTGCTGTTCCGGATGAGCCGGGACTATGTCGGCGATAGCGCCGAGACCGTCGCCCTGCTCTGGCCGGCCCCCGACACGCCACTGGAGGACGGCGCGCCGCTGACCGTCGCGCAGGTCGTCGACCGGCTCGGCTCGCTGTCGCGTTCCGACGCGCCGGCCGCGCTGGCCGGCATGCTCGACCGGCTCGACGCGGACGAGCGTTTCGCCCTGCTCAAGATGGCGACCGGCGCGCTGCGCATCGGTGTCTCGGCGCGGCTCGCCAAGACCGCGCTTGCCCAGGCCTTCGGGCTCGATGTCGAGGCGGTCGAGGAAGTGTGGCACGGCATCGCCCCGCCCTATGCGTCGCTGTTCGCCTGGGCCGAGGGCCGCGGCGCGCAGCCGACCGCCGCCGATGTGCCGGTGTTCCGCCCCTTCATGCTCGCCCATCCGCTCGAAGACCTCCGCGTCAGCCTCGACGACTATGCGGCGGAGTGGAAATGGGATGGCATTCGGGTCCAGATCGTCCATGTCGGCGGCGAGACCCGGCTCTACAGCCGCGCCGGCGACGACATCACCGGCAGCTTCCCCGAGGTCGCGCGGGACTTCGCCACGCCCGGCGTGCTCGACGGCGAGCTGATGGTGAAGGGGACCTTCCAGGGCGGCGGGCTCGAGGAAGGCGGGGGCGCCGCCAGCTTCAACGCGCTGCAGCAGCGGCTCGGGCGCAAGATCGTCTCGGCGAAGATGCTGGCCGACTATCCAGCCTTTGTCCGGCTCTACGACATATTGTTCGACGGCGCGGAGGATCTGCGCGAGCTGCCCTGGTCGGCGCGGCGGCCGAGGCTGGAGCGTTTCGCCGGACGGCTCGACCCCGAACGCTTCGACGTCAGCCAGGTGATCGACGCGAAGGACTTCACCGAGCTGGAGGGCATCCGCGCCGGTGCGCGCGACGCCTCGATCGAGGGTGTGATGCTCAAGCGGCGCGACTCGCCCTATGTCACCGGGCGCCGTGTCGGCCTGTGGTATAAATGGAAGCGCGATCCGCTAACCGCCGATTGCGTGATGATGTACGCCCAGCGCGGCAATGGCCGCCGCTCCTCCTTCTATTCCGACTATACCTTTGGCTGCTGGACCGACGATGGCGAGCTGCTGCCCGTGGGCAAGGCCTATTCGGGCATCACCGACGAGGAGCTGAAGATGCTCGACGGCTTCGTGCGCGGCCACACCCTCAACCGCTTCGGCCCGGTGCGCGAGGTGGAGAAGACGCTCGTGCTGGAGATCGCGTTCGATTCGATCCACGAATCGAAACGCCACAAATCGGGCGTCGCGATGCGCTTCCCGCGTATCGCCCGAATCCGCACCGACAAGCCCGCGATCGAAGCCGATACGGTCGCGGCGCTGCGGCGGTTGATCACCTGAGGCGCAAGTCGCTTGCGCGGAATCCCGGAAATTCGAGCAATATTCGATCGAATGTGAGAGTCGGTTAACGTATTTTCTCGGATTGAGATACTTTGACGGTCGGCGACGACCAGACAAGCGTTGCCGAAGAGTGCCACACCATCCGGGAAACATGCATGAACACATCGCGTCACGATATTTCAGAATTTCTTGCGTAATGTGAGAGTCGCTTATGTAATGCTTCATTCACTTTCGCCTGTAGTTGCAGAACGCAAAAACCAAGATCGTCAAGCCGCGTGACGGGGGCAGCATGATATCCGATGCGGCCAGCCGTTGAATCGGGCACGGCAAGCTTGTCAGCGGGGGCGCCTGACTCCATGCGTCGCTGATGCCGACCTACACGCTTGCCGCCCTGCTGATGATCGCCTCGGGCTCTATCCATGCGGTGGTCAATGCGATCGTGAAGGGCGGGCGCGACAAGGCCGCAGGCCGCGCCGTCACCGACGGGACGAGCGCGCTGATCCTGTTGCCCGCCACCCTGTTCGTGCCGCTGCCGCACGGCGCCTGGGAATATCTCGCGGCGAGCGCGGTGATCCACGGCTTCTACCTCTATTTCCTTGTCCGGGCGTACAAGGTCGGCGATCTTTCGGCGGTCTATCCGGTGCTGCGCGGCACCGCCCCGCTGATCACCGCCGGCGTGACGATCGGCCTGCTCGGCGAGCACGCCACGACCGGCCAGATCGCCGGGATCGCGCTGATCGGCGCCGCGATGTTCCTGATGATCGCGGGGCGGCATCTCGGCCGGGCGGCGCTCGGCTGGTCGCTGCTGACCGGCCTGTGCATCGCCGGCTATACCGTGGTCGATGCGATCGGGGTGCGCGCGGCACCGAGCCCCGCCAGCTATATCGTCTGGGTGTTCGTCCAGATGGGCGCGGTGGTGGTCGCCATGTTCGGCATTCTCTCGCGCGGCACGATGTTCGCCGCGGCCCGGGCGCAGTGGCGGCCGGGGGCGATCGCCGGCGCCCTGTCGATCGTCACCTACGGCCTCGCGCTCACCGCCTTCTCGCTCGGCCCGACCGCGCCGCTCGCGGCGCTGCGCGAGACCGGCATGGTCACCGCCCTGCTGATCTCGATCCTGTTCCTGAAGGAGCGAGCGACCATCGGTCGCGCGATCGGCGTGTTCGGCATCCTGGGCGGTGCCGCGCTGATCCTTACCGGGTGAGCTGCGAACAGCGCTGCAACCGACCCATCCCGTTCGTCCCGAGTAGCCATCGAGCTTGTCGAGATGGCGTATCGAGGGACAGGCCTCACGCACTTCACCTGTGCCTCGATACGAACTCTCGATACGCCTTCGGCTACTCGATCTCTACTCGGCACGAACGGATGGGTGGAAGTACAGCGGCACCGGTTTACTTCGTCCACCCGGCCAGCCAGTCGGCCAGCGCCTGGGGCGTCATGCTGCGTGCGTCAGCCAGGGCGGCGGTGCGGCCCCGGTTGATCAGCCGGTCGGTGCGCGGATCGACGATCAGCACGCTCGGCACACCTTCCAGACGATCCTTGATGCCGTAATGCGCCGGGATATCGAGATTCTTGTTGAAGCGGCCGACATCGACGACCGCGACTTCATAGTTGGCGGCGATGAATTTCCGGAGCTGGGGCAGATCCATCGTGCCCGCGAGCAGCCGGCAATCGAGGCACCAATTGCCGCCCAGATCGATCAGCAGCAGCTTGTGGCGCGCCCTGGCCCGCGCCTTGGCGGCGGCGACGACCGCCGGCGCATTGGCCTGCTCGTCATAAGGAAGCGGCAGGGGCTTGGCGAGTTGTTCGAAGCTGGCAACAGCGACGCGCGGCGCGGTGGCGGCGCTGACGGGGGCGGCCAGCGCCAGGGAAAGCAGGGCGACAATCGGTGCACGCATGAGCCGGTCCTCTAATTCATATCGATTCACTATGAATTAACGACGACTCGCTCCGGAAAACAACAAAGAAAAACCCGGCACGCCCTAAAGCATGCCGGGTCTTGATCTTCTCGCCTCGGGAACAGGGGTGTGCCCCGGCCCTTATGCGATCCCCTTACGCAATAGAGGTGAGGTTCACCGCCGCGTATTTGCCGCGACGATCGACCTCGAGCTCGAATTCGAGCCGGTCGCCCTCGTTGAGGCTGGTCATGCCGCCGCGTTCGACCGCGGAGATGTGCACGAACGCATCGGGCTGACCATCGTCGCGCTGAATGAAGCCGAAGCCCTTCATCGCGTTGAAGAACTTGACGGTGCCCGTCGCCTTCTCGCCGGTCAGCTGACGCGCCGGGCCGGCACCGCCGGCGCCGCCGCGCGGACCACCCGGGCCCGCGTCACGATCACGCGGCGGGCCGCGGTCGGTGACGGGAAGGGGCTCGCCCTCGATCTTGAGGTCGGTCGCCGAGATGCGGCCGCCACGATCGACCAGGGTGAAGCCGAGCGGCTGACCTTCGGCCAGACCGGTCAGGCCGGCCTGCTCGACCGCGGAGATGTGCACGAACACATCCTCGCCGCCATCGTCGCGAACGACGAAGCCGAAGCCCTTTTGACCATTGAAGAATTTGACCACGCCGGTGCCTTCGCCGACGACCTGCGGGGGCATGCCGCGGCCACCGCCGCCTGCACCACCGCCGCCGAAGCCGCCACCGCCGCCGCTGCGGAAACCGCCGCCGCCACCGCCGCCGAAACGATCGCCGCCGCCGCCGAAGCGGTCACCACCGCCGCCGAAACGATCGCCGCCACCGCCAAAGCGGTCACCACCGCCAAAGCTGCTGCCGCCGCCGAAATCGTCACCGCCGAAACCGTCGCGCTTGTCGCGGCCACGCCCACCGCGATCCCCGCGGCGTCCTTTATCGAAACTCATGCCCTGTTCGTCTTCCCGGCTCGCCCAAATCGCCATATCAACACGCCCGCGCTGGACGAAAAGCGCGGTTGTTCGGACGCCAAACCAATCGCGCCACCGAGTCGGTGTAGCGTAATTCCCCCTAGGCTGCGAATAAATTCGTCCGAAATGCGGCAGGGCCGATCGAAACGGCGCCGGCCCGCTCCCCCACCCCGCCTCCCACAGCGTATTCTGAATGGGAGGCGGGGTGGGGGAGCGGGCCGGCGCCGACTTCGTCAAGGCAGGAATCGTCGCTTGCGCCGGCTCAGGTGAGACGGCAGAGCCACACCATGTCCATCATCACGCTTTTTTCCGACCCCGCCACCTGGGCGGCGCTGGCCACCCTGATCGTGATGGAGGTGGTGCTCGGCATCGACAACCTCATCTTCATCTCGATCCTGTCGAACAAGCTGCCCGAGGGCCAGCGGGTCAAGGTCCGCCGCGTCGGCATCAGCCTGGCGCTGATCCTCCGCCTCGGCCTGCTGTCGACCATCGCCTGGATCGCCAGCATGACCGTGCCGGTGTTCGACCTGGGGCTGACCGGCGGGCTCGATTCGCACGGCGAACCGAGCTTCGAGACCGCCTTTTCGGTCCGCGACCTGATCCTGATCGCCGGCGGTCTGTTCCTGTTGTGGAAGGCGACCAAGGAGATCCACCACAGCATGGACCCCGACGAATCGGGCGCGACGCTCGACAAGAAGGGCCGGGCGGTGATGAGCTTCTGGTCGGCGATCATCCAGATCCTGCTGCTCGACATGGTCTTCTCGATCGATTCGATCCTGACCGCGATCGGCATGACCGACGACCTGCCGGTGATGATCATCGCCGTCGTCGTCGCGGTCGGCGTGATGATGTTCGCGGCCAACCCGCTCGCCGATTTCATCGCGCGCAACCCGACGGTGGTGATGCTGGCGCTCGGTTTCCTGCTGATGATCGGCGCGGTGCTGATCGCCGACGGTTTCGGCGTGCACGTGCCCAAGGGCTATATCTACAGCGCGATGGCCTTCTCGGCCGGGGTCGAATCGCTCAACATCTGGTCCCGCAAGGCGCGCGACCGGAAGAAGGCGGGCGGCGGCGGGCATTGAGCATGAGCCCGTTCGCGTCTAGGCGAGCGTCATGACCGTTCATCTGCACGAAGAAGACATTCCCGCCGGCCTGTTCGAACCAGGCACGGACATCGCCGTCGATACCGAGACCATGGGCCTGATCACGCCGCGCGACCGGCTGTGCGTCGTCCAGCTTTCCGATGGCGGGCCGGACGAGCATCTCGTGCGCTTCTCCCCCGGCAGCGACTATGCCGCGCCCAATCTGCGCGCGCTGCTGGCCGACCGGAATCGCGTGAAGCTCTATCATTTCGCGCGGTTCGATCTCGCCGCGATCAAGCATTACCTCAAGGTCGATGCGGCGCCCGCCTATTGCACCAAGACCGCGTCGCGGCTGGTGCGCACCTATACCGACCGGCACGGCCTGAAGGAGCTGGTCCGCGAGCTGCTCGCGCAGGACATTTCCAAGGCGCAGCAATCATCCGACTGGGGCGGCCCGGTTCTGTCCGACGCGCAAAAGGACTATGCTGCGTCCGACGTGCGGTATCTCCACAAGCTCCGCGAGGAACTCGACCGCCGCCTGGCGCGCGAGGGCCGGACCGCGCTCGCTCAGGCCTGTTTCGACTTCCTGCCCTCGCGCGCGGATCTCGATCTCGCCGGCTGGCCCGAGGTGGATATTTTTGCGCATATCTGACGCCATCCGCCTCCGGTGCGACTCTCCCAGCGGGAACTCGCATGTCTGAGGCCGCGGTCAGCGTCCGCTCGGCGCGCCAGATCTGGGCAGCGCCCGGGAGCAGCCACGACCGGGTCGTCGGCACGTTGCGCATCGTGCTGCCGCTGTTGATCGGTATTCTCTCGGCCTTCCTCGTGATGATGCCGCTCGCCGGCTCAGGCGATGTCAGCTTCCTGCTCGACAAGAACAAGGTCGAGGTCGCCAAGGAGCGGCTGCGCCTCCAGTCGGCGACCTATCGCGGCGAGGACGGCAAGGGCCAGGCCTTTGCGATCAATGCCGGCTCTGCCGTGCAGAAGACCTCGGCCGAACCGATCGTCCAGCTCAGCCAGCTCTCGGCCGAGATCGGGCTGACCGACGGGCCCGCGCGGCTCGTCGCCGATCGCGGCCGCTACAATATGGACAGCCAGCAGGTCATGGTCGACGGCCCAGTGCGCTTCAACACGACCGACGGCTATCAGCTCGACACGCATGACGCGACGGTCGACCTGAAGACGCGGCGGCTGCAGAGCGGCGGCGCGGTGACCGGCAAGGTGCCGCAGGGCACGTTCAGCGCGTCGCGCCTGACCGCCGACCTGGAGAACCATATCGTCAAACTTGACGGCAACGCCCGCTTGCGGATCGTGCCGCGAAGGACGAAATAGGCGGCCATGGCTCATCTGACCCGCCTCGTCGCGCTCGGCGCCCTGTTCCTCGCCTCGGGGGTGAGTGCGCAGAGCCACAATTCGGCGGCGCCGATCGACTTCGGCGCCGATCATATCGAGCTGCAGGACAAGGCGAACCGCGCGATCCTGACCGGCAACGTTTCGGTCCGCCAGGCCGAGATGACCTTGAACTCGGCGCGCATGACCGTCGCCTATACCGGCCAGGTGGTCGACGGATCGCCCCAGGTCTCGCGCCTCGACGCGGCGGGCGGCGTCACCGTGACGCGGCCGCAACAGACCGCGCGCAGCCAGTACGCGGTCTATGATCTCAATCGGCGCGTCATCACCATGCTCGGCGCCGTGTCGCTGCTCCAGGGCGGCAACACCGTCAATGGCGGGCGGCTGACGATCAATCTCGACACCGGGCGCGCCGTGATCGACGGCTCCGCGGTCGGTGGTGCCGGCGCCGCGCCGGGCACGACAACGAGTCGCGGCGGGCGGGTGACGGGCACCTTCTCGGTGCCGAAGCGCAACTAGACGCCGAAAATCGGCCGGTTTTTCGCAGACCTCGCCGCTCGCCCCCTTCCCTTGCCCGGGCGTCTGGTGCAGGGTTTTGCGCGCAGCCATGCACAAAGCCTGCCAAACGCCGTTCGAGTAAGCTTTTGCTAACCATATGATGCGAGCACGGGACGCAGAATGACCGATGTGACCACCCTCGACGCCGTCGAACCGATCACCGAAGCGCCGGTGATGAAGGGGCTGTCGGTCGTCTCGATCGCCAAGTCGTACGACAAGCGCGTCGTGCTCTCCGACGTCTCGGTCTCGGTCGGGCCGGGCGAAGTGATTGGCCTGCTCGGGCCGAACGGCGCGGGCAAGACGACCTGTTTCTATTCGGTGATGGGGCTGGTGAAACCCGATTCGGGCCGGATCATGCTCGACGGCGACGACATCACCGGCCTGCCCATGTATCGCCGCGCGATCCTTGGCCTCGGCTATCTGCCGCAGGAAACCTCGATCTTTCGCGGCCTGACGGTCGAGAAGAACATCCTGACCGTGCTCGAGCTGTCCGAGCCCGACCCCGCGGCGCGGCAGAAGAAGCTCGACACCCTGCTCGACGAATTCGGCCTGACCAGGCTGCGCGACGCGCCGGCCATGGCGCTGTCGGGCGGCGAGCGCCGCCGCGCCGAGATCGCCCGCGCGCTGGCCGCCGACCCGTCGATCATGCTGCTCGACGAGCCCTTTGCCGGCATCGACCCGCTGTCCATCGCCGATATCCGCGACCTGATCTGCGAGCTGCAGAAACGCGGCATCGGCGTGCTGATCACCGATCACAATGTCCGCGAGACGCTCGAGATCGTCGACCGCGCCTACATCATCTATGACGGCCGCGTGCTGTTCACCGGTTCGCCCGCCGAGCTGGTCGCCGACGCCAATGTCCGCCGGCTGTACCTGGGCGAAGGCTTCTCGCTCTAAACCCGATGAGCCTCGCCCCGCGCCTCGATCTGCGCCAGTCGCAATCGCTGGTGATGACGCCGCAGTTGCAGCAGGCGATCCGCCTGCTCGCGCTGTCGAACCTCGAGGTCGAGGGGTTCATCGCCGAGGAGATCGAGAAGAATCCCCTGCTCGAATCGGGCGCGGCCGACGATGACGGCCCGACCGTCGAGCGCGAGCCCGCCCCTGAGCCGCGCGACGAACCGGCCAGTGCCGACGAATTGCTGATGGGCGGCGACAGCACCGGCGAAGCCTCGCTCGACGTCGATTTCAATGCCGAGAGCTTCCACCATGACAGTCCCGCCGATGGCGGCGGCATGGACGGATCGCTCGGGCTGAACGGTACCGGCGGCGGCGCGATGGGTGAGGACGGGCCCGATCTCGACGGCTTTGCCGATACCGGGCTGAGCCTTGCGGATCATCTGCTCGCCCAGGCCGGACCGGTGGTGGACGGCGCCGACAAGTTCATCGCCGCGCACCTGATCGATCAGATCGACGAGACCGGATATCTCACCGTGCCGCTGCTCGAAGTCGCGAACCGGCTCGGCGTCGCGCTCGCCCGGGTGGAAGAGGTTCTGGGCATCATCCAGACCTTCGATCCGACCGGCGTCGGCGCACGGTCGCTGTCCGAATGCCTCGCGCTGCAGGCGAAGGAGGCCGACCGCTACGACCCGTGCATGGCGCGGCTGATCGACAATCTGGAGCTGGTCGCGCGCGGCGACATGGCGCGGCTGAAGCGGATCTGCGACGTCGACGACGAGGATCTGGCGGACATGATCCGCGAGCTGCGCAACTACGATCCCAAGCCCGGCTGCCGTTATGGCGGGGAAGCGATGCAGGCGGTCGTGCCCGACATCTTCGTGGCAAAGCGCAAAACCGGCTGGGCGATCGAGATCAACGCCGCGACCCTGCCGCGCCTGCTGGTCAATCGCGGCTATTATGTCGAATTGTCGGGCGGGCAGCAGGACAAGGCGTCGAAGGCCTGGCTGTCCGAATGTCTGGCCAGCGCCAACTGGCTGGTCAAGGCGCTGGACCAGCGCCAGCGCACCATCGTCAAGGTCGCGACCGAGATCGTGAAGCAGCAAGAGGCCTTTTTCGTCCACGGCGTGTCGCAGCTGAAGCCGATGACCTTGCGCCAGGTCGCCGACGCGATCGAGATGCACGAATCGACCGTCAGCCGGGTGACGAGCAACAAATATCTGAGCTGCGCGCGCGGGCTGTATGAACTCAAATATTTCTTCACCAGCGCGATCCAGTCCTCGGACGGCGGCGACGCGGTCTCGGCCCAGGCAGTGAAGAGCGCGATCCGCGCGCTGATCGCGGCGGAAGAACCCAAGGCGATCCTCAGCGACGACACGCTGGTCGAGTTGCTCAATGCGAAGGGCTTCGACATCGCGCGGCGCACGGTCGCGAAGTACCGCGAGGCGCTGGGCATCGGCAGCTCGGTACAGCGCCGGCGGCAAAAGGCGCTGGAAGGGGTAAGTTGATGATCATCGTCACGGGAAGCGTCACCGCACGGCCCGACAGTTTCGAGGCGCTGCGCCAGGCGAGCCTCGATCATGTCCATCGTTCGCGCACCGAGCCGGGCTGTATCAGCCATTCGGTTCAGGTCGATTGCGAGGACCCGATGCGGCTGTTCTTCTTCGAGCGCTGGAGCGACATGGACGCGCTCAGGACTCACTTCGCCCAGCCCGGCTCGGTCCAGTTCATCGCGGCGGTCCGCAGCCTCGCGGCGGCGAGCGAAAGCATCTCGATGTACGAGGCAAGTCCCGCGGGCTGACCCGCGCCGTCCGGGTCGGGGCTGCCCTGCCGGCGATCCGGCCCGACGCTCAGTCGTCCTCGTCCTCATAGCCGAGCAGCGCCAGCGCCCGTGCCTTGATCTGGCGGGTCATGCACCAATGGACCAGCGCCTCCTCCCGGCCGTGCGTCACCCAGACTTCCCGGGGCGCGATCTCGGTCAGCGTGTCGGTCAGTTCGTCCCAGTCGGCATGGTCCGACAGGATCAGCGGCAGCTCGACATTGCGCTGCACCGCGCGCTGGCGGACGCGCATCCAGCCCGAGGCCATTGCGGTGATCGGATCGGGCAGCCGCCGCGACCAGCGATCGTTGAGCGCGCCGGGCGGGGCCATCACGATCCGGCCATTGAGTTCGGCCTTGGGCACGCCCGTCGCCGGGCGCAGCTCGCCGAGATCGACACCGTGCGCGACATAGAGATCGCAGAGCCGCTGGAGCGCGCCGTGGAGATAGATCGGATCGTCGAAGCCCCGCGCGCGCAGTTCGGCGATCACCCGCTGCGCCTTGCCCAGCGCATAGGCGCCGACCAGCACGCAGCGATCGGGATTGGCGTGAAGCGCGGCGGTGAGCTTGTCGATCTCGTCGCCCGTATCGGGGTGGCGGAACACCGGCAGGCCGAAGGTCGCCTCGGTGACGAACACGTCGCAGGCGACCGGCTCGAACGGCGCGCAGGTCGGATCGGGGCGGCGCTTGTAGTCCCCCGAAACGACGATGGTTTCGCCGCGATGACGGAGCACGATCTGCGCCGAGCCGAGCACATGGCCGGCGGGAACGAAGCGGATGTCGACATCGCCCAGGCGCATCGTCTCGCCATAGCCGACCGGATGACCGGCCTGCGGGCCGTAGCGCGTCTCCATGATCGCGAGCGTCTCGGCCGTGGCCCAGACCGCGCTATGGCCGCCACGCGCATGATCGGCATGGCCATGGGTGACGAGCGCTTTCGGCGAAGGGCGTGAGGGATCGATCCACGCGTCGGCGGGTCTTACATAGATGCCGTGCGGTTGCGGATCGATCCAGTCGCCGAGTTTCGCCATGCTCCCTATATGAGCGGTGAGGGTCTTGGGTTCCACCGGGCAAGAGGAAGCAGTGATGATCGACGTTACGGAGAGACTGGCGCGGCTGGAGCGGCAGGTGCGCCAGCAGCGCATGATGCTGGTCGCGGCCGGTATCGCCGGTGCGGCGGCGCTGCTGACGGGGTTTGCGGCGGGGCCGCCCGACACGATCGAGGCGAAGGCGATCCGGATCGTCGATGCGGCCGGCAAGCCCCGTATCCTGATCGGCGCACCGGCGCCGAGCGACGGGCGCGTGCGCAAGGACGGACAGACCGCGTCGATCGTGGTGCTGGGGCCGGACGGGCAGGACCGGGTGGTGATGGGCGAGGCGCCCAACCCAAGGCTGGACGGGAAATCCTATCCTCGCGTCGCCGCCGCCTATGGCCTGATCATCAGCGACAGGAACGGATCCGAACGGGGCGCAATCAACTATCTCGACAATGGCCGCGGCGTGATCGCGCTCGACCGCCCCGGCGGCGATGCGGTGTCGATGATCGTGAACGAGCAGAGCGGTTTTGCCGGCTTCACGGTGAACTACGCCAATCCGCTCGGCAAATATGAGGAAGGCTGGCGGATCGGCACCAAGGGCGACGAGGCCTGGCTGTCGCTGCAGGATCGCGCGCAGGGCGAACGCGCGCGCCTGTCGAGCCTTGGGGCCGCGGCGCCCGGGCTGGTCAGCCGCCCTGCCGGAGCACCGCCCGCACCTTGAGCGCCTCGCTTCCTCCACCGCTCGCCAACTGGTTCGCGACGCGCGGCTGGGCACCGCGGAGCCACCAGCTCGACATGCTCGAGGTCGGCCGCGCGGGCCGGCACGGCCTGCTCGTCGCGACGACCGGCGCGGGCAAGACGCTCGCCGGCTTCCTGCCGACCCTGGCCGAACTGATCGAGGCGCCGACCGAGGGGCTGCACACGCTCTATGTCTCGCCGCTCAAGGCGCTGGCGGTCGACGTGCAGCGCAACCTGCTGACCCCGGTCGAGGAGATGGGCCTCGACATCCGCATCGAGACCCGCACCGGCGACACCTCGAGCGACCGCAAGGCGCGGCAGCGTGTGCGTCCACCGCAGATCCTGCTGACCACGCCCGAATCGCTCAGCCTGCTCCTGTCCTATCCCGACAGCTTCCTGATGTTCGAAGGCCTGAAGACGATCGTGGTCGACGAGGTGCACGCCTTCGCCACGGGCAAGCGCGGCGACCTGCTCTCCTTGTGCATGGCGCGGCTGCAGCGGCTCGCGCCGGGGCTGCGCCGGGTCGCGCTGTCGGCCACGGTCGCCGATGCCGACGGCTATCGCGCCTGGCTCGCGCCCGATGGCGATATCGGCCAGGTGACGCTGGTGCAGGGCGAGCCCGGCGCCGACCCCGACATCGCCATCCTGCTGCCCGAGGGCCGGGTGCCCTGGGCCGGTCATTCGGGGCGCTATGCCGCCGAGCAGGTGATGGCCGAGATCGAGACTCACCGCACCTCGATCATATTCTGCAACACGCGCAGCCTGGCCGAGCTGATCTTCCAGGATTTGTGGAAGGTCAACGCGATGCAGCTGCCGATCGGCATCCATCACGGCAGCCTCTCGCTCGAGGCGCGGCGCAAGGTCGAGGGCGCGATGGCGGCGGGCAAGCTGCGCGCTTTGGTCGCGACCGCCAGCCTCGATCTCGGGGTCGACTGGGGCGATGTCGATTGCGTGATCCAGATGGGGGCGCCCAAGGGATCGTCGCGGCTGCTGCAGCGCATCGGCCGGTCCAACCACCGGCTCGACGAAGCGTCGGAAGCGGTGATCGTGCCGGGCAACCGCTTCGAATATCTCGAGGCGCGCGCCGCGCTCGACGCCGTCGTGGCGGGCGAGCTCGATCCCGACATCTTCCGCGCCGGCGCGCTCGACGTGCTGGCACAGCACATCATGGCCTGCGCCTGCGCCGCGCCGTTCCGCCAGGAGGAGATGCTCGACGAGGTGCGCTCGGCCCTGCCCTATTCGGCGCTCGATACCGGGACGTTCGAGCGCGTGCTCGGCTTCATCCGCGACGGCGGCTATGCGCTGAAGGCCTATGAGAAGTTCAAGCGCCTGACCCGGGACAAGGACGGGACCTGGCGCGTCAGCCACCCCAGCTTCGTCGCGCAGCACCGGTTGAACGCGGGGATCATCGTCGAGGCGACGATGCTGACGGTACGCTTCCGCAACGGCCGGACGCTGGGCAAGGTCGAGGAAGCCTTCGCCGCCTCGATGCGCCACGGCGACACCTTCTTCTTCGCCGGCATGAGCCTCGAGGTGGAGAAGATCGACACCGAGGACCTGATCGTCCGCGCGACCTCCCGACCCGCGCGCATCCCGACCTATGGTGGCGCGCGCATGCCGATCTCGACCAACCTCGCCGACCGGGTTCGCGGCTTCCTGGCCAATCCGGAGGAGTGGCCGCGCTTTCCGGCGGATGTGCGCGAATGGCTCGAGGTGCAGTCGTATCGCTCGAAGCTGCCGACGCCGGGACAATTGCTGGTCGAGACCTTCCCGCGCGAGGGGCGGCATTACATGGTCGTCTACAGCTTCGAAGGGTGGAACGCGCACCAGTCGCTCGGCATGCTGCTGACCCGGCGGATGGAGACCCAAGGTTACCGGCCGCTCGGCTTCGTCGCTTCCGACTATTCGATCGCCTGTTATTCGCTCGATCCGGTCACCGATCCCGCCGCCCTGCTCTCGCCCGACATCCTGGAGGACGAGTTCGTCGACTGGGTGCAGAACTCGGCGCTGCTCAAGCGCGCCTTTCGCGAAGTCGCGGTGATCGGCGGGCTGGTCGAGCGCCAGCATCCGGGCAAGCGCAAGACCGGCAGGCAGGTCACCTTCTCGACCGACCTGATCTACGACGTGCTGCGCAAATATGAGCCGAGCCATCTGCTGCTCCAGGCCGCCTGGGCCGATGCGCGCGCCAAGATGACCGATGTCGGGCGCCTGGCCGGCCTGCTCGACCGCGCCGCCGAGACGATGCTCCATGTCGATCTCGACCGCGTGTCGCCGCTCGCCGTGCCGGTGCTGACCCTGATCGGGCGAGAGCGGATCGCGATGGGGCTGGCGGACGACGCGCTGCTGATCGAGGCCGAGTCGCTCGCTGCGGAGGCAATGCGGCTGGACTGACCCAGATCGGTTGAACGTCCGTTTTCTGCGGTCGAATAGCCTCTTGTTGAAGGTCCACAACGGGCGTAACTTCGTCTCATGCGCGGAATAACCGCCCTTGTCATCGCGATCACGGCCGCCGCCCCCGGGGCGTTGCCTGCGCGTCAGGGCGAGGTACCGCCAGCCGCGACCGAGACCAGCCTTGCCTTCGACGATTCGGCCGATCGGATGACGGTGCCGGTCACCATCGGCACGACCGGCCCCTATGCCTTCATCATCGATACCGGCGCCGAGCGGACGGTGATCTCCCGCGAACTCGCCGCGACGCTCGGCCTGTCGCGCGGCCCCGATGTGCGGATAACGGCGATGACCGGCACGAGCAATGTCGGCACGGTGGTGATCCCGTCGCTCAACGTCAGCAGCATCGCCAGCCAGCCGATCGAGGCCCCGGCGCTCTATTCGGCGCATCTCGGCGCGCCCGGCATGCTGGGCATCGACACGCTGAGCGGCCATGCGCTGTCGATCGACTTCGAGACCAACCGCATGATCGTGCGGCAGTCGACCAAGCGCAATCGCCCGGTGATCAGCAACGGCGATATCGTCGTCCGCGCCAGGAGCCTTTATGGCCAGCTGATCGTCACCCAGGCCTATTACAAGGGCCGGCGGATCAGCGTGATCATCGATACCGGTTCCTCGGTCAGCATGGGCAATTCGGCGCTGCGGTCGCGGATGCGCAGCGAGATGAAGACGCCGCTGCCGATCACGCTGACCAGCGTGACGGGCGATACGATGATCGCCGACTATACCCAGGTAACCCGGCTCGACATCGGCGGGGTCACCTTCAACCACCTGCCCGTCGCCTTTGCCGATGCCGCGCCGTTCCGCCGCTTCGGCCTGACGGATCAGCCCGCCCTGCTGCTCGGCATGGATGCGCTGCGCCTGTTCCGGAAGGTGGACGTCGATTTCGCGAACCGCGAGGTGCGGTTCGCGCTGCCCAAGGGGTACCGTTCCAATGGCTTCTGAGCCGCTTGCTGGTCTCCGGAAGGAGGGATACGCCTTCGGCATGCGGCGGTTGATCGCCCTCTCGCTCGCCTTGGCCGCCACCGCGCCGGGCGCGTCAGTGGCGCAGGACCCGGACGCTCCGCCGCCGCCCCAGAAGGTGACGGTGCTGGACTTCGCCAACATGCAGGATCGGATGACCGTTCCGGTTTCGATCGGCAGCAACGGCCCCTATCATTTCGTGGTCGACACAGGCGCGCAGCGCACCGTGATCTCGCGCGAACTCGCCAGCCGCCTCGGCCTGGTGCCGGGCAAGAATGTCCGCCTTACCGCGATGACCGGTTCGGCGGATGTCGGTACCGTCGTGATCCCGATGCTGAGTGTCAGCACGATCGCCGGCTCGAGCGTCGAGGCTCCGTCGCTCGAGTCGCGCAATCTCGGCGCCCCCGGCATGCTCGGGCTGGACACGCTGCAGGGACATGCACTGACGATCGATTTCATCAAGAGTGTGATGACTCTGACCCCCTCGACCAAACGCAAACGGAGCCTGGCCCCGAGGCACGGCGAAGTCGTGGTGCGCGGCAAGGATCTTTATGGCGAGCTGATCGTGGCCGACGCCAAGTATCGCGGTCGCAAGGTCAAGGTGATCCTCGATACGGGATCCGGCCTGACCATGGGCAATGTGGCGCTCCAGCGCCTCGTCGCCCGCACGAGCAAGCTGGTGCGGCCAATCTCCCTATGGGGCGTGACCGGTGAAGCGATGGTGGCCGATTATACCCAGATCGACAAGGTAGACTTCGCCGGCATCACCTTCTCGCACCTGCCCGTCGCCTTTTCCGACGCTGAACCCTTCCGCCATTTCGGCCTGCTGGACGAGCCCGCCCTGTTGCTCGGCATGGATTCGCTGCGCCTGTTCGAAAAGGTGAAGATCGATTTCCCGAATCGCGAAGTCCGGCTGATGGTCACCGCCAACCGCACCGCGACGGCGGGCGTGTCGCCCTTGGACTCGATACCGCTTGGCCGCTAAGCTCGCGACACATCGTCCAAGCGGGGGGTAAGGCAATTCGTAGAACGCTATTCATGTGCACGGCAGCCGCGGTCGCCGTGTTGCCCGTCAGCGCCTCGGCCCAGACGCTTCGCCCCGACCAGCAGGCCTTTTTCGGGCTCTACAAGGAGCTGATCGAGACCAACACGACCTTGTCGTCGGGCAGCTGCACCCAGGCGGCGGCGCAGATCGGCGCACGGCTGAAGGCGGCGGGCTTCGCCGATAACGACATCACCTATTTTTCGGTGCCGGAACACCCCAAGGACGGCGGCATCGTCGCGGTGCTGGCCGGATCGGACAAGACGGCCAAGCCGATGCTGCTGCTCGGCCATCTGGATGTGGTCGAGGCCAAGCGCGAGGACTGGGTGCGCGACCCGTTCAAGCTGGTCGAGGAAGACGGCTATTATTACGCGCGCGGCACCGTCGACGACAAGGCGATGGCGGCGGTGTGGGCGGACAGCATGATCCGCTTCAAGACCAGCCGCTACAGGCCGAAGCGCACGATCAAGCTTGCGCTGACCTGCGGCGAGGAGACGACCTTCGCCTTCAACGGCGCGCAGTGGCTGGCGGCCAACAAGCCCGACCTGATCGCCGCCGAGTTCGCGCTGAACGAGGGCGGCGGCGGCCGCAACGATCCGAGCGGCAAGCCGCAGCTGCTCGCCATCCAGGTCGGCGAGAAGGCGGCGCAGAACTACACGTTCGAGACGGTCAATGCCGGCGGCCACAGCTCGCAGCCGACGCCCGACAACGCGATCTACGAGCTGGCCGACGCGCTGCAGGCGGTGCGCACCTATGAATTCCCGGTCAAGTTCACCGACACCACCCGTGCCTTTTTCGGCGCGACCGCGGCGGCGATGCCGGGGCCGGTGGGCGATGCGATCAAGCGCCTGCTCGCCAATCCGGAGGACAAGGAAGCCGATACGCTGATCAGCCGCGACAAGGCAATGCATTCGACCCTGCGCACCACTTGCGTCGCGACCCTGGTCAATGCCGGCCATGCCGAAAATGCCCTGCCGCAGCGCGCCACCGCCAATATCAATTGCCGCATCTTCCCCGGAGAGACGGTCGAGGCGACCTTCGCCAAATTGAAGGAACTGGCCGGCCCGAAGGTGAAGGTGACGATCAACCAGCCGATCCGCCCGACCGCGATCCCGCCCACGCTCGACCCGAAGATCGTCGGCCCGGCCAAGGCGGTCGCCGCGACATATTTCCCGGGCCTGCCGATGCTGCCGCTGATGTCGACCGGCGCGACCGACGGCATCTTCTTTCAGGCGATCGGCATCCCGGTTTACGGCGCGCCGGGCATCTTCGTCGACGCCGATCTGAACGGCATTCACGGCCTGAACGAACGGATCAGGACCAGGTCGCTCTATGAGGGCCGGGACTATCTCTTCGATCTGGTCAAGGCGTACGCCGGATAGCCCTCAGACCGTGACCTGCTCGCCCAGTTCGAGCACCTTGCCGGGCGGGATGCGCAGGAAGTCGGTCGGATCGCTGGCATTGCGCTGCAGGAACATGAAGATCCGGTCCTGCCACAGCGGCATGCCCTGGTTGGCGACCGGCTTCAGCGTGTTGCGGCCGATGAAATAGCTGGTCTTGGCCGGGTTGAGCAGCTTCTTCGCGCCTGACTGTTCCAGGCCGAGGTCGCGCGGCACGTCGGGCGATTCCATGAAGCCATAGGTCAGCACGACGGCGCAGAAATTGTCGTCGATCCGCGTGGTCCGCGCGCGTTCCTCGGGCGGCACGGTGGGCCGGTCGGCGGTGCGGATGCTGACGATCAGGTTGCGCTCGTGCAGCACCTTGTTGTGCTTGAGGTTGTGCAGCAGCGCGCCGGGCGCGCTTTCGGGATTGGCGGTGAGGAACACGGCCGTGCCCTCGACCCGCTCCGGCGGGCGGCGGGACAGGGCGGCGGCGAGATCGGCGAGCGGGACGCTCTGACGCTGCTCGAACGCGCGGACGATGCCGCGGCCGCGCACCCAGGTGTAGATCAGCAGCGCGATCATCGCGCCGACGACCAGCGACACCCAGCCGCCCTCGATCACGCGCAGGATGTTCGCGCCGAAGAAGATCGTGTCGAGCGCGAAGAAGGGCAGGATCACGGCAAGCGCCAGCGGCCGCGACCAGTTCCAGCGGTGCCGGGCGACGATATAGGCAAGGCAGGTGGTGACCACCATCGTGCCGGTCACCGCGATGCCGTACGCCGCCGCCATCGAAGAGGAGGTGCGGAACTGGATCACCAGCACGAGCACGCCGATCAGCAGCAGCCAGTTGATCGAGGGCAGATAGATCTGCCCCGAATGCCGAGCCGAAGTCTGGCGGATGCGCAGACGCGGCAACAGGCCGAGCTGGATCGCCTGCTGGGTGAGCGAATAGGCGCCGGTGATCACCGCCTGGCTGGCGATGATCGTCGCCAGCGTGGCGAGCAGGACAAGCCAGGGACGAAAGGCATCGGGCGCCATCAGGAAGAACCAGTCCTGATTGGCGAAAGCGACGTGATGGGACGACGCCGTCTCCAGCGCGTTGAGCGCGAAGGCGCCCTGGCCGAGATAGTTGAGCGTCAGCGCGGGGAAGACCAGCACGAACCAGCCCATCCGGATCGGCGCGGCGCCGAAATGGCCCATATCGGCCGTCAATGCCTCGGCGCCGGTGACCGTCAGGAACACCGCGCCGAGCACGAACAGGCCGGTCACGCCGTGAGTCATCAGGAATTCGATGCCGTACCAGGGCGACGCGACGCGCAGGATCGAGGGCTCGTCCCAGATATGCCACAGCCCCATGCCGCCGATCGTCAGGAACCACAGGATGCACACCGGCCCGAACAGGCTTGAGACATGGGCGGTGCCCCGCGCCTGGATCATGAACAGGGCGATCAGGATGCCGATGGTCAGGAACAATATGGTATGTTCGCCGACCAAGGTCCCGGCGCCCGGAATGGTGCGCAGCCCCTCCACCGCCGACAGCACCGACAGGGCGGGCGTGATGATCGCGTCGCCATAGAACAAGGCAGCGCCCGCCGCGCCGAGCACCAGTGCGATCATCGACCGCCGCCCCAGCGCCCGCCGGGCAAGCGCCGTCAGGGCAAGGACGCCACCCTCGCCCTGATTGTCCGCCCGCATCAGGAACAGGACATATTTGAAGGTGACGACGATCGTCAGGGTCCAGAGCGCGAGGCTCAGCACGCCGAGAATTTCGCTCGCGTCGATGCCGTCCTGCGCCGACTGGGCCAGCGCCTCGCGAAACGCGTAGAGCGGGCTGGTGCCGATATCGCCGAAGACGACGCCGATCGCGCCGATGGTGAGTGCCAGCATCGCCGGATGGGGACGATGCGGATTCCCCGATGTTTCAGGGGCTGGTGACATGAGACTCTGGCCTGCCGGGAAGGACGGCGCGCTTTACGCCTGTTGTAGGGCAGCGCAAGCGGTTTTGTTGCACTGCCGCAAGCCGTTGATCTGGGGAGCCGATCGCTGCATAGCAAGACCATGGTTCCCTTTTCGTTCGCCGGTCACGATCTGCTCGCGCTGCCGCAAGGGGCGCTTTTCTGGCCTGCGCGGCGCGCGTTGCTGGTCGCCGACCTGCATTTCGAGAAGGCGAGCTGGTTCGCGATTCGCGGCCAGATGCTGCCCCCTTATGATACGATCGCGACCCTGGCCGCGCTGGCCGCGCTGGCGGAGCAGACCAAGGCGGCCGAGATCTGGTGCCTGGGCGACAGCTTCCATGATTCGGCCGGATGCGAACGTCTGCCCGCCGATGCGCAGGAGACGCTGCGCGCGCTGACGACCGGGCGGCGCTGGATCTGGATCACCGGCAATCACGACCGCACGATCGACCGCTGCGGCGGCGAAGTGATGGACGAAGCGCTGGTCGACGGGCTCGTACTGCGCCACGAGGCCGACCGCCGCGAGACGAGGCCCGAACTGTCGGGGCATTTTCATCCCAAGCTGCGGGTGCGGGTGCGTGGACGCCAGGTCTCGCGCCGCTGCTTCGTCGCGACGCCGGTCAAGCTGATCCTGCCGGCATTCGGCGCGCTGACCGGCGGGCTGGACGCGGATCATCCGGAGATCGTCCGTGCGGTGGGTGCCGGGGCTGAGGCGCTGGTGCCGGTCGAGGACCGGATGCTGCGCTTCCCGCTCGCGGCCTAGATCGGCTTGGCCAGGCTCGGGAAACCCGCCTTGAACGCCGCGACCTTCGGCTTGTCCCACTGCACGATATACGGATGGCGCGGATTCCGGTCGTAGAAATTCTGGTGATAGGCCTCGGCCGGGTAGAAGCCGCCGCTTTCCAGTTTCGTCACGATCGGCGCCGGGAAGGCGCGGGCCTTGCCGAGCTGCGCGATATAGGCGGCGGCCACCGCGCGCTGCTGCGGCGTCTGCGGAAAGATCGCCGAGCGATAGCTCGGGCCGCTGTCCGGACCCTGGCGGTTGAGCTGGGTCGGATCGTGCGCGATCGAGAAATAGACGCGGAGCAGGGTCGCGTAGCTGACCTGAGCCGGATCGAACACGATCTTCACCGCCTCGGCATGGCGCGTCGTCTCGGTGCTGACCTGGTCATAGGTCGCCGTGTCCGCCGCGCCGCCGGCATAGCCCGAGGTCACGCCGCGCACGCCCTTCACCCGTTCGAACACCGCCTCCATGCCCCAGAAGCAGCCACCGGCAAGCACCGCGGTCTGCGGTCCGGGCGTCTTCGGCACATCCAGGGCCGCGACCGGAATCGGCACCGCGCGCTCGGCATTGGCGACGCCACCGGACAGGGCGGCATAGGCCACGCCGGCTGCGGCGGTAACAGCAAACAGGGTCTTGAACATGGATCGCCTTTCGATGGGCATCGGGGCGAATGTAGGAACTCCCGGCTGAACCGGAAGTGGACGGTCAGGGAAGCGCGTGAATCGCCGTCGCCAGATTGCTCACCAGCCCCTTTGCCTGAGCGGGCTGGAGGAGGAACAGGCCGATCGCGCCGATGACGAAGCCGCCCGCGAACCGCCAGAAGAAACCGTCCTTCAGAATAGCGCGCATCGCCATCTACTTTCGTTTTGTCCGGGAGCCGGGCGGCCGGGGCCGATTCGTTACGGAGCCAGCTTTTTGCTTCACCCGGATTAACGCAAGCTGGCTGTTCCTATCGTACGGCCGCGCAGGCAGTCTGGATGCGTTCACATGCCTCGCGGAGCAGCTCTTCCGAGGTCGCGTAGCTGATCCGCATCGCCGGCGAGAGGCCGAACGCCGCACCCTGCACCGCCGCGACCTTCGCTTCGTCGAGCAGATAGGCGACCATCGCCTCGTCGGTGTCGATGACCACGCCCTTGGGCGTCGTTTTGCCGATCAGCGCCGAGAATTCCGGATAGACATAAAAGGCACCCTCGGGCCGCGGGCAGGTGATGCCGTTCGCCTGGTTGAGCATCGACACGACCAGATCGCGGCGCGACTGGAACAGCGCGGCATGATCCTTGAGGAACGACTGGTCGCCGGTCAGCGCCGCGACCGAGGCGGCCTGGGCGATCGAGCAGGGGTTCGAGGTCGATTGCGACTGGAGCTTGGCCATCGCCTTGACCAGCCAGGGCGCGCCGCCGGCAAAGCCGATCCGCCAGCCGGTCATCGCATAGGCCTTGGAGCAGCCGTTCGCGGTCAAGGTGCGCTCGTAAAGCGACGGGCAGACCTGCGCGATCGTGGCGAATTCGAAACCGTCATAGATGATATGCTCGTACATATCGTCGGCGAAGATCCAGACATGCGGATGCCGCTCAAGCACCGCGCCCAGCGCCTTCAGCTCGGCGGCCGAATAAGCGGCGCCGGTCGGGTTGGACGGCGAGTTGAGGATCACCCACTTCGTCTTCGGCGTGATCGCCGCCTCGAGCTGCTCGGGCAGGAGCTTGTAGTTCTGCGCCGGGCCCGCCGCGACGAACACCGGGGTACCACCGGCGAACAGCACGACGTCGGGATAGCTCACCCAATAGGGCGCGGGCACGATCACTTCGTCGCCGGCATCGACCGTCGCGACCATCGCGTTGAACAAGGTGTGCTTGCCGCCCGCGTTGATGGTGATCTGGTCCGGCGTGTAGGTCAGCCCGTTGTCGCGCTGGAACTTGGTGATCACCGCCGCCTTCAGCTCGGGCGTGCCGTCGACATTGGTGTATTTGGTCTTGCCGTCGCGGATCGCCTGGATACCGGCTTCCTTGATGAAGTCGGGCGTGTCGAAGTCCGGCTCGCCGGCGCCCAGGCCGATCACATCGACACCGGCACGCTGCAGCTCCTGCACGCGCGAGGTGATCGCGAGCGTGGGCGAGGGCTTGATTCGAGCGAGCGCGGCGGATGGTTGCATGAAATGGGCGCCTTTGTCTGGGAGCGGCGCGGCTATAGACCCGGGTCGGTTCCGTTCGCAACCGCAACAATGGCGGGAATCAGCCCCCGAAGCGCATTTCCGATAAAAAAGCGACCGGCGAGGTCGGCGACGGTCAGATCGCCCTCGATCGCACGCCCGCTGGCGATCAACTCGGCGCGCAGTACGCCGGGCAACAACCCGCGCGAAAGCGGCGGAGTGACGAGCATGCCGTCGCGCTCGACGAAGAGCGAGGTGAAGCCGCCCTCGGTCAAATAGCCATGGGGATCGAGGAAGACTGTGTCGAAGCAGCCGGCCGGCGGCGCGCCGTAGAATGCGCGATCACTGGTCTTGTGGCGCAGGCGGAAGTCGGACGGATCGACCGGCAGCGGCACCGGCGCGACCACGACCGGCCCGGCGGGCGGGGCCGGCAGGGGCGAGACCTCGATCGCGATCGCCCCACTCTTCGCCAGCACCAGCCGGACGCGGCGGGACCTGCGCAAGCGGAAGGTCGCCGCCTGGAGTTCGTTGCGTACCGCGTGGCGATCGAACGGGAAGCCGAACAACTCGGCGCTCGCCTTCATCCGCGCGAGATGGCGCTCGAGCAGCGGCATGCCCGTCTCGGGATCGAACGCCATGGTCTCGATCAGGTCGAAGGTGATGCCGCTGGTCAGGAAATCACCCTTGGCAAGGCATTCGTCCCATTCCTCATGTGCTGTCGAATCGGCGACGATGCCGCCGCCCACCCCGAACAACCCTTCGGACGAACCATGCGCGTCGCCGCGGCGGATCGCCAGAGTCCGGATGGCGACGTTGAACATCGCATCGCCGCCCGCGTCCAGCCGTCCGATCGCACCGGTATAGACGCCGCGCGGCGGACCGGCCCGCTCGACCTCGGCGATCGCCTGCATCGCGCGGATCTTGGGGGCCCCCGTGACCGACCCGCAGGGGAAGAGCGCGGCGAGCACGTCGACCGCGTCGCGATCCTCGGCGAGATCGGCGGTGACGGTCGAGACCATGGTGTGGACGGTCGGATAGGTCTCGACCGTGAACAGGGCCGGCACGGCGACACTGCCCGGCCGCGCGATCCGCGAGAGATCATTGCGCATCAGATCGACGATCATCAGATTCTCGGCGCGCTGCTTGGGATCGGCGCTGAGCGACGCGGCGAGCGCGCGGTCCTCGGCCGGGGTCGCGCCGCGGCGCACCGTGCCCTTCATCGGGCGGCAGGTCAGCCGGCGATCGTCGAGTGCGAAGAAGAGCTCGGGCGACAGCGACAGCAACAGATCCTCGCCCGTATCGATCAGCGCGCCGAACCCGGCGCGCGCACGGGCCCGAAGCTGCGCGTAGAGCGCGAGCGGATCGCCGGCATGGCGGACTGTCGCGCGGTAGCTGAGGTTGATCTGATAGACGTCGCCCGCCGCGATCAGATCGAGCACGCGGGCGAACTGGCCGTCATAGGCCGCCTGGTCGATCGCCGGATCGGGCGGGGCGATCCAGGCGCCGACGGGATCGGGCAGCAGCACGGGGACGTCGCTCGGCGCGATCTCCTCATAGCTGTCGAACAGGCCGAACCAGAGCAGCGGTGTATCGTTCGCCGGTGGATCGCCCAGCACCGGTTCGAATGCCGCTCCGGCATCGTAGGACAGGAAGCCAGCCGCATGGAGCCCGGCATCGCGCGCGGCGCGGAGCGAGTCGAGCGCCGGCATGACCTCGGCGATGGTTCGCGCCGCCACCACGCGCACCGGCTGGCGATAGAGGCGCGCGGGGGCGGCTTCCTCTCGGGCATCGTCCAGCAGAACGAAGGGGGCGGTTTCACGGGTGAGCATCAAGTGGCCGCCAAATGCAACCGCGAACGGCGCACGGCAAGCCCGCGCTTGCCCGCAGACGCGGCCGACCTAGGCTTGCCCGCGGACGCGGGCGGGCTAGGCTTGCCCGCGGACGCGGGCGGGCTTACCTCGGCGCCATGACTCTCCCTCCCCTTCGCGCGGCGATCGTGCCCGTAACGCCGCTCCAGCAGAACTGCTCGCTGATCTGGTGCACCGCGACGATGCGCGGCGCGTTCGTCGATCCGGGCGGCGACCTGCCCAAGCTGCGCGCCGCCGCGACCCAGCACAATGTGACGATCGAGAAGATCATCCTGACCCACGGCCATATCGACCATTGCGGCGAGGCCAAGCCGCTGGCCGACGACTATGGCGTGCCGATCGAAGGGCCGCACGAAGCGGATCGCTTCTGGCTCGCGCGGCTCGACGAGGACGGGAGGAATTACGGCATCCGCGGCGTGGTGTTCGAGCCCGACCGCTGGCTGGTCGAGGGCGACACGGTGACGGTCGGCGACCTGACGCTCGACGTCTATCACACGCCCGGGCACACGCCGGGGCATGTGATTTTCCACCATGCGCCGTCGAAGCTGGCGCTGGTCGGCGACGTGCTGTTCCAGGGATCGGTCGGCCGCACCGACTTCCCGCTCGGCAACCATCAGGACCTGTTGCGCTCGATCGTCGAGAAGCTCTGGCCGCTCGGCGGCGATACCGCGTTCATTCCGGGCCACGGACCGCCGAGCAACTTCGCGCATGAGCGGCAGCACAATATGTTCGTGAGCGACCGGGCGATGGCGGCCTGATGATCAGCCCCTCCCCTGAAGAGAGGGGTGGAGAAGGAAGGATCACCCAGCCGCCGGGACGGTCTCGATCACCTTGGGCTTCGAATCGGCCTTGGCGAGCAGCGGCAGGCTGATCGTGTAGAGGCCGAGGCCGATCAGCAGGAGGAAGGTGATACCGGTGCCGATCGGGCGGCCATATTTCATGCCGTCCATGCCGAGCGGATGCAGGATGCGCGCGACGAGGAAGGCGACGCTCGCCACCCAGAGCCAGGTCGAGGTGCCGGCGGTGAATTCGATCAGCGCGATCAGGATCAGGATGAAGGGGGCGTATTCCGTGAAGTTCGCCTGGGCGCGCATGCGGCAGAGCAGCGCCGCGTCGCCGCCGTCGCCGATGCTGACCTTGGCCTTTTGCCGAACGCCGCCGGTGCGAAGCGCAAGCCACAGGGCGATCAGCGCGGTCGCCCCCGCGGTCGTGAGCGTGATCGGCAGCATGATCGGATTCATCGTGTCTCTCCCCCTTTATGATGCGCATGAGCGTGCCAGTCCTTCGCCGTGCTTGCAACGTTCGCCCGAATCGCTATAGGCGCACGCTTCGCGATGCGTCCGGCCGCTGGTGCCTACCGCGGCTGACGGAAGCGTCGGTTGCGCTGGCGTCCGTCCGGGCGTACCGCGCTATTGACCCAGATAAGACAAGGTTTCGCCGAAATGGCCGTCCCCAAGAGAAAGACTTCGCCGTCCAAGCGCGGCATGCGCCGCAGCCACGACTCGCTGAGCATCGACTCCTTCCAGGAGTGCCCGAACTGCGGCGAACTGAAGCGCCCGCATAATCTGTGCGGATCGTGCGGCCATTATAACGGTCGTGAGATCGTCTCGGCCGAAGGCTGAGCCACACAGTCCAACGGGGGGCCAGCCGCGTGTCGAATAGCTCCCGGATCGCCGTCGATGCGATGGGCGGCGACGAAGGATTGGCCGTCATGCTGGCCGGCGTCGCGCGCGCGCGCCGCCGCTTCGAGGAAATGCGCTTCATCCTGGTCGGGGACGAGGCGCAGATTCGCGAGGGTCTGAAGACCCATCCCAACCTGACCGCGCATAGCGAGATCGTCCACGCCCCCGAGGTCGTCGGATCGAGCGACAAGCCGAGCCAGGCGATTCGCCGCGCCAAGACGACGTCGATGGGCGTCGCGATCGACATGGTTAAGCAAGGCCGCGCCGGTGCCGCCGTGTCCTCCGGCAATACCGGCGCGCTGATGGCGATGGCCAAGCTGTCGCTGCGCATGCTGCCCGGGATCGATCGCCCCGCGCTCGCCGCGATGCTGCCGACGCTCGGCGAGAATGACGTGGTCGTGCTCGACCTTGGCGCCAACACCGAATGCGACGCGCGCAACCTCGTCCAGTTCGCCGTCATGGGCGCCGCCTATGCCCGCACCAATCTCGACCTCGCCAGCCCCCGCGTCGCGCTGCTCAATATCGGCAGCGAAGACCAGAAGGGCACCGAGGAAATCCGCGACGCAGCCCAGGCGATCCGGGCCGCGACCCATTTGCCGATGACCTTTACCGGCTTCATCGAGGGCGACCGGCTGTCGCGCGGCGATGTCGACGTGATCGTGTGCGACGGTTTCTCCGGCAACATCGCGCTGAAGACGGCGGAGGGCACCGCCCGTTTCGTCGCCGACCTGCTCAAGCGTGCCTTCCGCAGCTCGACCCGCTCCAAGATCGGCTTCCTGATCTCCCGGCCGGCGACCGAGCTGCTGCGCCATCATCTCGACCCGAACAACCATAATGGCGCGGTCTTCCTGGGCCTGAACGGCATCGTCGTGAAGAGCCATGGCGGCGCCAACGAGCTGGGCGTCGCGACCGCGATCGCCGCGGCCGCCAAGATGGTGCGCGACGACCTGACCCGGCGCATCAGCGAAGACCTGGGGAATTTCGAGGCAAAGGCAGCGTGATTCGATCGATCATCACCGGCACCGGCTCCGCGTTGCCGGTCCACCGCGTATCGAACGCCGAGCTGGCCGAAACCGTCGACACGTCCGACGAGTGGATCGTCGAGCGCACCGGCATCCGTTTCCGCCATATCGCCGGCCCCGACGAGACGACGGGCACGCTGGCGGCAGATGCCTGCAAGGCGGCATTGGCCGCCGCGGGCCGCATGGCGCAGGACATC
This sequence comes from Sphingomonas sp. GW821-FHT10F11, assembly GCF_058809095.1. Classification (NCBI taxonomy): domain Bacteria; kingdom Pseudomonadati; phylum Pseudomonadota; class Alphaproteobacteria; order Sphingomonadales; family Sphingomonadaceae; genus Sphingomonas; species Sphingomonas sp. GW821-FHT10F11. The sequence goes on from NZ_JBXASH010000004.1 coordinate 292,640, forward strand.
GACCTGATCGTGCTGGCGACGGCAACGCCCGACCAGACCTTCCCGGCGACCGCGACCAAGGTGCAGGCGATGCTGGGCATCAACGACTGCGTGGCGTTCGACGTCGCGGCGGTCTGTTCCGGCTTCCTCTACGCGCTGCAGGTCGCCGACAGCATGATCCGCGCCGGCGCGCACCGCCGCGCGCTGGTGATCGGCGCCGAGACCTTCAGCCGGATCCTCGACTGGGAGGATCGCACCACCTGCGTGCTCTTCGGCGACGGCGCGGGCGCGATCGTGCTCGAAGGCGAAGAGGGCAAGGGCGAGCGCGGCATCCTGGCGACTCGGCTGCATGCCGACGGGCGCCACAACGAGCTGCTCTATGTCGATGGCGGCCCCTCCACCACCGGCACCGTCGGCAAGGTGCGGATGAAGGGGCGCGAGGTGTTCCGCCACGCCGTGGTCAATCTGGCCGCGGTGATGACCGAGACGCTGGCCGCCGCCGGGCTCGGCTCGGACGATGTCGACTGGGTCGTGCCGCACCAGGCCAATGCCCGGATCCTCGATGCGACCGCGCGCAAGCTCGGGCTCGACCCCGCACAGGTTGTCGTCACGGTCGACCAGCACGCCAACACATCGGCGGCGTCCGTGCCGCTCGCGCTCGACACTGCGGTGCGGGACGGACGGATCAAGCCGGGCCAACTGATCGTGCTCGAAGCGATGGGCGGCGGCTTCACCTGGGGCGCGGCGGTCGTCCGGCTATAGCCTATAGGATCGGGCAACGTTCTTGCGCCGTTCTCACAGTGTAACAAATGTCTTTCAGTCCGCTCCATCATTGTGTTAGGTTCAGTTCTTACCACTCGGGGGAGGGTAGCGGATGGCACCTGTGGGGACGTTGACAAGGGCTGATCTGGCCGAGGCGCTGCACCATCAGGTGGGGCTGTCCCGCGCGGATTCGTCAAAGCTGGTCGAGCAAGTTCTCGATCATATGTGCGAGGCGCTGTCCAAGGGCGAGAACGTCAAGATCTCCGGCTTCGGGACCTTCGTGCTACGCGACAAGGGCGAGCGCGTCGGGCGCAATCCGAAGACAGGCGTCGAGGTGCCGATCGCACCGCGCCGCGTGCTCACCTTCCGCGCCAGTCAAATGATGCGCGACCGCATCGTCAGCGCGGGCTGACCCGATCATGGCCGGCATGCCCGACAAGGCGGCTGGCGCATTCCGGACGATCGGCGAGCTTTCCCGCGAGACCGGGCTGCCCCAACATATATTGCGCTATTGGGAAACGCGCTTTCCCCAGCTTCGGCCGCTGCAGCGCGCCGGCAAGCGCCGCTATTACCGGCCCGAGGATGTCGCGCTGGTGGCGCGGATCAACAGCCTGCTCAACCAGGAGGGCTATACGATCCGCGGCGTGCAGAAGCTGCTGTCGGACGAACGCAAGCGCGTGCCGATGAGCCAGACGGTGCCCCGGGCCGCCGGCGGGGCTGACCTCGGCGCGATCCGCACGGTGCGCGATTCGCTCGCCGAGGCGCTGGCGGACGATTCGAGCCGCGCCTGACGGGTCCGTTTGGACCAACACGACTCGCAATCACGCCGGCATTTTTTCTTTCCGCTGTTATGTTGGATTTTCGCCCCGGATTCGGCGTTGTTTCTCAACGAGTTGAGCGCGTTTTCCCTGTTATCGCATAACAGCGGAAAAACGGGCGCCGAGCAGCGGAAAAAGACCGTTTTTCCGGCAAGAATTGCGCGGAAAACCATCCAACAAACCTGACAATGAGAAAAAGCGGATCGGGCGTCCGGCTGGAATCCCGAGCGCGCCACGCTGCCCTGATCCGCCGCGGCGTTGAATCGAGAGGCGCCAACCGGCAGTTGCGCCCGGTTGCCAGACGATCAGCGCGTGCCGATGCCCCGGGCGAGCATGTCGGCGATCGTATCGGCGACCTGATCGGGCGAGGCATCGTCCTCCCACACGCCGTAGCGCAGGCCGAGGAACACGTTCATGCCCATGATCGCCCAGGCATGGACCTCCGATACGTCGGGCCGGACCTCGCCTCGCGCCGCCGCCGCCTTGAGGCGGGCGGCGATTCGTTCCGCAGTGACCGCATAGTGGAGGCGGAAGCTTTCCGGATCGACGAATTCGGATTCGTCGATGATCCGGTAAATCTCCTTGTGGCCGCGCACGAAAGCGATGAACTCGCGCAGGCCGGCGCGCTCGGCGGCGATCTGATCGGGCGCGGCGCGGATCGCGGGGGCGACGAAGTCGCGCACCTGATCCGACATGTCGCGCACCAGCGCGCGGAACACCGCGTCCTTCGAATCGAAATAGGTGTAGAAGCTGCCCAGCGCGACGCCGGCGCGGCGCGTGATCCCGCTGACCGATGCCTCATGGAACCCCTTCTCGCCGAACTCGGTCGCCGCCGCATCGAGGATCGAGCGCAAGGTCTTGCGGCCGCGCTCGGTGCGCGGCGCCTTGCCCTCGCTCGCGGCCAACGCCGTATCGCCTTTCGAAAGCCCGGTAATTGTTGCCGGTTGGACACGCTCACCCGCCATTTACGGCTCCCTCCCATTCCCAAGTTGAAACCTGGTTCATGTTTCAGTATAGCGCCTTCGACTGGCGCACAACCCGGTATGAGACCGGGCGCATGCAAGCGGCGCCGCAGGAGGGGAAATCTTCATGACACGCCTTTATTCCATGCGCACGCTGCTCAACGCCGGTGCCGCGATCGCCGCACTGACGGCCGTGCCGGCCCTGGCCCAGGACGCGCCGGCCGCGCAACAGACTGTGGACGAGGCGGCTACCGAGCAACCCGATGTTGTCGTGACGGCACGGCGGCGCGACGAACGACTGATCGACGTGCCCATCGCGATCACGGCCTTTTCCGGCAAAGCGCTGGACCTGGCCGGTGCGATCGACGTCACCGACATCGCGAACAGCGCGCCGAATGTCACGTTGGAGGTATCGCGCGGCACGAACTCGACCTTGAGCGCCTTCATCCGCGGCGTCGGCCAGCAGGATCCGGTTGCCGGGTTCGAAGCGGGCGTAGGCCTTTATCTGGATGACGTGTATCTGAACCGTCCACAGGCCGCGGTACTCGATATCTATGACGTGGAACGGATCGAAGTCCTGCGTGGTCCGCAGGGCACGCTCTATGGCCGGAACACGATCGGCGGCGCGGTGAAATATGTGACGCGCCGGCTGGGCGACGACCCGACGCTGAACCTCCGCGCAACCTATGGCAGCTATAACCAGGCGGACGGCGTGATCAGCGGCAGCGTGCCGATCGGCGACGGTACGATCAAGGTCGGCGGCGCGGTGGCGCGATTGAGCCGCGACGGCTTCGGCAAGAACCTGACCACCGGCCAGGAAAACTACAACAAGGACATCTGGGCCGGCCGCGCGACGCTGCAGATCGAACCGAGCAGCGAAGCCTTTTTCCGGCTGACGGGCGACTATACCAAGGACAAGAGCAACGCGCGCGGCGGCCATCGCCTGATCGCCGGGCTGGTTTCCGGAGCACCGGTTCTGACCGATCCTTATGACAGCCGGGGCGGGCTGGTAAGCCCCAAACAGGATGTGACGGCCTGGGGCGTCTCGCTGTTCGGCGAGGTGAAGCCGGCCGACTGGCTGACCTTCCGCAGCATCACCGCCTATCGCAAGGACGACAGTTCCTCCCCGATCGATTTCGACGCCCTCCCGGCCGTCGATGTCGACGTGCCCGCTTTCTACAACAACAAGCAATTCTCGCAGGAAATCCAACTCCTCGTCGAGAGCGGAGGCTTTAACGGCCTGATCGGCGGCTATTATCTCGACGCCGAGGCGCGCACGGTGTTCGACGTGCGCCTGCCCGGCACGGTGACGGCGCTGACCTTCGGCAATGTGCGCACCGATACCGTCGCGATCTTCGGGGACTTCACCTACAAATTCAACGAGATGTTCAGCATCTCGGCGGGCGGGCGCTATACCTGGGACGACCGCCGGTCGCAGATCCAGCGCAACGTCTATCTCGGCTCCTCACCCTTTTTCGGCGGCACCACCGCGCCGATCGTGCGGCAGACCGATTTCCGCGGATCGGCCAGCTTCGCCAAATTCACCCCGCGCGCGTCGGTGACCTTCAAGCCCGCCCCCAATCACACGCTGTATGCGAGCTATTCCAAAGGGTTCAAGGGCGGCGGCTTCGATCCGCGCGGCGTCGGCACGGCGGCCCCCGATCTCAACGGCAACGGCATCACCGGCGCCGGCGGCGACCAGGCCGATATCTATAATTTCCTCTCCTTCGATCCCGAGACCGTCGAGAGCTACGAGGTCGGATACAAGGCGTCGCTGTTCGATCGTCGCCTGACCACGGCGCTGGCGATATTTCAGGCGAACTATACCGACGTCCAGATCCCCGGATCGGTCGGCGTGATCGTCGGCGGCGTCCAGACCTTTGCCGGCATCACCACCAATGCCGGCAAGGCGCGGATCCGCGGCCTGGAATTCGAGGGCAATCTGATCGCCGCCCGCAATTTCGGGACCGACGGAGACGCCCTCAATTTCTCCTGGTCGCTCGGCTATATCGACGCGAAGTTCCTGAAATATATCGATTCGCGCGGGATCGACGTCGCGAACAAGCGCCGGTTCCAGAACACCCCCGATTGGACGGCCAGCGGGACACTCGGCTATACGACGCCGTTGCACGACGGATCGCTCAGTCTCAGTACGACCCTGTCCTATCGCGGCGACAGCCAGCAATTCGAACTGCGCACGCCCGGTCTCGACCAGAAGGCCTTCAGCCTGCTCGACGCGAATATCGTGTGGAGCGCCCCGGGCGATCGCTGGTCGATCGGCATCCATGGCCGCAACCTGACCGACAAGCGCTATATCGTCTCCGGCTACAACTTCCTCAGCCAGAACCCCGACACCGGCAATTTCAACCTGACCGGCGCGGGCAAGAATATCGCGACACTGGGTGGCGAGGGCGTCCTCACCGCCTATTACGGCAATCCACGCCAGGTTTTCGCTACCGTCACCGCGAAGTTCTGATCCGGTCGCCCGATCGGGCTATCGCAAAAGAAGGGACCGGGCGCTCCAACGAAGAGCGTCCGGTCTTTTTGTTTCGAGCTTAGGGAATACCGATGACCGACACCGATTCCCGCGGATATCGCGCGCTGGCGCTGGCGATGCTGCTGCTGGTCTACACCTTCAACTTCGTCGACCGGCAGATCTTCAGCATCCTGGTGCCGGCGATCAAGGCTGATCTCAGCCTGACCGACACGCAGCTCGGCGTGCTGGGCGGGCTGGCCTTCGCGCTGCTCTATTCGACCCTTGCCATCCCGCTGGCCTGGATCGCAGACCGGACCAGTCGGACCTGGACGATCACGATCAGCCTGGGCGTATGGAGCGGATTCACCGCCTTGTGCGGCTGGGCGGGGAATTTCGCGCAATTGTTCGGCGCGCGGCTCGGCGTCGGCGTGGGCGAGGCCGGGGGCGTCGCGCCTTCCTATGCCGTGATCGCCGATACCTTCCCGCCCGAGAGCCGGGCGCGGGCGCTGGCGGTCTATTCCTTGGGCATTCCGCTGGGATCGGCGGCGGGCGTGCTGCTCGGCGGCTATATCGCGACGACAGTCGACTGGCGGGCGGCGTTCATCGTCGTCGGGCTGGCGGGCGTGGCGATCGCGCCGCTGTTCCGGCTGATCGTGCGCGAGCCAGTGCGGGACCGGGCCATCGCCGCGACTGAGCCGGTACGGCGGGTGTTCGCGATCCTGGCGCGCAAGCCGAGCTTCTGGCTGCTGGCGTTTGGGGCCTCGGCCAGCTCGATGCTGGGCTATGGCCTCGCCTTCTGGCTGCCCTCGCTGCTCAAGCGGAGCTTCCATCTCGAATTGCAGGACGTGTCCTATTTCTACGGCGCGATCCTGTTGCTCGGCGGCGTGCCAGGGGTGTTGCTGGGCGGCATGATCGGCGACAAGTTCGGGACGAAGGACCGGGCGGCCTATGCGCGCGCGCCGGCGATCGCCTTCATCATCGCGGTGCCGCTGTTCGCGGCGGGCATCCTGTCGTCCTCGGTGACGGCGGCGTTCCTGTTCTTCCTGGTGCCGCAGGCGCTTGCCTATGTCTGGCTGGCGCCGGTGATCACGGCCGTCCAGCATCTCGTGCCGCCGCATATGCGGGCGACGGCATCGGCGAGCTTCCTGTTCATCAACAATCTGATCGGGCTTGGCGCGGGGAGCTTTGCGCTGGGGGCTTTGTCCGACGGGCTGACGAAGCGGCTTGGGGACGAGGCGCTGCGCTACTCGATGCTGATCGGGCTGGTGCTGTATCTGGTGGCGGCGCTGCTGATGTGGCTGGCGGCGAAGCCGCTGCGGAAGGATTGGGTGGACTGATACCCTTTCCTGGAAGGGAGGGGGTCAGGGGTGGGCCAGCGACGGACGAGGCTCGATGCCTCGACCAACGCTTCGGTTCCTGGTGAGACGATTCTTTTGAGGGCGCGCAGACGCGCGCACCCACCCCCTGCCCCTCCCTTTCAGGGAGGGGAGCATTAGCGTTCCCGCGTCGCGGCGAATTTCACCTTGGGGTAGCGGTCGGCGACGTAACCCACGTCCCAGGCCGTCTTCGCCATATAGACCGGGTTGCCGTCACGGTCCTTGGCCATGGAGGAGCGGTTGAGGTCCATGAACGCCTTGAGGTCGGCGGGATTCTCGGCCGAGACCCAGCGGGCGGTGTCGAACGGGGCCATCTCCAGCCCGGCATCGACCTTGTACTCGGCATCGAGCCGCGAGAGCAGCACTTCGAGCTGGAGCTGGCCGACCACGCCGATGACCCAGTTGGAGCCGATCTCCGGATAGAAGACCTGAGTCACCCCCTCTTCCGCCATGTCGTCGAGCGCCTTGCGCAGCTGCTTGGTCTTGGTCGGGTCCTTCAAGGCGACGCGGCGCAGGATTTCGGGCGCGAAATTGGGCAGGCCAGTGAAGCGGATCGTCGCCTTTTCGCTGAGCGTGTCCCCCACCCGAAGCGTGCCGTGGTTGGGAATGCCGATGATGTCGCCCGGGAACGCCTCATCGGCGAGTTCGCGGTTCTGCGCGAAGAACAGGATCGGCGAATGGATCGCGATCGGCTTGCCATGGCCGGTCGGCGTCAGCTTCATGCCGCGTTTGAAAATGCCCGAGCAGAGCCGCATGAAGGCGATACGATCGCGGTGCTGCGGATCCATGTTCGCCTGGACCTTGAACACGAAACCGGTGACCTCGGCATAGTCCGGCGCGATCGGCGCGGGTTCGGCCGGCTGCGGACGTGGGCCGGGGGCATGCTTACCCAGCGCACCGATCAGCTCGGCCACGCCGAAATCCTTCAGCGCCGAGCCGAAATAGATCGGGGTGAGATCGCCGTTGCGATAGGCCTCGGCATCGAAGGTCGCATAGCCGCCCTGCGCCAGTTCGGCTTCGTCGCGCAGCTTTTGCAGGCCGTCTTCTGAGAGGACCTTGGCCAGTGCCGGATCATCCAGGCCGGTGAAGTGCAGCGGTTTGCCCATATAGTCGCGCGAAGGGCCTTCGGGCTGGCTCAGCGTGTTGGCGTAAAGATCGTACACCCCCTCGAAATCGCTGCCCATGCCGACCGGCCAGCTCATCGGGCAGACGTCGAGCTGCAGGATATCCGCCACCTCGTCGAGCAGCTCGAAGGGATCGCGGCCTTCGCGGTCGACCTTGTTGACGAAGGTAATGATGGGCACCGAGCGCAGGCGGCAGACCTCGAACAGTTTGCGGGTCTGCGCCTCGATGCCGCGCGCCGCGTCGATCACCATCACGGCGGAATCGACCGCGGTCAGCGTGCGATAGGTGTCCTCCGAGAAATCCTCATGGCCCGGCGTGTCGAGCAGGTTGAAGGTGAGCCCGTCCTTCTCGAAGGTCATCACCGAGGAGGTGACCGAGATGCCGCGCTGCTGCTCGATCTTCATCCAGTCGGACCGGGCGCGCCGGTTTGCCCCGCGCGCCTTCACTTCGCCGGCGAGATGAATCGCGCCGCCGAAATAGAGCAGCTTTTCGGTAAGCGTCGTCTTGCCCGCGTCGGGATGGGAGATGATCGCGAAGGTGCGGCGGTCGGAAATTCCAGTCATGGGGCGCCCGTAGCGGTTCAGGGGCGCAACGTCACGTCCAGTGCGCAGGTCCAGCTGCCGCCGGGTGCGATCTCGAACACACCGGGTTTGTCACGGAACTCGCCGGTATAGCCTGCGGGGTCGGCGATACCATGCCACGGCTCAATGCAGATGAAGTGGGCGCCGGGCCTGGTCCAGATGCCGAGCTTCGTCGTGTCGGGAAAAGCGATGTCGAGCTGCCGACCCTTCGGCGCGCCATAGGTGACCCGGCTCGAACGGACCGGGTCCCAGATCAGCGCATCGTTCGTGAAGAGATCGTCGCGCAGATGCAGGGTGCGGCCGTCGAGCGGCGACGGGCGCGACGTGGCGCCGATCAGACCGCCGGGGACGATCTGTTTGAGCGGATCCGGCTCCTCGTTGTTGAACTCGATACGGTGGTCTTCGCGCACCGCGCCAAAGGGCAAGGGCCAGGCAAAGGCCGGGTGCCAGCCGAAGCTGGCGGGCATGGCGGTGGCGCCGCGATTTTCGATCCGCGCCTCGATCTGGAGCGTTGCTCCCTGGATGTGGAAGGCGAGATCGAGCGCGAAGGCGAAGGGATAGGCGGCACGTGTTTCTTCGCTGTCGGTGAGGCGGAAGACGGCGCGGTCCGGTTCCTGCGCCGTCACCGTGAAGGGCATGCGGCGGGCGAAGCCGTGTTGCTTCATGGGATAGTCGGTGCCGTCGATATGGAGCGTATCGCCATTCAGGCGGCCGACGATCGGGAAGAGGATCGGCGCGTGGCCGGTCCAGAAGGCTGGATCGGCGTCGGTCATCAACGCGCGACCGTCGGCGTCGCGGAGATGGGTGAGTTCGGCGCCGAACGGGTTGATCGCGGCGGAGAGGCCCGAGGAAGCGATTTCGATCAGGTCGGTCACCTACATCTCCCGATTCACACCACCGTCATGCCGGACTTGTTCCGGCATCCACCGTCCCGCACACTCTTCAAGCCTGAGTTTGCGGAACGGTGGACTCCGGGACAAGCCCGGAGTGACGGTGATGGGTTGCTAACCCCGCAGACTCGCACCCAGCTTCGCCGCCGCCGCCACGACCTTGTCGGCGACTGCCTTCAGTTCTTCGTCCGTGAAGCTCTTCTCGCCGGGCTGGAGCGTGACTTCGAGCGCCAGGCTCTTCTGGCCTTCGTCGACGCCGGCACCGGTGAAGACGTCGAACAGGCGCACGCCGGCAATTGCCGCCTTGTCCGCGCCCTTCACCGCACGGAGCAGCGAATCGGCGCCGAGGTCGACCGGCACGAGGAAAGCGAAGTCGCGGCGCACGACCTGCAACGCCGGGGGCGCATAGGCCGGGCGCATGAAGCCGACCGAACGCTTGCCGGGGATCGCATCGAGATAGAGTTCCACCGCAGCGACCGGGCCGTCGAGATCGAAGGCGCGGGCGGTGAGCGGGTGGACCATACCGAAGGCGGCAAGCACCGTTTTCGGGCCGAGACGCAAGGTGCCCGACTGGCCGGGATGCCAGGCATCGCCCGCCCCTCCCTCTATTGGCCCCATGACCTGGAGATTCTCGACCGGAGCGCCGGCCGCGGCGAGCAGCGCGAGCGCCTCCGCCTTGGCATCGAAGGCGTCGAACGGCGCCGCCTTGCCCTGCTGCCAGCCGCGTGCGCGGCCTTCGCCGGCCAGGACGACGCCGAGCGTCGGGCGTTCCTTGTCAGCGAGATAGCGGCGGCCAATCTCGAACAGGCGCACGCTCTGCGCGCCGCGCTTCAGGTTGCGCTCGGCCGCGGCGAGCAGGCCGGGGAGGAGCGACGGACGCATGACCTTGAGGTCTTCGCTGATCGGGTTGGCGAGGCTCCACGCGCCGCCGCCGAAGGGCGCGGCTTCGGCTTCGGACAGGAAGCTCCACGTCACTGCCTCGTTGAGGCCGCGCGCGGCGGCGGCGCGGCGGGCACGGCGTTCGAGCTTCTGGTCGGGCGTAGCCGTCGGGGTGGCGACACCGGGGATGCGATCGAGCGGGACCGGCGGCACCTTGTCGATGCCTTCGATGCGGATGACTTCCTCGACCAGATCGGCCGAGCCGTCCACGTCGCGGCGCCAGCTCGGCACCGTTACATTCCAGCCGGCATCGACCGCGAAGCCGAGGCTCTGGAGGATCGCCTTTTGCCGGTCGGGTGCGATGGCGAGGCCACCCAGCGTCTCGGCGCGGTTGGTGTCATAGGCAATGACCCGAGGCGTCACCGGCGGGGTGCCGGCGCGCGTCACGCCGCTGGCCGTGCCGCCGCAGATATCCGTCACGAGCCGCGCGGCGATCGCCAGGCCGTCTTCGAGGAACGCGGGATCGACGCCGCGCTCGAACCGGGCGCGGGCGTCGCTGGTGAGCCCGAGCTTCTGGCCGGTGCGGGCGATATGGTCGGGATCGAAATAGGCGCATTCGATCAGCACGTCAGTCGTTTCCGCCGACACACCCGATTCCTCGCCGCCCATGATGCCGCCGATGTCATGGACATGGGCGTTATCGGCGATGACCGTCATGGTCTCTTCGAGCGTGTACGTCTTGCCGTTGAGCGCGAGCACGGTCTCACCCGCCCTGGCCCGGCGCGCGACCAGGCCGCCCGAGAGCTTGGCGCGGTCATAGACGTGCAGCGGGCGGCCGAGATCGATCATCACATAATTGGTGATGTCGACCAGAGCCGAGATCGGCTTCTGCCCGATCGCGGTGAGACGGCGGCGCATCCAGTCCGGCGCTTCGCCATTGGTGACGCCGGCAACCGACTGGCCGTAAAAGGCCGGGCAGCCATCGGTGTCGTCCGTGCGCACGTCCGGGCCGGGGCCCTCGCCCGCCACCGGATCGACCTTCAGCGGCTTGAGCGTGCCGAGGCCGGCGGCGGCGAGATCGCGCGCGATGCCGCGCACGCCCATGCAATCCTGGCGGTTGGGCGTGATGGCGACGTCGATCACCGGATCGTTGAGGCCGGCATAGTCCGGAAAAGATGTGCCGATCGGCGCGTCCGCGGGCAGTTCGATGATGCCGTCATGATCCTCGCCGAGCTCGAGCTCGCGCGTCGAGCACATCATGCCGTTCGATTCGACGCCGCGAATCGCCGCGACCTTCAGCACCATGCCGTTCGACGGCACGACCGCACCCGGCAGGCCGAACACGCCGACCAGCCCGGCGCGGGCGTTGGGCGCACCGCACACGACCTGAAGCGGGCCCTCGCCCGCGTCGACCGTCAGCACCTGGAGCTTGTCGGCCTGGGGGTGCGGGGCAGCGGTCAGCACCTTCGCCACCTTGAAGGCGGAAAGCTTCTCGCCCGGATTCTCGACACCCTCGACCTCGAGGCCGACACGCGTCAGCGCCTCGACGATCGTATCGAGACCGGTGGTGGTTTCCAGATGTTCCTGGAGCCAGCTCAGGGTGAACTTCATGCCCCGACTCCCCCGGACAGAGTGGGCACGTCGAGTGCCGCGAATCCATAATGTTTCAACCAGCGGATATCGCCGTCGAAGAACGCGCGCAGATCGTCCATGCCATATTTGAGCATCGCCAGACGATCGATGCCGCAGCCGAACGCGAAACCCTGCCACTCGTCGGGATCGTAACCGCCGGCCTCGATCACCGTGCGGTGGACCATGCCGCTGCCGAGCACTTCCATCCAGCCATCCGACCCGCCGATCACGCGCTTGCCATTGACCAGGCTGAAGCCGACATCGACCTCGGCCGACGGCTCGGTGAAGGGGAAATAGCTGGGGCGCAGGCGCAGGACGATATCGTCGCGCTCGAAGAACGCCTTGAGGAAGGTCTCCAAGGTCCATTTGAGATGGCCGAGCGTGATGCCCTTGTCGATCACCAGCCCCTCCACCTGATGGAACATCGGGGTGTGGGTGGCGTCGCTGTCCGAGCGATAGGTGCGGCCGGGCGCGATGATGCGGATCGGCTTGTTGCCGCCCGCCGCCTGCATCGCGCGGATCTGCACCGGGGACGTGTGCGTGCGCAGGAGCATCTTCCGCTCGCCCTCGCCTTCGGGAAAATAGAACGTATCGTGCATCGCACGCGCCGGATGAGTCTCCGGGATGTTGAGCGCGGTGAAATTATACCAGTCGTCCTCGATCTCCGGGCCGGTGGCGACCGCGAAGCCGAGATCGGCGAAGATCTCCGCCAGCTCGTCCATCACCTGGCTGACCGGGTGAACGCTGCCCATACCGACGCCGTCGGCGGGGAGCGTCATGTCGAGCGTCTCGCGGGCGAGGCGCGCGTCGAGATCGGCGCGGTCGAGCGCTGCCTTCTTCTCGGCGATCGCCGCGGTCACGGCTTCGCGCAGGCCCTGGATGCGCGGGCCTTCGACGAGGCGCTGCTCGGGCGACATGCCGCCCAGCGTCTTGAGCAGGCCAGTGATCGTGCCCTGCTTGCCCAGCGCGCCCACGCGCACCGTATCGAGCGCGTCGAGCCCGCCCGAAGCCTCCACGGCGGCGAGCAGATTGTCACGCATCTGGTCGAGATCGGTCATGCAGCCCTCTTCATATCAAGGTCGATCGCCCAGAGAATGAGCGCGCCGTCCTCCGGATCGTCGCGCGTGCCCGTCCGGACGAAACCGTTTTTTTCGAGCACGCGCTGCGAGCCCGGATTGTCCACGCTGGTCCCGGCGGTCAAGCCGGGATGTCCATCAGCCGCAACGATCGGCAGCAGGGCGGCAAGCGCCCGCGTCATCACGCCGCGGCCTTCATGCGCCGGGGCGATGCCGTAGCCGATCTCGTAAAGGCCGTTCTCGTCGCGCTTGGTGAAGCTGGTCATGCCGACCACCATGTCGCCTTCGGCGATCAGCCAGGCAGTCGGCTTGTCGGTGGTCGCCGCGACCTGCGCCGTGACGCCGCGGAGCATCGCGCTGACCTCGGGCGGGGCGATGCCGCCCTCGCACTGGACCAGGCCGTCGGCGCGCGATTGCTCGCCCAGCAGCCAGGCATAGTCGCGGTCAGTCATGGCGTGCAGCGTGATCATCGAGTCGATTCCAACGAAAAGGGCGCGGGTGGAAAACCACCCGCGCCCCGAATTTCGGTCGCTACAGGTCGCTCAGGCGGCCTGGGGCAGAGCCGCCTTCGCCTGCGCGATGATGGCGCTAAACGCCGCACATTCGTGCATCGCGATGTCGGCCAGGACCTTCCGGTCGAGTTCGACGCCGGCGAGCTTCAGGCCGTGCATGAAGGTGCCATAGGTGAGGCCCTCGACGCGGACGGCCGCGTTGATGCGCTGGATCCAGAGCGCCCGGAACGAGCGCTTCTTCACCTTGCGGTCACGATAGGCGTACTGGCCGGCCTTTTCGACGGCCTGACGGGCGATGCGGATCGTGTTCTTGCGACGGCCGTAATAGCCCTTCGCCTGATCGAGGATCCGGTTATGCTTTGCGCGGGTGGTTACACCCCGTTTTACGCGTGCCATTCTCTATATCCTCCAGTTCAGCTCAGACCGTAAGGCGCCCAGGCCTTCACGGTTGCGGTGTCTGCCTTGGACAGGACCGAGGTGCCGCGGTTCTGGCGGATATATTTGCCGTTGTGGCTGATCAGGCGGTGGCGCTTGCCGGCGACGCCGTGCTTCAGCTTTCCGGTGGCAGTGAGCGTGAAGCGCTTCTTCACGCCGCTCTTCGTCTTGAGTTTGGGCATTTTCGTCTCCTCATATTCGCGACGATCTATGAACGGCCACGGCAGCCCATACCGGCCGGGCAGTTCCTCTTACTCGCGGAAAGGCGGGCGCATAGCGGCAAGCCCCGCGGAATGCAACCATTTGGAACTTGCCGTGTGTGCGAACGGTTGGGGTGGGATGGATCTTCCGCCTAAAACCGTTCCTCCGCAAGAAAAGGCCGCCGATCCGGCAGAAGAGCAGCCCGTCGGCGCCGAATCGGCGACGGAGACGCCAAGTACCGGGCGCCGGCTGTCGAAGCCATGGCGAATCGCGCGCAACGTGGTGCTGGGCATTATCGGCACGATCTTCCTTGCCTGGCTGATCCTGTACATCACCAAGGGCCGCTTCCTGAAGCATCCGTTCGAGCGGACCGTCGCGGCGATGACGCACCGCGTGGTGAAGGTGCCGGGCGACTTCCAGCTTTATTTCGATCCGATCAACATTCATTTCGTCGCCGAGGGGATGACGATCTCCAACCCGTCCTGGGCGTCGAAACCGAATCTGTTCGAGGCGAAAAGAATCGATACGCGGATCGCCACCTTCCCGCTGATCTTCGGCAATCGCCGGATCCGGTGGCTCGACATGCTCGACGGCGCGATCGACCTGGAATGGAGCAAGGACCGCAAGAGCAACACCTGGACGTTCAGCGAGGGCAAGGGGAAACCCTTCGAGATGCCGCTGATCCGGCGGGCGACCGTCTCGGGGACGACCTTGCGCTATGTCGATCCGAGGCTGCAGTTATCGGTCGATCTCGCCTTCCAGACGATCAAGGCAAGCGACACGCGGTTCGAGAACACGATCCAGTTCACCGGCAAGGGCATGGAGCGGACGACGCCCTTCACGCTGTATGGCGCGATGCTGACCCCGAACGCCACCGTGACCAACGGCAAGAACCAGCTCGAAATGCACATCAAGGCGGCGCGGACGGCGATCGATGTTTCGGGCACGCTCGACGCGCCGACGCGCATCGAGGGGGCGAACCTGAAGGTCACCGCGCGGGGCACCAACATCGCCGATCTGTTCAGCATCATCGGCGTGGCGGTGCCCGAGACGCGGTCCTATCGGCTCGATTCGGCGCTGACCAAGGTCGGCGACGACTATCGCTTCACGGGGCTGAAGGGCCATTTCGGCGACAGCGATATCGGCGGCAAGCTGACCGTGGCGATGCTCGAGCCGCGGCTGAAGATCACCGCGACTCTGGCGACCCGAACGCTGGATATCGTCGATGTGGCGCCGTTCATCGGCTATAATCCGGACGAGGTCGCAGCACGGGGCAAGGCGGGCGTGATCACGCAGGTCGGCGGCGCGCCGCGGCTGCTGCCCAACGCTACCCTGCGCGTCGAGGCGTTGCGCAATTTCGATGCGGCCGTTCAGTACAAGGTGCGTGCGCTGCGGGCGCGCAGCGTGCCGGTGTCGAACATCGACCTGACGCTCGGGCTCGACAACAGCCTGATCACGCTGTCGCCGCTGACCTTCGACATGGCGCGGGGCCATGTGTCGTCGGACATCAGGATCAATGCGCGCCAGCCGGTGGTGCATACCGATTACGACATCCGCCTGTCGCCGACGCCGATGGGCGTGCTGCTGGCCGGGTACGGCGTCGACGAAGCCGGCACGAGCGGTACGGTGAAGGCGCGGATCCAGCTGACCGGCGACGGCGATACCGTGCATGAATCGCTGTCGACCTCGAGCGGGCGGATCGCGATCATCATTCCGGCCGGCAGCTTCTGGACGCGCAACGTGCAGCTGTCCGAACTGGATATCGGCACCTTCGTGCAGAAGATGTTCGAGGGGGAATTGAAGGAGCCGGTGCAGATCAATTGCGGGCTGATCGCCTTTACCGTGCGGCGCGGCATTGCGGCGGCGGACCCGATCCTGATCGACACGAAGAAGAATGTGATCCTGGGGCGTGGCGGCTTCAGCTTCCGCAACGAATCGCTCGACCTGGCCCTGCGGGCCGACGGCAAGAAGTTCAGCCTGATCTCGGGCCAGTCGCCGGTCGGGCTGAACGGCTATTTCGCCAAGCCTGCGATCGATGTGATCAGCCCGCAATTGCTCACCAGGGCGGGTGCCGGGCTTGGCCTGACGCTGGTGGCGAGCCCGATCGCGGGCATCCTCGCCTTTGTCGATGTCGGCGACGCGAAGAGCGCGGCGTGCGGACCGGTGCTGTCGGGCGCGACCGCCCGAGCGCAACGCACCACCAAGGGCGAGCCGCGTGACGATGTCGGACACGGCACGACGGCCAAGGCTGAGGACGGCAAGAAGACGTCGGGCGAGCGCAAGGAGCAGCGCAAGAAATTCCTGGGAGCCTTCTGACCCGGTCGTTCAGTGCCCCCGGCAGGCGAGCGCTTCCAGGATATCCTCGATCCGGGCGGGATCGCCCGCAGCGACCACTTCACCAATGCTGTCGGCAGTGAGCGGATCGCCCGCCCAATCGCACATCCGGCCGCCGGCGCCCTCCACCACGGGGACCAAAGCCGCGAAATCGTGCAGCTTCAGCCCGTCCTCGACGACGATATCGAGCCAGCCCGAGGCGAGGCAGGCATAATTATAGCAGTCGCCGCCCAGCACCGTGCTCATCACCGCGGCATCGAGATGCTCGAAGGCGTGGAGCTGATCGTCGCCGAACAGGGCGGGCGACGTAGTGGCTAGCAAGGCCTTCGACAGTTCGGGGCAGCTGCGCGTCGCGGCGGGCTTGCCGTTGAACAGGGTCGGGCGGCCGATCACCCCGAGCCAGCGCTCGCGCAGGATCGGCTGGTCGATCACGCCGAGCACCGGCCAGCCATCGGCGACCAGCGCGATCAGGGTGCCGAAGATCGGGCGACCCGAGATGAAGGCGCGCGTGCCGTCGATCGGATCGAGCACCCAGGCGCGACCGCTGGTCCCTTCGCGCACGCCATATTCCTCGCCGATGATCGCATCGTCGGGGAAGCGTGCCTCGATCGCCGCGCGCATCGCCGCCTCGGCGGCGCGATCGGCGAGGGTGACGGGCGAGGCGTCTTCCTTCGCCTCCAGCCCATGGCTGTTGCGGAAATAGGGCCGGATCGCCTCCCCGGCGAGGCCGGCCAGGGTTTCGGCGAAGGCGATCTCTGCATCGGTGACTCGCATGGGCACCGACTAGCGGGGCGGCCCGTCACGCGCCAGCCCGATCAGTTCGGACTCGCATCCGTAACAAACGGCTGGCAACACTTTGCCGATGCGCATCCTGACGATCCCCGCCGCCGCGACGACGCTGCTCCTCGCCACCCCCGCTGCCGCACAGCTCCGCCCCCTGGTCGAGCCGGTCGCCTCGGCCGAGGCCGCGCGGCAAGGCGTCGAGGTGTTCCTGCTCAACGAAGGCACGGCAGCAGTGCCCGCCGAAGGCCCGGCCGAGATCGAGACCGTGGCTAGGGACGGATCGCGGTTGCGGCTGATCATCACGCCCGACGCAGTGCTGACCGTTCAACCGGGGACCTTCGCCAAGCTGCATTATCGGCTTGCCGCCGCCGCGCCGGCCCGACCGGTCGAGACCGCCCAGGCCACGGAAACGCCGCCGCCCGCGTCGCCCCCGGCCCAGGTCGCGGCAGCCGAACAGGTCATCACCGACTCGTCGGGATCGTCGAGCGGCTTCCTGGATCGTTTCCGCCCGCACGAACCCATTTACGGCGTGGCGGGAACGGGCGATGCCGGCGCCAAGCTGCAATTCAGCTTCGCCTTCCGTGCGCTGGGCCGGGAGGACGGACCCAATCTCAACTTCGCCTATACCCACACGATGTTCTGGGCGCTCGGCCAACCCTCCGGCCCGTTCCGCGCGACCAATTACAGCCCGGAAGTCTATGTCGACGTGCCGATCGACCCGACGACGACGCTGGGTGCGGGCTATCGCCACGATTCGAACGGGCTGGGCGTGGGCGGCTCGATCGACGTCAATCGCCTCTTCGTTCGCGCCGCCAAGGATTTCCGCCTGGGCGATGGCTGGACCCTGCAGGTGGTGCCCCAGGCGTGGTTCTATGTCGGGCATCAGGGCGCCGCGCCCGATCTCGACCGTTATTGGGGTTATAGCGCGCTCACCGCATCTGTCGGGCAGAAAGACGGCATCAAGCTCTCGGTGACGGGCCGCGGCAATCCGGGTACCGGCAAAGGAGCGGCCGAAGCATATCTTTCGTATCCACTTGCCTCCATTTCGGACGATTTGCCGCATATCTACCTCTTCGGTCAGGCTTTTACCGGCTATGGCGAGGCGCTGACCGACTATAATCGGCGCGATACGCACGCCCGGATCGGCATCGCTTTCACCCGCTAAGTAAAACTACAGCATTGCTGGCCTATCTGAATGCTGCGGTCACCGGATATTAGCAGTTCCGCTCTATCCCTCGCCGCCGTGGATTGAGCTCGATGCGCTGGTGCGTCGACTCGGGGAGGCGGACTCATCGTGAGGGCGGGTACAGGCGCGGCACGGTTGGCGATGGTGGAGGACAATAGCGCCCGGCTGTTCGACCGCATCGGCCGTTTCCTGGCCGAGCACCGGCTGAGCCCCGATCCGCGCCATTACGCCTTTGCCTATCGGGTATGCAGCGACGAGGCGGGCCCACTGGCCCAAGCGGTCGCGTCGCTCACCGATGGTGGCATCCGCCTGTCGAGCCGCGATATCGAAGCGCTTGGCGGCGAGATCGGGACCCTGGCTGTCGTCGCAACGCCCGAGAATGCCGCGAAGAAGGCCGACGGCCTGGTCGCGCGGACCCAGATGCAGGTCGACGGCTTTACCGACATGATGCACGCGATCCGGGCCGAGACGCAGGATTTCGGGCGTGACCTCGCCGCGAGCGCCGATGCGATCCGCGAATCGCGCGATACGGTCGGCGTGGACGAAGTGGTGCGCCTGACCGGCGTGATGCTCGGCCGCGTGCGCAACGCCGAGACCAAGCTGGAAGAGGCGACTCACGAGGCGACCGAGTTGCGCGCCAAGCTGGAGGAAGCGCGCGACAATGCGCGGCGCGACCCGCTGACCGACTTGCCCAACCGGCGCGCCTTCGAGGAAGCCTATGCCGAACAGGCGGCCACCGGCGCGCGGCTGTGCGTCGCGGTGTGCGACGTCGATCACTTCAAGATGGTCAACGACCGCTTCGGTCATGCCGTGGGCGACCGCGTGCTCAAGGCGATCGGCGAAGCGCTGATCAAGGCATGCGACGGCCATCTCGTCGCGCGCTATGGCGGCGAGGAATTCGCGGTGCTGTTCACCGGCGTCGGCCTTCAGGTCGCCCGGGCAACGCTCGAGGAAGCCCGTGGCTCGGTCGCGGCCAAGAGATACCGGCTGCGCGAATCGGACGAGCCGCTGGGCGCCGTCACCTTCTCCGCAGGCCTTACCGAAGCATCGTGCGAGGAAGTGTTGGGCACTGCCTTCGCCCGTGCCGATCGCCTCCTCTATGCCGCGAAGCATGCCGGCCGGAACCAGGTGCAGACGGCTCACAACTAACGCGCCAAATAATGGCGTAAAATCCCAAGTCTTTCCCGTCATTTTTGCCATTAACTCGATGCCTGATCGTACAGATCAAGCAATTTCAATGTGTTGCGAGTTTGGCACGCTCTCTGCAATCACCCTGGCATCGGCGGCCGGGTGGTCCGGATCGCCAAGATCAGGGAATGAAACAATGTCGGTACGTTTTCACAATGTCCAGAACCTCGCGCTCTCGTTCTTCGGTGCGCTGCTGTTCACCGCGCTGATGGTCAGCGCAGCCGTTCCCGTCGTCCCGGTCGTCTGAACCGGGACGCAGACCCCAGAAAGATCCTACAATGACTCGCTCCTTCGTTATCGGCTTCGCGTCCTTCGCGACGACCGCCCTCATCATCCTCGGCCAGTACGCCGCCGTCGGCGCGATCGGCTGAGGACCCCGCCCCGCCGCCCGCAGCGATAATGCGGGCGTAGCGGGCGCGAAGCGTGTAGCGTTCCCAAGGGCATCCGCCCGCGAAGGAACCGCCGCCATGGCCAAGAGCCAGAAAAAATCGAACAAGGAAGTCCGCAAGCCCAAGGCGGAAAAGGCCCCCAAGGCGAACGCGTCGAACCCTTCGAGCAAGGGCAAGGCTGTGGAAATGACCACGATCAAGAGCTGACCCATGGCCGGTGACGACGACGACTTCGTCTATGACGAAGCCAGCGGCGAATGGATCAGCGCGGCCGATGCGCAGGCTAAAGCGCATGGTGCGGACACGGTCGAGGTCCGCGATTCGGTGGGCAATCTGCTCGCCGATGGCGACCAGGTGACGCTGATCAAGGACCTGACCGTCAAGGGTGCCGGCCAGACGCTCAAGCGCGGCACCTTGATCAAGTCGATTCGGCTGACCGGCGACAGTCAGGAGATCGATTGCCGGTACGAGGGCATCAAGGGCCTAGTCTTGCGCGCGGAGTTCGTGCGCAAACGCTAGCATTGTGGCCGCACACAGCGATCTTTCCTTTGTTCTCAGTTTGTTCTATATTCCCGCCATGCAGCGGAGTTTCGATTTCCTGGCCGGCGACATTGCGCGATGGCGCGCCCTGCTCGCGCCCTTGCTGCACGGCATCGACCTGACGACGCGACGCAAGCCGATCGGGCAGCTCGTCAAGTCGCTGATCAGCGGCCGCACGCGCGATGCCGTATCGCTTGCCGCCTATCACCGGCTGGGCGCCCGCTTCGGATCGGCCGGCGAAATCGCCGCGGCCGAACCATGGGCAGTCGAAGCGGCGATAGCCGACGTCACCTTCGCTCGCGCCAAAGCGGAATGGCTGGTCGCGGCGTTACGCCAAATCCGTCGAGAGCAGCCTGACTTCTGCCTGGACTTTCTCGCTGCCCTTCCACTCGATGCCGCGCTGGCCTGGCTCGAGCGATTGCCCGGCGTCGGGCGCAAGGTCGCCGCGTCGGCGCTCAATGCCAGCACGCTCGGACGCCCCGTACTGATCGTCGACAGCCATGTGCTGCGCGTGCTCCACCGCCTGGGTTTCGTGCCGGCAAGCGCCGATGCGCGCATGGCGAGCGAGGCGGTCACCTCGGCCATGCCGGGCTGGCGCGGGGATGATTTCCTGATGCTGCATTTCGGCATGAAGCGGCTGGGCCAGCGACTCTGCCGGTTCGATGCGCCCGATTGCACGACCTGCCCGCTCGCGGTCGATTGCCCTTCAGCGGGCAATTGACAGACGCCGCCAGGTTCGGACATGCCGGGGCCATGAGTGACGCCGTCAAACTCCATCCGAGCTGGCTCGAACCGCTCAGGCCCGAGTTCGACAGCCCCTATATGGCGGCGCTCAAATCCTATCTCGTTGCGGAGAAGGCTGCGGGGAAGCGCATCTTCCCCAAGGGGAACGAATGGTTCCGCGCGCTCGACCTGACCGCGCTGGAGGATGTGCGCGTCGTGATCCTGGGGCAGGACCCCTATCATGGCGAGGGACAGGCGCACGGTCTGTGCTTCTCGGTGCGACCCGGCGTCCGGCCGCCGCCGAGCCTGGTCAACATGTACAAGGAAATGGCGAGCGATCTCGGCATCCAGCCAGCGCGCCATGGTTTCCTGGAGCATTGGGCGAAGCAGGGCGTGCTGCTGCTCAATTCGGTACTGACGGTACAGATGGGCATGGCCGCCTCGCACCGCGACCGCGGTTGGGAGAAGTTCACCGACGCGGTGATCCGCCTGGTCAATGCGAAGCCGGAGCCCGTCGTGTTCAAGCTGTGGGGCAGCTACGCCCAGAAAAAGGCCGCGTTCGTCGACAGCGTGGATCGCGGCGGGCGGCACCTGGTGCTGAAGGCCGCCCACCCCTCTCCGCTATCGGCGCATAGCGGCTTTTTCGGCTGCCGCCATTTCTCCAAGGCCAATGCCTTTCTCGAAAGCCATGGACAGAAACCGATCGATTGGGCGCTGCCGGCCCTGACCTGACGATAGGGAAGCCAGCGACCAACGATCGAGCACGACATGCTCGGTCAAACCTACCTTGCTGTGCACCAGCAACAGCTCCTCCGCCCGCCAGCTGATCGGTTCGATCTCCCAATCAAATGGATCACCCTTTCGATAGACCAGGGTGATATGCGGGCTGAATCGACGGGCGTGCCCACGCAGCCGATCGACGCGCGCCATCGCCGTGGCCAGTCTTGCCTGGAGATCGAACAGCGCCTCGATCCGCTCGCTGGGACGCAACAGGACCGACTTTGGGCTGCCCGTCATGCGATCGACCACGATCCGAAAACAAGGGGCCGCGATCGACTCGCCGATCGCCCGCATCAGGGGGACAGCCCAGTCCGGCAGGCTCGGGAAATCCACCTTGCACAAAGTGATATGGAGATATTCGGTCGGGACCGGTTTCCCGAGATCGAGAAGCCGACGTTCCTGGTCGATATGCCGCGCCACTGGCGCCGGCGGCCGCAGGAGGAAGAGCAGGCGATCGGAGCGTTTGAAGAACATATCACGCGACTCGCTGGAGATATGTTCCTATTATGTTCCTACCTGGCGCCTTTGTCGAATCGCGGTCTCGGGCGAATTGACTTCGCGCGCCAAAGGGCGACGATGCCAAAACGACGGGGGTTGGGGATGGACGTCAAGCGACTGCAGCAACGGCTGGCCGATGCCGGATATTATCACAAGCCGGTCGATGGCGGGCTGGGCAAGAACAGCTATGCGGCTCTGTTCAGCTATATGGCGCGGCGCGAGCTGGGCGACATAGGGCTGGCGATCGGCACGGGGTGCGCCGCCAATTTCACGGGCACCGGCCTCGTCACCGAGCTGCGGCTGGCGCATTTCCTCGCCCAGACCGCGACCGAGACTCAGGGGTATAAATATCTCGTCGAGAATCTGAGCTACACTGCCGCCGGGTTGATGGCGGTGTGGCCGACAACCTTTCCGACCGAGAAATCGACCAAGGGCTATGTCAACAATCCCGAGGCACTGGCATTGAAGGTGTACAGCAACCGCATGGGCAACGGCCCGCCCGCGAGCGGCGATGGATGGGCCTTCCGAGGGCGCGGGCTGATCCAGCTCACCGGGCGGAACAACTATACCGCGCGCGAAGGGGAAACGGGCATACCGTTGCTGACCATGCCCGAGCTGGCCGCCGATCCGGGCATGTCGGTGCGGCTCGCCTGCCTTTTCTGGACATCGCGCAAGATCAACACGGCCGCCGATGCCGATGACCTGGTGAAGGTCCGCAAGCTGGTCAATGGCGGGAGCAATGGGCTGGATGACGCGAAAATCCACCTCGCCCGGGCGAAGAAGGTCCTGCTTTAGTCGCGGCGGATTCCCATGCGGCCCGCCCATGGTTCATCGCGTACGACCCGGGGAGAGGGAGACATGGCCGAGAGCCACCGAGGCGGATTTCACCATATCGACCTGAACGTGCGCGATCTCGCCGCGTCGAAGGCGGTGTACGGTCCGGTGCTGGAATATCTGGGCTATCGCTGCGTCAAGGACGAGCCCGAGGGCTGCGAATGGGATCGCGGACCCGACGAGCGCGGTTCCTCCCTGGGGCTGAGGGCATGCGACCCCTTGCTCGCCTCCCATATACATGAGCGCTACGCGCCGGGATTGCATCATCTCGCCTGGCGGGCGGCGAGCCGCGAGGATGTCGACCGGCTGCACGATCTGCTGGTGGAGCGCGGGATCAGGATACTCGATGCGCCAGCGCATTATCCCGAATATTCGGGCGATTATTATGCGGTGTTCTTCGAGGATCCCGACGGGATGAAACTTGAGCTTGTCCACGCGCCCGGATGGATCTGACCCCGATCACACCAGCCCGTTGAGGCGGGCGAAGCCGAGCGTGTCGTACATCTCCATCAGGCTGACGCATTTGCCGTCCCTGAAATGCCAGATGTCGACCTTTGGCGTTGCGATCTCGCGCCCCGTCCTGCGATCGCGCCAGCGACAACTGCCGACCCAGACGATCGTGTCGCCATCGACGATGAGTTGATGCGTCGGATGGTCGATCAGTTCCATGGCGATGGTCAGGGAGGTCAGATAGTCGCGTGCCCGGTCGATCCCGATACGGGCATCGGCCAGCGGATGAAGCTCGGGTGGGTTGAGGACCGAGCGCAGGCGCACGTCGTCGGCGAGCAATTCGAGGAAGAGATGGGCGCTCTCACCCTTGGTCTCGTGCCATTGCTCATAGGCATAGAGCAGGCGGTCGGCAGTGCTGGGCGCGTCGCTCATCGGAAATCCCCCGTCCGGGCGGGACTAGACAGGATCGCGGCGGGCCGGTGCGGAAACTGAACGGATTTGGCGGGATTCCCCGCGGGTCAGGGCCGGGCGGCGAACTGGATGAGATCCCACAGATTGCCGTAGAGATCCCGGAACACCGCGACGGTGCCATAGGGTTCGACCTTGGGCTCGCGCACGAACACCACGCCCTTGTCGACCATGGCGGCGTGATCGCGCGCGACATCGTCGGTGGCGAGGAACAGGAAGACGCGGCCACCCGCCTGATCGCCGACAAAGGCCGCCTGTTCGGGCGTGGCGGCGCGGGCGAGGAGGATCGAGGTGGCACACGGGCCAGAACCGGGCGGCGCGACGACGACCCAGCGCTTGTCCTGCGCGGGCTGGTAGCTGTCCTCGACCAGGGTGAAGCCGAGTGTGCCGACATAAAAGGCGAGCGCCTCGTCATAGTCACGGACGACAAGGGCGATATGGGCGAGGGACTGGCGCATGAGATGCCGCTTAGCGCAGGCAAGCCGCGACGCCTATGCTGGTCGAGCCCGGCTTCGGAATCACCTCCAATCCGGAGCTAAAATATTTTGCTGGACCGGGCTTCGCCCCGCTCCTACCGGGGCGCACCCCGATCTCGTGGAAGGGATGGGATCGGGAAAGTCCTGGGCGCATGGCGCCCGTAACTACTGGGGGAAATTCATGAAAATCACTTTGGCGCTTTGCGCCGCTCTTCTCGCTTGCGTGCCCAGCATGGCCGCCGCGCAGGATGCCGAGCCGGCGACCGAGCAGGGTTTCGACGGCGTGCGTGTCGAAGCGCGCCTCGGCTATGAGACGCCGACCGTGAGCGGCGACGGCGAAATCTACAAGATCGGCAGCGCGGTGTCCTATGGCGGCGAGATCGGGTTCGACCTCAAGGTCGGCAACAAGGTCGTGGTCGGTCCGTATGCGACCTATGAATTCTCGAGCGTCAAGCTGTGCGACGGCCCGGATTGCCTCAAGGAAGACGGCAATCTCGGCGTTGGCGGCCGTATCGGCGTCGTCGTGGCGCCGACCGTCCTGATCTATGCCAAGGCCGGCTATGCGAACATCAAGTTCAGCGTCGATTCCAGCATCGGCACCGGATCGGACAGCAAGGGCGGCGTCCAGGGCGCGATCGGCGCGGACATCAATTTCGGCAAGCATCTCTATGGCTTCGTCGAGGGCAATTACGGCGATTACGGCAAATATTTCGGCGTCAACCTGCAGCGTCGCCATGTCGCCGCGGGCGTCGGCCTGCGCTTCTGATCTTCAGGCGCATCGCAGAAATGAAGGGGCGTCCGGAAACGGCGCCCCTTTTTCATACACTCTATTCGTCCTGGAGCAGCAGGCGCGCATTGATCGTCGGGTTGCCCGCCTGGGACAGCGGGAAGGCGGTACCGGCCTCCTCCTGCGAGGGGACATGGATCTCGACGGTGAGCTTGCGATCGAGAATCTCGTCCTGATCGACGCGGAAATTGACGTTGATCAGCCCGTGATCGCGGCAATTGGCGCAGTCGTTCGGCGTCGCCGGCTGGAAGAAGGCGCGCGTCGCGATCGGTTCGCCATCGGCGAGCAGATCGACCTGGAACGAGCCGGGGATGTTGAGCCGGTTGATGTCCTTGACCCGCACCGACACCGGCGCCGAGCTCTTGATCGTGAAGCTGCGCAGCGCATCGAGGCTGCCGACCTTGTTCTCGAACAGGGGCGCAGCGGCGGCCCCCGCGACGTCCAGCGTGTCATAGCCGATATCGGTCTGCGCGATCGTCTGGTCGGCAGTCGCGGTCAGCGGCGGCGACGGGGGCAGCGCGCTGAACGGAGCCGACAGCCAATATTGGTCGGACGTGCTCATCGTCGACTTGAACCCGGCCAGGGTCGTTCCGCTCACCAGGGTCTGCCATTTCCACCACATGCGATCGAGGTTGCAGTGGAAGAACCAGAAGATCGGATCGAACGAGGCGATGTTCTGGTCCGCCATGGTCGGGCCGATCGCGAGATGCCCGCCGTCATGCGCGGCGATCGACGTGTCCTGATAGCCGTCCACGCCGTAATGGCCGAACGTCGATTGCTGCAACGATGTCGCGGTGTTGCCGGCGAAATCATAGCGCTTCAGCAAGGTCGCGATCTTCGCATCGTCATAGCGCGAGGTCTGGTAGTTGGTGCCGTAGCGCGCGCCGAGATTGACGGGCACCACATAGGAATCGAACGGCGGCTGCTTGAACAGCGCCGGTACCGGCATCGACATGTCCCAATAGGGCAAGGTGACGTCGGCGCAGCCGGGGACCGAGCGCAGCGCATCCTCGAACACGCGCAGATATTCGCGGTGCCACGGGTTGAAGCGCGGTTCGTGGTGAAGGCAATAGGTCGGGGCGGGCAGGCCGTGGATGCTGGCGAGCGCGCAATAGCCGCCGGGATCGGCCGGGTCCTTCGCCAGCAGGCCCTTGAAGGCATTGGTGAGCGCGGTCACCTCGTCCGGGCTCAAGGTGCTGACATTCTTGCGCAGACGGCCGGCCGCGGGCGCCGCGGCCTTCAGCATCAGCGCCTCGGCGGCGACGGCCGAGCCCATCGGATAGCCGTTCATGATCCAGTTGAGGAAGGTCTGCGACATGTCCGCCGTCCATTTCGGCAGGGGGTCGGGCGGCATGTCGCCATCGGGCTGGCGGGTATGGATATAGATGGTCGGCGCGTTGGCCTTCACCCCGTCATAGGTGGAAAGGTCGATCCCCTTCGGCCCCATATGGGCGATGTCGATATCCGTGAAGAACTGGCGGATATCGGCCATATAGGTCGGGTTCTGCACCGGCCCGTTCGCGCTGCTGTTGTCCATGATCCTGCCCCCTCGACACTGGCGTGCTTCGCGAGAGCGGGACGACTCGATGCGCCGTCCCGGGCTTCGCGCCGCGCCTTCTTGCTGCAGAATTCGCCCGACCCGATAGCGGAACCACCCCCGATCTGGCGCCTTTGCGAAAGGCTAGTCGGGAAGGCCGTCGACGATCTGGGTGCCCGGTCCCCCGGCCTGGGTCTTCACCTGGCCGCGCAACCGCGGATCGAAAGAGAGATGGACGATGTTGCGGCTGATCTCGAGGATGAGCTGATCGAATTTCAGCTTGCTCGCCGCCAGCGTGCGCGCGACCTGGAAATGGGTGAGGCCGGCCACCCGGATATCGGCGGCAAAGCCCTTGGGATGCGCCGAGGTGGGCGTGCCGCCGACGATCTTGTTGATCTTCGGATTGCGATAGGCCGAGGTGATGACGATCGCCCGGCCATCGAGGAGCGCGCGCGCCTTTTCGAGACCGGGGGCGAGGAGCTTCTCGATATTGGCGAGATGCTCCTTGGTCGGCGTGTTGGCGATGCCGAACTTCTCGGCGGTGTCCGACACGAGAAACTCGTCGAGGAAGAAATGATCGGTCAGTTTTGTACGTGCCATCTTGCTTTCCTCCAGATCCGTGATGGGATCGTCTGTCCGGATAGCCTCGAGTTCCGCGCTATTCGCGCCCGCGCTTTTACACCGTTCCCGCGCCATCCCTTCCGGGTGATGCAGCAGATATGGCGCTAGTTGAATCGAGCCGCGCGCAGCCTAGAGACCGAGGCCAAGCTTGCGGAGCAGGTCCGCGAGCTGGTCGCGTTCGCGCGGGCCGAGGCCGGCCACTGCCTCGCCCGCCTCGGCAAAGCGCAGGCCGATCGCGGTATCGGCGAGCGCATAGCCGCGATCGGTGAGCATCGCCGCCAGCGCGCGCCGGTCGCCGGGCTCGGGCGCGCGGGTCAGCAGGCCGCGCGCTTCGAGGCGATCGAGACAGGCGGTCATCGCGCCCGAGGTGAGCAGGACCGAGCGGCGCAGCACCGTCGGCGTGAGGCGATAGGGTGATCCGGAACGCCGCAAGGTCGCCAGCACGTCGAGATCGGTATAGCTGAGCCCGGCCGTCCTGAGTGCCTCGTTCGCCCGCGCCTCGAGCCGGCTGGCGAGATGGAGGATCCGCCCGACCACGGCCATCGGCGCCGCATCGAGATCCGGCCGCTCGCGCCGCCAGTCCAGCAGCAGCTGATCCACCACATCGCCGGCCTGTGCCGTGCCCTCACCCACCGATGCCGCCATGTGCGCCCCCTTAATTCATCTCGATATCAAGTATCTTGACATAAAGCTATAATGATCGATCCTTATGAAAGGCCTCATGCCGAGTCCGGGAGATACCAAGCCATGAAGATCGCGCGCCGTTTCGGCCTGATGCTTGCCCTGGCGCTTGCCTCCCCGGGCGTCACGGCCGAGCCGGTCCGCCACGCGGGCGATACCCAGGTCGAGACCGGGACGGCCACCGCGACCGACGGATCGACCATGGCCTATGAGATCGGCACCCTGTTCGTGCCCGAGAATCGCGACAAGCCGGGGAGCCGGTTGATCGGCGTGGGCTTTGCGCGGGTGAAGGCCGCGCATCCGACCGGCGCGCCGCCGATCGTGCTGCTCGCCGGCGGGCCGGGCGTAACCATGCTCGACATCATCCTCGACCATGACGAGGCGGCGCGGCGGCGAGTCAAGGTGTGGCAGGCCTATGCCGAGGTCGCCGACCTCGTGGTGATCGAGCAGCGCGGCTACACTCTGCGCGGCGACCTGATGGAGCTGGAGACGAGGCCGCTGCCGCTCGACCGGCCGATGACCATCGCCGACGATGTGGACGTCGTGCGCGACCTGGCGCGGCGTGCGGCGGCAGCCAATCCCGGCAAGGACCTGTCGGGCTATACCATCGTCCAGGCCGCGGCGGATGTCGACGACCTGCGCAGGGCACTCGGCTATGACCGGATCAGCCTGGTAGCGGCGAGCTTCGGGTCGCAATGGGCCTTTGCCGTGATGAAGGCACATCCGGGGCTCGTCGCCCGGGCGGTGATGTCCTCGATCGAGCCGCTCGACTATGGTTATGACATGCCGTCGACGGTGTTCGCGGCGTTCCAGCGCATCGCGGTCGAGGCCGACCGCGACCCGGGGCTGAAGCCGTATCTGCCGAAGGGCGGGCTGATCGAGGCGATCCGGGCGACGCGCGACCGCTTCGCCAAAGGACCGGTGACCGTCACCGTGAAGGACGCCGCCGGCGCGACGCGGCGGATCGTGATGGGGCTCGAGGATTACCAGCTCGCGCTGATCACCTATTCGGCCGATGCCGCGACCTTTCCGCGCTTCATATTGTCGGCCTGGCACGGCCATTATGACGACTGGGCGCGCGACGAGATCGACTGGCGCAAGGCCGAGAAGCGCGCGCTGATCAACCCGTTGATCAATATCGGGCTGGGCATGTCGGCGGCGCGGCAGAGCCTGTTGTGGAGCGACCCGGCGCTGCCGCTGCTCGGCAGCTGGAACTTCGCCTCCTATCTGGCGACCGCGGGGGAATGGGCGACGCCCGATGCCGGTGATGCGTTCCGATCGCCAGTGCCCGACCCGACGCCAATCCTGTTCGTGCAGGGCGACTGGGACACCTCGACCCCGATCGACAATATGCTGGCGATGCTGCCCTATTTCCCGAATGCCCGGGCGATCCTGCTCCACCGGGCGCAGCATAACGGGACCTTCGCGCTGCTGCGCAGCCGGCCCGAGGTTGCGGCCGGGGTCTACGACTTCCTGCGCAGCGGGCGGACCGACGGGCTGCCGACGGATATCGCGCTCGACCCGGTCAGCTTCGCCAGGCCCGACTTCCCCGCACCCGCCGGACGGCAGGGCGGCTGAAGTCAAACCAAGTAATTCCAGGACATCGGCGATAGTCGAAACCGCTTTTTGCCATGCCATGTCGGGTGCTTTTTTTGCATCGCCGCTTCCGGGAAGGACGATCTCGCGCGCCGCGACGGCGAACAGGGTTTCGAGAAACGCGTCGATCCCATGTCGTTCGATAAAGAACCTGGCATAACCAATCTTCGGAATCGGCAAAGGGTTATGAGAATCGATCCATTTATCTTCATCTTTTCTGGTCGCACTCGCCGTTTCTCGTGAGGGCGCCGCGGGAATACGCCATTCATCAGGACGGCGACTGCGCAGCCAGCGCAGCGCGACCCTGGGATCGGCGAGCACGCGGCGGGTGTAACGCGCGACGACAGGCTCGCGGCCGCGCAACCTGAAGATACGCTCGGCCTGATATTCGTAGCCGGTCGCGCGGCGATAGGAGGATGTCTGGACGGACGCGGCCGCCCTGGCCCGGCCCGCCGCCACCGCGGCGGCGAAATCCGGATAGCGGTGGAGCCAGCGATAGAGCGTCGCTGGGCTGACCGTGAGGAAGTCGGCAAGGGCGGCATTGTCCATGCCGAGACCGCAGGCGAGACGTGCCCGACGCGCAAGGCCGGGCTGGTAGTGCGAGGGACGGGCCATGCCGACGGCATGCGCGGATTCGGTGCATGATTGAATCGAGACGGCGAGACGAATCGTCGCCCCGTTTGAATCGCTTTCTCGCAACCCGACGCTCCACTGCGCCGGAATCCTGCGCGATTCCGGTGTTTGTGCATGAATTTGAAGCGCCCAACGCTAAAGTCGCGCTCCTTTGATGAGAAACGCCGTGGGCGATCTGATATCAACCAGGGGGCCTCGGCACGCTCCAGCGGCGTGTCGAGACTCGAACAAACAAGATACATAAAATTACAACAACGCGTCGCCAAAGAATAGATACATCCTATAGTATATTCCGATCAGTTCGTCGCGATGGGGCGGACTTGTCTGGAATGTCTTCGGAATAGCTCCAGCGATAGTTTGTAGATAAGCCGCGGTCATTGCGGTATGTTCGGAGAGGTTTGCCAGAGGAGACTCGTGCTCCTCGACAAAGGCATCGTGTCTTCCAGCGATGCGGCGGCGCGGCCGCTTGCTGGACGGCGATGGAGTTCGCCCTGCGCCGGGCCGACAATGCTCTTCGAGGAAGCAGATCATGCAGCGACGACCGGAAATGTGCATCGTCAACCGAGAGCTGGTGGAGGATCTGGAGCCCCTGGTCGGATCGCAGGCCGAGGTGATGCAGCGGCTGGGGATCAGCTGGAACAGCTGGATCAAGATCGTCGCCGGGTTGCCGGTGCGCAAATCGGTCGCCCAGCGGCTGAAGGACCGGGCGCTGGCCCAGGCCGCCACCGTGCAGGGGCTGCGGACGAAATTCCCGTGCAGCTCGGCGCCCGACGGGATCAACCGCGCCGCGCTGGAGAGCGTGTTCATGGCGCCGGCCGCCAATGACGCCGGGCCGGCGACGCGCCTGCCGGGCCATGGCCTGCGCGGCGTGCGGCAGGCGCGGTCGTTCGGCATGAGCGAGGGCGCGCCGGGCTGATCCCGGCCGGGCGGGGCGGAGATGCGGGCCCGGCCTTTTCACGACCGATTGCTTCCGACCAGCAGCCTCCCGCGCCCCGGCGCAATCAGGGCCGATCCGAGCTGAACGGCTTCATCTGCCGAATCGGCGTCCCGTTGATATCGGTCAGCCGCCCGGCCCAGACGGCCTGGTACAGCTTTTTGAGATCGGCGGTGTCGTCAGCGGTCAAATAGCTGTCGGCGCCATAGTTCATGATCGAGAACCGATTGTCCTCGCCATAGAGTTCGGATGGCCAGGCCTGCTCGCTGACATTCGCGAAGAAGTGCCGCAGCCCGAAGATATGGCCGATTTCATGCACGAGCGTTTCGACCTGCTCCTTCCTGGGCTGCCCGAACATCTTCGGGTACAGCACCAGCTCGTGCTGCCCGTGATCGGGAAAAAAGGCGCTGGCGAGGACGCAGCCGTTGATGTCGCAATCGTCGGCATTGCGCACGGTGATCTCGAAGTCCCACGCATCCTGCCGCTCCGCGAAACGGATCGGCGCCGCGTCCCCCCACGCGGCAAGCGCCTCGCCCATCAGCGCTCGTATCGCGGCCTTCGTTCCCTCCGGATCGCGAAACTGCCGCATCGATTGCTCCTGGAAGCGATAGCGCAGCATTCCATTGGGCGCCCAGAGAGGAATGAAACCGCCGGACGCGTCGACCCGGAGGTCGAAGAGCGACCGCCCCTTGGGGGTCGCATGGCCCCGCCGGTCGGTCTTGCACACATGCCCGGTGCCGAAAATATGAACCTCGGGGTCCGGGCGCTGTGTCTCGGCGAACTCGAACGGAGCGGCTTTCTTCATGGTGTGTCTCCCGATGACCTGCATGGCGATCGGAATCTAGCGGGCGGGAGGAGCGGTACCCGTGACCGCCGTCACGCCGCCGGGAGCGTGCCCCGGGGCGATTGGCGGGGCTGGGGAACCGGCGCGATAGGGCGGTACGGCCCGTTTGCCGCCGGACCGGGGCGAAGAGCGCCACGCCGGCTAGAAATTAATATAGTGTCCCCGAGTTTCGTCGGTCAGTTGCCTGGGGAATCAGCGACGGATGTCGTGCACCACGCCTTCGTCATGCATCTTCTTCAGGTCGGCGATCGGGATCACCAGCCGGTCGGGCGCGTAATAGTCGTGGGATGCGGCCTTGCCGTTGTTGATGTCGCGATCCACCCCGCGCCAATCGGTATAATAGGTCGTCGCCACTTCCATCTCGACCGCGCCGCCCTTTACGCCGGTGACTCGCATCGCGCTCAGCATCTCGGGTGCTTCCGGGCTCTTGAGCAGCTTCGCAATATCGGTTTCGTAGACGTCGCCGACATGCGGCGCCTGGACATAGCCGCTGTCCGCGGCGCTATCCGCCGCCGCCGCGATCGAGCCGAGCGCGAAGACGCTGCCGATCGCGCCAAGGCCGACCGTCCAGCCGCGCCGGTCCCAGAACGGAATGGCGGCGCGGACTTCCTTGTCGTCGAAGCTCCCATGATCGGCGAGATGCTCCGCACCGCAATTGCCGCACAGCAGATAGGGCGTCTTGTCGGTGATCCAGCGGAACAGCCAGTAGATGTGCCGAATGCGATAGGCGATCATCTTCGAGAAGGGCGCATCGTGATCGCACCGATTGCAATGCAGGGTGCCGGCCGATCCGACATCGGCGATCGCGCCCTTCGACCCCCAGGAAATAAAGAACATGCCGAGCCCCCTCCGCGTGCCGCACTTCGAAAGGAAGCGCGATTTCGGGAAGCATGACAGATGGTTATTACACCCGCAACGTCATATTCGGACGGTGTTGGGCGCAATCGGGAGCAAGCGCCCTTCGGCCCGTTCTCACTTCAACCCCTTGGTTTTCTGCTCCGTCACGAACTCCTCGAAGGCGCCGACATAGGCGTCCTCGAACCCGCGGGTGATCACGGTGATGTCGGTGGTCGACACGGTCGGATAGAAGTTGAGCTTAACCCCGCCGCGCCCCTGCACGAGGGTGGGCGTTGCCTGGCCACCACGGAAATCGCGAAAGGTGAAGTTCACGCGGAGCGTCGGCGGAAAAAGAGCCGTCTTCAGGAAGTACATGTCCCGCACGATGATCTCGCCGTAACAGGCACCGGTTGCAGCGGTCATCCGGCCCTTGGCCGATTTCCACTGACTCGTCTCGGTCGGCTGCGCGTTGGGCACGATCACCACAGCCGGCATGGCGAACAAGGCCGCCAGATCGAGCCGGGCAAGAAGCGCTGCCTGGCGCCTGCCCTCCATGCTCCGCCGCAACATGCCTTCCACGGTTTCGGGCCTGGCGCGATTGCCGTCGAGCGCCGGCCCAAGCACGCCGCCGCCCATCGCCTCGGCGAAGCCGGTCACATAGGATTTGATCTTGCCGGTCGACCAGACATGGATCTGGCAGGCCTCCGCACCCGGAGCCGGCGCATCCGGGGCGAGCACGGCAGTGCGGTCGCGCGGGGGCGGAGGAAGCTCGGTCGCTACGGGCGTCGGCACCTCCTGCGCGATCACGGGCGTTCCGATGACGAAAACGCAAGATGCGGCGGTCAGCCATCGGCCTCGAACGATGATCCCCATTCCACTCCCCTCTTTTGTCGCTTCATCCCGCTGCCCGCGGCTGAATCTCCCCGCCGGCCTGCCGGAACTTTGCGCCCAAGGCTGCCAAAAGTGCAGCGTCCCTGTTCCGATATGAGGGGCGTGGAATGGCGGAGTCAAATTTGGTGGCGAGCCGGTTTCGGCGCCATTGCCGGGCTGCTAGAACCGCTATCGAGTAGGCTGTCGGGAAGGACCGCATGAAATCCCTGTTCGATCGTATCCTTGGCCGTCGCAACGCCGAGACGCCACCCGCCGAAACGCCGATGGCTGCCGAAGCCGATCCGAACGAGAAGGTCGACTGGCTGCGCGATTCCATCCGGCGCGATGTCGCGACCGGCTTCTACGACGAGGATGCGATCCTGACTCATGCGACCGACTCCTTCGAAGAGGAGTTCGAGCCGGCCGAGCTGCGCCGCAACGCGCAGCGGCTGCTGCGCGAGGCACTGGCCGAGCAGAGGGAAGCGCAGCGCGGCTGGCCGGCGCGGACGGACTGCGACAGACTGGACGACGCCTTTGTTGCGCTGGAAGCCAGAGGCGTCATCTCGCGCCAGCACTTCACCTGCTGCGGCACCTGCGGCTCGAGCGAGATATGGGATGAGATCGACGCGGTGCAGAAAGCCGGCCGGCCGACGCGCGGCTATGCTTTCTATCATATGCAGGACACGGAACGCGCCGCGGAGGGGGGCGGGCTGTATCTGAACTATGGTGCCTGCGAGGAGGGTGAGGAGGCTGCGCTGGGGGTGGCGAAGGATATCGTCACGCACCTCGAAGCGCATGGGCTTCGGACGGAATGGGATGGGAGTTGGGGTCAGCGGATTGGGGTTTCGCTGGATTGGAAGCGGCGGCGTTAGAGAGTCTCCCTATTTAGCAAACTTGCGTATTCATTGATATCGCGCTTTGCGCTCTTCATTTGCCAAGGCGTCCAACTCCTGCGCATTGTAAATCCTTCTAAAAGTTAAATTTACTCTCGGACCACACGGTCTGGATTCGCGATTAATTGCATGTTTCCAAAATCGTTGAGTCGCCCCCTTCATCAACATCACACTTCCATCAGTCAGCGGAACAGAGACCGTCTGGAGATCCTTTCTAAGCTTGTGCTTAAATAGAAAGTTCCTCGTATCCCCAAAACTAAGAGACGCAATGACCGGCTCTCGCCCCAACTCCCTCTCATCGTCACTGTGAAAACCCATGCTGTCACTATTGTCTCTATAGAAATTCAAAAGAACGCTGTTAAATCTCGCTTCGGTGCAATCTTCTATTCTTCTCTTTAGTTCTCTAAGAAGGTCTGTCCATGGCAGTGGAGTATTTTTTATGCCTGAATAAAGGTACGTGCGATCCGGATCGCCGTACCAAGCGGTCAACCTTGGCTGCAGAATCTTCTTTCCGTAAATGTTCATCTCTCTTTGTTGCCACTTCGTCTCTGATATCAATCTTTCAAAAATTACCAGGTGGGGAGCGTGAGTATCAAGATCACGAAGAATTGATACATCCGCATCCACCATCGGAATTGGTTCAAATCTCTGCTCTGATGAAAATAGATCTTTCACAAATCAACCCGTGATAATCGCTAGGACAAAATTCGTAGCATTCTTTTTTGGCCTATGATCTAACTCCACAGCCAGCGCAGCTATACTTGCCTTATCGTCCGGACATGACATTGAAACACTACTATCCGAGAGGACTTCTATAGAGTTCTTAGGTAAAATGCCGTTTGCGTATTTCCAACCAAGCCCGTCATTGTCGGCGAAATCTACAGCGACGAATATTTTGCCTGCACCCATCGAGCTAAATAAATGCTTCCAAAACGAAGCGGATTGCCCAACTATTTTGGACTTCCGTATTTCGGACATAAAGAAATTAGACATGACAAGATGAAACTTCGAAAAATCCAACGCTTTATAGGTCGTCGGATCCGACGCATCAAAGACAACAAATTTAAAAGAAATATCTATGTTCCCTTTAACGCAATCTAGGACCTTTTGGCAGGCGCTCTTCCAAGAAGGTTCCTTATCAAATATGGTTACTTCAACCTTCTTTCCCCCGAACTCCTTCTCCGAGTGACGAATAAATCGCGACACTCCGATCAACTCCGTACCTGGGCCGCCGCCAATGCAAGCCACCCGAGTCAAGGGGCGAGAAAATATCGGCGGGCGTACCTTCGGATTTAATTTTCTAAGGGTTGAGTAAATATAGTATCCGTGTGCGACCGAGTATTTATAGAGGTAGCAAAATTTCTTTATATCGGCACCATAATCCGGGTTATCGCTATTAGAATAGTATTTGGCGTGAAGATCGTCAAATTGAGCTGTCGCATGTGATACAAACTTTTGCCCGGACGCTGCCCTTGCGATTGCCTCAAAATGCGAAACTGCAGACCTAGTTAGCTGGTAGTCGCTCATTGCGTCGCCCCTCAGTAGAAGGCCCTCGTGACTAAGAGACAAAACGGCGGAACGCGATCTTTAACTCTTATCGGCTCTAAGACATTAGAACCTTCAATCGAAAAAAATCACGCATCTCCGAATCGCCGTGGCAGCGCACTGAATTTTCCCGCACGAGTCGAGCGGACAAGAACCTCAGCCAGCAACATGCCCATAAGTCGCATATAACTCCAGCACCCGCTCCGGCGTAATGCCTTCCGCCTGCGCCCGGGCAAGATCGTGCTCCTCGTTCGTCAAGGTGATGACCGACCGCTGACGGCGACGCCCCCTCCACCATTCGCGATGAGCGAATGGTCCCCTCCCCCGGCAGAGCCGAGGGAGGCCTTTTAGAAGGCCCTACTCCGCCGCCGGCAGGTAAATCTCCCCACCCTTCTCACGAAACTTTTCGCTCATCTCGTTCATGCCCCTCTCCGCGTCGCCATTCGCGAAGCGCGCACGCGCCGCATCGTCGGCGCTTGGGGCGAGCCCCCCTTCACCATGCTGCGCATGGTCCCCCTCCCCGTTCCGGGGAGGATTGGCAGCCAGGAAGCTATCCACGCCGCTGTTCTGCTTCGCCGCGAAGTCGCGGACTTCCTGGGTGATCTTCATCGAGCAGAATTTGGGGCCGCACATCGAGCAGAAATGCGCGGTCTTGGCGCCTTCGGCGGGGAGGGTCTGGTCGTGATATTGCTCCGCCGTGTCGGGATCGAGCGACAGGTTGAACTGGTCGCGCC
This sequence comes from Sphingomonas sp. GW821-FHT10F11, assembly GCF_058809095.1. NCBI lineage: Bacteria > Pseudomonadati > Pseudomonadota > Alphaproteobacteria > Sphingomonadales > Sphingomonadaceae > Sphingomonas > Sphingomonas sp. GW821-FHT10F11. The sequence goes on from NZ_JBXASH010000004.1 coordinate 329,505, forward strand.
AGCGGAATTCGAAGCGGGCGCGTGACAGGGCGTCGTCGCGGAGCTTCGCGGCCGGGTGGCCCTTGGCGAGATCGGCGGCGTGGGCGGCGAGCTTGTAGGTGACGACACCTACCTTCACATCGTCGCGGTCAGGGAGGCCGAGATGCTCCTTGGGCGTGACGTAGCAAAGCATCGCCGTGCCGTACCAACCGATCATCGCGGCGCCGATGCCGCTGGTGATATGGTCGTAGCCCGGCGCGATGTCCGTCGTAAGCGGCCCGAGCGTGTAGAAGGGCGCTTCCCCGCAAACCTCGAGCTGCTTGTCCATATTCTCCTTGATCTTGTGCATCGGCACATGGCCGGGGCCTTCGATCATGACCTGGACGTCCTGCTTCCAGGCGCGGTGGGTGAGTTCGCCGAGCGTGTAGAGCTCGCTGAACTGCGCTTCGTCATTGGCATCCGCGATGCTGCCGGGGCGCAGACCATCGCCGAGCGAATAGGCGATGTCATAGGCCTTCATGATCTCGGTGATCTCGTCGAAGCGCTCGTAGAGGAAGCTCTCCTTGTGGTGCGCGAGGCACCATTTCGCCATGATCGAGCCGCCGCGGCTGACGATGCCGGTGACGCGCTTCGCGGTCATCGGGACGTACGCCAGGCGCACGCCAGCATGGATGGTGAAATAGTCGACGCCCTGTTCGGCCTGCTCGATGAGCGTGTCGCGGAAAATGTCCCAGGTGAGGTCCTCGGCGACGCCGCCGACCTTTTCCAGCGCCTGGTAGATCGGCACGGTGCCGATCGGCACGGGTGCGTTGCGCAGGATCCATTCGCGCGTGTCGTGGATGTTGCGGCCGGTGGAGAGGTCCATCACCGTGTCCGCGCCCCAGCGGATCGACCAGACCATCTTGTCGACTTCCGCCGCGACGTTGGAAGCGACGGCGCTGTTGCCGATATTGGCGTTGATCTTGACGAGGAAGTTGCGGCCGATCGCCATCGGCTCGGATTCGGGGTGGTTGATGTTGTTGGGGATGATCGCGCGGCCGCGGGCGACCTCGTCCCGGACGAATTCGGGCGTGACGTGATCGGGGATCGAGGCACCCCAATCCTGGCCGTCGCGGATCAGCTTCTCCTTCGCGGCGGCGCGGCCCATATTCTCGCGGATCGCGACATATTCCATTTCGGGCGTGATGATGCCTTTGCGGGCATAGTGCATCTGGCTGACATTGTGGCCGGCCTTTGCGCGCAAGGGGCGCTTCACGACATTGGGGAATTGGGGCACGCCGGCTGAGCGATCCGGGCCGGACAGGCCGTTGTCCTCGGGCCTGATCTCCCGCGCGTCATAGCTTTCGACGTCGCCGCGGCCGACGATCCAGTCGCGGCGGAGCGACGGCAGGCCGGCGTTGATGTCGATGATCGCCCTGGGATCGGTATAGGGGCCCGAGGTGTCGTAGACCCGCAAGGGCGCCTCGCCGCTCGACGGCTCGAGCATGATCTCGCGCATCGCCACGCGCCATTCACCGACATGGATTTTCCTGGAGCCGCGGATCGGGCCAGTGGTGACGCCGATTTCGGTGCGGGCGGGGATGTCGGCCATGTCTTCACTCCAATGATGCGGAGCGAGGACGGTTTCCGGGTGAAAACCACTCCCTCCCTCCGCCGGTCTCAACCGGATCAGGTTCGGCGGGTCGGGGGCTGCAGCCCCCCTCTCAGGCGCGCATCAGCGCCCCCCCGGGGAAGGGACCGGTCTAGGCGCGTCGGCGCACAAAGAAAAGGCCGCGCGGCGTTCTTGTTCGCGCTTCGCGAAACGGTGCCGGCCCGCTCCCCCACCCGGCCTCCCACAGAATATACTGAATGGGAGGCCGGGTGGGGGAGCGGGCCGGCACCGTCTTATCGCACGATCAGCTCGCGGCGCTGGTCTTGAAATAGGTGCTGATCACGCCGTTGGGGTAGAAGCCCCCGCCCGTCACCGCCGAAGAGGTGGTGTAGAGCACGTTGAGCACCTGCCCCGGCGTGCGGCCGAAGACGATGCCGTCGATATTGGTCGGCGTGACGTTGGCGGTCGAGGCGTTGCCGGTGACCCCCTGATCATTGTCGCTGGCGCCGTCGAACGAATCCCGGGCGTTGCTGAGCTGATCGGTCGCGGTGCGTGCGGCGGCGCCGCGGGCATAGAGCTGCGAACGGATCATCGCCGCGTGGAACGACTTGGTCGCCAGGGCATCGGCCGCCGCGTTGACATAGACCAGGTTCGCGATCGACGGCGTCGCGCCGATATAGGCGCTGACGATCACATCCTGCAGCAGGAACGCGCCGAGCAGGAAATTGAACTCGCTCGCATAGGGATCGAACTGATCGGCCGGGCCGATATAACCGCCGGCGCGCGCCAGCCGGGTGAAGCCGCCGGTGATACTGTTGGAGATGTCGATCGCCGGCTGGGCCGAGACGGCGGCCGAGCCGATCGCCGAGCGCAGGAAGCCGAGCAGGGCGAGTTCGCCCGCCGCGATCTCGCGCGCATATTGGCCGAGCACGACATCGGTGAAGGTCACCTGAGCGCCGCCCGTCACCGCGCCCTGCGTGCCGGTGCCGGTGAGCAGCGCAGCGCCGCCGCCGGGCAGGGTGCTGGAGGCGGGGATCGCCTCGATGCCCGAGCCCGTGGTGGCGCGGACGAAATATTGCGCGACGAGATATTGCAGCTGAAGCGCGAAATTGAGGTAATCCACGTCGAGCGCGACCGTGGACGTCGCGGTCGGCGACGGCGTGGGCGTGGCGGTCGAGGTGGGGGTGGGCGTCGGCGTGCTGTCGCTGCTGCCGCCGCAGGCCGCGAGGCCCATCGCCATGGTGGCGCTGCCGGCGAGCAGCAGGAAGCGCCGGCGCTGCCCGACGCTGCGGTCGTCGTCGGCGCCGGTCATGTTCGGCGCCAGGATCGGGGTATCGGTATCGATCATCGTGAAATCTTCCCTTTGGGGAGCAGGTGCGCGATCAGTTCGCCGAGCTGACCTTCACCGTGCCGTTGAGGCCCGCGGTGAAGAAGCCGCCCGACGAGACGGCCAGGCTGTTCAGATAGAAGATGTTCAGCACCTGGCCGGTCGAGCGGCCGGCGATGAGGCCGTCCGCCCCGTTGGGCACGACGTTCGACTGGATAGTGGCGCCGGTCCCGACGGGCGAGATGCCCTGATCGAGATCGGTGGTGCCGTCGAGCAGGTCGCGGAGCTGATCCGAGATCTTGTCGGCATTCGTCCTGAGCACCGGCGTCGCGACGCCCTTCGAGTAGAGCAGCGAGCGGATCACCGCGGTATGGTGCGAATGGGCCGAGAGCAGGCCGAGGACCTTGCCGAGGAAGGTCTTGTCGGAGATCGACGCGGCGGCGCCGGCAAAGGCGGTGACGATGACGTCCTCGAAGATATAGGCGCCGAGCAGGAAATTCTCGTCGCTGGCATAAGGATCGAACGCCCCGGCGGCGGCGATGCCGGCGCCGACGGCCGCCTTGCTGAAGCCGCTGCCCGCGGCAAAGCCCAGGTCGATCGCCGGCTGGGCCGTCGCGCCATCCGTGCCGAGCGTGGCGCGCAGGAAGGCGACATGCGCTGCCAGGTCCTGCTGGATCTCGCTGGCATATTGCGCGACGAGCGGATCGGTGAAGGTCACCTGACGCGCGCCGGTGGCGGCGCCGGCGGTGCCGACCCCGGTGAGCAGCGCGGCGGGAAGGCCGGTGCCGGTAACGGCGAAGCTGTAATATTGCGCCGCCAGATATTCGATCTGGAGCAGGAAATTGCCCATGTCGTTGTCGGCGATCGTCGCAGCCGAGGCCGAGGTCGCGATCGACAGCGCGCCGGCGCCCGCGGCGGTCGCCGCGGCGGCACCGAGCGCTGCCCTGAAGAATTCGCGGCGCTCATTACGCAGCGTCGTTTCCGGCTGGAGGGCCGATTCGCCACCCTCGATCAGCTGCTGGTCTTCGGTCAAAGCGACCTCTCCTTGAGATGGTGTCCCATGCGACAGGACGGATTCAGCCACCGTTTCCCGTCATTTGCATGCCGGGCATGTCGATTCCGACCGGTTTCCGTATCCGGGTAGCCGATGTGCGGGGGCGACAGCAACAGGCGTTCGTCCCGATCCGTCGCACATCCTTCGGTCCATCTCAAAAAAGGGATCAGAAAGTATAGCCCAGCCCCAATGCGCCGAACCATTGGTTGCGGCTGCCGGCGATGCTCACCACCGGGCTGGCGGCATAACTGTCCTGCATCCGGGTGTAGGAACCCATGGCATAGATGCCGAGGCCGTGGAGCAGATCCCCGGTGAGGGAATGACCGACCACCGTGCCGAAGGTCAGATCCTTCCAGCCCTTGCCGCCGGTGTATACCGGCAGGCCGCTGCGCAACGAGCCGGCGGCGTCGACATCGAAATAGGCGCGGGAATAGCCGGCGCCGGCATAATCGGCGGAGGCCGAGAGGCCGACAAACGCCGTGCGGCTGAGCGGCGTGCTATATTCGATCGAAGGGGTGATCACATAGCTGCGATAGACCTTGCTGACGTCATGGACATAAGCGAGCTTGATCGTGAGATTGTCATAGTCGCTGGTGATCAGGCCGGTCTTGCCGATGCCGATGAAGCCGCCCGCCTCGAGCGCGATCTTGCGGGTGCCGAGCGCCTGGACCTGAGGATCCTTGATGCGGGCGACCCGGTTGAAATTGAGCCCGACGATCGGGCCGAGCTGGAAATCGAAGGACGGGCCCGACGGATTCGGGATCAGATCGACATAAAGCTGGGTGTTGTGGGTCGAGAAGGCGAAGCCGCCGATCTTGCCGCGCGCCGCCACGGCGGGGGCGAGGATATAATCGTTGGAGCCTTCATAGCTGGGCATATAAGCCGCGCCGCCGCCGATGGTGAGGCTGTTGCGATCCTTGTCAGGCGCGTCCGGCGGGGGGGCTTCCTGGGCGAAGGCGGCGGTGGCGGTGCAGCACAGCAAGGTCGCGGCGAGAAGAGCGGTACGGTTTTCCGTGATCACATGGCTACTCCAGGAACGGGTTTCGCATCGCAACGCGTCCATTGTCGCTTTGGGTCCATCGTCACCGCCTAGAGCAGATAAAGCATTTTCACCTGTTGCGCATCCGCATCACCCGAGACGGTGAAACGCGCCGCCTTGAAGCTGGGCGGGCCGAAGGTGATGATCGGGTTGCGCGAGAAGCCGAAGCCCTCTTTCGGAATGCCGGCAAAGGTATCGAGCTTGCCGTTCCCGTTCTCGTCATGGATCACCGCGATGGCATAATCGCCGCGCGGCAGGCCGTCGAAGCTGATGTCGTGGCGGGTCGCCGACACCGACCGGGTCACCGCGCGCTTGTCGTCGGTGCATTTGGGGAAGTTCGACGGATCGGCGGTGAGGCAGACGCGGATCAGGCCGCGCGTCGAGCGCAGCTTCGCCACGTCGAGCGACAGGTCAGAGACCGGCATCGCCCCCGGCAGCAGCGCCATCGCGACGATCGCCAAGCCCGGCCGCTTTACGACGCGCGCGTTCATGATCGCGGACAAAATCCCCGATGCCGCGATCGGTACCGCAGAGGCGATCCCAGAATCGGAAATAAAGCCCATAATTCCCCCCATATTGCTCATGGTGCCGCTGATGATGGCTCGCGGTGATGAGCCAGCCCCCCATTCGCCCCCGCCACATGAACGCAGGGAAAACCTCCCACCCCATATGGTTGGTAACCCCCATAACGGTCATGACGGTGAGCACCACTCCGAGCGCGTACGGATGGATCGGAATCACGAACACCAGTAGCGGAATTGCCACAGCGCCGGTGATCGCCTCGATCGGGTGGAACGCCATCGCCGCCCAGGCGGTGGGCGGGCGGCTGGCGTGATGGACGGCGTGCGCAATGCGGAACGGGCGCGGCAGGTGCATCCAGCGATGAGTCCAGTAGAACCAGCCGTCGTGCGCGATCAGATAGAGCAGCACCGAGACGGGCAGGTACCAGAGCGGGAAGACGTGGATGTCGCTGTAGATCAGCGTCCAGCCGCGATTCTGCCACCCCCAGGCGATGATGCCGGCGGGAACGCCGTAGATCGCGGCGGAGGCGAGGCTCCACCAGATCTCGCGCCGGATCTGCGGATCGAGCCCGGCATAGAGGCCGGGATGCTTCGCCCGGGTCGCCACGGCGAAGGCGCCGCTGACGATCAGGTAGCGGATACCGACGATCAGAGTCATCGCGACGGCGGAGAGCAGGATGGCGAGCAGGGCGGTCATCGCCACCGCCTTACACGGCAATGCCCCGGCTAGACCACCATCGCGGCGCAATCCCGCGCGATGCGTTCCATCGACTCGCGCGATTCGCCGGCTCGGGCGCGGACGCTCAGCGAGTGGAGCACCGAGGCGACGATCGCCGTCGAGGGCTCTGGACGCGCGCTGCCCGCGGCGATGAGCAGTTCCTCGATGCAGCGATCCTCCATGGCGAGGAACCTGCCGAGCGCGGCGCGGACCTCCGGGTCGGCGGCGGCTTCAGCGGTGGCGGTGCCGATCAAGAGGCAGCCCGACGGCCCCTTCTCGCCCGACATATAGCCGTCGAGCGCGCCGATCAGCATCCGCTCGACCATCTCGCGCAAGGGCAGACCCAGGCTGCCGAGCGAGGCGAAGCTGCGCTCGGCCCGGTCGGTCAGCCGGGCGAGCGCGGCGAGATACAACGCACGCTTGTCTCCGAACGCCGCATAGAGGCTGGGGCGAGCGAGGCCGGTCGCTTCGGCCAGCTCGTCGAGCGAGGTACCGGCAAAGCCGTGCGTGCGGAAGCGCTCCGACGCCGCCTTGAGCGCGACATTGGCATCGAAGCTGCGCGGGCGGCCGCGGGGGCGTTGTGACAAATCTGTACCGTTTCGCAATGAATCGTTGACTTGGGCATATATTATGCGAAACGGTACGGAAATCAACCAAGGCCCAGGGAGGTCCCCATGAAGCTCTATTTCATTCCCTTCGCCTGCTCGCTCGCAACGCGGATCGCGATCGAGGAGGCAGAGCTCGATGCCGAGTTCGTCCAGGTCCCGCCGGGCGGACGCCTGCCCGACGGGCGCCCGTTCACCGCGATCAGCCCGATGGGCTATGTCCCGGCGATGGAGACGATGGGCGGCCTTGCGCTGACCGAGGGGCCGGCGGTGCTGACCTATATCGCCGATCTTGCGGCGGAAGGCGTGCTGGCGCCGGCGCCCTATACCGAGGAGCGCTATCAGATGATGCGCTGGCTCAATTTCATCTCGACCGAGCTGCACAAATCGGTGTTCACGCCGCTGATGAGCAAGGCGCCACCCGAAGGCGCCAAGGCCTGGGCACGCGAGCTGGCGACAAAGCGGCTGGACCTGCTGTCGACTCATCTCGACGGCGCCGATTATCTGCTCGACAGCTTCAGCGTGGCCGATGCCTATCTGCTGAGCGTGCTCAACTGGTGCGAACATGCCGGGGTGCCGATCGCCGACTGGCCGGTGCTGCTCGGCTGGCGAACAACGATGCGCAAGCGCCCTTCGATCGCGCGGGCAATGGGGGCGGAGATGCCGCTGCTTCAGGCAGCCTGAGCGGGGCGGGACGGCGTCAGCGCTTTTTGGCGCCGTCCTTCGGGCTGAGGGGCGAGACTTTCGTCCCTTCCACCATCCAGGCGACGTCCTTTCCGGTCCCGACCGCGATGGGCTTGCCCATCCATAGCGACAGATAGACATGGATCTCGGTCGGATGCGGATCGAGCAGGTGCGTGACGAAGCCCATGACCGCATCCTTGGGCTGCGCCACGACGAGGCAGCTATTGGTGAAATCGCGCATGGCGGCGACCTTTCCGTCCAGCCCGATATCCACCTCGTGATGGCCGCCGAACGGATAGGCGTCCTGCGTGACCATCGGCGTGAGAAGATATACCGGGATGGTGCCGTCCGACTGGGGCGGCAGGACCACGCTGTTGTAGGGCCGGTCGACGCAGCCCTTGAGTTCCAAATCCCGCGCGACTTCGAGCGCTGCGGCCATGCGCTCGCCCTGGGCCGAAAGCGGCTCCCTGACGGCGGGGATGCGTTCGGCGGCAACCTTGCCGTCCGCATAGTCGGCGGCATAGATCGCATAGGGTTTCGTGCCCTCGAACCCGTAATAAGTGACGGTCAGGGCGTCGCCATGCGGCTCGACGACCCAGCCGCGGATCGCGGCCATGGTGTCGCGCGGCAATTGCTTCGCCACCATCGCGTCCGTCGTGTGCCAGGCGGCCTGATCGAAGGCGTAGAGCTGGGCGCCGCGGCGGCTGACCGTCTCCAGATCCGCGGTCTTGATCCGCTCCTGCGCCATGACTGGCGACAGCGCTAAAGCAACGGCGGCAATGGCGGTCAGGATACGCATGAATGGCTTCCCCTCGACGCCGATCCTAGCCGGGGCCCGAAAAGGGGCAAGCGCGCGATTTGCACGACGAAGCGATTCGGCTACGCCAACACCATGCCAGCCCTCCTTTCCTGCGATATCGCGATCGTCGGCGCCGGGCTGGCCGGCGGGCTGGTGACGCTGGCGCTGAAGAAGAAGCATCCCGACCTCGACATCAGGCTGATCGAGGGATCGGGCGGGGTCGGCGGCAACCATCTCTGGTCCTTCTTCGCCAGCGACGTGGCTGACGCCGACCGGTGGATCGTCGCCCCACTGATCAGCTATGGCTGGAAAAGCTATGATATCGCTTTCCCGGCGCATCGCCGGACACTGAATGCGGCCTATTATTCGATCGAATCCGAACGGCTCGACGCCGTGGTGCGCGCCGCCCTGCCCGAAGGCGCGCTGATGACCCGGCGCAAGGTGCTGGGCGCCAGTCCGACCGCGGTGGTGCTGGCCGATGGCGACCGCATCCAGGCCAGGGGCGTGATCGACGCACGCGGGCCGGGCGATCTCGGGCTGCTCGAGCTGGGCTGGCAGAAATTCCTGGGGCGCGAATTCCGCCTCGCGGAGGATCACGGCGCGCCGCATCCGATGGTGATGGATGCAACCGTCGAGCAGATCGACGGATATCGTTTCATCTATTGCCTGCCCTTCGCCGCGACCCGGATGTTCGTCGAGGACACCTATTACAGCGACACGCCCGGATTCGACCGGGCGGTGCTGACTCAGCGGATCGCCGATTATGTCGGCGCGCGGGGCTGGCAGGTCGATCATGTCGCGCGCGAGGAAGCCGGGGTTCTGCCGGTCGCGATGGGTGGCGATTTCGAGGAATATTGGCGCAGCGGCGGCAACAAGGTCGCCAAGGCGGGCATGCGCGCCGGGCTGTTCCACCCGACCACCGGCTATTCGCTGCCGGATGCGGTGCGCACCGCATCGCTGATCGCGCGGGCCACCGATTTTTCGGGCAAGGCGCTGCACGACCTGACCTATGGCCTGGCGCGGTCGACCTGGCACAGGCGCGGTTTCTACCGCATGCTCGACAAGATGCTGTTCAAGGCGGCCGAGCCCGCCGAACGCTATCGCATCCTCGAACGCTTCTATCGGCTCGATCCCCGTCTTATAGGCCGTTTCTATGCAGGAAGATCGACCATCGCCGACAAGGCCCGCGTCCTGATGGGCAAGCCCCCCGTACCCGTGGGCCGTGCCATCGGAGCAATCCGCCCGACCGTGCACCGGAACCCGACATGAGCCGTACCGCCATCGTCATCGGTGCCGGGTTCGGCGGACTCGCGCTCGGCATCAGGCTGCAATCGGCGGGCATCGAGACGGTCATCGTCGAGGCGCGCGACAAGCCCGGCGGGCGTGCCTATGTCTGGGAGAAGGACGGCTTCACCTTCGATGCCGGGCCGACCGTCATCACCGATCCGCCCTGCCTGCAGGAGCTGTGGGCGCTGACCGGGCGCAACATGGCGGACGACGTGACGCTCGCGCCGGTGCTGCCCTTCTACCGGCTCAACTGGCCCGACGGGACCAGCTTCGATTACACCAACGACGACAGCGTGCTGATGGCGGAAATCGCCAGGCTCAATCCCGAGGACGTCGCCGGGTACCGCAAGTTCCTCGATTATGCCGCCGGGGTGTATCAGGAAGGCTATGTGAAGCTCGGCCATGTGGCGTTCCTCGACTTCGCGTCGATGATCAAGGCAGCGCCGTCGCTGATGAAATATCAGGCGTGGCGATCGGTCTATTCGATCGTGTCGAGCTTCGTGAAGGACGAGCATCTACGCCAGGCGCTGAGCTTCCACACCTTGCTCGTCGGCGGCAACCCGATGACCACCAGCGCGATCTACGCGTTGATCCACAAGCTGGAGCGTGACGGCGGCGTGTGGTTTGCCAAGGGCGGCACCAGCAAGCTGATCGCGGGCATGGTGACGCATTTCGAGCGGCTGGGCGGGGTGCTTCGTCTGAACGATCCGGTGACGAGCATCGAGACCTTGGGCGACAAGGCGACCGGCGTGGTCACTGCGTCGGGCTGGGAAGGCAAGGCCGACATGGTCGCGTGCAACGGCGACGTGATGCACATCTATCGCGATCTGCTGAAGACATCGCGCAGCGCGCAGCGGACGAAGAACCGGCTGGAGCGGAAACGCTATTCCCCGTCCCTGTTCGTCGTGCATTTCGGGATCAAGGGCACCTGGCCAGGCATCCCGCACCACATGATCCTGTTCGGCCCGCGCTACAAAGGCCTGCTGACCGACCTGTACGACAGCGGCGTGCTGCCCGAGGATTTCTCGCTCTATCTCCATCACCCGACCGTGACCGATCCGAGCATGGCGCCCGAGGGGCATTCGACCTTCTACGCGCTGGCGCCGGTGCCGCATCTCGGCAAATTCCCGGTCGACTGGGCGGAGATCGGGCCGATCCTGGAGAAGCGCATCCTCGACGAGGTGGGGCGGCGATTGATCCCGGACATCCATGAGCGGATCGTGACCAAATTCCATTACGCGCCGAGCGACTTTGCCGCCGATCTGAACGCGCATCTCGGCAGCGCCTTCAGCCTCGAGCCGATCCTGACCCAGAGCGCCTGGTTCCGCGTGCACAATCGCGACGACGAGATTCCGAACCTGTATTTCGTCGGCGCAGGCACGCATCCGGGCGCCGGCATTCCCGGGGTTGTCGGGAGTGCCAAGGCGACGGCGGCATTGATGCTGGAGGGACCCCGGTGAGCGATGCCCTTGCGAAGATCGTCAATCAGGACTGGAGCTGGACTGGCATATGCGCCGCGGCGGTGACGGCCGTCAGCCCGATGGGCCATCTCATCGTACGGGATGAGGCTGGCGCCTTCTGGTATCTCGACCCTGAAATAGTGACGCTCGAACAGGTGGCAGCTGATGAGACCGGCCTCTTCGCCTATATGAACCAGGCCGAGACTCGCGAGGTTTGGGAATCGCTGGCGCTGGTCGAAGCCGCGCACGAACGTTTTGGCGAACCCGGTGAAGGCCGTTGTTACGCGCTGAAGGTACCGGCGCTGCTGGGGGGCGAGTACGTGCCGGAGAATCTCTGTACCATTTCGATTGCCGAACTCATCTCCTTCACCGGGAGCCTCGGCCTGCAGACCCGCGACCTTCCCGACGGCCATCAGGTCGTCATCAAAATGGTAGATTGATCCTGTGAAACGACTTGCCGTCTATTGTGGCTCTGCCAGCCCCGCCGATCCCGTTTACATCGAGTCCGCGCGCGCCGTCGGCCGCACATTGGCCGAGCGCGGGATCGGCGTCGTCTATGGCGGCGGGCGGCTGGGGCTGATGGGGGCGATTGCCGACAGTGCGCTGGAGGCGGGTGGCGACGTGATCGGGATCATCCCGACCGCGCTGGTGACTGCCGAGGTGGCGCATCGCGGGCTGACCGAGCTGCACGTCGTCGACACGATGCACCAGCGCAAACAGGCCTTCACCGACCTGTCCGACGGGTTCGTCAACCTGCCCGGCGGCACCGGCACGATGGATGAGCTGTGGGAAGCCCTGAGCTGGGCGCAGATCGGCTATCATGCCAAGCCGGTCGGGCTGCTCAACGTGGCGGGCTATTACGACCATCTGATCGCCTTTTACGAAAAGATGGGCGAGGTCGGTTTCCTGCGGCCGCAGCATCAGGGCATCCTGCTGATCGACGATGGGCTCGATGGGCTGCTCGCGAAGATGGCAGACCACACCCCGATCGAGACGATCACCAAGATGCGCGCCAAGGACCTGTGAGCGCCGACCTGCCGAGCCGCGATGCGATCGTCGCGACGGCGGGTGAATCGATCGCGCGCGGGTCGAAGAGCTTCGCGGCGGCGAGCCGGCTGTTCGACCGGAAAACAAGGGAACGGGCCTGGCTGCTCTATGCCTGGTGCCGGAAATGCGACGATATCGCCGACGGTCAGGACCATGGACACGGCATGACGATCGTCGAGGATGCCCCCGCACGACTCATGCGGATCTCGGCGATGACCGAAGCCGCGCTTGCCGGCGACTGGGTGGGCGATCCGGCGTTCGACGCGCTGCGCATCGTCGCGGCGGAGACCCGTATGCCGCCGCGCTTCGCGCGCGACCTGATCGCAGGATTCGCGCTCGACGCCGAGGATTGGCGTCCGCGCAGCGAGGCCGACCTCTACACCTATTGCTATCATGTCGCGGGCGCGGTCGGCTGCATGATGGCGGTGGCGATGGGGGTGTCGCCCGAGGACGAGGCGACGCTCGACCGGGCCTGCGATCTCGGCATCGCCTTCCAGCTCGCCAATATCGCGCGCGATGTGGAAGAGGATGACCGGGTCGGGCGCTGCTATCTGCCCGAGGAATGGCTGGTCGAGATGGACATCCCGCCCGGCCAGCACATGAAGCCGCCTTTTCGCCAGCGGCTCGCGGTGCTGGCGAAAAGGCTGGCGGCGCGCGCGGCCGAATTCGAGGTCAGCGCACGGGCGGGAACGCCGGCGCTGCCGCTGCGATCGGCCTGGGCGGTACTGGCGGCGGCGGGCATCTATGGCGCGATCGGGCGCGAGGTCACCGAGCGCGGCGAGCATGCCTGGGACCACCGGGTCACCACCTCGACAGCTGCCAAGATCGCGATGATCACGCGCGCCGCGCGGGAGGCGATCGAGCGCCGGACGCTCTACCCGCCCCTGCCGCGCGACCCGAACTTGTGGACAAGACCGCGCTAACCTTTTCCGGTGACCGTCGCGATACCTTCCGGCCCTAGCCGCGGATGCATGACCATGCTTTCCCATCGCTTTTCCCGCGCGCTCGCGCAGGGACGCGCCAAGCCGACGGAAACGCCGAGCCGCGCGTCGCTGCTCGCGATCCTGCTGAGGAAACGGGCGACCGCGCACAATCAAGGCGCGGACGAGCTGGAATCGCTGCTGCGCGACCAGATCCGCTGGTCGCTGCCGATCGTGCGCGATGTGGAAACGCGTTCAGCCGAGTAACGGCTCACCCGGATAGGGCTTGCGATGCGCCCAGATGCCGAGCGCGCCGCCCAATATCGGCAACAGCACGGCGCAGACCTGCATCCACAGCGGATGGGGCAGCATCAGGATATTGGCGATGCTGCCGGCGAGCACCACGGCGGTGACGATCTGCCCCGCCATGCGCCAGTCGCTGATCCGCAGCGCGAGCCAGGCACCGGCGAGTGGGCCGACGAACCAGCCGCCCGCGACAAGCAATTTGGCCGTCATCGGCATGGCGCCGACAACGGCGGCGAGCGCGGCGGGATCGTCGCTTTCAAGCTCGGGCATGGGATAGAGATGGCCGGCAAGCGCATCGAAGGCCGAGACGACCAGCATCGCCGCGAGCGCCCCCAATATTATGCTCAGAATCTTGCGCATCGCCTGCCCTGCCGCCCTGTCACGGACAACCTAGCAGGGCATGGCAAAAGCGGAAGGCGCTATCAGCCGCCGCGGCGCTGGCGGTCGAGCTGGACCAGCTGCGGCCGGTTCGACCGGCAGGCGGCGCTGATCACGGGATAATCGATATCGGTGTTGCGCTGGAGCATGGCGGGCATCGCCGCCTGGCACTGCGCGACCGAGGCATAACGCACCGGCACGACGCGCGCCTCGGCGCACTGCGTCGAACCATCCCCGCAGCCCATGATCGCCATGACGAAGTAAAACGGTTCCATGCTTCGGCTCCCAGTCAAGGCATCAATCGACGAAGCGAGACTCTTGTTCCGTGAAATGCTTTCGATTGGGGTCGGCCTGCCTATATTGATCGCAAATGCCCCCCATGACCGAACCGACCCGCATCGAGCGCCCGCTGATTCCGACGCTCCGGCGCTTCCTGCCCTATCTGTGGCCGGCGGATGCGCCGATGCTTCGGCTGCGCATCGTCATCGCGCTGTCGCTCGTGCTCGCCTCGAAACTGGTCCAGGTGTACGGCGCACCCTTCGCGCTGCAGGCCGCGATCGACGGCATGGGCGCGGGCGACCGAAGCGCGACCACGCTGATCCTGTTGCTGGTGATCGGCTATGCCGCCGCGCGGTTCGGATCGGTGGTGTTCGACAATCTACGCAACGCGGTGTTCGAGCGTGTCGGACAGGAAGCGACAAGGCGGCTGGCGGCGGCGGTGTTCCGGCATCTCCACCGGCTGTCGTTGCGCTTTCATCTCGAACGGCGCACCGGCGCGGTCACCAAGGTCGTGGAACGCGGCACCAAGAGCATCGACACGATGCTCTATTTCCTGCTGTTCAACATCGCGCCGACCGTGCTCGAGCTGAGCCTGGTACTCGGCATCTTCTGGACCAAATTCGGCCCCGGACTGGTCGTGGGCACGCTGGTGATGGTCGCCGCCTATATCGTCTTCACCCGGATCGTGACCGACTGGCGCGCCGCGCTCCGATCCCGGATGAACGACCTCGACACCGGCGCGGTGGCGCATGCGGTGGATTCCTTGCTGAATTTCGAGACGGTCAAATATTTCGGCGCCGAGGAGCGCGAGGCGAAGCGGTACGACGAGGGCATCGCCGCCTATGCGAGTGCCGCAGTGATCAGCGAGAATTCGCTCGCCTGGCTGAATATCGGCCAGGCGCTGATCACGAACCTGATGATGGCGGGTGGCATGGCGCTGGTCGTGTGGGGCTGGAGCGAGGGGCGTTACACTGCCGGCAATGTCGTGCTGGTCAGCACCCTGCTCGCCCAGCTGTTCCGGCCGCTCGACCTGCTCGGCATGGTCTATCGCACGATCCGCCAGGGCGTGATCGACATGGGCGCCATGTTCGACCTGATCGATACGCCGTCCGAAGTGGTCGATATGCCGGGCGCGAAGCCGCTGGTGGTCGGTGCCGGGCATGTGCGGTTCGAGGATGTCCGCTTCGGCTATGACGCGGGCCAGCCGATCCTGAAGGGCATCGATCTCGACATTCCCGCCGGGCATACGCTGGCGGTGGTCGGGCCGTCGGGCGCCGGCAAATCGACGCTCGCGCGGCTGATGTACCGCTTCTACGACCTCACGGGCGGCCGCATCACCATCGACGGGCAGGATATCGCCGGCGTCACGCAGGATTCGCTGCGTGCCGCGATCGGCATCGTTCCGCAGGATACGGTGCTGTTCAACGACACGATCGGCTACAACATCGCCTATGGCCGCGAAGGCGCTGACCAGGACGATATCGAGCGCGCGGCGCGCGGTGCCGCGATCGCCGAGTTCATCGAACGCCAGCCTCTGGGCTACGAGACCCGGGTCGGCGAGCGCGGGCTGAAGCTGTCGGGTGGCGAGAAGCAGCGCGTGGCGATCGCCCGCACCCTGCTCAAGAACCCGCCGATCCTGATCCTGGATGAAGCGACCAGCGCGCTCGACAGCCGTACCGAAGCGGAAATCCAGGCGACGCTCGAGGATATCGGCCGAGGCCGGTCCACCATCGTGATCGCGCACCGGCTGTCGACCGTGGTCCATGCCGACGAGATCGTGGTGCTCGAGTCAGGCCGGGTAGTCGAGCGCGGCAGCCATGCGGCGCTGCTGCGCAAGGACGGGCTCTATGCCGAGATGTGGAACCGTCAGGCGCAGGAGCGCGAAGAAGGTGCGCTGGCGGCGGAATGAGGCTCAGGCTAGCAGGTCCTGCCACTCCGGATGGCGCTCGATATAGGCCTTCACGAACTTGCACACCGGCCGCACCTTCAACCCGCGTTCGCGAACCTGGGCGAGCGCGCCCGAGATCAGGCGGCTGGCGACACCATGGCCCTCAAGTGCTGGTGGGACGATCGTGTGGGTGAAGGTGATCTCATCGCCGTCGAGCGTGTATTCGCTGAAGGAGAGATGACGATCGACCACGAGCTCGAAGCGATGGGCGGCGGTGTTGTCA
The DNA here is from genome assembly GCF_058809095.1 of Sphingomonas sp. GW821-FHT10F11. Lineage (NCBI taxonomy): Bacteria > Pseudomonadati > Pseudomonadota > Alphaproteobacteria > Sphingomonadales > Sphingomonadaceae > Sphingomonas > Sphingomonas sp. GW821-FHT10F11. The sequence goes on from NZ_JBXASH010000004.1 coordinate 345,670, forward strand.
CGGACTTCGGTCATGAGCCTTCGCTAACAGGGAAGCCCGGGCCAAGGCCAGTGATCCGGCGCGATATATCCCGAGGCGCTCCATGGCTTTTTGATGCGGCGGGGCTATTTGAGGCAGTGTGATCGATCCGCTTCCCGTCCTGCAATCCACTTTCGGCTTTCCCGAGTTCCGCGGCGTCCAGCGCCAGGTGGTCGATCGCGTGCTCGCCGGCCAGAATACGCTGGCGGTGATGCCGACCGGTGCGGGCAAGTCGCTCTGCTATCAATTGCCGGCCGTGATGCTCGACGGCACCTGCGTCATCGTCTCGCCGCTGATCGCGCTGATGCATGATCAGCTGCGCGCGGCCGAGGCGATCGGCATCCGCGCCGCGACCCTGACCTCGGTCGACACCAACCAGATGGAGACGATCGGCCGGTTCCGCGCTGGCGAGCTCGACCTGCTCTATGTCGCGCCGGAACGCGCCTCGGGCGAAAGCTTCCGCAATTTGCTCGGCCAGGCGCCGCTCGCGCTGTTCGCGATCGACGAGGCGCATTGCGTCTCCGAATGGGGGCATGATTTCCGGCCCGATTATCGGCTGCTCCGGCCATTGTTCGATCATTTCCCAGAGGTGCCGCGCCTCGCGCTGACCGCGACCGCCGATGCACATACCCGCGCCGACATTCTCGACCAGCTCGGCATTCCGCGCGAGGGCAAGATCGTCGCCGGGTTCGACCGGCCCAACATCCGCTATGCGATCTCGCCCAAGGACAATACGACGCGGCAGATCGCCGACCTGATCGCCGAGCAGCCGGGGCCGGGCATCGTCTATGCCCAGACGCGCAAGGCTGTCGAGCAGCTCGCCGAGAAGCTGGCGGCGACCGGGCGATCGACCCGGCCCTATCATGCGGGCCTCGAACCGCATGTCCGCGCGCGCAACCAGGCCGATTTCGTCGCGTCCGAGGACATGGTGATGGTCGCCACGGTCGCGTTCGGCATGGGCATCGACAAGCCGGACGTGCGCTTCGTCGCGCATGCCGGGCTGCCGAAATCGATCGAGGCCTATTATCAGGAGACCGGCCGCGCCGGGCGCGACGGCGACCCTGCCACCGCGCATCTCTTCTGGGGGGCGGAGGATTTCGCCAAGGCGCGCCAGCGCATCGCCGAAGTGGAACCGCATCGCCAGTCGGGCGAACGCACCCGGCTGACGGCGCTCGGCGCGCTGGTCGAGACGGCGGGGTGCCGGCGGCGAATCCTGCTCAAGCATTTCGGCGACGATTCACCCGAGACCTGCGGCAATTGCGACAATTGCCTCAACCCGCCGAGCGCGGTCGACGCGACCGAGGTGGCGCGGAAATTCCTGTCGGCGGTGTTCCGCACCGGCCAGAGCTTCGGCGTCGGCTATATCGAGAGCATCCTGACCGGCCAGTCGAGCGAGCGCAGCCTGATGAACGGGCATGAGGCGTTGAACGTCTTCGGCATAGCCTCGAGCCCCGAGGAGGCAGCGCTGATCAAGCCGGTGGCGCGGGCGCTGCTGCTGCGCGACGCGCTGCGCGCCAATGATTTCGGCGGGCTCGAATTCGGGCCCGAAGCGCGGGCGATATTGAAAGGCGAATCCGAGGTGGCGCTGATCCTGCCGCCCAGGCGGGAGCGGCGGCGGCGCGGGGGCGGGACTGGCGTGGCCAATCCGGTCGGCGATCCGCTGTTCGAGGCGCTGCGCGCCAAACGCCGCGCGCTGGCGCAGGAGGCGCAGGTGCCGCCCTACGTCATTTTCCACGATTCGGTGCTGCGCGAGATGGCATCGACGAGGCCGGCCAATCCGACCGCGCTCGGCCGCATCTCGGGGGTCGGGCAGCGTAAGCTCGAGGCCTATGGCGACGCGTTTCTGGCGGTGATCCGGGAAGGGGCGTGACGCCAAGCCCCTCTCCTTTTAGGAGAGGGGTTGGGGTGAGGTTGACCCAGGTCCCGACGTCTGATGGATAAGCCGGGCCGCCCTCACCCTCCCACCGCTTCGCGGCGGGCCCTTCCCTCTCCCGATGGGAGAGGGGTTTGGAGCAAGTTTCGCATGCAGATTCGCCCTATCGACAACAGCATCTCAGTCGCCCCCCAGATCACGCCCGAAGACGTGGCGGAGATCGCGGCGGCCGGCTTCACCGCGATCGTCAACAACCGGCCCGACGACGAAGAAGGCGGTCAGCCCGAAGGCGAGGCGATCCGCGCCGCGGCCGAGGCGGCGGGGCTGTCCTATACCGCGATCCCGATCACCCATGCCGGATTCTCGGGCAACCAGGTCGATGCGATGGTCGCGGCACTCGAAGCGGCGGATGGGCCGGTGCTGGCCTATTGCCGGTCGGGCACCCGCTCCTGCAATCTCTGGGCGCTGGCGCGGGCGAAGACGGGCGAGCATCCCGACCGGCTGATGGCGAAGGCAGCGGCGACGGGGTACGACCTGACCGGTATCCGGCCGATGCTCGACGCGCTTGCGGGCGGCAGGTGAACTGGGTCCAGCTCGGCGGATCGATCGCGGCGATCCTGGCATTGGCCGGGGTCGCCCGCTGGCTGAAACTTGGCGAGAGCAGAATCGGCAGCGCGGCCGAGGCACGCGAGATCGCCGAGGACATGCTCGCCGGATTCTATGCCCATGCCGCCCTGGTCAGCCAGGATGGCGGCGCGGCGATCGTCGCGGGCAATGGCGCGATCGCGGTGCTGAAGCGGCACGGCGCACGGGTGGCGGCACGCCGGCTGCTCTCACCGCTGTCGATCGGGCCGGCGATCGAGGGCGTGACCGTGCGGACGGGCGAGCGATTGTTCGGCGACGTGACGCTGCTGGGCGTGCTCGAGTCCGATGTGCGCGGGCTGGAAGCGTCGCTGACAAGAGTGTAAGCAGGCTGCATGAGCCTGCCGAATCCAGTCGATTACGCCGTTCCGGCCTTCGTCTTGCTGGTGCTGGCCGAGATGCTGGTCGCCTGGGCGAAGGACCGCAAACGCTATGAGCCCAAGGACACGCTGACTTCGCTCGCGCTGGGCACGGGCAGCACCGTGGCGGGGGTTTTGACTGGCGGCTTCGTCTATGCGCTGGCGGTGTGGCTATCGCAGTACCGGCTCTTCGACATCGGCTATGCCTGGTACTGGTTCGTCCTCTGCTTCGTAATCGACGATTTCGCTTATTATGTGTTTCACCGCTCGGCGCACCGGGTCCGGTGGTTCTGGGCGAGCCATGTCATCCATCATTCGAGCCAGCATTATAATCTGTCGACGGCGCTGCGGCAGACCTGGACCGGCTTCATCAGCATCGGCTTCCTGTTCCGCCTGCCCCTGTTCCTGATCGGCTTCCCGCCCGAGATGGTCCTGTTCGTCGGCGGCATCAACCTGATCTATCAGTTCTGGATCCACACCGAGGTGATCGGGCGGTTGCCGCGCTGGTTCGAGGCGGTGATGAACACGCCGTCGCACCACCGGGTCCATCACGCGACCAACCCGCGCTATCTCGACAAGAATTATGCCGGGGTATTCATCTTGTGGGACAAATGGCTCGGTACGTTCGAGCCGGAACGCGACGACGACCGGCCGCGCTATGGCATCGTCAAGAATCTGGGCAGCTTCAACCTGGTCTGGGCGGCGTTCCACGAATGGGTCGGGATCGCGAAGGATGTGTGGGCGGCGCCGACATGGCGTGCCAAACTGGGGTATATCGTACAACCGCCGGGCTGGAGCCACGACGGCAGCCGCGATACGTCCGAGACAATCAAGGAACGCTGGCTCGAACGAGAGCGGGCACGAGAGGGGGCCAAGTGGAAGAAGCCGACATCGTCGTCGTCGGAGGGGGATCCGGTGGAGCAGCAGCAGCCGGCCGGCTGAGCGAGGATGGCCGTCATACGGTCGCCTTGCTCGAGGCGGGCGGCCGCAACACCGGGTTCCGCACGCGGATCCCGGGCTTCATCGCCTTCCAGACCCCAAAGACCAACTGGCAGTTCGAAACCGTGCCCCAGGCCGGGCTGAACGGGCGGCGCGGATACCAGCCGCGCGGGCGCGGGCTTGGCGGATCGAGCGCGATCAACGCGATGCTCTATCTGCGTGGCAACAAATGGGATTACGACAATTGGGCGGCGATGGGCTGCCCCGGCTGGTCCTATGACGAGGTGCTGCCGGTCTTCAAACGCAGCGAGAGCAACGAGCGCGGGGCCGATGCCTGGCATGGCGGGGACGGGCCGCTGCATGTCAGCAACCAGTGCGATCCGCATCCGGGATCGATCGAGTTCGTCGAGGCGGCGCGGCGGCTGCAGATTCCGCTCAACGAGGATTTCAACGGCGCGCGCCAGGACGGCGTCGGCGTCTATCAGGTGACCCAGAAGGGCGGCGAGCGTTGGAGCGCGTCGCGCGCCTATGTCGAGAACGCGGTCAAGCGCGCCAATCTGGAAGTGCTGACCGAGGTCATCGCCGAACGGGTGCTGTTCGACGAGGGCCGCGCCTGGGGCGTTGCCTATCTGCAGGACGGCCAGGCCAAGGTGATCCGGGCGCGCCGCGCCGTGGTGCTGGCGGGTGGGGTGTTCGGCACGCCCCAATTGCTGATGCTGTCGGGCATCGGGCCGGGCGGGCATCTGCGCGAGCAGGGGGTGGCGGTGCGGATCGACCGGCCGATGGTCGGCGCGAACCTGCAGGACCATGTCGATTATGTCGCCGGGTTCGAGGTGAAGGGGAGTTATTTCATCGGCCAGTCGCTGAAGGGCACGATCAAATCGGCGGCGGCGATCCTGCAATGGATGCGCCACCGGCGCGGGGCGATGACCACGCCTTATGCCGAATCGGGCGGATTCCTGACGGTCGACCCGTCATCGCCGGCGCCTGACATCCAGCTGCATTTCGTGCCGGTGGTGCTGGAGGATCATGGGCGGACCAAGGTGAAGGCCCATGGCTTTTCCTGCCATGTCTGCGTGCTGCGGCCGGAGAGCCATGGCAGTGTGCGGCTGCAATCGATCGATGCGCGCGCGGCGCCGCTGATCGACCCGGCGTTCCTCAGCGACCGGCGCGATGTCGAGTTGATGAAGAAGGGCGTGCGGGCAATGTACCGCATCCTGCAGACCCCGCCGATCGCCGACCATAAAGGCCGTGACCGCTATCCGATCGACCTCGACGACGATGACGCGCTCGAACGGCTGATCCGCGCGCGGGCCGACACCATCTACCACCCGGTCGGCACGGCGCGGATGGGATCGGACGATCTGGCGGTGTGCGATCCGAAGCTGCGCGTGCGCGGGGTGGAGGGGCTCTATGTCGCCGACGCCTCGATCATGCCCAAGCTGATCTCCGGCAACACCAATGCGCCGTCGATCATGATCGGCGAGCGTTGTGCCGATTTCGTGAAGGCCGATCTCGCCGGCTGACAAGCATTCATATGGCGCGCGTTCAGCTTTTCGGGTGTAGCGCCGCCCGATGGACAGAAAGACCCTGAACCGCCTCGGCCTGGCGGCCGCGATCCTGCTCGTGCCCGGTGGCTTCATCCTGGGCGCCACCCTGGCCGCGCGGCGCTATCGCAAACAGCAGGGTGAGGGCGACGTCGCTGCCGAACCTGCCGACATAGCCGAGAACGAGGCGCCTCCGGCCTCCTGACATAAAAAAGGGCCGGTGCGTTGCCGCACCGGCCTGAGGTCGTCCGCAGGAGGAACGCATTGGGGGGCCGACCGTTCGACCGGCCCCGAACTTGTCAGTAATTATAGGCGCGCTCGCCATGCTCGTTGATGTCGAGGCCTTCGGTCTCGACTTCAGCGCTCGGGCGGAGGCCGATGGTGTATTTGAGCGCGGTGAACAGCACGAACGACACAAACCCGGACCAGACCAGCGTGATACCGACCGCCCAGAGCTGGGTGATCATCTGCGTGGCCATGTCGTACTTGCCGGCAACCGCGGGCATGACGGTGTAGTCGAACCAGCCCTGACCGCCGAGCGCCGGATCGGCCATGATGCCGGTGGCCAGCGCGCCGACAATGCCGCCGATGCAGTGGACGCCGAACACGTCGAGCGAGTCGTCGTACTTGAGCGCGTTCTTCACGGTCGTCACGAAGAGGAAGCAGATCGGCGAGACGACGAGGCCGAGGACGATCGACGTCATCGGTGCGCCGAAACCCGAAGCCGGGGTGATCGCGACGAGGCCGGCGACGGCGCCCGTTGCCGCACCCAGGAGCGACGGCTTCTTGTGGACGATCTGCTCGACCACGGCCCAGGAAACGGCCGCGGCGGCGGTGGCGACGAAGGTGTTGATGAAAGCGACGCCGGTGACGCCATTGGCTTCGAGGTTGGAGCCGGCGTTGAAGCCGAACCAGCCGACCCACAGCAGCGAGGCGCCGATCATGGTCATGGTCAGCGAGTGCGGCGGCATCGGCTCCTTCTTGTAGCCGAGACGCTTGCCGATCACGAGGCAGCCCATCAGGCCGGCGATACCGGCATTGATGTGCACCACGGTGCCGCCCGCGAAATCGAGCGCGCCCCAGCCATAGAGCAGACCGAAATCACCGGGCTGCTTGGGCAGGAAGTCCGGGCCGGCCCAGTACCAGACCATGTGCGCGACGGGGAAATAGACGATCGTCAGCCACGCCACCACGAAGATGATCAAGGGCGTGAACTTCACGCGTTCCGCGAACGCGCCGACGATCAGCGCGGGCGTGATGCACGCAAAGGTCATCTGGAAGCAGATATAGGCATATTCGGGGATATAGACCCCGTTCGAGAAGGTCGCGGCGAGCGTGGTGGCATCGACCCCCTTCAGGAACAGCTTGGAGAAGCCGCCGACCACTGGAGCGGTCGCGCCCGAGCCGGCGGTGAAGGCCATCGAATAGCCCCAGCAGACCCAGACGAGCGCTGCGACGCAGACGATCATCAGCACCTGCATCAGTACCGAGAGCATGTTCTTGGTGCGGACCAGGCCGCCATAGAAGAGCGCCAGGCCGGGCACCGACATCATCAGCACCAGCACCGACGAGGTGAGCATCCAGGCGGTATCGCCCTTGTTCGGTGCCGGCGGCGCGGCGGCCGCGGCAGCGTCCTGCGCCCAGGCAGGGAGAGCGGCGAAGAGTGCCGCCCCAAGTCCAGCAATGCTGGCGTATTTCAATGCATGCTTCATCACTGCCCCCTTACTCACAGCGCGGTTTCATCGGTTTCGCCGGTGCGGATGCGCACCGCCTGCCCGACATCGAGAACGAAGATCTTGCCGTCGCCGATCGCGCCGGTGTTGGCCGAGGCCTGGATCGCTTCGACGACCTTGGCGGCAAGGTCAGCCGCGCACACGATCTCGATCTTGATCTTGGGCACCATGTTGGTGCTGTACTCGGCCCCCCGATAGATTTCGGTCTGGCCCTTTTGTCGGCCAAAGCCCTTCACTTCGGTCACGGTCATGCCCGCGACGCCGATCTCGGTGAGGGCCTCGCGGACCTCGTCGAGCTTGAACGGCTTGATGATGGCAATGATGAGTTTCACCGGCGCCCCCTTGTGAGAATTGTCCCGGGGGTCATTCAGCAATGGTCGTGCCAGAGTCGAAAACACGCGTTTCCGCGCGGTTTTCCGCAATCAAATATTACCGGCAGGTAAATTTTTGTGCAGCTGCGAACGGCTGCCCAAGAATCAGGCAGTGTCCGACAGGATTTTCCGGGCAGCCGCCAGATCCTTGTCGTCGACCATCACGCGGACGGGAATGAAGAGATAGCTGCCATCGGCGATGCTCGCATTGCCGTCGAGCGCGATGGCGTCGATCCCTTCGGAATCGAGCCGGCCGATCACGATATGGGCTTCGTTGCGGTTGAAGCGGCCCAGCTCGACCAGGCTCACCAAAGGGGGGCCATTATTGCGCCGCCCGGGTCGGGTTGCGGACGGGCAAGCCGTCGATGCTGTGGGTGCGCCGGGCATATTTGCCGAAACGCTCCTCGTCGCTCGATTTCGCGTGGTATTTGCTGAGCGTCTCGCGCTCGCGCTCGAAGCTCATATGCGGCACGCCCCAGCCGCAGCTGGTCTGCACTTGGTCGATCGCGACCTCGAAGATCTGGCGGGTGCCGGGGAGCAGGGTGAAATGGGTGGCCAATTCCGCCCAGCGATCGTCCTGCGGCAGGACCGGCGTGCCGCGGCCATAGATGCGAAAGATCAGGGCAGGGCTTTCGAAGGCACAGAACAGGATGGTGATGCGGCCATCGGCGAGCAGGTGCGCGTTGGTCTCGTTGCCCGATCCAGCGACGTCGAGATACGCCACGCGCCGGTCGTCCAGGACCCGGAAACAATCCATGCCCTTGGGACTGAGATTGACCCGCGCGCCGGGCGCGGCGGTAGCGACGAAGAAGACCGGCTGGCGCGCGATGAAGGCGCGGTGGTCGTCGGTGAGGGCATCGAAAAACTCGGCCATGCTCCCCCCTATCACAGGGTTCGACATCAAGGGAGGAGTCAGACTTCCCGCGGCACCCTTGGCCGGCCGAGCGGACATTCGAGCGCGTTGCGGTCCCAATTCGCGAGATCGGCGGCAGCGTCATAGGTCGACTGACAGAAGGCGAGCAGCGCGGCGTCGGGATCGGCGGCGGTACGGACGGCGTCATAGGGCAGGAGGAACTCGCCCAGATCGGCATTATAGAAAGCCTTGGCCGGCTCGACCCTCGCCTCGGCATAGCCAGCCGGCGCGGGATAGGCATAGGCGTAGAAGGCGGCGTGCGGATAGGCGTCGCTGCCGGGCCAGAAGCCGACGCTTGCTTCCTCATGACTGTACGCCTCGCACGTGACCGCATCGGGCAGCCCGGGCAGGCCGCCGGGATGGCGCGGCGCGGACCGGCCGGAAAATCGGGTCGAGGCGAGATCGAAGCTGCCCCAGAAGAAATGGATCGGGCTGGCCTTGCCGAGGAAACCGGTGCGGAACCGGCCGAACACGCGCTGCGCCTGGATCAGTGCCCGCCAGAAGCGGCGGGCGGCCTCCGCATCATAGGGGCGATCCTCATGATCCTCGGCAAAGGGCAGCGCGTCGGGCATCTCGCTCGGCATGCCGTCGAACGACGTCGTGACGCCAAGGTCCCGAAGCGCCTCCACCACCGCGAGATGGAAGTCGGCGATGCTGCCCGCCGCGAGCGGAAGGGTCTTCACACCGCCATCGCTGGTGGCGAAGACGATCCATTCCGCGATCAGATCGAAATCGATTTGCAGGATCTGGTCGCCGCACGGAATAGTGGAGGTGCTCCATCCGCGCGCGGTGAGATAAAGCGGGACATGCCAGCTATGGTTGAGCCAGGGCGTCAGCGCGAGGCGCACCTTGCCGATGATCTGGGTGCGAAGTTGCAGGCCGATCGCGGTCTCGCGCCATTCGAACCAATCGAGTTCAGGCCAGGATTCGGGCGTGGCCATGAAGAAGCTCCTATGCGTCGCGCAGGATCCGGTATTCGCTCTGCACCAGGCCGCTCGGATAGGCGCGGGTCGCGACATGGTCGAGCCTGACGTCCGCGGGCAGGCTGCCGAACAGGGGAACGCCCTCGCCGATCAGGACAGGCACGCGCGTGATGATCAGGCGATCGATCAGACCGGCGCGGAGGAAGCGCTGAATGGTGATTCCGCCATCGACATAGAGATGCCGCGCGCCGCTGGCCGCGAGCTGTGCCACGATCGCTTCGGGAGAGCCGGCCATCTGTTCGACCTTGCCGCCCTTCACCTCGGCCAGATCGAGCGGGTTGCCGCTCAGCACCACGACACGCTTGTCGCCATAGGGCCAGGGATCGAAGGCCAGGACGATGTCGAACGTATTGCGTCCGATCACCAGCGCGTCGACGCTCGCGATGAATTCGTCATAGCCGTGCGGCTCTCCGCCGCCCGCGGGCAGCCAGTCTAGCCCGCCGTCGGGCCGGGCGATGAATCCGTCGACGCTGGTGCCGATAAAGACCGATGCCGTCATTGCGGGAATCCTCTTCGCCCGGCAGCTTAGCCGAACGGGCCGCCGAACAATAGCTTCCACAGGGCGACGACGCCCCAATGCAGCAGGATCGACGGCCAGAGCGAGCCGGTCGCGAGATACAGACGCGCCAGCAGCACGCCGAGGATCGCGGCGCAGGCAAGAAACCAGGGATCGAGGAACAGCGCCGCCCAGGGCGGACCGAACCCAAGCGCCTGGACCGGATGCCAGACGACGAAGGTTGCGATCGCGGCAACGGTGCGAAACCGGGCGCGCGTACCGGGCTCGGGGAGCAGCAGCGCGCGAAAGACCAGCTCTTCGCCGAGCGCGGGGATGAGGAAGAGCAGCGCGGTTACGCGCAGGATGGTATGCGGATCCTGGACCGGCGCGAACCGGACAAGGCCACCACACCAGGCCGCCCCAGCCAACAGCGGAAGGCCCCATGCAAGGGTTATAAGGACCTTCCGCCAGCCCGCTAGATCCGGCCAGGTTGTGAGCGCCCGCGCGATGCGGCGCCCGACAGGGGTCACACCGCCGTGCCGCCCACCGTCAGGCCGCTGACCAGCAGGGTCGGCTGGCCGACGCCGGCGGGCACGCTCTGCCCGCCCTTGCCGCACATGCCGACGCCTTCGTCGAGCGCGAAGTCGTTGCCGATGCCGGTGACCTTGGTCAGCACGCTGGGGCCGTCGCCGATCAGGGTCGCGCCCTTGATCGGGGCGCCGAGCTTGCCGTTCTCGATCTTGTACGCCTCGGTGCAGGAGAAGACGAACTTGCCCGAGACGATATCGACCTGGCCACCGCCAAAGCTCTTGGCGAAGATGCCGTTCCCGACCCGCGAAAGCAGCTCGGCGGGGTCATCGCTGCCGCCGCGCATGAAGGTGTTGGTCATGCGCGGCATCGGCGCATGGGCAAAGCTTTCGCGGCGGCCATTACCGGTCGGGGCGACGCCCATCAGCCGCGCGTTGAGCCGGTCCTGGATATAGCCGCGCAGGATGCCGTCCTCGATCAGGATATTCTCCTGGGTCGGCGTGCCCTCGTCGTCGATCGAGAGCGAACCGCGCCGGTCGGCGATCGAGCCGTCGTCGATCACCGTCACGCCGGGCGCCGCGACGCGTTCGCCGATGCGGCCGGAAAAGGCGCTGGTGCCCTTGCGGTTGAAATCACCTTCGAGCCCGTGCCCGATCGCTTCGTGCAGCAGGATGCCGGGCCAGCCCGGGCCGAGCAGCACGGTCATGTCGCCGGCGGGCGCTGCGACCGAATCGAGATTGACCACGGCCTGGGCCAGCGCCTCGTCGATCGCACGGTTCCACGTCTCCGGCTGCATCAGCGTGTCGTAGAGATAGCGGCCGCCGAGCCCGAAGGTACCGGTTTCACGTCGGCCATTCTGCTCGACCACGATCTGCACGTTCAACCGCACCAGCGGGCGGATGTCGGTCGCGACGAAGCCGTCGGCGCGGACGATCTCGACCACGCTCCAGGTGCCCGACAGCGACACCGAAACCTGCGCCACGCGCGGATCGCGGGCGCGGGCGGCGGCGTCGATCGTCTGGCAGAGATTCACCTTGTCGGCGAAGGGGATGAGATCGAGCGGATCAGCGTCGGTATAGAGATGGCGGTTGGTCGCGCGCGGTGGCGGGGCCTTGGCCGCGGCGGACGGATCGATCAGCGCCATGGTTTCCGCCGCACGCCCGATCGCGGCGCCGCTCAGTTCGTTGGCATGGGCGAAGGCCGTGGTTTCGCCCGAGACGGCGCGCAGGCCGAAGCCCGAATGGGTGTCGTAGCTGGCGGTCTTCAACCGGCCATCGTCGAAGCCGAACGCCTCGGACTTGCGGTATTGAAGATAAAGCTCTCCGTCATCGGCCCTGGCGAGCGCCGACGCGGTGAGGCGCTGCGCCTCCGCGGGATCGAGCTGGCCATCGTGATAGAGGAACGAGCGGGGGTCTGTAAGGCTGGTCATGCCCCGCAATATAAGAAGGTTAGACGCTCGCGCCAGCCGGATGATCGGGCAGCGTGGATTGATCGACGCCGTCGGCGGGTCCGCCGATCAGCACGAAGCGGCGGTCGCAATAGCCGCAATCGACATAGCCATGCTCGTCGATCTCGAGGAACACGCGCGGATGACCGAGCGCGGCGCCGCCCGGAATATCGGTCGCGCCGTCACAGGCGTTGCGGCGATGGGAGACACGGAGGGTTTCGGGCGGGGCGATCATGAGGTGGCGCGATAGCAAGGTGGGAGGATGCCGACAATCCTCCCCGGAACGGGGAGGATTGAGGTTGCGCTTTGCCGCGCCTACAGGCTCCCCATGACCGAAGCCGCCATCGTCATCGACTCCCTGTGCAAGACCTATAAGGGCGGCAAGCGCGCCCTGGACGATGTCTCCTTCGAGGTGCCGCGCGGGCAGATTTTCGGACTGCTCGGGCCGAACGGCGCGGGCAAGTCGACCCTGATCAACATCCTCGCCGGGCTGGTCAACAAGACCGAGGGCAAGGCCTCGATCTGGGGCTTCGACATCGACCAGCATCCGCGCAATGCCAAGGTTTCGATCGGGATCGTCAACCAGGAGATCCTGTTCGACCCCTTCTTCACGCCATTCGAGACGCTGGAGATCCAGGCCGGGCTGTACGGCGTGCCCAGGGCGAAGCGGCGATCGATGGAGCTGCTGCGCGCGGTGCATCTCGAGGACAAGGCCAACGCCTATGCCCGTACCCTCTCAGGCGGGATGAAGCGGCGGCTGATGGTGGCCAAGGCGATGGTCCATACGCCGCCGGTGCTGGTGCTCGACGAGCCGACCGCAGGCGTCGACATCGAATTGCGCCAGCAGCTCTGGGCCTATGTCCGCGGACTCAACCAGCAGGGCGTGACGGTGGTGCTGACCACCCATTATCTCGAAGAGGCCGAGCAGCTCTGCGACCGCATCGCGATCATCAACCATGGCAAGGTGATCGCCAATGAGCCGACCCGCGAGCTGGTCGGCAAGGCGACCGAGAAGCTGGTCGAGGTAACCGTCGACCGCGACGTCGTGACGCCACCTCAGTCGGTCTGTTTCCAGAAGATCGAGCTGAAGGGCAATCGCACGCTCGCCATCACCTATGCCAAGGACCGGGTGAATGCCGGTGAAGTGCTCGCCGCGGTACAGGCCGACGGCTATGGCATCGTCGATGTTTCGACCCGCGAGGCCGATCTGGAGGACGTGTTCCTGAACCTAACCCGGGCGTCCAACGGATAGCCTTTGCTTGTTTTCCCGTCCGGTTCGGGCGTAGTCGCACGGAAAAGCGGATCGAACGCCAAGTCTCGACGTCGCACGATACGAACGGAGTTGGTGTGCCGGACCCTCATCTAAGCGACGTTCTGATCATCGGTTCCGGCGCGGCCGGCCTCACCGCAGCGCTCAATCTCGCCGACCGGGTCACGGTGACCGTGCTCGCCAAGGGCGGGCTGAACGAGGGATCGACTGCCTGGGCGCAGGGCGGGATCGCCGCGGTGCTCGAGCCGGGCGACACCTTCGAGAGCCATATCGAGGACACGATGATCGCCGGCGCGGGGCTGAACGACCGCGAGACCGTCGAGTTCGTGGTCGAGCGCGCGCCCGCCGCGATCGCTCGGCTCGAGGAGCTGGGCGTGCCCTTCGCCACGGACGGCGATACCTTGCACCTGACGCGCGAGGGCGGGCACAGCCACAGGCGGATCGTGCATGTCGCCGACGCGACCGGCTGGGCGGTGCAGGAAGCGCTGCAGCGCGCGGCCGAGGCGCATCCCAACATTACGCTGGTGCCCGACATGGTGGCGGTCGACCTGGCGACCGGGCGGCATGAAGAGCGCTATTCGGGATCGGGCCATGTCTGGGGCGTCTATGCCGTCAACCGCGCGACCGGTCGGGTCGAGCTCTACACCGCGCGCGCCACGATCCTGGCGACGGGCGGCGCGGGGCGGACCTATCTCTTTTCGACCGCGCCGCGCGGCGCGACCGGCGACGGCATCGCGATGGCGTGGCGCGCGGGATGCCGGGTGTCGAACATGGAATTCATGCAATTCCACCCGACCTGCCTCTACAATCTAGACGTCAAGAACTTCCTGATCACCGAGGCAGTGCGCGGCGAGGGTGGGCATCTGCTGATTCCCGACACCGGCTATCGCTTCATGCCCGATTTCGACGAACGGGCCGAACTGGCGCCGCGCGACATCGTGGCGCGCGCGATCGACCATGAAATCAAGCGGCTCGGCCTCGATTACGTCCATCTCGACATCAGCCATCGCGGGCCGGAGTTCGTGAAGGAGCATTTCCCGAATATCTACGAAAAGCTGATGGGGCTGGGCATCGACATGACCAGGGACCCGATCCCGGTGGTGCCGGCGCAGCATTACACCTGTGGCGGGATCGTGATCGACCTGCACGGCAAGACCGACCTACCTGGCCTTTATGCAGCCGGCGAATGCAGCGAATCCGGCCTGCACGGCGCGAACCGGCTTGCCTCCAACAGCCTGCTGGAATGCTTTGTGTTCGGCGAGGCAGCGGCGGATCACATCCTGGAGCATTGGGACGAGCTGCCCACCCCGCCCCCCATCCGCCCCTGGGACGAGAGCCGGGTCGAGGATTCGGACGAAGAAGTCGTCATCAAGCAGAACTGGACCGAGATCCGGCGCTTCATGTGGAATTATGTCGGCATCGTGCGCACGACCAAAAGGCTCGAGCGCGCGCAGCACCGCATCCGCATGCTGACCGACGAGGTGAACGATTATTACGGGCATTTCCGCGTCACGCCCGACCTGATCGAGCTGCGCAACCTCCTCCAGACCGCCGAGCTGATCGTCCGGTCGGCGCTGCATCGCCATGAATCGCGCGGGCTGCATTACACGCTCGACTATCCCGACATGCTGCCCGAAGCGATCGACACGGTCCTGATCCCCTGAGGACAGTTCTGCATCTCAAGGAAATCTGACGCGCCCGCCATTCCGGCGCCCGTAAAACTCCTGAATGGATTCAAACGGCTGGCCTGCGATGCTGCCACAACCGTTTCACCTTGTGCCAGCCGCGGTTCGTCGCAAGGCTTGCATGTCAGGGATTCCTCAAGGAGATTCCGTGTCTAAGGTCGCGAGCGGGGCGGGACTTTACTGGTGATACAGATTCTACCATTTGATTTTCCGAGGCCGGTAGCGGTCATCCTTCTCGCGGCGGCGCTGTGCGCGTGCGGCCACGACACCAGCAAGCACCTCGCCGCGGTACCGCCGGCACCGGTGCCGCCACCCTATCGGGTCGTCATTCCCGTCCCGGCGCCGACACCCAGGCCAGCACCCCTGCCGCCAAAGGCGCCCGAGGAACTGGTCGCCAACATCTCGTCGCTCGGCCGCAACTTCAACGGCCGGGTCGGCATCGCGGTACGCAGCATCGACCAGGGCTGGACGGTATCGAGCAACGGCGACACCCGCCTGCCGCAGCAGAGCGTGAGCAAGCTGTGGGTGGCGATGACCGTGCTGGATTATCGCGACAGCGGGCGCCTCAGGCTCGACGATCCTGTCACCCTGACCAGGGACGATTTCACCCTGTTCCACCAGCCGGTAGCGGCTTTGGTGAAGGGCGATGGCTATCACACCACGATCGGTGAGCTGCTGCGCCGCGCGCTGACGATGAGCGACAACACCTGCAACGACCGGCTGCTGCGCTATGTCGGCGGCCCTGCCGCGGTACGCGACTTCATCCGACGCAAGGGACTGGGCGATATCCGCTTCGGCCCGGGCGAGAAGCTGTTGCAAAGCGCGACGGCTGGCCTTGAGTGGAAGCCGGAATTCGCCTTTGGCGACGCCTTCACCCGCGCCCGCGCGCGCCTGCCCCAGACAGCACGGATCGAGGCGTTCGAGCGTTATGTCGCCGACCCGCCAGACGGCGCGGCGCCGGCGGCGATCGCTGGAGCGCTGGCCAAGCTGAAACTGGGCCAGCTGTTGTCGAGACAATCGACCGACTATTTGATCGGCACGATGGAATCGTCCAAGACCGGCCGGCAGCGCATGCACGGCGCAGTGCCGGGCGACTGGAATTTCGGCCACAAGACCGGCACCGGGCAGGATCTGGCCGGGCGTACCGCCGGCTATAATGACGTCGGTCTGTTGATGGCGCCGGACGGCCGCAGCTATGCCGTCGCGGTGATGATCGGGGACACGCCCCGGCCGATTCCCGTGCGTCAGGCGCTGATGCAGGCAGTGGTGACGGCTGTGGTGGCGAGCCATCGCGGGCCTGGCTATTCGGTCGCGGGCGGAACCCGCCCCTCCGACGCCACGGCGATGTCGAACAACTAGCTTTCGAGGCAAGTCGGGCTTGGGGTGGACGCTTCACGCTGCTATCCCCCCGCCATGCCTCATCTCTACCTTGTCGACGGCTCGGGTTATATCTTCCGCGCCTATCACCGGCTCCCTCCGCTGACCAATGTGCACGGCGAACCCGTCGGCGCGGTCTATGGCTATACGACGATGCTGTGGAAGCTCGCCGACGAGCTGCACAAAGCAGACGGCCCGACGCACATGGCCGTCATTCTCGACAAATCGAGCCACACGTTCCGCAACGAGCTATACGACAAGTACAAGGCGCAGCGTCCGCCACCACCCGAGGATTTGATCCCACAATTCCCGATGATTCGCGACGCGACACGCGCCTTTTCGCTGCCGTGCATCGAGGAAGACGGGCTCGAGGCGGACGATATCATCGCCAGCTATGCCAAGGCCGCGCTGCGCGAGGGTTGGTCGGTCACCATCGTCAGCGCCGACAAGGATCTGATGCAGCTGATCGAACCAGGGCTCGACCTGTACGACACGATGAACAACCGGCGGCTTGGCCCCGAGCATGTCATGGAGAAGTTCGGCGTAATGCCGGATCGGCTGGGCGACGTGCTGGGCCTGATGGGCGACAGCGTCGACAATGTGCCGGGCGTGCCCGGCGTCGGCCCGAAGACCGCGGCCAAGCTGATTCAGGAACATGGCGACATCGAAGGCGTGCTCGCCGCCGCCCCGTCGATGAAGCCGGGCAAGCTGCGCGACAATCTGATCGAGCATGCCGACAATGCCCGGCTCTCGCGCGTGCTGGTGACCTTGAAGGACGATGCGCCGCTGGCCGAGCCGCTCGAGGACCTGGCGCTGCAGGGGATTCCCGAGGCGCCGCTCCGCGCATTCCTCGAGCATCACGGCTTCAAGTCGCTGCTGGCCAAGCTGTCCGCCGTGGCGGATGCGCCGGTCGAGGCGCCGAAGAGCGTGCCGCAGGAGGAAGACCCGCCCTGCGATCACGATGGCTATGAGACGGTGATCGACGAAGCGGCGCTCGACGACTGGATCGCGAAGGCGCGACACCAGGGCTGGATCGCGATCGACACCGAAACGACCGGCGTCGACGCAACGCGGGCCGAGCTGGTCGGAGTGAGCATGGCGCTCCAGCCCAACAAGGCGTGCTACATCCCGCTTGCCCATGGCGGCACCGGGCTGTTCGCCGAGAAACCCGACCAGATCGCGCCGGCGGTGGCGCTGGCCAGGCTCAAGCTGCTGTTCGAGGATCCGGGCGTGCTCAAGATCGGGCACAATCTCAAATATGACATGATCGTGCTCGGGCGGCTCGGGATCGACGTCGCGCCGCATGACGACACGATCCTGATGAGCTTCGATCTCGATGCCGGTCTGCATGGACATGGCATGGACGAGCTGGCCGCGACTCACCTGTCGCACAGCTGCATCGCGTTCAAGGACGTGGTCGGCACGGGCAAGGGCCAGTTGCAGTTCAACGAGATCGATCTGGTCTCGGCCACACGCTACGCCGCCGAGGACGCCGACGTCACCTTGCGATTGTGGCGCCGGTTCAAGCCGCGCCTGCCCGCCGAAGGCGCGACGCGGGTCTATGAGATGGTCGACCGGCCGCTCGCCCCGGTCATCGCGCAGATGGAGCGGCACGGCGTCAGGGTCGACCGCGAGAAGCTGTCCCAGCTCTCGACCGAGTTCGCCCATTCGATCGCCGCGCTCGAGACCGAGATCCATGGCCTCGCCGGTGGGCCCTTCACCATCGGCAGCCCCAAGCAGCTTGGCGACGTGCTATTCGAGCGTATGGGAATCAAGGGTGGCCGCAAGGGCAAGTCGGGCGTCTATTCGACTGACGTCAACGAGCTGGAGCGGATCGCCACCGACAAGGATTCGCCAGGCAAGGAGATCGCCCGCCAGGTGCTCGAATGGCGCCAGCTGTCCAAGCTGAAGAGCACCTACACCGACGCGCTTCAGACGCAGATCAACCCGGAGACGGGTCGGGTCCACACCAGCTATTCGCTGACCGGGGCACAGACCGGGCGGCTGTCCTCGACCGACCCCAATCTGCAGAACATCCCGATCCGCACCGAGATCGGCCGCCAGATTCGCGACGCCTTCGTCGCCGAAGCGGGGAATGTCCTGCTCGCCGCCGACTATTCGCAGATCGAGCTGCGGCTCGCCGCGCATATGGCTGACGTGCCGGCGCTGAAGGCCGCGTTCGCGAACGGCGACGACATCCACAGCCTGACGGCGCAGGAGCTGTTCGGCGAGGTCAATCGCGACACCCGCGGGCGCGCCAAGACGATCAACTTCGCGATCCTCTACGGCATCTCGCGCTGGGGTTTGGCCGGGCGGCTCGACGTGACGGCGGACGAAGCGCAGGCGATGATCGACCGTTATTTCGAGCGCTTCCCGGGCATCAACCATTATATCGTCGAGACGACGGAGAAAGCGCGCGAGAAGGGTTATACCGAGACCCTGTTCGGGCGGAAGACGCATTTCCCGCGGCTGAAATCCAAGATCCAGCACGAGCGCCAGGGCGCCGAGCGCGCCGCGATCAACGCGCCGATCCAGGGCACCAGCGCCGACATCATCAAGCGCGCGATGGTGCGAATGGGGCCGGCCTTGCTGGAGGCGGGGCTGCCCAACGTTCGCATGCTGCTGCAGGTGCATGACGAACTGGTGTTCGAGCTGCCCGAGGGTGACGTCGAGGCGGCGAAGCCGGTGATCGAGCGCGTCATGGCGACCGCGGCCGAGCCGGCCGTGATGCTGAGCGTGCCGCTCGGCATCGAGATCGGCGTCGGCGCCAGCTGGGGAGCGGCGCATTGACCATTCCGGTCGCCGCCGATGACGGGGGCTCCGAGGATTTGAGGGCGCTCGCCAAGGGCGGGCGGACCAACATCCTCGGCTTCGCGTTGCGGCTCCTGGCGCGGCTGCCGTTCCTGTTCATCGCCGGGCGCGTCTATGGTCCGGATATCGTCGGCCGATTCGCGCTTGCCGTGGTGGTGGTGGAGCTGGCCGCGCTGCTCGCGACCCTCGGGCTGAAGCGCGGGCTTGCCCAGGCCCTGTCCTCGTCCGAGCGGCCGCATGTCCATGTCGCCTGGGATGCGATGGCGGTGGCGTTCTGCGCTTCGCTGATCGCGAGCAGCGTGCTGATCGCCATCCCCGAGATCATGTTCCCCAACAGCCCGATCCAGGGGATGGACCGGTGGCTGCCCTGCATCGTCTTCGCCATCGCCTGGTCGGACGTCAGCCTGGCGGCGCTTGCCTATCGCCGCAACGTCAAGGCGACGGTGACCGCGCGCGCGGTCGTCGAGCCCTGGACGATCAGCATCGCCGCCTATGCCTTTTCCTTCGTCTCGCTGCGCGACGGGCTGTTCTATTCCTATATCCTGTCGATGGCGGCGGCGCTGATCGCTTCCTTGATCCCGTTCCTGCGCAGCTACGGCCTGCCCTATGGCTGGCGGCCGCGGATCGTGCGGCTGTTCGCCATGGCCAGCCGCAACGTACCGCTGGCCGGCGCGGACGCGATCGAGTGGAGCACGCGCAACATCGACCGCTTCATCCTGGGTGTGATGTTCGAGCCGAAGATCGTCGGCATCTATTACATGGCGCAGCAGGTCGCTTCGCTGCCCGCCAAGCTGAAGACCAGCTTCGACCCGATCCTGGGGCCGGTGATCACCGCCAGCCTGGCCAAGGGCGACCGCGAGGCCGTGGCAGCACAGGTGCGGCAGGTCGGCTTCTGGATCATGGCGGCGCAGGCGGGGCTGGCGCTGATGGGATCGATCCCGGGCGAAGCGGTGATGGGCGTCGTCGGCCCGCAATTCGTCGCCGGCACCGCCGCGCTCGCCTTCCTGCTGACCGCCGAGGTGGCGGCCTCGACCGGTGCAGTGTGCGAATCCGCGCTCGTCTATATCGCTCGGATGCGAAACCTCGCGATCTCGCTGTTCATGCTGGGATTCCAGATCGCGCTGAGCTTCGCCCTGATCTTCGCGATGCGGGCGATCGGCTGGCCGGTCAATTTCCAGGCGGCGGGACCCGCCGTCGCCTTGCTGATCTCGCTGGGGATCAGCTCGATCATCAAGGCGAACTTCCTGTCGCACCTGCTCAAGGCGCGGGTCTCGGGCGTCCGCAGGCCGTTGATCTGGGCCGCGATGGCCGCGATCGCGGTCGGGACGCTCTTCACTTCGCTGCCCAAGCGGTACGAATGGGCCGAGCTGATCATCGGCCTGCCGGCGATCTTCGCGACCTATGTCTTCGTGCTGCACCGCTGGGCGTTCGGCCCCGAGGACCGCGCCCTGTTCGGCAAGATCCCCGCGGCGGAAGAGGCCGTTCCGACCTGACGATCAGTGGCGGAAGTGGCGCATGCCGGTGAACACCATCGCCAGGCCAGCATCGTCAGCCGCCGCGATCACCTCATCGTCGCGGATCGAGCCGCCCGGCTGGATGACGGCGGTGGCGCCCGCCTCGACCGCGGCAAGCAGACCGTCGGCGAAGGGGAAGAAGGCATCCGACGCGACGGCCGAGCCGATCGTTCGCGGCGTCGCCCAGCCGGCCTTGTCGGCGGCGTCCTTCGCCTTCCATGCGGCGATGCGTGCGGATTCGAGGCGGTTCATCTGCCCCGCGCCAATGCCGGCGGTGGCGCCATCCTTGGCATAGACGATCGCGTTCGACTTGACGTGCTTCGCCACCGTCCAGGCGAAACGGCAATCGGCGAGTTCGGCCCCGGTCGGCTGGCGCTTCGTCACTACCTTGAGATCGGGTGCGGCACCATTGTCGCGAGTCTGGACCAGCCAGCCGCCGATGATCGACTTGGCCATGATACCGTTCCGCGCCGCGTCGGGCAGGTCGCCGGTGAGCAGCAGGCGCAGGTTCTTCTTCGCCGCGAAGATGGCGAGCGCGGCTTCATCGGCATCGGGGGCGATCACCACCTCAGTGAAGATGCCCGAGATTGCACGGGCGGTCGCTTCGTCGAGCGCGCGGTTCAGAGCGATGATGCCGCCGAACGCCGATACGGTGTCGCAGGCAAAGGCCTCGGCATAGGCCCGTTCGATCGTCGATGCGGTAGCGACGCCACAAGGGTTGGCGTGCTTGACGATGACGACGGTCGGCTCCGCATCGCGGAATTCGCTGACCAGCTCGAGCGCGGCATCGGCGTCGTTATAGTTGTTGTAGCTGAGTTCCTTGCCCTGCACCTGTCGCGCCTGGCCGACGCCGCGCGCGGCCGGGCCGGTGGCGGTGTAGAACGCCGCCGACTGGTGCGGATTCTCGCCGTAGCGGAGTGCCGCGCCCCGCTTCAGCGTAATCGGCAGGGTTTCCGGGAAAGCTTCGCCCTGGTCGGCAAAACCGAACCAGCTCGCGATCATGCCGTCATAGGTGGCGGTCGCGGCGAAGGCCCGGGCGGCAAGGCGCTTGCGCAGGTCAAGCGTGGTCGCGCCATCGCCGGCGTCCATCTCGGCGATGAGCGCGTCATAATCGGCGGGATCGGTGACGATCGCGACGAAGGCGTGATTCTTCGCGGCTGAGCGGACCATCGACGGGCCGCCGATATCGATATTCTCGATGATCTCCGGCCGGTCGGCGCCCTTCATCACCGTCTGGAGGAAGGGATAGAGGTTCACCACGACCAGATCGATGGCGCCGATGCCATGCTCCTCCATCGAGGCGACATGCGCCGCATCGTCGCGTACCGCGAGCAGGCCGCCATGGACTTTGGGATGGAGCGTCTTTACCCGGCCGTCCATCATCTCCGGGAAACCGGTCAGGTCGGAGATGTCACGCACCTCAAGCCCCGCATCGCGCAGCGCGGCGGCGGTGCCGCCGGTCGAGACCAGCTCGACACCATGACGGGCCAGCGCCCGGCCGAGATCGACGATGCCGGTCTTGTCGGACACCGACAATAGCGCGCGGCGGGTGGTGATGGCGGTCATGGGCACTCCGGGGTGAAGGATTGCGCGCCCCTCTGCCGCCTCAGGTCGCGCGCTTCAAGGCCCAGCTGACGCTGGCGCCGCCCGCGGGCGATTCACCGGAGACGACGAGCTGGTGAGTCGGCTGCGGACGGCCCTCGTTGTCGATCCACAGGCTGTCCTCGATCGCCAGCGTGCCACCGCGGCAGCGGAACTGCCACAGGACCCCACCGGGTAGGCGCAGCAAGGCGGCCATGCCGTCAGCCGTGGGCGAGACCGAGACGCCATGACCGAGATGGAAGCGGATCGCAAAGGCGGTCGCGGCGAGCTTGCGCTTCTTGCTCGCGGGCAGGAGCATGTCCTCGCCGCGCACCTCGCGCCCGTCGCCCGACAGGACGAGCTGGCGGCGGTGGAGGAAGCCGTAGCGCCTGGCATAGCCGTCATGGCTTGCTTCGATGCGGCTCGACGCCTCGCTTTCCTGCCGTGCCAGTTCGACCTCGGCGACGCCTCGGCCGAGCGTGCCATCGGCATGGATCGCAGTCGAATTGCTGTCGCCGACGATCAGCGTCGAATGCGCCGCGGTGGTCCTGAGGCCGTCGGCCAGCGCGGTGGGCAGCTGTGCGACCGCCGCGCGGGCCCCGCCGCAATTGACGACGAGGCGGTGCGGCCCATCGGAGAATTCGAAGGCGAGGGTCGAAGCACAACCGCCCTCGACCAGCCGGGCGATCGGCGGGGGTGCCGCATCCATGATCAGCACCGCGGCGCCGGCGGCGAGTCGCTGATAGCCCCAGTCGCGGGCCTGGCGGAGTGGGCGGGTTCGTATGCCGGTCGCGGCGATGATCGGGTCGAGCGTTTCGCCGGATACGGGCCCGCCACCTTGCCAGCTGGAAAGCCCGCGATCTCCGTGACATACGCCGAGGAGCGCCGGTACCATGCGCGCGAGCACCGCGGCGATCGCCGGCGGCTCCACCAGTCGGCGGGCAGCGTACACTTCCTTCAGACTGGTCAGCAGCATGATGATATCGAGCTGGGCCAGGGGCGAGCGCGCGACGCTGCCGCCATCCTCGAACACCGAGACCGACAAGGCCTTGGCAAGAGCGGATTCAGTCGAGCCCCGGCGGGCATCGCCGCCCGGGATCAGCAGCCCGGCCGCGACCACCCCGCACAGCGCCGCGACGCGCGGGGCGCCGGGCGGCAATTTGTCGGCGCCGCGATCGATATGCCGCGCACCGCGGGCGAGCGTGTTGAGCACGAGGCTGCGATAGACCAGGTCGGCGCTCGACAGGATCAGCGGGGCGTGCGCGGTCCAGAGCAGGATGCGGCGGCCCCAGAGATCGGCGCGCCAGGCGGGCTCACTGACCGTATCCGCATGGGCCGCGAGCCAGCGGCGCATCAGATCCTCGGCGATCGGAGTGGCCTGACCGCGGGTCGCCACGGTGGAGAGATCGCGCAGCCAGAGGAAGCTGTGGAGATAATCGCCGAACACGCGCGAGAAATCGGGCCTGGCGAGATTGAGGTCAGCAATCACACGGGTTTCGCCGCGCAGGTTCAGTTTGCCGTCGAGCAGCGCATGGCCGCGCCGCGGATCGCCCAGAAACGGATCGTCGGGAACCGCGATCAGCTTCAACGGATGGCGCCCCTTCAACCGCATGCCGTGAATCGGCGTCCTCCAGGTCAGTCGGTGGAAATATTCGGTGAGCCGGTCAGCCAGCGATAGCCCCTTGTCGCCGCCCAACCGAATCAACCGCTTGCCTTCTTCGATGCCGTCGGCGCCGGAATCGCGACCGCCGTCGGTCACCCGCCTCTCAGAGCAAGGATGTTGGATGCGTAAGCCGAAGGGCCGCCGCGGAAGGTCGCGGTGCCCGCGACCAGCGCATCGGCGCCGGCCGCGATCGCCTCGCGCGCGGTCACCGCGTCGATGCCGCCATCGACCTCGAGATCCACGCTCAGCCCGGCCTTGTCGATCATCTTGCGCACGCTTTCGATCTTGCGCAGCGCGCTCGGGATGAAACCCTGGCCGCCGAAGCCGGGATTGACGCTCATCACCAGGACGAGATCGACTTCCTCGAGCAGATAGTCGAGCGCCTTGGCCGGGGTCTGCGGCGTCAGCACCACGCCGGCGCGCTTGCCGAGCTTGCGGATGTGCTGGAGGCTGCGATGCGTGTGCGGGCCGGCCTCGACATGGAGGCTGATGATATCGGCACCGGCTTCCGCGAACTGATCGAGAAAGGCATCGACCGGTGCGATCATCAGATGCACGTCGAGCGGCTTGGTGGTGTGCGGGCGGAGCGCCTTCACCACCGCCGGGCCGATCGTGATGTTGGGCACGAAATGGCCGTCCATCACATCGACATGGATCCAGTCGGCGCCCGCCGCGTCGATCGCACGCACCTCCTCGCCAAGGCGCGCGAAATCGGCGGAGAGGATCGACGGGGCGATACGGACGGGCTGTTGCATGACCGATTCCTTAGCACGCGTGATTCGCGCGGCAAGGCAACTCAGGCCGCACGGCGCAATCTGGCGATGAAGAAGCCGTCGCACCCGCCTTCGCCTGCGAGCATGCCGGGCAAGGTGCGGACCCAGCCGCGTTGATGCGGTGCGATGCCCTTGGGCAATTCCTCATCGCGCACCGGATCGATGGCGAAATCGGGCTGCGCCGCGAGAAAAGCCATGAGCTGCTCCTCGCCCTCGGCGCGTTCGAGCGAGCAGGTGGCATAGACCAGAGTCCCGCCCGGCTTGACCCATTTGGCGGCGCGGGCGAGAAGTTGCGCCTGTACGCGTGCCATTTCGGCGATCACCCGGGGATTCACGCGGTGGAGCACGTCGGGGTGGCGGCGGAAGATGCCGGTCGCGCTGCACGGCGCGTCGAGCAGCACGGCGTCGGCGGGCGCGTCGGGGGACCATTTGAGCAGATCGGCGGCGATGACCGTCGCGTCGAGATGCGTGCGCTCCAGATTCTCACGAAGTCGCGCCAGACGACTTTCCGAGGAATCGATCGCGGTGACGCTCCAGCCGGCGCTGGCGAGTTGCATCGTCTTGCCACCGGGGGCGGAACAGAGATCGAGCGCGACGCCCTGTCCCTTGCCGATCAGCCGGGCGGGAAGCGAGGCAGCGATATCCTGCACCCACCAGCCGCCTTCTTCGAAACCCGGAAGCTCCCGAACGTTCGTGCTGGCGAGGCGGATATGACCGGGCAGCAGCGAGATGCCCTCCACTTCCTCGGCCAACGCCTTGGTGGCTGCCGGATCCGCCAGGGTCAGATCGAGCGGCGGGGGGGCGGCAATGGCGCGTTCGGCAGCGCCGACCTGGTCCTCGCCCCAGGCATTCTGCCAGCGCGCCTCGACATCCTCGGGCAGAGTCGGGAATTCAGGCAACGTCGCAGCGCCGCGCATCAGGGTGCCGAACACGCCGTGGACCAGCTTGCGCGGGCCGCCATCGACCAGCGGCAGCACGGTCGAGATCGCGGCATGCGGCGGCGTGCCGAGCGCCAGCGCCTGGACCAGCGCGATCCTGAGCGCGAATCGCGCCTTGGCGTCATCGGGCAGGCGGCTGCGCGTCGCCGAATCGATCAGCAGGTCGAGATCGGGCAGGCGGCGGAGCGTCTCGGCCGCGATGGCATGAGCGAGCGCGCGATCGTCGCTGCGATCGATCCCCTGAGTCGCGCGGTCGAGCGCTGCCTCGAGCGGCAGGCCCTGGCGGAGCACCGCGTCGAGCAGCTTCAGCGCGGCGCGGCGGGCTGGCACGCCGGGCGGATCGGCGGGGCGGTCGGTGGATTGGCGTGGAGGTCGGGTCAAATCGCTTGAACTCGTGTCGTGACGGGTGGATGGGGTGGCAAGCAGCATCCGGGATGAACCGCCATGGGCCGCCGCCCGCCACATGTGAAGCCGCCAGCCTATCTTTCCAAGAGCCCGCCGGTGCCGAAACCCGACCCCCAGCCCGCGCCGGAGGCGGAAAACGATCCGCTCGGGCTCGATCCGACGCGCTATGGCGACTGGACGCTCAAGGGTATTGCGGTCGATTTCTAGGTCGGATCGAGTCGCCTTATAGATCGGGTGCAGCAGAGGGTCAGCGTTGGACGCGGTCGAGCCCGCCTCAAATTAAGCCAGTCCCTTGAAGGCCCCGGCATTCACCTATTTCTGGAGCGCTGCTTATCCCTCTCCCGTCGGGAGAGGGAAGGAGCCGCGAAGCGGCGGGAGGGTGAGGGTGACGGGCATGAGCGTCTCCCACTCAACCTCACCCCGCGCTGCTGCGCAGCTTGCCCCTCTCCTGAGAGGAGAGGGGAAGAAGGGCGACAGCACAATGTGTGGAGGGGGAAAATAAGAGGGATCGACCCGACTCTAGACGAGCAAATCGCGCAATTTTCGGACGGTGTTCCAGTTGCGCATCGTGGCGAGCTTGGGGAATTTCACCTTAGCCATCGCCGGCAGCAGCTTCGAATGCCCGACATCCTCCGGGAAATCGATGAACAGCTCCCGGTCGATCGCCTTCAGCAACTCGGGTCCGTCATAGATGGCGGGGATTTTCTGGATCAGGCCGTCGGGCACCGGATCGCGGTGGAAGGCGACCAGCAAGTGATTGGGATGGTCCGTCGCCGCACCGGGGAAGGGATTGGCGGCGATGACCGCGTCGAGTTCCTTCAGGTTGCGGACGACCACGTCAGTCTTGAGACCCCAGGAAGCGAGCGCTTCCTCCAGAGCCTTTTCCAGCGTCGCGCCGTCGGTCTCCGTGGCAGTGAAAACGACATTGCCCGAGGCCAGCAACGTCTTGACGTCAGTATGGCCCAGTTTCTCGACGAGAGCCTTCAACTCGGTCATCGGGATCTTCTTGCCCCCGATGTTGATCCCCTTGAGCAGGGCAGCCCAGCGCATCACTGATCCTCCCGGGTGAGCGGTCGCGCCAGCAGTGCGCCGACGACCTCTCGCACGTCGGCGCCTTCGAGCAGCGCGCAGACAGCCTCGGTGACGGGCATGTCCGCGCCGACATCGGCGGCCGCTTCGCGCAGGACGGGCGCGGTGAAGGCGCCTTCCGCCACGGTGCGGCGATCCGCCATCAGGTCGCTTGCCGACTTGCCCTGGCCGAGCCCCATGCCGAGCGAGAAGTTGCGCGAGCTGGTCGACGAACAGGTGAGCACCAGATCGCCCAGCCCCGAAAGCCCGGCCAGCGTCTCGGCCCGGGCGCCGCGCGCCAAACCGAAACGGGTCATTTCGGCAAAGCCACGCGCGATCAACGCGGCGCGCGCGTTCTGACCGAGCCCGGCGCCCTCGACCACGCCGCAGGCGATGGCCAGCACATTCTTGACCGCGCCGCCGATCTCCGCGCCGATGACGTCGGACGAGAAATAGGGCCGGAACGTCGGGCCCGCGAGACGATCGGCCAGGCGCGCGCCGAGATCCTCTCTGTCGCAGGCAAGGGTGACGGCCGTCGGCTTGCCCTGCGCGACCTCGAACGCGAAGGTCGGGCCCGAGATCACCGCGATCGGCGCATCGGGGTGCACCCCGCGGGCGACCTCACCGACCAGCAGGCGCGATCCGGCTTCGATGCCCTTGGCGCAGAGCACCAGGGGCGTGGTGCCGATGGGCATCGCGCCGAGGATGGCGCGGATATGCTGGGCCGGGACGACGATCAACAGCGCATCGCAGGCCGATACCGTATCGAGCGAGCCAGTCGCCTCGATCGAGGCCGGCAAGGGGATGTCCGGCAGGAACAGTGGGTTGTGGTGGGTGGCATTGACCGCCTCGACCACTTCGGGCTCGCGCGCCCAGAGCAGGACGGGATCGCCCTCGCGCGCCGCAACGCTGGCGAGCGCCGTGCCCCAGGCACCGCCGCCGACCACCCCGATCTTCATGCCTTCACTCCAGCGCCGCGCACTGCCTCAGCCCCCGGATCGAGCGGCCAGCGCGGGCGCGCGGCGACGTCGAGCGGATCGGTGAGGCCGGCGGCGAAACGCTCCGCCCCGGCCCAGGCGATCATCGCCGCATTATCGGTGCAGAGCCACAAGGGTGGCGCGACGAAGCGCAGGCCGTTCGCCGTCGCCAGGCCCTGCAGCGCCGTGCGGACCGACCGGTTCGCAGCGACGCCGCCTGCCACCACGAGTGACGTCACGCCGTCAGCCCGGCGCAGCGCCTGGGTGGTGCGATCGATCAGGCAATCGACCACGGCAGCCTGGAAGGAAGCAGCGATATCCTCGGCGGTCCAGGTCCCGGCGTCGCGCGCGCGCGCTACGGCACTCTTCAGCCCGGCGAAGGAGAAATGCGGCTCGGCCGAGCCTTTCAGCGGGCGCGGGAGCGGCACAGCAGTCGGATCGCCGAGCTCGGCCGCGCGCTCGACCGCGGGGCCGCCGGGAAAACCGAGGCCGAGCAGCTTGGCGGTCTTGTCGAAGGCTTCGCCCGCCGCGTCGTCGATCGTGGTGGCGAGGCGGCGATAGGTCGCGACGCCCTCGACCAGCAGCAACTGGCAATGCCCGCCCGAGACGAGCAGCAGCAGATAGGGGAAATCGAGATCGGGATCGGACAGGCGCGGGGACAGCGCGTGCCCTTCCAGATGGTTGACCGCGACCAGTGGCTTGCCGACCGCATGCGCCAGCGCCTTGCCGGTAACGAGGCCCACCATGACGCCACCGATCAGCCCGGGCCCGGCGGTCGCGGCGATCGCATCGACATCCGCCAGGGTCACCCCGGCATCGGCCAGCGCCCCTTCGACCAGCGGGATCAGCGCCTCGACATGCGCGCGCGCGGCAATCTCCGGCACGACGCCGCCATAGGGGCGATGTTCCGCTTCCTGCCCGAGCAGGCGGTGGGCGAGGACGCGGCGGTCGCTGGTCACCAGAGCGGCGGCGGTTTCGTCGCAGCTCGATTCGAGGCCGAGGATGAGTGCCATCGCGCCTCCCTAACGGTTCGCCCCGAGCTTGTCGAAGGGCGGTCCTTTCTTCTAGGCCGGGAACGTTCAGCCCAACGGAGTCTGCCTTGTCCCATCCCCGCCTTCGCCTCGGTACCCGCGGATCGCCGCTTGCGCTCGTACAGGCCGGCATGGTGCGGGATGCGCTGTGCGCGTTTCAGGGCTGGACGGACGACGCGGTCGAGATCGTGCCGATCAAGACCACCGGCGACAGGGTGCAGGACCGGGCGCTGGCCGAGATCGGCGGCAAGGCCTTGTGGACCAAGGAGCTCGACCGCGCCTTGCTCGATGGCGAGATCGATTGCGCAGTGCATTCGATGAAGGATGTCGAGACGATCCGCCCCGCAGCGATCCGCATCGCGGCGATGCTGCCGCGCGCCGATGTCCGCGACCGGCTGATCGGAGCCGACAGCATCGAAGCGCTGCGACAGGGCGCCGTGGTCGGAACCAGCTCGCCGCGGCGGAGCGCGCAGCTCAAAAGGATCCGGCCGGACCTTGAGACCGTGCTGTTCCGCGGCAATGTCGACACCCGCCTTGCGAAGCTGGCCGCGGGCGAGGTCGACGCCACCCTGCTTGCCGCAGCCGGGCTCGACCGGCTGGGACGTCCGGAGATCGGCGTGGCGATCCCGAATGACGTCATGCTGCCAGCGCCAGCCCAGGGCGCAGTCGGGATCGAGGCGCGCGCCGATGACGCGCGCGTGCTGGGCTGGCTTGCGGGGATCGACCATGTCGACACGCATCGCTGTGTGCTGGCCGAGCGTGCGCTGCTCGCGGCACTCAAGGCGGATTGCCATTCGCCGGTGGCGGCGCTGGCGACGATCCAGGGCGACCGGATGACGATCCGCGCGGAATTACTCGCCGAGGACGGCTGCGCTTATATTTCGGGCGAGACCGCGGACTCGATCGACAAGATCAGTGCCGATCAACTGGCGCACGACCTGCTCGACCGCGCGCCGCCGGCGGTGCGGCGGCTGTTCGCGGCATGACACCAGGCTTTGCGGTGCTGCGCCCGGAGCCGGGCAACGCCGCGACCATAGGGCGGATCGAAGCGTTCGGCCTGCGTGCGATCCGGCTGCCCCTGTTTGAAATTCGCGCGCTTGGCTGGACGGCGCCCAATCCCGCGGCGTTCGATGCGCTGCTGCTGACCAGCGCCAATGCCGTCCGTTTCGGCGGGCCGGGGCTCGAGACGTTGCGGCACCTGCCGGTGATGACCGTGGGTGCAAGAACCGCGGATATCAGCCGCGCAGCGGGATTCGACGTCATGGTGTCAGGCAAATCCGATGCGGCCTCACTGCTTGCTCGCGACCATGGCTTTACCCGCATCCTCCATCTCGGCGGGCGCGAGCGGTCGATCGAGACTGGGGGCGTGATCGCCCGCGCCATTGCGGTCTATGCCAGCGAGCCGCTGCCGGTGCCCGCGGAGGACCTCGCCGCCTTGAGCGGGTCGATCGCGCTGCTGCATTCGGCGCGCGCCGCCGTCCGGCTCGGCGACCTGGCCGACGAGCAGGGTCTCGCACGGTCCTCGGTTTCCCTTGCGGCGTTCAGCCCAGCGGTCGCAGCGGCCGCGGGAACGGGCTGGGCATGGATCGCCACCGCCGCGTCGCCCAATGACGCCGCGCTGATCGAGGCTGCGCGCGCGCGATTGACCGGGTGAGCATGCGCGGGGATAAGGCGGCATGAGCGACGACCTGCCGACCCCGACGGCTCCCCCCCGCAAGCTCGGCTGGCGCACCGCGGCGATCCTGGGGGCAATCGCCTTCGTCGCCGGTCTCGGCGCGATGGCGCTGGGGCTATACGCCTTTCCCCAATGGTTCGGCCAGAAGCCGGTCGCGACCGTGACCCTGCCGATCGCCTCCACCGCCGACGGCAAGCGCACGCCCGTGGTGATCGTGCCCGGCAGCGGCACGGCGGCGCCGCCGGCGATCGACCTCGATGCGCTGTCGACGCGCGAGACCGAGTTGGCCGCGCGCCTCACCGACCTGGAGACGCGCACGGCGAGCGTCGGCGGACAGGCCCGTGCCGCTTCCGGCTATGCCACCCGCGCCGAAGGATTGATGATCGCCTTTGCCGCGCGCCGCCAGATCGATCGCGGCCTGCCGCTGGGTTATATCGAAGAACAGTTGCGCGAGCGCTTCGGGCCGATCCAGCCCCAGGCGACCGGCACGATCATCCAAGCGGCGCAGCAGCCGGTGACGATCGAGGATCTGCGCGTCGGGCTCGACGCGATTTCGCCCGAGCTGAAGACCGGTGCCGCGCGTGACGGCTGGCTCGCCAGTTTGCGCCGTGAGCTGGGCAATCTGATCGTCCTGCACCGGGCCGACACGCCCTCACCGCTTCCGGCCGACCGGCTCACCCGGGCGCGTCGGACGCTCGAGGCCGGGCATGTCGAGGCGGCGCTGGCCGAAGTGGCGCGCATGCCGGGTGCCGCCAGTGCGGAACGCTGGACGACGGCGGCGCGGCGCTACATCGGCGCGCGCCAGGCACTCGACACGATCGAGACGGCGGCGATCATGGGCCAGGGCGCGGCTGGGCCTCGGTAGAGCGGCGTGCCGTACGTTGGGCGGCTATGTTTCCTCTCCGGTGGGAGAGGATACGACGCCTTATGAGCGCAGCGAATTAGGCGAAGTTGGTGAGGGGCTCCGGGAGCCATCGATAGCTGCCGGAGCCCCTCACCAAGCTGCGCTAAGCAGCAAGCTGCCAAGCTTCGCTATCCTCTCCCACTGGAGAGGAACAGGGCAGCGCATTGAACGGCGACCTGTCCTGAAAATTCGCAGAGAAGAGCGGTCCCTCAGGCGTTGATCCGATCCAGCAGCGCCATCGCGCCGGCGGGCGCGCGCACCTTTGCGCCGTTGATGAAGAAAACGAAGGTATCGCGCGGTTTCTTCGGCGGCTGTTCGGGAGAGGCATAGGGCAGGCCATCGGGCTGGCCGCCCGCCACCCAGGCCTTTGCCACTTCGAGCCAGCGATCGAGTTCGGCGGCGGTGTAGCCGGTCGGCACGCTCTCGACCGCCTTTTCCAGCCGGGCATAGACGAAGTCGCCGGTGACGTCGGCGATGGCGGGATATTCGGCCGAATCCGCGAAAACGAGGGAGACGCCGGCGGCGCGCGCCATCGCGACGAATTCGGGCACATGGAAGCTGTCGTGCCGGACCTGGATCGCATGGCGGAGCGCAACGCCCTCATGCGACGCGGGCAACAGCTTCAGGAAGGCGGCGAAATCCTCAGCGTCGAATTTCTTGGTCGCCATGAACTGCCACAGGATCGGGCCGAGCTTGTCGCCCAGTTCCACGATACCCTGGCCGACGAACTTCGCGATCGAATCCCCCGATTCGGCCAGTATCTTGCGGTTGGTGCAGAAGCGCGAGGCCTTGAGCGCGAAGACGAAGCCGTCGGGCGCGGTCTTGGCCCAGGAGGCGAAGGTCGCCGGTTTCTGCGAGCCGTAATAGGTACCGTTGACCTCGATCGCCGTCACCGCGCGCGAGGCATATTCAAGCTCGCGCTTCTGCGACAGGCCATCGGGGAAGAACGTCCCGCGCCAGGGTTCATAGGTCCAGCCGCCGATGCCGGTGCGAATCATGCCGTTGCTCATGCCATTCTCCTGGAGGCGCGGTTCTAGGGCGGGAAGCGGCTTTCGCGAAGAGGCGCGACGCTGCTAGAACCGTAGCGGACATAGCGCGGGGAACATGATGGCGACCGACCGGACCGAGATCGATCCGACCGACCCCTATGAGCGGACCGCTCAGACCTTTCCGGTCCTGCCCGAGGAAATGGTCGAGCGCATGATGGCCTATGGCCGCGCGGAAGCGGTCGAGAAGGGAACGGCGCTCTATACGCGCGGCGAGCGCGGCGTCGATTTCTTCGTCGTGCTCGACGGGTCGATCCAGGTGCTCGACACCGACGAGTGCGGGGTCGCCAGCATCTTCACCACGCATCACGCGCGCCAGTTCACCGGCGAGCTGGACCTGTTCAACAATCGATCGATCCTGGTCACCGGGCGCACCGGCGAGGACAGCCGGGTGCTGCGGATCAACCGGGTCGACTTCCGGCGCATGGTCTCGACCGAAGCCGATATTGGCGAGATCATCATGCGCGCCTTCATCCTGCGGCGCGTCGGGCTGATCAAACACGCGCATGGCGGCGCCACGCTGATCGGATCGGGCCATTCCGGCGATACGCAGCGGCTGCAGCGTTTCCTCGAGCGCAACGGCTATCCGCACCGCCTGCTCGACACCGACAGCGATCCGGACGCGGACGGTTTCCTCGAATGCTTCTCGATCAAGCCCGACCAGCTGCCGGTGGTGATTGCGCCCGGGGAAAGCGTTCTGCGCAACCCGCCGACGGGCGAACTGGCGGATGCACTAGGACTGACCGAGACGCTCGACCCGACGCGCGTCCATGACGTCATCGTGGTCGGTGCCGGGCCGGCGGGGCTGGCCGCCGCGGTCTATGCCGCGTCCGAGGGGCTCGACACAATCGTGCTCGAAGGGCTCGCGCCCGGCGGGCAGGCTGGCACCAGTTCCAAGATCGAGAATTATCTCGGCTTCCCGACCGGCATCTCGGGCCGGGCGCTGGCGGGAAGGGCGCAGGTGCAGGCGCAGAAATTCGGGGCGCGGCTGGCGATTGCGCGGCCGGCGACGGCGCTCGATTGCAGCAAGGACCCTTATGTCGTGACGATGGAGGACGGGCAGCGCGTGTCCGGCCGGGCCGTCGTCGTCGCCAGCGGGGCACGCTATCGCCGGCTCGACGTGCCCGATTACGACCGGTTCGAGGGCCAGGGCATCCACTATGCCGCCACCGCGATGGAATCCAACCTGTGTGCCGGCGAGGAAGTGCTGGTGGTGGGCGGCGGCAATTCCGCGGGGCAGGCAGCGGTGTTCCTGTCGCGCACGGTAAAGCATCTCCACATCCTGGTGCGATCGCGCGGGCTGGCGGAGACGATGTCGGACTATCTCGTCCAGCGCATCCTCTCGTCGAGCCAGATCACCTTGCACACGCATTGCCAGGTCACTGGATTAGAGGGGGATGGCTATCTGCGCCATGTGACCTGGACCAATGTGAAGACCGGCGAGGCGCAGCGCCACGACATCAGCAACATGTTCGTGATGATCGGCGCCGAACCCAATACCGACTGGCTCGACGGGTGCCTGGCGCTCGACGACAAGGGATTCGTCAAGACCGGCGCCGACGCGGACGGATCGACCTCGCCTTATGCCACGAGCAAGCCGGGCATCTTCGCGATCGGCGACGTGCGCGCGGGATCGGTCAAGCGCGTCGCCTCGGGCGTGGGCGAGGGATCGGTCGTGGTGTCCTCGGTCCACCGGTTCCTGCACCCGATGGAGTGATGCCGGTCAGGCGTGCTCGATGAAATTATAGTGATCGCGGATGCGGCGGTTGAAGAAACCGCCCTTCGAGGTGACGCGGCGCATCGCGTCGAACAGCGATTCGGGCACGTCGAGATAGGAATAGCGCCGGCCGCTGACGAACTCGATGTCGAGCCGTTGCTCGGCCGGGTCATAGTCATAGGAGCGGATGACGCTGGAGGGCATCAGGCGTCAACGTCGAACCGGGGCGTGGGTTGCCGGGGATGATTCGCGCGAAAAGGCGGGTGCGAGGGACACGTCCGGTCCGTCGATCGTTACGGGGTTGGGCATTTCACCGGTGAGATGCCGCGCGAAGGGAATCCAGATGAACGAGGACACGCTCGAGGGTGAAGGCCGCAATCTCGCAGGCCAGGTCAAGGAAGCCGTCGGCAAGGCCACGGGCGATCCAGCCACGCAGAATCAGGGCGTCGCCGATCAGGTCGCCGGCAATCTCCAGCAAAGCTATGGCGCAGCGCGGGATGCGGTGACGCAGGGCGTCGGCCCGCTGGCGGACAAGGCCAAGGCCTTCGCCAAGGAACGGCCCTGGGCGACGGCCGCGCTGGTCGGCACGCTCGCGCTGGCGGTGATCAACACGCTGCGCGGCAAGAAGGCCTGAGCCGGAGCCTCACCCTGCGGGCTGGTTCGGCGGTGCCCGATTCCCTATCTTCAGGGGGAAACAGTCAAGCAGGGTGAGGCCGTGGCCGACTATCAGCTTTTCGATACCGCGAACGGCGTCGCCGCGATCGCCTGGACCGATGCCGGTGTGGTGGGCTTTCGCCTGCCGGCAGAGTCGGCCGAAAGGACCGAGCGGTCATTGCTGCGCCGCTTTCCCGACGCGATTCGCCGCACGCCGCCACCGGAGATCGCCGCGACCATCGCCGCCGCCCAACGCTATTTCGATGGCGAGGAGACGGATTTTTCCACGGTAAAGGTCGATCTGGGCGAGCAGGCGCCGTTCTTTGCGCAGATCTACGATTCGGTGCGGCGGCTCGGCTGGGGCCAGACCACTACTTATGGCGCCGTGGCAAAAGAACTCGGCGCCGGCCCGGAAGCGGCACGCGATGTGGGTCAAGCCATGGCCTCGAACCCGATACCGCTGATCGTACCGTGCCACCGCGTGCTGGCGGCTGGCGGCAAGGTCGGGGGCTTCTCCGCGCCGGGCGGATCAGAATCGAAAGTGAAGATGCTGGCGATCGAGGGAATCGACCTGCGGCCGCCCGAACCGGCGCAGCAGGGATTCGCTTTCTAGAGTCTGACTCGGCTTTGCGGAATCGATTTAGGATTCCCAAGGGTCGAGAGTTCTGATTCAACCTGCTGGCTGGATCTGGAGGCCAGTATGGATGGCGAGACCATATTCGGATGATCTTCGGGAGCGGGTAGCGGCGTCGGTGGTAGGCGGTCGATCAGTTCGGGAGACGGCACGGTTGTTTGGAGTGAGCGTTGCGAGCGCAGTGAAGTGGTCGCAACGGTTGCGGATGACGGGCAGTGCGGCGTCGCGGCGGACGGGTCGCAAGCAGGAACGTTCGCTGACAGGCGAGCGGGAGTGGTTGCTGGGCCGGCTGGAGGCAGTTCCGGACCTGACGCTTCGCGGTCTGGTGGTCGAGCTGCGCGAGCGCGGCATTGAGACGAGCTATGGGTCGGTGTGGCGGATCGTGCATGATGCCGGCGTGACGTTCAAAAAAACACTGTTCGCCGTCGAGCAGTTGCGCCCGAAGATCGCGCGGCGGCGGGAACAGTGGAAGAAGTATCAAGGTCGGCTTGATCCCAGGCGCCTCGTCTTCATCGACGAGACCTGGGCCAAGACCAACATGACGCCGATCCGGGGCTGGGCGCCGCGCGGCCAGAAGCTGGTCGCTCGCGCGCCGTTCGGCAAATGGCGCACGCTGACCTTCCTGGCCGCTTTGCGGTACGACCGGATCGACGCGCCGTGCGTGCTCGATGGGCCGATCAACGGCCAGAGCTTCACCGCATGGGTCGAGCAGTTCCTGGTGCCTACCCTCAACCCCGGCGATGTCGTCATCATGGACAACCTCGGCAGCCATAAGGGCGCAGCCGTTCGCGATGCGATCCGCTCGGCCGGGGCAAGGCTGCTATTCCTGCCGCCTTATTCTCCCGACCTGAACCCGATCGAACAGGTCTTCGCCAAGCTCAAGCTGCTCCTGCGCAAAGCCGCAGAGCGATCCGTCGAGGCAACATGGCAACGTATCGGAACCCTGCTCGACGCCTTTCCTCCACAAGAATGCGCCAACTACCTCAAGAACTCCGGATACGCTTCAACCTAGATGGATCAGACTCTAGACCGGATGTGAAAAAGGCCGCTTGCGCGGCCTGTTCGCACTCTCGTGATTTCCGCACGAGAAACTGGAGCGGGCGAAGGGATTCGAACCCTCGACCCCAACCTTGGCAAGGTTGTGCTCTACCCCTGAGCTACGCCCGCTCTGGCGCCTGACCGATCGTTGGACCGGGCGGGTAAGGGGGCGGCCTCTAGCATCGGCTTTTGGGTCCGGCAACCCCCAGTCGTACATCAGGGTTCAAACCCATTCCCAGCGAGGTCGAGACAGCCTTATCCGGGATGCTGTGGGAGGAGGAGCGCGAAAAACGGGGGTTGCCCCCCGTTTGAGCGGTCCGACGCTCCACAGCGCCCGGACAAGGCTGCCCCGAAGGGGTGGGACGAAAAACGGCCGCTGGAGCGGTCGACCGCTTGCCAGATAGACACCGCTATCTGGCTGCGCGCCCTCCCTCCCAGCGACCGTTTTTCGTCTCCATCTCGACCTCACTGGGAATGGGTTTGAACCCTTGGACGAAAAGGGTTGGCTTGAGGGGCCGCGCACCCACATAAGGCGCGAAGTGAAGCACGGGAGTGAGACTTGGCCAGTTTGGGAATGACCGCCGCGGAGCGCGAGGCAGTCGAAGAGTTCCGGCGCGACGTCGTCGAGCCGTCGATGACGAAGCTCGTCATCATCGATTTCTGGGCCGAATGGTGCGGGCCGTGCAAGGCGCTGACCCCGGTGCTGGAGAAGGTGGCCGCCGAATACGCCGACAAGGGCGTGGTGCTGGCCAAGGTCGATACCGACAAGAACCAGTTCATCTCCGCCCAATTCCAGATCAAGACGATCCCGACCGTCTATGCGATGTTCCAGGGGCAGCTGGTCGCCGACCTGACCAGCGCGCGCACCGAATCGCAGCTGAAGGCGATGCTCGACCAGATCCTCCGGCAATTGCCGGTGGAGAGCGAGGCGGCGAGCGCCGAGGCCGAGATCGAGCCGCTGATCGCAATGGGCGAGCAATTGCTGGCGGATAGCGACACCGACCGGGCGCTCTCCGTGTTCGAGCAGATCGGCGAGATGGTGCCGGATCACCCCGCCGTGCTGTCCGGCCGGGTGCGGGCGCTGGTTGCGGCGAATCGCATCGACGAGGCCGAGGCGGCGATCGCGGCGCTGCCGGAGGACCTGGCCAAGCTGCCCGAGATCGAGCGGGCGAAATCTGCCCTGGCGCTGGCCAAGGACGCCAAGCCGGTCGACGATCTGGCGGGACTGGCGGCCGAAGTCGCGGCGAACCCCGACAATCTCGACAAGCGCTTCGAGCTGGCCGGCGGCCAGATGGCGGCGGGCAACCGCGACGCGGCGGCCGATTCGCTGCTGGGCATCATCGCCGCCGACAGAGACTGGAACGAGGGTGCGGCGCGCCAGCAGTTGCTCAAGCTGTTCGAGGTGGTCGGCCTGGAGGATCCCTGGGTCTCGGCGCAGCGGCGACGGTTGTCGGCGATCCTGTTCGGATGACCGACGCGCCGGTCTCGACTCGGCTCTCGATCTTCCCGCTCCCCGGCGCGCTGCTGTTTCCCGGCATGCATCTGCCGCTCCACATCTTCGAGCCGCGATACCGCGCGATGGTATCCGATTCGATGGCGCGCGACCGGCGCATCGGCATGATCCAGCCGCGTCCCGGCCCGCTCGCCCCGGGCGAGGCGCCGGCGTTGTTCGAGATCGGCTGTGTCGGGAAAATCGCCGAGTTCGAGGCTAGCGAGGACGGGCGCTACAATCTGGTGCTGGAAGGCCTGGCGCTGTTCCGCGTCATCCGCGAACTCGAGGTGACGACGGCGTTCCGTCAGGTCGAGGCACTGTTGCTGCCCGTGCCGAGCGAAGCCGAAATCTTGTCGCTGTCGCGGCGATCCTCGCTCGAGATGGAATCGCGCCGCTTCGCCGATGCGCAGGGCTATGCGGTCGACTGGGAAGCGGTGAACCGGCTCGACGACGAAGCATTGGTCAACGGCATCGCCCAGATCGCGCCGTTCGACGTGGCGGCGAAGCAGGCGCTGCTCGAAGCGCCGGGAATCGAGGACCGCGCCGAGCTGATCATCCAGCTGATGCAGTTCTTCGGCCGCCACGACGGCGAGGATTCGGTGACGTTGCAGTGAGCGGGGCAGCGAACGGGGCCGACAGTCTCAACGGCGAATGGGACGGCATCTTCAACTATCCGCGTCACATGCCGCCCAACGCGTTCACGGCGATCCTGCGCGATGAGGCCGGCGTCTTCACCGGCGAGACGACCGAATCGGGCGAAGTGGGTGGCGATCCCGCCATATTGCATGCCTGGCTGGAAGGCCGGCGCAGCGGCGATGCGGTGCGTTTCGTGAAATCCTATGATGCGGCGTCGCGTGCCGGCTATGTCGTCCAATATACCGGCACGATCGCGCCCGACGGCAACGAGATCAGCGGACGATGGCACGTGCCCGGCGTCTGGTCCGGCACCTTCATCATGGTGCGCAAGGCCGGCAAGACGGAGGCTGTCGACCGGGAGGCCGCGGAGACGGTCCGCTAAACCGTCAGCCCCTGCAGCAGCTTGGGCACCTCGCCCGATTCGCCCCGGGCCTCAGCCATGAAGCGATCCTTGAGCGGCGGCAGCTTCTGCACCGCCGACAGGCCGAAGCGGCGCGCGGCCGAGGCGGTGCGGCCGGGGATGCCGAACAGCCGGGTTAGCCCGTCGGTGGCGGCGGCGACCATGAAGGTGTCGAGGCTGCGCCAGCGTTCGTAACGGGCGAGAAGCTGTGGGTCGCCGAGATCGAGGCCGAGGCGTTTGCCCTCGACCAGCACCTCGACCAGGGTCGCCACGTCGCGGAAGCCGACATTGACGCCCTGGCCGGCGATCGGGTGGATGCCGTGCGCCGCGTCGCCGACCAAAGCGAGCCGGTCGGTAGTGATCGTCGCGGCATGGTGGAAGCCGAGCGGATAGCTGGAACGCGCGCCAAGCGGGCCGAGCTTGCCCAGGAAACCGCCCATTTTCTTCTCCGCCTCGGCCAGGAAGCCGCGATCGGAAAGCTTGAGCATGCCCGGTGCCTCGTCGCGGCGCACCGACCAGACGATCGCCGAGCGATGGCCCCGATCGTCGTCGTTCAGCGGCAGGATGGCGAAGGGGCCCTGCGGGTAGAAGATTTCATAGGCGATATTCTCGTGGCTCTGCTCGTGATGAAGCGACGTCACGAGCGCGGCGTGATCATAGGTCCAGCGCGCGACCTTCAGCCCCGCCGATTCGCGCGTGGGCGAGTTGCGGCCTTCGGCGGCGATCAGCAGAGGGGCGGTGACGACCGCGCCGGAATCGAGCGTGACGGTGACGCCGTGCGCGCCGCGATCGACCGCGACGGCGCGGGTCTTCATCCGCACATCGACGCCGGGTGCCGCCTCGGCCGCCTCAAGCAGCGCGCCGCGCAGGCGCCGGTTCTCGAACATATGGCCAAGCGCGCCGCTCTCCGTATCGGGCTCGAAATCGAGCGCGCCGGGCTCGAGCCCGTCGCTGACCCTGATGCCCTGGATCGGGCAGCCATGGCCGGTCAGCCGATCGACCACGCCGATCGTGTCGAGCATGCGATAGGGCGCGCTGGCGATTGCCGAGGCGCGGCCGTCGAAACCGGCGGCGAGGATCACCTGCGGATCGGCAATGTCGATGACGATGGCGGTGAGGCCGTGCGCGTCGAGCGCTACGGCGAGTGCGCTGCCGACCAGGCCACCGCCCAGGATGATGACGTCCGCTCTGTCCATGGGCTCGCTCTAGCGCGCGGCAGGCACGGTGCCAATGCGTCCGCCTTGACGTCGGACTCGCCAGGAGCGATGATTCCACGCGTACAGACAGCGAACAATCAAGGACCAGATCATGGCTAGCCGGGCGCAGCCGCCCTTGTGGCGCGAGACGGTGAAGGCAGGCGCCGCACGAAGCGGCGCGCTGATCGGCGCGACGGCGATCGTCATCGCCGCGTTGCTCGTATTCGTCTCGCTCGTCACCTATCATTCGGGCGATCCCTCGCTGAACACCGCCTCGGGCGGGCCGGCCGAGAACTGGCTGGGCACCCCGGGCGCGTGGGTCGCGGACATCGGCTATGCCTTGTTCGGTTTCCCCGTCTTCGGGTTCCTGCCGGTCGCGTTGATCTTTGCTGCTCGGCTGTGGGGCGACGTGCCGGTCGGGCGGTGGAAGCTGATGCTGCTGGCCGCGCTTGGCGGCATCGCGCTGATGAGCACGACCGGGGCCCTGATCCGGGAGACGGCGGTGCGCTGGCTTCCGGCGGGACCGGGCGGCGTGATCGGCATGGCCCTGGCTGACTTGGTGCGTCTGGCGACCGGCCTCATCGGCGATTCGGCGATCCGGTGGTGGACGGGGCTTGGTATCGCGATTCTCACTGGCCTCGCCGGGGCCGGTGTCTGGGCGCTGAGCTTCATCATCGATATCGGCGATCGACCGCGGCGTCCGCCCAAACCGAAACCCGTCAAGGCGGAGCGGCGCACGCCCGAACAGGAAGTGTTCGCCCCCGAACCGGCGCGCAAGCCGACGCCGCGCGCCGTCGCGACGCCCGATTCGCGGCCAGGCCCGGTCATCGCCGAACGCAATCTCGCGCCGTCGGTGGCGAGGCCCAAGGCCAAGCAGGCCTCGTTCGACCTGGGCGACAATTCGCAGCTTCCCCCGCTCGACTTGCTCAAGCCGGCGCCGCCGGCACCGGGCGGGCCGGTCGACAAGGCAGCGCTCGAACGCAATGCCCGGCTGCTCGAATCGGTGCTGGACGATTTCCACGTCAAGGGATCGATCATCAATATCAGGCCTGGGCCGGTGGTGACGATGTACGAGCTGGAGCCGGCATCGGGCATCAAGGCGAGCCGGGTGATCCAACTCGCCGACGATATCGCGCGCAACATGTCCGCCATCTCCGCACGCGTCGCGACCATCCCGGGGCGAACCGTGATCGGGATCGAGCTGCCCAATGTCCGGCGCGAGACCGTTGGGCTGCACGAACTGATCGGATCGCAGTCGTTCGACGACCAATCCGCTTCGCTGCCGCTGGTGCTCGGCAAGAACATCGCCGGCGACCCGGTCATCGCCGATCTCGCGCCGATGCCGCATCTGCTCGTCGCCGGCACGACCGGTTCGGGCAAGTCGGTCGGGCTCAACTGCATGATCCTGTCGCTGCTCTACCGGCTGCGCCCGGACCAGTGCCGCATGATCATGATCGACCCGAAGATGCTCGAACTGAGCATGTACGAGGACATCCCGCATCTGCTCTCCCCGGTCGTCACCGACCCCGCCAAGGCGGTGCGGGCGCTGAAATGGGCGGTCGAGCAGATGGAGGAACGCTATCGCATGATGTCCTCGGTCGGGGTGCGCAGCCTCGCCAGCTTCAACGAGAAGGTGCGTGCGGCGCGGACCAAGGGTCAGCCGCTCGGGCGGCGCGTGCAGACCGGATACGATGCCGAGACCGGGCAGCCGGTCTATGAGGAGGAGACGCTCGACTTCCAGCCGCTACCGCAGATCGTGGTGATCGTCGACGAGCTTGCCGATCTGATGATGACGGCGGGCAAGGAAGTCGAGTTCCTGATCCAGCGGCTCGCGCAAAAGGCGCGCGCGGCAGGCATCCACCTGATCATGGCGACCCAGCGCCCGTCGGTCGACGTCATCACCGGCGTGATCAAGGCGAATTTGCCGACGCGGATCAGCTTCCACGTCACCTCCAAGATCGATTCGCGCACCATCCTGGGCGAGCAGGGCGCCGAGCAGCTGCTGGGCAAGGGCGACATGCTCTATATGCCGGGCGGCAAGGGCATCGTGCGCGTGCATGGCCCGTTCGTCAGCGACGACGAGGTGCGCGCGGTGGCGGATCACTGGCGGGCACAGGGCCGGCCCGATTATATCCAGTCGGTCACCGAGGAGCCCGAGGACGGCTTCGCGCTCGATGGCGCGCCGGACGGCGAGGATTCGGCCGAGGATCAGCAATATCGCTCCGCCATCCAGCTCGTCGTGGAAAGCCAGAAGGCCTCGACCTCCTGGCTGCAGCGCCAGCTCCGGATCGGCTACAACAGCGCCGCGCGATTGATCGAGCGAATGGAGAAGGACGGCATCGTCAGCCGCCCCGACCATGTCGGGCGGCGCGACGTGCTGCGCGACCGGGACGGGAACCCGCTGTAAGCCCTGCGGTTCAGAAGGGGTTCAACCCGGCGCGCCTAGCGCCAGGACCTGTCTCGGGAGAATATCGTGATCCTTCGCAATCTCTCCGTGCTGGCGGCGCTCGCCGTCCCGGCACTGGTCGCAGCGGCCCCGGCCACCGGCGATCTCGCGCTCGTCCAGAGCCATCTCCAGTCGGTGCAGAGCCTGACCGCCGCGTTCAGCCAGACCGACCGCGCCGGCAAGGTGCTGACCGGAACCCTGACCCTGAAAAAGCCGGGCAAGATTCGCTTCCAATATCAGAAAGGCGTGCCGATCCTGATCGTGGGCGACGGCAAAGCCCTGACCTTCATCGATTATTCGGTGAAGCAGGTGCAGCGCTGGCCGATCGGCAATTCGCCGCTTGGCGTGCTGCTCGATCCCAGCAAGGACATGACGCGCTTCGCCAAGGTCGTTCCCGGATTCGACCCGCGCATCATCTCGGTCGAGGCGAACGATCCCAAGCATCCCGAATATGGCCGCATCACCCTGGTCTTCATCCGCGACGCGATCGCGCCGGGCGGGCTGATGCTGCAGGGCTGGGTCGCACTCGATTCGCAGAACAACCGCACGACGATCCGTCTGTCGAATCAGCAGTTCAACGCAGCCGTGAGCGACAGGACGTTCAATTGGAACGATCCGCGGCGGAGTTTAGGCCGAAACTGACCGTCCGTTCATAGTGGCGACAGGTTCGGGCCCCTAAAAAGATATTGCGGATGTGGGGCGGCCCGAGATTTTCCCCCTGTTGCTCGGACGACCTGCTTCCCGCCTGCGTGACGAACGCTAGGTCGGCCCTCGCTCCATGCCCCCGGAGCGAGGGCCTTTCCATATCCGGCTCTTTCCCTTCCGCCCTTTCCTTGTCGGCACCCCTTCCCCCCGCTACATCGCCTTGATGGCGCTCAAGATCGTTTCATGGAACATCAACTCGGTGCGGTTCCGTATCGAGATCGTCGAACGTTTCCTGCGCGAGGTGTCGCCCGACATTTTGTGCCTTCAGGAAACCAAGGTGATCGACGGGGATTTCCCGACCGCCCCCTTCCGGGCGCTCGGCTATGACCACATCATCCTGCACGGGCAGCGCATGCACCACGGCGTGGCGATCATTAGCCGCGTGCCGCTGGTCGAGGACGACCGGTTCGACTGGCAGGCCAATCGCGAGGCGCGGCATGTCGGCGTGCGGCTGAACAACGGCGTGCGGCTGGAGAATGTCTATGTGCCGGCGGGCGGCGATGTGCCCGACCGCGAGGTGAACCCGAAATTCGGCCAGAAGCTCGATTTCGTCGAGCGGATGACGCGCTGGTCGGAAGGGCTGACCGTGCCGACGATCCTGGTCGGCGATTTCAACATCGCGCCGCTCGAATCCGA
Organism: Sphingomonas sp. GW821-FHT10F11; assembly: GCF_058809095.1. Classification (NCBI taxonomy): domain Bacteria; kingdom Pseudomonadati; phylum Pseudomonadota; class Alphaproteobacteria; order Sphingomonadales; family Sphingomonadaceae; genus Sphingomonas; species Sphingomonas sp. GW821-FHT10F11. The sequence continues at coordinate 389,791 of NZ_JBXASH010000004.1, forward strand.
CGTGTGGAGCCACAAGCAACTGCTCGACGTGGTCAGCCACACGCCGATCGAGGTCGCCGCGCTTGACGGGCTGAAGGCGTCGAACGACTGGGTCGATCTCGGCCGCCATTTCATGCCGGCGCCGGGCCGACTCTTCACCTGGTGGAGCTACCGCGCGAAGGACTGGCTCGCCTCGGACCGCGGACGGCGGCTCGACCATATGTGGGCGACCGCCGATGTCGCGAAGACCGCGATAAGCCACACGGTGTTCGAGGATTGCAGAAGCTGGCTGAAGCCGTCCGACCATATCCCCATCATGACCGAGTTCGCGGTGTGACCGACGCACGAAGGACTGCCAGCGCCATCGACGCCTTGCGGCGTGGATGGCCGATCGCCATCGCCGGGGCCGATGGGGCGCTTGCGTTGCTGCCGATCGAGACGACCGATCCGACGCGGCTGACCGCGTTCGATCCGGACGGCCGGGCGTCCGTTCTGCTCACCTCGGGCCGGGCAGCGACGCTGAAGCTTGCCAACCAACGCGAGGCGGCGGCGCCGGATTGCCCGGTGCTCGTCGAGCGAGCGCCCTGGCTGGATTTTGCGGCGGCAACCGCGCTGGCCGATCCGCAATTCGACCTCCGGACACCGCTGAAAGGCCCGTTCCGTGCGATTGCGGTCGAAGCGCCCGAGGCCGCCGCTGCCGCGCTGCGGCTGGCGCGGATCGGCGGGGTATTGCCCGCTTTCTTCGCCATTCTCGGGGCAACGGCCCAGGTCACGCTGACTCCGGCGGATATCGACGCGCATGAAGACGCGGCCCGGCTGACCATCGCGACGCGCGCCCGCCTGCCGGTGTCAGGTGCCGAAAATACCGAGATCGTCGCCTTCCGCACGCCAGAAATGCCCGGGGAGCACGTCGCGCTGCTGATCGGCGCACCGAACGGCCAGCCGCCGCTCGTCCGCCTGCACAGCGAATGCCTGACCGGCGACGTGCTCGGCAGCCTGAAGTGCGATTGCGGGCCGCAGCTCGACGCGGCGATCCGGGCGATCTCGGACAGCGGCTGGGGCATTTTGCTCTATCTGCGGCAGGAAGGGCGCGGGATCGGGCTGATCAACAAGCTGCGCGCCTATGCGCTGCAGGACCAGGGGTTCGACACGGTCGATGCGAACACGCGGCTGGGCTTCGCGGTCGACTCACGCAATTTCGCCGTGGCGGCGCGGATGCTCGAATTGCTCGGCCAGCGATCGGTGCGGCTGCTGACCAACAATCCGGAGAAGGTTGCGCAACTCGAAGGCGCAGGAATCAAGGTGGTCGAGCGGGTGCCGCATGTCCTGCCGGCCAACCCGCATAATGAGCGCTATCTCGCGACCAAGCGCGACCGCACCGGGCACCAGTTCTAGGGTGCGCTATTTTCTCGACGTCGAGTTCAACGGGTTCGGCGGGGAGCTGATCGCGCTCGCCTTGGTGCCCGAGGCCGAAGACATGGCGCCCTTTTATGAAGCAGTACGATGCGAGCAGCCAACACCGTGGGTCGCCGACCATGTCCTGCCGGTGTTGGATATCGCGCCGGTGGATCGTGCGACGATGGCGCGGCGTTTCGAGACATATCTCGGCGATGACCCCGATCCCCTGCTGATCGCCGACTGGCCGGAGGATATCGCGCATGCGGCGATGCTGATGGTGATCGCGCCAGGGCGACGCATGGCGCTCGACCGGATCCGTTTCGAGATGCTCGATTCGATCGGATTCGATTCAGCCGCAATGAGCGCCGTGCCGCACAATGCCTATCACGATGCGCTCGCGCTCCGGACCTTCACGCTCGCGCGCGAACGTTAGGCGAGCAGCCGGGCCACCTCGTCGAAGTCCGTCGCGATGTCGCGCACCCCAAGCGCCCTCAGCCTGGCAGCATGGTCCGGCCCACAATGCGTGCCGCCGCAAAAGCCGATGACATAGGCGCCCGAGGCGACTGCGCCCGTCGCGCCGACCGGCGAATCCTCCAGGATCGCGCAGCGCCCGATGTCGACGCCGAGCGCGGCCGCGGCATGAAGATAGAGATCGGGCGCCGGCTTGCCGCGCGCGACATGTTCGCGCCCCGAGAAGATCTTGTCGCCGAACGCATCGCGGATGCCGAGATGCTCGAGATGGCGCTCGATCCAGCGAGTCGTGCTCGACGAGGCGATGGCGCGGGGGAAGTCAGCCGGCAGGCTCCGCACAAAGGCCACTGCGCCAGCGACTGCATCGAGCCCTTCGCGCATCGCCCGGTCATCCTCGGCCTTGCGCGCCACATGGAAATCGTCGGGCAGCACCCGACCGATCCAGCGTTCGATCGCCGCGAGGAAATCGCTACCCGCCAGCCCCATGAAATTAGCCATGGATTCCTCGGCCGTGGTGGGGTGGCCCGCACCAGTGAGATAATCGGCGATCTGCTTGTTGCCGGCATATTCGCTTTCAAGCAGCACGCCGTCGAAATCGAAGATCAGCGCATCCGCCTTCATCAACGTGCGCCGAACAGCGCGGTGCCGACACGGACATGAGTGGCGCCAAGCGTCACCGCGGTCTCGTAGTCGCCCGACATGCCCATGCTCAGCTCGGCAAGATCATTGTCGCGCGCCAGCTTGGCCAGCAGCGCGAAATAGGGCGCCGGCTCCACATCGGCCGGGGGTACTGCCATCAACCCGACAACCGGCAGGCCCGCTGTGCGTGCTTCAGCAAGCAGATCGGGCAGCGCATCGATCGCGCAGCCACCCTTTTGCTCCTCATCGCCGATATTGACCTGGATGAAACAATCGGGCCGCCTGCCCTGCCGCTCCATCGCCCGGGCGAGCGCCAGGATCAGCGAGGATCGGTCGACCGAATGGATCGCATCGAAGAGCTCCACGGCTTCTTCCGCCTTGTTCGACTGGAGTTGGCCGACGAGGTGGAGCTGCACATCCGGCCACGCACCCCGCAGCGCCGGCCATTTGGCCTGGGCCTCCTGCACACGATTCTCGCCAAAGATTCGCTGGCCGGCCGCAAGCAGGGGTTCGATCTCCTCCGCGGCCTTGGTCTTGGACACGGCGATCAGGGCAACGGTATCAGCCTTGCGATCGGCAAGCCGTGCGGCGCGGGCGATGGCCTCGCGCACGATATTGAGGCGGGTCTCGGGGTCGTCGGGCTGCATCGGCAGCGCTATAGGCAGGGGCGTGCCGCACCGCCACCCCAAGCACCCGCCGATTCCGACGCTGTGGCTGATGACCGACGAGCGCATGGGCGACGAGCTATGGGCGGCAATCCAAGCCTTGCCGCGCGGCGCGGGGATCGTGTTCCGCCATCACGCGACCGGCCTTGCCAAACGGCGCGCGCTGTTTGCGCGGGTGGCCCGCGTGGCGCGGCCCAAGCGGCTAATGCTGATACGGGCCGGATCGACACCGTTCGGGCCTGAAGCCGGGGTTCATGGGCACGGCTCGCTCCGGCCAGGCGGCGTTCGCACCTGGGCGGCACATTCCCGGGCAGAGGCGATCGCCGGCAAGCGCGCTGGTGCGGACCTGCTGTTCGTGTCGCCGCTCTATCCGACTCGATCGCACCCCGGTGCCGGGGCGCTTGGTCCCGTCCGCGCCGCCGCCATCGCGCGCGGGCTCGGCATTCCCGTCATCGCGCTAGGCGGGATGGACGCGGCGCGATTCAGGAAATTGCGGAAAGCGGGATTTCACGGCTGGGCGGCGATTGACGCCTGGCTACCCGATCAGAAGCGGAACGCCGTCCCGATATAGACTGCCTGGCTGTCGCGGCGATCGTCCGGCGCGGGCTGGAGGCGATAATCGCGCTCCGCCTTGTAGCGGACGCCCGCCGTCACATCGAGGTTGCGGGTCAGGCGATAGGAACCGCCGACATCGAGCGAATAGGCCGGTGCTTCCTCGACCAGCTTGGGCGCATTGGGCAGCGGCCGATCGGCCCCCGCCTTGACCCGGCCGGTGAAGCGATTGCCTGAATAGCTGACACCGACATCGACCGCCTCGCGGCTGCCCGGCATGCCGGCGAGATCGACCTTGGCGACATCGCCCGACAGCGCAAACCGACGCCAGCCGACCGCGACGCCCAGATTATAGGCGATCGGTGCGATGCTGACCGAGGACGGCGTATCGATGATCGACCCGGCGCGCTCAGCGGCCAGCGCCGTACGAGTCGAGCGTGCGCGAACCGCGACGGTGACGGCACGGTTGCCGTTGCGGCGCGATTCGGTCGGGGTGAAGCGGAAGCTGCTGGTGTCGAGCCCGCTCCGCGCGAACACCGCCGCGAGCTTCGGGTCGGCCGCAGCCGGCGTGAAGGAGTTGATGTCGCCGACGTTCAGCGGCGCGATGCGCTTGATCGGCAAGCGCGAATCGCCCGGTGCGCCGATCGCCGGTGCCATGGCGAAGCCGGCGGCGACGAGCGCCCCCACTCCGATTCCAGACATCCAACGCCTTGAAAACACGTGCGACCCCTTACAGTGCGCGGATTCGGCACCTTCACTCCAATCCGCGCCTATCACGATTCGATCCAGCCCTGCCACTGTCTTGACGCATTTTCCCCCGAAGTGTTGCGCGCGGCACACAGGCCGCCCGCGCGCGCCATGCTTGCGGCAGGCGCGAGACCATCTATAGATGCCCGAGATTCTCATGAAACCGTCCAGGAAACCGCCGATGAACCGCCTTTTGCGTACCGCGATTGTGGTTTCGCTTGCCCTCCCGCTCATGGCCTGTGGCCATCGCGGCAAGGATCGCGCCGCTCCCGATCTGGCCGCCGCCAAGGTGACCACGATCGGCGTGAACTCCTATCTGTGGCGCGCCAGCCTCGACACGCTGAGCTTCATGCCGCTGCTGCAGACCGATTCGAACGGCGGCGTGATCGTGACCGACTGGTATGTGAACCCGGCCGCCCCGACCGAGCGGATGAAGGTGACCGTGACGATCCTCGACCAGGACTTGCGCGCCGATGGCCTGCGTGTCGCGGCGCTGCGCGAAGTCAATCAGGGCGGACAATGGGTCGCATCGCCCGTCGCGGCGGCGACCGTGCAGAAGCTCGAGGATATCATCCTGACGCGGGCGCGCGATCTGCGCCGTGCCGCCATCGCCAATTAAAGGCGTTCTCTCGATGGCGTCACGCTTCAACGCGCTGAAGGCGGACGCGGCATGGCAGAAGGTGTGGGACGACCGCCGCACCTTCGCCGCGCGCGACGATTCGACCAAGCCGCGTACCTATGTGCTCGAGATGTTTCCGTACCCGTCGGGGCGGATCCATATCGGCCATGTCCGCAACTATACGATGGGCGACGTGCTCGCCCGGTATCGCCGGATGACGGGCCACGAGGTGCTCCATCCGATGGGTTGGGACGCGTTCGGCATGCCGGCCGAGAATGCCGCCATGGAAAAGGGCGTGCATCCCGGCGGCTGGACCCGCGCCAATATCGCGACGATGAAGGCGCAGCTGAAGCGGTTGGGCTTCGCGCTCGACTGGACGCGCGAGCTGGCGACCTGCGAGCCCGATTATTACGGACATGAGCAGGCGTTGTTCCTCGACTTGTTCGCTGCTGGCCTGGTCTATCGCAAGGAATCCTCGGTCAACTGGGATCCGGTCGACATGACCGTGCTCGCCAACGAGCAGGTGATCGACGGCCGCGGCTGGCGGTCGGGCGCCCTGGTCGAGCGGCGCAAGCTGAGCCAGTGGTTCCTCAAGATCACCGATTTCGCCGACGAGCTGCTCGAGGGCCTGGATGGGCTGGAGCATTGGCCCGACAAGGTGAAGCTGATGCAGGAGAACTGGATCGGCAAGAGCCAGGGCCTGACCTTCCGCTTCACGCTGTCCGACGGCGAACAGGTCGAGGTGTTCACCACCCGGCCCGACACGATCTTCGGATCGAGCTTCGTCGCGGTGGCGGCCGACCATCCGATCGCGCGTGCCGCGGCGGAACGCGATCCGGCGGCGGCTGAATTCATCGAGCTGTGCAAACGCGGCGGCACCACCGCGGCCGAGATCGAGACTCAGGAGAAGCTGGGTTTCGACACCGGCCTACGTGCCACGCATCCCTTTGATCAGACGTGGAAACTTCCGGTCTATATCGCCAATTTCGTGCTGATGGACTATGGCACCGGCGCGGTGTTCGGCGTGCCCGCCCATGACCAGCGCGATCTGGACTTCGCGCGTAAATATGCGCTGCCGGTGCGCCGTGTCGTTTCCGATGGCGATATCACCGATCCCGTGTTCAAGGGCGGCGAGGCCTATACCGGGCCCGGCACCCTGGTGAATTCGCACTTCCTCGATGGCATGGATGTCGAGGATGCCAAGCGCACCGTGATCCGCCGTGCCGAGGAGGAAGGCTGGGGCACCGGATCGACCGTGTTCCGGCTGCGCGACTGGGGCGTCTCGCGCCAGCGCTACTGGGGCACACCGATCCCGATCATCCACTGCGACGCCTGCGGCGCGGTGCCGGTGCCGCGCGAGCAACTGCCGGTCGTGCTGCCCGAGGATGTCAGCTTCGACATCCCCGGCAACCCGCTCGACCGGCATCCGACCTGGAAACATGTCGACTGCCCGAGTTGCGGCGGCAAGGGCCGGCGCGAAACCGACACGCTCGACACCTTCGTCGATTCCTCCTGGTATTTCATCCGCTTCGCCAGCCAGCCGGGCAATGCGCCGTTCGATCGCGCGGTGGCCGAAAAGTGGCTGCCGGTCGCTCAATATATCGGCGGCGTCGAGCATGCGATCCTGCATCTGCTCTATGCGCGCTTCTGGACCCGGGCGCTGCGCCACATCGGCATGCTCGACGTGGCCGAGCCCTTTGCTGGGCTGTTCACGCAAGGCATGGTCACGCACGCCAGCTATTATCAGCGCCCAGAGGGATCAGAGCGTCCGAGCTATTTCGAGCCCTCCGCCATCTCGCAGCGCAGCGATGGCACGGCTTATGTCACCGAGACGGGCGAGGACGTGATCATCGGCCGCGTCGAGAAGATGTCGAAGTCGAAGAAGAACACCGTCGACCCGACCGAAATCGTCGACCAATATGGCGCCGACGCGGTGCGCTGGTTCATGCTTTCCGACAGCCCGCCCGAGCGCGACCTGCCGTGGAGCGAGGCGGGCATCGAAGGATGCTGGCGCTTCATCCAGCGGCTATGGCGGCTGTTCGACGGCCTGGCCGAAGCCGAGGCGAATGACATGCGGGATGCATCACTCGACCGCAAGACTCACCAGACCATCGCCGGCATCGCCGCCGATATCGAGGCATTGTCGTTCAACAAGGCAGTCGCCAAGCTGTACGAGCTGGTCAACGCGATCGAGCGCGCCGGCCCTTCCACCTCGCGGATCGACGGGATCCGCACGCTGATGCGGCTGGTGTCGCCGATGGCGCCGCACCTGGCCGAGGAAGCCTGGGCCGCCAATGGCGGCGAGGGCCTGATCGCCGATGCGCCCTGGCCCGAGGTCGACCCCGCGCTGCTGGTCGAGGACGAGGCGACCATCGCACTCCAGGTCAACGGCAAGCTGCGCGACACGGTGACAGTCGCCAAGGGCACGCCGCGCGAGGCGATGGAGACGATCGCCTTGGCCAATGCCAATGTGCAGCGTATCCTGGACGGCGCCGCCCCAAAAAAGGTGATCGTCGTGCCCGACCGTCTCGTGAACATCGTCGCATGAAGCGTTTCGCGCTTCTCGCCGCCCTGGCGCTCACGCTATCGGGCTGCGGGCTGCATCCGCTCTATTCGGGCGGCGGATCCGGCGCGGTGGCGACGACTCTGACCCGGGTCGAGGTCGGGCCGATCGAAGGCAAGGCGGGCTGGCTGATGACCAACGCGCTGAGGGACCGGTTCCAGGCCAGCGGCACCCCGCTCTACCGGCTTGAGATCAAGCTCGACGACAAGATCATCGGCCTTGGCGTGCGGCGCGACGACAGCGTCTCGCGCGAGCGCCGGACGCTGCGCGCGCGCTACCAGTTGGTCGACCTGTCCAAGGGCACGGTACTACTCGACGCGACCGCTGGATCGGATGCCGGCATCGACGTGGTCAATTCCGAATATGCGACGATCGCCGCGGAGAACACCGCACTTGAGCGGCTATCCGATATCGTCGCGGACCAGATCGTCGCGCGCGTGGCGCTCTATGCGCAGCGGACCGCAGCGCCGGCGCAATGAGCGCGCGGCCGTGAAGGCGAACGCCAACCAGATCCGCGCCGCGATCGATGCGGCAAGCCCCGATATCCGCCTCTATCTGCTCCACGGACCTGACGAATCGGGGGCGCAGGAGATCGCGGCGCGGCTGGCGCGGACGATGGGTCCTGATGCGGAGCGGGTCGATCTCGAGCCCTCGATGCTCAAGTCGAATCCTGGACGCCTGGCGGACGAGGCGGCCTCCATGTCGCTGTTCGGCAGCGCGCGCCACATCCGGATCAGCGGTGCGGGTGACGATTGCGTGGAAGCCTTCACCCTGCTGCTCGACTCCGAACGGGCCGGGAATCCGGTCGTCGCCATCGCGCCGTCGCTCAAGGCGACCTCCAAGGCGGTGAAGCTGGCGCTGGGGGCCCCCCGCGCGATGAGCTTCGCCTGTTACCTGCCCGAGGGAGGCGATGCCGAGAAGCTCGCCACCGCCATCGCGCGCGAGCAAGGCCTGCGCACTACCGGCGACACCGCGGCGCGGCTGGCCAATGCCACCGGCGGCGACCGGGCGGTAATGACGCGGGAGCTTGAGAAGCTCGCGCTCTATCTTGACGCCTCTCCCGAGCGACCGCGCGAGCTGGACGATGCGGCGCTTGACGATGTCGGCGCGGATCTGGGCGATTCGGAGATGAGCCGCGCGATCGACGCAGCGATCGACGGACGCCCGGATGCCCTGGGCGGCGAACTCGCCCGGCTCGAAGAAGCCGGTGTGTCGCCAATCCCGGTGCTGCGTCAGTTGGTTCGGCGGCTGATGACCTTGGCCGAGTTGCAGGCCGAGATCGACGCCGGAGCAAGCCCGGGAACGGTGATCGAGCGGGTATTCTTCCGTGAACGCGCCTCGACCGGTCGGGCGCTGCGCACCTGGTCGGCGCCGAAGATCAGCGAAGCGATTCAGCGCGCGCGGGTGGCGGAACGGGCGATCATGAGTTCGGCGAACGCCGGAACGGTGCTGGCCCAGTCGGCGATCGTAGCGGTGGCCCGGATGGCCGCACGACAGCGCTAGTACTCAGCATATACCTCTACTTATCAAGTAGTTACTCGTTAAATTCGTTCGCCGGTCAGACGCTGGCAGACCATGTCGAGCTGGTCGAGCGTCGAATAGGACAGCGTGAGCGAGCCACCTTTCGGGCCGTGCGCAATACGCACGGCGAGACCCAATAGATCGGCGAGATGATGCTCCAGCGCCGCCAGATCGGCATCGCGGGCATTGTCGCCGCTGCGAATCCGCGCCTCGGCCGGCTTGGCGGCCCGGGCGAGGCGCTCGGTGTCGCGTACCGAGAGGCCCTTGGCGATGACCTGATAGGCGAGCTGCTCGATATCGGGCGCGCCGATCAGCGCACGGGCATGGCCCATGCTGAGTTCGCCCTCGATCACCTTGTCCTGCACCATCTTGGGCAGATCGAGCAGGCGTAGCAGGTTGGCGATATGGCTGCGCGACTTGTGGACGAGCTTGCCCAGTGCTTCCTGGGTATGGCCATAATCGTCGATCAGCCGGTGATAGGCCTCGGCCTCTTCGATCGCGTTGAGATCCTGGCGCTGGATATTCTCGACGAGCGCGATCTCGAGCGTTTCCGCATCGTCGAACTCGCGGACGATCACCGGGACTTCGTGGAGCCGCGCCCGTTGCGCCGCGCGCCAGCGGCGCTCGCCCGCGACGATCTGATAGCCCTTGCCATGTGGGCGGACGACGATCGGCTGGATAACGCCGCGTGCGGCGATCGATTCAGCCAGCTCCTCAAGCGCCGCTTCGCTGAAATGGCGACGGGGCTGGCCCGGGTGCGGCGTCAGCGAGCCGACCGGCAAGGTGCGGACGCCGCTCGACAGCGACTCGCCGCCGCGGACTGGTTCCTCGCGCGCGATGTCGCCCATCAGGGCATTGAGGCCGCGGCCGAGTCCGGCGCGGGGCTTGGGCCGCTGATGCGGCGTCTGATCAGCTACGTTGTCGGTCATGCGGCCCTGGCAGGTTGCTGGGGGACGGGTCTGGTGGGCAGGCGCGCGATCAGCTCGCGGGCAAGCGCGATATAGGCTTCCGAGCCGGCACAACGATAGTCGTAGATCAATGCGGGCAGGCCATGACTCGGCGCCTCCGAAAGTCGGACGTTTCGCGGGATGACCGTGTCGAACACCACGCGACCGAGTACGGCGCGGACATCGGCCGAGACCTGGTCGGTCAATCGGTTGCGCCGATCATACATGGTCAGCGCGACGCCGAGGATCGACAGGCCCGGATTGAAACGCTCGCGAATACGTTCGACCGTGTTGAGCAATTGGCTCAGGCCTTCGAGCGCGAAGAATTCGCATTGCAGCGGCACGAGCAAGGAATTGGCCGCCACCATCGCATTGAGCGTAAGCAGGCCAAGCGACGGCGGACAATCGATCAGCACCACGTCCCAGCGCTCGTCGGACCGGGCGAGCGCGCGATTGAGCCGGTGGGTGCGCTCTTCATAGTCGACCAGCTCGATCTCGGCGCCCGACAGGTCGACCGTCGCCGGCACGATCTCGAGCTTGGGCACGCAGGTCGGAATCGCCGCTTCGGCGATCGGCATCTCGCCAAGCAATATGTCGTAGCTGGATTTCTCGCGCTCGGCGCGATTGATGCCGAGACCGGTCGAGGCGTTGCCCTGAGGGTCGAGATCGATGATCAGCACCCGCGAGCCTGTCGCTGCGAGCGCGGTTCCCAGATTGATCGCTGTGGTGGTCTTGCCCACTCCGCCCTTCTGGTTAGCGACGGCAATGACGTTCATCGGCGTGACACCCCTTTGGCGAGGACGATGAGGGATTCCGGATCGGTGATGCTGTGTTCCACGTGAAACACACCATGCCATGTCTGTTCGGCGACCGCCACCTCTTCGCGCGCACTTCGTCCCTTTGGGAGAATCCACAGGGTCGTGCGGCGACTGCATTGGACTGCCGAGGCGAACAGCGTCGAGAGTTGCGCGACGGCCCGGGCGGAGATCACCGCGACCGGTTGGTTGACCACCTCGACCTTGCCGGCGACGATCTCGACCCGGGCCGCGATTCCCAGCGATTCAGCCGCTGCCTGGAGGAATTCGGCCCGTCGCTTGCGGGGTTCGACCAGGATGGTGCGGCGCTCGGTGAGGGCCGCAACGACCAGTCCGGGGAATCCGGCGCCGGTGCCGATATCGAGCCAGTCGCCCTCCGCGTCCGCGTCACGCGCAAAGCCGATCAACTGCGCTGAATCGACGATATGACGCGACCAGATCGCTTCGAGCGTCGAGGGTGCGATCAGATTTTGCCGGCCGGCCTCGTCGATGACGAGCCCGGCAAGATCGGCCATCCGCCGCTCACCCGCCAACCCGAAACGATCGCGGATCCAGGTCTTTCCCTCGTTCTCGGTCATGCGGCGCGGCGCCGGGCGTGCAACAGGATCGCGGTCAGCGCCGCTGGCGTGATGCCGCGGATACGGCTTGCGGCCCCCAGGGTAGCCGGGCGCACCTGGCACAGCTTCTCGACCATCTCAGTCGAGAGGCCGGGGATGACGGCATAGTCCAGATCGTCGCGCAAGTTGATCGAATCATTGGTGCGGAGTTGCGCGACTTCCTCGTCCTGGCGCCGCAGATAGGGGGCGTAGCGAGCATCCTCGGCAATCTCGGCGACCAGCGCCGGATCGTGCGCCATCACCAATCCAGGTGCGACATGGTCGATCGTGACACCCGCGAAACGCAACCACTCAGCCCCCGATCTTTTCTGGCCATCAAGCGGACCGGCAGCCCCATTGGCCAGCACCGTGGCGGCCGACAAGGGCTGGTCGAGTACGGTTTCGATCTCGCGGCGCTGTCGCGAGCGATCGGCTAGGCGTGCCAGACGCTCCGGTCCGAGGCAGCCGATAGCCTCGGCGATCGAACCCAGCCGGGTCTCGGCATTGTCGGCGCGCAGCCTCAGCCGGTATTCGGCACGGGCGGTGAGCATGCGATACGGTTCGGTAATGCCTTGCAGCACCAGATCGTCGATCATCACACCGAGATAGCTCGTCGCCCGGTCGAGCACGACCGGGTCCGCGCCGAGCGCGACCGCCGCGGCATTGAGGCCGGCGATCAGCCCCTGCCCCGCCGCTTCCTCATAGCCTGTCGTGCCGTTGATCTGCCCACAGCAGAACAGCCCGCGCATCGCCCGCACCTCAAGTGTCGGATCGAGTGCGCGTGGATCGATATGATCATATTCGACCGCATAGCCCGGGGTGATGATCCGCGTCGCCTCGAGCCCAGGGATCGAGGCAATCATCGCCGCCTGGACATCGGCCGGGAGCGAAGTCGAGATGCCGTTGGGATAGATGGTCGCGTCGTCCAGCCCCTCCGGCTCGAGGAAGATCTGGTGCCCGTCGCGGTCGCCGAACCGGTGGATCTTGTCCTCGATCGACGGGCAATAGCGCGGCCCGGGTCCGGCGATCGCGCCGCCGAACAGGGGCGAACGATCGAGCGAGGCGCGAATGATCGAATGTGTTTCTTCGGTCGTGCGCGTGATCGCGCAGAAGAGCTGCGGCAGGGAGCGCCCCTGGGTGACCGGCGACATGGTCCAGGGATCATCGTCGCTGCGTTGCTCGGCAAGGCAGCTCCAGTCGATCGTCCGGCCATCGAGCCGCGGCGGGGTACCGGTCTTGAGTCGCGCCATGGGCAGGCGCGCATCGCGCAACTGCGCCGCCAGCAGCGAAGCCGCCGCCTCGCCGATCCGCCCGCCGGTCAGGCGCTCTTCGCCGCAGAAGATACGGCCGCCAAGGAAAGTGCCGGTCGCGAGGACGACGGCGCGGGCATTGAGCGAAGAGCCGTCGGCCAGGGTGACGCCGGCCACTGCACCCGAGGCGGTGAGAGAGAGCGCGGCAACTTCACCCGGTACGATGCTCAGGCCGTGCTGATCCCTCAGCATGCGCTGGATCGCCGCTGCATATAGACGCCGGTCGGCCTGGACGCGGGGTCCCTGTACCGCCGCGCCCTTGCTGCGGTTGAGCATACGATAATGGATACCCGCCGCGTCGGCCGCGCGGGCGATCAGGCCGTCAAACGCATCGACCTCGCGGACCAGATGGCCCTTGCCGAGCCCGCCAATCGCCGGATTGCACGACATGGCCCCGATCTTGGCTGGATCGAAGCTGACCAGCGCGGTGCGGGCGCCACGGCGCGCGGCCGCGGCCGCAGCCTCGGTCCCGGCATGGCCTCCGCCAACCACGATCACATCGAAATCCATGATGCCCCGCTAGGTCGGCGTTACCCCGCTGTCAAAACTGTTCCACGTGGAACGTCTATTTACCGAGACAGAATCGCGTGAACAACGCGTCCAGCATCGCTTCGACGTCGCTCCGTCCGACCAGCCGGTCCAGCGCCTTCATCGCCAGCCGCAGCTCCTCGGCAAAGACGATCGGGTCGCCCTGCTCGCCTGCCGCGCGGAGGCTGTCGGCGCACAACGCCAGCAGGTCGCGTTGCCGCCGATTGACGGCGACCGCATCCGGGCGCGGTAACAGCGTAACGGCGCGGTCCCGCAACAACGCCCATAGATCATGGATGCCCTGCCCCGTCGCCGCGGAAAGGGCGAGGTCCGTCCCCGCCGGCATCGACGCGCGCGAGGCAATATCGGCCCGGGCATGGATGCGGATCGCCGTCGGCTGCGGCGCCCCGTCGTCGCCCAGCCAGAGCACCAGGTCGGCCGCCTGCATTGCCTCTTCGGCGCGCGCGATGCCGATGCGTTCGATCGGGTCAGGCGTTTCTTCGAGCAGCCCGGCGGTATCCGTCAGCACATAGGCGATGCCGTCGCGGATCACCGGCGCCTCGATCCGGTCGCGCGTGGTTCCCGAAATGGGCGAGACGATTGCGGCATCGCGTTCGGCAAGCGCGTTGAACAGGGTCGATTTACCGCTGTTGGGCGGGCCGGCGATCACCACGCGCAGGCCGTCGCGAAGGCGTTCGACCGGCGGCACGGCGAGCAGGGTTGCGATCTCATCGGCGAGCGCCAGCGCCTCGGCGGCAAAGGCGGGTGGCGCAGCCTGGTCGACCTCATCCTCCTCGGCGAAGTCGAGCTGCGCTTCGACCTGCGCGGCCAAGGCCAGGAGCCGGTCGGTCCAGTCTTCTGCCCGTTTGCGGATCGCACCCTCAGCCATGGCCAGTGCCGCACGGCGCTGGCTTTCGGTTTCCGCCGCGAGCAGGTCGCCAAGCCCTTCGGCTTCGGTCAGGTCGATCCGGCCATTGGCGAGCGCCCGCCGGGTGAATTCGCCCGGTTCGGCGCGACGCATTCCAGACAGAGGCGCCAAGGCGGCCTCGACCGCCTGGACCACGGCGCGCGCGCCATGGACGTGGAGTTCGACCAAATCCTCGCCGGTTGCGCTATCGGGACCCGGGAAGATAAGCACAAGCGCCCGGTCGAGCAGCAAGCCGTCGCCGCCGCGCAGCGCCCGCAGGACCGCGCGGCGCGGTTCCGGCAAATTGCCCGCCAGCCCGCGCACCGCAGCAAAGGCGCCCTCCCCGCTCAACCGGATGATCGCGATCGCAGCCGGCGAGGCCCCGCTCGATACGGCGAAGATCGTGTCCATCACGCGTTACTTGGAAGACGTCTCGAACATCTTGCGCCAGAAGCTCATCCCGGCCTCGCCCATCGGCGACCAGCTCTTCATCATGGACTCGATCATCTCGGGCGGGACCGCGCCGTCCATCGCACCCATCACGCCCTGGATATATTTCTCATGGACCGGGGTGAAATCGGGCAACCCCATGACGCGCCTTGCTTCTTCCGGGGTGCAATCGACTTCGACATTGATCTTCATAGGCCATCTCCGCTTGAGCGGGCGACGGCCACGCTGCATAAGCTTACGTCCTGTATGCGCGCGACTTGGGCCGGATCGCAACGCCCATCGCCCGTCTGCGGATTTCGGGCGATCGCCGCCCCTTCAGCCGAGGACAGTCATGACCGCAACGATCACGATCGACACGCTCGACGGCACGGGCGATTTCACCGCCTATTGCGCCGAGCCCGCCGGACCGCCGCGCGCGGCAATCGTCGTGATCCAGGAGATCTTCGGGGTGAACGCCGGCATCCGCCGCAAATGCGACCGGCTAGCCGAGGACGGCTATCTTGCCATCGCGCCCGACCTGTTCTGGCGACTCGAGCCGGACACACAGCTCGATCCCGATATCCCGGAGGAGTTCCAGCAGGCGCTGGCAATGATGGGGCAGTTCGACCAGGACACCGGCATCCGCGATATCGAGGCGACGATCCGCGCCGCGCGCAAGATGCTCGGCGCGGAAGGCAAGGTCGGCGCGGTGGGCTATTGCCTTGGCGGCCGCCTCGCTTTCATGACCGCCGCGCGGACCGATGTGAACGCCAGCGTCTGCTATTACGGCGTCGGCATCGACGGGCTGCTCGGCGAGAAGCACGCGATCGCGCATCCGGTACTGCTGCACGTGCCGGAAGAGGATCATTTCGTCGACAAGGCGTCACAGCAACGCATGCACGCAGGGCTCGACGATCATCCCAAGGTGACGATCTTCGATTATCCCGGCGAGGACCATGGCTTCGCGACCGAGTTCGGGTTGCGGCGGTCGGATGCCTCGGCAGCATTGGCGGACGAGCGGACGGCCACGTTCTTTGCTGGGAATTTGGGCTAGCCTGGCTCCCAGTCAGGATCGCGCTCTATCGCGAGCCGCATACCAGCTGCCGGAACAAGTCCAACATGACGGTTGGTGATTTGAAGCCTCACATCAGCAGGTGCAGGATACCGACGTCATTATCCACGATTCCGTGGTAAATCATTGATCCTGATACATAAAGTATCACAGCTAGGCCTATGTATGCGATCCAGTGATAGCGTTCGATCAGCCGGGCGATGAAGTTCGCGGCGACCGCCATCAGGGTCACCGACAAGATCAGGCCGAACAGCAATACGGTCGGATGCTCGCGTGCCGCGCCGGCGACGGCGAGGACATTGTCCAGGCTCATCGAGAGATCGGCGATCGCTACCTGAATCGCTGCGCGCAGGAACGTCTTGGTCGGCTTGACGCCTTCGACCGCTGCAGTCTCCGGATCGTCGACTGTCACCGCAGCCGGTGCAGGATGAAGCTCACGGAACAGCTTCCAGGCGACCCAGAGCAGCAATATGCCGCCGCCAAGCAGCAGGCCGACGACATGAAGCAGCTTGGTCGCGATCAGCGCGAAGCCGATCAGGCAGATCATCGCTATGACCACGCCGAAACCGAGCACCTGCTTGCGCTGCTTCGGCGGCAGTCCCGCCGCAAGCGCGCCGAGCACCATGACATTGTCGCCCGCCAGCATCAGATCGATCATGATCACCTGACCGAGCGTCGCGAGACCGGCGGCAGTGAACACGTCCGCAAAATTGATCACAGAGGGTCTCCGAAATAGGTCACGGCCGGCATCGGCTCATAAAAGGGATGGAGCAGTTCGCGCCACCGCGCATAACGCGCGGACGTGCGAAAGCCGTCGCGATGACTGGCGATGTCCTCCCACTCCACGAGCAGCAGATATTGGTCGGGGCTTTCACAGGCCTTTCGTACCGCGATCGAGCGGAAGCCGGGTGAAGCGGTAATCAGCAGGCGGGCTTCGGCCATGGCGGCTTCGAAAGCGGTGGACTGGCCGGGTTTTAGGGCGAGGAGGGCGTGTTCGAGGATCAAGGACGAGTTCCCGATACACAAGCGGCGCGGGCAAAGCCCGCGCCGTCGACCGGGGCTTTGCCCCGTCGGCCGTGTTTGTGCGAGTCTTGCGGCAGCATGCCGCAAGCCGCATTGCTCACTGATTCATCGAGTCGAAGAAGTCCTCATTGGTCTTCGAATCCTTCATCTTGTCGAGCAGGAACTCCATCGCGTCGATGGTGCCCATCTGCATGAGGATCCGGCGCAACACCCACATCTTGGAGAGCTTGCTCTTGTCGACCAGCAGCTCTTCCTTGCGGGTGCCGGACTTGCCCACGTCGAGCGCCGGGAAGATGCGCTTGTCGGCGACCTTACGGTCGAGGACGATTTCCGAGTTGCCGGTGCCCTTGAACTCTTCGAAAATGACTTCGTCCATGCGGCTGCCCGTGTCGATCAGCGCGGTGGCGATGATCGAAAGCGAGCCGCCTTCCTCGATGTTGCGCGCCGCACCGAAAAAGCGCTTCGGGCGCTGCAGGGCGTTGGCATCGACACCGCCGGTCAGCACCTTGCCCGACGACGGGACGACGGTGTTGTAGGCGCGGCCGAGGCGGGTGATCGAGTCGAGCAGGATCACGACGTCCTTCTTGTGTTCGACCAGGCGTTTGGCCTTTTCGATCACCATTTCGGCGACCTGGACGTGGCGCGTCGCGGGCTCGTCAAAGGTGGAGGAAACGACCTCGCCCTTCACCGAGCGCTGCATGTCGGTCACTTCCTCGGGCCGCTCGTCGATCAGCAGCACGATCAGGAACACCTCGGGGTGATTGTCGGTGATGGCGCGCGCGATGTTCTGCAGCAGCACCGTCTTGCCGACGCGCGGCGGGGCGACGATCAGGGCGCGCTGGCCCTTGCCCTGCGGGCTGATGATGTCGATGACCCGCGCCGACTTGTCCTTGATCGTCGGATCCTGCGGATCGAGCGTCAGCTTCTCTTCGGGATAGAGCGGGGTGAGATTGTCGAAATTGACGCGGTGGCGGACAGCATCGGGATCATCGAAATTGACCGAGGTCAGGCGGGTCAGCGCGAAATAGCGTTCGCCGTCCTTGGGCCCGCGGATCTCGCCCTCGACCGTGTCGCCGGTGCGCAGGCCGAATTTGCGGACCTGGTTGGGCGACATGTAGATATCGTCCGGGCCGGCGAGATAGTTCGCCTCGGGGCTGCGCAGGAAGCCGAAGCCGTCGGGCAGCACCTCGATCGTGCCCAGCCCCATGATCTGCTCGCCATTTTCGGCCTGGACCTTGAGGATCGCGAACAACAGGTCCTGCTTGCGCAACGTGGATGCGCTCTCGACGCCGAGTTCCTCGGCCATCGCGACCAGTTCGGCCGGGCTTTTCTTTTTCAGGTCTTTCAGATGCATTTGGGGCGTCCGGGCATGGGATGATGCTGGGGGTTAGCGTCGGTCGGCGAAGGGGAAACGCGACGATGCTGGAGGAAGGTGCCGCGGCCCGGAACTCATGGCACCGGACGCTTCGACACCCCGCGACCTAGGTGCCGACCTCTCTCAAGTCAAGACGCGAACGCCGATTCAGAAGGGACGGACAATGACCAGCACGACGACCAGCGTGATGAGGATCGCCGGCACCTCGTTGATCAGGCGGAGCTGCTTGCCGGTCAGGGTCGGCCTGCCGGCGGCAAGTTTCTTCGCATAGCCGACCGCCCAGCCATGATAGCCGCTGAGGATCACCACCAGCAGCAGCTTCGCGTGGAGCCAGCCAAGGCCGCCGATACCGGCGAACAGACCGGCATTGACCGCCAGCATCACGCCGAGGATCCAGACCATGATCATCGAGGGCGTGAGGATCATGTTCCTGAGCTTGGTTTCGCGCTCGACCCATGTCTGCGCTTCTGCCGAACCCGGCTGCGCCTCCTGATGATAGACGAGGTAGCGCGGCAACGCGAACATACCCGCCATCCAGAAGATCACGAAGACGACATGCGCCGCCTTCACCCAGAGATAGGCGTTTCCCAGGAAGTTCATCGCGCTCTCCGCACATGCGCCAACAGGCGCTCGACATGGCCGATCGGGGTATCCTGCAGGATACCGTGACCCAGGTTGAAGATATGCGGCCGATCGACCAGCGCCTCAAGGATTCGTGTTGCCGCAGCGTCGAGTTGTTCGCCGCCGGCGATCAGGGCAAGCGGATCGAGATTACCCTGGACCGGCAGACCCTCGGGAAGGCTCTTGTGCGCCCAGACCGGATCGACCGTCTCGTCCAGCCCGATCGCATCGGCGCCCGTTTCGCGCGCATAGGCAGGCAGCTTGCCGCCGGCACCCTTGGGAAAACCGATCACCGGCGTGTCCGGGTGCAGCGCGTGGAGCGCGGCGACGATCTTCGCCGTCGGCGCGATCACCCAACGCTCGAACTGCGCGGGCGACAGGCTGCCCGACCAGCTATCGAAGAGCTGTACCGCCTCGACGCCCGCCCGAATCTGGCGGGACAGATAGGCGATCGTGCTGTCGGCGATCGCATCGATGATCTCGGCGAACGCCTGGGGGTCGGTATAGGCGAAACGGCGCGTCTCACCCTGGTCGCGGCTGCCATGGCCGGCGACCATATAGGTAGCGACCGTCCAGGGGCTTCCCGCAAAGCCGAGAAAGGTGGTTTCGGCCGGCAGTATCGCAGCGACCTTCGCCACCGTCGCATAGACCGGATCGAGCCGCTCAGGGGCCGCCTGGAGCCTCGCCAGCGCCAGATCGACCAAGGGTGGGGTCAGCTGAGGCCCCTCGCCCGCACCGAAGCTCAGCCCCTGTCCCAGCGCCCAGGGAACCATCAATATGTCCGAGAAGAGGATCGCGCCGTCGAAACCGAAGCGGCGGATCGGCTGGATCGTCACTTCGGCGGCGGCATCGGGATCGGTCGCCAGCGCGAGAAAGCCGCCCTTCTCCGCCCGGAGCGCGCGATATTCGGGAAGATAGCGTCCGGCCTGGCGCATCAGCCACATGGGAGGAACGTCCTGCCGAACGCCCTTGAGGGTCGCGAGCAGGCGCTTTTCGGTCACGGGAGTCGGGATCGCGAGCGTCCTTCTATCTGATAAGAAGAGAATCTAGAAAGGATGTAGTGGTCGTTGGCGCGTGGATGGCGGGGCTTATGCGTTCGTCCAGAGAATGCCAACAGCTTGACCGGCGCGGGCCCGCTGACTCCCGCAGAGTCGGTCGGATGATCCCCATTATCCACAGGCTGTGCATGCAACCACGGGGTGTGGGCGCGATTGTGGGAAACTCCGGATTTTTCCACGTTCGGCGATCGCTTTGCCTGCGCGAAAAGTTGCGCTAGCGATTTTCCGGATGTTCTCCACAGCTCCATCCCCAATCGGCGTTTTCGCCCGCGGCGCGCGGCCGTAGTGCGATTGCATCTCCACCTTTTGTCGGATTCAACCGGCGAGACGCTCGAGAATATCGCGAAAGCGGCGCTCGCCCAATATGATGATGTCGAGACGATCCGCCATTTCTGGCCGATGGTCCGCACCGAGGCGCATCTCGAGCGTATCCTTCAGGAGATCGCGCAGAATCCCGGGCTGGTGCTGTTCACTCTGGTCAACAGCGCGACGCGCCGCACGCTGGAGACGCGGTGCCGCGCGCTCGGCCTGCCGGCAGTCGCGCCGCTCGATCCGGTGACAGATGCGCTGTCCAGCCTGCTTGGTCAGCAGGCCAAGGCGCGGCCGGGGCGGCAGCATGTGCTCGACGCTGCCTATTTCGCCCGGGTCGATGCGATCCAGTTCACCATGGCGCATGACGACGGGATCAACTGGGAGGATTGGGAAGAGGCCGATATCGTGCTGGCGGGCGTGTCGCGCTCGTCCAAGACGCCGACCTCGATCTATCTCGCCAATCGCGGCTTCAAGACCGCCAATATCCCGATCGTGGTGGAAAGCCCGCCGCCGACAAGCCTGTTCTCGCTCAAGCATCCTTTGGTCGTCGGGCTGACCACCAGCGCCGACCGACTGATCCAGGTGCGGCGTAACCGGCTGTTGTCGCTCAACCAGGCGCCGGAGACATCCTATGTCGACCAGGAAACCGTCACGCGGGAGGTGGCCTATGCTAGGCGGATGTTTGCCGACAATGGCTGGCCGGTGATCGACGTCACAAGGCGATCGATCGAGGAGACCGCGGCGGCGATCGTACAATTGGTCAATGAGCGGGATTCGGCATGAGACTGGTATTGGCGTCGAAAAGCGCGTCGCGTCGCGCGATGCTGACGGCCGCGGGTGTGCCATATGAGGCGGTGTCGGCCAATGTCGACGAGGAATCGGCCAAGGTGGCGATGCGCGCCGAGGGGGTGGCACCGCGCGACCTGGCTGACCGACTGGCCGAGCTGAAGGCACTGCGCGTGTCGCACCGTGACCCCGAGGCTTTGGTTCTGGGGAGCGATTCCGTCGTCGCGCTCGAGGACGGATCGATGCTCGACAAGCCGGCCGATCGTGCCGAGGCAGCCAAGCATCTCCGCCGCATGTCGGGCAAGCGCCATGAGCTGATCAGCGCCGCGGTAATGGCCGTCGACGGCCGGCCAGTGTGGCGCGTGGTCGACCGCGCGAAGATGTTCGTGCGCACCCTCTCCGACAGCTTCATCGAGAGCTATCTCGACGTCGAATGGCCCGAGATTTCGGGGTGCGTCGGCTGCTACCGGATCGAGGGGCCGGGGGCGCAATTGTTCAGCCGGATCGAAGGGAGCCAGTTCACCGTGCTGGGTCTACCCTTGTTGCCGGTGCTCGATTATCTGCGGGTTAGAGGTGTTTTGACGTCATGACGGCTCGTTATGCCGAGGTGATCGGCGATCCGATCAAGCACAGCAAGTCGCCGCTGATCCACCGCTTCTGGATCGATGCTCTCGGCCTGGATGCGGATTACCGTGCGCATCACGTGACCCCCGACCGCCTCGCCGCCTATTTCGAGGAACGCCGCGCCGACCCGGACTGGCGGGGATGCAACATCACCCTGCCGCACAAGGAAGCAGCGCTCGGCCTGGTCGAGGATCGCGGCGGCGTGCGCGCGACGATCGGGGCGATCAACCTGGCGATGCGCACCGAGGACGGGGCGCTGATCGGCACCAACACCGATGCCGGCGGATTCTATGCGCCGATCTCCGATCTCGACCTTGCGGGTGCGCCGGTGGCCGTGATCGGGGCCGGCGGCGCAGCGCGGGCGATCCTGTTCGCGCTGTCGCGCATCGGGGTCGGCGAGGTGACGATCCTCAACCGCAACGTGCTGAAGGCGGCTGCCCTGCTGTCCACCTTCGGGCTGAAGGGCAGGGCGTTGCCGCTGAGCGCCCCGCTGCCGCCGGCGGCGCTGCTGGTCAACACCAGCTCGCTCGGCATGACGGGCCAGCCACCGCTCGAGCTCGACCTGTCGCCGCTGCCCGAGGATGCGGTGGTCTATGAGATCATCTATGCTCCGCTTGAAACCGGGCTGTTGAAGGCGGCGCGGGAACGGGAGCTGGACACGGTCGACGGTCTCGACATGCTGATCGGCCAGGGCGCACTGGCGTTCGAGTTGCTGTTCGGCGCCGAGCCGCCGCGCGACCGCGACGAGGAACTGCGCGAGCTGTTGATGTCATGACGTCATGCTGACACCCCGCATGACCCTGGGGCTCACCGGCTCGATCGGCATGGGCAAGTCGACCGTGGCCGCGATGTTCGAGGATCTCGGCGTGCCGGTGTTCGATTCGGATGCGGCGGTGCACCGGCTCCAGGGCGAAGGCGGACGGCTCGTCGCCGCGATCGAGGCGATGTTCCCTTATACGACCGGGCCGAAGGGGGTCGACCGGTCCCTGCTCGGCGAGGCGGTGCTGGCCGATCCGCGTTCCCTGAAACGGCTCGAGGCGTTGATTCACCCGGCAGTGGGCGAGGAACGCGCGGCTTTCCTCGCCGCACATGCCGATGCGCCGATCATCGTATTCGACGTGCCTTTGCTGTTCGAAACCGGCGGCGAGAAACGGGTCGACAAGGTGGTGGTCGTTTCCGCGCCGGCCGATGTCCAGCGTGCCCGGGTGTTGGCGCGGCCGGGCATGACCGAGACGAAGCTGGATGCGATTCTCGCACGGCAGATGCCCGATGTGGAGAAGCGCGCCCGGGCGGATTTTGTCATCCCGACCGGTGGTGGTCTCGACGAAACCCGCGCAGCGATCGAGTCATTGGTCTCTTGCCTCAGGGCTTCGCAATCCCGATAACATATGTAATGCGCGAGATCGTCTTCGACACCGAGACTACCGGCTTCAGCTTCGCCGATGGCGACCGAATGGTGGAGATCGGCTGTGTCGAGTTGGTCAACCGGGTCGAGACCGGGCGCACCTTCCACGCTTATTTCCACCCCGAGCGCACCATGCCCCCCGAAGCGCAGCGCGTGCACGGGCTGAGCGATGCTTTCCTGTCGGACAAGCCGTTGTTCGGGCATGGTGTGGACAGTCTGCTCGACTTCCTCGGCGACGCGCCCTTGGTCGCGCACAATGCCAGCTTCGACTTCGGCTTCCTCAACGGCGAACTCGTGCGGTGCGGGCGCAAGGCGATCAATCTCGACCGGATGGTCGACACGATCGTGCTCGCGCGCAGCCGCCATCCCGGCGCCAAGCATAGCCTCGATGCGCTGTGCAGCCGCTACGGCATCGATCGCAGCCACCGCGTCGTGCACGGCGCGCTGCTCGACGCGCAGCTCCTGTCCCAGGTCTATGTCGAGCTGACCGGTGGGCGCCAGATCGGACTGACCCTGGTCACCGAGACGATCGAGGTCCAGACCAGCTTTCAACCGGCTGCAGCACCTGCGGTGGTGCGCCCGGCGCGCCTTTTCGAGGCAAGCGCGGCGGAACTCGCACGTCATGCAGCGTTTATGGAGAAGATCAAGAATCCGCTTTGGGGGGTCGAGGCGTCCGATTGACGCAGGTACGGGGCGAGGCCTAGCTGTCTGGTCCCACTGACTGGAGAATGCTCATGGACATCCGGATTTCGGGCCATCAGGTCGCTACCGGCGACGCGCTGAAAAGCCATGTCGAGACTCGGCTCCAGGGTATCGCCGCCAAATATTTCTCCCGGGCGATTTCCGCCCATGTCACCTTCGGCAAGGGGCCGCACGACAATGGCTTCACCTGCGACATCGTCGCGCATGTGATGCAGGGCCTGGTGCTCAAGGGCAGCAACGACGGGATGGACGCGCATGGCGCGTTCGACGGCGTGGCCGACAAGATCGAGAAGCAGTTGCGCCGCTATATGCGCCGCCTCAAGGACCGAAATTCGGGCCAGGCCAATGGTGTCGTCAACGGCACCGACGCGGTCGACGACAATGCCGGCTATACCGTGTTCCGCGAGGCCAGTGACGAAGTGGCGGAGGATTTCCCGTTGATCGTGGCGGAGACCCGGGTGGACGTGCCCGACGCAACTGTTTCCGATGCGGTCATGATGCTCGACTTGCGCAACACCACCGCGCTGTTGTTCCGCAATGCCGGCTCGGGGGCGTATAATATGGTCTATCGCCGCGGTGATGGGACGATCGGCTGGGTCGAGCCGCACCGCGCGGCCTGACTCATGTGCTATCGCGCGGCGCCAAACGGCGCTATGGGCGCGCGCCGGGGTGGCGTGGCCCAAGGATGATGATGACCGATCTGAGTGACCTGCTGCTGCCCGAGACCGTTTTCGAACGGCTCGCGGTGGCCAACAAGAAAGCCTTGTTCCAGCAGCTCGGCGCGGCCGCGGCTGCGGCGTACGGACTCGAGTCCGCTGCCCTCGCCGAGGGCCTGGTCAAGCGCGAGAAGCTCGGCTCGACCGGGTTCGGCAGCGGCGTCGCGACGCCGCATGCGCGGGTCGCCGGCCTCAATCATGTTGTCGGCGTGTTCGCGCGCCTTGCCCAGCCGATCGACTTCCAGGCGGTCGACGATTTGCCGGTCGACATCGTCTTCATGCTGTTGTCGCCGGTCGATGCCGGCGCGCTGCACTTGAAGGCGCTGGCCAGGGTGTCGCGCCGGCTGCGCGAGCGCGGGTTCGTCGACAAGCTGCGCGGCGCCGGGTCGCGCGATGCGATCTACGCGTTGCTGACCGCCGACGAGGCACGTGACGCTGCCTGATTCCCCGGCCCGGGGCGAGGAGGCGCATTTCCGCGCGCTCGAATCGCTCTATGCCGCGGCACCAATCAACCGGCTGTTCGAATCGACGCTGGAGATCCCCAAGGCAGGCGTCGCGCGAATCCATTTCAGCATCGACGAGCGCCATTATCACGCCGGCGGGGCGGCGCACGGCACGAGCTATTTCAAGATGCTCGACGACGCCGCCTTTTATGCCGCCAACAGCCTGGTCACCGATCGTTTCCTGCTCACCACCGCGTTCAACCTGCTCTTCACCAAGCCGCTCAAGGTCGGACCGGTGGTGGCGGAGGGGCGCTGGGTGAGCGGCCAGCGGCGCGTGTTCGTCGCCGAGGCCCGGCTGATCGACAGCGAAGGCGAAGAGGCCGCGCGCGGCACTGGCACCTTCATGCGCAGCCGCATCGCACTGGCTGGTCTGCCCGGATATCGGGCGATTCCATGAGTGCCCGACCGTGAGCGAACGTCTGCCGAGCGGGCTGCTGGTCGGCGCGATGCTCAGGCGGGTGAACGATGCCGGCGGGATCGGCACGGTGCTCGCCAAAGGCGATGTCCAGGCCGGCGCGATCCTGGTCATCGCCCTGGAAAAAGGGGTTAATTCCGGCGTCTTCGAACGCGGGATCGGGCCCGATGGCTCGGTTCAGCTCGTCCGCGTCGGCCCGAAAGACATTGAGAATACTATCGAAATTACCGACTATTGGCGCCGGAGACGCAGTCGCGACCCCGATTTGTGGGTCGTCGAGCTGGATATCGTATCGGCAGAACGATTCGCCGCAGAAACGATGCTGTCGGGTTGACTTGGGTGCGCTGCACAACGAAAGCGCGCTCTCTATCACGCGCGTTGTGCCGTGCCGGGTGCGATCCGGCTAGGTTACGCAGTCGGGGGGACGTCCGGGCGATCGCTTTTTCTTGATCCGATCAGCTTCCGCACACCACCGCATTTTTCGAAGTTTTAATGACGTTTTTCACTCGCGCCGCAGCCATAGCGGCGATGTCTCTGACTATCACTGGCCTGATCGGCGCCAGCACTCCGGGCTTTGCTTTCGAACTCGACAAGTCCCTTAAACTCCCGATTGCCCTTCCAGTTCCCGTTGCCAGCCCCACGCCCGAAGCCGCCGCGACGCCGGCGCCCGCAGCGGAAGCTGTCGACACCGCCGCCAAGAGCGACACCGATCTTTCCATTGTCCCCGCCGTCGTCCCTGCCGTCCAGGCGGAAGAAGATTATGACAGCCTCGCCGAGGCCGTCGCCGCGCAGGACACCGATGCGCGCGACAGCGATCTGACCTGCATGGCGGGCGCGATCTATTTCGAAGCCAAGGGCGAGCCCCTGTCGGGCCAGCTCGCTGTCGGCGAGGTTATCCTCAACCGCACCAAGTCTGGCCGCTTCCCCAAGTCGATCTGCTCGGTCGTGACCCAGCCGGGCCAGTTCTCCTTCGTTCGCGGCGGTCGCGTACCGGTCATCGCCAACAGCCCCGCCTATCGCACCGCCGTAGCCGTCGCGCGTGTCGCGATGGCCGATGCCTGGGACAGCCCGGCTCAGAACGCGATGTACTTCCACGCTCGCCGGGTTTCGCCGGGTTGGCGCATGACGAAGATCGCAGCGATCGGGAATCATGTGTTCTATCGCTGAGGCGCTAGACAACTTCCATCATCTGGCGATGCGTGGATTTGACCCGCGTTCGTGAAATGTTCTAGATCGGGGGGATGCTGCAGCGTCCCCCCGAATCATGTATAGACGCCCCCGGCTCGCCGCTTTGCGCGGCGGACGTGGCGCGGGGCACGGTGCGCATGCTGCTTCGCCACGATCTGGTCGCCATGGCCGAGGTGCCGCTCGACGGTGGCCGGCGCGCCGACCTGATGGCGCTCGATTCACGCGGCACCATCATCATCGTCGAGATCAAGGTGTCGCGCGCCGACCTTCTCGGCGACGGCAAATGGACCGATTATCTGGCCTGTTGCGATCGTTTCTATTGGGCGATCCCCGCCGGTTTCGACGCGTCGCCGCTCGACGGCGAGGCGTTCCTGCCGGCCCGTACCGGGGTGATCATCGCCGATCGCTACGACGCGGCGATCGTGCGCGAGGCGCATACCGATCCATTGTCCAGCGCGACACGCAAGCGCAACACCCTCGCCTTCGCGCGGCGCGCCGGCAGGCGATTGACCGGGCTGATCGACCCCGAGGCCGGGGCGCTGCTTTAGAGGGGACTTAGAGTCTGGGTCCCGATACGGCACGGCGTGCCTTTTTGGGGGTTTCGGCCATCAACTTGGCCATCGCCGTCGATCGCGCGTCTTCCGTCGCATAGTCGCGCGCCGACTTGCCGGCGATGACGTCGGCCTGGTCCGGATCCGCCCCGGCGGCCAGCAGGGAACGCGCCATGCCGAGGTCGCGGCGCTGCACGGCGCGAATCAGCGGAGTCTCACCGCTCGAATTGGCGAGATTCACATTGGCTTTCTTGTCGAGCAGCACCTGCATCAGGTCGATCTCGCCAAGGCCGGCCGCTACCAGCAACGGCGTGTTGCCCTTGCCGTCCCGGATATTGGGGTCCGCGCCCTGTGCCAGCAGATAGCGCAGATAGGTCGCGTCGCTGCGTTTCACCACGATGTGCAGCGCACCCTCGCCGGTCGAATAGTCGCGCGTATTGAGCACCGTCGTGCCCGGGACCTGCAGCATTTTCTCGACGTCGGAACCCTTGGCGTCCTTCACCGCCTGGAGGAATTTATACCCTTCCGACTGGTTCTGCGCCTGGGCGGGAATGGCGGTGCCAAGCAGCGCGGCGGTGAGCACGAAGCCGAATGTACGAGCGATCATCTGGTGGACAGGCCCCTGTAATGCCGAGGACGCGGTCACGATGGCGGCCTCGGGTCGAACTTGCGCCGAGGCCCTTAACAGATCATGGCTGGCCACGCCATGAACGAGATAGCCCGCGTGCCCGCAATCGTCATCCGCCGAGCCCTTGCCGCCCTGCTGATGATAGCCCCTCTCACTGCCTGTTCCGGTCCGGGCGTGCCTGCCAAGCCGCCGCTCGAAGGCGCACGGATCGGCGGCCCTTTCACCCTGACCAATCAGGACGGCAAGCAGGTAAGCGACCGCGATTTCGCGGGCAAATATCGTATCGTCTATTTCGGCTACACCTTCTGCCCGGACGTCTGCCCGGTCGATGCGCGCAATATCGGCCTTGGCCTGCGTGCGGTGGAGGCAAGCGATCCGGCGATAGGTGCGAAGATCGTGCCGCTCTTCATCACGGTCGATCCGGCGCGCGACACGCCCGAGGTGCTGAAGAGCTTCGTCGTCAATTTCCACCCGCGTATGGTCGGGTTGACCGGCAGCGCGGCGGCGATCGACGCGACGGCGAAGGAATATGCGGTGTATTACAAGAAGGGCGAGATGAGCCCCGGCGGCGGCTATATGGTGGATCACAGCCGGGTCGCCTATCTGATGGATCCGCAGGGCAAGCCGTTGGCCCTGTTGCCGCAGGATCAATCGCCCGAGGCGATTGCGACCGAGATCAGACGCTGGGTGAAATGAGCGACCGCTTCTGGGAGACGACTCCGATCGACGCGCTTGACCGCGGCCAATGGGAGGCGCTGTGCGACGGCTGCGGCAAATGCTGCGTCCACAAGCTGGAGGACGAGGACACCGGCGAGCTGATGGCGACCAACGTCTCCTGCCGCCTGCTCGATCGCAAGACGGCGCAATGTTCCGATTACCGCCACCGCCACGCCTATGTCAGCGAATGCGTGCGTCTCAGCCGCGACAATGTCCGCGAGATCGACTGGCTGCCCTCGACCTGCGCCTATCGCCTGCGTGCCGCCGACGAACCGCTGCCGCGCTGGCATTATCTGGTTTGCGGCGATCGTGACGCCGTCCACCGCGCCGGGGAATCGGTGCGTGGCTGGACCATCTCCGAGGACGATGCCGGCGACCTGGAATATCATCTGGTCGATCGCCGACTGTGAGCGCACCGGTGGAAGTTGTCCGTAACGCCCGTTCCCGCCGCGCCAAGCTGTCGGTCGATCCAGCGAGCGGGCGGGTCCGGCTCACCTTGCCGCTTCGCGCTCCGGTCAAGCCAGCCTTGCTCTGGGCCGAGGGACAGCGGGCCTGGATCGATGCGCAGCGCGCGCGCCTGCCCCGGCCGCGCCCGCTGGTGCCGGGCGGTGTCGTACCGTTCGGCGACGACCTTCTGACGATCGAATGGCTTGAGGGCGCATCGCGGCGGATCGAGCGCGACGGTGCTATCCTGCGGTGCGGCGGTCCGCGCGACGGGCTGTCACGGCGGATCGAAACATGGCTGAAACGGGAAGCGCTGCGCGTGCTGAGCGTCGAGACCGCCGAATTCGCCGTGCGCGCCGGGGTCGGTGTCACCAGGGTCGCGATCGGCGATCCGCGCGGGCGTTGGGGGAGCTGCGCGTCGAGCGGCGCGATCCGCTATAGCTGGCGGCTGATCCTCGCGCCGGACTTTGTGCGGCGGGCGACCGTCGCGCATGAGGTCGCGCACCGGGTTCATATGAATCACGGACCCGATTTCCAGGCGCTGGTCGAAAAGCTGGACGAGAGCGACCCGGCAAAATCGCGGGCATGGCTGCGCGCCAATGGCGCGGCGCTTCACTGGGTCGGGCGCGAATCCTGAGGGCGCTCGGCCGGTCGGTCTGACGGCGGTACGGGTGCGCGTTCGCGCTGCGGCGGCGGTCGGTTCGGCGGCGGTGTGCGGCCGAGCACCTGATCCATCCATTCCTGGTCCAGCCGCTCGGGGGGCTGGGTCCGGATAGCGCGCTCCTGCTGATCCGGCGGCAGCGGGTTGCCGTCGGGATCGACCAAGGGTGCACCCGGATCGGACGGCTGCGCTGCGCCGGGCTCGACCGGATTGCCATCCTCGTCGACGAACAAGCCATTGTCGGGCTCGCCGAAATAGGATTCCTGATCAGGCTCGAGCTGCCATTCGGGCAGGGTCACCTGAGTCTCGAACGCCTCCACCGGGCGATTGGCGACAGCGGGTTTCATGAAGGCGGCAAAGGCGCGGGCCGGGGCGGTGCCGCCCTGCAGCCCGGGCACTGCCTTGGCATCGTCGCGGCCCATCCACACGCCGGTGGTCAGGCCGCTGGAGAAGCCGAGGAACCAGCCGTCCTTGTTCGAGGTGGTCGTGCCGGTCTTGCCGGCGACCGGCCGGCCGATCTGCGCTGCCTTGCCGGTGCCGGTGTTGACCGCGGTCTGCAGCAGGTCGGTCATCTGCGCCGCGACATAGGGCGCCACCAGCACATGGCTGCGATCGACCTGCTGGGCATAGATGGTCTCGCCGTTCGCGGTCACCTTGGTGATGCCGTAGGGCGTCACCGCGACGCCCTTGTTGGCGACGCTGGCAAAGGCACGGGTCATGTCGAGCAGCCGCACATCGGAAGTGCCGAGCACCATTGCCGGATGGGTATCGACCTTGGTGGTGATGCCGAAGCGGCGCGCCATGTCGGCGATCGTGCCGAAGCCGACCTCCTGGCCCAGCTTGGCCGCGATGGTGTTGACCGAATAGGCGAAGGCGGTGCGCAGGGTCATTGCGCCGCGATTGGCGCCCGAGCTGTTGCGCGGGCTCCAGCCGTTGATCGAGATCGGCTCATCGACCAGCGAGTCCTCGGGCTTGTGCCCCGCCTCGAGCGCCGCGAGATAGACGAACAGCTTGAACGCCGACCCCGGCTGGCGGACTGCCTGGGTCGCGCGATTGTAGATCGACGAGACATAGTCCTTGCCGCCGACCATCGCGCGCACCGCGCCGTCCCGGTCGATCGCGACCAGCGCGCCCTGCGCGTTCTTCGGCGCATTGGCGCGGATCGCAGCGTCGGCATCGCGCTGCATGTTGAGGTCGAGCGTGGTCCATACCTCGAGCGGCCGGCTGGTCTCGTCGATCAGCAGCTCAAGCTGAGGCAGCGCCCAGTCCGTGAAATAGCGTACGCTGTTCTGCTTGGGCTCGGGCGCCAGCGCGACGCTCTTGGGATCGGCGGTCGCGGCTTCGGCAGCCGTGATTTTGCCCGTCTCCTGCATCAGTTCGATCACCACGCCGGCGCGGCCGACGGCAGCCTCGGCATCGGCGGTCGGCGAATAGCGCGACGGCGCCTTGACCAGGCCGGCGATCACCGCAGCCTCGGACAGAGTCAGCTTGTCCGCACCGTGCCCGAAGAATTTCCGCGCGGCCGCGTCGATGCCATAGGCGCCGCCGCCGAAATAGACCTTGTTGAGATAGAGTTCGAGGATCTGGTCCTTGCTGAACTTACGCTCCATCGCCAGCGCGAGCAGCGCCTCGCGCGACTTGCGGCCGACATCGTACTTGTTCGACAGGAAGATCGTCCGCGCCACCTGTTGCGTGATGGTGGAGGCGCCCTGGAAACGCCGGTCGGTGCCGCGATTGACGAAAGCGAGCTTCACCGCGCGCATCACGCCGATCGGGTCGATGCCGAGATGCGAGCGGAAGCGGCGATCCTCCACCGCGACCATCGCGTCGCGCATGACGGGCGGGATCTTGTCGTAGGACAGCCATTCGCCATAGCTCGGCCCCATCGACACGATCACCGTGCCGTCGGCGGCGTGCACGCGGATCATCTGGCCGTTGGGCGAGGATTTCAGCTCCTCGAAGCTCGGCAGCTGCGCGCGCTGGACATAGACGGCCACGACCAGGCCGATCAGGCCAAGGACAAGGAGCACGCCCGAGATGCGCAGTGCCAGCATCAGCCGGCGACGCCAGATCGGGGGCAGGAATGATCGGGAACGGCTGGCCATGGGGCTTGGTGGGGATAGGCTCTATTGGTTACGCAAACAAGCGGCCTGCCTGTGAGCATGTGGTGCAGACGCGATGAAGCGCCGGTGAACCGATAGGATCAGGCGGCGGCCTCGCCGACGCTTTCCGGTGCGCGCGCGCGGAAATCCAGGCTGAGCGAGTTCATGCAATAGCGTAGCCCGGTCGGTGGCGGGCCATCGGGAAAGACATGGCCGAGATGCCCGTCGCAGCGCGCGCAGCGCGCCTCGGTGCGGGTCATGCCGTGGCTGACGTCGCTGTGTTCGGTAACTCGTTCGGGCGCGATCGGCCGGGCGAAGCTGGGCCAGCCCGAGCCCGAATCATATTTGTCGGCGCTGTCGAACAGCGGCGTGGCGCAGCCGGCACAGCGATAGAGGCCGTCGGCCTTGTTGTTGGTGTAGCGGCCGGAAAAGGCGGGTTCGGTGCCGGCTTCGCGCAAGACATGATATTGTTCCGGGCTGAGCCGCTTGCGCCACTCGCCTTCGGAAAGAGTGAACTGGTCCATGGGGGTCAGCTTTCCTGCGCGATGGCGTCATGGTCAAGGTGCGAATGGTTGATCCGGGTCAGCCGCGCGACAACATCGATCAACAGCGGCAGGTTCCGGGCAACTGGCACCAGAGCGGCGGCAATGGCCGGGCGCTCGGCAGCGCCGCGAATCAGCCCGGCGATGCCGATCGGCCGCGCCAGGTCGCCGGCGAGCCGGCGCTGGAAGGGGATCGCGGCCATGGCCCCGCCTTCCCCATAGGCGCGCGCGGCGCGAATGCCGCTGGCGATGGCGATGCCCATGCCTTCGCCGGCGAGCGAGGGAATCACGCCGGCCTGGTCGCCGAGCCGGAACAGCCCCGCCGTGCCCTCTCGGATGCGCCAACCATAAGGGACATTGGCGACGGCATCGATCGCCTCGCCGCCGCGGCGCCAGGCGAGCCGCTCGGCCAGCCGAGGGGATTCGGCCGCGAGCGAGTCGAGCAGCCGATCGGCGTCGCCCGATTCGGCGAGGCGAGAACGATGGACCGCCATGCAGCAATTGGCGCTGCCGTCTTCCTGCAGGACTACCCCCATATAGCCGCGGTCGAACAGATGGAGCTCGATCATGTTGCCGATCAGCCGGTCGAGTGCCGGTGCGGGGGCGAGTCGGATGCGCAGGCCCAGGGTCGGATCGGCGCCGCGCGCCTCCGCCGGACGCGCAAGGCCGCGGATGTCGTGCTTGCCGCTTGCCAGGAACAGCGCGTCGGTCTCGATTGCGCCACCATGCTGGAGCCGGGCGGTGATTCCCTCGATCGCCTTCACCGTGACGCCGCGTTCGATCGCCGCGCCGGTGCGCGCTGCCCGGTCGAGCAGCAGCGAATCGAGATGGCGCCGCGACACGCCGATCGCCGGGCGCGGTAAGGGCGCCTCGGCCATCCCCTTGCCGGCGAACAGCCGGACATGGGTGATGCGCGCCGGTCCCAGGGCTTCAGGCTCGATGCCGAGGCCTTGCAGCGAGTCGAGCGTACGCCAGCTGAGGAAACCGCCGCACAGCGCATCGCCGGTGTCGCGGCCGCGTTCGACCAGCAGATGCGGGATGCCGGCGCGGGCGAGCAGGATCGCCGCGCTCGCGCCCGCCGGCCCGCCGCCGACGATCAGCGCAGGCGTTCGACGCACAGTCTGAAGGGAAAGGCCCGGTAGATGCGGGCTTCGACTCCTGCTTCGGCGAGGATCGGTGGCCATTCCGCCGGCCGGTAGGACCGGGCGATCGACAGGGTGCCGTCGAGTCGCACGATGCGGTGCCAGCCCGCGATCCGGGCGAGGATCGGGAAGCCCCAATGGGCAAAACCATGGCGGTGGAGATCGTTGACCAGCCAGCCGCGCCGCGACTCGGTATCCATGAAGCGCAGAAAGGCGAAGAGTTGCGCATGAGTCATGTGATGCGCGACCAGGCTGGAGACGACGAAGTCCCAATTGCCGCCCGCGAAGTCGGCATAGTCGCCGGTGACATAGCGAATGCCCAGACCGGACGGCGTATGCGCGGTTGCGGCAAGCTCGCTGCGCGGGTTGAGGTCGACTCCGACCAGGTCGGCGGCGAGCCCACGCTTCTTCGCCCAGCGCGCGATCCGGCGCAGCATGTCGCCGTCACCGAACCCGACATCGAGCAGGCGGAAAGACGTCATGCCCCGCGTCGCCCGATTCAGGAAATCGAGCGTCGGGCGTCCCGCCATCGTCACGACATTGACGGTGGCGAGATCGCCGACGACCTCGGCATAGGTTGCCGCGTCGAGATCGTCGGCATCCATCAGCTCCTCGGCGATGGCGCGGGTCGCGAGGCTCATCTGACGCTCCGGAAACCAAAGCCTTCGGCGGCGAGGCCGGGGCCGAAGGCGAGCGCGACGCCCTCCTTCACCGGCGGCCCGACGAGCAGCCGTGCCAGCACGAACATCAGGGTCGCCGAGGACATGTTGCCATTGTCGGCCAGCACGCCGCGCGAGACGGCCAGCGCTTCCGGCGCCAGGCCGAGGCCGTGCTCGACCGCATCGAGGATCGAGCGCCCGCCGGCATGTACCGCCCAGCCGTCGATCTCGTCCGGCGTGCGCCCGCCGGTCGCGGCCGAGGCGAAATAGGGATCGGCCAGGCCGGCGGCGATCCGGCCCGGTACCTCGCCCGACAAATGCATCGCGAAGCCGCTGTCGGTCACGTCCCAGCGGATCAGCTCCTGCGAATCGGGCAGGGTGGTGGCGAAGGGCCGGCCGATCTCAAAGCCCCCTGGTTCAGCGGTGACCATCGCCGCGGCGGCGCCGTCGCCGAATTGAAGCATCGCCAGCAGCGGCTCGATCTCGCTTTCCGCCTGGAGATGGAGCGTCGACAGCTCGACGCACAGCACGAGGACCCGGGCCTCGGGCTCGGAGCGGACGATATGACGCGCCGTCCGGAGCGCCGCTACGGCGGCATAGCAGCCCATGAACCCGATCAGCAGCCGCTCGATCGAGGGGTGAAGGCCGATCTGCCGCGCGATGATCTGGTCGACGCCGGGGGCGACGAAGCCGGTACAGCTCGCGACGACGAAATGGGTGATGCCGGTGATCGGCACCTGCGCGGCAAGCGCCTTGATCGCGGCGATGCCCAGCTTCGGCGCTTCCTTGGCATAGAGCCGCATGCGCTCGGCCGTGCCCGGCAAGTGCGGCTTGGCGTAAAAGCCCTCGGCCGACACCGGCGATCCCCCGTCATTGGTGCGCCTCAGCACCGACCAGCGATGCTCGATGCCCGATCGCGCCGCCATGCGCGCGAACAGCTTCGCGGCGCGCTCATCCTCGATCCGGCCTTGCGCCCAGGCGATGAAGGCGTGGTGGATGTCGTGATCGGGAACGGCGGTGCCGATCGCATTCAGATAGGCGGCGGCTTCGGGCAAGGCGTGCTTTCGGCGAGCGCGAAGGGTTCGCGCGTTCAGTTGCAGAACGCCACTGTAGCGTGGACGATCCGTTGGTAGCAAAGCTTTGCGCGAAGGTTCTATCGACGGCTCGTTGAGCCACACGTACGAGAGGACGGGCGCTGCCCGTCCGGTCCTCGGCGATCAGGGTATCATCCCTGGAAAGAAAGTGGTGCGGCCGAGAAGACTCGAACTTCCACGGGCTTTCGCCCACAACGACCTCAACGTTGCGCGTCTACCAGTTCCGCCACGGCCGCACGTGAAACACCGCCGGACAAACCCCGGCAGCTGGTAGGCGAGCGCCCCTAGCAAGGCATTGCGGCATTGGCAACCGCTCTATCCGCGTCGGCCGTCCATCGCTAGCTGTGGAGCCTCAACAGGTTGTTCTCGGTTAGGCCGAGGCGGCTGATGGGTGTGTGGTGTTTTAGACTGCGATGTGGT
>NZ_JBXASH010000005.1:0-373736 GCF_058809095.1 Sphingomonas sp. GW821-FHT10F11
ACCACATCGCAGTCTAAAACACCACACACCCATCAGCCGCCTCGGCCTAACCGAGAACAACCTGTTGAGGCTCCACACCTAGGGACGCGCGGCCGGCTTATTTCCCTGGCTCATTTCAAGGTGAAATTCATCGTGCCGCCGAACCAGCGCGGGCCCGCCGCTTCCGGTTCTATATCGCCGCGCTTGGCGCGGGCGAACACGGTCAGCCCCACCATCGTGTCGAGCGCGGCGCATCCGGTATCGGACACCACCACCTGCGTGGCGCGCCCGCCCGGGGCCACCCGTACGGCGAACCGGACCTCGATATCGAACGACTTGTCGGTCTGGCCCGCAAGCCTGCATTGGCCTTTCTTCAGCAGTTCCTCCACCGAGAGAACGAGCTGCACATAAGGGAGGCGGCCGCGCAGATTGAGGGTGGGCAGCTTCTCCCAATTCGCCGTGCCTGTCGAGATGACCTGATCGGAAGCCGGCTTGTCGAACTGTAGCGCCGTCTCGGACGAATAATCGTCCTGGACGCGCCGCTCGAAGCTCGATCCGCTCCAGGAGGCTTGGGTTTTGCAAAGGGTGCGATATCTAAGCATGGAGCCGGTCTCGATCGACTTGCGGCAGACCACCTTTTCGGGATTGTCACGCCAGGTTTTGGCTCGCCCCTCGGCCTGGGGTGACGAGGACGCCATGGCAAGACCGGCAAAAGCCACAACGATTGCAAACACCTGAACCTCCACCCGATACCGGCAAGCCCGTTCGATAAAACGAACAAGAGCATGATTGGGAACCGTTGCACATTCCGGCCCGTCCGGTCTTGCGGAATTTCACTGGTGGGAAATCGCGGCTTCCGCCGATGACCCAACGAGAAACCAGGGGCGGCAAGTTCCGATAGGGCGCACCTTGCAATTTATGGCGCCGCCCGGCGCCCGATGGTCCAAAACCCGGCATTCTCCGACGAAGGGTTCGAGATGATGAAGCTTCGCATTGCAGCTTTTCTGCTGGCGCTCTCCGCCTGCGCGGCACCGCTGGCGGCGAACCAGGCCGCGCCCGGCAAGCCGCAGGATGCCGGGCGGAGCGAAGGCTTCCGAACCCGCTATGTCAGCCTTCCCTCCCGCGACAGCGAGGGGCTGCTCTACGAACCCGCCAATCCCGGGCCGAAGAGCCGCATCGCGCTGATCTATTCACATCCCAACGGCAACAGCTTCACCGAACCGCTGGGGCAGCAGATGTCGAGCCGCGGGTACCGGGTGCTGATGGTCAATTACCATGGCAGCGGCGACGACAGCGACGACGCCTATGCGCCCGGCATCTCCCAGGCGATCCGGTATCTGCACGGCCTGCCAGGCGTCGATCGGGTCGTGATCGTCGGGCACAGCGGCGGCGGGCATCTCGCCGCCTTCTACCAGAGCATCGCCGAGCGCGGGCCCGACGCCTGCCTGGGCGCCGACAAGATCTATCCGTGCCGCCGCGCGATGGTCACCGGCCTGGCCCGAGCCGACGGCATCATATTGCTCGACCCGACCCTGGGTGCCGCGCACCAGATGACCTCGATCGACCCTGCGGTGACCGCCACCGGTCGAGACTCGGCGCTCGACATGTTCGCGCCCGCCAACGGCTATGATCCGGTCGCAAAGAGCGCGCATTATTCGATCGCCTTCCAGAAGAGGTTCCACGCGGCACAGGCCGCCCGAAGCGCCGGTCTTGTCACGGCCGCGCTCGACCGGCTTCACGCCGTCGAGCAGGGCAAGGGTCAGTTTTCCGACGACGAGCCGCTCGTCATTCCGGGCATCGGCGTGACGTCGAGCGGCGCCCGGCTCTACCAGCCGGACACCAGCCTGCTCGCGCGGACGCGGAAACCGCATCTTTTGCTGCGCGCCGACGGCACCGACGCGGAGACGATCATTCCCTCCGTCCGCCCGGTGACCGGCCAGCAGGCACCCGGCGCGCTCCGCTCGCTCGAGGTGATGGGCCGCGTGACCACGGTGCGGAAATTCCTCGCCTCCACCGCGATCCGCACCACATCCGATTTCGCGATCACCGCCGACGACATCACCGGCGTGGACTGGGTATCCGCCTTCACATCGACGCCCGGCAATGCCCCAGGGATCACCGTCCCGGCGCTGGTGCTGTCGATGAGCTGCCATTATCTGATCGTGCCCGACGAGATCATCTTCGATCGTTTCGGCTCGCACGACAAGAGTTTTGCGGCGGTAGAGGGCGCCACCCACCTCTTCACCCCCTGCCGCCCGGAATATGGCGACACAGTGAAGCGCACCTTCGACTTCGTCGATGGCTGGCTGTCGAAACCCGGCCGTTTCTGATGCGCCCGCATCTCCCGCTCATCGCCCTGGCCATCGTTCTGGGCGGAAGCGCGCCCGGCAGGAACGTCCGCTATATCGACGCGCATTCGCATCTGCTCGACGGCATGAAACCCGACGCGGAGATCGCCCTGTTCCGCGAACAGGGCCTTGCCGGGGTCGCGATCATGCACCCCGATATCCCGACACTGGAGGCGGTGGCCCGGGCCAATCCCGGCTATGTCATGCCGTTCGTCAGCCTGGCGCGGCTCCCGGAAATGCCCGGGCTTCGCCCATCGGCGGGCACGGCCGACACGATGGCGGCGCTGGCGGATGGCGGCGCGGTGTGCGGCTTCGGGGAAATCCCGACTCGGATCGTGCCGCGCAGCGAACCGACCGACGACCTGTCGTTGCTCAACCCGGACCGGATGAATATCTATGCCGCGGCGAACGCGCGCGGCCTGCCCGTCTCGATGCATGTCGATATCGCGAGCCCCGCGGTCGAGGCCTCGATCGATCGCATCGCGCGCGCCTTCCCCCAGGCGACGATCATCCTCGCCCATAGTGGCTGGAGCGCCGCGCCCGAGGTGATCGGGCGCCTGATGACGGCCCATGCCAATGTTTATGGCGATCTGTCGGTCAGGCTCGATCCGGCGGAAGGGCTGCCGCCCGATCTGGTCGCGCCCGGAAGCCTGCCGCCCGGGGC
This sequence comes from Sphingomonas sp. GW821-FHT10F11, assembly GCF_058809095.1. Lineage (NCBI taxonomy): Bacteria > Pseudomonadati > Pseudomonadota > Alphaproteobacteria > Sphingomonadales > Sphingomonadaceae > Sphingomonas > Sphingomonas sp. GW821-FHT10F11. The sequence goes on from NZ_JBXASH010000005.1 coordinate 2,992, forward strand.
CGTTTCCGTGATCTCGATCCTCCGGCCGGACGGGTCGATCCAGCCGGCATGGCGGCGCGCGATCGAAGGCTTCCCCGATCGCTTCCTGTTCGCGATGGACATCACCGGCGACCAACGCCCGAAATATATCGGCACGCTGCTCGCCGGCGCGCGCAAGGCGTTCGGCGCGCTTCCCCGCTCGACCGAAGAAGCGATCGCCCATGGCAATTTCGAGCGCATCGTGCGCGGCTGCAAGGCCGGCGCGAAACCCTGATCAGGCGACCAGCGCCGCCGTGGCCTCGTCGAACAGTTCGTCGACCGACATCTTGTGCGGAATGATCTTCTGGTCGAACGACCAGTCGATCGCCAACTGCAGTCCCTTGCGATTGGCCTCGAGGCCGATCGGGGGAAAGGGATCGGGCACGCCGCCCTCGGTCAGTCCGCGACTCTCGACCAGCATGCGGAAGATCTCCCGCACCACGTCCGGCCGGTTCCTCGAGATATCCTCATGCACCACGAACATGTGGTTGATCGGAACCACGCCCTCGCGCGCATACCAGTCCCTGGCCGCCTCGTGCGGGTTGGGGACGAGGCGCTGGACTCGGGGATCCTTGGGCATGTCGACGCCGAGCAGCGCCGCCGCGAGTTCCCCGTCGAGCATCATGTCGGGGATCGACGATCCCTTGGGCAGGCGCTCGCAGTTCGACGGATCGCTATATTCGGCGAGATGCCCTTCGCCCAGGGTGCACCAGGTCACCTTGTCGAGGTCGACGCCATATTCGTGCCGCAGGATCCCGCGGATCCACAGGCCCGTGGTCTGCGCATAGGTGCGCACGCCGACTCGCTTGCCCTCGATATCCTTCGGGTCGAGATGCCCCAGCTCCCTGTTGAAGCCGGCGCAATGATGCTGGAAGCGGCCCGAGACCGGGATCGGCAGCAGCACGAACGGCTTGCCATAGGCCTTGGCCTGAAGGCAGGTGACGATCGCCAGCTCGCCGGCGTCGAACGCATTCTCCCGGATCATCGCCTTGAAGCCGTTATGCGCCGCCTCCGGCCCGCAATAATCGAGCGTCACGATGTCCGATGTCACGCGGCCATCCTTCATGGCCATCGTCACCGGATAGTCGGCGAGGTTCGTTCGCAGAGTCATCACCGCGGTCGCACTGTCCGTCATTGCCCTACCCCATGTTCGTCGAAAGAAATTTGCCGGCTCATGCGAGCAGGACCTCGATCAGCATCGGGCCGGGCTCCCGGACCGAATTGACCATCGTCTTGTGGAAATCCTCCGCGGTCGTGACCCGAACCGAGGGCACGCCCATGCTCGTGCCCATCGCGACCCAGTCGATCCGCGGCTTGTCGATATCGATCATCGCCAGCGCCTGCGGCCCCGGCGCGCCGAAGCCCATGTTCGCAAACTCGGTCTTGAGGATCTGGTAGGAGTGGTTGGCGAAGATGATCGTGGTGACGTTCAGGCTCTCGCGCGCCTGGGTCCATAGCGACTGGATCGTGTACATCGCGCTGCCGTCACCGACCATGCAGAACACCCGGCGATCGGGGCAGGCAAGCGCCGCGCCGGTCGCGACCGGCGTGCCGTAACCGATCGAGCCACCCATATTCTGGATCGTGTCGTGCGGCAGGGCGCCGGCCGTCAGCCCCATGGATTCGCGCCCGGTGGTCAGCGATTCGTCGACCAGGATGCAATGCTCCGGCATCGCCGCCGACAGTGCGTGCGCAATGCTGACGGGATTGAGCGCCCCGGTCGGCACGCCCTGTTCGGAACGCGGCTGCAGCACGGGTGCGATACCGCCCGCGCCGAGCGCCTCGACTAGCATCTCCAGGCCGGCGACGCTGTCCTCGTCCTTCTCGACGAGGCCATGGACCTGGCAATCCTCGGGCTTCAACAGGCTCGGCGAATCGGGATAGCTGAAAAAGGCGATCGGCTCGCCGGTCTCGACCGTCACGATATGCTTGAAGGCGCTGAGGAACTTCAGCGCCTGCGGCACCGCATAGGGAATTCGCTCCAACGACACGCGGCCGGCACCGCGCTCGATCCGCGCGCTGAAGAACTGGGTCGCGATCCGGCATCCGGTCGCGGCGGCCAGCTTGCCCGCAAGTTCGAGCGCCCTGCCGCGCATCGACTTGCCGCCGAATATGATCAGGGTCGGCTCGCCCGAGCGCAGCACCTTGGCGACATGGTCGATCCGGGTCGCGCCGGGGGTACGCTTCTCGGTACCGATCCGTGGCAACCGCGGCGGTTCCCCGGCCTCGCCCCAACTCGTATTGCCCGGCAGGATCAGCGTGGCGATCTGCCCGGGATGCTCACGTGCCCTGGCGACCGCCGCGGCCGCGTCGGCCGCGATCGAGCGCGAGGAATCGGTACGGCGCACCCAGTTGCTCAGCGGGCGCGCCAGCCCTTCGATGTCGGAGGTCAGCGGCGCATCATATTTGAGATGCGCATCGGCATGCTCGCCGACGATGTTGACGATGCCCGAGCTTGCGCGCTTCGCATTGTGGATGTTGGCCAGGCCGTTGGCGAGGCCGGGGCCGAGATGAAGCAGGGTCGAGGCCGGCTGGTCCTTCATCCGGTACCAGCCATCGGCGGCACCGGTCGCGACACCTTCGAACAGGCACAGGACGCTGCGCATCCGCGGATTCTCGAGCGCCTGCAGGAAATGCATCTCCGAGGTACCGGGATTGGCGAAGCAGATATCGACGCCCTGGTCGACCAGCGTGGTAACCAGGCTTTCAGCTCCGTTCATTTCCGTTCCTCATTGGCTGGCCTCGACCGGCAAGCCGTCTTCCCGCGCACGGCATCTGGTCGCAGGGACCATTTCAGCGGGCGCGCTTCCAATCGGAAAAAGCCGGAGGGCGATAGATTTGCGGCCCCTCGCTCGGCGGGGAATCAATACCCCGCCATCTCCTTCGCCGCGCCGACCACGCCATAGCTGCGCGACGGCGCCGACATCAGGAAACGATACCCCTCGTCGAGCAACCGCTGATGGTTCTTGGCGGTCGTGTGCGGGTTGCCGACCGCAACGTCGTGCTTGTGGCAGATCTCGACGATCTTGCGCATCGCATCAATCACGACCGGATGCTCGTACTGGCGCGCAAAACCGAGCTCCTGGCTCAGGTCGCCTTCGCCGATCAGGATCAGGCCGATGCCCGGTACATTCGTCAGGATTTCGTCGAGATTCTCGATCGCCTGGGTGCTCTCGCACATCAGCCCGACCAGGATCTCGCCCTGCGGCGCCAGCGGCCAGACATCGGCCGCCGCATAATATTCCGGCTGGGTGAGCCCCCAATAGCGCGCCGCATTGGCCGGGCCGTCGCCGCGCACGCCCTTCGGTTCGTACAGCGGCGCATCCTTGGGCCGGGCATAGCGGCAGGACGACACGGCATTACAAGCCTGCTCCACCGTCGCGACATGCGGCCAGACGACGCCGTAGACGCCGCGATCGAGCACCTGCTTGGCGAAGGCCTGGTTCATCTCCACTCCGTTGGACGGGATGCGCGCGATCGGCGTCACCTTGGGGGCGACCGAGCCGGACTCAGCGATCTGCTTGCGGTTGAGCAGATATTGCAGCGCGTCGCCCAGCGCCGAGACGTCGTACGGATTGTGCTCCATCTCGAAGACGATGCCGTCATAGGGCGAATCGCTGAAATCGATCGCACTCTGGCGATCGAGCTTGGCGAAGGCGGAATAGGCGACCTTGCCCGCTTCCCAGGCGCGGATGATGCCGTTCAGGCGGGTCGAGGTCATGCAAGGTTCCTTCGTTCCATTCGTCTAGGCGGGGGCCGGGAAGCTCAGTTCTCCGGGGACCAGTACATGAAGCCCATGCCTTCGCCGGTGCCCGCCTCGGTGCGATAGCAGGGGATGTAGTCGACCAGCGTCATCGTCGCGCCGATCTCCTTCATCGAGACCATCGTCGTCGCATAGAGCTTTATCTCCGACGTCCCCGATTGATAGGACCGGTCGTCGACCGCGGCGAGCGCATCGAAGTCATACTCCTTGAGATAGCCCATGATGCGCCGGTCGAAGGTCTCGTCGCACACGAAGTGCGAGAGGCCGCCCGAGGCGATGATCGCGACGCGCTCCTTGCCCGGCCACGCCTGGATCGCGCGGCAGAGCGCCATGCCGAGATCGATGCAGCGCGGCATCGACGGCTGGGTCGGCGGATAGAAGCAGTTGATGATGATCGGCACATTGGGCGGCGGATCGTCGCTCATCACCTGATGATAGACATAGCCATAGGCATGCGGGACGATCGGCCCCGCCTTGAGCCAGGCATTGTCGGGCCATTTGAACAGATCGGTCAGATCGAAACCGTCCGCCTCGAGAGATTTGATCAGATGGATCGCGAGTGCCGGATAGGCCTTGTGCGTGACCGCATGGTCCGGAGCATAGACCGAGCGCCCCGGCGGGCCGTTATAAATCTCCTCGCCGGTGTAGATCGCCAGCGACGGCATATGATCGATGAAGATCTCCTTCTGATCCTTGCCGAGGATGATCGCGACATCGACATTGGCCGCCTCATAGGCCTCGCGCATCGTGTCGATCGCCGCGAAACACCGCGCCGACCGGGTCGAGCGCTCCTCCAGGGTCAGGAACCGGTCGAAACCCTCGCCCCCGCGCTCGGCCTCGAGTTCGGGATAGGTCCAGGTCCTGTTGCGATACCACAGCGCCGGGTTGTTCCGATCGCGCTCGCCATTGGTGAGCCAGTCCTCCGGCTTCTGGCCGAGCATCCCGCTGTGCGGGATCGCCATGCCGAATACGATCTGGGCCATGTCTTCTTTCCTCTTGGCACGCTCGGCCTGCGCCGAATTTCGTCCTTCTCTAGGATCGCGCCGCGTCGCCAACCAATCCAATCTGGGCCGGAAGCGATTGCAACCGGCTCCTTCCAGGCCTCAGGCCGCGCCCGGCTCCGAGACCTTCGGCGCCCATTTCGGCCGCAGCAATATCCAGGTCGCCAGCGCACCGATGATCAGGAACACGAAGATCACCAGCATCGGCAGGTCATAGCTGCCGCTCACATGCAGCAACCAGCCCGACAGGCTTGCCGCGACGCCGCCGGCAAGGCTGGTCGCCACCTGCTGCACGCCGGTCACCAACCCGACGGCGGGCGCCGGTATCAACGTCAGGCGGCAGAGCGCGAGGTTGTTGGCGGTCGCCAGGCCAAGGAACGACAGCGAGAACACGTTCCAGAACAATGCCATGGTCAGTGAATCCGCATAGGCGCCGAGCAGCACGGTGCAGGCGCCGATAAAGCCGGCGATGACGAAGGCCTTGCGCACGAACACCGGATCGCCGCCGCGCGCGATGATCCGGTCGGCCGCCCAACCCGCGATTACCGCGACGATCGCGATGCCGGCGAAGCTGAAAAAGGTGTAGAGGCCCGATTGCTTGAGCGAGAGACCGCGCTGCTCGACGAGATAGGCCGGCATCCAGGTCATGCAGTAGAAGGTGAAATAGCCGTAACAGAAATTGACGATCATCGCCCCCCAGACCAGCGGGCTGGCCAGGATGCTGGCGAACGTCACGGAGGATGCCTTGCGCCGCACCTCGGCCTTCGCCGCCGCGCCCTTGGGCAGGTCGCTCCTGACCGTGAGCATCCATGGCACGAGCCAGACCAGGCCGGCCGCGCCGGTGAGGATGAACATCATCCGCCAGTCGTAATTGACGATCAGCCAGGCCGCGATCGGCGCCCCGAGTGCCGGGCCGAACTTGTTGCCCATCGCGAAGATGCCGACGGCCAGGCCGTTCTGGCGCTCCTTGAAATTGTTGCGGATCCAGCGATAGCTGGCCGGCATCACCACCGCCTCGGCCGCGCCGACGAGCACGCGCATGAACACCAGCGCGAACATCGTGTTCACCAGTCCGGTAAGGGCCGTGGCAAGGCACCAGAGTATGAAGCAGATCGTGTACGGCGCCTTCACACCGTAGCGGTCGACCACCCAGCCCATCGGAATCTGGACAAGACCGTAGGACCAGAAGAACGCCGAGTTGACCAGGCCGCGGTCGACATTGGTCATCCCGAAATGCCGGACGAAGGATTCGACCGCCAGCGCCGAGGAAATGCTCGTCCGGTCGACGAACGCGATCAGCACCCCGGTCGCGAGCAGGAAAAGCACCACCCAGCGCATCGCCGTGGTCAGCGGCACCGGCCCGGCTTCCGCCAGCGGCGCATCGGCGATGTCGAGGTCTCGCGCCATCCGTCGTTCCTGTTCTGTCGGCCAGCCCGCGCTCTGTCCGAGCCCAGGCCGGCGAAGCATGTGTCAGCCGGCCAGGCTCGGATATAGCGCCTGGGCCGTTCGGGCGAAGATCCAGTCCCGATCGGCTTCCGAAACCGACGACAGCCGATCCTTGGCCGTGGCGAGGATTTCCGCAAGCGCCCCTTCCGAGGTGGGATAGTTGGAACCCCATGCCAGGCGGCTGGCGCCGAACGCCTCGACCAGCCGGGGGAAGAAGGTCTCGGGCGTGGCCGCGCCCTTTTTGACATCGCCCATGATCCGCGGCGTCAGCTTGAGATAGATCGACGGGATCGCCGCCAGATCGAACAGGCTCTGCGCCTTTTCGTAAGGCGGGCCGTCGGTCACGTCGGGCCGGCCGAGATGATCGAGGATAATCGGCACGCCGGGGAAGCGCCTGGCGAGCGCGACCACCTGAGGCAGGCCGATCGGGCCGGTCTGGATACACATCGTCAGCCCCAATTCGCCGCACAGCTCCCAGGCGGGAAAGGCGCGCACATCGTCGAGTTCGCTCGGGTCGAAATCCTTGGTGCTGCCGCCGGTGAACAGGCGCAGGCCCGCAAGCCCGCGGCCCACCCAGTCGCGGATCACCGCGACCGCGTCGGGCTGGAGGATGTCGACCGACCCGACCGCGATGAGCCGGTCCGGGAAACGCGCGCAGGATTCGACGACATAGCTGTTATCGAAACCATAGGTGGTCGAGGAATGGACCACGGCGGCCTTGGCGACCCCCGCTTCGTCCATCGCCGCGATCAGCGTTTCGACCGTGGTCGGGCGCTCCTTCGACCAGTCCGACCGCTTCCCGAACAACGGCGCCGGTGGATAGCGCTCTTCGTCATCGGAGATGATATGCGGATGAATGTCGATGAACGAGGACGACAAAGCCTGCTCCTATCCGGGTCTTCGCGAACGCACGGGTTCGCTGTTGGTCACGCCCCTTGGCTTCACCGAAATCGGCGCGCCGGAACAATCGAAGTTCTGCTGCGAGCCATCACTTTCGAGGCGCGCCGCGCGCCCGAAGCGGGTGGCCTATTTGCCGCGCTGCTTGAGCAGCGCATCGAGCCGCGGATAGACGCGACGGGCATTGCCCTCATAGATCTTGTAGCGATCGTCGTCCGACAGGGCGGCGCACGCATCGACATATTTCCTGGTATCGTCGAAATAGTCGTTGGTGTTCGGGTCCCTGCCCCGCACCGCGCCGATCATCTCCGATCCGAACAGCACGTTGCTGGTCGGCACGACCTTGGTCAGCAGCTCGACCCCCGGATGGTGATAGACGCAGGTGTCGAAGAAGATGTTGTTGAGCAGCTCCTCGAGCGGCCGTTCGGCGATCTCGAGCGACATGCCGCGATACCGCCCCCAGTGATAGGGCACCGCGCCGCCGCCATGCGGAATGACGAGGCGCAGCGTCGGGAAGTCCTTGAACAGGTTCGACTGGAGAATCTGCATGAAGGCGGTCGTGTCGGCATTGATGTAATGCGCGCCGGTGCCGTGGAAGTTCGGGTTGCACGACGCCGCGACGTGGATCATCGCCGGCACGTCGAGATCGACCAGCGCCTCGTAGAGCGGATACCATTCGCGATCGGTCAGCGGCTTGCCGGTCCAGTAGCCGCCGGTCGGGTCCGGGTTGAGATTGCAGCCGACGAAACCGAGTTGCTCGACGCAGCGGCGCAGCTCGGGAATCGAGTTCGCGGGCGGCGCGCCGGGCGACTGCGGAAGCTGGCAGACGGGGACGAAATTGTCCGGATAGAGCGTGACCACGCGGTGGACATTGTCGTTCGACACCTCGGCCCATTCCAGGCTGGTGCGTTCATTGCCGAGATGATGGCTCATCAGGCCAGCGATCGGCGAGAACAGGGTGATGTCGCTCCCACGTTCGCGCTGCAGCTTCAATTGCCCGTTCTCGATGCCCTCACGGATATCGTCGTCGCTGATCCGCGCCTCGGCCAGGCTGGGCGCATTGGCCGGGTCGTTGGCGGCCTCGACCTGCTTTGCCCGCCAGTCGCGAAAGGACTTGGGCACGGTGGTGAAATGCCCGTGGCAATCGATGATCATGTCGTCTCCGTCGATCCTCAGGGTCTGCCGTACGCGTACGGACACCCCCATATCATGACCGGCAGGTCTATGACCCCCGGGCGGGATCCGGGCATTGATAGTGGCGCCCGGCGTATAAGAGTTTGGCGGTCGCGGCGCCGCGCCGCCTACAGCTTCTCGGGGTCAACGAACAATTCGTCCATCGACATGCGCCGCGGCGTCAGCCCCTGCTCGAACGCGGTATTCTCCAGCGCTTCGATCGTCTTGCGATTGGCCTCGATGCCATAGGGCAAGGGATCGTGCCCGACGATCTCGCGCAGCTTGAGGTATTTCTTGTCCGTCGCGGTGGTGGCTTCGCCGGCATCGAGCCGCGCCAGCCATTCGTCCTTGGCGCGCGCAAAGGCGTCGTAGAGCGACCTGGCGACCCAGGGATGCTCGGCCAGCACCGAATCCTTCACCACGATCGTGCCGTGCATCGGGTAGACGCCGGTCCGCGCGAAATAATCGGCCTCGATTTCGGCCGCGTTGGGAAAGAGATCGGGATAGTCGGCCTCGACCGTCTTCCACCCACCCGTGGGAGAGCCGGAACGACCGACGCCCGCGGCGCCGTCGAAACCTGCAGCAAGCTCGCCATCGGCCATCATCTCGGCCAGGGACCGTCCCGCGGGCGCGTGGATCACGTTCGACGGCAGCTTGAGCTGCGTGACATGCTCCTCGTCGTCCACCACCCAGGTCACCTTCGAGCTGTCGAGATCATATTCGTCCATCAGCACCTGGCGCGTCCAAACGCCGGTGGTCACCGAATAGGCGCGCACACCGACCTTCTTGCCCTCCAGATCCTTGGGCGTGCTGATCCCCGCGTCGGGGCGGACGAGCAGCCCCGAATGGTGGAAGCGGCGTACGACGAAGATCGGCAGCGCGACGAAAGGCGCGCCATAGGCGCGGGCGATGATATAGGTCGTCGGCGCCAGTTCGCAGACGTCGAACTCGACGTCGCGGACCATCCGCCGGAATGCGCCGATCTGCGGCTGGACGGTGACGATCTCCGCCTCGACGCCCTCGATCGGGATCGATCCGTCGCGGATCGCCGAGGTATGCGGATGCTCCGCCACCGCGATCTTGAGATGTACTTTACCGGCCAATGTCGCTCTCCTGCGCGAAAGATCGTGGATCAGGAGAATCGCGATGAGCGCGGTTTTCCCCTGCATCCGTCGCCCCCACAAGCGTCCGCCGACCGGCAACCGTCAACAAGCGCGCAGCAAATGTTGGCGTGTGCGACTCATTTCCTATCGCGCCCCGCCAGGCGATCGTCATGGGCCGATGCCGAAGGCGCAACGGCCGCGCATGAGGTGCCGATAACTTTGCCGCATCGCGTCATAAGTTTTCCGTTAAACCTATCCATTGATTTGGCGATATGAGGGATATTGAATCGTCTATCGACGGGCTGATTTATCGAGCGTCGCGATGCGGCATGTCGCCCTGCAAACGGTACCTCACCACCTCGGATTTCTGCTCTGCCTCGGCTCCCTATCGTTCCAATGTTTCATATATTTATTTGATATTTGAGTGTATTAGATGAATATCCTCCCGCAGAGGGGCTGAGGCCATGATGCACGCAACACATTCAACCAGGCGCAGCGCGATGGTGATTGGCAATGCGATACAGGCCCTTCAAAAAGTCAATTCCGATAATGATAATTTTCTGCTATTGCCTCTCTCAGAAGAGGAACAAAAATGATGAACCAGGATCCGGAAAGCCGTGCCGCTTCGATCAGCTTTCGACAGCTCAAGCTCTTCGAAAGCGTAGGTCGCCTGAAGAGCGTCAGGAGAGCGTCGGAGGAGTGCAATCTGTCGCAACCGGCCGTCACCCAGGCGCTGGCAAAGCTCGAGCAACAGATCGGCGCGAGCCTGCTCGATCGCCGGGCGAGCGGCAGCTATCTGAACGAGCTGGGGCTGATCTTCCATCGCCGCACGGCGCGCCTCTTCACTCAGATCGAACAGGCACTGATCGACCTCGGTGTGCCCGGAGGCCCCTCAGCCGCCCCGACCATTTCCAAACGCATTTCCAAATCGCAGGTCCGCAGCCTGATCGCGATCGTCGAGAGCGGATCCTTTGCCCAGGCCGCGCAATCGCTCGGCCTGTCCCAGGCCTCGCTGCAACGCGCGGCGCGCGACCTTGAGGGCAATCTGCGCAAGTCGCTTTATTATCGCACCGCGGCGGGCGTGATGGTCACCCCCGCCGGGATCGAGTTCGGCCGCAAGATCAAGCTCGCCACGCAAGAGATCGAATGGGGCATCAAGGAGATCGAGGCCGCGCGCGGCAGCTTCAACACACAGATCGCGATCGGCGCGATGCCGTTCGGGGGCAGCGTGCTGCTCGCCTCGGTGCTCGATGCCTTCGTGACGGGCCATCCCAGCGCCGATGTGAAGATCGTCAACGAAAGCGCGTCGGAAATGCTCACCAGCCTGCGCGCGGGCGATGTCGATTTCGTGATCGGGCTGCTCCAGGAGGCGAGCGCCGACGATCTCCGCAACGAAGCGCTGGCCAAGACCCCCTACACCGTCGTCGCGCGCCGCGGGCATCCGATCCTGCGCCAGGGCAAGGTGACCATCGATGACCTGCTCAAATATGACTGGGTCGTCGGGACGACGGGCGCGAGCCGCCGTGCCTGCTTCGAGCGGCTGTTCGCGGGCGGCCGCGGCCCCAAGGCCTCGATCGCGACCTGCGCATTGCCGGTCATCCGGCACCTGCTGGCGCGAAGCGATCGCCTCACGCTGATGACCTCCTATGAGCTGATGCACGAGAACGACACGCTCGCGCCGGTGCCGTTCGGGCCGATCGATCCCGCCCCCGCGATCGGGGTCACGATGCGGCCCAACTGGCTGCCGACCCAGTTGCACCTCGATTTCATCGATTTGCTGCGCCGGCATATGACGGACACCGCGATCTTGCCGATCCTGAAAAAGGCCGGCTAGCGGAGCCGCCTGCCGGCGGGCCAATCGCGGATTTTATCGCCCCTGCCTTCGATCTTGGCGGCGCAACGCCTGGGCCGGGGCTATCGTCCTGCTTCCTGTTCAGCCCTTCGGAGGCCGCCCGTGACATTCCAGACCAAGCTTTCCGCCCGCGTGCTGGCCGTCGCGCTTTGCGGTGCGCTATGTGCCTGCAACACGGCGCCGCAGAACGCGGCGGTGAATGCGCGCCAGGCCAGCTTCAAGCGCATCAGCAAGGCGAACAAGGCGATCGGGGAAGAGCTCAAGAAGGACGCGCCATCCGTCGCCGCGATCCAGGGCAATGCCAAGGCCCTGGCCGAACTGGTGCCGGGCATTCCTACCTGGTTCCCGCAGGGCTCCGGCCCGGAGACAGGCGCCGATACCGAGGCCAAGGCCGAGATCTGGCAGCAAAAGGCCGATTTCGACAAGGCGGCGGCACGCCTGGTCACCGCCACCCAGGCCTTGAATGCCGCCGCGGTCGGCGGCGATCTCGCGTTGATCAAGTCGGCCGCCGCCGATATCGGCCCTGCCTGCAAGGGCTGCCATGACAAGTTCCGGGTCAAGAAATGACGGGAAAGCCGACGGTTGAGGAAGCGGCCGTCGAGGATATCCAGCGCGTAAGGCTATGGGACTGGCCGGTCCGGCTGACTCATTGGAGCTTCGCGCTACTGCTCCCCGCCTTGTGGTGGACGTGGAAATATGGCGAGATGCCGACGCACCGGCTGCTCGGCCATGTCACGCTCGGGCTGCTCGTGTTCCGGCTCTATTGGGGGCTGGCCGGCAGCTCAACCGCGCGGTTCCGGTCATTCGTCAAAGGGCCCCGCGCCGTCGCTTTTTATATCAAATCGCTCTTCTCCCCGTCGGAAGAGCAAGTGGTCGGACACAACCCGCTCGGCGGCTGGAGCGTGATCGGCCTGCTCGGCCTGATGATCGCCCAGGTGGCGATCGGCCTGTTCGCCCAGGATGTCGACGGGCTCGAATCCGGCCCGCTCTCGCACCTCGTCTCCTACGAGATCGCCGATGGAGCGCGGTACCTCCATGGCCTGATCTTCAACATCCTGCTCGGCGTCGTCGCGCTGCATCTCGCGGCGATCGTTTTCTATCTGGTGGTCAAGCGCGACAATCTGGTCCAGCCGATGGTCACCGGCTCGAAGACCATGCCCCAGTCCGCCAACCCGCCCGTCTTCGCGTCGGCCGGGCGTGCCGTCGTCGGCGCGGCGCTTGGTGCCGCCGCCGCCTGGTGGACCTGGCTCGGTTGCCCGATCCCCGGACTGACCTCCTGAACGATGAGCTCGCCCTGACGGCGGGTCGATCGATTCAACCACGATCGGAATGCCCGCATTATGCCGGTCGCACGAGTCGCGAAAGCGTGCACGCTCTTTCCCATGACGGCCAAAGCGTCGAGCTTGTCCGTCCCTGTTACGATCCGAACCCGCCCTGTTAACGGCGCGCGCCTGCCCTGTTCCGTGCGAATTTCGCCCTGTTATTCAGGAACAGGGCAAACACTGCACAACATATTGAGAGATATAGACAATATCTCCAACAAAGTTGGAAATAACAGGGCAAGAAAAAATTTTCGCCCTGTTCCGCCCTGATACTGGCCCGGAACAGGGCGTGAATCGCCACTATTTTTTCGCCGCTCGTGGGCAAGCGAGCCTGCGCTCCAGTAGGATTTCACATGGCCTGGAATGTACAGCCAGCAGCTATCGCCGGGCTGGATACTAGCGCCGATGTCCGAAGCTGCTGCTTTCGAACGACACGGTGGCCCCTGCATTTTCGCCAAGGGGAATATCCGCGGTGCCATAGACGCCGCGCGCACCCTGCGATCCGATCATGACGCCGATCTCGCCATGGATACCCGGCTTGGTGATCCCGGAATCCGTCAGTTCACCGCGCGCGGCGGCGGCGCTTTCGACGGTATTGTTGTTCAGTATTGCGTCCCGCTGCTCGTCGGTCAGGCGAATTGTATCGGCGGTCGAGGAAGGCGCGGGCTGCGGCGTCGGTACAGGCACCGCGGCGGGCGCCGGTGCGGATTGCGCGAAGGATGCCATCGGCAAACAGATGGCCCCCGCAACAAGGGCAAGCGCGATCGGGAGGGCGCGAAAACGCAGCGGGGTCAAACGGGTCATGCTTGCCTTATAGACCGGCGATACCCGACCACAACATGAACGGAACGGGCAGCGAGGATCATTGCCCCCGCTGGCGGAGCACCACCTCGGCCACATGCCGCCGCCCGCCCGCCCGGGCAAGCTGGACGAACACATCGACCGTGCTGCGGACATAATGGAGCACATCGTCGCGGTTGAGCCGAGTGCCGGTCTGCAGCACCAGCAACGCGATCTGTTCGACCGCACGTTCGGCGCTGTCGGCATGCACCGTGGTCATCGAACCCGGATGGCCGGTGTTGACCGCGCGCAGGAACGCATAGGCCTCCTCGCCGCGCAGCTCACCCAGGATGATCCGGTCGGGCCGCATGCGCAGCGAGGCGCCCAGCAGGTCGTCGGCACTCACCCGCGCCTCGCCCAGCGCGCTGCGCGCCGCGAGCAGGCCGACGGCATTGTCGTGACGCAGATGAAGCTCGGGCGTGTCCTCGATCAGGATCAGCCGCTCGTCCGCCGGAATCTCGCGGATCAGCGCGTTGAGGAAAGTGGTCTTGCCGGTCGAGGTGCCGCCCGAAACCAGGATGTTCTTGCGCGCCTTCACCGCCCTGGCGAGCATGCCGGCGATGTCGCCGGCATCGAGCATCATCGCCAGCGCACGGTCGATGTCCGTGGTATCTTCCTCGCCGTGCCGCGTTTCGGCAAAGGCGCCACTCGCGACATAATCACTGAGTGCGAGATCGGGCGAGACATGCTTGCGGATCGCAAGCGCAAGCGGACCGCGCGTCGCCGGTGGCCCGACCACCTGCACGCGCGCGCCGTCGGGCAAGGTCGCGGAGAGCAAGGGATGCTCGCGGCTGATGCCCTGGTGCGACAGCGCGGCGATCTGGCGCGCGAGCCGTGACAGCGTCGCCTCGTCGAGCCCCGGCGCCTCGTGCCGCTCGATCGTGCCGCTGGTCGTCTCGACCCAGACCTCGCCCGGGCGGTTGACATAGATGTCGGTCACATCGGGCCGTTCGAGCATACCCGCCAGCGGCGACAGATAGCTGCGCAGATAGACCGGGCGGTCGTCCCGCGCGGGCGCGCTCACCGCTTCGTCTCGACGCCGGTGAAATCCAGGTCGCGCGCGACGAACACGCTGATCGCCGTGCCCTGCCTGACCTTGAGCGTCGGCTGGATCTGCTGCCCTTGGGTCAGCCCGCCCGTCGCATTCTGCAAAGTGCTTGGCAGTGCGACGATCACCGGCGAATTGGAATTGCCGATACGCGAGGCGAGATTGACCCCGACATCGAGCGTCGACTGAAGGATCGCCGAGCCGAAGCGTTCGAAGAAATGGCTGTTGACCCTGCCCTTGATGCCGACGCGCCCGAGCGGGTCGGCGGCGGGCGAACCTAGCGCGATGGTCACGCCGTCCGGACGGACGAGCCGGGTCCACATCACCGTCGCGCGGTTCTGGCCGGGCTGGAGATCGGCGCGATACTCGCCGATCAGCCGGCTGCCGCGCTGGATCAGCACCTTGCTGCCGTCGAAGCCGCGCACGTCACGCTGCACCAGCGCGCGCGCCAGGCCCGGCCGGGTCGAATCGAGCGCCGTCTCCAGCACCGCCGGGATCAGCGTCCCCTGGGGCACCGTGGTGGGGCGGTGGCGCATCACGCTCGCCCGGGCGCGGGTCGCTACCGCGGCGCCCCCGCCGTCAGCGGCTGCGGCACCGGCGCCCGCCGCACCGTCGGCGGCAACCGGCGATCCAGCGATATCGCCCGTCGTCGTATCGATGATCAGCGCCGGATCGCCGGTCGCCCGCGCACGCGCCGGCGGTTCGTTCACGACGGGCTGCTGCGGCATGGGCTGCGGCACATAGATGATCTGCGGCTGCTGAATCCGCTGCGGCGGCGGGGGTGGTAGCGGAGGCGGCGGGGTCTCCACCGCGACCGGCGGCGGTGCCGGCGCGGGCGGGATGAACAGCGGCGCGGGCTGTGGCGAGGCTCCACCGAGATTTTCGGCGAAACCCGGTTTGGTCGGTGGCGCCGTCAGCGCACGCCGCCGCATGTCGAGCACGCTGAACAGGATGATCGCAACAAGACCGAGCCCGATCGCGAACACCCACCACGGCATGCCCGCCGACGGCAACGCAACGACCGGCCGCACGCTGGCTTCACCATCGGGGCCGATCCGGGGATCGCCGCCATTGGCAGGGGGTGCGCTCGCCATCAGCGTTTGGCCTTGGGCTTCACGCGCACAGCGCTCGCCACGTCCTTGTCGAGACGGAACAGCAGCTTCGGCTTGACGCTGTCGATCACATATTGGCCGTCGCGCATATGGCCGTCGACCAGCATCTCCCGCCCCTTCTCGTCGATCGCGAAGATCGCCGGCAGCGGCTTGTCGGCCGGCCAGACGATATAGGTCTTCTCGCCATCGTCATCGATCTGGGACGGGCGGATCGCACGTGTTCCGCCAAGCCTGTAGCGCCCCGGCTCAACGGCAGGCGTCGCATCGGCGACGGTCGCCACCGCCGTCGGCGGATAGGTGAAGCGCACCGTATAGGCCATGTCCGGCAGCGGCCCGTAGAGCGGCGCCAGATCGAACATATAGCTGCGCGCGTCGGTCACCACGGTCAGGTTGGTGGTGACGCCGGGCTGCACCGCCTTGATGAACAGATGGTCGCCGCGCTTGTTGGAGGTGACCTGCCACGCGCCGCTGTCGCCCACCGCGACATTCTCGATGCGCTCGTCGAGCGCGAACTCGACGGTGAGCTGGTATCCGGTCGCGACCTGGAGCTGCACGACCTGGTTGGTGTCATAGAGCACCGTCTGGATACGCGGATCGCCCGGCCCCGGCGCCGGGCGCACCTGTGCCGTGGTCGCCACCGGCATCAGCAGGGCAAGCAGGACCAGCGCGAGCCTCAAAGCTCCACCTCGGGACGCGAGGGC
The DNA here is from genome assembly GCF_058809095.1 of Sphingomonas sp. GW821-FHT10F11. Lineage (NCBI taxonomy): Bacteria > Pseudomonadati > Pseudomonadota > Alphaproteobacteria > Sphingomonadales > Sphingomonadaceae > Sphingomonas > Sphingomonas sp. GW821-FHT10F11. The sequence continues at coordinate 19,268 of NZ_JBXASH010000005.1, forward strand.
CGGTTCGGCGTCCGCTGCGGCGGCGGGAAAGCGGGCGGCGCGGCGGCGGGCACACCGTTCTGCAGCGGAACCTCGGTGGTGGTCGTGGTCGTGGTGGTCGAGGAATCGATCACAGCAGTGCCCGGCGCCGCAGGCTCGGCCGGCGTCACATCCTCGGCGTCGCGGCGATAGCCGGTCACCTGGAAGCCGAGCGGGTTCACGAACCGGTCCTCGCGGGTCATCGGCTCGCCCGAGAAGCGATAGCGGATCACCGCGACCCAAGACTGGACCGGCAAGGCCCGCCTACCCGCATCCTGGCGCCGCGTGTCGAAGCGGACCAACGCCGAATTGCCGCCCAGCGGCGACACGCTCTTCACCTGTGTGCTGACCACGGTCGAGCGCGGATAGCGGGCGAGCGGGCTGGCCGGATTCGACACCTGAACGCTCGACACATAGTCGGCCTTGGCCGGATCGGCCGACCATAGGGTCGCCTTGCGGTAATTGGACTGGAGCGCCGCAATGTCGAAGCTTTCGCGGGCGATGACATATTGGACGAGGAAGGACTGGGTCAGCGCCTTGTCCGGCGCGATCTTGTTGGCATCGAGCGGCTTCAGCGCCTCGACGAAGCCGGTGTGGCGATCGACCAGCAGGGTATAGGGCTCGACCGTCTTGAGCGGCGTCAGCACGATCAGCGCGATCGCCTCGCACACCGCGATCGTGCCCGCCGCCGCCGCGACGATCCAGGCGGTCCGGCGCGAAGCGCGCAGCAAATCCTGCCGGTCGCTCGCCCAGCTTTCCGCCTCGCGATAATAGGCGTCGAGCGATTCTCGTGAGGTCTTCTTCATGCGTTCCTGTCCCGCCGGGACGCGCCGGCCGATACGCGCCCGCGCGTGCGGCGCCGATAGCTTTGGCCGAGCGGCACCGGTACCGCCACCGGAATATCACGCGACACGGCCTGGGTCGTCCCCTGATAGCTCAGTTGCGCCGGCGGCGGCGGCAACAGCCCCGCCTCGCGCCGCTGGCTGGCCGCGACCGCATCGGCGACCGAATGCGCCCGCGTGCGCGGATCGGCGATCTCATGCTGTTCGGCCCCCGAAAGTGCTGGCTGCGGCGCCCGATCGCGCAAGGTTTCGGCCAGACGCGACGCCGCGACGCGCACCGCTTCCGGCATGCGGAAGCCTTGCGCCACACGTGCGGTGGCGACCAAAGCGGCCAGCAACGTCAACACGAACACCAGGGTCAGCGCCAGCAACTCGGTCGGCACGGATGGCGTAGGAATATTCTGGCGACGCAATTCGAGGATCTGGATCAGCCAGGGTTCCATCAGCGCCAATTGGACGCCGAGCACGATCGAGGTCGACAATGCTCCCAGCGCCGCCCCAGCGATCCCGCGCACCCATCCCTCGAACAGGCCCCGCGTCGTGTCGAACAGCAGGAACAGCGCAAACAACGGCCCAAGCGCGAGCAAGAGCCCGGCAACCACACGCACCGAAGAGAAGGACGCGATCGCCCCGGTCAGATACAGGGTGCGCGACTGGCTGAGCATCGTCGCATCACGCGTCGGGTCCCAGCGCGGCTTCTGCTGAAGCTGCTGCAGCTTTTGATATTGCTGCTGCTGTTGTTGCGGCGTCAACGGCTGGGTCGGTCCGACGATCTCTTCGGCGTCCACCGGCTTGCCCGTACCGATCCGCTGCAGCTCGGCGAGGCCATTGTCGACACCCTGCAACCGCCCGACCAGGCCGCCATCCGATCCGGGCAGTCCCGCCGAACCGCCAATGCTCGCCGCCAGCTCGGCCGGACCGTGCATCGCAACATTATAGGCCAGCGTGCGGAAGGCGGGCCAGCTCGTCGCCAGCGCCAGCACGACACCGATCTTGACCAAAGCCATCACGCCCTCGCGCGTGCCCGGTGTTTGACCCAGGATCATGCGATAGCCGAACAGGGCGACAAAGATCGTCAGCAGCCCGGTCAACAACACCGCGACGATCGATCCCGGCGCGGTCAGCGCCTGATAGCCGCCCTGCCCGATCGCCTGGGCCTGGCAGTCGACATAACCCAGCACGCCGCTGAGAAACGCGCCGCCGGGTGAGATCGACGGGCATGCCATCAGGCACGCTCCAGCAGGCGCGGGATCCAGCTCTGGGGATCGTCGCCGCTCTCGGCGCGGATCTCGTCGAGCAGCCGCACGGTGCGTTCGCGCCCCGACAGGATCGTCAGGATGTCGCGCTCGCCCGACAGGTTGAGCCGCGCCACCACACTGTCGGTGCCGTGCTTGATCAGGAAGCAATGCGCATCGTCGGGCAAGGTCCGCACGATCTCATATTCATGCGGCGTCAGGCCGAAGCCGTCGACATAGTCCGCCGCCCGCGCCTTCGGATTGGTCATGAAGATCTGCGTCGCGGCCTGCTCGATGATCGCACTGGCGATCTTGCTCTCCAGCGCATCCTGCGCGCTCTGGGTCGCGAAACCGACGATGCCATTGCGTTTCCGGATCGTCTTCTCCCAATCCTTGATGCGGCGCACGAACACCTCGTCGTCCAGCGCCTTCCATCCCTCGTCGACGACGATGATCGCCGCCGTGCCGTCGAGCCGTTCCTCAACACGGTGGAACAGGTACATCATCGCGGGCGTGCGTACCGCCGGATCGTCGAGGATCGCGGTCATGTCGAAGCCGACCGCTTCGGCGGAAAGGTCCGTCAGGTCCTCCTCATTGTCGAACAGCCAGGCGCGCTCGCCCTCGCCCCACCATGGCCGCAGTCGCGCCCAGAGATCGGCGGCATGCGGACGGTGGCCGCCGCGAAACAGTTCGGCGAAATGGCGCAGCCGGCGATGCTCGCGCGGCTGGGCGAAGTTCGCGTCGACCGCGTCCTTGATCTTCGCCACCTCGTCGATGTCGGCGCCGCCCGCGAGCTGCGTAACCCAGTCGATCAGGAACTGGCGGTTCCCCGGATTGTCCTCGATCTGAAGCGGGTTGAGGCCCGATGCCTCGCCCGGCCTGAGCAGATCGTAGCGCCCGCCGATCGCGCGGATGAACAGCTCCGCCCCGCGATCCTTGTCGAAGAAGATCACTCGCGGATGGAACTTGCGTGCCTGGGCGAGCAGGAAGTTGAGCACCACCGTCTTGCCCGAGCCCGACGGCCCGATCACGGTAAAATTGCCCAGGTCGCCCTGGTGGAAGTTGAAATAATAGGGCCCGGCCGCCGTCGTCTCGAGCAGCGTCACCGCATCGCCCCAGTGATTGCCCTCGGCCCGCCCGAGTGGGAAATTATGGCTGCTGGCGAAACCCGCGAAATTGCCGGTCGAGATCAGTCCGCGCCGTGCGATATATTTGAAGTTGCCCGGAAACTGGGCCCAGAAGGCGGGCTCCAGCGCAATTTCCTCGCGCACCGCGATGATGCCGAGATCGGCGAGCGACGCCTGCACCTCGGCCACGCCGGCATCGACCGCGGCAGGCGTATCGCCGCGCACCGCGATCGTCATATGATGCTCGCCGAAGCCGGCACGTCCGGCCGCGACCTCGTCCTTCGCGCTGGAAAGCTCGCCGCGCAGGCTCACTGCCTCGTCCTCGGCCGACCGCATCCGCCGCAGTGCAAGGTTCATCTTGCCGAGCGCCGCCTGTCGATCGACGAAGCCGAAGGACTGCGACACGGTCAGCTCGAACGGCAGCCGCAGCAATTCGTCGAGCATGCCCGGCGCAGTCTGCGCCGGATAATCCTTGATCGAGACCATGCCGACAAAGCCCCGCGCGGTATTGCCCGCCGGGCCAAGCTCGACCGTCTCCTCGCCAAAGCTGACACGGCGATAGGGTATGTAGCTGCCGGCATCCTGCATCGGCATCAGCACCGGCCGCATCTCGCCATTGTAGAGCGCCGACAGGAATTCGAGCGGCTCCGAGCACACACCCTGCTTCGTCTCGTACACGCCCAGCAGCCGCGGCGCATAGCTGCCGAGCTGCGCCAGCAATGCGTCACGCGCGCCGTCGAGCTGGCGCAGTTCGTTGGCCGACACGGCCTCCGACGTCGTCGTCGCCCGCCCGAACACGCCGCGCACCCGATCGGCGATCCCCACACGGCCCTGCAGCGGCCGGCGGATCAAGGTCAGGAACAGGTCGTTGACGTAAAGCTGCTTGCCCGCCAGCCGCGCCCGCCATGCCGCATCCAGTTGCCCCGAGAATTCATCCGGGAACTTGGCCGGCAGCTCCACCTCAGCCTGACGGCGGATGACATGGTGGTAGAGCGCGAAGCGCGACGATCCGATCGCCTGCAGCATCGCATCGCGCAGCACCTTGCGATAATTGATCTCGTCGGTGTCGGCGGTCTCGAAAAGCAGCCCGCGCAGATGGATGAACTGCATGAGCAGCCCGTCGCGCGTCTCGATCGTGTGATCGTCGACGTGCCGCGCATAAGGAAGATGGGACCCCGCGAACTTCTCGCGGGCGACCGCCCGCCGGTCGGATGTCAGGGGCGGTAGGAGTTGCATCGCCAGATCTTATGGTTGCGCACGCGCGGACAGCGACCGAGGCGCGTCAGCCACAAGTCGAAGATGCGGGGCTCCCGCACGCACATCACGACGCCGATCAAATGAACGATCAGCGCGACGCCCAGCACCCAGAAGGCGTGGAAGATCAGGAACAGTTCGGTCGCGATGACCGCGTTGAACACGAAATAGCTATAGGTGACCCCGGCGAACATCTGCGGCCGGGTGAGCGCGACGAACAGCGGGTCCCGCTCCAGCCCGTTCATGCGTCAGTATCCGGCGCTGGCGGTGGACTGGATGCCGGCCACGATGCTGGCCGCCCCGAACAGGATGAAGCAACCCAGGATCACCGTCGCGCCATAGCGCCAGTTGATCCGGCCGGTCAGCATCAGGAAGCCGACCGAGGCGACCGCGATCACCGCGACCACCGTCGCGACCGTGCCGAGCAAGGTGCCCTGAAGCCAGCGCACCGCGGAGACGATCGCACCCGAGCCCTGTGGGTCGGCGAGTGAATCCTGCGCCAGCGCTGCACTTGACTGGATCGTCGTCCAGGCAGCGGCCAACCAGCCGCCACCGCGTAATTTCTTGCCGTTCAACCCGTACATCCCCGCGTAACAGTCTGATTCGCCCGATCTCGACTTTGCGCGCTGGCTCGGCACTTGCCAACAGCTTTCGGCGACGGCTTTCCTGCGGCGGGACGGCCTTTGATGATTGCCAATCGCCCTTTTTCCGCGGCGATGCTAAACTCGACCGACCCAGTCGCAGCATCAGGCAACGTCGAAATTCGCCCCAAGGCATCCCCCGAATTCGCGCTCGTCTGCGCCTTGATCGTTCGGCCGCTATCGGACGAACGCACCGCCCGGATCGTCTCCCTAGTGGCCGGGGCCGATTGGGGATGCGTCGAGCGGATCACCGCGCGGCACCGCGTGGCCGGGCTGGTCCGCGAAGGGCTGGCCCATGCCGGCCTCGAAGTGCCGCCCGGCATCGCGGAACGCGCGCAACGGACCATGACATCCGCGCTGAGGAACACCGGCGAGGCCCTGCGCCTGCAGGCGCTGCTCGAAAAAGCGGGCATCGAGCCACTGTTCCTCAAGGGCTCAGCGCTGGCGGTCCGTGCCTATGGCTCGATCGCAGTGCGCGATTCGGTCGATATCGACATGGTCGTGGCGCCCGGCGACGTCGCCCGCGCCTGGGATATCCTGGACGAAGCCGGCTATGTGATGACCGCGCCCGCCCGGCCGCTCCCGCCCGGTGCGCTCAGGACCTATCAGACGATCTCCAAGGACAGCGCCCATCACCACCCCCGGCGCAAGGTAAGGCTCGAACTGCACTGGCGGCTTTCGGACGCCGCGAGCGATACCGGCATGCCGCCGGCGCGCGACCGCCACATGGTCCAGATCCCCGGCGCCGGCGCCCTGCGCACCCTCACCGACCCTCCCCTGTTCACCTATCTATGCGTGCACGGCTCGGGCCATGCCTGGGCGCGACTGAAATGGCTGGCGGACATCGCCGCACTGCTCGGCACCAGCGAGGATGGCGGTGCGAGCCTCTGGGCAGCAGCGCAAGCCGCCGGTGCGATGCGCCCGGCCGCCTCGGCGATCATGCTGGCCAACGCCGCGTTCGGCACGCCCTTGCCCCCCAGCTTCGCCCCGCCGAGATCGCTCCGGCTCAGGCTGCTCAACGCGCTCGCCTTGCGGGTGATGGCGGCGGGCGGCGGCGCGCGGGAACTGAGCGATACGCCGTGGAACTCGGTGGTCGAGCCTGGCGCGACCTTGCTGACCCTGTCGCGCTGGCGTGACGCCTGGGCGCATATCCGGCGCGTCGCGATCCCGGCCGAGGATGTGGAACTGCTGCGCCTGCCCTCAGGGCTGGGCATCCTATATCCGATGCTACGCCTGCCGCTCTGGATCTGGAAACGCTCGCCCTGGTCGCCGCGCAAACGGCCGGCCTGATCCTTATGGCTGGACCCGGGCGAGTCTCGGCGACAGCAGATGCACCACACCGACGGCGATCAGATAGACGCTGCCCGCGACCGCAAAGATCAGCGTGTAGCTGCCGGTGGTCTGCAGGATATAGCCGGTGAACCAGGCCATCCCCATGCCGCCGATCGCACCGACCGTGCCGCCGATGCCGACTACCGACCCCACTGCCCCGCGCGGGAACATGTCCGAGGGGATGGTATAGAGGTTCGCGGAAAAAGCCTGGTGTGCCGCCGTCGCGAGGCCGACGATGCCGACCGCGAGCCAGAGATTGTCGACATATTGCGCGAAGAATATCGGCATCACCAGAAAGGCGCAGGCGAGCATGGTCAGCTTGCGCGCCGCATTGGCCGAGAAGCCGCGCTTCATCATCGTCGAGGACGCCCAGCCCCCGGCAACGCTGCCGATATCCGAGATGAGATAGATCACGATCAGCGGCGGGCCGAAGCTCTTCAGATCGAGATGATAGGTCTTGGACAGGAAGTCGGGCGTCCAGAACAGGAAGAGCCACCAGATCGGGTCGATCAGGAACTTGCCTAGCGCATAGGCCCAGGTTTCGCGATAGCCGAGCAGGCGGCCCCAACCGATCTTCTCCGGCGGGTCGGCCGGATCGCTCTCGATATAGGCGAGTTCCTCCGCGGAAACGCGCGGCTGCTCGCGCGGACGGCGATAGATCGCGATCCAGGCGACCAGCCACACCAGGCTGGCCGCGCCGGTGATGATGAAGGCCATGCGCCAACCGAAGCCGAGCGTCACCACGATGAACGGCACGACCGCGGGCGTCACGACCGCGCCGATATTGGCGCCGGCGTTGAAGATGCCGGTGGCGAGCGCGCGCTCCCTGGCCGGAAACCATTCCGAGACTGCCTTGATGCCGGCGGGGAAGTTGCCCGACTCGCCGATACCGAGCACAAAGCGCGCGGCGGAGAATTGCGCAGCGCTGCCGGCAAAACCGCACAGGGTATGGCCGAGCGTCCAGATGATGAAGGCGACCGAATAGCCGATGCGCGCGCCAAGCCGGTCGATGAACCAGCCGAAGCTGACATAGCCGATCGCATAGGCCGCCTGGAACCAGATGATCACGGTGGCGAAATCGGTTTCGTCCCAGCCAAGATCGTGCGAGATCGGTGCCTTGAGCACGCCGATCATCTGCCGATCGACATAGTTGATCGCGGTGGCGGCGAAGAGCAGTCCGCAGATCACCCAGCGATACCGGCCCATCCGGCTCGCTGCCGCGTCGGCGACCTCCGGCATCGTCGATTCAGCCATCATTCTCTCCCGAAGAGCCCCTTCACGAAGCCTTTATCGTGCATTCCACCGTGAGATCCGCGCCGAAACGCGCCTCGATCCGTTCGCCGATCCCGACCGGATGTACCCCGGTTACCGCGCCGCTGGAAATCCATTGGCCGGGCTTGAGCGTGATGCCCCGCGCCGCCATCAGCTCGAACAGGAAACGCGCCGCGCCGATGGGCCCGTCGAGCATGTCCGCCGCCTTGCCGGTGCCGATCGCGTCTCCGTCAATCAGGACCACGAGCGGCCAGCTGTCGATATCGGCGCTCTGCCAGTCGGGAATGGCCGCCCCGATGACGAGACCGTTATTGTTGCCGAAATCGGAAATCGTCACCGCCGCGCCCAGATCGTTGATCGCCGCCAGCGGAGAGCTGGCGATCTCGATCCCGACATGCACGGCGTCGATCAGAGCCGCCGCCTGCTCATGCGTGAAACGGGTCTTGCCAGCGGGCGGCGTGGAGCCGATCCGCAGCAGGAACTCGGCCTCTGCCGCTGCAAAACCGCCGACGAACACGGGCATCGCCACCGGCTCGGCGGTCGCTTCCACGATCTGGCTGGTGAAGATCGGGCCGGCCAGCCGATCGACCCCGTCGATCGTTGGATTGATCCGGCCGACCTTCCAGCCACCGATCTCGGCCTCGTTCAGCGCGATCGCTGCATCCTGCACCGCATAGGCATCGGCAAGTGCGACCGGCACCGTGCCCGGATAATCCGGCAAGGACCGCCCGGCGCGGCGCGCATCGACGAATGACTGTGCAATATGACCCACTTCATGGGCGAAATCGGTGGAATCCACCCTGGTAACCCTCCCGCACGCGCTGTCGGCGCTTTCATATAGGACCCTAAGGTAAACCGGTGTCAATGACAAGGAGCGGTTGTTGCGGCGTCGATATCGCCGTCCGCGCGGCGTAGATTGTTGCGGGCGCGATGTGCATTTGGCGATTTGGCGGGATAGGCGCTATGCCTTGGCATGATGCGTAAAACCGGCCTTCCCACGATCAACGACGTCGCGCGTATCGCGGGCGTTTCCAAGAAGACGGTCAGTCGGGTGATCAACCGTTCTCCGTTGCTCAGCGACGATACACGCAAGCATGTCGAGGGCGTGATCAGCGGCCTCGGTTATGTCCCCAATCCCCAGGCGCGCGCGCTGGCGCTCCGGCGCAATTTCCTGATCGGGCTGATCCACGACAACCCGAATGCGCAGATGGTGATGAACGTCCAGCAGGGCATTCTCGAATCGCTGCACGGTACCGAATTCGAGCTGGTCGTCCGCCCGATCGACCGCGGTTCGGCGACGATGCTCGACGACGTACGCAATTTCCTGGAGCGCCAACGCCTATTCGGTGTCGTCCTGCTGCCCCCGGTCAGCGAGAACAACCAGCTCGCCAAGCTCTGCAACGATATCGGCTGTCGCTATGTCCGGATGGGCTCGGCCGAACTCGATGATCCGGCCCATATGGTCGCCTCCAACGATTGCGAGGCAGTGACGGCGGCGGTCGATTATCTGATCGACCAGGGCCACAAGCGCATCGGCCTGGTGCTCGGCCCGCACGGCTTCCGCTCGGCACGCGAACGGCGCCAGGGCTTCGAGCTGGCGCTGACCGCCGCGAAGATCACCTTGCCTCGATCGATGATCGCCGAAGGCAATTATACCTTTGAATCCGGCGTGATGGCGGCCGACCGCCTGCTCGACCTGATGCCGCGCCCGACCGCGATCTTCGCCTGCAATGACGAGATGGCGGCCGGCGTGCTCCACGCGGCGCGCCAGCGCGGCATCGACGTCCCGCGCGACCTGTCGATCGTCGGCTTCGACGATACGCCGATCGCCGCGCATATCTGGCCGCCGCTGACCACCGTGCGCTGGCCGATCATCTCGATGGCCCGCTCCGCCGCGCTGAAACTCACCGCCGATGGTGACGAAGTGGTGGAGGAGCCGTCGATGTTCCGGTCGACGCTGATCCGGCGCGGTTCGGTGGCGCCGCCCCGAGATTGATCGGCGACTGATATTGCGAAAGCTCCTGACACCGGTTACCCCGCGTGTCGAAGAATCAAGCGCGACATAGGCGCAGCTGGAGGGACCCTGATGTTCGATCGTACCTATTACGCCACGCACCCGGATATGATGGAGTGCGTCTCGAACGAGGAGCTGCGCGACCGCTATTTGATCCAGGGCCTGTTTCGCGCTGGGGAGTGCGTGCTGAACTATACCCATGCCGACCGTTTCGTGATCGGCGGGGTCGAGGTGGCGGATGCGCCGGTCAAGCTGCCCGACCAGACCGAACCGGCGTCCGCTGCCGGCCATCCCTTTCTCGAGCGCCGCGAGCTGGCGATCGTCAATGTCGGCAAGGCCGAGGGCACTGTCCTGGTCGATGGCGAGAGCTTCGCGCTCGGCAACAAGGACTGCCTCTACGTCACCATGGGTGCCAGGGACGTGGTGTTCTCCGGTACAGGCGCGCGCTTCTATCTCGCCTCCTGCCCGGCGCACAAAGGCTTCACCACAAGGAAACTCTCGATCGCGGACGCGAACGCGCTGGAGCGCGGCAGCCTGGAGGAATCGAACGAGCGCACCATCTTCCAGCTCGTCATCCCCGGCGTGTGCGATTCAGCGCAGCTCGTCATGGGCCTGACCGTGCTCAAGCCCGGCAGCGTGTGGAACACCATGCCCCCGCACGTGCATGAGCGCCGCAGCGAGATCTATTTCTACTTCGAGCTGGACGGCCCCAGCGACCGGGTCATGCACTTCATGGGCGTGGGCGAGGCCATGCGCCACATCGTCGTCGCCAATGAGGAATCCGTCATCAGCCCACCCTGGTCGATCCATATGGGCTCCGGCACCAGGGCCTATGCCTTTATCTGGGCCATGGCCGGCGAAAACCAGGATTATACCGACATGAACGTGCTCGATATCTGCCAGCTGGCGTAACGCTGGAGGGAACTCCTTCTCCGTTCGTGTCGAGCGAAGTCGAGACACCGTGACGGCGCGCCAAGGCATGTTTCTCGACTTCACTCGAAATGAACGGACTTAGGATGCCAACCAACCTCTTTGACCTCACGGGCAAGGTCGCCATCGTCACCGGCGCCAATACCGGCATTGGCCAGGCGATCGCCCTCGCCCTTGCCGCCGCTGGCGCTGATATCGCCGCAGTCGGCCGCACGCCCGCCGAGGACACCGTCGCCAAGGTCAGCGCGCTTGGCCGCCGCGCCGAGATCGTCTCGGCCGACCTTTCCACCATCGAGCCGGTCCAGCGCGTCGTCGACGAAACGCTGGAAAAGCTCGGTGGGCTCGACATCCTGATCAACAATGCCGGCATCATCCGCCGCGCCGATTCGGTCGATTTCACCGAGGCGGATTGGGATGCGGTGATCGACACCAATCTGAAATCCGTCTTCTTCCTGTGCCAGGCGGCGGGCCGCCACATGATCGCGCAAGGGAAAGGCAAGATCATCAACATCGCCTCGATGCTCACCTTCCAGGGCGGCATTCGCGTGCCGAGCTACACCGCGTCCAAATCCGGCATTGGCGGGCTGACCAAGCTGCTCGCCAATGAATGGGCGTCGAAAGGCGTGAGCGTCAACGCGATCGCGCCCGGCTATATCGCAACCAACAACACCACCGCGCTCCAGGCCGATGAGGCACGCAACCGCTCGATCCTCGATCGTATCCCCGCCGGCCGCTGGGGCGATGCAAGCGATCTGGGCGGTGCGGCGGTGTTCCTCGCCTCGTCCGCCGCTGACTATGTCCAGGGTCATATCCTTGCCGTCGACGGCGGTTGGTTGGCGCGATGAACCCTTGCACTTCCGCCAAAGAGAAGGGCTTAGACAAGCTCGGCCCGAACGGAGAAGCAGGTGGATAATGGGTAAGTTCGTCGCTTTCGGTGAAATCATGCTGCGCCTCTCGCCCCCGGGGCGGGAATTGCTGCTCCAGACACCCAGGTTCGACGTGTGGATCGCCGGGGCCGAAGCCAATGTCGCGAGCGGCCTCGCCCGCCTCGGCCATGACGTGGCGATGGCGAGCGCGGTGCCCGACAACGATCTCGGCCGCGCCGCCATCTCCGGTATGCGTGCGAATGGCGTCGACTGTTCCGGCATCCGCTTCAGTGGCCATCGCATGGGCCTGTATTTCGTCACCAGTGGTGCCGGCATGCGCGCGACCGATGTCGTCTATGACCGCGCCGGCTCCAGCTTCGCCGAAGCGCCTGCGAGCGCCTGGGACTGGGACACGCTGCTCGCAGGCGCCGACCGCCTCCACCTTTCCGGTATCACCCCCGCGCTCGGTCCGGTGCCGGCCGAAGCCGCCATCGCCGCCGCCGAGGCAGCGAGCGCCCGCGATATACCTATCTCGTTCGACGGCAATTACCGCGCGCGTCTCTGGGAAAGCTGGGACAGCGATCCGCGCGGTGTGCTGACCAGGCTGGTGCGGCATGCCGACATCATGTTCGGCAACCACCGCGACGTCGCCCTGCTGCTCGGCAAGGATTTCGGCGGCAACGGCGAGGATCGCCGGCTCGCCTCGGCCGAGGCCGCCTTCGCCGCCTTCCCCAAGCTCAAGATGATCGCCTCCACCGCGCGGCATGTCGAGGATGTCGATCGGCACCGCCTCTCCGCCCGGATCGACGGGCGCGGCGAACATGCCCAGACCGATGAGGTGCTGCTCGCCGGAATCGTCGACCGGATCGGTGCTGGCGATGCCTTCGCGGTCGGCGTGCTCCATGCGCTCCGCTTGGGCGGCGACATCACCGAGGCGGCGCGTACTGGTCTCGCTCTTACCGCGCTGAAGCATTCCTTGCCTGGCGATGCCAGCCTGTTCCGCCAGGCCGATATCGATGCCTATCTCGCGGGCGGGCTCGATGTCCGCCGCTGAGATCTCCCGGCGCGGCGTGATCGGCGCCGGCGCCGCGCTGATCCTCGCCGGCTCGGCGCGGGCGGCCCGGTCGGAGAGTGTGCGGGCGCCCTCCGGTATCTTCGCCGGATCGACGGAAGGCGGCGTGCTGGCCTTTCGCGGCATCCGCTACGGCACCGCCGAGCGCTTCCAGCCACCCAGGCCAGTAGCGCGCCCGGGCGGGACGATCACCGCCCAGACCTTCGGCCCGGTCGCGCCGCAAAGGGACGATCGTTACGGCGCGCAGAGCGAAGATTGCCTGTTCCTCAACATCTGGACCGCCGAGGCCAATCCGGCCGCGAAGAAACCGGTCATGCTCTACATCCATGGCGGCGCCTATTCGAACGGCAGCAGCACCGATGCGCTGAACGACGGGCAAATGCTGGCCGCACGCGGCGACGTGGTGGTCGTCACCGTCAACCACCGGCTCAACGCCTTTGGTTACCTCTATCTCGCGCGGCTCGACCCGCGCTTCCCGGACAGCGGAAATAATGGTCAGCTCGACCTGATCCTCGCGCTCCAATGGGTGCGCGATAATATCGCTGCGTTCGGCGGCGATCCCTCGCGCGTAATGGTGTTCGGCCAGTCGGGCGGCGGCGCGAAGATCGCGACGATGATGGGCATGCCGGCCGCGAAAGGCCTGTTCCACCGCGCTGCGACGATGAGCGGCCAGCAGGTGACCGCCTCCGGCCCGCTTAACGCCACGCGCCGCGCCCAAGCCTATCTGGCCAAGCTCGGCCTGGGCGAGAAGGACCTTTCCGCCCTGCTGACCATGCCGACCGGAACGCTGGTCGATGCGCTCGACGCGACCGATCCGATCCTGGGCGGCGGGGTTTATTTCGGGCCGGTGCTCGACATGAAATGGCTGGTCCGCCACCCCTTCTGGCCCGACGCCAACCCCCAGTCGAACGCGATCCCGATGATCCTCGGCAACACGCATGACGAGACGCGCGCCTTCGTGTCGCCCGATACGCCCCGGGTGCAGACGTTGAGCTGGGACAATCTCGCCGAGCGGATCGCGCCCGAACTCCGCATCGATGCGCTGCCCGAATGGGTGGTCGCCGAATATCGCGCGAAATTCCCAGAATGGTCGCCAGCCGATATCTTCTACGCATCGACGACGGCGGGCCGAAGCTGGCGCGGGCAGGTGATCGAGGCCGAGGCACGCGCCCAGGCAAAGACCGACGCCTGGGTCTATCAGCTCGATTTCACCTCACGCACCGATCCGCGGCGTGGCGCCTATCATTCGCTCGATATCGCCCTGGTCTTCGGCACGCTTGGCGCCAAGGGGTCGCAGACCGGCATCGCGGCCGACGCCCGCACCGCCTCGGCCGCGATGCAGGAAAGCTTCGTCGCCTTCACCATAACCGGCAATCCGAACCATGCCGGGCTGCCGGAATGGCCCGTCTATGATCTGGTCCATCGCCCGACGATGATCTTCGACACGCGCAGCCATGTCGAGAATGATCCGCGCCAATGGCAACGCGAGCTGTTCGCGCGCATTCCCTATATCCAGCCCGGGACCTGAGCCCCTTCACGACCGGCCCATCGCTGCGGCACATCGCCAGTAGGGGTGTAGATCATTGTCCATGGTCATTGACACCGGTTACCAAAGACGACAAGTTACAGCTGAGGAAGATCAACCGAGATTGGTCACCGAAGGAGAGGGCGAATCGCTGGCCGCGTCATGGCCTCCCCTCTCCCGACGTGCCGACGACCCGGATGAGCAGTTCGATCGCTCATTCCGTCTACCGGTGTCAGCAACGTCGCAAAGCGACGCAGATGGGGAGTGGGAAATGGGGAATGCAGTCGGTGCCTCGAGAGGCACGATTTCGCGCAATATTGCAGGTGCGTCGCTTGGTGCCCTGGCGATCGGCCTGTTGATGCCGGCCACCGCGGTCGCGGCCGAACTCAAGCCGGCCGAGCCGACGGCTGTTCCAGCCCCTGCCCAGCCGGGCATTGCACAGGACGCGGCCGCGCAAGAGCCCGCGACCGAAGAACAGGACATCGTCGTCACCGGGTTCCGCCGTTCGCTCGAGCAGGCCCTCACCCTGAAGCGCGACTCGGTTTCCGCCGTCGACGCGATCGTCGCCGAGGATATCGCGAAATTCCCCGACCAGAACCTCGCCGAATCGCTGCAGCGTATTCCGGGCATCACCATTCAGCGCGACGGCGGCGAAGGTCGCGCGATCACCGTCCGCGGCCTGGGCGCGCAGTTCACCCGGGTCCGAGTCAACGGCATGGAGACGGTCGCCACCTCCACCGACGGCGCCAGCGCCAATCGTGACCGCGCCTTCGATTTCAACGTCTTCGCGTCCGAGCTGTTCAGCTCGCTGGTCGTCCACAAGACGGCCGAGGCATCGCTCGACGAAGGCTCGCTCGGTGCCGTGGTCGATCTGAACACGGGCAATCCGCTTGCCGGAAAGGCCGGCTTCACCGCGGCATTATCTGGGCAGGCCTCGTATAACGACCTCAGCAAGACTGTCGGACCGCGCGTCGCTGGCCTGCTGTCCTGGCGGAACGACGCGGGCACCTTCGGCGCCTCGATTTCTGCCGCCTATTCGAAGCTCGATACGCTCGAGCTTGGCAACAACAGCGTCCGCTGGTCTCAGGCGCGCTTCGATTCCGTCGATGGCGTACGCTGCTTCACGACCCAGAACAGCGGCGGCACCTATGTGCCGGGCACCGCTTGCGACAAGGCGACGCTTTCCTTCCATCCGCGTATTCCGCGCTACGGCGAGATCGCTCATCGTCGCGAACGGCTCGGCGTTACGGCGAGCGTCCAGTTCGCCCCGACCGACGCCACCAAGGTTTCGATCGATGGCCTTTATTCGCGCTTCAAGGAAGAGCGCGAAGAGAAATGGGGCGAGGTGTTGCTGCGCAGCAACGAGCGCTCGATCGATGTCCTCAACCCGGTCTATGACAGCAACAACAACATGATCGCGGGCACGCTCAACGATGCCTGGGTCCGCACGGAGCATTATCTACGCAAGTCGCAAACCGAATTCTATCAGCTCGGCGGTAGCTGGGATCAGGACATCAGTGACAAGGTGCGTTTCACGCTGCTTGGCGGCTTCTCCAAGTCCAGCGCGACCATCCCGGTCGAGACCACTTTCGTCTATGACGATCGCGATGCTGCCGGTTACAAATATGATTACCGGAACATGGAAAGCCCGGTACTGACCTTCGGCACCAGCGTGACCGATCCGGCCAATTTTCAGCTTGCCGAAATCCGCGATCGGCCGTCCAGCACGGTCAACAAGTTCAGGACCGCGCAGTTGCGCGCCGAATGGGATGTTGCCGAAGGTTTCCAGGTCAAGGCAGGCGGTCTGTATCGGCGATTCAGTTTCGATACGGCCGGCTTCACCCGCGACACCGTCGTTTGCGGCAACGGCGGCGCTGACCGCGTGCTCGGAACGCTAACCTGCTCGCCGACATCGGCCTTTGGCCCGAACGCGGTCTATGGCTTCCAGGCGACCCCGGCCCTTTCCGAAATCTTCAACCTGGGCAATGCAGGCCAGCCCGCTGGTACCACCACGAGCTTCCTGATCCCGAATATCGACGCGGCTGCAAAATATACCGGCCTGTACAGCCGCACCCCGGCGATCGATGTCAGCAACACCCGCAGCGTCATCGAAAAGGTCACCGGCGGCTATTTGCAGGTCGATGCGAAGGGCGAGCTGCTCGGGCTTCGCTATGCGCTCAATGCCGGCATGCGCTACGTCAAGACCGACCAGAGTTCGACCGGCATCTCGCAGTCCACTGTGAACAATGTGGTGATCAACACGCCGGCGACGGTGAAGCGGTCCTATGACGACTGGCTACCATCACTGAACATCGCCTTGTTCCCGATGGAAAGCATTGTTGTGCGCGGTGCCGTCGCCAAGGTGATCACGCGCCCGACACTGGGCAATCTGACGCCTGGCGGCACGGTCGACGGGTTCAACTACCGCGTCACTTTCGGCAATCCGTTCCTCGCGCCGTTCCGCGCAACGGCCTATGATCTGGCGGTCGAATGGTATTTCGCGCCAGGATCGATCGCGTCGGTCGCCGTCTTCAAGAAGGACGTTGAGAGCTTCCCGGTGTCGCAGACGATTTCGGGAACCTATGCGTCGACCGGATTGCCGCTTTCGATCATCCCGCCGGGCTCGCCCGCGGCTGGCGATCCCGAGAAGCAGCCTTGGACGATCACGCGGAACGTCAACGGAAGTGGCGCGAGCCTGAAGGGTATCGAGCTTTCGGTGCAGGCGCCGTTCAAATTCCTCCCCGGCTTCCTGTCCAACTTCGGTGCCATCGCGAATGCGACGTTCATAGGTTCGACCGCGACCTATACTGTCTCTGGCCCGATCGTGGTGGCGAATACATCCACCGGCGCGATCGGCCCCAATGTCTCAGCGACGCGTACCGGGACGTTGTTCGGCCTGTCCAAGCGAGCGTATAACGGCACGCTCTATTACGAGGACAAGAAATTCAGCGCTCGTGGGTCGATCAGCTATCGCGGCCCCTATGTTGATGCCAACAGCGCGACCGGCAACGTTTTCGAAGGCTATGGCTCGACGATCAACATCGACGCCTCGGTGCGTTATCGCTTCACCGACTGGCTCGAATTCTCGGTCGAAGGCGTCAACCTGACCGACGAATATCGCTATCGCTACACCGATCTGGACGCGAACCGGAATTACGAGAACAACCATTTCGGCCGCACGATCCTGGTTGGTGCGCGCGTGAAGATGTAAGTCCGTCTCCCTTGGACTATCCTGACGGACGCTCGCCCACCCGGGCGGCGTCCGTCTCTTTTTGGAGGTTCCATGCTCGATCGTCGTGGCCTGATCCTTGGAACCCTCGCCGCCGGCATCGCGGCCGGCGCACGGGCGCAAACCCCGCCGCCCGCAAAACCCGGCGACGCCCCGGTGCCCGGCCTGCCAGATCCGGTGGAGACGATCGACCTCTGGTCGAAGGGTGCGCCGGGCATGCCCGCCGCCCCGCCGGTCGAGACGGTCGAGCAACGCAGCACCGACCCCGACCTTCCCGACCGCGCGGTCCGTGGCATCACCCGCCCGCGTCTCGTCGTGTTCCGGCCGCGTATCCCCAACGGTGCCGCCGTGCTGGCGATGCCGGGTGGCGCCTATAGCCGCATCGTGATCGACAAGGAGGGTTATGAGATCGCCCGTTGGCTCAGTGCGCGCGGCTATACGGTGTTCGTGCTGTTCTACCGGCTGCCGGGCGACGGATGGAAGGCCGGGCCGGACGTCGCCCTGTCGGATGCCCAGCGCGCGATGCGGCTGATCCGGTCCCGGGGGCGAGATTTCGCGATCGACCCCGAACGCGTCGCGGCGATGGGATTTTCTGCCGGCGGCCACCTCTGCTGCGATCTCGCCACGCGCTTCGCCGCGAAGACCTATGATCCGGTCGATGCCGCCGACCGCCTCAGCGCACGCCCCTTCATCGCCGCGCCGATCTATGCGGTGCAGTCGATGACCTGGCCGGTGGCCCATGCCGCCTCCCGCGAGCAGCTGATCGGCAAGGACGCCAGCCCTGCGCTCGAACGGGCGCACACCCCGGCCGAGAATGTCACGAAGCAGACCCCGCCCTGCTTCCTCCTTCACGCCGAGGACGATCCGACGGTGCGGGTCGAGAACAGCCTGTTGTTCCGCGCTGCGCTGAAGGCGCGGGGTATCACGGTCGAAACGCACCTGTTCACCAATGGCGGCCATGGCTTCGGGCTGCGCAAGACGATCGGCAAGCCGGTCGAGGCATGGCCCGAGCTGTTCATCACCTGGGCCAGGACTCAGGGCTTCGCCTGACGGCGGCTACAGCGCGCGATAGGTGAAGTTGGAGAACCGCGCCTCTCCCGCACCAGCCGAATACAGCCCCGGCCGCAGCATCAGGAAGCCGCCACGGACATTGTGATGGTACCCCGACACTTCCATCCCGCGATCGAAGCGTGCCCAGGTCCTGCCGCCATCCCCGCTGGTATGGATCGCGACGATGTGGCGCTTGTTGGCGATCCGCATCCGCATCTTGCGGCCATGCGGATTGGCCGGCCTGCCGCGCTCGATGCCATATTGGTGGGTGACGAATCGCTTCTCGTCGAACCCGAGCCCGCAATAGAGCTTCTCGTCGTAGAACAGCACAAGCCCCGCCGTGCCGCCCGATGCGATCTCGATATCGCATTCGAACTGGTAGCCGAGATCGCCCGCGATCAGCAGCAAGGGTGATGAATCGACTGGCGCCGTCCCGCTGGCGGCGAGGGTCAGCCCCCCGTTCTCGACCCGGGCGCGGGCGCTTTCCTTCGGCCCCGGCTTGAAGAAATTCCATTTGCCGCCAAGCGCGAGTGTCTTGAAGCCATCGGACAAGGGCTGACCATGCGGCAGCGCCTCCCCGCCTTTCGGCTTGGCGATCGGTGCGGAAAGATCGCCGCCCTTCATCCGGAACCAGCCATCAGCGGTCCATTCGATCGGATCGAGCAGTGCCTGTCGACCGAGCGTCCAGAAGCCGTTCTCATAACCGTGATAGATCGACCACCAGCTCTTGTCGGGCGCCTCGACCAGCGAGGCATGGCCGCGGCACCACCATTTTTCGTCATTGTCGACGGTGCGGACCAAAGGGTTGTGCGGGCAATTCTCCCAGGGGCCATGGATCGACCGGGATCGGGCCGCGATCACCATATGCCCGGTCGGCGGGCCGGCCGTGCCACCCACCGCAGTGATCATGTAGAACCACCCGCCATGGCGGACCAGCTTGGGTCCTTCGGGCGAGAATCCTTCCACGTCCCAATCGTCGGGATAGTGCCACGGATCGTAGACATGCTCGACCTCGCCGATGGTCGACAGGCCGTCGGCGCTCAGCCGGATGCGGTCGCCCCCCGACAGGAACAGCCAGCGCGATCCGTCCTCGCCCACGGCATGGCAGGGATCGATATGCCGGTGCAGCGCGAGATCGACCGGATCGCTCCACGGACCGTCGATATGGTCGGCCCAGATGACCCAGATCGAGTTCGTGGACGCCTTGACCGGGATATAGAGGAAATAGCGCCCCTCATGCTTTTCCAGCGAGACTGCCCAGACCGAGCCGATATTGCGGGTCAGCGCGGCCGTGCGCGGCTGCCAGTTCACCAGGTCGCGCGAATGCCAGATCGTCAGCCCCGGATAGGAATCGAAGCTGGAGAAGGTCATGTAGTAATCGCTGCCATCCTTCAGGATCGCCGGATCCGGATGGTCGCCCGCGAGCAGCGGATTGAGGAAGCGCCCGTCGCCCAGATCAGCGACGCGTTGATGATCGTAGCCGCGCCGCCAGTCGGGCACGGCCGGTTTCCGAGGAGCCGCAGCCTGCGCCTCGCCACTGCCGATCAGCGCCGCGGCCGTGCCCACAAGCGCGGTGCCGAACATGTCGCGCCGGTTGATCATGCCGCTGTTCTCGTCCGCCATCATCCGGCTCCTGTATCGGGAATATGCGCCTGCGGTGCCGTTAGGCCCTGGCGCCCTGCCCTGCTATTTCGGTGAGCATCGGAGGCAAGACGGGGTCGGCATAGAGTGGAACTGGCGTGGCTCGAGGATTTCGTGGCGCTTGCCGAAAGCGGCAGCTTCTCGCGCGCTGCCGAAACGCGCCGCATCGCCCAACCCGCTTTCGGCCGCCGGATCCGTGCGTTGGAGGAATGGGTCGGCACGGCCTTATTCACCCGATCGCCCGGCGGGGTGACGCTGACCGCGGCCGGCCTCGAGTTCGAGCGCGGCGTTGCCGGCCTGATCGAGACGATCGACCGGTTGCGCCGGGACTCGCGTCAAGCCGGCGAGGCGCGCGACGGCGATACCAGCACGCTCCATTTCGCCGCGACTCATGCGCTTGCCTTCACTTTCTTCCCGGGCTGGATCCGCCAGATCGAGCAGCGCGCACCGATCGGGCCGATGCGCCTGTTTTCCGATACCCTGGCCGCCTGCGAGGAGCTGATGCTGCAGGGCCAGGCGCACTTCCTGCTCTGTCACCGCCACGCGCTGGCCGCGAGCCGGTTCGAGCCAAGCCGGTTCACGTCGATTCCAGTCGGCATGGATTCGCTGGTCCCGCTCGTCGCGCCGGACGCTGCGGGCTCCCCGCGCTGGTCGCTCGATGAGACGGCGGGTACGCTGCCATTGCTGTCCTACACCGATGACTCCGGTCTCGGCCAAATCTTCGCAGCGCACCGCGTCGCCGATCGCATCCCCATATTTGAGAGCGTCCTCTCCGCGACGCTCGCCGCTACCCTGCTCGGCAAGGCACGCGAAGGGCGCGGCATCGCCTGGCTTCCCGCCGGGGTCGCCGCAAAGGACATGGCGAGCGGCTCCTTGGTTCGCGCCGGCGGACCGGACTGGGACGTGCCGATCGAGATCGGCCTGTTCCGCCCGGTCGCACCGCAGAACGCCGCGGCGGAGCGTTTCTGGGCCAGCCTGACCTGACACGGCCTATCTGACCGGAAGCGCGACGACATTGTTGAGCAAGGTCGTCTCGGGCGCATTGCCCGCCAGCGCTATGCGAACCCGCACCGCACCGGCTGGCAGCGCCAGCTTTACCTTCGCCGTCTTCGGTTGAAGATCGAGCGGCGCGGCGAGCCGCGGTACCGCAGCGGTGGCGAGCACCCTGCCTGCCGCATCCTCGAGCGACACCGCCCCGCCCGCTGCATCGATCGCGCCGAGACTATGCACGGTTACCGTGACCGCCCGTTTCGCCACCACGACATCGTCGCTGCCGATGCCGAGATCGGCGCGTTGCTCGGTCGGCAAGCCCGGCGTGACCAACGCGAACTCGAACATATTCTCGCCCGGCGCGAAGACCAACGGGATCGTCGCGCTACGCTCCAGCGCGATCTCGCTCGCACCGGCAGGTCCGGTCATCTTCCAGCGCCCGGCGGTCACGTTCCACGTGGTCATGTCGACGTTTTGCGGCCGGCCGCTGGTGTTCCAGGCGATTACCTTGAACTTGCCCGTGGTCGCGCCCGGCACCAGGATCGCCACCTGCTCCGCAGCGCCGGCCTCGGCGAAACGCCAGCTCACGCTGTTGCCCGGCCAGCTCTGGTTGCGGCGAAGGGCGATTCCGCCCAGCCGCTCGCGCTGCAAGATTTCGTTCGGCTGATCGACGCGGTCGGACCACCAATGCCCTTCGGTGTACATGTACTGATGCTGCGCCTTGTCGGCGATCGCATCGGCATGCAGCGCGTCGAGCCATTTGGTGTCGCCGCTCGCGTTCCACGCCGCATAACGCTCGAATGCGCCGCCGCCCGCCGCCTTGGTGGTCAGCGTTTTGCCCCAATCCTGCTCGCGGCTGAGCGCGTCGACGGCATTCTCGTTGATATCGGCGAGCGACGCCGGACCGCTCTTCGCGGCGCGCGCCAGGATCGGGCGGAGATAGGTCGCGTCGCCAGTGAAGCGCCATGCCGCCCAGGCCGATTGCAGCGGTGTCGCCACCCCGCCGCCATCGCCGACGCGCTCGGCATCGGTGCGCCAGTTGATCTCGTTGGGATAGGCCCAGTTGCCGTCCTTGTCCTGCTTGCCATGGGCCATCCAGCCATCGACGACCCCGGTCACCAGCCCCCGCGCCGTGGGATTGCCGTTGTAGAGTCCCATCAGGATCGGACCGTGCATCACGGTGAAGCTATAGGGCTTCTGCCATTCCCACGGCCCCTCGCGGTACATCTTCTGCCCGCCATACCAGTTGCTGGCGAAATGCAGGTGCCCCGCAGGGTTCTTCAGGATCACGCCGCCGAGCGCCCGGGTCGTCGCCATCAGCCGCTCGACCGCCTTTGGCTCGCCCCAGTTGAGATAGAGCCGCTCTGCGTCGCTGTTCAGCCCCTCCTCATAGGCGTGAAGCTCATCGGTCGTGATCGTGCCGAGCCCGTTGGTGATCATGCCATTATGGTGCGCAGCATCGGACAGCGCCCGGACCGATGCGTTGATCTTGTCCGGTTCGATGCCCATCAACGCAAGGCCCGGCCATTGCTGCACCAGATCGGTATCATCCGAAATGCCGCCGCCGAAATCGCCGTACGGCACCTGGCGGTTGTCGATCCACCAGGTCACGAACTGGCGCACCAGCTTCAGATCCTCGAGTTGCAGGAAGGCCCAGAGCGGCACGCCGGCCGGCGCCTGGGGCAGGGTGAAGGCCGGCAGATTCTGCTCGCCATAGCTGATATCGGCCCAGTAACGCCGCCCCTCGATGTTGTCGGGATCGACCCTGAGCAGATCGGAGACATCGGCATAGAGGCGCCGATAGAGCCCAGCCCGCTTCGACGAGGTATGCTCCTCGACCAGGAAGCCCCAATTGTCCTTCACCTGGTTGAACCGGTCGGCGATATGCTCTGGCAATGCCGCCGCGCGATCCTTGAACACCAGCCTGACCTGCATACCGTCGATCGACTGCGCACCGAAATCGGGCGCGGCGGAGGCAATGCTCAGGAACAGGCTGTCGTCGGCCAGGATGCGATCGCGCAGGTCGAGCCAGACCGTCCTTTTCTGCCCGGGCCGCACCGAGACCGACACGTCGATCATGTCACGGCCAGGCCAGATCGGGTCCTTCACCCGGATGTTGAGCGGGATCAGCCCGTCGGCACCCGGCGTCGCCTTTAGCGCCGGTATGTCGAGCGCGATACCGTCCAGCCCATCATGCACATTCTCCCAGCCATAGTTCCACGAACGGGCGGACGGCTTGCCCGGAAAGGCCTCGCCGAAACCGGATGGGATCAGGACATGGACGATCGGCGCCGCACCGTCGCGGTGCTCGGCCGCCGTCGTGGCAGCGGCGTTGCCGGCACCGGCGGCCGCACGCGCGCCTGCCGGCAGCGCCACCACCGTGGTCCGTTCGTCAGGCGCATAGCGGCCGGCGATATAGTCGTTGAGCGACGCGAGCGTGGCAAAGGCCGGCGCAGCATTGGCCTGCACCGTGTAGTTCAGCTTGAAGCTGCCCTCGGGCTCGGCGGCATCGGCCACGTCATAGGCCCAGATTTCCTGGATCGGCGTTTCCTGCGCCATATTGGCGAAGCGCAGCTTGCCACCAGCCTTGCGACCGAAACTGTCGATGCTGCGCACCGCACCCTGCGGCCGCCGTCCGAGCGTCGTCCAGGACGCGCCATCCGCCGACCAGCTCAGCGCGCCATAAGCGGCACCGCGGATCTCGACGCGATTGAACGAGGCCCCGGCGGGCAAGGTCAGGTCATAGGCCTTGCCGCCATCCACATAGGTGTTCCAGTCGGGCAGGATGAAATAGTCGTCGCGCGCCGCCAGCCGCGACCGGTTGTAGACGCCTGGCCAGGTCGTCTCGGGGATTCCGTCCACCCCCTTCCAGTTCCACTGCTTCAGGTCCTTCGCGTCGGCGAACTCGACCTTGCGGATGCTGGTGGTGTCGCTGGTCAGCGCGGGCGGCGATGCCGTGTCCCAGCCGAAGCGATGGAGCCACGCGGTGCGCCGCGTCGCCTCGGACGGCTCCGGCGCGGCCGCAGGCTCGCGATTGTCGGCCAGCGCCGCCACATCGGCGCTGGCCAGCATATGATCATAGACGCGGATCTCATCGACATCGCTGCCGCGCATGAAATTGTAGCGGCTCTGCACCTGATGCGGTGACAGGACCCGCCCGGCCAGGCCGAACTGATCGAGCGCGGCGTCGAGATCGGCCTGGCCGTCCTTGCGCGCAACTTCCTTGCCGTCGACGAACAGCCGCACCCCGATGCCCTCATCCCAGGAGAAGGCGATATGCGTCCACTGGTCGGCGGCAGGGGGCTGGTCGGTCCGGAACGAAACCCGGCTCCGCGCGAGATTCGCGTCGGTGACAAAGGCATCGAAGCCATGCCCGTTCCAGTCGATGCGCAGGAACGCCATGTCCCAGCTCGAATGATCGGCGAAGCCGACGCGGAAGATCGCAAAGGGCGCCTCGCCCACCGGCGTACGCGGCCGCCAGAAGAAGGAGAGCGTGCCGCGCTGGGCCTGGATGTTGCCGGGCGCGCGCCAGGCGACATAGCCGTCATCTTCCCACTGGATCGCCCCGCCCGACTTGCCGGTCGGCACGATCGCCACATTGCTCTGGAAATTGGGTTCGGCCTCGCCCCCGGCGCGCTCGGCGATCAGACCTTTGTCGGCGGAAGCGCGGAACAACAGGCCACTCGGGTCAGGCGCTGCCCGGGCATGCGCGCTGCTCGCGGCCAGCGCGATTCCCAAGGCAATCCAGGATGTGCGAAGGCCCAATGTCACAGACGCTCTCCCGCGGAGACGGTTACGTCCGCCTTCCATCGCCACTATGGCAGTCAATGACACCGGTATCAATGTGAGTTCGACAGGAAGGCGCGCTTGCGTAGCTGAATTTGGCGACTGATGCGTCGATGGCCAGGACGATCATGGCTGGTCCTTCCCTTTCCCATGCCGGGGCAGATATTCGGTTCTCGATTATGAGTGCGGCATAGCGCGGGAACGACATGAGTTGAATCGAGGCGCGACCTGACAGCACGAATCCTGTCAACGCGGGTGTGGGGACGATCGACGGGAGATATGGGACACCATGTGTCCCGTATCTCCTGGGGGCTTCAAACCGATACGATCGCCAACATTTCCGATTGATTTCAGTACCTTACTCGATACTCCAGGTCACTTCCGTGAAGCGGCGGCGGGACAGAGCCCGCCGCCCGGGATCAGAACTTGGCGCCCGCCCTCACCCCGATCGTGCGCGGATTGATCGGCACGATATAAGGCCGCTGCGAGCAACTCCCGCATTCCTGGAAGCGCGACAACTGGCCGCGTTCGTCAAAGGCGTTCTGTACGAACAGCTCGAACGTATAGTTGGTGAACTCGGCGCCGATCGCGAAATTGGCGGTGGTGTAGGCAGGCAAGCGCCCCTGCAGTTCGGCCGGATTGACCACCAACAACGTCCCCGTCTGGATGACCGCGGTGCGGATATCGGACGAGGCCGAACTCTGATGCGCGACCACGCCCTGGAGATAGGGCTTCAGCGTGCCGAGGTCGAAGGTATAGCGCGCCGTCGCGTTGGCCTTGAAGCGCGGCGTGACCGGAAGCCGCGTTCCCGCCGGCGCCGATATCAAATTCCCCTGCCCGCCCGGCCCCGGCAGGGTGCAGGCAAAGCTCGGATCGTCATACAGGCACAGATTCTTCTTGGTCTTCGCGTCGGTGTACGACCCCGCCGCCGTCAGCACGAGCGGGCCGAGGTTGAGATTGGCATCCATTTCCACGCCGCGAATGCGCGCATCCGGACCGTTGTGGATTTCGGTGAAGCTGTTCTGGCCGAGGAAGGAGAACTGGAACGCCTTCCATTCCTGCTGATAGATCGCGCCGTTGAAGCGCAGCTTGCCGCCGGCCAGCGTCGTCTTCCAGCCAATCTCGTAATTGGTCAGGAAGTCGGCGGCATAAGGCGGGATGGTGCCCCGGCGGTTGATGCCGCCCGGCCGGAAACCGCGCGACCAGGTGCCGTACAGCAGCACGTCCTCGACGGGCTTCCAGGTCAGGTTCAGCTTGTGCGTGAAGCCCTGCCCCTGGGTATTGACCGGCTGCAGCCCGCGCCCGACGGCATAGACCGCCAGATTGGTACAGGGGCTGCCCGCCACCGCCGCCGGCAGCAAGGTGAGCGAACTGCTATAGGTGTCGGTATCCCGATCGTAGAGCCGCTGGCCGGAGGTCGTGAAGCACTGCGCGACGCCGGTACGGTTGCTGCCCGCGGCGTTGGGCGGGCCATCGGAAAAGCCGTTGCCGGGATTGCGCCCGAAGCCGAAGAACCCGATCAGCGAGTTGTCGTAGATATAAGCGCGGCCGCCCGCGGTGAAGGTCAGGTTCGGCAGGATGTCGAAGGCAGCCTCGCCGAACATCGCGTAATCCTTGTCGACGCGGTGCTGCTGGGTCAGCCAGAGCGTGCCCGGGAAGCCATTGACCGACAGTTCGGGCGCGAGACCCGGGACCTGATAGTCCTGATGGATCTCGTTGCTCTGGCGCTGGTAGAAGGCGCCCGCCACGACGCGGAACCGCTCGCCCTGCGGCGAGGCGACGCGGAATTCCTGGCTCAGCTTCTTGAAGTGATCGCTGCCGATCACATTCTGGCGCGGGTCGATCGTGTTGCCGGCCGCGTCGTGGAAATAGAAATAATTGCTGATGCCGCCATAGGACGAATAGAGATTGTCATAGGCCTCGGCATAGTCGGTGTAATCGCTCGACGAGAAGGTCTTCCGGTCGAGATAGGCGCCGGCATAGGTCAGATCCCAATTGCCGAGCTTGCCCTCGATCGTCAGCGCCGCCTGGATGAAGCGATCGCGGCGATATTCCGGGAAGAAATGCTGCACCTTCAGGTCGCCGAGACGCGGGTCGTAACCATAGCTGCCGTGCGAGCGCGTATCCTGATAGATCGCGGTGGGCGTGACCGTCCAATTCTCGTCGAGATCGATCTTCAGCGCGGCGCGGCCGCCCCACAGCTCGGTATCGTTATAGTCCTTCTTCACGAACTTCGCATTGTTGACGCTGATGCCGCCATTGGTCGCGGTGCAGCCAAGCGGATTGGTCTCGGGCAGGAAGCTGCGGCAACCGGGCACATTGTCGATGTACCCCGCGTCCTTCTGGTAGAAGCCGACCGCGCGGAACGCGATATCCTGCGAGATCGGGATGTTGATCATCCCCTCGACCTTGCCGCCGACGCCGCCCTTGTTGACGGTGTTCACCTCGCCGTCGACGCGGCCATAAAAGCCGCTCGTGTCCGGCTTGTTGGTGATGATGCGGATCGTGCCGGCCTCGGACGAGGCGCCGTAGAGCGTGCCCTGCGGGCCGGCGAGGCTCTCGATGCGGGCGATGTCATAGACATGCACGTCGAGATTGCCGCCGATCGTCGTAACGGGCTGCTCGTCGAGATAGACGCCGACCGACGGCAGCGAGCCCGAATGGTTGCCGTCACCGCCCGACGCGACGCCGCGCATATAGACGACGTTGGTGCCGGGCGTGCCGCCGAGCGCCTGGAACGACACCGACGGCAGCAGCTGCGAATATTCGGCGAAATTCGCGATGTTGAGCTGGTCGAGCTTCTTGGTGCCGATCGCCTGGATGCTGATCGGCACGTTCTGGATATTCTCCTCGCGCTTCTGCGCGGTGACGATGATGTCGTCCTGCTCGGAGGCCGGCGCCGCTTCCTGGGTGTCGGTCGACTGCGCGAAGGCAGGTGTCGCGATGCTGGCGACGGACGCCAACAGGGCGGTGACGACGAGTTTACGCTTGGTGACGAGCATCGTGATACCCCCGATGATTATGTCTGTTCGGAAGGGTGTTCGCACGCGCAACATCCGTCAATCGGGTGCAGCATGCGAAATCATTTCGCGGCCGCATCGTGACAGTTTTGCAACGTTCAGACGAGGCCGGGGGCTGCCGGATAGGCGTCGAGCACATTGCCCAATGCAGCCTTGAGCGGGTCGAGCCACGGCTCGAACGGCTTCCAGCTTTCCGTGCCTTCGCGGAAGATCGGCTGGCGCACCTGTTCCGAGCTGGCGGTGCGCACCGCGCGTTCGGTCTTGTGGAAATCGAGGCATGCCGGGTCGAACTCCAGCCCGCACGCAGCGAGCAGCGCCCGTACCTCGGCTTCGGTATCGTCGACCATGCGCTCATAGATCACGCGGTGGACCAGGCCGGGCCGCACCGTATCGACATGCGCCATCAGGCGCACATAATCGCGGTAATAACGGCCCATATCCCCGAGCGAATAGCTGAACGCCTGACCTCGCGCGAAATGCTGTTTGAAGTTGGAGAAGCAGCACCCGAGCGGATGCCGCCGCGCGTCGATGATCGTCGCGTTGGGGAGGATCAGGTGGATGAACGGCAGATGCGCCCAGTTGTTGGGCAGCTTGTCGATGAAGAAGGGACGGTTCGTCCGCCGCTGCACGCTGGCGCGGCGCAGATATTCAGCGCCCAATGCCTTTAGCCGTTCCGGGGCCAACGCCTCGAGCCGCTGCGGATAATTGGCCACGGCCAGCGCCAGTGCCGGGATGTCGGGCAGTTCGGATGTACCCTCGACCAGCGGATGGCTCGACAGGATCTGCTCGACCAGAGTCGATCCGGCGCGCGGCATGCCGAGGATGAAGATCGGGTCGGGCGCGTCGTTTCCCTGCCCTGCCCGGGCGGTGAAAAAGGCGGGCGTGCACAGCTTTATGCTGCGGTCGACAAAGGCCTCGGTCTCCTCGGCGTCATAGTCGATCTTCGTCCGCCGGAGTGCATTGCCCGCGGCATAATGATCGAAGGCTTCCGGTGCCTGTTTGCGATCCTCGAACGCCTTGCCGAGCGCGAAGTCGAGATGGAACCTGTCCTCGTCCGAAATGTCGGCGCGCGCCAACGCCGTCTGCATTGCCGCGATATCCGCCTCGTCGAACTTCACCGTCTTCAAATTGGCGAGGCTCCACCACGCCTCGCCCAGTTCGGGCGTCAGCATAATCGCCTGGCGATAGGCGGCAATGCCGTCCGCCTGGCGCCCGACCGTCTTGAGCATGTGACCGTAGCTCATCCAGACCTTGGGCTGTTTCCCCGCGCTCTTCAGCACCGTTTCGTACAGCTCGATCGCCTCGTCGAAGCCGCCGATCCGGCCGAGCGCCGCCGCCTTGAGATTGGCATGGCCGGGATTGTCGGGCTCGTCGTCGAGCACGAGATCGAGCTCCGCGATCGCCTCGATCGGGCGGTTCTGCCGGTAGAGCGCGATCGCCAGGTTCGCGCGCGCTGCAGTGAATGCGGGCGACAGCTCGAGCGCGCGGCGCAGCAGCGTCTCGGCATCCCTGTAGCGCCCGATCCGTCCGGCGAGCTCGGCGAGCATGCGGATCGCGGCGACGTCGAACGGGTCTTCCTTCAGATGCGCGCGCAGCAACGGTTCGGCGACCGACAGGGCATTGTCGTGCAGCGCGAGCGCGGCATCGATCAGCCGGGGCGGCCAGCGGCTGCTCTCGGGCTGCCAGGTGGGTTGCGAGGGGGGAATGCTTGCCATGAGGTGTTCCCAAGAAACATGGTGCGCGCTTCCGATCAAGCCGTAGAGTGCGGTATCGGGGAGATCGCCTATGTCCACATCGCCATCACGCGCCGCCTTGGGCTTCTGGACCTGCCTGGCGCTGGTGGTCGGCAACATGATCGGGTCGGGCGTGTACATGCTCCCGGCGACGCTCGCGCCGCTCGGCTGGAACGGCATGATCGGCTGGATCGTCACGATCGGCGGTGCCTTGTGCCTTGCCTTCGTCTTCGCGCGGCTCGGCGCCAAGCTTCCCCTCGCCGGCGGGCCCTATGCCTTCACTCAGGCAGCGTTCGGCCCGGGCGTCGGCTTCGCCGTCGCCTGGAGCTATTGGGTGCTGATCTGGGCCGGCAACGCCGCGATCGCGGTCGCCGTGGTGAGCGCGCTCAGCCTGATCGTGCCGGCACTCGGCTCGACGCCGGGCCTGCCGGCCATGGCCGCGCTCGCGGTCATCTGGATATTGATCGCGGTCAACATCCGCGGGGTGGCGCTCGCCGGCCAGGTCCAGTTCGTGACGACATTGCTCAAGCTGGTGCCGCTCGCCGGCGTGATCATCCTTGCGGCATGGCTGTTGCTGCGCGACGGCGGCGGTGCGATCGCGGCCAGCACGCCGGTGCCGCTCGGCGCGGGCGCGATCGCCGGCGCGGCGGCGATCACCTTCTGGGGCTTTCTCGGCGTCGAATCCGCCACCGTCCCGGCCGACAAGGTGGAGAATGCGGCCAAGGTCGTGCCCCGCGTCACGCTGATCGGCACAGTGCTGACAGGGGTCGTCTATGTCCTGGTCTCCGGCGCCGTCATGTTCATGATGCCCGCCGCGATCACCGCCGCCTCCCCCGCCCCGATCGCCGAGTTCCTCGGCCGCAGCTTCGGGCCGCGCACCGCCGAGATCGTGGCGCTGTTCGCGGCGATCAGCGCCTTCGGAACGCTCAACGGCTTCATCCTGCTGCAGGGCGAGATGCCCTGGGCGATGGCGCGCGGGGGCGTGTTTCCGGCATGGTTCGGCAAGGAAAGCCGCTTCGGCACGCCGGCCCGCGCCCATCTCGTCTCGGGACTGCTCGTCACGGTGGTGACGCTGATGAACTATGCCAGCTCGATGGGGCAGCTCTTCCAGGACATCGCCTCGATCTCGCTCGCCTCGGGCATGCTCGCCTATCTCGCCTGCGCGCTGGCGGCGATCCGGCTGCTGCCCGACGACGTACCCCTGAAGATCGCCGCCGCGATCGCCACGGTCTTCGTCGTCTGGATGGTCTATGGCCTCGGCCTCAAGGCCGATCTCTGGGGCCTGGCGCTGCTGCTGCTCGGCCTGCCGGTCTATTGGTCCGTCCGGCGCGGCCGCGTCACTTCCAGCGCCGCCACCGCCCCATGATGCCGCGATCGGCGATGATCTCGTGCGCCGCATTGTGCCCCGGCGCACCGGTCACGCCGCCGCCCGGATGGGTGCCCGCGCCGCACATATAGAGGCCCTTGATCGGCGACCGGTAGTCGCCGTGCCCCAGCACCGGCCGCGCTGCCCAGAGTTGGTCGAGCGACATGTGCCCGTGCATGATGTCCCCTCCGATCAGGCCGAACTTGCGCTCCAGGTCGAGCGGCGAATGGATCTGCCGCGCGATGACCGCGCCCTTGAAGTTCGGTGCGTGCTTGGTGACCGTATCAATGATCAGGTCCGCCGCCTTTTCGCGCTCGTCGTCCCATGAACGGCCGTCCGGCAGCTCGGGCGCGAACTGCTGGCAGAACAGGCTGGCGATATGCATGCCCGGGGGCGCCAGGCTGTCGTCGATCGAAGTCGGCAGCTTCATCTCGACGATCGGCTCGTCCGACCAGCCCTTGGCCTTCGCATCGGTGAAGGCCTTGTCCATATAATCGAGCGTCGGCGAGATGATGATGCCGCAGGTGTGATGCTCGGCGACCTGCTTGCCCGGCAGCACCGAGAAATCGGGCAGTTCGGACAGGGCGACGTTCATCCGAAACGTGCCCGAGCCCGTCTTGAAATTGTCCATGCGCCGGGCGAATTCCGGGGTCATGTCGCTGCGGTCGACCAGTTGGCGATAGAGCAAAGCCGGGCCGACATTGGCCGCGACGATGTCGGCCGCGATCTCCTCGCCATTCTCCAGCTTCACGCCCGACACGCGGTTGCCGTCGACCAGCACCTTCGCGACCGGGGCCTCGAGGCTGATCTCGACGCCCAGGTCGGTGCACGCTTCCGCCATGAACTGCGTGATCGCGCCCATGCCGCCGACGCTGTGCCCCCAGGCGCCCTTCTTGCCGTTCACTTCGCCGAAGACATGGTGGAGCAGGACATAGGCGCTGCCCGGCGTGTCGACGCTGGCATAATTGCCAACGACCGCGTCGAAGCCGAACGCGGCTTTCACATATTCGTCCTCGTACCAGCTATCGAGGAAGTCGCACGCAGACTTGACGAACAGGTCCATCACGTCGCGCTGCGCCTCGATCGACATGCCGGCGAGGCGCTTGCCCTGCGCCGCCGCGGCGATCAGCGCGCGGATGCCGCCGCCGGCATTGGGCGGGGTCTTGAGCGCCATGTCGCGCAGCACCTCGGCGACGCGCTCCAGCGCTTCCTCGTATTTCGGGAAGGTGTCGGCGTCCTTTTGCGAATAGCGGGCGAACTCCGCGCGGGTGCGGTCCTCGCCGCCGCCGAGCTTGAGATACCCCTTCTCGTTGGGGAAGAAGTTGGAGATCGTCCGCTCGATGATCCGCCAGCCGCGCTCGTGCAGCCGCATGTCCTTGATCACCTTGGGGCGGAGCAGGCTGACCGTGTAGCTCGCGGTCGAGTTGCGGAAACCGGGATGGAACTCCTCGGTAACGGCCGCCCCGCCGACGACCGCGCGGCGTTCGAGCACGCGGACCTTGAGGCCGGCGCGCGCGAGGTAAAAGGCGCAGACCAGGCCGTTATGGCCACCGCCAATGATCACTGCGTCGTACTTCTTCGTCATTCAGCCACCCGTTCGTTTCGAGCGAAGTCGAGAAACCGCGTCTGGCGCGTCCGTGGCCGTGTCTCGACTTCGCTCGACACGAACGGTGGAGGGATCGTCAGTCCACCGGGCGAGGCCGC
Organism: Sphingomonas sp. GW821-FHT10F11; assembly: GCF_058809095.1. Lineage (NCBI taxonomy): Bacteria > Pseudomonadati > Pseudomonadota > Alphaproteobacteria > Sphingomonadales > Sphingomonadaceae > Sphingomonas > Sphingomonas sp. GW821-FHT10F11. The sequence goes on from NZ_JBXASH010000005.1 coordinate 51,915, forward strand.
CGGCTCCACCCGGGCGCGGGAGCCTTGTGCAGCCGCGCCTCGGGGATTAGCCGCCGGATCTTCTTCGCGAAGCTGCGCAGGCACACCTCGCTAGCTCCGATCGGCCCACAGGTATAGCTTTGCGACGCCATGCCCTGCTGCACGCGCGTGATCAGCCAGGTGTCCTCGGCATTGACCGTGCGGTTGATCCGCCAGTTGGCGTAGCGCACCAGCTTCATCTCGCGCCGCTCGTCGGGCAGCGCGAACGCCATCTCGCGCAGCACCGAGACGGTCGGCGACAACGGCAGCCACTGCATGAAATCGACCTGGTCGGGATAGATGTCGAAGGCCATGTTCGGCCAGAGCTTGTAATAGAGCCACAGCTTCTGCTGCGCCTCGGGCAGGTGCTCCGCGCGCGGCAGATGGGCCTGGTAGAGCCGCTCCCACCGGTCGTTCGAGGGCTTGTCGGCGAGATAGCCCGACATCTTGTCGACCCAGGGCTGCGCCTCGATCGCATAGCTCTTGCCGAACAGCCGCGTCAGCCCGGCATGCGCGACCGGAATGTGCAGATTGTCTGAATAATTGTCCCCGACATTCTTCCAGTTCACTGCCCGCTCGCGCAGCCGGACCGGGCTGAGCGTCCGCATCTCCTCGAACCGGTAGGGCGCGATCTCCGCTTCATAGGGCGTCATCATCTCGGCGACCGACGGCCCACCATTGTCCTCGAGCCTGACGAACACGAAGCCGTTCCAGATCTCGACATCGACGGTTGCGAGGCCGTTCTTCGCCATGTCGAGCGCGGGATAGTCGTTCTTCATCGGCACGCCGGTCAGCCGCCCGTCAAGCTCATAGGCCCAGGCGTGGTACGGGCAGACCAGCTTCTTCGCGCAGCCTGCCGGCCCTTCGACCAGCCGCATTGCACGGTGGCGGCAGACATTGGCGAAGGCGCGCACCGCGCCGTCCTCGCCGCGCACGGCGATGACGCTTTCGCCGATATAATCGAGCGTGTGATAGTCGCCGGGCTTCGGGATATCGCTGACATGGCAGACGATCTGCCACGAGGGGCGGATCACCCGCGCCACCTCGACGTCGAAATATTCGGGATCGGTATAGAGCCAGCCCGGCAGGCTGAAGTCGGCGTCGGGGTCGTGGCCTTCAGCGATATCCGCGTAGCGATGCGCCATGCTGGCCTCCGTTGCTTGTTGGACGATCGTATAACAAGACAGGCTATTGCGCAACGCGAATGTGTCTCGACTTCGCTCGACACGAACGGGAGAAGGGGCATGTGCACAAACCCGCCTTCACCCGCGCCGAACCGGACGCCCGCCGCCTCAGCCTGATCGAGGCGACCGCGCGTGTGCTCGCCAGCCACGGCGCGGCGGGCGTGTCGGTGCGCACCATCTCAGCCGAGGCCGGTGTCTCGCCCGGGCTGCTCGGCCATTATTTCGACGGCATCGACGCGTTGATCGCCGCGACCTATGCCCATATCGACGCGCAGGTCTCCGCCGCGTTCGAGGCCGCCATGGCCGCGGCCGGACCAGAGCCTCGCGCCCGCCTGCTCGCCCATGTCACCGCCAGCTTCGCCAAGCCGATCGCCGATCCGGGCCTGCTCGCGACCTGGATCGCCTTCTGGAGCCTGGTGAAGAGCAATGAGGACATAGCCCGCCTCCATCGCGACCTCTACGCGGCGTATCGCCGCGACCTCGAAACCCTGCTTGCCGCCTGCGGGATGGCCGAACAGGACCGCCGTCTCGCCGCGATCGGCATCAGCGCGATCGTCGATGGCCTGTGGCTGGAACTGTGCCTCGCGCCCGATGCGTTCACGCCGGCCGAAGCCAGCGCCATCGCCGAGCGCCATATCGATGCGCTGCTTGAAACCCGATCATGAGAAAGACGCGAGCAGTGGTCTCCCATCGCTGCAATCGCGTCGATAGCCCAGGCGGCGCAGCGATTGAATCAAGGCCTCCCGCGCTGCGCGCCTGTTGGAAATGTCAGTAGGGTCGCTGACATTCTGGCTTTCTACACGACAAGCCAATCTCAATATTTTGTGCATTTTCAGATACTTAATATGAGCCCCGGTCCCATGAGGGCTGACAAAATGTCAGTCGTCATGGGACATCTCCTCGAATGAGCGGAGGCATTCCGAACGTATCGAGATGCCTCAAACGAGCCGGATCGACAGTTCGACATCGTCCGTGAACGACATCGACCAATAGCCGTTCGCGGCCGAGCCGACGCGTTCGAGATAGTCGGGACAATAATCGGTGTTGTCGGCGATGATCACTGCGCCGGGCCGCAACCGGCTCTCGACCAGCGCCAGTACGTCCAGGTATAGCGACTTGGCGCCATCCAGCAGGAGCAGGTCGACCGTCTCGGGCAGGTCGGACGCCAGCGTCTCGAGCGCGTCGCCTTCGCGGAACTCGACCAGGTCCGACAGGCCACCCGCGGCGAGATTCTCCCTGGCCCTGGCCAGCTTGGACGGTTCGAATTCGCAGGTGATGAGCCGCCCGCCCCCATTTTCCCGCAACGCGGCCGCGAGGTGCAGAGTCGAGAGGCCGAACGAGGTGCCGAACTCGACAATGGATCGTGCGTTGCCCGCCCGCGCCAGCAGATAGAGGAGCTTGCCCGTCTCGCGCGAGACGGGGAGCGCGAACTCCTTCAGCTGGTCGTAAAGCTCGCGATACTCAGTCTTGCTCGACATGAGGCGGTAGCGTTCCTCGGGCGAGACGGACGCAAAGGCGGGGTTCGCCATCGGGGTTGCCGCCTCGGCCTCCGCAAACAGCCGGTCAAGCAGCGGCGCCACCGGCGCGCTGGTCAGGATAGTCATCGATTTTCTCCAGTTTCGAGCAGGTGTTTGCTCGCCGGTAGAAATACGACTAGTTCGTCAGCTTTCCTATTCGCATTGGCTGGAGCCGCGGATGACGACCCGACGAAGCGCCCGCGTTTCCTTGCTCAAACAGCCCAAACAGGCCCGCTCGAACGACCTCGTCGCGGCGGTTCTCGATGCCGCTGTTCAGGTTTTGAGGACCGAGGGCGCGCAGCGATTCACCACCGCCCGAGTCGCCGAGCGTGCCGGGGTTAGCGTTGGGTCGCTCTACCAATATTTTCCCAACAAGGCCGCGATCCTGTTCCGGCTGCAGAGCGACGAGTGGCGCGCCACCAGCGACCTGATGCGCGACATTCTGGAGGACCGCACCAAACCGCCGCTCGAACGCGTGCGCACCCTGGTGCATATGTTCATCCGCTCGGAATGCGAAGAAGCGGAGATCCGTGGTGCGCTCAACGACGCAGCGCCGCTGTATCGCGACGCGCCCGAGGCGATCGACGTCCATGCGTCGAGCGCACAGGCCTTCCAGTCATTCCTGCTTGAGTTGCTCCCCGATGCCACCGAGGGCAGGCGATCGCTGGCGGGCGATCTCGTCGAGACGACATTGAGCGAAGTGGGCAGCAGCTTTTCGGCCACGCCCCGCACGCCGGAGGAAATCCATGCCTATGCGGATGCGCTCGCCGATATGTTGTGCGCGTATCTGGAGCGGCTGGTCGTGGCGGGCAGATAAGGACAGATCAGCGACTGTCACGCCGTCGCAACCGAAACGTCGCGAAACTGGCATGGTCCGGGCGCACAGGGCGCGTCGCTGCAATGCAGCAACGACCGCACCAAGGGGACCCTGCCGTGATCCGATATACTTCCAGCCTGCTCGCGCTCGCCGGCGCGCTTTTCTACGCCAACGTGGCCTGTGCGCAGACGGCCGAAGTCGCTGCGATCGATAGCCAGCCGGACGACGCATCGACGATCGTCGTTACCGCCGCCAAATCGACCCGCTCGTCGACGGCGATCCCCCAAAGCGAAATCCAGAAGATCCTGCCCGGCGTCTCGCCGCTGAAGGCGATCCAGACGCTGCCCGGCGTGCTCTACATCACCGCCGATCCCTGGGGTTATAACGAGCAGAACGCCCAGATCTTCATCCACGGCTTCGCTGCCAACCAGCTCGGCTACACGATGGACGGCATTCCGCTGGGCGACCAGAGCTATGGCAATTACAACGGCCTCTCGCCGCAGCGCGCGGTTATTTCCGAGAATGTCGGCCGCGTCGTCGTGTCGACGGGCGCCGGCGATCTCGCCACCGCATCGAACAGCAATCTCGGCGGCACCGTCGAGACCTTTTCGTCGAGCCCGCTGGACAAGTTCGGCGTCCAGGCCGCGCAAACCTTCGGCAGTTACGATACCTCGCGCAGCTTCGTCCGCATCGACACCGGCACCTTCGCCGGCGGCACGACATCGGGCTATATCTCGGCTGCGCGCCAGCATGCCCGTGCGTGGGACTTCAACGGCACGCAGGGCGGCTATCAGGCCAACGCCAAGCTGGTGCACGACAGCTCGATCGGCAAGCTGACCTTCTATTTCGACTATAACGACATGACTCAGCCGAACGAAGACGCGACCGTCTTCTTCAAGCCTTCCGCCGGCGGCACGGCGACCCCGGTCCAGCTCTACACGCCCTATACCAAGCCGTTCTACTACCCGGATTTCAGCGGGTACCGTACGTCCTATCTGAGCGCGATGGGCAATTCCCCGGCCGCCGTGGGCAGCAATTATCGCAACTATTATTCGGATGCGCAGCGGACCGACTATCTCGGCTATCTTCGCTACGACGCGAAATTCTCCGATCATATCACCTGGTCGACCACGGCGTATTTCCATCACAATGACGGCGCCGGTGTCGTTGCCGGTCCGCTCGGCCAGTCGATCACGACCGCCCAGCCCTATCTCGACCCGAACTATGCGACTCTCCCCGCCAATTGCCGCTTCGGCGCCAACGCCAACGGGATCCGGCCGACGGCCTGCACGGCGCTGACCGATGCCCAGGCGGCCGCGGCGGGTGCCGCTTTGGTCCAGGCGACGGGTGGCTCGGGCCTGATCACGCGCACCACGGAATACCGGATCGATCGTGGCGGCGTGATCTCGGCGCTCAACCTCGAACTCGGCAGCCACAAGATCGAGCTGGGCGGCTGGTTCGAGCACAACAGCACCACGCAGTGGCGCCGGTGGTACGGCGTCGACGTCAATAACCCCGCATCGAGCACGCCCTATATCCGCCCGCTCTCGGTCGCGACGCCGCTGTTCACGCAGTATCAGGGCGACGCGTCGATCAACCAGCTGCAGCTCCACATCCAGGACACCTGGCAGGTCACCGACCGACTGCTCGTCCAGGGCGGCGTGAAGACCAGCGCGCAATGGGCGGACGGGCGTTTCCCGGTCCAGCCCAAGGCCGGGTCCTTGTCGGGCCTGTCCGGCGGCTTGCCGCAGGGCAAGATCAACACGCTGCGCTGGTTCCTGCCGGCGATCGGCGCGACCTATGACTTCAACGGCCATGAAGAAGTCTATTTCAACGTCCAGAAGAACCTGCGGCAATATCAGGCCTATCTGGCGGGCGGTGGCGGCCCATGGTTCACGGGAAGCCAGGCGGCCTTCGACGCCTTCGCCGACCAGGGCAAGCCCGAGAGCAGCTGGACCTATGAAGGCGGCCTGCGCACGCGTCGCAATTTCTCCGGCGACATCGGGTTCGACGCGCAGATCAACTATTACCACGTCGTGTTCAACGACCGCCTGCTGGCGATCTCGACCAATCCGGGCGGCATCGCGGGTGGCAACATCACCGGCGGCACCTCGATCCTGGTCAATGTCGGCGACGTCAAGACAGACGGTGTCGATGCCGCCTTCACGCTCCGCGTCGGGCGCGTCTTCTCGCTCTACAACGCAGTCTCGTACAATTTGTCCAAATACCAGAGCGACTATACGTCGGTGGCGCTCGGCATCGGCAACGCCACCGATACCTGCATCGGCGGTTATATTGTCACCAATGGCGTGGTGCCGACCTGCGGCAAGCAATTGCCCGGCACGCCGAAATGGATGAACAAGACGGTCGCGACGGTGTCGGTCGGCCCGATCGAGGCGCAGCTGATCGGCGACTATGTCGGCCGCCGCTTCAGCACCTTCACCAACGATGCCAGCGTGCCGTCCTATTTTCTGACCTCGCTGCGTCTCGCCGCGCGGCTTCCGGAGAATATCCTGCCGTTGCGCAAGGCGGAGATCGCGCTCAACGTCACCAACCTGGCCGACAAGAAGGGGGTATCGACCCTGTCGATCGGTTCGGCGACCAACAGCTATTCGGCCTATCCGATCGCGCCGCGCCAGTGGTTCCTGACGCTGTCGGCCGCTTACTGACCCTGTTGTAGCGGTGGAACGGCAGGCGAAGTCTCGTTCATCGAGGCCTCGTCTGTCGTTCAACTACCCGCGACCATAATCCGCCTTCCCTCCGGTCGTGCCCGCAGGCACTCTGCGCTGGAGATTGGGAGAGGGATCATGACGATGAACCGGGCGCTGCTGTTCGCCCTTGCGCTGCCGGCCGCCGCTTTGGCGCAGGATTCGACCGAACGCGCACGCACCATCGCAGGCGCCGCGCCCACCGCCGCACAGCGCCTCACCCTTGCCGATCTCCCCAAAACAGCGGGAAAAGCGACCGCCTTGTTCGACAGCCGCAGCCTTAGCGGCTGGCAGCCCTGGCTCGGCTATGCCGACCCCGGCGTGACCTACAAGGCCAATCCCGGCGCCGCGCCGATCGGCACCAGCCGCGACGCGAGCGGCGATTTCGCCGTCCGGCAGGTCGACGGCGCGCCGGCGATCTGGGTAAAAGGCGAGACCTGGGGCAGCCTCGTGCACCGCGGCGACTTTCGCGACTATCACCTTCGGCTCCAGTATAAATGGGGCGCGAAGACTTGGGCGCCGCGCGAGCGCCTGCCGCAGAATAACGGCCTGCTCTACCACACGCACGGAGCGCCCGGGCAGGTGTTCGGGACGTGGCGGCCATCGGTCGAATTCGAGATCATGAAGGGGTCGACCGGCATGATCGTCACCGTCGGCAAGACGGTGCGGGCACGAACCACCGTGGCGTTCGACCCGTCACTGATCGCGCCGCACCTCCGCTTCCGCATGGGCGGCCGGGAGATCGACATGATCAACGGCACCCCGACCTGGAACGTCGAGGGCGCAAGCGATGCGGAACGGCCGATCGGCGAGTGGAACACGCTCGATCTGTACGTGCTTGGCGACCGTGCCGTTCATGTCGTCAATGGCGTGCCGGTCGCCGAAGTGCGGGGCCTGGCAACCATTTTGCCCGACGGCACCCGCTCACCGCTGACTCACGGCCAGATCCAGCTCCAGTCCGAAGGCGCCGAGACATGGTTCCGGGCGATTACCGTCGAGCCGATCCGCGCGCTGCCCAGGATCGTCGCCGCCGGCGGCTAGCGAGTTGCGGCCCCACGACAATCGTCGCGGAGCGGGCCTACGATCTGGAAGGCCAATACCGAACAGAACCCGTTGGCCCAATTTCGGCCGCTACGCGTCTTGCCAGCACCGATCCACGCTCGACAAAACGTGCCTCAGTGGCAGGCGACGGAAATCCAGACCGAGCCGGATCGTCGGGATTCAAGGTTGCATCAAACTCAGCCGCCCAAGTGTCGAGATCGCCGCACAATGCTGCCGACAAGCCAAGGCGCTCCGGGCTGACGTCGCCCATCCGCCCAGCAGGGTCCTCATCCCACCAAAGGGGATGGCAACCATAGTCCGGCAGGATCTTTATACGGACCGCTTGTTCCAGACTCGAAACCCCTTGTTCGCGCGATAGTCGAATGTCGAAAAGTCGCCCTATTTCGACAGGTCAGTGAACAGCGACAGATAATAGCTGATCCCCGGCGCAATGTTCGACACCTGGGCGCGCTCGTTCAGGCCGTGGCTGAAATCGTCCGAATCCTTGCTGAAGGTCGGGCTCGCGCCATAGCTGTCCACGCCCTTGTAGCGGAACCACATGCTGTCGCTCGCGCCCGAGGACATGCTCGGGAACACCGGAACACCCGGATAGGTCGCCTTCATCGCCTTGTTCACCGCAGCGATGAAATCGGGCCGCATCGGCGAGGCGTCGGTTGCGACCGAGCCCTCGGTCACATCCTTGAAGGTCACCGCCGGTTCGGCCGCCACCTTCTGCAGTTCCGCCATGATGTCCGCCGGCTTGTGGCCGGGGAAGATGCGGCAGTTGATGTTCGCCGTCGCCTTTTGCGGCAGCGCGTTCAGCGCATGGCCGCCACTGACCATGGTCGAAACGCAGGTCGTGCCGATCTTGCCGATCGTCGCCGGGTTGGCGGTCAGGGTGGCGATCGCCGCCTTGTCGGTCGGATCGGCGGCAAAGGCGCGCATCGCCGCCGCCGTCTCGGCATCCTCATATTTAGCCGCCTCGACGAAATAGGCGCGGGTCAGGTCGCTGACTTCGGGCTTGAACTGATAGTCGCCGATCCGCGCCAGCGCCGCCGACAGCTGGTTGATCGCATTGGCCTTGCGCGGGGCCGAGCTGTGGCCACCCGGATTGGTCACGGTCAGTTCGAAATCGGCATAGGTCTTCTCGGCGCCCTGCCAGGTCCACAGCACCGGCTTCCCCGTCTTCTCGTCCAGCAGCCCGCCGCCGCCATCGATGTTGAGTACGATCTCGGCATTGGAGAGCTTGTCGGCGATGATGGCGGAGGTCTTCATCACCGTTTCCTCGTCGCCCGAGAATTCGATGACGATGTCGCGCTTCGGCTTGTAGCCCGAGCGCTTGAGCTCGATCAGCGCCGCGATCGCCATGGTGCCGTCGAGCTTCATGTCGCTGGCGCCGCGGCCGAACAGATAGCCGTTCTCGACCACGGCGGTGAACGGATCGCGCTGCCAGTCCGACGGCTTGGCCTCGACCACGTCCATATGGCCGGAAATGACGAGCGGCTTGGCCTTGGGGTCCGACCCGCGCCAGCGCCCGATCAGATAGACGGTGTCGTCGACCGGCGTGATCTCGACGTCGCCGTCGGCGAAGCCGCCCTCGACCAACGCCGCCTTGTAGAGCGCGGCGACCTTGTCGGTCTCGTTGCCCGGTCCGCGCACGGAACGCAGCGCGATGGCCTTCTTCGCGAGATCGAGCGCCTGCGCTTCGGCCTGGGGATGCGACACGGTCTTGGCCTCCGCCGCGCCGGTAACCGCCAGAATCGTGAATGCCGAAAGAGCCAAGCGCCGCATCAAAAGCCTCCTGTGTTGTGGCGCGACGCTAGGCCCGACATTCTCCCCTCGCAATGGCCGGTCGATGCGATTTTGCCATCAATAACGGGCACGTGCGCTGACGAAGAAGCTGCGGCCGGGTTCCGGGAAACCATCGACCAGCGTATAGTTCCGGTCGAACAGGTTGCGCGCGCCGACCCCCAGGTCGATGCCCTTCGCCACCCGGAAATCCACCCGCAGGCCGGCATTGGCGTAGCTGCCGGTGCGGTAATAGACGATCGGGGCGATGTCGGTGACGGTCCAGCGATCGGACGCGATGTCCAGGCTGGGGATGACATGCACCGCCTCGACCGGCGACCAGTCGGCATAGAGGAACGCCTTGTGAGTCGGCACGTCGGTCGGCCGGAACGCGGCGTTGGACGGATCGTGCAGGTCGCGGTGAACCCAGGTGTAGTTGCCCCCGATCGAGAAGCTCAGGCCGAAGCGCGCGTCGATCGAGACCTCCGCGCCGTAATAGTCGCCCGAACCGAGGTTGCGGCTCTGTACCAGGCTCACCTGGGTGCAGCCGGGGACCGGCGCGGGCGGCGGCGTGGTCGTGCCGGTGCAGCTATAGGCGAGTGTCGGATAGGACACGATCGCATTATCGATACGCGAGTAGAAGGCGGCACCCGACGCGTGGACGATGCCGAAACGCCGTGACGCGCCGATCTCGTAATTGGTCGCCCGCTCCGGGTTCAGGTCCGGATTGGGGATCGAGGTGCCGAAGCGCTGGCTGAACCGCTCGAAGATCGTCGGGAAGCGCCCGCGCGACGAGACGCTCGCATGCAGCCGCGTATCGGCATCGGCCTGCCAGGCGATCTGGCCCTGCAGGCTCCAGGTGCCGGTGTTGCGCAGCGGATAGGAGAAGATACGGCTGGGCGTGGTGGCGGGGTTCGAGCCGAGCGGCGCGCCATATTCCTCGGCTTTGATCAGGTTGCGCCAGTCATAGCCGGCGCCGACCGTCAGGATCAGCCCCGGCGCAAGCGTCAGCCGGTTCTCGGCGCCCAGGCTGTAGGTTTCCTCAAGGCCCTGCTGGTCGGGCTCGGTCGTGCCGTTGGGCAGGGTGGTGGGCGAAAAGCTCTGCTGCGCCTCGATATGCTTGTCGCGGCGATATTGCGCGGCAAGGCTGAACAGGTCGGCGTCGGTGAGCTGCACCGCCAGCTCCGCCGAGCCGCCGATCGCTTCGTCATGATAGGGGCTGTTGAACGCCCTGGGCGTCACCTGGGTGTTTTCCGCCGCGGTGCTGAACGAACGCAGGAGGTTGTAGAAGCTGTTGCGATAGACGCGGGTCTTCAGCGTCGCCCGTTCGCCAAGCGCCGTGGTCGACAGGAAATAGACGCTGTCGATATTCCAGGCCGGCCAGGTCCAGTAACGCTGGCCCGCGATCGGATCCGTGATGTGCAGCGGCGCCGCCTTCGACCCTTCCTGCCGCGTGTAGCTGATCGAATATTCGTCGGTCGCGTTCGGGGTGAAGCCGATCTTGACGTTGCCGCGCCAATCCTTGGTGCGCGACAGGCCGCGATGCCCGCCATCCTCGACCGAGGTCGGCGTATAACCGCTCGCCAGATCCCAATGATCCTGGAAGTTCCGTGTATAGCTCGCCTGGGCGTACCATTGGTCGTGCCGGGTGCCGACCAGCCCGAAGACGTTGTAGCCGGTATAGTTGGCGTCATGCCCGAGCGAGAGCGTGCCGCGCGCTTCGACCTCGAGTGCCTTGGTCGGCGTGCGCGACACCAGGTTCACCGCGCCGCCCATGCCGTCCGGCCCGTTGAGCACCGACACATAGCCCTTGGCGACCTGGATCTCGGCGATGTCGGGCGTGAGGAACCGCCCGTAATCGAGCCGGTTGTCCGCCGGCAGATAGACGCGGATGCCGTCGATGGTCAGCGGCACCTGGAAGCGGTTGAAGCCGCGCACGAAGATCAGCCGCTCGTTGCGCGATCCGCCGCTATTGCCCGACGACGCGCCCGGGATCAGGTTCACCGCGTCGTCGAGCGTCGCGCGGTTGAAAGTGTAGATCGCCTGCGACGAGAGGGTCGAATCGCCGATCGTCGCGTCGCTGTCCTTGTGGCCGGTCACGACGATTTCGCCGAGCCCGAACGCCCGATCGTTCCCGTCCGCCGGAGGGGCAACAGCATCGGCCGGTGCGCTCTGCGCCCAGGCTGGAGAAAGTGTCAGAAAGGCGGCGGTGCCCGCCAATATTCCCAGCGTGCGCATTGATCTTCGTCCCCCGTTCCACGATCATTCGCCGATTCGTGCTATATCCGGTCGTATATAGCTAAATTCGCGGAGGAGAAGTCGTTTGAAACGTATCGTGATGACAGTGCTGCTGGCGTCGGCCGCCGCGACCGCCGCCGCCGGCCGGCAGGCCCCGCAGCAACCGGCGATGGGCGGAGCCGAGGCGCAGCCGGTCTGTCCGCGCGATGCCGCGCCGCTTCCGCCCGAACTCGCCGGCTGGGCGAGCCGCAAGCCAATGACGGCCGCAGTCGATGCCGCCTCGCTCGCCGGCGCGGCGCTCGCGCCGGGCACCGCGGTCGATCTCGCGCTCGCCTCAACCCCGGCGGTGACCTATGTGTTGCGCCCCACGCGTCCGGGCGGATCGGTCAGCCATGGCGGCATGGCCAATGTGGTGGTCGGCGAGGCGGGCACCTATCGTATCGCGATCGGTTCGGGCGCCTGGATCGATCTGGTGCGGGACGGCACGTCGCTCGAATCCGTGGGTCACGGCCATGGCCCGGCCTGCAGCGGTGTCCGCAAGATGGTGGATTTCGCGCTCAAGCCGGGCAGCTATGTGCTGCAGATCGTCGGCAATGGCGCGGCGACGCTGCCGCTGGCGATCGTCAAGCTGCCCTGATCGCGCGCCTGCGCCTCGCTGCCCTGGCGGTCGCCGCGCTGGCTCTGGGCGGGGCGGCGGCACCGTGGCGCTGGGCGCTGCCGCTAGAGCAGCCGGCCCCCGTGGTTCCACGCGGCAACGCAATGAGCGTCGCCAAAGTCGAACTGGGCCGGCGCCTGTTCCACGATGCCGATCTGTCGATCGACGGCAGCATGTCGTGCGCGACCTGCCATGAGCAGCACCGCGCCTTTGCCGACGGCAATACGACCCATGCAGGAGTCCATGGCGACCCCGGCCGCCGCAACGTGCCGGGACTGGCCAATGTCGCCTGGGCCAGGAGCCTGACCTGGGGCGACCCGCGCATCACCACGCTCGAGGCCCAGGCGCTAGTTCCCATGACGGGCCTGCGTCCGGTCGAGATGGGCATGGCGGGACAGGAAGCGGAGATCGCAAAGCGGCTCGGCCGTGACGCCTGCTATGGCGCCATGTTCCGCGCCGCCTTTCCCGAAACCGGTGGCAGGATAGATTTCGCGCAGATGGCGAAGGCGCTGGCCGCGTTCCAGCGGACGCTGATCTCCTTCGACAGCCCCTATGATGCCTGGCGGCGCGGCGATGCGGCGGCGATGCCGCCGGCGGCCGTCGCCGGACGCGCGCTGTTCGCGAAGCACTGTGCCGGCTGCCATGCCGGGCCGATGCTGAGCGACGGCCGGTTCCACCGGATCGTCGCGCCAGCCGCGCGCGACCTTGGCCTTGGCGAGATCACGGGGCGCGCGGCCGATAATGGCCGGTTCCGCACCCCTGGCCTGCGCAACGTCGCACTCACCGCCCCCTATTTCCATGACGGGTCGGCGGCGACGATCGAGGCCGCGATCCGCAGGCACCCCGGCGCCGGCGCGACGAACGATGCCGACATGGCCCGGCTGACAGCTTTCCTCTCGGCGCTGACCGACCCCCATTTCATCACCGACAAAGCCTTCGCGCTGCCCGACACGGCGTGCGGCAGGCCGCTATAGCGCCGCCCGGCCATCGGTCGCAGGCGGCAGCGGCGCGTCGCGGAGCAGATCGGTGAGCCGCGCGAGCGAATCGCTGGCGCCAGCGCTCGCCAATGCCGCCTCGAGCGCACGATAAGCGGCCAGGACCGACCGCCCCGTCTCGGTGAGGCGGGCGCCCCTGGCGCTGCCGCCGCCCGGGGTGGTTTCGACGAGCTTTTCCCGGAAGCAGCGATTCATGCCATCGACCAGGATCCAGGTCCGCCGGTAGCTCATGCCCAGCGCGCGGCCTGCCGCCGAGATCGAGCCTTCGCGTTCGATCGCCTCGAGCAGGTCCGCCTTGCCCGGCCCCATCGCGGCCTCGTCGCCGCAGAACAGCTGCGCCTTCAGCTTGAGAGGCCCGACCCGGATCATTTCCCGATCAGCACATCGCTCGCCTTGACGATCACAGTGACCCGATCGCCGACGGCGAGGCCCAGATCGGCGATCGCCTCCTCGGTGATGCTCGAGGTCATGACGTTCCCGCCGCCGATATCGACCTTGACGGTGCCGTTGACCGCGCCGGGCGTGATGCCGACGATGACGCCTTCGATCTGGTTTCGCGCACTGATCCGCATCTGCCGTCTCCTGTGCGCCGAGCCTATCAGGTTGTGCGCGAATTTCGAGGGTGTCGCTTTGGCGGGGAAACCCCGCTAAGCGCTTGCACCATGGCGAAGGCACACCCTTTCCACTCGATCCACAGCCATGAGCTGATCCGCGTCGGCGCCTGCACCCCGCATGCGACGGTGGGCGATCCCGCCGCCAATGCCGAGGAGACGATCGCGCTGGCGAAGCAGGGCCACAAGCGCGGCGCGGACCTGCTCGTCTTCCCCGAGCTCAACATCAGCTCCTATGCGATCGACGACCTGCATTTGCAGGACGCCCTGCAGCGCGCGACGATGGACGCGCTGGCATCGGTGGTCGCGGCCAGCGCGAAGCTGCGTCCGGTCCTGCTCGTCGGCGCGGCGATCCCGCGCAACGGCCGGCTCTACAATTGTGCCGTCGTCATCGCGCGGGGCCGGGTGCTGGGCGTGGTGCCCAAGACCTTCCTGCCCAATTACCGCGAATATTACGAGAAGCGCTGGTTTGCGAGCGGTGCCGGCCAGAGCGGCGAGATCGAGGTGGCGGGCCAGACCGCGCCGTTCGGCCCCGACCTTATCTTCGCCGCGAGCGACCTGCCCCATTTCATCTTCCATGCCGAGATCTGCGAGGATTTCTGGTCCCCCACCCCGCCCTCGACCATGGGCGCGCTCGCCGGGGCGCTGGTCTGCTGCAATCTCTCCGCCTCCAACATCGTCGTCGGCAAGGCCCGCGAGCGGGCGCTGCTCAGTGCCTCGCAAAGCGCGCGGGCGGTCTGCGCCTATGTCTTCTCGGCCGCCGGGCCTGGTGAAAGCACCACAGACCTGTCCTGGGACGGCCAGGGCATGGTCCACGAACTGGGCGAGTTGCTCGCCGAGTCCGAGCGCTTCCCACAAAAGCCGGACATGCTGATCGCCGATGTGGATTGCGGCCGCATACGACAGGAGCGGATGCGCACCGGCACGTTCAACGATTCAACCATGTTCGCCGGCCATCCGGAAACGCGTTTCCGCCGCGTCGCTTTCGAGCACAAGCCCGACTTCGCCGATATCGGGCTGGAGCGCGACATCCGCCGCTTCCCCTTCGTGCCCAACACGCCGGAAAAGCTCGATGCCGATTGCTACGAGGCGTTCAACATCCAGGTCGAAGGACTGCTCAAGCGCTTCGAAGCGGCAAAGGCTGAACGCCTGGTGATCGGCGTGTCGGGCGGGCTCGATTCGACTCATGCGCTGATCGTCGCGGCCAAGGCGATGGATCGGCTCGGGCTGCCCCGCAAACGCATCCTCGCCTTCACCATGCCCGGTTTCGCCACTAGCGAGCATACCAAGGGCAATGCCTGGGCGCTGATGCGTGCGCTCGGCGTCGACGGCGACGAGATCGATATCCGCCCCGCCGCCCGGCAGATGCTCGCCGACATGGGCCACCCCTTTGCGGATGGCGAGCCGGTCTATGACGTGACCTTCGAGAACGTCCAGGCGGGCCTTCGCACCGACTATCTGTTCCGCCTCGCCAACCAGCGCGGCGGGCTGGTGGTCGGCACCGGCGACCTGTCCGAGCTTGCGCTTGGCTGGTGCACGTACGGCGTCGGCGACCAGATGAGCCATTATGCGGTGAACGCAGGCGTGCCCAAGACGCTGATCCAGTTCCTGATCCGCTGGTGCATCCGCACCGATCAATATGACCGCGAGACCGATGCGATCCTCGAGGCGATCCTGTCGACCGAGATCTCGCCCGAGCTGGTGCCCGCGGGCGCTGACGGCGCGATACAGAGCACCGAGGCGCGTATCGGGCCGTACGAGCTCAACGATTTCTTCCTGCACTATGTCGTGCGGCACGGCATGGCGCCGTCGAAGATCGCGTTTCTCGCCCTCCACGCCTGGCGCGACGCCGCGGCAGGCCGCTGGCCGCGCGACTTCCCGGTCGCGAGCCGCCATGACTATGATCTGGCGACGATCCGCGGCTGGCTGGAGAAATTCCTCGTCCGCTTCTTCGTGACGAGTCAGTTCAAGCGTTCGGCGATTCCGAACGGGCCGAAGGTTTCAGCGGGCGGGGCGCTTTCGCCGCGGGGTGACTGGCGCGCGCCTTCGGACGGCACCGCCAAGCCGTGGCTGGATGAGCTGGCGAAGAACCTGCCCTGACCCGTTTGACCTTCGCCGGGGAAGCAGATTGAGGTTCCTGCAGAGGTGATATCAGCGGCGGCCCAGCGAGGCCGCCCGCCGGAAATTACTTCCGCTTCTTCCGCGCCGCGTAACGCGCGTCGCGCGCCGCCTTCTTCTCGGCCTCGGTCAGCTCGGCGCGGACCGTCTTCTGCGCTTCCTCGGCCTTTGCGGCTTCGGCCTTGGCGATCTTGTCGAGCTTTGCCTGCTCCATCGCTGCCTTCTTGTCGGCGCGCTTCTGCGCCTCGGCGGCTTCCTTGGCCGCGCGCGCTGCGGCGCGCTCGGCGGCCACGGCCGGATCGAGCGGCGGTTTCGCCTTCAGTTTTTCGAGAGCTGCTTGCTTGGCCTGCGCGGAAAGCGCGGCACGGTCCTTGAAGGAGGGTTCTTTATACGATGCCATCGGCGCCCCTTAGAGCCTTTTCGCGCGATAGGAAATGGGGCTCGACAGCGAGGAGAAAGGCCGCACAATCCCATAGCAACCAAGGAATTTGCATTTGCCGGGCCATTATATCGTGCCGTGACAAGGGCCACCATTATGAACTAAATTAAGGTTACTAAAAAATGGGTACGCACGAATCCGGGCGGGACGGGTCGAGGCGCTGACGGGGGAATATCGATGGCTAAGGTCGCACTTGAGTTCGACGAGGACGTGGTTGCCGTCGATCTGGACGCGTTCGACCAGCGATCCGACCCTGCCGCCAACAATATCGCGCCGATATTCTCGGACCTCGATCGCGACCTGTTCTCGTCTGCGGCAGTACAACGGCCGGCCGATAGCTATCTCGACGATCATCGTGCCGTGATGGCGGTAGCGAGCCTGTTTGCCGACCCCGCCGACACCCAGCCCGCGTTCGAACCCGACCTGTCCCTTCCCCTGTTTCGTGCCCAGCTGCGCGATGGCGGCGAGCTCCAGCCCCAGGACTTCACCACGACCTACGATGCGACGGAGCAGGTCGAGTTCGATCTCAAGGGCACCATCCTGCTCGACGATCCGGGGTCGGGCCTGAACCCGATCAGCGTCATCATCTCGGTCGACTATGGCGTGCTGACGGTCACCGCCGGCACCAGCGGGGCGGACGTCGCCGACAGCGGCACGGGCAGTGTGACCATCACCGGCACGCTGGCGCAGATCCAGGCGCTGCTCGACGACGACGCCACCAGCACGATCACCTATCTCGCCGATACCGATACGCCGCCTGCCAGCGCGGAGATCAGCACCTCGATCGACGATGGCGGCGGCGTGCCGATCGTCGACACGACGACGATCACGATCGCGGCGGTCAACGATGCGCCGGTGCTCGACCTGGATTTCTTCGAGCCCGGCAATGATGCGGTGGCCAGCTACACCGAGGGCGACGCCCCTCTCCTGCTCGCGCCCTTTGCCTTGCTCGCCGACGACAATGACAGCTTCGACGGCGCGACGCTCACCATCGCGTTCGACATCAACGGGTCGGCGGACGATCAGCTGACGGTCAACAGCATCGGCACCGGCCTCGGCGAGATCGCCGTGGTCGGGACGACGATCAGCTATGAGGGCGTCGACGTCGCCACCATCAGCGGGGGCGAGGACGGCGCGGCGCTGGTCATCACCTTCAACGCCGATGCCTGCCACTGCGCGGTGCAGACGGTGATGGCGAACATCGCCTATGCCAATGATTCGGATACCCCCTCAACCGACCAACGGACCCTGAGCTTCACGCTGGTCGATGGCGGCGGCACCGATCTTGGCGGATTCGATACGGGCAGCGCGCTGGTCGTGCTCGACGTCGCCGCGACCAACGACGCGCCGACCGCCACCGCGCCGCTGACGGATTATGCGGCGACCGAGCAGGTCGCGCTCGACCTCAAGAACACCGGACTCTCCGTCGCCGACACCGATGCCGGCACCGGCGAGGTGACGGTGATCCTGGGCGTCGACTATGGCGTGCTGCACATCGAGGCAGGCGGCACCAGCGTCGTCATCACCGACAATGACAGCTGGGAAGTGACGCTGACCGGCACGATCGACGAGATCAACGCCCTGCTCAACGGCGACGCCACCAGCGTCGTCACCTACACCGCCGACGATGATTCCCCGCCGTCCAGCACCACGCTGACGCTGGACATCTTTGACGGCGGCAACAGCGGCGACGGGGGCGAGCAAAGCGGCGGCACGACCGCGAATATCGTCATCACCGCGGTCAATGACGCGCCTCAGCTCGATCTCGATTTCTTCGCGCCCGGCAACAATGCGGCCGCCACCTTCGTCGAGGGCGATCCGCCGGCCTATCTCGCCTTCTACGCGACCTTCGACGACGATAACGAGGATTGGGACGGCGCGACGATGACCATCGCGATCACCGGCGGCACTGCGGGCGATCAGTTGACCATCGAGGATTTCGGCACCGGGCCCGGCGAACTCGGCCTCGACGGGTCGAACGTCACCTATGAAGGCGATGTGGTGGGTACGTGGAGCGGCGGCGTCAACGGCGCGCCGCTGGTCATCACCTTCAACGCCGATGCCTGTGCCTGTGCGATCGAACTGCTCGCGGCCAGCATCCTCTATGAGAACACCGACAATCTGACCGCCGCCAGCTCGCGCACCGTCACCTTCACCTTCGTAGACGGTGCCGGCGGTGACGACACCACCAGTGCGACCGTCGCACTCGATGTGCTTCCCTTTGCCGAGATCATCACCGGACCCGATGTGACCGGGGACGAGGACACGGCGATTGCCCTGACCGGCATCGTGGTCGACGGCGTCGCCGCCGACCCGGCGACGAGCATGGTAACGGTCACCTTCAGCGCTGCGCACGGCACGCTCGACATCCGCACCGACGTGGCCGGCGGTATCGACGCAAGCGCCATCACGGGCGGCACCAACGGCTCGTACAGCATCACCATCACGGCCACCCAGGACCAGATCAACGCGACGCTCGCGGCGACGAACGGCCTCACCTATCTGGGCGAACAGGATTATAACGGGGCTGACCAGCTGGACATTTCGGCAGCCGCCGTCAGCTCGGGCGGGCCGATCGCCTTCACCGAGTTCCCGCCGCTCGTGCTCGGCGTGCCGGCGACCGCAATCGCCTTCCCCGACCTTGACGGCGACGGCGCCGCCGACCTGATCTTCGGGCTCGACGGCGGCATTGTCGCGTTCAGCAACACGATCGCCGGCAGCTTCCCGATTCCGAGCGGGGCGCCAAGCGCCTTCGCCTTTGGCGACTTCGACGGCGACGGCGATCTCGATATCGGCTTCTCCAGCTATGATGCGGCCGGTGCCGGCTATGTCGGCTATGTCTCGTCGCTCACCGGCGATACCGAGACGATTGCGGCTGTCCCCTACGCGACGGATCTCCTCGCCGCGGACCTGAACGGCGACGGCATGACCGATCTGATCGTCGCCGATGCCGACAACGGCCGAATCGGCGTGATCCTGCAGAGCGCGCCGGGTGTGTTCCAGCCGCCGGTCTATTCAGCGACGACCAGCCAGTTCACCGGCGCGATCGCCATCGGCGACGTCAATGGCGACGGGTTCGTCGACGTGCTGGCCGGCAATACCGGCACCCTGCCGGGCCAGGTCTCGCCGGGATCGATCGACCTGCTCCTCGGTAATGGCGACGGCAGTTTCGACCCTGCGACTCAGATGCTGAGCGGCGCGGCCCATGTCACCGATGTCGTGCTGGCCGACTTCAATGGCGACGGCGATCTCGACATCGCCTTCTCCTCGGTCGCCGACCTGTCCGACCCGAGCTCGATCAGCGGCGTGCAGGTCGCGCTGGGCAATGGCGACGGCACCTTCGCCACCGCTGTCGGCTACACCACCACCGCAACCGGGGCGCCGGCGCAGATCGTCGCGGGCGACCTCAACGGGGACGGCTTCATCGACCTCGTCGTCACCAATGGCGACGATCCGGGCACGATCTCGATCCTGGCCGGCAATGGCGACGGCACCTTCCAGGCACCGATCGATCTGGACAGCGACGGACAGCCCGTCGGCGTCGCGCTGGGCGATGCGGATGGCGACGGCGACCTGGATATCGTGGTCACCAACCTGCTCGACGGCACCATCACCACCTATAATAACGACAGCACTGGGGGCCCGGGCAGCATCTCCGCGATTCTGGGCATCACCGTCGATCCGGTCGACGATGCCGCGGTGGCGATCGACGATAGCGGCTTCACGGTATTGGAGAACGCGACCGTCGTCATCGACGTGCTGGCGAACGACACCGATGTCGACAATCCGGCGGCCGTGCTGGCGACGGTCAACGGCGTCACGCTGACCAATCCGGGCGACTTCACCACCCTGACGTCCGGCGCCCGCGTGTCGCTGAACGCCGACGGTACGCTGACCTATGATCCGCACGGCGCGTTCAACTCGCTGGTTGAGCTGGCCACGCACACCGCAACGGGTGCGCTCAACACCAGCGCGACCGACAGCTTCACCTATGAACTGACCGGCGGCGATACCGCCACGGTATCGGTGACGGTGAACGGCGCAACATCGGCGGACGACCGCCTCGCCGGGGATACCGGCAACAACGTCCTGACCGGCCGGGCAGCATCCGATCTCTACATGCTGCAGCATGGTGGCACCGACAGCGCGTCGGGTGGCGGGGGCAATGACGGTTTCTATTTCGGCGCTGCGCTCGACGCGACGGACAGCGTCGATGGCGGCGCGGGCGGCGACGATCAGGTCGGGCTGCAGGGCGATTATACCGGCGCGAACGCGCTGACGTTCGGCGCGAACAATCTGGGCGGCATCGAGACGCTGGTGATCTTCTCAGGGAGCACGACCAGCTTCGGCGACACCAGCGGCAACTCGTACAGCTACGATCTGACGACGGTCGATGCGAATGTCGATGCGGGCAAGACGCTGACGGTCAACGCCAATCTGCTGCAGGCGGGCGAGAGCCTGACCTTCAACGGCGCGGCGGAAACCAATGGCGCCTTCCTCATCTATGGCGGCCTTGGCGAGGACGACCTGACCGGCGGCCAGGGCAGCGACGCCTTCTTCTTCGGCGATGGCGGGCGCTTCACCGGTGCGGACCGGGTCGACGGCCAGGGCGGCGCGGACGACCAGCTGGGCTTGCGCGGCGACTATTCGGGCGGGGTCACCTTCCTCGCGACGACGATGACCAATATCGAGACGCTGGTGCTGATGTCGGCGACCGACGCGCGCTTTGCCCCACCGGGCACCTCGTTCGATTACAATGTCACGCTCGACGACGCCAATGTCGGCGCTGGCCAGGTGCTGACCATCTCGGCCAATGCGCTGAAGGCGGGCGAGGATGTGATCTTCGACGGCTCGGACGAAAGCGACGGCTCGTTCCGCTTCATGATGGGCTCCGGCAACGATAGGATGACCGGCGGCGCGAATGCCGACCAGTTCTGGGGCAGGCTCGGCCAGGACGTGATGACCGGCGGCGGCGGCAACGACAGCTTCAATTTCCGCGCCATCACTGAATCGACCACCGGTGCGATGGACCAGATCACCGACTTCAACGCCGGCGACCATATCGATCTCTCGGTGATCGATGCGAGCACCTCGGGCGCGGGCAACAACGTCTTTTCCTATATCGGCGGCGACGCGTTCAATCATGTCGCGGGCGAACTGCGCGTGTCGGGCGCAGGCAATAGCTGGACGGTCGAGGGCGATGTGGACGGAGACGGAATCGCCGATTTCGCCATCGCCGTCACCACGCTGGGTGGATACAGCTTCACGGGCGCCGATTTCGTCCTATAAGCGATGGATTGTTCAAGGTTTTAAAGGGGGAAACCGGAATGAAGCAGGTCGACAAGCCTTCCACGACGCAGCGCGCATCGCAGCCGCGCCGCGCCTGGGTGGCCCCGCGCGTCGAAAAGATGAAGGCCGGCGACGCTGAGAACAGCTTCGATCCGATCATCCCGGACGGCGCGCTCAGCTTCGGCTCCTGATCTGCCGGGGGCCGTGATGACCGCGCTTGTGGCCCGCCGCCTGCCCGGGCTGGTCGAGGCCGAGGTCGATGGGGAGCTTGTGGCGCTCCATATCGAGAACGGCACTTGCTACAGCTTCAACGCGACCGCCGCGCGCATCTGGGCGCTGCTCGATCGCCCCAGGAGCATCGCTGACATTTGCGACGCCCTGACGGCCGATTTCGATGTCGATCCCGCCACCTGCGGCGATCAGGTCGTGCTTTTACTTCAAGACCTGGAAAAGGACGGCCTGGCCGTCCTGGAAGGCCATCAGTCGGCGTCCGCGCCCAGATAGGCCTGCACCACGTCGAGCGTCGGGGCGAACCAATCCGGGCTCCATGGCCGTTCCAGTTCCAGTACCGGTACCTTGCCGACAAGCGCCACGCTGGCTGACCAATGGCGCTGCGTATCGCCGAGCACCGCGATGTACCGCCCGCGATAGGTATTCGCGAGCACGGCATTCAACGCCTCCGCGCCGCGCAGCCGCCTGATGGCCACAAGCTGCGCCTCCTCCGAGCGTTTGAGCACGAAGATGGCGCCCAGCGGCATGCGGGCCGGTGCCTCGCCGCGACGCGCCGGCACATTATATTTGTCCCGCCCGTCGAGCGCCCGCTCGAAACCTTCCGTGGTGCGGCCGGACCGCTCGAGCGAATCGCGCCACAACCGCATGTGCGGAATGCCGGGATGCGCGACCGGCCGGCCCGCTTCGTCGAAACCGATCACACATACATCGTCCGACAGCAGCGGATAGCCGCGATCGTGGAAGAGCGACGCCAGGGTCGATTTGCCGGCGCCGGACGCGCCGGTGAAGGCGATCGCACGACCGCCGACGACCACGGCGTTGGCGTGAAGCGGCATCAACCCGCGCTGGTGCAAGAGCGCACCGAACGCCGAGCCGAGCAGGAACAGGCGCACATTGCGCGGTGATGCGCCCTCCACGGGATCAACAAGGATGCGGCAGCCCTGCTGGATGCCATAGCGCGCGATATCGGGCACGTGCAGCACGGCGCCCGTCTCGGTCACCACCAACTCCTGTACCGCCGACCGCACGGGACCCAGGTCGTCGAAGCGGATATCGACATCGACATCGGCATCGGTTCCATCAGCCGGGTGAAGCTCGGGCAGCTCCATCTCCGACCGAACGGTCAGGCCGAACAGCGAATAAAGATGGGTCAGCCGCTTGCCGGAAAGGTCCGTCATGGTCCGGCGCACACTCCCTCGGCTTGAAACACGGCCCTGCTATGCGGCCCGGCGGCGCTTGTCGATTCGTCCGGAAGACGTGGCGTTACCGTCAGTCCGTTGCGAGCCGCTCTCCGCAGGATGGGGTTCGGTCCCTGACGGCATGGGTCCAGCCCCCGAGCGATGACCGTTCGGCAAAAGGGGCCGTCGAGCACCCCGCAGCCCCGGCGTTCCACACCATTCGCCCGGTCAAGCTGAATGCCATCCATTTCCGTCCCACCACCCATGATCGTAGATTTCCCTGGATCATGTCACATTTCGTGAAGCTGGATCGTCAAGGGAGCCAAGGGATCCGCTGGCGGCGCGGGCAGGCTCGAACGTTTCCGGACCCGAGACTGGTCAATATGTGAAGGAAGAAGATGACCCTACCCTGGCCGTCGAATGGCTTCGCCTTTGCGATCGACCGGTCGCGCGCCACGCCGATCACGGTCCAGATCACCGACACGCTGCGCTCGGCGATCCTGGAAGGCAGGCTGGCGCCGGGCGCCCGACTGCCTTCGTGGCTGGACCTCGCGACCCAGCTCGGCGTGGCGAGAGGCACGGTGAAGGCCGCCTATGAGGTGCTCGCCGATGAATTCCTCGTCGCTTCGGCGGGAGCGGCCGGCACCCGGGTCGCTGATCGACGGCCCGCCGGCCCGGTGATCGAGGACGTTCGCATCCGTCGACCGCTCGAGGGTATCGAGCCCGGATTCTCGCTTTCCCCCCTGCCCTTCCAGATGGGTGTCCCGGCTCAGGATGCCTTTCCCGCCAAGCTGTGGGCGCGGTTGCGCACACGTGCCGCGCGAGACGACGCGATGGCGCCGGTCGGCCCGCCCGATCCGCGCGGCCACCCGGAGCTTCGCGCGCAAATCGCGAGTAACCTCGCCATCACCCGCGGTATCAGTTGCGTGCCCGATCAGATCATCCTGACCAGCGGTTACAAGAACGGGTTGTGCCTCACGATCCTGGCCTTGCGGGCCCAGGGGCGATCGGCCTGGATCGAGGATCCCGGCTTTCCTGTGACGCGAATGGGGCTTGAGCTTGCTGGCGTGACGCCGATCGCCGTGCCGGTCGACGCCGATGGAATGCGCGTCGACCTGGGCGTCGCGGCCGCGCCGGATGCGGCATTCGCGATCGTTACGCCGGGCCAGCAGGCGCCGACCGGCGTGTCGCTATCCCCTGAGCGACGGTGCGACCTGCTTGCCTGGGCGATTCGCGAGGATTCCTGGATCGTCGAGGACGATTATTTGAGTGAATTGCAGCTTTCCGGGCGCGCCGCGCCGGCGCTGGCAGCGCAGGATCCCAGCGGCCGCGTCATCCATATCGGCACCTTCAGTAAGACGCTGAGCCCGGCACTCGGGCTCGGCTTCGTGGTCGCGCCGGTATCGCTCGCCGCCCACTTCGCCGACGTGGCGGCGTGCCTCAACCCCGCACCGAACACGACGACCCAGCTCGCCCTCGCCGGCTTCCTCGCCGACGGTCATTTTCTTCGCCACCTGCGCCATATGAAGCGATTGTATCGGGACCGTCGGGATGCGCTGCGCGCGCGGCTGGGCCCCTGCCTCACGGTCGAAAGCTGTACCGGGCTCGCTTTGTTGACGCGGCTGCCCTCAGGCATGGACGATGTGGCGTTGGCTCGACTCGCGCTTGACCGCGGGATCGCCCCGCTGCCGCTCTCGATCTGGCACCAGGATCGTGCCGAGGCTCGACCCGGCTTCCTTCTTTGCGTGACCAATCTGCGCAACGGCCAACTCGACAAGGCATGCGATGTACTCGCCGCGCTCATCGCCGAGCATGAGACCTCCGTGGCGTGAGGACGATTGCGCGGCGGTCGGCCGCTCAACGTTTCGGCGGCGGAGGGACATCGGCGATCCAGCGGTCGAAGGAGGTCACGCCAAGCCGCGCGTCGGGCCCTGGAATCAGCGAATTCTCACTGAGGTGGATACCGAAGTAGCGGGCATTGGGATCGGTCACCACCGCGCGCGGATCCTTGTCATGCTCGAGCACGCGAGCGATCAACTCGTCGAGGTGGAACTTCTCGGGGCCGCCGATTTCGATCGTCCGGTTGGCTGCGGGCGCCAGCGCCGCCTCGACCGCCGCGGTCGCGACATCTTCCGCCGCGATCGGCTGAATGAAGGCATGCGACAGATGGACACCGTCATCGCGCGTCGCTTCGTCGGCAATACCGCGCAGGAACTCCATGAACTGGGTTGCGTGCAGCAAGGTATAGGGGATCGGGCTATTGCGGATCAGCGCCTCCTGCACGAGTTTCGCACGGAAATAACCGGCATCGAGCAGCCGCTCGGTGTTCACCACCGACAGGGCGACATGCAACCCGACCCCCGCCACGGTTTCGGCCGCGATCAGGTTCTTCCCGGCGGTCAGGAAGAAATCCATCGCGGCCTGATCCTCGAAGCTTGGAGAGTTAGCGAGGTCGACCACGACCTGCGTCCCCTCCATCGCCGCCGCGAGCCCTTCACCGGTGATCGTGTTGACCCCGCTGCTGGGCGCGGCTGCGATCGCCCGATGCCCCTTGCCGTTGAGCATCGACACGACCTTTGAGCCGATCAGTCCGGTTCCACCGATTACGACGATCTTCATGAGCCTCGCGTTCCTTTCAGCGTTCGTGAATTCGCGGCTCGGCGCCACCTTTCGATTGCATTCGAATAAGTGGAGAGGTGGACCGGCTACGAGACCCAAGAGGTGGCAATGCACCTGTACCAACGGAAGAAATGGTACAGTACATATACCGGTTCTCGGGCCTTAAGGCGACAGCCCCTCCTGGCTATCCGGCGGGACAAGGCAATCCGAAAAACGCGCCTCGAGGAAGATCATGACCTCCCCCATCCGTATCCTGCTGCAGACGACCATCCAGACGACCATCGATGACTGGCACATCGGACGCTTCTCGATGCTGCGCGATCATCTCGCCAGCCTGGTCGACGAGGACGGCGCTCCTCTTTGCGAGGTGACGGCGCGTGATCGCACGCGGCCAGGAAGCCCCGATCCGGTGCTGTCGACGATCGACCGGTCGGATTTCGACGAACTCTGGCTGTTCGCGGTCGATACCGGCGATGGCCTGACCTCCGCGGATTGCGAGGCGATCGGCCGCTTTCGCGAGCAGGGCCGCGGCCTGCTGGTGACGCGCGACCATATGGATCTGGGCTGTTCAGTGTGCGCGCTAGGCGGCGTCGGCAGCGCGCACTTCTTTCACAGCAACCATCCCGAACCCGACGCGGCCCGCCACGTCATCGACGATCGGGAATCAGTCGATATCCTGTGGCCCAATTACCATTCCGGAGCGAATGGCGATTTTCAGACGATCACGATCGTCGATCCGCCACATCCCGTGCTGCACGACCCCTCGACGCCCGAAGGGCTGATCCGTTTCCTCCCGTCACACCCCCATGAGGGCGCGGTCGGCGCGCCGCAAAGGGATGGCTCCGCACGGGTGATCGCGACGGGCGTGAGCCAGGTAAGCGGCAACCGGTTCAATCTCGCCGTGGCGTTCGAACCATCGGCCGACGCGGGACCCGGATTCGCCGAATCCACTTTCCATCACTTCGCCGACTATAATTGGGATCCGTCGAAGGGATGCCCCAGCTTCGTCGCCGAAAAACCGGGCGACGCCCTGGCCCATTCGCCCGAAGCGCAGCGGGCCATCCGACGCTATGTCCGCAACCTGGCGGTCTGGCTGGCCGGCCGGCAGGTTGCCGAGGACGAAACCGTGGCATGATCGCGCGGGTCCGCCGAATTGCCCTCGATATCATGACTGCGATCGGGGCCGCGTGATCTTGCGCGGCCCCCACCCACAAGCGGTCAATAGTCCCAGAAGGCCGCGACCCAGCGGAAGCGATCGCCGTCGACCGCCACCCGGCCTACCGATGGGAACGGCATGTGCGTGGCCACCAGCACCTCGCCGGTCGCTGCCGCCTCTTGCAAGATACGGATCCGAACGCGGACCGCCTCCTCGGGATCATGCTCAAAGCCGTTGTGCCATTCGGGATGCTCGAAGGCGACGGGGAACAGGGCATCGCCGGCGAACATCAGCCGATCACCGCCGGACGTCACGCGGACCACACTGTGTCCTGGCGTGTGGCCGCCGGTACGCTGCACGACCACGCCCGGGGCAACTTCAAACTCCTCCTCGAAGGTCTGGAGCCTGTTGTGGTATTCGTCCAGGAACTGCTTGGCGGTCGACCGCAGCACGTCCGGCACCGGTGACGGCATTTCGGTATGGGCAAAATCGGGGGCGGCCCAGAAATCGACCTCGGCGGCTGCGGCATGAATCCGCAGGTCTGGGCGCAGCCTGTTCTTCACGTCATCACCGAGCAGCCCGCCCACATGGTCCATATGCAGATGGGTGAGGACGATGTCGGTCACCGACGCAAGGTCGATACCGGCGGCCTCCAGCCGCTGGATGCATTGCCCGGCGCGCGGGAAGCCGGGGAACTGACCGCCCAGGCCGGCGTCGACGAGGATGGTCCGATCGCCGCTTCGCACCACGACGACGTTCAGCGCCCAGTCGAACGCGTCCTGCGGCAGGAACATCTGCTTGAACCAGGCCGAGCGCTCGGCCGGCTCGGCATTGGTCGACATCGTCTCGGTCGGCAGCGGCAGCACGCCGTCGCTGATCACAAGCACGTCGATCTCGCCAATTCGCATCGCGTAACGTGAAGGGACCAATTCTTCGGACCGCGATCCACCGAGGTCCGAGACATATTCCAGGCTCATATTTGTCTCCTGAATCCGCGGTTTGGGCACCGCGTTTCGAGACATCTCAATAATTGGAAGGGTGGATCGACTACGAGACCTGAGAGGTGGCAATGCAACTGTACCAACAGCGAAACAATACGGCATATTTGCCAGGTCCCCGGATCCGGGCGCCAATGATCGGGGAGCAGCGAAAGGAATTGTCAGCCTTGGCCATCGCCAACAATTGGCAGCCCCGTTTGCCTCCAGGCAGTCGCTTTGACAGAATCTTTTTGATCTCACCCCTACCTGCGGCTCGCGTCAGCGCAGCTTCATGTCCATCCGGACAACGTCGCCACGATAAATGCCCTTAGAAAACAGGATCAGCCGGCCTCGCTGATCCGATGCCGACCGGTCGATGAAACAGACCGGTGCATTGAGCGGCACGTCGAGACTGCGCGAACTCTCCATATCGGCCATGCCAATGGTCAACGTCTGCCTGGCGTCGGCGATCTTGATCCGGGGAATGCTCGCGGCGAGGCGAAGCGCCGTCATGGTAGTCAAGGAACTCACCGGTAGCCGCGACGCGAGATCGGCGTCGATGAACACATCCGCCACCAGATAGGGCTGCCCGTCGCGCGAATGCACACGGCGAAGATGGCGGTATCGCCCGGCGACGCTGCCGATATCGTGGGGCGGCGATATGTCGAGTGGCCCGGTTTCGTCGAGAAGGACACAAATCTCCGCGCCCGCGCGAGCGTTTAGCAACCCATGCCAATCAGTCTCGACCTCACACCACAGACGTTCGCTGGCCTTCTTGGTGACGAACGTCCCCTTCGCGCGGTGCCGTATGACAAGGCCGTCCGCGACGAGCAGCCCGACAGCCTGACGGATCGTAACCGGCGACACGCCATATTCGGCAGCAAGCTCACCAATGGTCGGAATCTGCGCCCCTTCGGCCCACAAGCCCGAATCGATCCGATGCCGGAACAGCGTCGACAGCTGAATGTAACGGGAGACGCCGTTTCCGGTCTTAAAGCTCATGCCCCGCATCATAAGATAAGCGGGACGACTTTCAATTGCGTCCAGCCAGAAACCAAGAGGAATGGTTCTACAAATCCATGAATCATAGGCGAATCCGGAGCGCGTGCGGCGACCGATGAGGCCTTGCGAAAAAGGGGGCGCGCGACGGCCAGCGTAACTTCATCTTGCCTCATGCAGGCCGTGTTTTGCGCGACGCGACAGGCGTCGTGCAGGATGCCTGCTTATCTTATAACCTATCTATATATGCTAAACTACAGGCGAACGAGCAAGGCATTATCGCTGCCGCCGGCCGAAACCGCCACCCCCGGAACCAGCTTTCCCATGCCGAATTCCCCGGCATATTTCCCGACGCAGGATTACCATACTTGATTGCCGCCGTCGCTTGATCTAAAAAACTAGTATATAGAATGTAGCTAGGCTAACGCCACCGCCGACAAGGTCGTCAGCGCACGGACGATGCGCCTGAAGGTGGGTCGAGAGGGGATTCGGCATGCGAGAAACGCCGTTGGTCGCCATACATCCCGGGCAGCGGCACGGAGCGCGCAAGAGCGCGGCCATGGCTCGGTATGATCGCCGCGACCGCCCGCAATCTGCATCTTGATCAGGGCTCACAATGAAGATCTTACGGCAACTTTACGTTCAGGTGCTGATCTCACTGCTGCTGGCAGTCGCCCTGGGATTGATATCCCCCCAGATCGCCGTGGCGATGAAGCCGTTGGGGGACATATTCATCAAGCTTCTGCGCATGATGCTGGCGCCGATCATCTTCACGTCTGTCGTTATCGGCCTGTCGCATATTGCCGACATGCGACAGCTCGGCCGCCTCGCCTTCAAATCGATCCTGTATTTCGAGGCGGTGACGATTCTGGCGATGTTCCTCGGCTTCGCTGTGGTCAATATCTTCCAGCCCGGGATCGGCTTGCATGCGACCGGCCTGGCCCTGACCGACAAGGTTGCGGATGCCGCATCATCGGCCCATCAATTCACCGCGATCGGCTTCTTCATGGGCATCGTTCCGGACTCGCTGGCCGCTGCCTTTGTCCATGGCGAAATCCTGCAAGTCCTGTTCGTGTCGCTCATCTTCGGCGTCGCGATCAACGCGAGCGGAATGGGGCAGCAATCGGCTCTGATAAAGGGCATCTCCTCCTTCCAGGATCTGCTCTTCAAGGTCCTGGGCTTCATCATGCGGCTGGCGCCGCTGGGCACCTTCGGCGCGATGTCCGCGGCGATCGGCAGTTTCGGTGCGGCGACGTTGCTTTATCTCGGCAAACTCGTCCTTCTATACTGGCTGACCAGCCTGTTCTTTGTCTTCGTGATCCTCGGCGGCATCGCGGTGCTGTTGCGATTGCCGTTCTTCAAGATATTGCGCCTGATCCGAAGCGAACTGGCGATCGTTTTTGGGACGGCATCGGGCGAAGTCGTTCTTCCGCGCCTGCTCCACAAGCTGGAGCGCGCGGGATGCGACGGCGCCGTGGTCGGTTTTGTCCTTCCCGCCGGATATAGTTTCAATCTCGACGGGACCTCGATCTACATGGCGATCGCGGTGGGCTTCATCGCCCAGGCCACCGATACGCCATTTTCATTTATCGATCAGGCCGGCGTGCTCGGCGTGCTGCTGCTGACGTCCAAAGGGGGGTCGACTGTAGCCGGAGGCGCGTTCGTCAAGCTTGCCGCGACACTGCAATCGGTGCGATCCCTTCCGCTCGGCGCGCTGGGCCTGTTGTTCGGCGTCGATCGACTGATGTCGACATGTACGGCGCTGACGAATATCATCGGCAATACGCTGGCGGTTTTCGTGATCGCGCGGTCCGAGAATCTGTTCGATGCGAGCAAGCTCGACGCCGCGTTAAGCGAAGCCCTTGTGGATCAGGCGGATATCTGACGCCGCCGGTCTCGACAATGCGACCGCATCGGTCACATTCGATGATCAAGAATGCAAACCGATTCCCGCAGGCTCATCCCGCTCTGTCGATCGAGCATGAGGTTCGTCTGCCACGCCTTGGTATAATATTGGCCGTCGTCGATAGTGATCGTCAGCCTAATCCTGTTGGGCGTGACAAATCTGTATCGCTCTTCGACTTTCAAATTCTCGCCATGCGGCATGCCTGCATAATCAAGCCAGGTCATGCTGTTGAAACCACGGCTACGAATGACGAGCGCGTCCCCCTCCCGGCTCGCGTTCGCGGTTCCAAGATAGGTCGGGTCCGGCGCGTCCGCGATGGGAGCGTCGAAATAGACCACCCGAAAGCTATGGTTCACCTCATGGATGAACGTCACCTGCTTCCCATATTCGAGGATGAGGAACGGATAAGGCGAATAAAGCAGGCGGGGAATCCCGTGCGGCAGGCAACGCCGGATGGGGTCGCCGCCCCGGCCGGCCTTCAACGCCACCTTTCGTTTCTGATACGCCGCCCGGCCGACGGCGGTGAATGGCGGCGTGGCAGCGCCGGCACCTGCCATCTCGCGGCGATCGGCCAGCCATTTTCCGGTGAAATCGGCCTGGCCCGCGCTGGGCGGGTCATAGACCCGGTCGGGTGCCGGACCGCTCTGGGCGGCAGCTGTCAGTGCGAGCAGCGCCGAGCCCAGAAGAGCGCAACCGAGCGTATGGCCAGCCCTGCGACTCATCGACCCGCCTCCCCTTTTGCCGGCACATGTGCGCCTGGAAGGAACTCGTTATTCTCCTCGCAGGCATATTCAGCCAGCGTCAGGTCGCCGCGCCAAGCATAAGTGAGTTTGGTCGACCACGGCGCGGTGAAGCGCTCCGGATCCTCGATGGTGATGATATCCTGAAGATCCACGCCGCCCTTGTCGTTCGCGACCTTCGTGAATCGCTCGGTGATCTTGAGCCCTTCGCCGTGCGATGGCGATTCCTTGTCGACGTCGGTCCCCTTGACCTGATTGGTGGTCTCGACGACCAGGCTGTTGCCGTCCCAATATGCTCTGGAATAGCCGAGCCGCGTGCGCGGCAGGCCCGACGGCACGGGTTTCCCGTCCATGTGGATGAACCGGACGTTGTGCATCACCTCATACAATATGATGATCGCCCCGCGCGTGTAGACGAACTGGATCGGATGGGGTGCCATGTTGACGCGGGGCACGCCTGCCGGAATGCACTGGGTCGGCGCATCCCTCACCTGCACGCCGGCTTTCTCGAGCGCGAGGCGCTGTTCCCGCAGCTTCCTGCCCGCCGGCGTCATCGGCGGCAGCGAACCGTCGAGCTGGCGGAGGCTGCGCACGTAGCGGCGCGCCATCCACACCCCGGTGAAATCGCGAGGATCGCTCGGTGCCGGCTTCACGTTCCACGGCCGCTCATCCTCGCCGCTCCCGGCCCTTTCATCCTCGCTCTGCGGTGCGGCATTGCCTTGCGTGACCGGGGCGCACAGACCGAGCATCGCGACCACGACGAAAAGAGCGAGGCGCCCTTGGCTTGACGATGGCGACGGGCCCAGCGACGCCGGCTTATTATCCGGCATGTCGATCACGCCTCGAAGGCCCGTCCGTCGGCGAGTTGGATCTTCTTCACCGCCCCGCCAGGATTGCCGTTCTTCAACGGATTGATCGTGAGAATGACTTTATCGCCCGGCTTTACTGCGGTCCGGGTCCACCCCTTTCGCCCCAGACTGATCGGACTGCCGCCCTCGATCCGGTAGATGACGGGTTGTCCCTTCTGCGAGACGACCAATTCAATCCAGACATGCGGATTGGTCCACTCGATCGTTCGCACCGTGCCTTCCAGGACCACCTGCTTGGTGGCGTCGAACATGGCGAAGGAATGGTGCGCAACCGCCGGCGCGCTCGCAAATGGGCCAATTGAAGCAATCGCCAACGCGACACCTCCTCCGCCCAGCCGGAAAAAGCGATCCATGGTCATCCTCAACTCCAGCATTGCCCGGCAGTTCGCATCGCTTGACCGCCTTGTCCGATTCTTTCATAGGCCAGTTAAGTCTGTTTGACTAGGTTTTAGATACATGCTCCGGCAAGGTGGCGGATTCGGACAAGGAACGAGAAACGTGCGCGACCTTCCTCCGCTGGATATTCCCCCCGGACGGAGTCGCCTGGGGGAAATCGACCCAGGCCGATATGACGAAGCTCAGCGCAACGCATCGAAAGCCTTGATCAACAGCCCGCGCGGACAGGTACGGGGGCCCTTCGTCGTGATGCTGCGCAGCCCCGAATTGGCGGACAGGACGCAACGGCTCGGAGAGTTCCTCCGCTATCGCTGCTCGGTGCCCGCAAGGCTCAGGGAATGGACGATCCTGGTGACCGCGCGCATTTGGCAACAGGCCTATGAATGGGACGTGCACGCACCACTGGCTCGGGCCGCAGGCGTCTCGCGAGCCGCGATCGCGACATTGAGCGGCGGCCGGGAACCAGTGGACGCGGCGCCTGACGAACGTGCGATCTATGCGTTCGCCTATGATCTGCACTGCGTCCGATTCGTGACCGATGAGGTCTATGGCGACGCCCGGGACCTCCTTGGCGAACGCGGCGTCGTCGAACTGGTCGGGCTCTGCGGCTATTATGCGATGCTGGCGATGACGATGAACGTCGCCCGGACGGATTTCCCGGGCGACCCCTTCGCCATTCCCGACTGAGCGCGGAGGGAGCGGCATCCCGTCGAACCGGTACGAGCGGTCAATTGGTGTCGACGGCGAAGCAGTAGAGGAGACCTTGCCCGCCGGTCCGGCGCATGTCGTCCTGGCTGCATCCGCGACTGGCATGAGAGGAATTCCATGAGCCGTTACCGCCGCCGACCTTGTCGACATGGCCGAGTTGCGCGGATCCCTCGCGATCGCTGGTCCAATTGTGGCAGGTCTTGTCCGTCCCATCCGGGAAAGCGCGACCGTCGGGCTGCGTGCCGGTCATGATGTCATGGGCGTTGCCGATCTCGCCAAAGCCGGAAATGCGCTGCCCCTTTTCGCTCAACCCGGTCGGGCCGCCGAGCATGATGCCCTTGCGTGCCAGTTCGAGCGTGTCGCCATGCAATTCGCTGAGATTGGCGGCGATCTGCATGCCCTGCTGGTTGAACCACGGCCCCTTGCCGATGCGATCGCGCGCGTTGACCGCATTCGGGCCTTGAGTGGAAAGATAGGCATGCCACGTCACGCCACCGCGGGCGACGGCGGCGGCGAGCCGCTGGCAAAGCGCGTCGCCGCCGGCGATGCCGCCCAGATTTCCGCCATCGCCGATCGGTTCGCTCGTCACGAAAAAGCTCATCGGCCCTCGTGGCAATGGCGGGGCGGCGGGTTGGTTCGGCGCGGCGGCTCTACCGCCCTCCTGCTGCATGGCGATGGCAGCTGACAACGCAACGACGCAACCTGTGACGGCCAGCATGAAATGGGTGATCGGTTTCACGGCAGCTGCTCCTGATTGGGGGTTGGTGACTTCATCGAGATTGACATGATCCGGGTCGGCCGGGGTTGCCGTTCACGGCTTGTCCGCCGAATGCGGCGCGAGCGCGGCTGGCGGCACATCCTTCGGCGCGAGGCCGACCGCCTCCAGGCCGGCCATCGCGCATTGGTGATCGTTGATGCTCACGCCGCCGCCGACACCGATCGCTCCGATCGCATCCTTCCCGACCATGATCGGGATGCCGCCGGGGGACATGAGGACATTCTTGAGGCGAATGAGTTCGGGATTGAGCGGACCGGTGTCTCGCCCGACGCGGCGCGAATAGAGCGCACCCTCGGCCTTCAGCCGCGACGTCTCCATTCCCATGTCGGTCGTGCCCTCGACGCGGAAGAAGTAGATTACCTGGCCTCGGGCATTGAGGATGGTCACGGCTTCGCGCCAGCCATTCTTCTTGGAAAATTCGATGCAGGTGTCGCCGATGATCTTGGCGGCGTCGGCCGACAAGGACGGAATCTGCACGACATTCTGGACCGGGGTCTGCGCCCGGCTGCCGCCGCTCGATAGGGTTGCTGCCAGCGCTGCCGCGCCAATTATCGCCAACGTCCGCATGTTGTTCTCCTTTCAGTCCGATGAGCCGATCGGATCGGCGTGCTGCTCTCGTTCATGTCGGCCGGCGGCCTGCCCCGGAGCGGCGCGGCGCCGCCTCGGGACCGGTCACCTAGAATTTATAGGCCAATCCAACCTTCCATTGCCGGGGAGCGGCGATCTGCGCCGCGGATCGTGGCGCCCCTAATTCCGCGGCGCTGAAAAAGTGCGAATAATAACGATGATCGAACAGGTTCGACGCATAGGCGTAGAGGCGTAAGTTGCCCTTCTGAATATCGGCGCCGAGATTCGCGATCCGATATGGTTTGCCGTGATATCGGCCGACCGGATAATAATATTCGGTTCCGACAAACGAGACATCGCCGCGCGCGCCGAGTTTGAAGCCGCCGCCGATGTCATGCGACCATTCCAGGCCGATGCGTCCTTGATATTCGGGTGCGTATGGGACGGTGAGCCCCTGTAAATTGATCGTTGTTTTCGTATTCGGATCGAAGAAGAGTGCGCTGCTCCATTCCGCGCGAAGAAGACTGAAGCTGCCGCTGGCCTCCAGTCCAGGAAGCAACGGGACGAAAAGGTCGAACTCCGCGCCATAATTGTTCGATGCGCCGACGTTCCGGATGACGGTGACGGTCTGCGTCGTTTGCAATTGCGTCGTCTGATACAGGCGGTCGGTGTATCTTATATAATATACCGACGCATTGAAGCGCACCCGACCGGGCAATGTCGTCTTGATACCCAGTTCGTAATTCCAGGTCTTTTCGGGACGATAGGTGATGAGTTGGGGCACGGTCGGCGCGACGAAGGCCTCGAAAAGCCCACCCGGCGTCTGGCCGCGCGAAATCGTTCCGAACATCATGATGTCCGGAGTGAATTTATGCGTCAGCGAGAATTTCGGAAGGAACGCGGTCGTGGCCGTTTCTCCTACCAGCCCGGCATGCGGATCCCACAATTTCGCGATCGACCGGCCGAGCCGCGCGCCCGCTTCGATTTCCCAATTGCCCACCGAGTATGTGGCATCGCCGAATACCGCATATTCGCGGTTCTGGTTGCGCGCGTCGCTGGTCGAGACCGCGCCGCTCGACGTTACCGAGTCCAGCCTGCGGGTTGGATTGTTGGCCTGAAAAAAGGCGCCGACGAGCCACTTGAACGAGGTGTGATCGTCCCCCGCCAGGCGTAGTTCCTGACTGAAGACATCGCGGCTCCCATGCGCATAGCCCGTCAGGATCGGCAGCGCGATCTTGTCGACGTCGGTGACGGTCCGATAGTTCGAATGGAACGCCGAGGAAATCGACGTCAGCACCAGATCGTCGCTGAACTTGTGCTCGATATTCAGCGATCCCGAATAGATGGATCGCACGAAGATGTTCTGAGTACCGTGGTTGATCGTATAGGTGACGTCGTCGGGAGAAGCGGGCGTCGGATAATCGTTCGAGTTCTGGGTCTTGAGCCAGTTGGCGGCAAGGTACAACGTGGCGCTGGTCCTGGCGCTGTCATGCGCCAGGGTCAGCCGTAAACCATCCTCGGTGGATTTGGCCGCCTTGTCGGTATCGAGCACCCGATTATAGATATAGCCGTCCGTATAATTGTGGGAATAACTGATCCGGGCATCGAGCGCGCCTGGGATGATCGGCCCGGACACGGCGATATCGCCGTTCCGCGTGCCGTAATTCCCCGCCTCGATCGACGCCTCTCCCTGGAAGGTATCGGTCGGCCGCTTGGTGATGTACTTGATCGCTCCGCCGATATTGCTGCCGCCATAGAGCGTCCCTTGCGGCCCCTTTAGAACCTCGATTCTCTCCAGGTCGCTGAACCGCGCAGTCTGGCCTTCGAAGACCTGGACGCCGTCATTGTAGAAGCCGACACCCGGCGTGAGGCCGAACGAACCGACACCCCGGATGGTGACGTCGACGGTGTTGTCGGCCTTGGTGCGTATGTCCAGGCTGGACGAGAATTTGCGGAGATCGTCGACGCTGTTGACCTGAGCCGACTGGATCAGCTTGCTGCCGAGGATGTCCATCGTCACCGGCACCTGCTGCGCATTCTCATTGGACAGGCGCGCGGTGACGATGATGTCGTCGGGTGACGCGGCATTCTGATCCGTGGGGCTGGCAGCTTTCTCAGGCGCGACCTCCTGGGCGCGCGCCATACCCGTACCCGCGACCATCGAGGCAAGCGCCGCCCCAGCCATATAGACTTTCACCGCCTTGGTCATGCTCCTCTCCCTCCTTTTTTTGCATTTCACGCGCCCGGCTTTGCCCGTATCGACGCGATTCAGCTATTTATATATAACATTATATTATAGGTTTTAAGCTTTATCGCAGGCCGGCGCTCCCGGCAAGAGCCTTGGAATAATGCCGCGGCCAGGAGCACAGGGTCGCGAAGCGGAATGGATGTCGCAGCCCGGCCGAGACCGCAGTCGGCATGCCCACCGCGAGGCGACGGGATGTTCGGCTTATTGCGGAAGATCGAACCCGAAGTGCTTCTTCTCGGTCATGTCCATATGGATCCTCAGATTCTCGTCGGCGACGTACTTGTTGCCGTCGAGACAGAAATCTTCGCCCATCTCATCATGAACCCAGAGCTTGTAGACCAGGATGTTCTTGACGGGCTGCGTGAAGGCGACGGGATCGTCGAGGATCACTTCGATCGTCAGCGTCACCGGATCGGTTCGAGTAAACCGCTCGGTGACATGGAGCGCTTCCGAATGCGGCATGCCGGGCGATGCGGAGAGCGAGAATTCCTTGCGAAGGCCGATGGTGTCGACCACCAGCGTCTTGCCTTCCCAATGCCCGATCGAGTGACCATTCGCGGTCGGGATCAGGTCGTCGGGGCCCGGATGGCCTCGACCATCGGTATAGACGCGCCTGACGGGCGACATCCGCTCGTGCATCAACAGCACGCGGCCCGGAGCCTCGACGATCTCCAGCGGCGCAGGATAGCCGACATAATCCTTGTACAAGCCGTTCGGCCAACAGAGTGCACTCGGATCGCCATAAGGATGTCCGGCCCGTTCTGCCTGCCGCCGCGCGTCATAGACTTTCTGCCACGCCGGCTGGTAAGGGAATTTGTCCTGCCCATAGGCGTCGCGGAGCGGCAATTGCGTGCCGTCGAGAAGGAAGAAGCGTTCGAGCGGCACCTTGGGATCGGGGCGCCAGAATCCAGATATATTCGGCACGTTGGGATCGGCATGGTCGAGATCGAGTTTGCCGAGATCGACATCGGACGGCGTCGCCGCACGAGGCGCGCTGGCATCGGCCGCTCCGGCGCCGGACGGCGTCTGCGCCTGATTTGGACCGGATGCGATTGTGATCAGGACGGCTCCCGCCAGGAGATGCCGAATCCTCTCGAAGCCATGCTTCATAGCCCGCCCCTCTCCATAATGCGTCCGACGGCGCCTATTCTTCGCCTGCCCGACCAATATCCTATAGACCATAACAATGGGCTTTTAAAGCATCAATGCTGACGTGCCACCTGAAGTGTGACCGACTCTTGAGCAGAGTCCGACGGCGAAGGAGTCGGACGGAAATGAAGCGGAGCGGTTTCCTGCTCAGTCTCTGCTTCATCGCTGATATCGAAGACCAGGTGGCGGAGAGGGTGGGATTCGAACCCACGGTACCTTGCGGCACAACGGTTTTCGAGACCGTCCCAATCGACCACTCTGGCACCTCTCCGCAGAGGTCTTTGCGAGCAACCCAGGCCCGTGAAAGCAAGGGGTACCGGTCGAAGAGCGCGGGCCTCTAACGCAAAGCCAATCGCCGCACAAGCACCGGTTCGCGCCTATCCGCTTGTGCAGCGCAAAAGAGTCCTTAGATTGACGTCATGCCTCGTGCCCATATCCCTGCTCACCCCTTCGACGCGACGATCCCCCTGCCGCCCGTGTCCCATGCGCGCTTTGCCATCGGCGATGTCGTGCGGCATCGCATGTTCGATTTCCGCGGCGTCATCTTCGACGTCGACCCGATCTTCGCCAACAGTGCGGAATGGTATGAAGCGATTCCGGAGAATATCCGTCCGCGTAAGGACCAGCCCTTCTACCATCTGCTCGCGGAGAACATGGAATCGAGCTACGTCGCCTATGTCAGCCAGCAGAACCTGATCGCCGACGACACCGACGAGCCGATCGACCATCCGGCGATCTCCGACCTGTTCACCGATTTCGCCGACGGGCGCTATCAGCTGCGCCGCGAGCACAAGCACTGATCAAGCGTCGGGCGTGAACGTCAGCGAATAAAAAAGGGGAGCCGAAGCTCCCCTTTTTCATGCCGAGCTTCAGGTCAGAAGTTGATCGCCACGCGCCCATACACGAATCGGCCGTTGAAGCCGAACGGCGAGAAGCCGGTATAGGGCAGATACTGGAAATTGGCGGGATAGACGCCGCCCACCGCGGCCGGGCGCGCGCCGGTCGGCCGCCGATCGGGATAGACATCGAAGATATTGTCCGATCCGATCGCCAGGGTCACCGTCTTCGCGAAGGTATAGCGGATCTCCAGATCGGTGATGAACTTCGCACTGAGCACCTGATCGTCCGGCCCCAGATCGACCAGGCTGGTCGGGTTGGCGATCGGCGTCGCCGCATCGGGCGCGACGACCTCGCCATAGCGCGTCGTGCGGGCGGTGATGGCGAAGTCTCCGATGTCGCCCTCGGCGCTCAGCACCAGTTTCGAACTCGGCTGGCCGTCGGTGAAGCGGATTCCCTCGACCCGCCCGAACAGCACGAGGTTCGGGATCGCCGCGAGCGGCCCAAGCGCGTTGAGGCGCTTGTCGATCTTGTTGCTGCTGTGGTTGTACGCCGCGGTCAGGTTCCAGGTACCGAACCCGCTCACGGGCGTGCGATAGCTCACCACCGCATCGACGCCCTGGGTGGTCGTATCCAGGCCGTTGATGAAGAAGCGCGCCGCACCGACGCTCTGATAGCCATTTGCGTCCAATATCGCCTTCACGGCCGCGTTGACCACCGCGGTGCCGCTGCCCGCCGCGCCGAGATTCTCGGTCAGCACCACGCGGTCGCGGATCTTGATGTTGTAATAGTCGACCGTGATGTTGAGCCCGCGCAACGGATTGGCTGTCGCGCCGAAGCTCAGGTTCAGCGATTTTTCCGGCTTCAATGGCTTCGAGCCGAGCGTCCTTGCGACCGGGCTATCGACCGCGAGCGTGCTGATATCCACCGGAAGGCCGCCGATGAAGTTGGTCGACGTCGTCGTGAAATATTGCTGCTGGAGCGACGGTGCGCGAAAGCCGTTTGAGATCGAGCCGCGCAGCGCAAAGCCGGGCGTAAACTCGTACCGCAGGGCCAGCTTGCCATTCACCGTGTTGCCGAAATCGGTGAAATGCTCGAAACGGCCGGCGACCGTGCTGGTCAGGCCTTCGACGATATCGGTGTCGAATTCGATATAGGCGGCATAGCTGCTGCGGCTGCGATCGGTGGTCGCCGATGCGGGGATACCGGGAAAGCCCTGCGCCCCCGCAGCCGCGGCACGCCCCGGGAAACTGCAGATGCCGGTCGCCACCGTATAGACGCCGCCCAAGGTGACGCAGTTGGCCGCCGTCGTCGCGACCGAGGGCTGAAACAGCGGCCCGGCGGCATAGGATTGCACCTCGCCCGGCCGGATCTTGAAATTCTCGTTGCGGAACTCGGCGCCGACAGCGACCGACAATGGTGTCGCGAAACCGACATCATAGGATTTGGAGAAATCCGCATTGGCGACGATCTGGCGGAAGGCCAGGCCGCCGGCATCGAAGTTGCGCTTGCTCGCCGTGCCGAACGACGTGTTGAGGCTGTTCTCGACGCGGTAGTCGAACTGGTTGCGCCCCGTGCCGATCGACAGGTCCATGCCCCAGCCCATCACGTCGCCCTTGAGGCCGATCGTCGCCGCATAATCGTCCAGGTCGGTGGCGATATAAGGCAGGAAGCCGTCGGGCGTCAGCGCGGTGAAATTGGCGGCGCTCGGCGTCGTCGCCGGCGTGATCGACCCATAATCGCGGTTGGCGGCGGTCACTTGCTGGCGATAGTTCGCCGCACTCAGGCCGTCGCGGTGGCTGTAGGAACCAAAGGCGTAAAGCTCGAGCCCGCCGACGGGCACGCCTGCATTAACGAAGACATTGTAGTCCTCGGTCTTCGCGTCGCCATATTTGAAGTTGAGCCGGTTGAAGGTCAGCTCGCGCGGGTCGAACGCGGCGGTCGGGCGGTTATAATTGGGCCTGATATCGGCGCCGGAACGGTTGGTCGCGTTGCGGTCGCGATACTCGCCGGTCAGGTTCACATAACCCTCGCCGATCGGCACGCCGATATTCGCCGCGAGCGTCGTGAACTCGCCGTCGCGCGCCTTGCGCTCGCCGTTCGAGTTGACCGCGAACACGCGCGAATCGGTGGTGCTGAGGAACGGCGCGCCACCGGTCGTCTGCAGCCCGGTGACATTGTCCACGCCGTCCAGGGTCGTGATGTATTTGCCGAAGCTCGCCTGGGCGCGGCCGCCATTGGCGGCTTTCTTGAGCTGGATGTTGATCACGCCCGCGATCGCGTCCGAGCCATATTGCGACGAAGCGCCGTCGCGCAGCACCTCGACCCGCTCGATCGCCAGCGCCGGGATGGTATTGAGATCGACCGCGGCCGATCCGCGGCCGACCGTGCCGTTGATGTTGAGCAGGGCGGAGACGTGCCGGCGCTTGCCGTTGACCAGCACCAGCGTCTGGTCCGGGCTCAGGCCGCGCAAGGTCGCCGGGCGCAGCACGTCGGAGCCGTCCGAGATGGAAGGCTGCGGGAAATTGAACGACGGCACGAGCTGGTTGAGGATCTTGTTGGTCTCGCCCAGGCCCGATGCCTCCAGCGACTTGGAGGAAATGACGTCGATCGGCACGGCACTGTCCGACGCGGTGCGATTGGCGACGCGCGTACCGGTCACGATGATCGTATCCTCCGGAGTCGCATCCTCTTCCTGCACAGGCGGCGCGGTCTGGGCGTGGGCGGGTGCGGATAGCGCGAGCGCCGAGGCGGATACGGACAGGATGGAAAACATCGATCGACGCATTGGAGGTCCCCTCATTTTTACGGGGGATGTCCCCCTTATGACCTCAGCCTATGCGCTATCCTCCCCCGCGCCATGGTAATTAGGACCAACCCGGACGTATTTGAGTTTCTGTGGCCCTGCGAGCACAATCACCTAGCTGCCACTTGGCTACCGAGGCTGGTCGATTGACAGGGCGCAGGCGCAAAACCTAGTCTCACACCGCTCTCCCGGGGTGCATCGGCATGGTGCCGAAAGGGCCAGGCCCGCCCGCTGACACTCTCAGCCGGAGCCCATGCCATGCCCAGTTTCGAAACCTATCGCAAACACGCCAAGCTGCTGGTCCGCTGGCATGGCGAGGGCAATTATTCCGTCGGCGGCAAGCTCCGCCTGTTGCACCGCTATCGCCACCTCACCGATCGCGAGGCGCTCGACATGCCTCTGCCCCTCGGCCTCGCGCAGGAGATCATTGCCGTCGAAGCGGGCTTCCCGACCTGGGCGGCGCTCAAGGCCGGCCTGGATGGCCTGGCGCAGCCAAGGGCGGAGCCTGCGCCGCCGTCACTGAAGGGCATCACGCCCATCCTGTTCGCGCGCGACGTCGCGGCGGCAGCCGCCTGGTACGGCGAGAAGCTCGGCTTCACGGTGGATTTCCTTCACGGCAACCCGCCCTTTTACGGCTCCGTGTCGCGCGACGGCCTGTGCCTGCACCTGCGATTCGTGCACCAGCCCAATTTCGCCGAGCTGGCGGCGCGTGAAGGCTCGCTCATCCTGGCGACGATCGAGGTGAGCAACGTCAAGGCATTGTTCGAGGAGTTCGGCACCCGCGGCGTCAAGGTCGCGCAGGGGCTCGTCAAACAGGCCTGGGGCGGCACGGATTTCCACGTCCGCGATCCGGACGGCAACGTCATCTCCTTCGTCCAGTATCGCCCGGCGACCGTCCCCTGACGACGTCCGTGGCGTGGACGACTCGCGCACGAGCCCCTATATCGCCCCGGCATGGCCCCGCCGACCGGCGGAAGGGCAATTCGGCGTTGACAGAATCGCCTGTCTCCCTTAGCTGCGCCCCTTCTCCCGCCGGGCATGCCTGCGCGGGCACATGCATTTGGAAAGTGATTGAGGCCATGTTCGCAGTGGTGCGCACGGGCGGCAAGCAGTATCGCGTTGCCGCTGGAGACAAGATCGTCGTCGAGAAGCTCGACGGCGAAGCGGGAGCGTCGATCACGCTCGCTGACGTCCTGCTTGCAGGCGAAGGCTCGGAGCTGAAGTCGGTCGAGGGCCTGACGGTCTCCGCCGAGATCATCGCCCAGGCGAAGGCCGACAAGGTCATCATCTTCAAGAAGAAGCGTCGTCACAATTATCGCCGCAAGAACGGCCATCGCCAGCAGCACACGATCCTGAAGATCACCGCGATCGGTGCCCAGGAGAAGAAGGCCAAGGCGAAGAAGGCCGATGCAGCCCCCGCAGCAGCTGAGGGCGAAGCCCCGGCCGCCCAGGCGTAAGGAGTAGTTTCAGATGGCACATAAGAAAGCAGGCGGCTCCTCGCGCAACGGTCGCGATTCGGCCGGCCGTCGTCTCGGCGTGAAGAAGTTCGGTGGTGAAGTGGTCGTTCCGGGCAACATCCTGGTGCGTCAGCGCGGCACGAAGTTCTATCCGGGCACCAATGTCGGCATGGGCAAGGATCATACCCTGTTCGCCCTCGTGGACGGCCGCGTGTCGTTCAAGGAAGGCAAGCTTGGACGCAAATTCTGCTCGGTAGAGATTATGGCGGCTGCCGCCGAATAAAACGGGTAACCGGTCGGGTTGCCCACTTGGGCGACCCGGGTTTTCGCAAGAGAACCGAAAAAGGGAGACGGGTCGCCCCGGCTCCCTTTTTTCATGCTCCCTCCCCACCCATTGTCGTCCCCGCGTCATCCCGGCGTGCGAGCGGCGATGCGACCGACGAGGAGGAGTACCATGTTCGCTCGGACTGCAAGATTGACGCTGCGCCCCGGCTGGCCCGAGGACGCACCGGCGCTGACCCAGGCGATCGCCCATGAGGCGGTCGTGACGAAATTGTCGCGCGCGCCCTGGCCTTATACGCTCGCCGATGCCGAGGAATTCCTCGCCCGCCCGCGCGGCGGCGAGGACGCGCGCTTCGTGATCCTCAGCCATGAGGCGGAGTATCCGCGCATTGTCGGCACCATCGCGATGTGGCTCGATGACGATGCCTGGGAACTCGGCTATTGGCTGACGCCCTCGGCCTGGGGCCGCGGCTATGCGACCGAGGCCGGGCGCGCCGTGATCCAGATGGCGCGCCACGCGCTCGGCGTGAAGCATGTCCGCGCCGGGCATTTCGTCGACAATCCCGCCTCAGGCCGGGTTCTGACCAAGCTCGGCTTCCGGCCGACCGGCGATATCGTCCCCCGCCATTCGCGCGGGCGCGGCACCGAGGTGCCGTGCGCGGTGTTCGAACTCGATCTCGACGAGGGCCGAATGTGCGACGTGAAGATGGCCGCATGACCCGTCCTCTCCCCGGCATGGGGAGAGGACGGCATGTCCGTTTTCGGCGCCGGCTTTAGGCGCAAAAACGATTTCTTCGCATCAATTCCTACTGAATAGGGGGATAATGGTAACCCGCTGATCCGTGGTGCAACCTTTGGCCAGATTATGGATTGGGAAGCAGAATAAAGGGGGTTCCATACATGACTTCGCGATCCGTCCTGGCCCTGGCAGTGTCCGCCATTGCTCTCACTTATGGCTCGATGGCCGCGGCGCAGGAGGTACCCGCCCCCGCCGACACGGCCGATGCCGCAGCGCCGGCAGATCAGGACGATATCGTCGTCACCGGCACCCGTACCACGGGCCGTTCGCGCTTCGACAGCGCGTCGCCGGTCGACGTGCTGAGCAACGCCACCTTGCAGCGTCAGGGCACGACCGAACTTGGCGCCGCGCTCTCGGCGGTGGTGCCCTCGATCGACTTCCCGCGCTCGTCCGCCGTGGACGGTACCGATTCGATCCGCCCCGCCACCTTGCGCGGCCTCTCGCCGGACCAGACGCTGGTGCTGATCAACGGCGTCCGCGCGCACACCTCGGCGTTGCTCAACACCAACGGCTCGGTGGGCCGCGGTTCGGCAGCAGTCGACCTCAACACCATCCCGTCGGTCGCGCTCGACCGGATCGAGGTGCTGCGTGACGGCGCCGCCGCGCAATATGGCTCCGACGCGATCGCCGGCGTGGTCAACCTCCGCCTGCGCGAGGCACGTAGCGGCGG
This sequence comes from Sphingomonas sp. GW821-FHT10F11, assembly GCF_058809095.1. Taxonomy (NCBI): domain Bacteria; kingdom Pseudomonadati; phylum Pseudomonadota; class Alphaproteobacteria; order Sphingomonadales; family Sphingomonadaceae; genus Sphingomonas; species Sphingomonas sp. GW821-FHT10F11. Next base: position 96,705 of record NZ_JBXASH010000005.1, read on the forward strand.
CGGCGCGACCGTCACCTATGGCCAGTACGTCACTGACGTGAAGACCGCGCGCGGCCAGCGCAACGAGCATGACGGCGAGACGGTCACCGTTGCCGGATGGCAGGGCTTCGCCCTGGGATCGCAAGGGTTCCTGACGCTGTCCGCCGAATATCTGAACCGCAACGCCACAAGCCGCGGCGATTTCGATCCGCGCAAGACCCCGATCCGGGTGCGCTCGCGGTTTGGCGACCCGGAGGTGGAGCAGTACAGCATCTATGCCAATGCCGGCTACGGATTGGGCGACAGCGGCTGGGAGTTTTACGGATTCGGCGGCTATCAGCACCGCGACAGCACCAGTGCGGCCACCCCGCGCATCAATGGCGGCACCGACAACAATCTCAGTGCGGCGGCTCTCGCCACCCTCTATCCCGACGGCTTCACCCCGCTGATCAACGTCAAGTCGGAGGATGTGACGCTCACTGAAGGCCTGCGCGGCGAAGTATCCGGCTGGAAGGTCGACCTGAACCTCTCCTATGGCCGGAACAAGCTGACATTCTACACGCGCAATTCCGGCAACGCGACGTACGGCGCCAACTCCGCCCGAGAATTCTATGACGGCAGGCTGGTCTACGACCAGATCGTCGGCGGCCTCGACGTCTCCAAGGAACTGCCGCTGGGCGACGGTACGATCAACATCGCCGGGGGCGGAGAATTCCGCCGCGAAGGTTTCCAGATCGGGGCCGGCGACCCGGCATCCTATGATCGCAACCCAAGCCTCCCGACTCCGGCGCCGTCCACACTGGGCTCGGGCGCCCAGGGCTTTCCTGGTTTCCAGCCATCGAACCGGGTCGACGTGCACCGTTCGAACGTCTCCGGTTATCTCGATATCGAGGCCAAGCCGGTCGAGGCACTCACCCTGGGCGCCGCGGTCCGCGGTGAGAGCTATTCGGACTTCGGCGAGACCGTGAACGGCAAGCTCAGCGCGCGCTACGAATTCGCGCCCTGGATCGCGATCCGCGGCACTGCCTCCACCGGCTTCCGTGCGCCGTCGTTGCAGCAGCAATATTTCACCTCGACCGCGTCGGTGCTGAGCAATGGCGGGATCGTCGAGACGGGCCTGTTCCCCTCGGTCAGCCCGGTCGGCACCGCACTCGGCGGCAAGCCGTTGCGTCCGGAAAAGGCCACCAACCTCTCGGCCGGCCTGGTGGTGCGCTCGGGCGGCTTCGATCTTTCGGTCGATGCCTATCGGATCAAGGTACGCGATCAGATCGCCCTGTCGGAGAATCTCAGCGGCACCGTGGTCGCCGCCCTGCTCGCGTCCAACCCCGCATCCGCCAACGTCACCGCCGGGCGCTTCTTCCTCAACGGCATCCGTTCGACGACCAAGGGTATCGACGTGGTTGCGCACTACCGCGCAGTGACCGACGGCATCGGCACGTTCGATTTCACCGCCGCCGGCAATTTCAACGACATCAAGGTGACGCGTGCCCCCGCCCCGGCAACGATCACTGCCCTGGTCAACGGGGTCTCGACCAGCGTGGTCCTGCCGATCTTCAGCCGGCAGCGAATCATCTCGTTCGAACAGGGCACGCCGCGCACCAAGATCGTCGGCACAGTCGACTGGTCGCTCGGGGATCTCGGCGTGACGGCACGCGGCTCCTATTATGGCGACGTCACCCAACCGAGCAGCAACGGCTTTGCCGAGGACGACATCCATACCGGCCGCCACACCATCTTCGATCTGGAGGCACGCTATCAGGTGATCCGCAACATCAACCTGGCGGTGGGCGCGAACAATCTGTTCGACACCTATCCCGACTATGTGAAGCTCACCTCGTCGCGCGGGACCATCCTCAACAGCACGGGCCTGGTCGGCTTCCCCTATTACTCGCCGTTCGGCTTCAATGGGCGCTATCTCTACGCCCGGCTCGGCGTGACCTGGTAAAAGGGCGGAGGGCCGGTTCGCCGGCCTTCCCCTTCAGGCCGCGACGGTCTCGCGGGGCAGGATCGCCGCCTCATATTCGCTCTCGTACATGCCGATCAGCTTCCGATCGTCATGATTCCACGGATGGAAGCTCGGCCAGAAGAAAGCGAACCATTGCCCGGCAACCTTGCGCGCCATGCCGGGCCGGCCGAACGCATACCAGAACATCTTCGCCCACACCCTGGGCCCCCTAAGCCCGTCCTGCGCCAGCAGGTCGAGCATCCCGCGCGTCCGGCCGCGCGTGAAGTTCGCGGTGACGCGCAACATCACCAGCGCCTTCACCTTGAAGCGTTGCCACTCGCTCCAGTCCTGCGTTGCGTGCAACCAGGTGTCATAGGCGACGCCCTTGTGTTCGATCTCCTCGGCGGCATGCCAGCGCCACAGATTGGCGAACTCCTCCTCGCCCCCGGCCAGATGGCGCGGATTGGCGAGCAGCTCATGCGCGATGATCGCCGTGAAATGCTCGAGCACCATCGTCGCGGTCAGGTTCGCGATCGGCGGGCGACCCTTGGTCAGGTCGAGCCCCTGCTGCACCCGAGCCTCGAGCCGGCTGATGTCATAACCCTGGTCCACGACATGCCGGTTGAACGCGACATGCTCGCGCGTGTGCATCACTTCCTGCTTGATGAACGCCTGGATCTCGCCCGCCAGCTTGGGCGGCGTGCCGTCGCGAAAGGCGCGGACGCTGTCGACGAAAAAGGCCTCGCCCTTGGGAAAGGTCACCGACAACGCGTTGTAGAAAGCCGTAGCGTAAGGGTCCTGGTTGAGCCACCAGCGCCCCATTCGCGCCTCGCGGCCGAACCGGCGATCGCGCGGCGTGATGGTCAGGTCGCCGGGAGTGGTTGCTTTCGCCACGAAAACCTCCGAACAGATAGAAACATGGGTCGCTTACAAGACTGTCAATAGGCTTTACTTACACTAGTGTCAATAATTCGCAAACGTCTCAGCCCGGAAGAATCACGCGAAGCCGCGATCGAGGCGGCGCGCGCGCTGCTCGTCGAGGAAGGGCCGCAGGCCGTCACGCTCAAGGCGGTCGCGGCACGGATCGGGCGGACCCACGCCAATCTCCTCCATCATTTCGGCTCGGCCGGCGACCTGCAACGCGCGCTGATCAAGCATCTCGCCGACAAGATCACCGCGCAGATCGGCGCGGCGGCAAAACGCGCCCGCGAGACTGACCAGAATCCGCGCGAGGTGGTCGATATGACTTTCGACGCCTTTGCGCGCGGCGCCGGCGCGATGGCGTCCTGGATGATCCTGACCGGCAACCAGGATGCGCTCGATCCGATCCTCGAGGCGATCCACAACCTCGTCGAGGAATTGTCGGAAGATCATGCGCCGGGCCGCATGACGATCCATGAGGAAACGCTCCAGCTCGTGCTGACTGCGCTCGGCGACGCCTTGCTCGGCGGGCCGATGGCGAAGGCGCTCGGCCTGCCCCGCGAGAAGGCGCGAGAGCTTGCCGCCAACGTGCTGATGGCGTCGCACAAGGGCGAAAACGCCTGATCCACGCCTCTACTGGATAAAATTGCGATTTCCGCTAGAGAGCGGCCATGCATTTTCTCGACCAAGCAAAGATCTTCGTCCGTTCGGGCGCGGGCGGCCCCGGCGCCGTCGCCTTCCGGCGTGAGAAGTTCATCGAATATGGCGGCCCGAACGGCGGCAATGGCGGCAAGGGTGGCGACATCATCTTCGAGGCGGTCGCCGGTCTCAATACGCTGATCGACTTCCGCTACACCCAGCATTTCCGCGCGCCGCGCGGCCATGGCGGCTCCGGCTCGAACATGACTGGCGCCGGTGGCGACGATCTGGTGATCCAGGTGCCGGTCGGCACGCAGATCCTGTCCGAGGACAAGGAGGAAGTGCTCGCCGACTTCACCGTCGCCGGCCAGCGCGAAGTGTTTCTGCGCGGCGGCGATGGCGGTCGCGGCAATGCCAGCTACAAGACCTCGACCAACCGCACGCCGCGCCAGCACGGCACGGGCTGGCCCTATCAGGAAGCCTGGGTGTGGCTGCGGCTGAAGTTGCTCGCCGACGCCGGGCTGGTCGGCCTGCCCAATGCCGGCAAATCGACCTTCATCAACGCCGTCACCAACGCCAAGGCGAAGGTCGGCGATTATCCCTTCACCACCGTGCGCCCGCAGCTCGGCGTGGTCAGCCGCCACAATCGCGAGTTCGTCGTGGCCGACATCCCCGGCCTGATCGAAGGCGCGGCTGACGGCGCCGGCATCGGCGACCGATTCCTCGGCCATATCGAGCGCTGCAAGGTGCTGCTCCACTTGGTCGACGCGACCGAGGAGGATCCGGTCGGCAATTATCGCATCGTGCGCGGCGAACTCGATGCCTATGGCGCCGGGCTGATCGACAAGCCCCAGGTGATCGGCCTCAACAAGGTCGATGCGCTGGAGCCCGCCGAGGTGAAGAAGCTCATCACCAAGCTCAAGCGCGCGAGCAAGGCGGAGGTGCTGCCGATGTCCGGTGCCGGCGGCGAGGGTCTCGAAGCAGTGCTCGACCGGCTGCTCGACGCGATCGGACCCGCCGCAACGACGCCGGTGCGTGACGATGGCGCGGAAGACGCGATCGAATGGTCGCCGCTCTGATCTGATGTTCTCGCCCCGCGCCTGCCCCCGCCTGATCGTCAAGGTCGGCTCCGCGCTGCTCGTCGCCCCCGACGGGACGGTGCGGCGCGAATGGCTGACCAGCCTCGTCGCCGACATCGCCGCCCGGACGAAGGCCGGACAGGAGATCGTCGTGGTCTCCTCCGGCGCGATCGCCCTGGGCGCACGCCGCCTGAAGCTCCCCAAAGGCGGCCGCGCCAGCCTGGAGGATGCGCAGGCAGCCGCCGCGACCGGGCAGATCGCGCTGAGCCAGGTCTGGGCGGAGCTGCTCGGTGCCGAGGGACTGACGGCGGCGCAGATTCTCATCACGCTCGACGATCTCGAGGATCGCCGCCGCTATCTCAACGCCGCCGCCACGCTCAGCCGGTTGCTTGCGCTCGGCGTCGTGCCGGTGATCAACGAGAATGACAGCGTCGCGACCGAAGAGATCCGCTTCGGCGACAATGACCGCCTCGCCGCCCGGGTAGGCCAGGCGGCAGGCGCGCAGGGCGTGATCCTGTTGTCCGATGTCGACGGCCTCTACGATTCCAACCCGACCACCAATCCCGAAGCGACCATGATCGACCGCGTCGAGCGGATCGACGCCAGGATAGAAGCGATGGCGGATCGCGGCTCCGGTTCCGGCATGGGATCGGGCGGCATGGTGTCGAAGATCGCCGCCGCCCGCATCGCCACCGCCGCCGGCGCGCATCTTGCCATCGTTTCGGGCCATCAGATCAGCCCGCTCAGCGCCTTTGCCGAAAGCGGCCGCGGCACGGTGTTCGTCGCCGAGAAGACGGCGCCCGCGCGGAAAGCCTGGCTCGCGGGCGGGCTGACCGCCAAGGGCGAAATCCATATCGATGCCGGCGCCATGAAGGCGCTGCTCGGCGGCAAGAGCCTGCTCGCCGCCGGCGCCGTGCGGATCGAGGGCAAGTTCCGGCGCGGCGACCTGGTCGCGATCTGCGGACCTGACGGGAGGCCGGTGGCGCGCGGGCTTGCCGAATATGACGCGCCCGACGCCGGCAAGATCATCGGCCGCCGCAGCGACGCGCTCGCCGCGATCCTCGGCTACGCGCCCCGCGCCGCCCTGGTCCATCGCAACCATATGGCGCTGGTGTGAGCCTGATCGCGATCACCGGGGGCACCGGATTCGTCGGCAAGACGCTGATCGAACTGGCAGTGCGGGCTGGCCATGAAGTCCGCGCCCTCACCCGCCGTCCACAGCCCGACATTCCCCGCGTCACCTGGGTCTCCGGCGCGCTCGACACCGGAATGGCGCTGACCAGCCTCGTGCGCGGTGCCGACGCCGTGATCCATGTCGCGGGCGTGGTGAACGCGCCGGATCGCGACGGTTTCGCCTCGGGCAATATCGCCGGCACCCAGGCGGTGGTCGACGCGGCGACCGGCGCTGGCGCCCGGCGCTTCATCCACGTCTCCTCGCTCGCCGCGCGCGAACCTTCCCTGTCCGCCTATGGCTGGTCGAAGGCGGGCGCCGAGCATGTCGTCGAAGTCTCCTCGCTCGACTGGACGATCGTCCGGCCCACCGCGATCTACGGCCCGGGCGACATGGAGATGCGCGATATGTTCCGCCTGGCGAAGCGTGGCCTCGCGCTGCTGCCGCCGCCGGGCAAGATATCGGTGATCGAGGTCGGCGATTTCGCCCGCCTGCTGCTCGCGCTGGTCGCGACCGATCCGGGCCGGGTGATCCTGGAGGCGGACGACGGAGTCGAGGGCGGCTGGACTCATGACGGCTTCGCCCGCGCGATCGGCGCGGCGGTAGGCCAACGCGTGCTTCCCCTCGCCTTGCCCAGAGCACTGCTGTCCCTGGCGGCCAAGGGCGACCGGCTGTTTCGCGGCCCGAACGCGAAACTCACCGCGGACCGCGTCGGCTATCTCTCGCATCCCGACTGGACGATCGACCCCGCACGCCGCCCCGCCCCTTCGCTCTGGCAGCCCGAGGTGCCGACTCAGCGCGGCCTTGCCGCCACTGCCGCCTGGTACCGGGCGAACGGCTTGCTCTGATCAGACGAACTGGGCGACGAAGGCGATCGCCGAGGCGACCAGGCCGGTCAGGAACACCTTGTACGCCAGCTCCAGCCGGCGATATTTCTTCCGCTGAAGCACCAGGCCATTGCCGTAGAGATCGGCCGCGACGGTGCGCAGCATCGTCTCCTCGTCAGCCATCGCGTCCACGACCCGATCGACGAACGCATCCTGCGACAGCTGCGTGAAGGATCCGAAGAACAGCAGATTGACCGGCGCATCCGCCGGCATCTTCGTCCTGGGAATGATCGCCAACACCGCCAGCACGGCGCTGGCAAAGGCGAAGCTGCCCAACACCAGCAGCGGCAGCGGCGGCAGCGTGCCATGGCTCTGGTTGATCGTGATGGTGAAGATCACGAAGCTCGCACCCATCAGGATGCTCGCCTTCTGGTCCGCCATCGCGCTCAGCTGGACATGGATCGCCTGCGCGGTGCGGACCATATGAACCGCATTGGGCGCAAAGGTGCGAGGCGGCTGAGGCTCCATCCCCGGAGAGTGCCACGACCTCTCCCGATTTGCCAACCGATCCCGAAAAAGGGGTCAGCGTGATTTATCGTCCATCGATTCAATCCGGCTCCCGATCATGCCCGCGTCCCCTTAATGCGGCCGCCCGGTGGCATCGCCGTTCGGGGCTGCTATAGGATCGTCAGAAAGCCGCCGCATTTTCTTGGCAGGGCTCGGCTCCACTCTTCGAAGGACATGTCTTGACCGACCGCGCACACGTTTTCGACACCGTCACCGGCCTGATCGAACCCTTCAACAAAAAGGGCGTCGCGCTCTCCGACGCGACGACCTTCCAGGGCGACCTGGAGTGGGACAGCCTGACGGTGATGGATTTCGTGGCGGCGATCGAGGACGAATTCGAGATCATCATCACGATGAACATGCAGGCCGAGATCGAGACGGTCGGGCAGCTCGTCGATGCGGTGATGAAGCTGAAAGCCTGAAACCGATGACCGATTCCGCCCAGACCGCCGACGCGCTGCCGATCGATCCGCCGATCATCCCGCCCGAACGCGACCTTTTCACCAAATACGACCCGCTGATCGCCGAGCGCCAGGCGCTGCTCGACACCGGCGTGCGCGATCCCTTCGCGATCGTGATGGACGAGGTGAAGTCGCCGACCGTCGCGGTGATCAAGGGCAAGGAGACCATCCTGCTCGGCACCTATAATTATATGGGCATGACGTTCGATCCCGATGTCATCCAGGCCGGCAAGGACGCGCTCGACCAATATGGTTCGGGCACCAACGGCAGCCGCGTGTTCAACGGCACCTTCCGCGACCATGCCGATGTCGAGGCGGCGCTCCGCGAATTCTACGGCACCACCGGCGCGATCGTCTTCTCGACCGGCTATCAGGCCAATCTGGGCATGATCTCCGCGCTCGCCGGCAAGGGGGAGTACATCATCCTCGATGCCGACAGCCATGCATCGATCTATGACGGCTGCGCGATGGGCAATGCCGAGATCGTGCGCTTCCGCCACAATTCGGTCGAGGATCTCGACAAGCGTCTCGGCCGCCTCCCGCCGGAACCGGGCAAGCTCGTCGTGCTCGAAGGCGTCTATTCGATGATGGGCGACATCGCCCCACTGAAGGAAATGGTCGCCGTCTCAAAGAAGCACGGTGCCATGGTGCTGGTCGACGAGGCGCACTCGATGGGCTTTTTCGGCCCCAATGGCCGCGGCGTCTATGAGGACCAGGGGCTTGAGGACCAGGTCGATTTCGTCGTCGGCACCTTCTCCAAATCGGTCGGCACGGTCGGCGGCTTCTGCGTCTCGAACCATCCGAAGTTCGAGATCATGCGCTTCGTGTCGCGCCCCTATATCTTCACCGCCTCGCTTCCCCCGTCGGTCGTTGCGACCGCCGCCACCTCGATCCGCAAACTGATGTACGCCCATAACAAGCGCGCTCATCTATGGGAGAACAGCAGGCGACTGCATGGCGGCTTGACCGACATGGGCTTCAAGCTCGGCACGGCCACGCCTGAATCGGCGATCGTCGCGGTGATCCTTGAGGACCAGACCCAGGCCGTCGCGATGTGGCAGGCGCTGCTCGAGGGCGGGCTCTATGTGAACATGGCGCGCCCGCCCGCGACGCCGGCCGGCACCTATCTGCTGCGCTGCTCGGTCTGCGCCGAACACAGCCCCGCACAGATCGAAACGATCATCGAGATGTTCAGGTCCGCGGGACAGGCGACCGGCGCGATAAGCTGAGCCGAAAATAGGACGGCTTTTCATGAGTCTCGCTTGCGGGTAGAATCGCGGCCAATGAGCGGGAACGAAGGCGAAGCCGCGGCTCCCGGGGAGCCTGGGGGCGCCTGGCGCACTATCATGCTGGTCGTGATGGGGCTGCTGGGCGCGCTGGTGCTCGTCGCCCTGATACTGACGCTCAACAGCGCCAATAACGAGCGTGACCGGGCGCTCCGTCTGCAGACCCACAGCTTCGAGGTGATGATCCTCGCCCGGACATTGTCCGGGACCATCTCCGGCTCGGAGGCGTCGCTCGGCCGCTATGTGATCAGCGGCGACAAGTCGCTCGGCCGGCGCTTCTACGACGAATGGCGCGTGGCGGGCGGGCAGATCGCCAAGCTTGACCGGGTGACCGGCGACAATGCGGAGCAGCAGAAGCTGACCGATGCCCTGCAGCGCTCCTATGAGGTACGCGGCAGGGAATTGTCGTTGATCGCGCTCAGCACCAACTACCACAAGAACGACCAGGCACTGGCGCGCTATTACCAGGCGCGCGAGGCAGCGTCGCTGGGTCAGATCAACACCCTGCTCGATCAGATCATCGCCCGCGAGCGCTCGGTGCTGGATGCCCGCACCGGGGAGGCGTTGCGATCAGTCGCGCAATCGACCCGCGTCGCGCGCGTGCTCGGCGCATTCGGCATCCTCATCGTGCTTGGCGCGATCGTGCTTGGCTGGATGACGGTCCGCGCGCTCGGCGAACGCGCGGCGGCGAATGCCGAGGCCGAGGCGGAACGGCTGCGCGCCGAGGATCTGGAGGCTGCGGTCGCCAAGGCGACAGCCGACCTGCTCGAAAAGGAGGCGCGGCTTCGCCAGGTCCAGAAGATGGAGGCGGTCGGCCAGCTTACCGGCGGCATCGCCCATGATTTCAACAATATGCTTGCCGTCGTTCTTGGCGGGCTGGAACTGGCGCGCCGCAATGTCGCCGATCCCGACCAGGCCAGGCGCCATATCGACAATGCCATGGAGGGCGCCAACCGCGCTGCTGCGCTGACGCGACGCCTCCTCGCCTTCTCGCGCGAGGAAGCGCTGAAGCTCGAGCCGATCGAGCCCGGCCCGCTGGTCGCTGGCATGTCCGATCTGCTCGACCGGACCCTGGGCGACGCCATCACCGTCACGACGAACGATGCCGGCGATGGGTGGCAAATCCGTGCTGACCGGTACCAGTTCGAAAACGTGCTGCTCAACCTCGCGGTCAATGCCCGTGACGCGATGGACGGGCGTGGCCGGCTGACCATCGCCACCGCGGGCACCGCGCTGGCGGCGGAACAGGTCGGCACCTGCCCCGCTGGCGAGTATGTGACGATCGCGGTGACCGACACCGGCTGCGGTATGACGCCCGAAGTGCTGGAGCGCGTGTTCGAGCCCTTCTTCACCACCAAGCCAGTCGGCAAGGGCACCGGCCTGGGCCTGAGCCAGATATTCGCCTTTGTGCGCCAGGCCGATGGCGAGATCGGCATCGAGTCGGAGCCGGGCCGGGGCACGACCGTCACTCTGTATTTGCCGCGCCATATGGGTGCCATGATCGTCGAGGCGCAACGGGAGGAGCAGGTCGACGTCGCAGCGGCCGAGTCCCTGGATATATTGGTGGTCGAGGACGATCCGCGCGTGCTCACCGCGACCATGGCCGCGCTGACCGAGTTGGGCCACCGCCCCCTTGCCTGCGACGATCCGCTGCTCGCGCGGGCACTGCTCGACCGCATGGGCGGGATCGACCTGATCGTCTCGGACGTGCTGATGCCGCAACAGACCGGTCCCGAGATGATCGCGTCGCTGGCGGACGGCTATGCCCATGTCGCCGTCCTCTACGTCACCGGCTATGCCGGGGACGCGAATGAGGCTGCCTTTGGCGGGCGTCACGTGCTGCGCAAACCCTTCACCATCACCGCCCTGGAGCGCGCGATCGCCGCCGCGATCGCCGCGCCGCGCAATACCGGCCCCGACAGTATCGCCGCAGAGTGATTTGGTAGCTGACGCCGCCCCTTACCCCGGATATAGCCGCTCGACCGGGCGGCCTCACCCTGCCCTTCCGTAAAGGCTGTAGCCGCTAGCTCCATGAAGTCCATCGACCGCTACATGGCCCGGCTGATCGCGGTGCCGCTGTTTTCGACCCTCATCATCTCCGCGATGCTGCTGGTGCTCGATCGCATGCTGAAGCTCTTCGATTTCGTCGCCACCGAAGGCGGGCCGGTCAATGTCGTCTGGAAGATGCTGGCGAACCTGCTGCCGGAATATCTCGGCCTGGGCATTCCGATCGGGCTGATGCTCGGCATCCTGCTCGCCTTCCGCAAGCTCGCCACGACGTCGGAGCTTGACGTGCTCCGCGCCGTCGGGATGAGCTACACGCGCCTGTTGCGGGTGCCCTTCATGTACGCGATCGGGCTTGCCGCCGTGAACCTCGCGATCGTCGGCTTCGTCCAGCCCGATGCGCGCTATGCCTATGAGAAGCTGCGGTTCGAGTTGCGCACCGGCGCACTCGGCGCGTCGATCAAGGTAGGCGAGTTCACCCATTTCGGCGACAAGATGACGATCCGCATCGAGCGGAGCCGCGAGCAGGGCCGCAAGCTCTCGGGCATCTTCGTGCACATGGTCGACAAGAAGGGTGGCGACTATGCGGTGACCGCCGATCACGGGCAGTTCTTCGCGACCGACAATCCCGACGAGATCGTCTTCCGCCTGACCAACGGCACGCTGGTGCGCAACGAACCGGGCGTGCCGACGCCGCGTGTGCTGACCTTCAGTCTCCACGACCTGCCCATCGCCCTGCCGAAATACGAGAATTTCCGGAACCGGGAGGGCAGGAACGAACTGACCCTGCCCGAACTCGCGAAGATCGGCGGCAACCAGGCCGCACCGGAGAAATTGCGCGACACCAGCCGCGCCGCCCTCCATTTCCGCGTGGTGGAAGTGGCAACGATGTTCCTGCTGCCGTTCCTGGCGCTGTCGCTCGGCGTGCCGCCCAAGAGATCGACCTCGGCGCTGGGCGTCTTCCTGTCGATCGTGATGATCGTCACCTATCACAAGGTGAACGAATATGCCCGGGACATTGGCGGCATGGGCACGGTCGACCCGCTGATCGCCCTTTGGGCACCCTTCCTCATCTTCTCGGCCCTGATTTTCTGGATGTACTACACCATCGCCTATGTGCCCGGCGGTCAGCCGATCGGCGCGCTCGAGCGGGTCTTCTCCAAGGCCGGCAAGCTGCTCGGCCGCTGGCTGCCCGGCGCGAAACCCAAGGATCAGGAAGAGGAGGCGGCAACGACATGATCGCGCTGCAGCTTTTCCCGTCCCGCACCGTGTCCCTCTATATGGGCCGGATGTTCCTGGTGCGCACCTTCGCGATCCTCGCGGCATTGGTGCTGGTGCTCCAGTCGCTCGACCTGCTGAGCGAATCCGGACGGATCCTCGCCCATGCCGGCAATGGCGATGCGGAGATCTGGCGCTACGTCAGCCTTCGCACACCGGAGATCATCGCGCGCTTCCTGCCCTTTTCGGTACTGCTCGGCACGATCATCACCCTGACGACCCTGAATCAGAACAGCGAGATCGTCGCGCTCAAGGCATCGGGCCTGTCGGCGCATCAGGTGCTGGCGCCGCTGATCGTCGCCAGCCTGGGCGTCGCGCTCATCTCCTTCACCTTCAACGACCGGATCGTCGCGCGCGCGACGGGCACGCTCGATCAGTGGCAAAAGGCCGAATATGCGCCGGTGCCGATCGATCGTGGCGACCGCTCCAATGTCTGGGTGCGAGACGGCGACGATCTGATCGAGGTCGGCCAGATTCGCGGTCGCGGCAATGCGGCCACGCTCGCCAGCATCACACTGTACGACCGCCAGGGCGGCAATCTGGTCGGCATCATCAGCGCCCCGCACGGCAGGCGCGACGGTGATGCGTGGCGGGTCGGCCCCGCGAGCCGTTTCGATGTGAAGAGCGGCAAGAAGACCCCGCTCGGCACGATCATCGTAGCCAAGGGCGTGCGCCCGGATCAGTTCACCCTGGCAACGGTCGATCCCGACGGCCTATCGTTCGACGCGCTGAGTTCGGCGATCTCGGACCTGTCTGACGCCGGCCGGCCGACCAAGGCGCTTGAGGGCTCGCTGTGGCACAAGCTGTCCGGGCCGCTGTCGTCGGTGCTGATGCCGCTGCTCGGCGCCGTGGCCGCGTTCGGCCTCGCCCGGTCGGGCCGGCTGTTCATCCGCGCCGTGATCGGCATGGCACTCGGCTTCACCTATTTCGTGGCCGACAATTTCGCGCTGGCGATGGGCAATCTGGGCGCCTACCCGCCCTTCCTCGCCGCCTGGGCGCCGTTCCTGCTATTCTTCCTGATCGGCGAAGCGGTGCTGGTCCGCACCGAGGAATAGCACCGCGCGCTACATCGGCGGTACGGCAGCGCACTCGCCACTGTAGCCGCTTGCTTACAGTAGCTAGGGAACCACACAGACTCCTCTCCGGTGGGAGAGGATAGTGTAGCTTGGCAGCTTGCTGCCTAGCGTAACTTGGTGAGGGGCTCCGGGAGCTATCGAGAACTCCGGAGCCCCTCACCAACTCCGACTAGATCGCTTCGCTCTCAAGTCTTCGTATCCTCTCCCACTGGAGAGGAAAAAAAGCAGCGCATTTGAATGTCGATCCGCCCGGTGAAGCGCGCGCCCTGCACGAATGCCCGGCCGCCTCAATCAACCCACGCGGCGGCCCATCGTGCTGCGCACCAGCCGGTCGACCAGGCCCGGCAGACCGGGATAGCTCGCCTTGTGATAGGGCGACTGCTCGCCCAGCGCAGCGGACAGGCGGCGATGCGCCTCGGCCAGCCCATGATAGGGCACACCGGGCAGCAGATGGTGGAGCGCGTGGTAGCGCAGGCCAACCGGCGCCCACAGCACCGGCAGCAGCGCCGGCGGCGGCACGTTCACGGTGTCGAGATACTGCGCGGTGACGGTCATCGTCTCCCCTTCATTCTCCCACAGATGCGCGACGAGGGTCCGCACCTGGTTGAGGATGGCAACGCCCGAAGTGATCCCGAGGAAGATCAGCAGCGCGCGCAACGGGATGACGCCCGTGGCGGTCAGGGTCAGCAGCGCGATCGCCCAGACGCTGGTCGCGGCTTCCATCCGGCGCCAATGCGTCTTGAACGCGCCTTCCGGCGGGCGGCGGCGGAAGCTGGGGTTGATCGACAGGCTCGAATAGCGCTCGTCGAGCAGGGTACGCATCTTCGGGAAGACCAGGGCGATCGGGGCGAGCACTGCGAAGCGCACCAGCAGCGCGAAAGGCGCCAGCAGCGAGGTGACCACGAACAATGGGAGGGTCCACGGTTTCATCAGCGCCAGCGGCAGGTATTCGGGGTCCTCGACCGTGCCGTAGCGCGTGCGCGCATGGTGCAGGTTGTGCACGCCCTCATACATGAAGGACGGCACCATCATCGGGATGCCGGCGATCAGGTTCCAGCCGAGGCGGAAGCCGGGCAGCGCCGAATGCTTGATATGGGTGATTTCGTGGATGAAGCTGTCGGCACGGTACAGGGCAAGGATCGCGACGACGCCCGCCGCCACGGACCAGCCGGTCGAGGGCGCCAGGATCGTGGCGGCAAGTGTGGCATAGCCGATCGCGGCCGACAGGATCAGGTCGGTCCAGTAGATGGCGGGCTTCGGCGCATTGAGGTCGCGCGTCAGTTCGGCGGCCGTGCGCAGCATCGCCTTGTCATCGGCGATGCGCTCCGGCGCGGTTCGCAGGGCGGCGCTCTGGCCCGACGCGATGTCGCGCCGATCGAAGGCAAGCGATGTGTTCATGGTTCGCGGCATTGCACAAAGATAGTGGCTATATGGTGGCAGCAACAGGGTATGGCGTTGCCCCCCATGATCGCCGGCGCTTGACAGGAGCGCGCTTGACAGCTTGTGCGGCACGCGGGAGTGCGCAGTTCTTACAGAGAGGCTTGTCGTCTTGGCTAACACGCACCCGCTTTCCATCCGACCGATCAGCAGCAAGGCCGATCGCAAGAAATTCGTCGATCTGCCCTTCCGGCTCTACAAGGACGACCCCAACTGGGTGCCGCCGCTGAAGAGCGAAGCGCTGGGGCTGATCACGCCGGAAAAGAATGGCTGGTTCAGCCATGCCGAGGCACAGCTTTTCCTGGCCGAGCGCGGCAATCAGGTTGTCGGCCGCATCTCGGCCCATATCGACACGCTCGCGCTGACCATGCCGGCGGAACAGGGTTTCGGCCCGGGCTGCGGCCAGTTCGGCCTGTTTGATGCGGAGGACGCCAATACCGCCCAGGCGCTGATCAACGCGGCCGAGGGCTGGCTGCGCAACAAGGGCATGACCAAGGTGCTCGGCCCGATCAGCATGTCGATCTGGGAAGAACCCGGCCTGCTGATCCAGGGCTATGATCACGCGCCGACGATCATGATGGGCCATGCCAAGCCGGAATATCGCGGCTGGATCGAGGCGGCGGGCTATGCCCCGGCCAAGACGCTTTACACCTATGATCTCGATATCACGCAGGAATTCCCGCCGATCGTGAAGCGGATCATCCAGTCGGGCGAGAAGAATCCGCGTATCCGCATCCGCGAGGTCGACAAGTCGAAGTTCGACGAGGAAGCGGCGATCATCCTCGCCATCCTCAACGATGCCTGGTCGGACAATTGGGGCTTCGTGCCCCTCACCCCGCCCGAGATCGCCGATGTCGGCGTCAAGCTGAAGCCGATCGTGTTCAACGACCTGATCCGCATCGCCGAACTGGACGGGCGCCCTGTCGCCTTCATGATCACGCTCCCCGACCTCAACGAGGCGATCAAGCCGCTGAACGGCAGCCTGCTGCCCTTCGGCTGGGCCAGGCTGCTGCTCTGGCTGCGCAAACCGCAGGTGCGCACGATGCGCGTGCCGCTGATGGGCGTGCTGAAGGAACTCCAGTCCTCGCGCATGGCGAGCCAGCTCGCCTTCATGATGATCGAATATATCCGCCGTGCCGCCCTGGCGAACTACGGCGCGACACGCGGCGAGATCGGCTGGGTGCTCGACGACAACCAGGGCATGAACGCCATCGCCGAGACGATCCAGAGCCGGGTCAACAAGACCTACGAGATCTATCAGCGGACACTATGAATCGTCGGGTCGCCTATAGGCGGCGCGAAACGCCGATATAGAGTTCCGCATCGGGCGCATCGCGGTTCAGCCCGGCAACGGCGCCAACATCGAATTGCCAGTCGTCGCGCGGCATCCATCCGAACGATATCGACGACAGCGCCTGGCTGGTCCGTCCCGACGGATCGTCGTCCCGCGCCGCCTGGAATTCGATCGTCCCGCTCACCGTATCGCTGATCGCCAGACCGAGCCCAATCGTAGCACTGGCCGCGAAATGTCGCCCCTTCCCGTCCTGATCCACCGCCGCATCCGCTTCGGGTGCGACTTGCAGGCTGAGCTTGTGACCGAGGTCGAAGCTGACCGGAACCACCATGCCCGCGCCCCAGTCCCCCACCCCGACCGGCGACCGCCCGACCGGCAGCGTGACGAAGGGCTGCACCGCCGCGGAGAAACCGCTGCCGTCCGGGTGATGGAGATTGACCTTCAGGCCGAGCAGCGCGTCACCGGCACGATCGACGGTGTCGACACGTCCGGTGGTCTTGTCGCGCGTCCGGACATGGCCGAATGCCGTCCAGCCGACCTGTGCCTCCACTATGTCGGTCAGTCCGATCCGCACCAGCGTATCGCCGATCAGGATCGTGTCGTCGCGCGTGTCCGGATTGTCGTCGCGCGTCCAGTCCGCCAGCCCCATCTCGACCGAGACGCGGCCAGGCGCGATCGTGCAGGCGGGCGTGCCGAGCCCCGGCCGCGCCGGGCAATAGTCGCGATCATCGGCAAAGGCGGCGGTCGGCAGCAACAGAAACGCGATCGCCAGCCGCTTCATGCGAGGCGTGCCCGCAACAGGTCGCCCGGTTCCTCGCTCTTGCGGCGAAGCACCTTCTGGAGGTCGAAGGCCATAAGACCTATCGCAGCCGCACCCATGTCGGGGCATGATCGCTCGCCTTCTCCCGGCCGCGATATTCCTTGTCGACACCTGCATCCGCCAGCCGATCGGCGGCGAGCGGGCTGAGCAGCAGATGATCGATCCGGAACCCCGCATCGCGCTGCCAGCCGCCGGCCTGATAATCCCAGAAGGTCCAGACTCCGCCCTTGGGATGACGGGTGCGCAGCGCGTCGGTCCAGCCCTGGGCGACCAAAGCGCGATAGCCCGACCGGCTTTCCGGCTGCATCAGCGCGTCGTTCTGCATCGCGCGGACGGAGAAAGTGTCGTCGTCATTGGGAATGACGTTATAGTCGCCCGCGAGCACCACCGGCTTTTCCTCGGCGAGCAATGCGCGGGCGCGATCCGACAGGCGCTCGATCCACTTGAGCTTGTAGTCGAATTTCGGGCCCGGCTGGGGATTGCCGTTGGGCAGGTAGATCGAGGCGATCACCACGCCGTCGACCTCGGCCTCCAGGTAACGGCTGTGCTCGTCGTCCGGATCGCCGGCGAGTCCACGGTGCCGCTCGACCGGATCGCTGCCCTTGGCCAGCACCGCGACGCCGTTGAAGCCCTTCTGCCCATGCCACACCGCACCGTATCCGGCAGCGCGGATATCCGCTTCGGGAAAGGTCTCGTCGCTCGATTTCAGCTCCTGCAGGCACACCACATCGGGCGCCTGCTCGGCGAGATACTCCAGCAGGCGCGGCAGGCGAGCCTTGATGCCGTTGACGTTGTAGGTGACGATTCTCAAAGGGATCAGACCGAAAAGCTTGAGCCGCAGCCGCAGCCGGACGCGGCATTGGGGTTCGTCACCTTGAACGCGGCGCCGCCCAGATCCTCGACATAATCGACCGCTGAACCGCGCACGAGATCGAGGCTGATCGAATCGACCACCAGTTTCACCCCATGATTCTCGGCCACTGCGTCATCCGCGTCGACCGCGTCGGCAAATCCGAACCTGTACTGAAAGCCCGAACAGCCGCCGCCATCGACCGAAAGGCGAAGGATGGCGGGTTTGCCCTGCTTCTCCGCAATCGCCGCGACGCGCGCGGCGGCGGAATCGGTGAGCGCAATCTCTGGAGCTGTCACGGTTGCCATGACTGGCAGATAGGCGTTCCGGGGATCATCGGCAACCGATGCCCGGGGCACCCGAGCAGATCAGTCGGCCGCGGCCGGGCCGCCCACCGACACCTGGGTCGTCTTCAGCGCGCGATCCTGCACCGCGAGCAGATAGTCGGCGGTCTGCAGGAAGGGGACCGGGTTCACGGCATGGCCGTCGATCCGGACCTCGTAATGAAGATGAGGGCCGGTCGAACGGCCGGTCGAGCCCATCAGCGCAATGAGCTGGCCGCGATGCACGCGGGTGAAAGGCGCAACGAGGATCTTGGAGAGATGGCCGTAGCGGGTCTGGATGCCCTTGCCATGGTTGATCTCGACCATATTGCCATATCCGCCCGAGCGCTCGGCTCGATCGATGATGCCGTCGGCGGTCGCATAGATCGGGGTGCCGACCGGGCCGGGGATATCGACACCGGCGTGCATCGCCGCGGTGCCGCGGAACGGATCGGCACGGACGCCGTAATTGCTGGTGAAGGCAAGGCGCTCGACCGGCTGGGCCGAGGGGATGGCGATCACACCCTGCTCGAGCGAATCGAGCTTCTTCCAGGTCATGAACAGCGAACGGAACTGCATGTCGGCGCGCAGGTCGGCCTCGGCCTCAACGCTGTCGGCGGCTTCGAACGGCCCGCCCATCGCCGCCATGCGCGGCGCGAAACGTTCCGGCGCGATGCCGAGCTTGCGGACGTGCGCCACGGTCATGGCGTAACGCTGCTCGGCGGCCTGGCGTACCTTGACCGCCATCGCGACCTGACGCTGCTCGACCTGCTTGAGCGGCGCAAGCACGTCGGCGGCAAGCTGGTCGGCATGGCTGTCGATCGTCGGCGCGGCCAGTGCCAGCGCGCGGGGATCGCCCTTGCCGGTGACGACGGCGGAGATCAGTGCCTGGCGCTGCTCGACGCGGGTGGCATGAGCCTTGGCGGCCTGCTTGATGGTTTCGACATCGGCCTGCATCGCTGCGACCTTCGCCTGCATCTGCGCGACCTTGGCTTCGGGCGACAGCGGGGCATCGACGATGCCGCTCATCGCGACGGCGCCAACGGCTGCCTGGGCGACGCCATAAGCGGAAAAGCACAGAGTGATCCCGGCAACGCCGGCCATCAGCGCTTGGGTGCGCCCGCCGACGCTGAAGCGCCGCAGGTCACGACCGTCGTGAAAAATGAAGTCCCGGGTGGTGAAATGCGTCTTTAGTCGCGACACGAATTGCGCGCTCGACGCGATGGAAATTTTGCTCATCTATCCCCGGCGACCATTTGAATGCGATTGCCGGAAATCCAGCGCCCGCCCCTAATCGTCCTGGTCGCAGCCCCTCCGCGTCCTGAACGTGTCGCAATTGACCTAGTTTTTCACAGAGGGGCAAGCGCGCCGTAATATTCTAGCGTCAGACCGGCTGAGTTGCGCGCCGAGTCGTTGAACGGCGGCTTAATCATCCCCCGAAAATATCGCGCGACCAGAGAGCGCCAGTGTGATTCGGGTGCGAATCCCTTGGCGGAACAGCCGAATTCGAACCAGATCGTGCCCGCGCGAACATGCCGGATTTCATCGGTCAGGATACGCTGCAGGATGCGCGCGCTCGGCTCGTCGCGCGCCGATCGGAAGCGAAGGATCGTCTCCGGCGTCACGTCCAGTCCGCGCGCCTCGAGCACCATCGGCACGACCGCGAGACGGGCAAGCGAGTCCTCCGCGGTCGCCGTCGCCGATTCCCACAAGCCGTCATGCGCCGGCATCGCGCCATAGTGGCTGCCGAGCGCGCGCAGGCGCCGGTCGAGCAGGGCGAAGTGCATTGCCTCGTCTGCGCCGACCGACATCCAGTCGTCCGCGAAGCCCCGCGGGAATTCGGCACCGAACCGCCCGACCATATCGAACGCGAGGTCGATCGCGACGAATTCGATATGCGCCAGCGCGTGGAGCAGCGCGATCCGCCCTCGCTCCGACCCACCCTTGCCGCGCCTCGGCATCTCGCTCGGCGCCAGCAATTCGGGGTGAGCCGGCCGCGCCGGGCGATCGGGCATGGCGACGTCGAACGCATGCTCGAGGCGCCCCCGACGCCACGCCCGCGCCGCTGCCCGGGCGGCACGAACCTTCGCTGCGGGATCAGCCGTCTCCAGCACCTCCCGCACCGCTTGCGCGATGCTCATCGTGACGATCAGTGCAGCTCCTTCAGCGCCTCGAGCACGTCGATCACATGCCCGGGCACCCGCACCCGCCGCCAGACGCGCACCAGCACCCCCTTCGCGTCGAACAGGAAGGTGGAGCGGTCAATGCCCATATAGGTCTTGCCGTAGAGCTTCTTCTCCACCCAGATGCCGAACGCCTCGAGCGCCTGGTTCTGGTCGTCGGTCGCAAGCGGCACGGTCAGGTCATATTTGTCGATGAATTTCTGGTGCTTGATCGGCGTGTCGCGCGACACGCCGAGCACTTCGACACCCAGCGCCTGGAATTCGGGATAATGCCCGCTGAAATCCTGCGCCTCACGGGTGCAGCCCGACGTGTCGTCCTTGGGGTAGAAATACAGGACCAACGGCTTGCCGAGATAATCGCGCAGGTTGATCTTGCCGCCGCTGGGCGTCGTCAGGTCCACATTGGGAAGCTTGCCGCCTTCCTCGATCGCCGCCGCCATCATCCGTCTCCAGTCGTTCTTCCGGCCCTGGCCACCGCGGCCCAGAAATCGGAAACCTCCTGCCGCGTCCTCGCGAAGCACGCAACCACCGCTTCCCAATCCGCAACGTCGAGCGCGCGGGCGATCAGGTTGCGCGTTGCCTGGGCCGGCGGCTGAGCGTCGGGCGCGACCAGGCGCAGCGTGACCAGCAGGCGGGTCAGGAAGTCGTGCGCGGCGGCGATCGGCGGCGGCGCCAGCCCCGCCTCGACCAGCTCGCGGATTGCCACCGCAAGATGCGGGTCGAGGCCGGCATGTCTGGTGAGCTGCACCACATGCACCGCGAACTCCAGGTCGACCAGGCCGCCCGGCGACAGCTTGGCATCGAGCGGCCCGGCCGGTGGTTTGTGCGCGGCCATTTCGGCGCGCATCCCGATCGCATCGGCGACCACGTCGCGATCGGGGCGATCACCGCGCAGCACCGCGTCGATCACCGCCTGGGTCGCCGCCCGTGCGTCGTCGGAACCGAACACCGGCCGGGCCCGGGTCAGCGCCATATGCTCCCAGGTCCAGGCGTCCTCGCGCTGGTAGCGGGCAAACCCGTCAAGCGAGACGACCAGCGGCCCCTGCGTGCCCGAGGGGCGAAGCCGCGTGTCGATGTCGTAAAGCGGCCCCGACGCTGTCGGCGCCGACAGCGCACCGCTCACACGTTGTGCCAGGCGATTGTAATAAAGAACTGCACCCAAAGGCTTTTCACCATCGGACTCCGCCATGTAATCGCCGGTGAAGAGATAGATCAGGTCGAGGTCGGAGGCATGGGTCAGCGCTCCGCCGCCCATTCGGCCAAGCGCCAGGATGACCAGCTCGCTGCCGGGTACGATCCCGTGCTTCAGGGTGAATTCGGCCACGGTCGCTTCGGCCAGCGTGACGATCGCCGCCTCCGCCACCCGCGCATAACCGGCCGACACTTCGAGCGGATCGCCGACCCCGGCGACGATCTGCGTGCCGAGCGCAAATCTCTTCTCGCCGACGACGCGACGGACATGATCAAGCTGTGCCTGATAGTCTGCGGTCTCCTCGCGCATCTCCTCCGCCACCGCGTCCACTGAGCCCACAGGGTCAAGCGCGCTTGCATCGATCAACCCGTCGAACAATTCCGGCCGCCTGCCCAGCGCCTCCGCCAAGGTCGGCGTATGGCTCAGGATCGCGCCGAGCAGCCGCGCCAGCGCCGGCCGTGCCTCGAGGAGGCGGAAGAAATTGATCGCACTCGACAGCTTCGCCAGCATGACGTCGAGCCGCACGATCGCGCCCTGCGGGTCCGGCGCCCTGGCCAGCGCCTCGATCAGTCCCGGCAGCACCGCTTCCAACGCCGCGCGCGCGGCGGGGCTGCGTAGCGCCGGATAGGTGCCCGCACGCCATTGCTCGATCCGCCGCGCCGCTGCCGGCGCATCGGCGAACCCGGCCCCGGCAAGTTGCGCCTCCAGATGCTCGCCATCCTGTGACAGCGCGCCCTCGTCGTCGGGATCGAGCGCGTCATAGGTCCGCGCGGTCGTCTCGACATGCGGCCGGAGCAGATCGAGCAGCGCCTCACCGTCCGTGACGCCGTGAAGCCGCGCCAGCCCGTCGAGCGCCGGCCCGGTCGGCAGGTGATGCGTCTGCCGGTCGTCGACCATCTGTACCCGGTGCTCGATCGTGCGGAACAGCGTATAGGCCGCGATCATCGCCTCCGCCTCCCCTGCGGCGATCCAGCCCGCGTCCGCGAGCCGCGCGAGCGCATCGCGCGTCGCCGGCGCCCGCACCGACGCATCGCGCCCGCCATGGATAAGCTGATGAATCTGCGCGAAGAATTCGATTTCGCGGATGCCACCCCGCCCCCGCTTCAGGTCGAATCCCGGCCCGAACACCTGCCCCTGCGCATGATGGTCCCGTATCCGACGCGAAATGCCCCGAATCTCCCCGATCGCGCCGAAATCGAGCGCGCGCCGCCAGATGAAAGGCCGGATCGTCTCGAGGAAGCGCGCGCCGAGCGTCAGGTCCCCGGCGGCCGCCCTGCCCCGGATGAACGCGGCGCGCTCCCACGGCAGCGCCAAGGATTCATAATAGGAGATCGCGGCATCCACCGGCAGCACGATCGGGGTCACCTCAGGCGAGGGGCGCAGCCTCAGGTCGACACGCAATACATAGCCGTCGCCATCGCGAGCCTGAAGGATCTCCACCACCCGCCGGCCGATCCGCACCGCCGCCTCGTCCGGCTCCTCGCGCGGCCGGCACGGCAGGGTCTGGGGATCGAAGATCAGGATCGGGTCGATATCCGACGAATAGTTGAGCTCATGGCTACCCTGCTTGCCTAGCGCGATGGCCGCGAATCCGGCGGGCGCGGTCCCCGGCGTCCGTTCGGCGATCGCGGCGGCAATCGCGGCATCGAGTGCCCGGTCAGCGAAGTCGGAGAGAGCACTCGTTACGACGGTGAGGTCATAAGCGCCCGCAAGGTCTCCGGCCGCGACGAGCAGTGCCAACCTGCGGCGCTCCAGCCGCAAACGACGCATCACCGGCATTGCGGGATCGTCGATCGGCACTGCTGCAAGTGACGGCAAAATTCCCTGCTCGAGATCGCTGGAAAGTGCCGGTTCGCGATCGAGCAACAGGGTCAAAAAGGGCGATTCTGCCCGTGCACGGCGAACCGCGTCTTTAACCAATTCTTCCGGATGCGTGTCAGTCATGCAACAACTAGGTATAATCCCGTTAATTAGCTTGGATTTGCAAGCAACGAATTCACTTGCTCGTTCGTTCTAGGTTCATGTCCATCAAGTTCACACCTTCCGCGAAAGACGCTGTATCCGAAGGGTATATCGTGGCCGCGCCGAAGACGAGCGACATGATCAGTGGGGCCTTGCGTGCCGCCTTCGGCCGTCAGGACCCGCAGGCGGACGATTTCTCCGCGCTGCTCCGCCAGATCGACGTCGCCGACCGCAATTCGCAGCGTTGCTAGAATCGGAACGAACCTGCGGCGTCAGTCGCCGCGGTCCCGGCTCAGATCCTCGACCTCGCCCATGATCGTATCGAGCGCCGTCATGCCCGGCTCGTTGCTGTGGCTGCGGCGCGACGGAAGCGAATTGTCGTTCATGATCGTCTCGAGCGCGACGCGACCGCGCGCGACACGGCTCTTGATAGTGCCGACGGCGACGCCGCAGATCTCCGCCGCTTCCTCATAGGCGAAGCCGCCCGCGCCGACGAGGATCAGTGCCTCGCGCTGCGGCTGGGGCAGATGAAGCAAGGCGCGCTGCATATCGCCCAGTTCGACATGCCGGTCCTGGTTAGCGGGTGCCGCCAGGATGCGATCGGCGACCAGATCGTCCCATTCCCCCTTGAAGCGCGCGCGGCGCATCTGGGAGAGATACAGGTTACGCAGGATGATGAAGGTCCAGGCACGCATGTTCGTGCCCGCCTGAAAACGCAGCCGCGCCGCCCAGGCTTTCATCAGCGTTTCCTGCACCAGATCGTCGGCGAGATCGCGGTTGCCCGACAGCGAACGTCCGAAGGCGCGCAGATGCGGGATTACCTGGGCAAGCTGCGCCTTGAATTCGGAATCGGACAGAGCAACGTGCTCGACCGGCTCGGGCGCCATATCGTCATCGTCGTCGGTCTCGAAAGCGTCGGTCATGAACATCCGTTTCGTGGTCCGGAAAGCGAACATGGGGGCGGACCTGGGTCAAGTCCACCACGCCACGCGGTTTCGGTCATTTGAATGATTAGCGGAGCAGCAGGAACGCGAAGATCACGATCACAAGCACCAGGGACATGCCCAGTATGTATCTGGTCATATGCGGCGTTGCGCCTGCCCGGGCTTCTTCACCGCTGAGGTGAGTCTGTTCGTCTGGATTTGCCATTTGCCTATAACCCCCGAGCATTGTTTTGGGTCCGTACCAGATGGAACTTCCAATGCCGGGGGTCAGGTAAAGTTCCCGTCAGAGGGCGGGAACCGTCGCCGAATCGAAGAACAAGGCCTGGCTGATCGCCGCCTTCACAGTAGAGCGCTGGAACGGCTTCGTGATCAGGAAGGTTGGCTCGGGCCGCTCGCCGGTAAGCAGGCGCTCCGGGAAGGCGGTGATGAAGATCACCGGCACATTGAACTCGGCCAGGATGTCCTTGACCGCGTCGATGCCCGAGCTGTCGTCGGCCAGCTGGATGTCAGCCAACACCAGGCCGGGGCGATCCTCCATCGCCAGCGCGACGGCCTCGTCGCGCGTCACGGCCACGCCGGTGACGTCATGGCCGAGGTCGCGCACGATCGTCTCGATATCCATCGCGATGATCGGTTCGTCTTCGATGATCAGCACGCGCGCGCGCGTCTGCTTCTCGATCTCGGCCAGCGCCTCGCTGACCAGCGCGTCGACCTCGCTGGTCTCGACCTCGATCAGATAGGCGGCATCTTCGGGCGTGAAGCCCTCCATCGCAGTGAGAAGCAGCGCCTGGCGCGACAGCGGCGTCATCTTGGCGAGGCGTGCCCGCGCGATCGCTTCCTGGGTGCTGCCGGCATCGGCGCCCGCATTCTCGGGCGTCTCGTCATAGTTGGTCGAGCCCCAGATCGCCTGGAACGTCCGATAGAGGCCGAGCCGCGGATCGACGTCGCGCGGGAATTCCCCGGGGGCCGCCACGATCGCTTCCAGCGTCGCGCGTACGTAGCGGTCGCCATGCTGCTGGCTGCCGGTCAGCGCCCGGCCATAGCGGCGAAGGAAAGGAAGGTGGGGGGCAAGCTGCTGTCCAAGCGACATGGCTGTCGGGGTCTCCTCCAAGAAAAACGCCAAGATCTGACAGGGGTCCTTGTGGAAGCGGCCCCCCGCCATTGCAACGCGTTTCGCGGCCCGAGCGTGAGTGCCGGGCTTTTTCGCATCAGACATGGAACAATCGAGGCGATCTTTGGTTTCATGCTTTCGTCGTGGATTGTATGCGCGATGCACCTTGCCGTTTTCCTCGGCCGGGTTTCTCGATATGCCCGGCTTGCACACCGGATGCTCAAGGGGGACGATTTTGCGTTCGGGCGACGAGTCTTCGAAAAAACCGCGGGCCGCAAAACCGGCCAGGGTCCAAAGCAAGGACCGTGATATGGGGGCCGCGCTGCGCACCGTATATCAGAAGACGGTGGACGAAACGGTTCCGCCCGAGATGCTCGACCTCCTGAGCAAGCTCGACTGAGCGAGCCCATGGCGGATTCCGCCGTCGAGCCTCAGGCTCCGGCCCAACGCAAGAAGCTCGTTGCCCAGATTCCGACCGGCGCCAAGATCTTCCTGATCCTGAGCGCGGCATTGCTGCCGCTTGCGATCATCGCTTTCTTCGCCTCGCTGAAGACCACGCAGACCGCTGACGAAACCGCCCGCGCCCAGCTCCGCCTCGCTTCGGCCGAGAGCGCACGCAAGCTGGCGATCGAGCTGGTCGGCGACATGACCGCCCTGCGGGTCGCCCTCAACGCGCTCGATGCCGATCAGGGCGACGCACCGAGCTGCGCTCGTGCGCAAGGCGTGTTCGCCCAACAGGCAGTCAGCGGCACGCGCTTCGTCATCCGCGACCGGCGCGCGCGGACCCTGTGCGGTGCGGATTTCCCGGCCGACCTGGCGCCCGTAGCCGCCGGCACCGATCCGATCACCGCGCGCATCGTCCCCGGGCGCGGCCTGGTGCTCGCGACCGCCGGCGCCACCGGTGCGACCGGGACCGCCTTCTTCCCGACGCGCTTCCTCGCCGAGACCGGTCGGCCCAGCGATTTCGCGCCTCCCTATGAGGCAGTGCTCATGCACGGCGGTGAATCGCTGCCGGTGACCCAGCTCCCGCCGCGCGGCGCGCTGGAACGGCGCGAAACGATGCGGACCGCGCTCGGCATCGGCGGCCTGTCGCTCGAAACCAGCGTACGCAGCGCGCCGATCACCTCGCCACTGATGATCGCCATGCTGTTGCCGATCCTGATGTGGGCCGCAGCGGCCGGTATCGGCTGGTTCGTGGTCGACCGGCTGTTGATCCGCCCGTTGCGCCGCCTGCGTACCGCCGTCGCCGCCTATGTCCCCGGCGAGGAGATCGACCCGGCCGAGGTCCGCGCCCTCCCCGCGCAGGAGATCCGCGAGCTGGGCGACACCTTCCGCATGATCAGTCGCACCGTCGCGGCGCACGAGGCCGGTCTCGCCGAAGGGCTGGTACGCCAGACCAGGCTGACGCGCGAAGTGCATCACCGCGTGAAGAACAACCTCCAGGTCATCTCGAGCCTGATCAACTTCCACGCCCGCGGAGCGCGCAGCAAGGAAGCGACGGCTGCCTATGCCTCGATCCAGCGCCGCGTCGACGCGCTCGCGGTCGTCCACCGCCACCATTTCGCGGAACTGGAAGAGAATCGCGGGCTCTCGCTACGCTCGGTGATCGGCGAACTCGCCTCGAACATCCGGGCGACCGCGCCCGAAGGGTCGTCGCAGCTGGGCATCGCGATCGATATCGATCCGTTCCTGGTCAGCCAGGACGTGGCGATCGCAGTCGCCTTCCTGATCACCGAGATCGTCGAACTGGCGATGACCTTCAATCCCACCGCGCAGATCCGCATCTCGGTGAAGCCGGACGAGAGTGAGACCCGGGCGCTGCTGCGCGTCAATTCGCCCGCGCTGGTCGACGGCGACGAGCTGCGCCGGGTGGTCGAGGAACGCTATGGCCGCGTGATGGAAGGCCTGTCCCGCCAGTTGCGCTCGCGGCTCCACCATGATCCGCTGGTCGGCGCCTATGAGATCGCCATCGCAATCACCGGGCGGGACTGATTCAAGCGATTCAAAAGAATCGAAAAAATTTTTCGAATCCCTGGAACCGCTTCGCAAGAGCTACGTTCTTAGCCCCGGATAGTGAATTTATGCCCCCCCGCTCTCGCTATCCAAGACATGGGCCCGAAAGCGTCAACCCTCCCCCCCGGTGGCGCTTTCGGGCCCAAAATCTTTTCCAGCTCAATCATATTGGGCCGTTGCTTCCACGGAACGAACGCCCCCGCCGATCATTGATCGTTCGGCAGAACGCCAATCTCAGGAGATATTCGATGCGCAAGCTTGTTGGACTGGCCCTCGTCGCCGGAGCGCTGATGGTCAGCGCATGCAACACCATCGAAGGCGTCGGCAAGGACGTGTCCTCGGCCGGCAGCACCGTCGCCAAGACGGCCGACGACGCCAAATAATCTGCCACATCCAGGCAGACTGAGGCCCTCTCCCGACCGGGAGGGGGCCTTTTCCTATGTGCGCCCGGTCCGCTGTCGGGAGACGGCGTTGCCCTTCACACCTTCTCGATTTCCGTGGTCTCGGTCTCGGCTGCGACCTTCGAGCGCTTCCGCTCGGTGAACCAGATGCCGATCAGCGCCAGCTCGTAGAGCAGGCAGAGCGGGATCGCGAGCAACAGCTGCGACCCGATATCGGGCGGGGTCAACACCGCCGCTATCGCGAAGGCGCCGACGATCGCATAGCGCCGCGCGCTGACCAACTGCTTGCGCGTCACGATCCCGGCGCGCTCGAGCAGCATCAGCACCACCGGCAGCAGGAAGGAGACGCCGAACGCGAACAGGAACTGCATCACGAACGACAGGTAATTGGCGACCGAGGGCAGCGCCTCCTGCTTGATGCCGCCGCCGAGATCGCCCTGGTAGGATAGCAGGAAATGCAGCGCCATCGGCACCGCGACATAATAGGCCATCGCCGCGCCGCCGATGAACAACACCGGTGTCGCCAGCAGGAACGGCAGCAACGCCTTCTTCTCCTGGCGGTACAGACCTGGCGCCACGAACTGCCAGAGCTGGTTGGCGATCACCGGGAAGGACAGCATCATCGCTGCGAAAAAGGCGACCTTCACCTGGACGAAGAACGCCTCGAATATCTGGGTGTAGATGACCTTGTTCTGCCCCGCCGCGGCCAGCGGATGGACGAGGAAGCCGAAGATCTGCTCGGCGAAATAGAAAGCGACGAAGAAGCTCACCACGAGGGCGGCGACACAATAGAGCAGCCGCCGCCTGAGTTCGATCAGATGATCGAGCAACGGAGCACGGCTGGCGTCGAGATCGTCCACCGGGGCGTTCACGAATCGGCCTTCGCGGCGGGCTTGCGCACGCGCTTGACCGGGGGTTTCGATTCTCCGTCGGCAGCCTTCGCGCTCTTGCGCGCGCGCTTCGCTTCGGGCGCGGGCAGCGCCTCCGGTTCCGGCGCGGCGGCGATCAGCGGCGGCTCGACCAGCGCCGGCCCGGCATCCTCATGATCCACCACCGCCATGGGCAGCATCTGCTGCGGCGTGGGCGGGTGCTCGCGCATGATCCGCGCATTCTCCTCCGCCCATTTCTTTTCCATTTCCTGCAGTTCGGCCTCGCGCATCATCGAATCGAAGCCCGATCGGAACTGCCGCGCGACACCGCGCGCGCGCGATACCCAATAGCCGACGAAGCGCATCGCCTTGGGCAAGTCCTTGGGGCCGATGACGAGCAGCGCCACGATCCCGACGAGCATCAATTCGGTGGGCGCGATATCGAACATTCGGAAACTCTATAAAATGCCGTGGACCCGATGGCGCGCCAAGGCCATTTTCGGTGCGATGATAATGGTCATGCAACGGCGCGCGCGCCGGGATGCCGCAATCGGCTCCGGCGCGACGCCAGCCCGCAACGCTCAGCGCTCCTCGCGCAGCTTCTCACCCTCGACCTCGATCACGGGCTCGCCGGCCTTGCGATCGATCCGGCTCGCCTCGCGAGGCGTCTCTTCCTCTTCGGCCATGCCCTTCTTGAACTGCTTGATGCCCTTGGCGACGTCACCCATCATGTTCGAGAAACGTCCGCCCCCGAGCACGAGGATCGCGATTACACCGAACACCAGCCAGTGCATCAGGCTGAAACTACCCATCACAAATCTCCTAGGACGCAGACCTATCTAGGCCTCTTCGTCCGCATTTTCTACCTCGGTGTTCTCATCATCATGCTCGCCGGCATGTTCCAGCGCGAGATCGACCGGATCGAGCAGCCCGGCCGCCTTGAGATCGTCGATTCCCGGCAGATCCCGTCTGCTGGCGAGGCCGAAATGGGCCAGGAACTCGGGCGTCGTCGCGTAGAGCAAGGGTCGCCCCGGCACCTCGCGTCTTCCTGCGGGACGGATCCAGCCCGCCTCCATCAGCACGTCGAGCGTACCCTTGGAGATCTGCACGCCGCGAATCGCCTCGATCTCGGCGCGAGTCGCCGGCTCGTGATAGGCGATGATCGCCAAGGTCTCGATGCCGGCCCGGCTCAGCTTGCGTGGCTCCTCGCGGTCACGGCGGAGCAGATGCGCCATGTCGCCGGCAGTCTGGAAGTGCCAGCGGTCGCCGCGCCTGACCAGTTCGATGCCGCGCCCGGCGAAATCGGCCTGGATCTCCTCCAGCACGCCGCGGACATTGTCGGCATTGCCCAGATGCGCGCGGATCGCGTCCACCGTCATCGGCTCGGTCGCCGCGAACAGCACCGCCTCCACCGCGCGCGTCAAATCGTCGGCGCGCTTCATGCGGAACCCTTCAAATAGAGCGGCGCAAAGGGCGATTTCTGGCGAAGTTCGACCTTGCCCTGCCGTGCCAACTCCAGTGCCGCGACGAAGCTGGAAGCGAGCGCCGACTTGCGGAAGATGCCGGAGGCGGATTCGGGCAGGAAGGTCTCGATCATGGCCCAGTCTATCCGTTCGCCGACAAGACGCGATACCCGCTCAAGCGCCGCTTCGAGTGTCATCACCGGCCGGTTGGCGACGATATGCATCACCGGGCGGGTGCGTGCGCTGATCCGGCCATAGGCGGAGATCAGGTCGTAGATCTCGGCCTGCCACAATGCCTTGCGTACCGTGCGCAACCCTTCCGGCGCGCCGCGCAGGAAGACGTCGCGCTCCAGCCGGTCGCGCGCCATCAGCCGGGCGCCTGCCTCGCGCATCGCGTTGAGCCGTTCGAGCCGCAACTGGAGGCGTAGCGCCAGCTCCTCGGGGCTCGGCTGCTCCTCGGGGTCGCGCGGCAGCAACAGCGCCGATTTGAGATAGGCGAGCCACGCCGCCATCACGAGATAATCGGCCGCGACCTCCAGCTTGATCGCCTTGGCCTGCTCGATGAAGCGCAGATACTGATCGACCAGCGCCAGGATCGATATCTCGCGCAGGTCCACCTTCTGGTTGCGCGCAAGCGCCAGCAACAGGTCGAGCGGACCTTCCCAGCCATCGATATCAAGGGTCAGCGTCTCGGCGTCGGCGTCCATCGGACCACGCTAACAGTTCCTCCCCCGAAGGGGGAAGAGGAGGAATTAGACCAGCGCCAGCAATGCATCCCGCTTCGCGATGAGGTCCGCCATCTCACCCCGGGGCTGCGTGCCCATGATGGTCGCCATCGCCCGCTCCAGTCGTCCCAACGACGTCGCCGATATTTCGCCCAACCGCCTGGCGATATCCTCCATCTCGTCCATCCGGCCCCAGCAATCGAGCACCAGGTCGCAGCCGGCCGCGATCGCGCCCGCCGCCTTGTCGCCGGCGCTGCCGGTCAGCGCTTTCATGTCGATATCGTCGGTCATCAGCAGCCCATCAAAGCCGATCCGCCGACGGATCACGTCCTCGATCACGACCGGCGACAGAGTCGCGGGCCGATCCGGGTCCCACGCCTCGAAGATGATATGCGAGGTCATCCCCATCGGCGCACCAGCCAGTGCCCTGAACGGCGCGAGGTCGATCTCGAGTTCCGCGTCCGACGCGGTCACGGTCGGCAGATGATAATGGGTGTCGACCTTCGCCCGGCCATGCCCCGGCATATGCTTGACCACGCCGACCACGCCGCCATCGCGCAACCCCTCGACGATCGCCCGGCCCATCGCCGCGACGCGCATCGGCTCGGACCCCAGCGCGCGAGTGGAGATCGCCTCGGTCGTGTCAGGCTGCGATACGTCGAGCAGCGGCAGGCAATCGACCGTGACCCCGACCTCGGCCAGCATCAGCGCGATCGCCTGGGCATTGGCGCGCGCCGCCTCGATCGCCGAGATCGGTGCCGTCTCGTACAGCGCGTCGAACGCCGGGCCGGCTGGGAAAGCCGGCCATTCCGGCGGCCCCATCCGCGCGACGCGCCCGCCCTCCTGGTCGATCAGGATCGGCAGGTCGTCCCGCCCCGACAGCGCGCGCAGATCGTCTGTAAGCGCGCGGACCTGCGCCCGGTCAGCGATATTCCGCTTGAACAGGATATAGCCGGCCGGATCGGCCTGGCAGAAAAAGGAGCGTTCCTCGGGCATAAGGGTCAGGCCGGACAGGCCGTAGATGACGGGCTTCATAGGGGAGGACTAACAGGAAGGCAGGCGGTCAAAAAGCCCCTCGAAGGAGAGGAACAGGGCGCATCGCCACTCAGCGGCGGTCTGCCTTGATTCAACATCACGGCAGATGGTGGCAGCAAGGGATCGGACGGCACCCTTCCGGGTATCGACCCCGGCTCTTTCTAAGCGTTGAACAAAGGAGAATTCGGACTGCCGGATCCTGGCTGATTGCTGGCTGTTCCGTGGCTGTTCGCTGGCTGTTATTCGAGAACAGCCAGCATGGTCTCAAGTGACTGAAAACGCGTCGTAGATCCGGGCAGAAAATCCAACATAACAGCCAGCAAAAAAATCATG
Source organism: Sphingomonas sp. GW821-FHT10F11 (assembly GCF_058809095.1). Lineage (NCBI taxonomy): Bacteria > Pseudomonadati > Pseudomonadota > Alphaproteobacteria > Sphingomonadales > Sphingomonadaceae > Sphingomonas > Sphingomonas sp. GW821-FHT10F11. Next base: position 128,893 of record NZ_JBXASH010000005.1, read on the forward strand.
GGTCAGGAACAGCCAGAAACCCGGCCCCTTTGTTGGATCCGCCTACATGCCAAGGGAGCGTCCCGGCTGAATGCCGATCCTCCTTGGATAGCTTAGTCGTTCGCCACGAAACAGGCCTCGCCCGCGACCTTCAGCCTGCCACACAGCTCGGACGCCGCGCCGGCGCTGCCCGCATTCACGCGCAGGCGGAATACCGTGCGACCGTTCACATCCGCCTTCTGCACCGATTTGCCGAGCGGGGCGAGATAGGTGAAGCGCTTCGCCGCGCTCGCCCAGGCGGCATTGGCCGAGCCTTCGTCGGGGAAGGAGCCGAGTTGCACCAGCGAGCCGCGCGATGCCGGACCTGCCGCGGGCGCGGCGGAGGGCGTGGTCGCCGTCAGCTTGCCGCCCGAGGCCGGGATCGCCACAACCGCCTTGCTCGATCCGCCGGTGACGGGCGCGGCGGGCGCTGCCCTGGTGCCCGCGACCGGCGTTTCCGGCGTCGCGTTGAGATCGATCGAGGCATTGCCGCCGCCCGCGCCGTCACTGGTCGCGACGGCGACTTCCCCTTCGCCCTCGACCTTCAGGCCGCCGGGGTCGTCGGGCTTGACCTTGTAGTCGCCTTCCTGTGCGACGATCAGCGCGCCATTTCCGTCCGCACCTTGACGCTGCTTGTACCAATAATAGCCGAAGATCGCCGCCGCGATGATCGCGAGGCCAAGGACGACCATGAGGACCACGCGCAGGACTGACGGCCCCTGGTCGTAATCCTCATCGACGGTTTCGAGCCAGGGCAGCCGATCTTCGTCGCGGACCTCATAGTCGCTCGACGTCGTCATCAGTTCATCTCCTGGACCGCCTGCACCCCCATGATGCCGAGTCCGTTGCGGATGATTTGCCCGATAGCGTCGGCCAAGAAAAGGCGTGCGCACGTGACGGCGGGATTGTCCACGATCAGGAAACGGCGGTCAGGCCGGTCGTTTCCGACATTCCAGAGTGCGTGAAACTCTGCCGCCAAGTCATAGAGATAAAAAGCAATTCTATGCGGCTCACGCGCCGTTGCCGCCGTTTCCACGACCCGCGGGAACTGCGCGGCACGCTTCACCAGCGCCAAGTCTTCCGTTTCAAGTTGGGACAGGTCGACCGAGTCGCAGGCAATACCCACCTCGGCCGCGCGCCGATGAAGCGAAGCAACGCGGGCATGGGCATATTGAACGTAAAAGACCGGATTGTCCTTCGACGCCTCGACAACCTTGGCGAAATCGAAGTCCATTTGCGTATCGGCCTTACGCGTCAGCATGGTGAAACGGACGACATCCTTGCCAACTTCTTCGACCACTTCGGCGAGCGTGACGAAATTGCCGAGACGCTTGCCCATCTTCACGAGCTCGCCGTTTCGCATCAGCCGCACCATCTGGACGAGCTTCACGTCGAACCGCGTCTTGCCGCCGGTCAGTGCCTGCACCGCCGCGACGATCCGCTTGACCGTGCCGGCATGATCGGCGCCCCAGATATCGATCAGCGCATCTGCCGTCTGCGCCTTCTGGTAATGATAGGCGAGATCGGCGCCGAAATAGGTCCATTGCCCGTTCGACTTCTTGATCGGCCGGTCCTGATCGTCGCCGAACTGGGTCGAGCGGAATAGCGGCAGCACCACTGGCTCCCAATCCTCGGGCGTTTCGCCCTTGGGCGCTTCGAGCATGCCGTCATAGACCAGGCCGCGTGCGCGCAGATCCGCCTCGGCCGCCTCAGGCTTACCCGCGGCCTGCAATTCCGCCTCGGACGAGAAGAGGTTGTGGTGAATGCCGAGTAAGGCGAGATCGGCCTTGATCAACTCCATCATCGCCACGACTGCACGCTGGCGAAACAGAACCAGCCACTCGCTCTCGGGCGCGACCGCATATTTGTCGCCGAACTCCGCCGCCAGCGCCTGGCCTACCGGTACGAGATAGTCGCCGGGATAGAGCCCCGTCGGGATCTCGCCGATATCGGCGCCCAGCGCCTCACGGTAGCGCAGGTGCACCGAGCGGGAGAGCGTATCGACCTGGCCGCCGGCATCGTTGACATAATATTCGCGGATCACCTTCGCGCCGGCGAATTCGAGCAGGCTGGCAAGTGCGTCACCCACCACCGCGCCGCGGCAATGGCCCATATGCATCGGCCCCGTGGGGTTGGCCGAGACATATTCGATATTCACCGTCGTGCCCGCGCCTTTCGTCGAGCGGCCATAGTCGGCGCCCTCGTCACGGATCGCCGACAGCTCCGACCGCCAGGTATCGTCGGTCAGCGCGAGGTTGATGAAGCCCGGTCCGGCCACCGAGACAGCCTGGACCTCGTCGAGCGTGCCCAGCTCACCCGCGATCTTCTCCGCCAGCACGCGCGGATTGGTGCCAGCGGGCTTGGCCAGCACCATCGCTGCGTTCGTCGCCAGGTCGCCATGGCTCGGGTCGCGCGGCGGCTCGACGGTAACATTGGCGCGATCCAGCCCGGCGGGCAGATCGCCCGCCGCGACAAGGGCATCAAGCGCCGCATCGAGATGCGCGGCGAAACGGGTGTAAAGGGTCATTGCTGGTCCGGTCTAAAGAGCGAGCGCGGCCCTTAGCGGATGGCGCGCCTACACTCAAATCGCGCGGACGGCTCAGGCCGGCGGAGCAACTTCCCGGTTACAGGTGTGAGCCTTTGAAAACCTGGCTCCGCCAGCCCTCCCCCGTCGCCGGAGGATTCCGATGCGTCAGCTACGCACCAGACCGGCAATCGGACGCACGGCCCCGGCATCGGGGAACAATGCCTTCATCGCTCGCCCTGGCTCGATCCCGAAATGTTCGGCCACGGCGCCCGCGATGAACGAATCGAGCTGCATCGTCGGCTTGAGATCGCGCGCCTCGAACAGGGCCGCATGGCCCAGCCCCGGCCAGTCCGTCAGCACGCGCCCGCCCTTCACGTCGCCGCCGATCAGCATCGCCGCGCTGGCCGTGCCGTGATCCGTCCCGCCGGTACCGTTGATCGCCACCGTCCGCCCGAATTCGGTCGCGACCAACACCATGGTGTCGGCCCAGAGCGGCCCGAGCCCCGCCTGCAGCGCCCCGACCATCCCGTCGAGCCCACGCAACTGAGCGCCGAGCCGTCCGCGCTGCTGGGCATGCGTATCCCATCCGCCGGTCTCGATCATCGCGATCCGCGCGCCGTTCGCGGGGGCGAGCAGTTTCGCCGCCAGCGCACCGGTCGCGACGGCATTCTTGCCGTCGTCATTGGTCATGCCGGTTGTCAGCATGCGCGTGGCCATCGCCTCGCTCCACAGCGCATGAAGCTGGGCGTCGCCCTGATAGAGCATCGTGACTCGCTCCATCAGCCCGTCCGAGGCGTCCGGTAGCGCTGACGGCGCATAGGAAGAGACCTCATGGCTGCCGCGCATCGCCATCGGCACCGTCGCGGAGATCGCGATCGCCTTGGCCTGGCTCGGCGGCAGCACGTCGAGCATCCGGTTGAGCCAGCCGTCCTTGACCCGATAGGCACCCGCCCCGCCCGTCTCGAGCACATTCTGCCCGTCGAAATGCGACCGGTCGCGATAGGGCGAGGCGATCGCATGCGCGAACAGTGCCTGCCCCTGCCCATAGAGTGCGCCGATGCCGCTGAGCGAGGGATGCAGCGCGAACATGGAGTCGAGCTTCGTCGCGGTCGCGAAATCGTCGGCCAGCATGCCCCGCGCGCCGGCAAAAGCCGGATCGCCTACCGCGGCGACCGTGCCGAGCCCGTCCGCCGCGCCGCGCTGGATGATGAAGACGAAGCGCTTGTCGGTCTCCGCCCTGGCGAAGGCCATGCGCGGCGAAAGGCCCAGCGCCAGGGTGCCGGCCGTGGCGGCGCCGATGAAGGAGCGACGATCGATCATCTCTATCTCCGCATGAATTCGGGGGCGACGAGCAGCAGGGCGAGCGCCTGCCCCGCGCTTTCGGCCCGGGCGAGCGACTGGGCGGTCGCGGTCGAGAGAGACGCCGGAAACAGTTTCGGCGCCAGATCGCGCGCGTCGATCTGCACGCCCGCCCGCGCCGAGAAGCGCTCCGCCGCCTCGACCCGCCGCAGGATCGCGTCGGGTCCGGCCCAGCTCGCCGCGATATCATCATACCCGGCCGGCGATCCCGGCTTCCAGGCCGGCTGGCCGAGCTGGTTGAGCAGGGTCGTCACCGTCTGGGGCCGGACTTCCTTCATGCCCAGCGCACGATAGGCCGAGATCGACCATTCCCACGGCGTCTTGAACTTGGCCGGCTGCCCGGCCCATGCCTCGGGCGAGTCGATCAGTACGCGGTACAGGCTGGGCAGGTCCCCGCCCGTCTTCAGGAAGCTCTCCTGCATGCGCTGCACCAGTGCCGCGGGCGGCGTATCGCCAGCGAAATGCCGCGCCAGCTTGGTCGCGATATGAGTTGCGGTCGCCGGATGGACCGCCAGGTCGTTCAGCACCGCCTGAGCTTGCGCCTCGCCGTTCTGGGCATAGCTCCTGCCCATGATCGTGCGCGTGCCGGGCTCGTGCAACGGCGCGGCGAACACGAAATCGCCAGGCGTGCCGGCCACGCCGGCCGCACGGGCGAAGACGCCCCGGGTCAGGCCGGCGACGCTCCAGCCGGTCATCGCCCGGGCGAATTCGGTCACATCGGCCTGGGCATAGCCGGTGCGGACACCCAGCGTGTGCAACTCCATGATCTCGCGCGCGAGATTCTCGTTCAGCCCCAGATTGCGGTTGCCACGTCCGGCGGCACGCGCGCCGGCCGGACTGTTCGGCCCGACCGACTGCGCCTGGTCGAGATAGAGCAGCATCGCCGGATGCCGCTCGACCGCGTTCAGCATGTCCCCGAACCGACCGAGCACATGCGGCCGGATCGCCTCGAACTCGAGCAGCCCACCCAGCCCGACCACCTGCACCTTGTCGACCGAGATCGCGAAATGGTTCGCCCAGAAATGCACCAGCCGCTCGACGAACGGCGCCGGCGTGACCAGTGCGGCGGATGCCCGCGCGCCGACCGCGCCGACATAATAGTCCCGCGCCTGGCGCTGGGCGAATTGCCGGGCCTGTTTCACCGGATCGTTCGCGTCGGCCGGGTCCATGGCCTTCGCCCCCGGCGCCATCTTGTCTCCGGTCATCGCTGGAGCCGCCATCGCGGCGGGGGCCCGTTGCCTCCGCCCCATCCCGGATTCCCGGCGGAGCATGCGGGCCTGATCGATATAGTCGGACAGCTCTCCCGCGATGATCTGGCGGGCGGGCAGCGCCGCGATCGCCGCGGGTTTCGGATCGAACGCGTCGAGCTGACCCAACAACCATTTCCGCGCGTCGCCGGGCGCGGCCTCATCGGGCCTCGCCCCCAGCCCGAACCGATTCAACGCAATGCCGGCGTCCGCCATGATCCCGTTCCCATCATCCCGGCACCCCTTCTACACCCCGGATGTCGCGAGAGTTTGTCATTTCGGGCGGTAGACACGGTTCACCGTCCGTTTCTTGCAACTGGTCGCGCAATCTTTGCGGTTGGGATTTTGCTGCGCCGCAATATACTGAGCCCACAAGACGAGTGGAGGATGCTGATCTGGCTTTCGAGCAACGAAAGGAAAGATCATGACCAAGACCCTCCCCAAGGCCATCTTCGCCGTCGCCGCGATGTTCGCGACGTTCTCCGCTCCCGTTTTCGCCAAGGATGAGGCGCCCGAGCGCAAATTCACCCGCGACGGCCAGACCTATGTCTACACCATGGCCGTCAAAGCGAACCGCGTCGTCATCAGCGGCCGCCGCTACCCATCGGGCAGCGCGTTCGAGCTCATCGTTCGCGGCGACCAGGTCAGCGGCGTCTCCGGCGGCGAGCCCGTCTCGTTCACGGTGAAGGACGCCCAGGCCAAGCTGACCCCGGTCGCGCTCGCCTCGCGCTAAAATCCCTCAGGCAGGTCGATCGGTCCGACCACCTCGCGATAGCGGGTGACGGCATAGCGATCGGTCATCCCGGCGATGAAATCGGCAATGTGGCGGCTGCGCGCGGGTTCCTCCGCGGGTAGCCGCCCATGCCAATCGGCGGGCATCCGGCTGGGGTCCGCATGATAGGCCCCGAACAGCCCCGCCACCAGTTCCCCGGCGATCCGCGCAGCCTCCAGCTGCCGCGGATGATGATAGAGATTGGCGTACATGAAGCGCTTGAGCGATCGCTCGGCCTCGCGCATCTCATCCGAAAAGCCCGCAAGGCACATGCCGGCAGCCCGCACATCCTCCACCGTCTCGATTCCCGCCCCGTCGACGCGACGCCGCGTCTCGGCGATCAGGTCGTTGACCATGGTGCCGATCTGTGACCGCACCAGCTCGCCGATCAGACGGTCGGGCGCGATATCGGGAAAGCGCTTCCGGGTCGCGTCCCACCCGGCCGCCACCACCGGCACCGTGAGGATCTGGTCGAGCGTCAGCAGCCCCGCGCGCAGCCCATCGTCGATATCGTGATTGTCATAGGCGATGTCGTCGGCGATCGCGGCGACCTGCGCCTCGAGCGACGGCCAGCGCGTCAGGTCGAGCGGAAACGCCGCATCAGCCTCGGCCAGCGCCCATTGCGGCTTCGTGATCGGGCCATTGTGCTTGGCCAGCCCCTCGAGCGTCTCCCAGGTCAGGTTCAGTCCGTTCCAGCGCGGATAGGGGCTGTCGATCACCATCAGCGCGCGCAGCGTGTTGCCGTTGTGGTCGAACCCGCCCTGCCCCGTCAGCGCCTCCTTCAGCGCGTCCTCTCCGGCATGGCCGAAGGGCGGATGGCCGATATCGTGCGCCAGGCACAGGGCCTCGGTCAGGTCCTCGTTCAGCCCCAGGGTGCGCGCGACGGTGCGGCCGATCTGGGCGACCTCGAGGCTGTGAGTCAGGCGAACGCGGAAATGGTCGCCATCGGGCGCCATGAACACCTGGGTCTTGTGGCGCAGCCGGCGGAAGCTGATCGAATGGATGATGCGGTCGCGGTCGCGCTGGAACGCATCGCGCGGGCCGCGCACGGTTTCGCGCTGTTCGCCGTGCAGCCGGCCGCGGCTCTTCGCCGGATCCGCAGCCCAGCGAGCGTGACGCGGGGCTTCGCTCACTTCGCAGCCAGCTTCGTGACCTTCTGGCCCGCGTCGCTGGTGAAGGTGAAGGCCGACAGGCCCTCCTTGGAGAGCGCGTTGACGAAAGCGCGAGCCTCGTCATTGGTCTTGAACGGCCCGGCGAGCACGCGGTTGGTGGCACGCAGCGGCGTCGTCCAGCCCGATTTGCCCCTGAACGCCGCCGGCGCCTTGGCGCGGACCTTTTCCCATTCCTTCGGCAAGGTCGATTCATTCGCCCCGCCGGCGACCTGCACCCAGATACGCGACGGCTCCAGGATCTTGGGATCATTCTTCTTTTTCAGCTCGGCCGCCTTTTTCGCATCCGCGAGCTTCTTCGCCTCGGCCAGCTTCTTCGTCTCCGCCGCTTTCTTGTCGGCCAGCGCCTGCCTGTCCGCTGCCGCCTTCTTCTCCGCCGCCTCACGGGCCGCCGCACCGGTATCGACCGGCGCCGGCGCTGCCCGGACGGGCGTCGTCACCGGTGTCCGTGGCGGATCGGCCTGGGCGGTTTCGACCGGCGGGCCGTCCACCAGCTCGGATCCCGGCACCGAAATATTGGCGATGATGCTGGCGAGGATCGAATCCTCGCTCCGCACCGGGCTCGGCGTCGCCGCGACCGCTCGCGCCGGCGGGGCCGTCACGGCAGGCGTCGACGTCGGTGGCGGGGTGGGTGCTGCGACCAAGGCAGGCGCGGACGGTTCCGGTGTCGCCAGCGCGATCGACGCAACCGATGGCGGCGCGCCGACGGGCGGCCGGGAGACGCTTTCCGGAACCCGTGAGTCGGTTTCGACCGCGGAGGACACCGGAGGCCCTGCCACGATCGCCGGGCGGGTCGGAGCAACCGCCACCCGCGTGTCGGCTTCCGCCGGCGGGGCGCGCCGTTCCGGCACCATGGTCGGTGTCGCGGCTATGACTGTGGCGGGTCGCGATCCGGTCACCGGTGCCAGCGTCATGCTCTGCCGTCCGGCCTCCGGCGCGCTGGACGGGGTCCTGGAGGTCGGCTGGACCATGGCAGGCTGGGCGTAAGGCGGCTGATCGACCGGATCGGTGGTGGCGACATAGACCGGCGGCTGGGGCAACGGAGGAGCCTGGGGCTGCACCTGCGGCGGTGGTGCGGTCGCGACCTGAACGGCGTCCTGCTTGCCGCGCTTCTTGCGCCGGCTGCGACGATCCTCCGGCTGGGCTTTGGGCGGGGCCTGCACCGCGGCAACGACAATGGGTGCCGCCATGCCGGGCTCGGGCGGCAGGGGCGCGAGCGCCGGGATCATCCGGGTATCGGCGATCCGCTCGGGCGTCGCGCGCAACTCGCCGAAATGCACCGCGAAGGCGCGGTCGGTCGGCCCCAGACCAGGAAGCCGCTCGAAAAAGGGCAACAATCCCTGGGCAAGCCCCGGGGGCATCATGTTGGTCGCGATGCGCGACGCGCCCTGATCGTCGCCGTTCATCGCCAGGATGAAGGCACGCGCGCGCCATGCGCCGCGATCGCTTCGGCGGACCAGCGGATCGAGCTGTTGCAACGCCATGTCGCGCTTGCCCGAGATGCCGAGCGACAGGGCGTAGCGCCGGATCGTCTCGTCGGCCGGCCCATCTTTCAGCGCCAGGCGGTAATCGCGCTGGGCGCGTTCCTGCTGGCCGATCAGGTCATAGGCCAGACCGCGATCGGCGGCGTAATTGCGCGGGTCGAGCCCCAGCGCCTCGGCCTCGCCGAAGCGCCGCAGCGCTTCGCCCGGCCGCTCGGCCTGGACGAGCAGGCTGCCCATGCCGGCCTTGATCCGCGCGTTGCGCGGATCGAGCCGTTCGGCGCGCGCGAAGAAGGTCGCCGCCGCGGTCTGGTCGCCCAGCTTCAGCGCCAACTCGCCGGCCCGCACCAGGGCGTTGATGTCGAGGGGATTGGCCGCCAGCACCCGCATTTCCGCGGCCAGCTCGTCGCCCAGCGGATTGAGCGGCTGAACCGTCTGCACCTGCGCCACCGCTGGCACCGCCGACAAAGGCAAGGCAAGCGAAAGAGCAGACCCGAAAAGACGGAAAACGCGCATGAGGGGCCTAGAGCCGAGTCCGCCTGAACCGGCAATGTCCGGCCCAGGTGAGGCGCGCCAGAGCGACGCGCGCCGGCGATGAACCGGGCGCGCGCGCCGGCGTCATCTCATTGATTGTTCTGGCGGTGCAGGAAGCGCGGAATGTCGAGCGCATCCTTGTCGGTCGGCTCTTCCTCGCGTGCGGCACCGCGCGAGACGCTCGACATGCGCTCGAACAGGGTACCGCCAAGCTTCACGCGCGGCGCGGCGGGCGCCGGCTCGGCTGCTTCGGCCGGGGTCTCCTCGGCGGCAGGCGCGCCGGGCGAGAGCCAGCGGCGACGCACCGCGAGGTCGGGATCAGGCGCCGCATCCGGCTCCGCCGCACTCTCTTCCTCCTCGCCGAACACCGGCGCATCGGAAACCTGTGTCTCGCTGCCCAGGACCAGCTCGTCGCCGTCGCCGGCGGCTTCCGGTGCTTCCAGGGTGATTTCGGCGGCAGGCTCCTCGGCTTCGGCCGCGACCGGCTCGGCGGCGACTGGCTCAGGAGCCTCGACCACGGGAGCAGGCGCTTCCTCGGCCTTTTTCGGCGCGGAGAAGGTGAAGGCGCGCGACACCGGCGCCGCTGCGGTGGCCGGACGCGCTTCCGCCTCGATGCCGGTCGCGACGACCGACACGCGAATCTTGCCTTCGAGTTCCGGATTGAACGCCGAACCCCAGATGATGTTGGCGTCTTCGTCGACCAGCTCGCGGATATGGTTCGCGGCTTCGTCGACTTCGAGCAGGCGCATGTCGTCGCCACCGGTGATCGAGACGATCACGCCCTTGGCGCCCTTCATGCTCACGCCGTCGAGCAGCGGGTTGGCGATCGCCTTGGACGCTGCCTCGATCGCGCGATTGTCGCCCGACGCTTCGCCGGTGCCCATCATCGCCTTGCCCATTTCCTGCATCACCGAACGGACGTCGGCGAAGTCGAGGTTGATCAGGCCGGGCATGACCATCAGGTCGGTGATGCCGCGCACGCCCTGCTGCAGCACCTCGTCGGCCATCTGGAACGCCTCCTTGAAGGTGGTGTTCGCATTGGCGACCAGGAACAAATTCTGGTTGGGGATGACGATCAGCGTGTCGACATATTTCTGCAGTTCCTCGATGCCCGCGTCGGCAGCTTTCGCGCGGCGGTTGCCCTCGAAGGCGAACGGCTTGGTCACGACGCCTACGGTCAGGATGCCCATGTCGCGGGCCGCCTTTGCGATGACCGGCGCCGCGCCCGTGCCCGTGCCCCCGCCCATGCCGGCCGCGATGAAGCACATATGCGCGCCCTCGAGCATCTTGCTGACCTGCTCGATCGTCTCTTCAGCCGCGGCGCGGCCGATCTCCGGACGCGAACCGGCGCCCAACCCTTGCGTGATCTTCGCGCCGAGCTGGATCTTGTGCGACGCGCTTGACTGTTTGAGCGCCTGCGAATCCGTGTTGGCGACGAGGAAGTCGACGCCCTGCACTTCGGCGCGCATCATGTTCGCGATCGCGTTGCCTCCGGCACCGCCGACCCCGATCACCGCGATGCGCGGCGTCAGCTCGTCGACTTCGGGGGGAAGGAATTCGATGCTCATCGCCTGGTCTCCGCAACACCCCAAACATCGGGGCGTTCAATGATGATACCGTCCGTTCTGCACCATCCCTTGCGGTGACTCCAGCACGAACAGCTAAATCTTGTCGTATTTCTTTAATAATTCGCCTTGGCGGTCGCGATCAGCCTCTTGAAGATCGCAAGTCCCTTCGGTCGATGCACCAACTGATTCGCCGGCGACAAGGATCGCAAGTCGACCGGATCGGCCGCAGCATAGAAAGCGAGGCCCGCCAAGGTCGCGAAAGCAGGGCCGCCATGCGCTTCCGGCAAGGCGGTCAGCCCGCGCGGCCGGCCGATCCGGACCGAGCGGCCGAGCGCCTGCTGCGCGTAATCGGCAATGCCCTTCAACTCAGCGCCGCCGCCGGTGATGACGACCTGGCGGCCCACCGGGCCTTCGAACTTCAGGTCGACCAGCGCCTTCTGTACCTCGTTCATCAGATGGTCGAGCCGCTGGCGGATCACCGAGATGAGCTGCGCGCGGGTGATGCGCGTACCCTCGCCCGCGCCGTCCTCGGCTGAGATCGGCGCGACGTCGATCATGTCATGATTGTCGCGGGGGCTGGCATTGGCCGAGCCGTAGAAGCACTTCATCCGCTCGGCCTGCGCCCGGCGCGTGCCGAAGGCGGAGGCGATGTCGTCGGTGATGTCCGCCGCGCCGATCGGGATCGAGGTCAGGCCGACCAGCATGCCGCCGGCGAACAGCGAGACGTTGGTGATGCCCGCACCCATCTCGACCAGGGCGACGCCCAGCTCGCGCTCTTCCTCCGACAGACAGGCCATGCCGGTCGCGACCGGCGAGGCGATGATCGCCTTCACTTCGAGATGCGCATTGGCGACGCACAGACCGAGGTTGCGCACCGGCGACCCGTCGGCGGCGACGACATGGATGTGTACGCCAAGCCGATCGGCATGCAACCCGAGCGGACGCTTCACCCCGGTGAGTCCGTCGAGTGTGTAGAGCGCCGGCTGCGCATGAAGCACCATGCGTCCCGCCGGATCGATCGATTCACGCCCCGCCTGAAGCAGCGCGTCGATATCCGACTGCTCGACCCGGTGACCGCCCAGCTCGAACTCGATCGAGGCGACGTCGGACACCAGCCCGCCGGCCGAGAAGCTGACCCAGACATTCTCGATATTGGTCCCGGCGATCCGCTCCGCCTGCTCGACCGCCTCGCGCACGGCAACCTCGGTCGCGGCGGCATCGGCGATATAGCCGCGCTTGACGCCCCGGCTCTCGCGCTGGCCGGTGCCGAGCACGATCAGCTCGCCGCCATCGCCCTTCTGCGCGATCATCGCCGAAACCTTGGACGACCCGATATCGAGCGCCGTGATCAGTCCTTCGGGTGCTGTCTTCGCCATACGCCTTACCCCTGTACCAACTTGAACGCGCTATGCTTGGCTTCGATAAGTGCCGGTTGCTGCGACGTATTTTCGCTTTCCGGATCGGTAATGGCACGATTAATCACCTGACCGGGCTTGCGCGCAACCAGCTTTGTCGGATCGCGCATGTCGAAACGGATCCAGCCCTTGCCCAACAGCGGCCGCACACCGTCGAGCTGGGCGAATTTCACCAGCGCCTTGGCGGCATCGCCATCGCCCTCGGGCAGCGCCAGCGTCTCGCCGGATTCGAACAACAGGTTCCAGCGCCGGTTACCGACCCAGGTCGCCGCCTTGACCAGCGGGCGCAGCGCGGGCGCTGCTTCGAGCAGCTTCTGGTACTTCGCTTCCTGCTCGTTCGCGCCAGGGCCGATGACCAACGGCAGGTCGGGCATCGCCTCGGCCTTCACCGGCTCGAGCCACACGCCATTCTCAGCGATCAGCGAGAGCTTGCCGCGATCCTGCCACACCGCCGTCGGCTTGCGCTCGACGATATGCACCAGCAGCGTATCGGGCAGCCGGCGCGAGACATGCGCATCGGCGATCCAGCCATAGGACAGCAGCTTTTGGCGAACGTCCTCAAGATCGACCAACGGCATCGCGCGGGATTTCTGGTCGAGTGCGACGGCATAGACCGTCATCCGGTCCATCCGGCTGAGGCCGGTCACCTCGACCTGTTCGACGCGGAAGCCCGCACGGCCGACACCCTCGGCGATGGCGACGCCGATCGCGCCGGGCACGCCGAACCAGGTCGCCGTCGTGATCGCCACTGCCCCGACCGCGCCGACGATCGACCAGGTCGCGATGCGGCGCAGCGTGTCATGGCTGATCGGCAGCGCCTCGATCGTGCGATCGATGATCGACTGTTTGGGCTGCTGGCGGCGTTTCGACTGGATCTGCCGCCGGGGCGGCGATCCGCGCTTGATCGTTCGGCTCACGTTGTTTTCTCCGGGCCCAGGGCCTCCTCGACGATCTTCTGGACCAGTTCGGCATAGCTGAGACCAATATAGCGCCCCTGCTCCGGCACCAGACTGAGCGCGGTCATGCCGGGCTGGGTGTTGACCTCAAGCAGGAACAGGCCGTCCACGCCCTGGCTGTCGTCCCAGCGGAAATCGGAGCGCGACACGCCCTCGCAGCCGAGTAGCCGGTGCGCGTCGAGCGCGATACGCTTGCAGGCGTCGGCGATGTCGTCGGGAATCTCGGCCGGACAGACATGTACCGTCAGGCCATCGGTATATTTCGCGTCGTAATCATACCAGCCGCTCTTCGGCTTGAGCTCGGTTACAGCGAGCGCCTCGCCCGCCAGCACCGCAGTGGTCAGCTCCCGCCCGCGGATGTACGGCTCGGCCAGAAGCTCCTCGAACTCGCCCCAGGGCCCGCTCACGCCGCGAGCGATCGGGTTGCCGTAATTGCCCTCGTCAGTGACGATCGCCACGCCGACCGAGGAGCCTTCGTTGACCGGCTTCAGCACATAGGGCCGCGGCAGCGGATCGCCCTCATACAGAGTCTCGCTCTTCACGATCCGTCCGCCGGGCATCGGGATGCCGTGCGGCACGAGGGTCTGTTTGGTCAGCAGCTTGTCGATCGCGATCACCGAGGTGACGAGGCCCGAATGGGTGTATTTCAGCCCCATCAGGTCGAGCATGCCCTGGATCGACCCGTCCTCGCCAGGCGTGCCGTGCAAAGCATTGAACACGACATCCGGCGCCACCTCGGCCAGCTTCGCCGCGACGTCGCGCCCCATATCGATGCGGGTGACGCGGTGTCCAAGGCTCTCTAGCGCATCGGCCACGCCGGCGCCGGACATCAGCGAGACTTCGCGCTCGGCCGACCAGCCGCCCATCAACACTGCTACGTGGAGCTTATTCATTTCTTGACCCCCACGCGCTGAATCTCCCATTCGAGTTCGACCCCGGAGGTCGCCCTAACCTTCTCGCGCACTTCCTCGCCCAGCGCCTCGATCTCCGCGCTGGTCGCGCTGCCGAGGTTGAGCAGGAAGTTACAATGCTTCTCGCTGACCTGCGCATCGCCGCGCGTCAGTCCACGGCAGCCCGCCTGGTCGATCAGCGCCCAGGCCTTGTGTCCGTCCGGATTCTTGAAGGTCGAGCCGCCCGTGCGCGACCGCAGCGGCTGCGACGCCTCGCGCTCGGCAGCGATGCGATCCATCTCGGCGCCGATCACCGCCGGATCGCCGGGAACGCCCTCGAACACCGCCTCGACCACAACCGCGCCCGCCGGCAGATCGGAATGGCGATAGACATAGCCGAACTTCGCCGCCGGCCAGACCTCGACATCGCCCATGCGCGTCACGACGGTCGCCTCGATCAGGATGTCAGAGGTATCGCGCCCATAGGCGCCCGCATTCATCTTCACCGCGCCACCGACCGTGCCTGGGATACCGCGCAGGAACTCGAGCCCGGCAATGCCCGCATCGCGCGCGGCACTGGCAACCGAAATCCCCATCGCCGCACCGCCGGCACGAACCCTGTTGCCCGGCTCGATGGAAACCTTCGCCATCGCCTTGGGCAATCGCACCACGACCCCCGGCACGCCGCCGTCCCGCACGATCAGGTTCGATCCGACCCCAACCGGCAGCACCGGCGCCTCGGGATCGAGCCCGGCCAGGAACACCGACAGGTCATGCACGTCCTTCGGCCGCACCAGCCACTCCGCCGGCCCGCCGGTGCGGAACCAGATGAAGTCGGCCAGGCTGCCCTCGTGCACGGCTGTGCCCTGAAGGGGCGGCAAGGCGTAACAGACACTGCTCATCGCGCTGCCTCGATGGCATCGGCGAGGCCTGCGGCCCACTTAGTAATATCCCCTGCCCCGAGACAGACGACCATGTCGCCCGGCTGGGCAACACCGGCAAGCGTGGTCGCAAGCGCAGCGGCATCGGCGACCGTTGCCGCCGACCGGTGCCCGCGACGCTTGATGCCCTCGACCAGCGCCTCGGCATCGACACCTTCGACCGGTGCCTCGCCCGCGGCATAGACCGGCGTCACATAGACCATGTCGGCATCATTGAAGGCCTGCTGGAACTCCTCCATCAGGTCGCCGAGGCGCGAATAGCGATGCGGCTGCACCACTGCGATCACGCGGTTCTCGACGCCCTCGCGCGCCGCCGACAGCACCGCCCGGATCTCGACCGGGTGATGGCCGTAATCGTCGATAATCGTCACGCCACCCGTCTCGCCGACCTTGGTGAAGCGCCGCTTCACCCCGCCGAACTTGGCGAAGCCCTGCTGGATCGTCGCATCGTCGATCCCGATTTCCAACGCCACGCCGATCGCGGCCAGCGCATTCTGGACATTATGGCGCCCCGGCATCGGCAACTCGATGCCCTCGATCGAGCGCACCGACCCATCGCGATTGCGCACCATCGCCTCGAACCGGTTGCCGCCGGGGATCGGCGTCACGTTCACGCCGCGCACATCGGCCTGGGCCGAGAAACCATAAGTGACGACGCGCCGGTCGCGCAGCCGCGGGATGATGCCCTGCACCTCGGGATGATCGAGGCAGAGCAACGCCGCGCCGTAGAAAGGCACATTCTCGACGAACTCGACGAACGCGTCCTTCACCGCATCGAACGAGCCATAATGATCGAGATGTTCGGGATCGATATTGGTGACGACCGCGATCGTACCGTCGAGCCGCAGGAAGCTGCCGTCGCTCTCGTCGGCCTCGACCACCATCCAGTCGCTCGCGCCGAGCCGCGCGTTGGAGCCGTAGCTGTTGATGATCCCGCCGTTGATCACGGTCGGATCGACCCCGCCCGCGTCGAGCAGCGCCGCGACCATCGAGGTCGTCGTGGTCTTGCCATGCGTACCGGCGACCGCGACGGTCGACTTCAGCCGCATCAGTTCGGCGAGCATCTCCGCGCGCCGCACCACCGGAATGCGCCGCTCCAGCGCCGCCTCGAGTTCGGGATTGCCGCGCTTGATCGCGGTCGAGGTGACGATGACCACCGCATCGCCCAGATTCTCGGCCTTCTGCCCGATATGCACGATGATGCCCTTGTCGCGCAGGCCCTGCACGACATAGCCCTCTGCCATGTCGGATCCCTGCACCTTGTAGCCGAGATTGTGCATCACCTCGGCGATGCCGGACATACCGATTCCGCCGATGCCGACGAAATGGATCGTGCCGATATCGGTTGCGACACCCTTCATGCGTAGATCGGCTTTCCGTTGTTGCCCATGGGCAGCGGCACGCCGATCGGCATGTCCCCAGGCGTATCGTTCAGGCTCTCGACCAGGTCGGCAAGGTCGCGCGCCGCATCGGGCCGCCCGCAACTCCGCGCGCGGCCGGCCGCATTCTGCAGGGCGGCGGGATCGAGCCCGAGCTTCTGCATCTGCTTGGCAAGCTCGACCGGCGTGAAGCTGCGCTGGTCGATCGTCCGCGCACCACCCGCCGCGGTCATTTCCCTGGCATTCGCCGTCTGGTGGTCGTCGGTCGCACTGGGCAGCGGCACCAGGATCGCAGGACGCCCCGCCACGGTCAGTTCGGCGAGCGTCGAGGCACCCGCCCGCGCGATCACCAGATGCGCCCAGGCGAGTTGTTCCGGCAGGTCGGGCAGATAGGTGGCGAGGTCGGCAGCGATCGACAGCTCGGCATATTTCGCGCGCGCCGTCTCGATATCCTCGATCCGCGCCTGATGAGTCACCTGCAACCGACGGCGGAAGCTCACCGGCAGCAGCGACAGCCCGTCCGGCACGACCTGGCTCAGCACGCTCGCGCCCTGACTGCCGCCGGTGACCAGCACGCGGAAGATGCCGTCTTCCTCCAACAGCGGATAAGGCCTTGAGCGCAGCGCCAGCACCGAATCCCGCACCGGATTGCCCACCAGGTGAGTCTTGCCATGATATTTGGCGGCGAGCCGCTCGACATTGGCATAGGAGGTCGCGATCGCAGTCACCTTGCCCGCGACCAGCCGGTTCACGCGCCCCAGCACCGCATTCTGCTCATGCACCGCGGTCGGTATCTTCTGTTGGAACGCCGCGAGCAGCGCCGGCAACGCGGGGTAACCGCCAAAACCGATCACTGCATCGGGACGAAAGGCGCGGTACAGCTCGATCGCCATCGCCCGGCCCTTGACCATGGCCGACGCAGCGCGCGCCCAGCCGATCGGCCCGCCCGACAGCCGCCCGGCCGGCAGCACGTGAGTCTGCACATCCTCGAACAGCCCGGGAAAGCGCACGCCACGCTCATCGCTGATCAGCGCGACATGGTGCCCGCGCTTCATCAGTTCGGCAGCCAGAGCCGCCGCCGGGACCATATGCCCGCCCGTGCCGCCCGCGGCGAGAACGAAGTGCCGTGCCTGAGTCATTCCCCGCTCCATCGTGCGATATAAGGCGACCGCGATACGAAGGGATTGCGTCTGGTGAAAGCCAGCAACAGACCCATGCCGATCGACAGCGCGATCATCGACGATCCGCCATAGCTGATAAAGGGCAAGGTCATGCCCTTGGAAGGGGCGAGGCCGGTATTCACCGCCATCGAAATCAGCGCCTGCGTGCCGAATTGGGTCGCGAGCCCCGCCGCCGCGAACAGCCTGAACTCGTCCTGCTCGTCGAGCAGCTTCACGAAAACCCGCACGACGATCGCCAGGAACAGCAGCGCGATGATCACACAGGCGACCAGCCCGAACTCTTCGCCGATCACCGAGAAGATGTAGTCGGTATGCCCCTCGGGCAAGCGAAATTTCATCGATCCGCCACCGGGCCCGGTACCGCGCCAGCCGCCCGCCGTGATCGTGTCATGCGCCGCATTGGTCTGGAAATGGTCTGACGCCCCCGCCCCCTCGCTGTTCGGGAAGAGATAGGCATCGATCCGCGTGCGTGCCGTACCGTAGAAGAGGTAGGCGGCGATCACCCCCGCCGGCACGCAGCCGATCAACGCCGCCATCACCTTGGGCGATGTCCCCGCGATCATCAGCAGCGCCAGCCACACCGCGGCGAACACCATGGTCTGGCCGAAATCGGGCTGGAGCATCAGCAGCAGCGCGACCAGCGCGGTCATCGCGCCGGTGATGATCACCACCGGCAATGCCTCGTCCTTGGCGCGCATCGACAGCAGCCAGGCGCAGGTGACGATGAAGAAGGGTTTCAGGAACTCGGACGGCTGGATCAGCGACACGCCGAAATTGAGCCACCGGGTCGCGCCATTCTTCTCTACCCCGAAGAACGGCACTGCGATCAGCAATACGAGGCAGACGACGGTACCGAGCAGCGCCATGCGCCGCGCGATCGCGACCGGCAGCATCGACACGACGAACAGGATCGGCAGCGACACGCACACCCAGGCGAGCTGCCACCAGAGATAGAAGAGCGCCGGGATGTGATGCTTGTCGTCGGAATAACGCGTAGCCGCAGCCGGAGAGGCAGCACCCACCGCGATCAGCCCGACCGCGATCAGTAACAGGGTGAGCAGCAGCAGCATGCGGTCGATATCCCAGAACCACATACCCAGCGCCGAGCGGTCGCCGCGGCCGCCTCCGCCCTTCATGCGCTTCCACAGGGTCAGCGTACCGGTGGGTGCCTTGCTCATGCCAGCGCCTCGACAAGCGCGCGGAACTGGTCGCCGCGATCCTCGAAATCGCGGAACTGGTCGAACGAGGCACAGGCCGGCGACAGCAGCACGGTCTCGCCCGCCACCGCATTGGCCGCCGCGCTCGTCACCGCTACTGCCAGGGTACCGCTTTCCTCGACAGGCATGATCGGCTTCAGGATCGCGGCGAAGCGCGGCCCCGCCTCACCGATCGTATAGGCGCGCGCGACATGCCCGAAGGACGGCGCGCAGGCATCGAGATCGTCGGTCTTGGCCTGACCGCCCAGGATCCAGTGAATCCGGTCGAACGCGGCGAGCGCCGGCGCGGTCGATTCCGGGTTGGTCGCCTTGCTGTCGTTGACGAAGGCGACGCCGCCGCGCGTACCGACTCGTTCCATCCGGTGCGGCAGGCCCTTGAAGTTTGCCAGCCCGCGATCGATTGTCGCATCGTCTATCCCGAGCACCTTGCACGCTTCGATCGCGGCAAGCGCGTTCTGCGCGTTGTGCGGCCCCTGCAGCGAGGGCCAGCGCGACTGGTCCATGCACATGCCCGGCGCGATCTTCGTCAAATGCTGGCGCCGCGCCGACAGCGATCGCGCAATGTCGGCCGAGACGGAATCGCCGATCCCGATGATCGCGGCATGATCCGGCGACTGCATCGCGAACAGCCGTGCCTTGGACGCGGCATAATCCTCGAACCCGGCATAGCGATCGAGATGGTCGGGCGTGATGTTGAGCAGGATCGCGACATCGCAATCCAGGCTGGTGGTCAGGTCGATCTGATAGCTCGACAGCTCGAGTACGTAGACGCCACCCTCCGGCAGCGGCTCTTCGCCCAGGATCGGCTTGCCGATATTCCCGCCTAGCCGGGCCGGCCTGCCGGCGGTCTCCAGGAGGTGATGGATCAGCGCCGTGGTGGTCGACTTGCCGTTGGTGCCAGTGATCCCAACCAGTTTGTGCGCCGGCAGGCCGGCCCGCGCCTGAGCGAACAGTTCGATATCGCCGATGATCGGCACATCCGTCGCCCGTGCCTTGGCGGCAATCGGGTGACGATTGATCGGCACGCCCGGCGACACGACGAGCCCATCGAAGCCGGCAAGATCGATTTCTTCCGGGTTGGCGATCGTCGCGCCGGAAACGGCCGCCCGCGCCGCCGCGTTGGAATCCCACGCCGTCACCTCGGCCCCGCTCGCCACCAGCGCATGCACCGTCGCCGCGCCCGAGCGCGCAAGCCCCAGCACCGCGTAGCGTTTGCCGCGCCATGTGGGGCTGGTGATCACCGAAGCTTCAGGGTCGACAGGCCCGCAAGCGCGAGCACCAGCGCGATGATCCAGAACCGGATCACGACGGTCGGTTCGCTCCAGCCGAGCTGCTCGAAATGATGATGGATCGGCGCCATCTTGAACACCCGCTTGCCGGTGCGCTTGTAGAAGAACACCTGGATGATGACCGAGAGCGCCTCGATCACGAACAGGCCGCCGATGATGCCCAGCACGATCTCGTGATGCGCGACGACAGCGATGGTGCCGAGCGCCCCGCCCAGCGCGAGGCTGCCGGTATCGCCCATGAACACGGCGGCCGGCGGCGCGTTGAACCACAGGAACGCAAGCCCCGCGCCGACCATCGCCCCGCAGAAGATGGCGAGATCGCCCGCCCTGGGGACGTGCGGAATGCCGAGATAGGTCGCGAACTTCGCGTTGCCCGCCAGATAGACGATGATCATGAAAGCGACCGCCGCGATGATCACCGGCATGGTCGCCAGCCCATCAAGCCCGTCGGTCAAATTCACCGCATTGCCGAACGCCACGATCGTGAAGGCAGCGAACACGATGTAGAAATAGCCCAGGTCGATCCACCAGCCATTGGTGAACGGCAGATAGAGATGCGTGCCGGTCGCATTGTTCTGATGGATGATCAGCCCGGCCGCGATCGCCGCGATAGTGAATTCGCCGACCAGCCGCATCCGCCCCGACACGCCCTTGGTGCTCGCTTTGCGCACCTTGTCGTAATCGTCGAGGAAGCCGATCGCGCCGAAGCCCAGCGTCACGAAGGTGCAGGCCCAGACGAACGGGTTGCTCAGGTCCATCCACAACAGGATCGACAGCACCAGCGACGTCAGGATCATCAGCCCGCCCATGGTCGGCGTGCCGCGCTTGGCGAGGTGGCTTTGCGGCCCGTCGCTGCGGATCGGCTGCCCCTTGCCCTGGCGCACACGCAGCCAGCCGATGAAGCGCGGCCCGATGATCAGGCCGATGATCAAAGCCGTCGCGACCGCCCCGCCCGAGCGGAAGCTCAGATAGCGGAAGAGGTTGAGAAGACCCGGAAAACCGAGGTAACTGGCGATCAAATAGAGCATTATGCTGTCCCGTTCGCCAAACCGGCGACCACGCTCGCCAACCCGACTCCGTTCGAACCCTTGATGAGAACCGCGTCGCCCGGCGCCAGCATTTCCAGCAGGCTTGCCCGCGCGGCCGCGGCATCGGGCACATGGACGAAATCGACCCTGCCCTCAAGCGCGTTCGCCAGCGCCGTCATCGCTTCACCGACCAGAATGACCCGTTCGACGCCAGCCGCGACCACCGGCTCGACCAGGCCCGCATGATAGGTGTCGCTCTTCTCGCCCAGCTCGCGCATCTCGCCCAGCACCGCGATCCTGCGTACCGCCTTCTCGGCGCCCAGCACCGCCAGGGTCGCCCGCATCGAGGTCGGGTTGGCGTTATAGCTCTCGTCGATCACCAGCGCCTCGCCGCCACGGACTGGTACCGTCAGCCGTGCCCCGCGCCCGGCAAGCCCGCCCAGCTCCGCCAGCGCAAGCCCGGCGAGCGCAAGATCGCCACCGACCGCATCGATCGCCGCCAGCACCGCGAGCGCGTTCGATACCCAATGCATGCCCGGCTGACCGACGGTGAAGCTCAACTCCTTGTCGCCCACCGATGCGGTCACGAAGGTTCCGCCGTTCGCAGTGCGCATCGTCTCGATCGCCCGCACATCCGCGCCCGGATCGATCCCAAAGGTCACGATTGTCGCGGCATGGGGCTTGGCATGCCCGATGAGACGGTCGCGATGCGCGCTGTCATAGGGAATGATCGCCACTCCGCCCGGCTCCAGCCCGGCAAAGATCTCGCCCTTGGCGTCAGCGATGGCAGATTCGTCGGGGAAAAAAGCAGTGTGCGCCGGTGCGATCGCGGTCACCATTGCGACATGCGGCCGCACCAGCGTGGTCAGATGCGCCAGCTCGCCGGCATGGTTCATGCCCATCTCGAACACGCCGAACCGGCTCGCCGCCGGCATGCGCGCCAGGCTCAGCGGCACGCCGGTATGGTTGTTGTAGCTCTTCACCGATCGATGCGCCGTACCCGGCACGCCACGATCGAGCGCTGCGAACAGCGCTTCCTTGGTGCTGGTCTTGCCGACCGATCCGGTGACGCCGATGATCTTCGCCGCGGTCCGCGCCCGCGCCGCGCGTCCCAGATCTTCCAGTGCCGCCATGGTATCGGCGACCAAAACATGCGGGTGCGGTGTCGATACGCTGACAACCGCACCCGACGCTCCCCGCTCGGAGCTCTGATCGAGAAATTTATGCCCGTCGCTCGTCTCGCCCTTCAGCGCGACGAACAGGTCGCCCGGTCCGACTTCCCGGGAGTCGAAGGTGACGCCGGTGGCGGCGAAGTCGGCCGACGCCGAGCCGCCCGTGGCGGCCGCAATCTCGGCGGAAGTCCAGAGACTCATGCCGCCATCTCCCGCGCAACGCTCACATCGTCGAACGGCAGCACCAGATCGCCCACGATCTGTCCCTGCTCGTGCCCCTTGCCGGCAACCAGGACGATATCCTGCGGTCCCGCTTCGGCGATCGCTGCGCCGATCGCATCGCGCCGCGACCCGATCTCGGTCGCACCCGGCGCGCCTTCCATCACCATCGCGCGGATCGCGGCCGGATCCTCAGAGCGCGGATTGTCGTCGGTCACATAGACCTTGTCGGACATCGCCGCCGCGACTGCGCCCATCGGTGCCCGCTTGCCCTGGTCGCGATCCCCGCCCGCGCCGAACACTGTGATCAGCCGCCCGGACACGTGCGGCTTCAGCGCCGAGACCGCCGCCTCGAGCGCGTCGGGCGTATGCGCATAATCGACATAGACCGGGGCCCCACTCCGCGTGATCACCGCGCGCTCCAGCCGCCCCCTCACCGGCTGCAACCGTCCGATCGACGCCAGAGTCTGCGCTACGTCTCCGCCCGTCGCGATCACCAGCCCCGCCGCGGTCAACGCGTTCGCTGCCTGATAGGCACCGATCAGCGGCAGCATCACCTTGTACGTCTTGCCCTCGGCTTCGATGACCAGCCCCTGCCCCAGCAAGGTCGGATCGCGCGACACCAGCTTCAGCGCCTCGCCCTGTGTCCCCACCGTGAGCACACGAAGCCCCCGCCCATGTGCGATCTCGATCACGCGCGCTGCATGGAGGTCGTCGGCCCACACCACCACGGCGCCATCATCGACGACCACTTCGGAAAACAGCCGCAGCTTGGCCTCGAAATAGGCCTCCATCGTCCCGTGATAATCGAGATGATCGCGGCTCAGATTGGTGAAGGCAGCAGCCCTGACCGGCAGCCCCTCGGTGCGATATTGCGACAACCCATGGCTCGACGCCTCGAACGCGACATGGCTCACGCCCTCGCGCGCCAGCCCGGCGACATTCGACAGGAAGGTGACGATGTCGGGCGTGGTCAGCCCGGTCGAGACCTGGTCGTCCGCCGTGGTCACGCCCAGCGTACCGATCGACGCAGCGTGGAAACCGGTCATCCGCCACAATTGGCGCGTCATCTCGACGGTCGATGTCTTGCCGTTGGTCCCCGTCACCGCGACCGCCGTCTCCGGAAACGGCGCGAAATAGCGTGCGGCTAGCCCGGCGAAGCGTTTCCGCGGATTGGTATCGGCGATATGCACCACGCCCTCGACGTGCGCCTCGGGCCGCGCCACTGCCGCGATCGCACCGCCGGCGACAGCCGCCGGAATGAAATCCTCGCCATTCACCTGCGCGCCCTCGAACGCACCGAAGATAGTGCCGGGCGCCACCTTGCGGTGATCGATCGCGAAGCCGGTGACAGTCGCGTCCTCCGCTCCACCGGTCAGCGCGCCAAGCTTCATTCGGCGTCCGCCGGGTTCTCGCCCGGCGCATGCCACAGCAGCGGCAGCAGCTCCGAAACGTCGACGTCGCGGTTGTTATCGGGCGTCACGCCCAGCATCGCGCCGGTGCGCGAGATCACGCGGCTGACGACCGGGGCCGCGGTCCAGGCAGCGGTGGTGAGACCAAAGGATTCGGCATTGCCGATGGGCGAATCGAGCATGGCGATCACCACATAGCGTGGTGCGTCCATCGGGAAAGCCGCCGCGAAGGTCGAGACGTTCGCTTTCTTCGAATAACCGCCAGCACCGGCCACTTCGGCGGTGCCGGTCTTGCCCCCGACCCGGTATCCGGGCGCCTCCCCCTTGCGGCCGGTGCCCTGGGTCACGACCAGCCGCAGCAGCTGACGCATCCGCGCGCTGGTCGTCTCGGACAGCACGCGGCGGCCCTCGGGCGCCTTGCCCGGCGCGACCCTCAGCAAGGTCGTCGGGCGCCAGATGCCGCCGTTCACCAAAGTCGCATAGGCATTGGCGAGGTGCAGCGGCGTCACCGCGATGCCGTGCCCATAGGCGGTCGTCATCACCGTGGTGCGCGCCCAGAAGACCGGCCAGATCGGCTTCTGCTTCTCGCGCAGCTCGATCTCGGGACGCGTGTCGAAGCCCATCGCCTTGAACATCGCCGCCATGCGATCCTTGCCGATCTCGTCGGCAATGCGCGCGGTCACGATGTTCGACGAATGGATCAGCGCCTCGGGCACATCGAGGAAGCGCTTCTGCGCATGATCGTCATGGATGGTGAAGCCGCCGACATGCAGCGGCTCGGTCGCGTCGTAGCGCTTCGCCATCGAGGTCACGACGCCGCTTTCGATCGCGGTCGCCATGGTGATCGGCTTGAAGGTCGATCCCAGCTCGTACACGCTCTGGGTCACGTTGTTCCGCAGCGCGTCGCTGCTCGTGCCGGCGAGCTTGTTGGGATTATAGACCGGCAGCGAGACCATCGAGATCACTTCGCCCGTATTCACGTCCAGTACGATGCCCGTCGCGGACTTCGCCTTGAACGCGATCATCGCCCGGCCCAGCTCGCTCTCCATCGCCGCCTGAACGCGGCTGTCGATCGACAGCATCACCGGCGTGTCGCGCGTGGAAGGGCTGGTCAGCTGGTCCTCGAACGCGCGCTCTATACCGGCGCGGCCCATGATCCTTTTGTCGTCGCCCGTCGGCCCGATATAGCCAAGCACATGCGCCGCCATCGTCGTCTGCGGGTAGAGCCGCTCCGGCTCGCGCGCAAAGGCAAGGCCCGGCTCGCCGATCGCATGGACCGCGTTGACGATCGCCGGCGAGGCATGGCGCTCGAGATAGGTGAAGTTCACCGGCAGGGTCAGCTTGGCATAATACCAGGATTCATCATGCCCCGGCAGCACCGCGGCCAGCTTCGCCGCCAGTTCCCGCTTGTCGCCGAGCAGCTTGCCGGGGTGCACGCCGATGGTCCACGCCTCGATCGTCCGGGCCAGCGGCTCGCCATTGCGGTCGAGGATGTCGCCGCGCGGCCCGATACCCGATACCGGCCCCTGGATGCTGGTCGGCTCGGACACGAAGCCGAGCATCGCGATCCGCCCGATCACGAGCGTGAAGCCGGCCGCGAGCATCAGCATCAGGATCATCAGCCGCACATGCGCCGTCGCGACCAGCGCATGGCGCTGGCCGGTCAGGCGCCGTTGCGGCAATGGCCGGGCGACGAGCGCGGTCAACGCATGCGCCCCGCTTCCGTGCGGGCGCCGCTGAACAGGTCGCCGATCGTCGAATCGCTCAGCAGCTTGCGGTCGAGCAGCGCCACCGTCTGGGTCTTGCCGCCCTGCACGGCCCGCTCGCGAACTTGTCCCACGGTCGCCGGAGCAGCCGGCGCGGGCTTGGTCGCGGTCGCGGCCGCCTCGACGATGCGGGTCGCCACCGCCGGTGTCGCCGCCGGGCGCATGGTCGATCCGTCGGGCAGCGCGGGCACGACCAGCGAGGCGGTCTGCACCGTCGCATCATGGCCCTGGTTGAGGTCGAGCGACGCGAGCGCGCCCTCGTCGGACACGAACTGGGTCGCCGCCGGCGCAGTCAGGCGCAGCGTGTCGCCGTTCCACTTCTCGAGCTGGGCGAGGTTGGCGCGCGTGTCGAACTCGGTCTCCAGCGCGCGGATATCGCGGTGCGCCTGGGCGATCAGCGCCACCGTCTTGTCGAGCTTCTTGCGCTCGGCCGCGACCTGCAACGGCACGAGCAGGAAGCCCAGGGCAACGGCAACGCCGGCCAGGAACCAACCAAGACTCTTCCAGGCATACGCAAGCATCACAACGCTCCTTCAGAAGACCAGGCTGCGGCATCCGTCCGCAACGCTGTTCGTAACGTTGCCGATCTGGCGCGGGGGTTGCGCGCAATCTCGGCATCGTCGGCACGCACCGCGCGACCGACATTCTCAAAGCTTGGTTTGGCGTTAACCATCAACTCAGGAAGATGACGGGAGCGGCCGGGTAACGATCCGCTCCGTTCGCGGAGGAATCGCTTGACCATCCGGTCCTCCAAAGAGTGGAAAGTGACCACTGCCAAACGACCGCCCGGCTTGAGCACGCGCTCGGCCGCGGCAAGGCCCTCGGCGAGCTCTTCCAGCTCTCTATTCAAATAGATACGGATCGCCTGGAAGGTCCGCGTGGCCGGATCCTTCTTGTCGTGCGGCTTGTATCCGAGCGCCCGGCGGACGACGTGCGCCAGCTCTCCCGTGCGCGTAATCGGGCGCGCCGCGACGATCGCGCGGGCAACGCGGCGGGCCCGCGGCTCCTCTCCGTAATTATACAACACGTCGGCGATTGCGCCTTCATCGGCCATGTTGACGAAGTCGGCGGCGGTTTCGCCTTCCTGGCTCATGCGCATGTCGAGCGGCCCGTCCGACTGGAAGGAAAAGCCGCGCTCGGCCTGGTCGAGCTGCATCGAGGACACGCCGATATCCATCGTCACGCCGTCCACCGGCACCACGTCGCGCGCCTCGAGCTCCGCATCGAGCGCGGAGAAGGTCGCCGGGATCAGGGTCAGCGCGCCGTCCGCCGCCGCTTCCATCGCCCGCCCGCCCGCGATCGCATCGGGGTCGCGATCGAAGGCAAAGACGATCGCGCCGCTGGAGAGCAAAGCGCGCGTGTAGCCGCCGGCACCGAAGGTGGCATCGACATGACGTTCGCCCGGGGTAACGGCGAGCGCGGCGACAACCTCTCGGAGCAGCACGGGCACATGGGGCTCAGGAGCGATCACAGCGCGATCCCCTTGAGCTGGCAGTGGTAGCGGGCGCACGACTTCACCATCTCGGCCACGCCCTCGGCTTCGATCAGCGTCTTGGGGTCCCAGATCTCGAAATAATCGAACACGCCGTAGAAAAAGGCGTTGGTCCCGATCTTGGCGTGGAAGCGTGGGAAGCCGGGCATGATGAACCGGCCCGATCCGTCGAACGGAGTCGCCTCTCCCTGGGCAGCACGGCGCTTGATGTTGTAGTCATACTCGCCGTCGTCCGTGGTGTAATTCTCCTCGCGCGCGTCGAGCTTGGCCTTCAGGATGGAGACATAGGCGGGGTCATAGGCAATCAGGCAGGGGTGCTTCTGATGGACGCCGATGATGACGGTGCCGCCGTCCTTCCCGTCGGGACGCGGACTGTTCGCCGCCAGGATGGCCCTGAGCGAAGCGGGGATGGCGACACGGCCCTTGTCGTCGACAAGGCCAAGTCCGTCTCCCTGATATTCCGCCCTTTGCGCCACACCGTACCCCGAACACCAGCAGGCATGACTCTCCCGTCTTCGAAAGACGGCCTTCGCCGCCCTCCAGCGCAACGCCGCGCAGGCGAGATGAGTTTACCCCTGTTGGAACAGGGTTAACTCGGGGCTACCGGGGATTCAAGGGGAAATCAGGGGAAAACCGGGGCAAAAGCCCTAATGGCTTCGATTCTCCGGGGAATTAATTCTAGTCATTTCAACCTGTTCTTGGTGTGTTCTGGCGATCTCGGGGTTTCGGGGGCATTTTCCCCCGATCGCCCCGGGGCCCGGGCGTGTTCTCCCCGATTCTCCCCGCCGACGTCGTCGGCCGTATCGGAGAGATCGGGCTCATTTGGGCTTTGCGTTGTTGGACGCCTGCGCCACGTTCACGTCGGTCACGGTGCTCGGCGCCACGCCGAGCTCGGCGAGCGGCTCGCTGCTCGCTCCTTCGACCGGCAGGGCCTGGTTGCCCGCCGCCAGGTTGGCAACGACATCGGGATGCGCACCGCCGACCACGATCAGCGGGCGTTCCTTGCTGGCGGTGGAGAAGATCGCGGCCGCCAGCCCGATGAGAAGCAGGACGGCGGCAAGGCCGATCATCCCGACCTTCACCCGCTGCGACGTCTGCGCCGGATCCTGTGCGACCATTTTCATACGTGTGGCATAAATGTAACGCATGAAAAGAGTCTTGTCGATGGTTCGACTATTCGCGCTTCAGCCGCTCCGGAACCGTCAGCCCTTTCGACTCGAGCCAGGCGCGGTTGTAGAGCGTCGAAAGGTAGCGGAATCCGGTGTCGCACAGGATCGTCGCGATCCTCTTGCCCGGGCCCAGCTCCCGCGCCAGCCGCACCGCACCGGCGACGTTGATGCCCGACGACAGCCCCAGACACAGCCCTTCCTCGTCGAGCAGCCGCGTCACCCATTCCATGCCCTCCTCGTCGGAGATGCGGAACTGCGTATCGATCGGCGCGCCTTCCAGATTGGCGGTGATGCGCCCCTGCCCGATCCCCTCGGCGACAGAACTGCCCTCGGACTTCAGCTCGCCACAGGCATAATATTCGTAGAGCGCGGCGCCGTACGGATCGCTCAGTGCGATGCACACGCTCTCGTCCTTGGCCTTGAGCCCCAGCCCCACGCCCGCCAGCGTCCCGCCGGTACCGACCGAGCAGGTGAAGCCATCGATCCGCCCATCCATCTGGGTCCAGATCTCTTCCGCCGTCCCCGCGATATGCGCACGACGGTTGGCGATATTGTCGAACTGGTTGGCCCAGATCGCGTTGGGCGTCTCCTCGGCGATCCGGCGCGAAGTATGCACGAAATGCCCTGGGTTCGAATAAGGCGCGGCCGGCACCAGCACGAGTTCGGCACCGAGCGCGCGCAGCGTATCCATCTTCTCCCGGCTCTGGGTCTCGGGCATCACGATGATCGTCTTGTAGCCCTTGGCATTGGCGACCAGCGCAAGGCCGATGCCGGTATTGCCCGCGGTCCCCTCGACAATCGTCCCGCCGGGCTGGATCAGTCCCCTCGCCTCGGCATCCTCGACGATGAATAGCGCCGCGCGATCCTTTACCGAGGCACCCGGGTTGGCGAACTCGCATTTGCCGAAGATGTCGCAGCCACTGGCCTCGCTGGGGCCGTTCAGACGGACGAGCGGCGTGTTGCCGATCAGGGCGAGCGTGTTGGGGGCGGTGTGCATGGCCCTGACATAGCGTCCCCGGGGTCGCCTGCAATCCACCCTAAAATTTGCTGACGGCAATTCCAGCTTATGGTAGAATGTGGGGCGAACGAGGTAGAAACATGGGCGTACAGCTGAATATCAAAAGCCCGGAGGCGCGTGCCCTTGCCGAACGCTTGTCCGAGGTGACCGGCGAAGGCCTGACCGAGGCTGTCACGACGGCGCTGCGCGAGCGCCTCGATCGCCTTGCCCGCCCCAACCGGGAACAGCTGATCGAGAAATGGCTGGCGGTCGGCGCCGACATCAAGCGTCGCTATCCCGATATGCCGGGATCCGCCGATATCGACGCCCTGCTCTACGATGAGGACGACTTGCCGAGATGATCGTCGACAGTTCGGCGTTGATCGCGCTGCTCAAGGGGGAGGACGGGGCCGCCGCCATCCTTCTTGCCCTGGAGGAAGCGCGGGGTTCCACGCGCATGTCCTCTGCGACCTATCTCGAAGCCGGGATTGTGGCCGACCGCCACCTCAACCCCAGCGACGCCGCGAAGCTCGACGACCTGATTGCCGAGTTCGAGATCGGCATCACGGATACCACTGCCGATCATGCCCGTATCGCCCGACACGCCTATCGCACCTTCGGCAAGCACAGCGGGCACCCTGCCCGTCTGAACATCGGCGATTGTTTCGCCTATGCACTTGCCTCCCAGGCGAACGAACCACTCCTGTTCAAAGGCGACGATTTCACCAGGACGGATATCGTCCCCGCGCTCTGATCAGGCCACGCCCACCGCGCGCAGATGCGGCCCCAGCCGCCCGGTCAGCCACAGGAAAAACATCCGGTAATCGCTGAAGAGCGACCACATCGGACAGGTGAAGGTGGCTGGCCGATTCTTCTCCACCCCGAAATGTGCCGCCCAGGCAAAGCCATATCCGGCAATCGGCACCAGCGCCCACCACCAGCCGCCCTTCATAATTGCGACCGCGAGAAACACGAAGGTCAGCGCCGTCCCGGCATAATGCAGCCGCCGCGTCTCCGGCTTCGCGTGCTCGCGCAGATAATAAGGCCAGAATGCGGCATAGGTGATGATCTGCTTGCCCATTAAGCCGGATTCTAACGCCGTGATCGCGCGTGTCGACCGAAATGTCGCATGAGCCTTACTCTGGCACCCTTCATCAAGAATCGCGGTTTTCCGCCAAGAATCCAATATCCCCTCATGAGATAGGAAAACACTTGCCAAGCCAAAACAGGCGTGACACAAACATGGCCATAATGTGGCTCAAATAAGGCGAGCCGAGCTAGGGAGCATGTCATGAAGTCCAAGACGATCCTGTGCGGCGTGGCGTTGACGGCAATGTTGGCCGGCTGTTCCAAGCCAGGCGGCAACACCTATTCGACCCCCAGCTACGAAACGGGTGGCGCCGCGGCCGACGAGATGCTCGCCACCGACCCCGGCGGCGAGAAATACAAGCCCAACGCCATCTCCCCCGTCCACATGGTCGCCGACGCCCCCGTTTCGACCTTCGCGGTCGATGTCGACACCGGTGCTTATGCCAATGTCCGCCGCTTCCTCACCCAGGGCCAGAAACCGCCGGTCGACGCGGTCCGCACCGAGGAGATGATCAACTATTTCCGTTATGATTATCCTCTGCCCGCCGATCGCGAAGCGCCGTTCAGCGTCACCACCGACGTCGCGCAATCGCCGTGGAACCAGGACACGAAGATCCTGCGCATCGGCCTGCGCGGCTACGACCTGTCCTATGCCCGCCGCCCTGCCGCAAACCTCGTTTTCCTGGTCGACGTATCCGGCTCGATGGACGAGCCGGACAAGCTGCCCCTGGTCAAATCGGCCCTCTCCACCCTCGCCGACAATCTCGGCCGCGAGGACAAGGTCGCGATCGTCGTTTACGCTGGCGCGGCAGGCGTGGTGCTCGATTCCACCAGCAATCCTTCCGAGATCAAGGCAGCGCTCGACGATCTCAGCGCGGGCGGGTCGACCGCGGGTGGCGAAGGGCTCCAGCTCGCTTATTCCATCGCCCGCGAGCATTTCATCAAGGACGGGGTCAACCGCATCCTCATCGCGACCGACGGCGACTTCAATGTCGGCATCACTGACCAGACCGAGCTGGAGAAACTGATCGAGCATGAGCGCGATGACGGCATCACTCTTACCACGCTCGGCTTCGGCCAGGGCAATCTCAACGACTCGCTGATGGAATCGATCGCCGATCTCGGCAACGGCAACTATGCCTATATCGACAGCGCGATGGAGGCGAAGAAGGTCCTGTCCGAGGAGTTGTCCTCCACGCTCTTCACCATTGCCAAGGACGTGAAGGTCCAGGTCGAGTTCAATCCCACCTATGTCAGCCAGTACCGCCTGATCGGATACGAGAACCGCGCGCTGGCCGAACAGGATTTCGACAATGACAAAGTCGATGCGGGCGATATCGGAGCCGGCCATCAGGTCACCGCGATCTACGAGGTTGTCCCCGCCGGCACGAAAGGCTGGCTGTCCGACCGCCGCTACACCGACAACCGCCGCGCGCCCGCGACCGGCAAACAGGACGGCGAAATGGCCTTTGTCCGCCTGCGCTACAAATTGCCGAACGGCGACACCTCGCGCCTGATCGAACGCCCGGTCGCCGCCACGCAGCTCGCCACCCGCGCCTTGCCCCAGGGCGACATGGCCTTCGCCACCGCGGTCGCCGCCTTTGGCCAGAAACTGCGCGGCGACACGCGGCTCGGCGACATCGCCTATGCCGATATCCGCCGCCTCGCCGGCAACCCGGACGGCTATTGGCGCCAGGAATTCATCAAGCTCACCGAACTCGCCGAGGCGGGACAAGTGCCTGCGGAATCGCGCCGCGACCGGATCGGCTAGGGAGATCCGGAACGCGTCGCGATAACCACAGCAGGGAGCGGCCGGGGACCTGTCCAACCCCGGCCGCTCTTTACGCGATCCTAATGCGGACGACCCCAGCTCGCCCTCGAAGCTTAATGCGTCCCACGCCTATCTGAGGGCCACGACGCGACCGCGCGCCGTGCCGTGCCGGCGGCCCCATTGCCGGCGCAGGAGCATCTCGATGCACACCCGTCCCGCCGAGCCCGGTGCGACACCCCATATCCTCCAGGTCGGGCAGGATCGCCGCGGCCGCTGGATGGTCCAGGAAAATCACGGCCTGATCGAGGGCGTGTTCATCTCGCGCGACGCCGCCCTCCATTTCGCCCGCCTCGAACGCCACGCCTTCCCCGGCGCGACCGTGGAGCTGGTGAGCGCCCCGCTCACCTCAACCCTCGCAGCCTGACATGGAGGACGATGATGACTCCGGATCTCACCGGCCTGCTGGTGGTCGGCCTGATCGGCTTCGCGCTGATCTCCCTCGCTCTGGCCTGCCGCCTCGCCCCGGCGCGGAAACCGCGCCCCGACATCACCCTCGGATTCAGGGACCCTTATCGCTGAGGCCGTTCCGCCCCGATTCCGACTGACTCCCTCATTGTGCTCCCGCGAAGGCGGGAGCCCAGGCTGGATCCCCGCCTTCGCGGGGACACAACAATCCACAGGACCACTCAATGGCCACTCGCCCAATCTCGCTCGAACATGTCCCCGACCCGGATCCTCTCCTGCCCGCCAGGGAAATCGCGCTCGCCTATGACGTCGCCGGCATCGATTATCGCGACTATGCCGATGGCGACGGCGATTTCTCCGGCCGCTACGGCTTCGCCGATCGCGAGCTGTGGCAGCGCATCGACAAGGCGTTGATCGAGCTGCGCGCCCAGGGCCGCCACGCCATCCGCATCCTCGATCTCGGCTGCGGCCCGGGTACCTGGCTGCTGCGCACCGTCACCCGCGCCCGCGCGCTCGGCTTCACCGCGATCGAGGGGCACGGCATCGATCTCTCGCCCACGATGATCGCCCTCGCCCGCCAGGCTGCGGCCGACGTCATCGATCCCCGCATCGGCGTGACCTTCGCGGTCGGCGACATCCTCGAAACACTCGAGCAGGAAGGTCGTCACGCCTGCGACCTGGCGCTCTGCCTTTATGGCGTGCTCAACCATGTCGCCCCTGCGCAGCTCCCCGCGGTCGCCCGCGCGCTGGCCCGGGTCACGGACGGCGCCCTGATCGCCACCGTCCGCTCGACCGGCAGCCTGCCGTCGATCTTCATCTCCGGCATGGAGAAGGTCCGGCATTTCCACCAGGACCATGCCCATGATCGGCTGGAGATCGACCTGGTCGACGGCCGCCATCTCGAATTCGGCCTTCACCTGTTCAGCGCCCGCGAGTTCCGCGCGCTGTTCGCCCCGCATTGCGCGATCCGCGAGATCGCCGGCATTGACGTCTTCCACAGCCGCTTCCGCACGGAAAGCGACTGGAACCCGGCGACCGAGGATCTGGCGCTCGAAGCCAGCCTCGCCCGCCTCGAACATTTCTGCGCCAGCGATCCGACCTTCATCGATCGCGCCGCGCATATCCTGCTGGTGGGTGGGGCGTCGGGATAAAATTCCCGCCCCATCCCCATCGTCACCCCGGACTTGTTCCGGGGTCCACCGTGCCGAAAACCAAACACCGAGGTTCTCGCGGAACGGTGGATGCCGGAACAAGTCCGGCATGACGGAGGTAAGTGAACCCATCCACCGGAAGCGTTTGACACCCCCCGAACCGCCCCCCTAGCCTCGCTTCAACACCCCGGGGGGACACCGCATGAAACCGCTCGCCACAGCCGCCGCCGCTCTCGCCTTGCTCGCGTCCCACGGCGCCGCCGCCCAGGTGATCACGCCCCGCCCCGACCAGCTCGCCTTCCGGGATCTCTACAAGGAACTTGTCGAGACCGACACGTCGGTTTCTACCGGCAGCTGCACCGCCGCCGCGGAGAAGATGGCCGCCCGCCTCAAGGCGGCCGGCTACACCGACGATCAGCTCACTCTGTTCAAGGTGGACGGATTCCCGCTCGACGGCGGCCTCGTCGCCCAGCTCCCGGGCACCTCGCCCAAGGCGAAGCCGATGCTCCTCCTCGGCCATCTCGACGTGGTGAATGCCCGCCGCGAGGATTGGACGCGCGATCCCTACAAGTTCATCGAGGAAAACGGCTATTTCTACGGCCGCGGCACCTCGGACATGAAGGCGATGGTCGCGGTCTGGGTCGATACGCTGATCCGCCTCAAGCAGCAGGGCTACAAGCCGAAACGCACGATCAAGCTCGCCCTCACCTGCGGCGAGGAATCCGGCGCCCGCATGAACGGCGCGCAATGGCTCGCCGAGAACCGGCCCGATCTCATCGCCGCCGAATTCGCGCTCAACGAAGGCGGCGGCGGCACCACCGACGGGCATGGCAAGGTCGTCAGCCAGGCGATCCAGATCGGCGAGAAATCCAATCGCGCCTTCGAGCTGGAGACGACCAATATCGGCGGCCACAGCTCGATCCCGATCGACGATAACGCCATCTACGAGCTCGCCGACGCGATCGGCAAGGTGCGCGCGTACAAATTCCCCGTCCATTTCAACGACACCACGCGTACCTATTTCGCGAAAGCCGGCGCCGAGCAGAAGGACGCCGTCGGCCGCGCCATGGTCGCGCTCGCCGCCGACCCGGCCGATCGCGCGGCAGAGGCGATCGTCTCGTCCGATCGCACCCATAATTCGATGCTGCGCACCACCTGCGTGGCGACCATGCTGGAGGCAGGGCACGCCGTGAACGCGTTGCCGCAACGGGCCAAGGCGACGGTGAGCTGCCGCATCGTCCCCGGCGAGGATGCCGATACGACCCGCGCCGCGTTGATCGCGGCGATCGGCGACCCGAAGGTGAAGGTCACTCTCGTCGGTCGTCTCCGCCCCGTCGCCGTCCCCCCGCCGCTCGACCCGAAGATCATGGGGCCCGCGGAAAAGCTCGTCGCACGGTATTTTCCTGGCGTGTCGCTCATCCCCGCCATGATGACGGGTGCGACCGACGCCACCTTCATCGCCCCGATCGGCATCCCGACCTATGGCGTGCCCGGCGGCTGGAGCGACCCGGACGGCAACGGTACCCACGGCCTGAACGAACGGCGTGAAGTGCGCTCGGTCTATGTCGGGCGGGATTTCCTGTTCGACCTGGTCAAGGCCTATGCGGAGCGGTTTTGACGGGCCGGTAGGCCTGGCCGCTTTCAACCCGGAAACCGAAGAATATCTTCGATTCAGGCAGGCGGAGAAGGAACCGTTACTGGTGCAAGATGTCGCTGGCGCCGCCTCGCCCGGAGTCGGAGTCGGTTGACTCAGATCAATGCCTCGTCGATAGGGGCCTCGGAAAAACAATAATAATAAGCTTCGGCATGATCCGGGGTCGCACCTATTTCGCTGCACTACAAAGGGGCAGATATATGGTGTGCGTACAGAACCTCGATGGTCTTTCGACGACGACCCCCGGTCAGGCTTCCAACAAATCGACATTGCAAAGGAACCTGCGCTCGCAGGCGAGTCGGCTCGCCTTGCGGTCCACTATCGGTGCCGCTGTCGTTGTGGGCGCGAGTCTGCTGACGCCGGGACAGGCCTGGGCGGATTGCCTCG
Organism: Sphingomonas sp. GW821-FHT10F11; assembly: GCF_058809095.1. Classification (NCBI taxonomy): domain Bacteria; kingdom Pseudomonadati; phylum Pseudomonadota; class Alphaproteobacteria; order Sphingomonadales; family Sphingomonadaceae; genus Sphingomonas; species Sphingomonas sp. GW821-FHT10F11. Next base: position 164,608 of record NZ_JBXASH010000005.1, read on the forward strand.
TGGGTGGCGTCACCGTCGTGTGCGACAACACCGTCACCACCGACACGACCTATCCCACCAATCCGCCCAACGACCGCGCTTATTCAGGCCCGATCGCCACGCCGATCATCCTCAATGTCGACGCGGGAACGACAGTGAGCGGGAACGGCCTTGCGGTCACCAACACCGCCGCTGGCGGGATCACCGTCACCAACAATGGCACGATCAGCGTCGATGCCGGCAACACGCCGACCGCAGGGGGCACGGCCGCCCTGTCGTTGACGGCGGCCGGCGGCCCGATCATTTACACCGGTGGCGGCATCACCAACAACGGCGCAGGCAATGCGCTCGATGCGGTGCAGACGGGCGGCGTCGGTTCGGTCAACATCAACGTTTCCGGCAACGTCTTTGCGGCGGCGGGCGAAGGCATCACCGTCCGCGACGTCGCAACCAGCACCGGCATTTCGATCACCACGGGTGCGGTCACCGCGTTGACCGCCGGCAAGGACGGCATCGACGCGCAGAGCCAGTCGCTGACCGGCAACGTCACGGTCGTGGCGAACGGCAATATCCAGGCGGGCAATGCCGGCATCGTGGCGGCGATCTTCCCGGCGGCCGGAACCGGCAACATCGACGTGACCGCCAATGGCTCGATCGATGCGCGCTTCGGCATCGATGCCGAGAACTTCGGCACCGGCTCCACCACCGTCACCACGGTCGGTCCGGTCAATGTGACCACCGGCAACGGCATCTTCGCCCTCTCGACCGGTGGCAACGTCACCGTCACCGCGGGCGACGTGACCTCCACCGGCAACACGGCGATCGTCGCGCAGCAGACCAGCGCTGCGGGTGCGGGCAATGTCGACGTCACCGCCGGCAACGTCTCGGGCACGACCGGCATCCTCGCCCTCAACAACGGCACCGGCACGGTCGGCATCACGGCCAACGGCACCGTCACCGGCACGTTCGCCGAGGGCATCAAGGCGACCGGCAACGGCGCGGTGACCGTAAGCGTTGCCGACACCGTGACCGGCGCAACGCGCGGCCTCTCCCTGATCGGCGGCACGGGCGGCACTGGCAACATCAGTGTAACCGGCACCGGCGGCTTCGTCGGCGGCACTGGCGATGCGGCGAACATCCTCAACAACGGCTCCGGCACCGTCACGGTCGACATCTCCGGTGCAAGCAGCTCGACCGGCGGCGAGGGCATCGTCGTACGCGACACCGCGGCAGGCGGCGACATCAGTGTCACCACGGGCGCGGTCACCGCGCTGACCGCCGGCAAGGACGGTATCGACGTCCAGGCCCAGTCGCTGACTGGCGACGTCACGGTCGTTGCCAACGGCAACATCCAGGCGGGCAACGCCGGCATCGTGGCGGCGATCTTCCCGGCTGCGGGGACCGGCAATATCGACGTGACCGCCAACGGATCTATCGATGCCCGGTTCGGCATCGACGCCGAGAATTTCGGCACCGGCTCCACCAGCGTCACCACGGTCGGTCCGGTCAACGTGACCACTGGCAACGGCATCTTCGCGCTGGCTACCGGCGGCAATGTCACGGTCACTGCAGGTGACGTGACCTCGACCGGCAACACCGCGATCGTCGCGCAGCAGACCAGCGCTGCGGGTGCGGGCAATGTCGACGTCACCGCAGGCAACGTCTCCGGCACGACCGGCATCCTGGCGCTCAACAACGGCACCGGCACGGTCGACGTGACCGCCCTCGGCACGGTCACCGGCACGTTTGCCGAGGGCATCAAGGCGACCGGCAACGGCGCGGTGACCGTCAACGTTGCCGACATGGTGACCGGCGCGACGCGCGGCCTGAGCCTGATCGGCGGGACCGGCGGCACCGGCAACATCTCGGTCACCGGTACGGGTGGATTCTTCGGTGGCACGGGCGACGCGGCGAACATCCTCAACAACGGCTCCGGCACCGTCACGGTCGACATTTCGGGTGCGAGCGGCTCGAACGCCGGCGAAGGCATCGTCGTGCGCGATACCGCGACCGGCGGCGACATCAGCGTCACCACCGGCGCGGTCACCGCGTTGACCGCGGGCAAGGACGGCATCGACATCCAGACACAGTCGCTGACTGGCGACGTCACGGTTGTCGCCAACGGCAACATCCAGGCGGGCAACGCCGGCATCGTCGCCGCGATCTTCCCGGCTGCGGGGACCGGCAATATCGACGTGACCGCCAATGGTTCGATCGATGCCCGGTTCGGCATCGATGCCGAGAACTTCGGCACCGGCTCCACCAGCGTCACCACGGTCGGCCCGGTCAATGTGACCACCGGCAACGGCATCTTCGCCCTCTCGACCGGTGGCAACGTCACCGTCACCGCGGGCGACGTGACCTCCACCGGCAACACGGCGATCGTCGCGCAGCAGACCAGCGCTGCGGGTGCGGGCAATGTCGACGTCACCGCCGGCAACGTCTCGGGCACGACCGGTATCCTTGCCCTCAACAACGGCACCGGCACGGTCGGCATCACCGCCAACGGTACCGTCACCGGCACGTTCGCCGAAGGCATCAAGGCGACCGGCAACGGCGCGGTGACCGTAAGCGTCGCCGACACCGTGACCGGCGCGACGCGCGGTCTCTCCCTGATCGGCGGGACCGGCGGCACCGGCAACATCTCGGTCACCGGTACCGGCGGCTTTGTCGGCGGCACCGGCGATGCGGCGAACATCCTCAACAACGGCTCCGGCACCGTGACCGTCGACATCTCCGGTGCAAGCAGCTCGACCGGCGGCGAGGGCATCGTCGTACGCGATACCGCGGCAGGCGGCGACATCAGTGTCACCACGGGCGCGGTCACCGCGCTGACCGCCGGCAAGGACGGTATCGACATCCAGGCCCAGTCGCTGACGGGCAATGTCACGGTCGTTGCCAACGGCAATGTCCAGGCCGGCAACGCCGGCATCGTGGCGGCGATCTTCCCGGCCGCCGGAACCGGCAATATCGACGTGACCGCCAATGGTTCGATCGATGCCCGGTTCGGCATCGATGCCGAGAACTTCGGCACCGGCTCCACCAGCGTCACCACGGTCGGTCCGGTCAACGTGACCACCGGCAACGGCATCTTCGCCCTCTCGACCGGTGGCAATGTCACCGTCACCGCGGGCGACGTGACCTCGACCGGCAACACGGCGATCGTCGCGCAGCAGACCTCGGCAGCGGGTGCGGGCAATGTCGACGTCACCGCCGGCAACGTCTCCGGCACGACCGGCATCCTCGCCCTCAACAACGGCACCGGCACGGTCGGCATCACGGCCAACGGCACCGTCACCGGCACGTTCGCCGAAGGCATCAAGGCGACCGGCAACGGCGCAGTGACCGTAAGCGTCGCCGATACCGTGACCGGCGCAACGCGCGGCCTCTCGCTGATCGGCGGAACCGGCGGCACCGGCAACATCTCGGTCACCGGCACCGGCGGGTTCGTCGGCGGCACCGGCGATGCGGCCAACATCCTCAACAACGGCTCCGGTACCGTCACGGTCAACATCTCCGGCGCGAGCAGCTCGACCGGCGGCGAAGGCATCGTCGTGCGCGATACCGCGGCAGGCGGCGACATCAGTGTCACCACCGGCGCGGTCACCGCGCTGACCGCGGGTAAGGACGGCATCGATATCCAGACCCAGTCGCTGACTGGCGACGTCACGGTCGTTGCCAACGGCAACATCCAGGCGGGTAACGCCGGCATCGTGGCGGCGATCTTCCCCGCCGCCGGAACCGGCAACATCGACGTGACCGCCAACGGCTCGATCGATGCGCGCTTCGGCATCGATGCCGAAAATTTCGGCACCGGCTCCACCAGTGTGACCACGGTCGGTCCGGTCAATGTGACCACCGGCAACGGCATCTTCGCGCTGGCTACCGGCGGCAATGTCACCGTCACCGCAGGTGACGTGACCTCGACCGGCAACACGGCGATCGTCGCGCAGCAGACCTCGGCAGCAGGCGCGGGCAATGTCGACGTTACCGCGGGCAACGTCTCGGGCACGACCGGCATCCTCGCCCTCAACAACGGCACCGGCACGGTCGGCATCACCGCCAACGGTACCGTCACCGGCACGTTCGCCGAAGGCATCAAGGCGACCGGCAACGGCGCGGTGACCGTAAGCGTCGCCGACACCGTGACCGGCGCGACGCGCGGTCTCTCCCTGATCGGCGGGACCGGCGGCACCGGCAACATCTCGGTCACCGGCACCGGCGGCTTTGTCGGCGGCACCGGCGATGCGGCGAACATCCTCAACAACGGCTCCGGCACCGTGACCGTCGACATCTCCGGTGCAAGCAGCTCGACCGGCGGCGAGGGCATCGTCGTACGCGATACCGCGGCAGGCGGCGACATCAGTGTCACCACGGGCGCGGTCACCGCGCTGACCGCCGGCAAGGACGGGATCGACATCCAGGCCCAGTCGCTGACTGGCGACATCACGGTCGTTGCCAACGGCAATGTCCAGGCCGGCAACGCCGGCATCGTGGCCGCGATCTTCCCGGCCGCCGGAACCGGCAACATCGACGTGACCGCCAACGGCTCGATCGACGCTCGATTCGGCATCGACGCCGAGAATTTCGGCACCGGCTCCACCAGTGTGACCACGGTCGGTCCGGTCAATGTGACCACCGGCAACGGCATCTTCGCGCTGGCTACCGGCGGCAATGTCACCGTCACCGCAGGTGACGTGACCTCGACCGGCAACACGGCGATCGTCGCGCAGCAGACCAGCGCTGCGGGTGCGGGCAATGTCGATGTCACCGCAGGCAACGTCTCCGGCACGACCGGCATCCTGGCGCTCAACAACGGCACCGGCACGATCGACGTGACCGCCCTCGGCACGGTCACCGGCACGTTTGCCGAGGGCATCAAGGCGACCGGCAACGGCGCGGTGACCGTCGCGGCCGCCAACACAGTGACCGGCGCAACACGCGGCCTGTCGCTGATCGGTGGCACCGGCGGGACGGGCAACATCAGTGTGACCGGCACCGGCGGGTTCGTCGGTGGCACCGATGATGCGGCCAACATCCTCAACAACGGTTCGGGCAGCGTCACGGTCAACATCTCGGGCGCCAGCAGCTCGACCGCTGGCGAAGGCATCGTCGTGCGCAACACCGCGATCGGCGGCGATATCGGTGTCACCACCGGCGCCGTCACCGCATTGGCCGGCGGCAAGGATGCAATCGACGTCCAGAGCCTGTCGACCACCGGCAATGTCACGGTCGTGGCCAACGGCAATCTCCGGGCGGGCAATGCCGCCGTGGTGGCAGCGATCTTCCCGGCAGCCGGAACCGGCAACATCGGCGTGACCACCAACGGGTCGATCGACGCGCGGTTCGGCATCGACGCCGAGAATTTTGGTACCGGCTCGACCAGCGTCACCACGGTCGGCCCGGTCACCACGACCACCGGCAACGGCATCTTCGCGCTGGCTACCGGCGGCAACGTCACGGTCACTACAGGCAGCGTCTCCTCCACCGGCGCCATCGCGATCGTCGCGCAACAGGTCGCCGCGGCGGGTACGGGTGCGGTCAATGTCACCGCCGGCACCGTCTCCGGCACGACCGGCATCTTCGCTCTCAACCAGGGCTCAGGCACGGTCGGGGTCACTGCCAACGGCACCGTCACCGGCACGGTCGCCGAGGGCATCATGGCGGCCGGCAACAGCGGGGTGACCGTCGCGGTCGCCAACACCGTGACCGGCGCGACGCGCGGCCTGACCCTGATTGGCGGCACCGGCGGCACGGGCAACATCGCGGTGACCGGCACCGGCGGCTTTGTCGGGCTGAACGGCGACGGCGCGAACATCCGCAACAACGGCGCGGGCAGTGTCCTGGTCAACATCTCCGGCGCGAGCAGCGCGACCGGCGGCGACGGCATCCTTGTTCGCGACACGGCGATCGGCAGCAACATCAGCGTCACCACCGGTGCGGTGACCGCGACGGGCGCGACCCGCGATGCGATCGACGTCCAGAGCATCTCGACCGCCGGCTCGGTCACCGTGGTGGCGAACGGCAGCGTCCAAGCCGGCAATGCCGGTGTGGTCGCCGCGCTCCTCTCGGCCGCGGCAACCGGCAACGTCGCGGTGACAACCAACGGATCGGTCGCCGGGCAATTCGGCATCGATGCCGAGAATTTCGGCCTGGGCTCGACGACGGTCACCGCGGTCGGGCCGGTCACCGCGACCATCGGCAACGGTGTCTTCGCCCGGTCGACGGGCGGCAACATCGCAGTGACCACGGGCAATGTCTCGTCCACCGGCCACTCGGCGATCATCGCCGTGAACGCCGCCGCCGCGGCGAACGCCGGCACGATCAACGTCACCCTGACCGGGGGCAGCACCATCACGGCCAATACGGCGACGGCCTATGGCATCCGCACCGATAGCGGCGTGTCCTCGGGCACCACGACGATCAACGTCAACGGCCGGATCAACGCCGGCGCGGCGGGCATCGGCAGCACCTCGACGATCGGCAACATCGTCACCAACATCGGTACGACCGGCGTGATCGATCCGCTGATCGGCATCGACCAGGCGACCGTCTCGGGGGCGATCACCGTCAACAATGCCGGCCTGGTCGACGGCGACAATATCGGCATCCGGCTGACCTCGACCGGCGCTGGTGCCGCCGGCGCCCTCACCGTCAACCAGGTCGGTTCGGGCACGACCACCGGCATCATCGGCATCGACCTCGCCAGCGTCAACGCGGCGCTCGCGGTCACCAATGCCGGGACGATCTCGGGCACCGCCGGCATCAGGATGACCGCGACCGGCACCGGCAGCGGAACGATCGTCAATGCCGGCACGCTCACCGGCACCGGCAGCGCGGTGATCGCCACGCTCGCCGGCGGCAGCTTCACGCTGACCAACACCGGAACGCTGAACGGCGCGGTCAACGTGATCGGCTCGAACGTCGCGACGTCGACGATAACCAACGCGCTCGGCGCCACGGCGAACTTCGGGTCCGGCGCCTCCAGCGCCTCGACCAACTTCGTCAACGCCGGCACCGCCAATATCGGCGCCGGGGGCAGTGTCACCTTCCTCGGCAACACCAATAATTCGGGCTGGATCAACTTCGCCGGCGCCGGGACCTTCACCACCAACGGCACGATGGCCAATACCGGCATCATCAACGCCCAGAACAACCTGACGAGCAACGTGGTCACGGTCGGCGGCGCCTATAGCGGCGGCGGCCAGTTCTTCGCCGACTACAGCACCGTCACCGCCACGGCCGATCGCCTGAACATCGGCGGCGCTGCCTCGGGCAACACCAATGTGACGATGAACCGCGTCGGCGCGCGCAGCTTCGTCGCCGGCGGCTTCCTCCCGGTGGTGACGGTCACGCCGGGTGCGGCCGTCGGCACCTTCACCTCGAACACGGTGTTCCCGACCACCGGCTTCGTCCTCGAAAGCTTCGGACGCAAACCCGGCAGCACCACCCAGTTCGGCCTGATCCAGCAGATCAACCCGTCCGCCACGTCGCTCGGCAGCCTGAGCTATGTCGCCGAAGCCGCATCGCTGCTGCTCGACGAGCCGATCAGCCCCTATGTGACCTCACGGACGGATGCGGCCCCGGGCGACAAGCGGTTCAGCCTGTGGATGCGCGGCGCCACCGGCCATACCAAGCAGGTCATCGCCTCGACCATCACCGGCGGCGGCGTGGTGCTCAGCTCGGCCAGCCGGATCCGCACCGAACATCAGGCGATCCAGATGGGCGCCGACCTCGGCTTCACCCTTGCCGGCGGCTGGAACCTGCATGTGGGCCTCCTTGGCGGCTGGTATGACGGTGCCACCTCGGCGGGCGCCGAACGGGTGGCGGTCGATACGAGCTTTGCCGGCGGCTATCTCGCGGTCAGCAACGGGGCCTTCACGCTCGACGGCACGATCCGCCGCGAATGGCGGAAGTACGATGTCGTCCTGCCCTCGCTGTTCGGCACCGGCGCGCCGCAGAAGCTCGACGGCGACGCGACCGCCGGCTCGGTCCACGCGTCCTACCGGATCGGCGGCAAGCTCGGCTTCGCGGCGACGCCGTTTGTCGGCTTCAACTATGCCGACAGCGAGATCGACCCCCTGTCGATCGACTCGATCACCTCCTATACGCCGGGCAAGGACAAGACCAAGGTCGGCCAGGCCGGGCTCCGCGTGTCCTACCGCGCCGGCAGCGAGGAGAAGGTCGTGGTCGAGCCCTTCCTGAGCGCCTCGGCGCTGAAGAACTGGTCGCGCGGCGATCAGGGCAGCTTCAGCTTCGGCACCCCGGCGACTGTCTTCGCGCTCGACACCGCGACCTGGGACGATGCGGTGCGCTACTCGTTCGGCGTGATGGGCCATGCCAGGAACGGGCGCGTCTCGGCCTTTGTCGCCGGCACTATCGACGACAGCTCCGAGCTCAAGAGCTTCAGCGCCAATGCGGGGATCCGGTTCAACTTCTGACCCCGGGGGAGCGGGCCGGTGGACGATCGAGCGATCGATCGTCCACCGATGTCACCCCAGCTGCCCGCTGAAATACCATCGCCGCGTGATCAGGTTCCGCCGCAACGTGCAGTTGCAATCCACGCAATGCGTCTGGAAAATGCCCGACTGCAGCACGGCCCTCGCCGAAGCCGCGCGATGAATGCCGGCGCTGCATAACGCAGCGCGATCCCGATGTGCCCGCATATCGTCTCCGAGCGTCCATGGCCCGCGCCCGGCATGGCGCGCCTGATGCGCCTGCGGATGTCAGCGCCCGCGCCCTTTGTTGCGATGGAGAAATCTCGCGAAAACATCGCGGTGCCGGCAACTCAACCAAAACCGGCGCGATGTGTCTCCCGCAAAGCACGCTCCAGCAACAAACGCGCAACGAACCCGCCTATCCTGCCATCTTTCCTTGCCAGCATCCCCCGCGCCGTTTCACCTTTGTGACACTGCAGAAAATAGGGGGGATATCCAGGGGGGCGTGGTTCAGGGAGATGACATCATGCGCGATATCAAATTGGGGAAACTTGCCGGCATAGCGTCGCTGGCATTGATTGCAGGGTTCTCGGCCGTACCGGCGCAAGCGCAGGATACGCCGGCCGACGGTGCCGCCGCCGCGCAGGACGACATCGTCGTCACCGGCTCGCGCATCCGCCGCAATCCGCTCGACCAGGACAAGCCGATCGTCACGGTCGACGAGGCCGCGATCGGCAAGACCGGCCTCTCCTCCATCGGCGACGTGCTGCAACGCCTGCCCAGCGCAGCGGGCGGCCTCAACACCAAGGTCAACAATGCCGGCAATATCGGCGGCCCGCCCGACGGCACCGGCGTCAGCTCGGGCTCGGCCGAGATCGACCTGCGTTATCTCGCCGCCAAGCGCACGCTCGTGCTGGTCGACGGCCTGCGCTTCGTTAACGGCTCGGCCGCGGGCGGCATCCCCGCCTCGGTCGATCTCAACGAGATCCCCACCAACATGATCGAGCGAGTCGAGGTGCTGCAATCCGGCGCCTCCCCGCTCTACGGATCGGACGCGGTCGCCGGCGTCGTCAACATCATCACCAAGCAGGGGCAGGTCGGGCTCAAGGCCTCCGCCCAGTTCGGCACCTACCGCCAGGGCGACGGCCACACCTGGAATCTCGAGGCGAGCTACGGCATCCAGTCCCCGAACAGCGGCACCTCGGTCGTGTTCGGCGCCAGCTACTCGAAGCAGGAAGCGGTCAGCACCGCCGACCGGTCGATCTCGCAATTCCCCACCCCCGGCGCGACGAGCTGCGCCGCGGGCGGCTGCTCCAGCGCGATCCCCAATGGCCGCTTCGACGTGCTCGGCCAGAGCCTCACTTTGCGCGCCCCGGTCGCCGGCCGTCCGGTCTACCCGGCCGATTTCCGCAACTATTCCTCGGCCAACGACAGCTTCAACTTCGCGCCCTACAATTATCTGCTCACCCCGTCGGAACGCTACGGCGCCTTCTTCAACTTCAAGCAGGAGCTGACCGACAACATCAACATGCGGGTGAAGCTGGTCTATAACCACCGCCATTCGACCACCAAGGCGGCCTTCCTCCCGCTGTTCATCGGCCCCGACGCAGGCAACGGCAATCTGCTCGATACCATCTCGGTCGACGTCACCAACCCGTACAACCCGTTCGGCGTCACCCTCTCGTCGGGCGCGGACGGCACCCCCGCCAACTACTCCACCATCCGCCGCCGCTTCGTCGAGGGCGGCCAGCGCACCTTCACCCAGAATGTCGACACCATGTCGGCCACCCTCAGCTTCGACGGCTCCTTCCATATCGGCGATCACCGCTGGTACTGGGACGTGAACGGCGTCTACGGCAATAACGACGCGCACCAGCTCTTCACCGGCAACCTCAATGCGGCCAAGCTCGCCCGCGCGCTCGGCCCCGTCTCGGCCTGCACCGGGGAATGCGTGCCCTTCAACATCTTCGGCGGCGCCGGCTCGATCACCCAGCCGATGCTCGATTATGTGACCTTCGACGAACGCGACAAGAGCAACCAGCGCCTCGCCGATTTCACCGCCAACCTGTCGGGCGACCTGTTCGATCTGCCCGCCGGCCCGGTCGGCGTCGCGATCGGCTATGAGCATCGCGATCAGCAGGCGAGCTACGATCCCGATCCGCTGATCGTCGCCGGCCTAGGCGCCGACGTGCCGACCAGTCCGGCCCGCGGCGGCTTCAACGTCGACGAATTCTATGGCGAGGTCCGCATCCCGCTCCTCAGCGGCAAGCCCTTCTTCGAAAAGCTCGAGCTGGACGGCGCGGTCCGCCATTCCAACTATTCGTCCTTCGGCAGCAACACGACCTACACCGCGTCCGGCCTGTGGAAACCGGTCGCCGACCTGCTGCTGCGCGGCGGCTATGCGGAGAGCCTGCGCGCCCCGAGCATCGGCGAACTCTATGCCGGCCCGTCGCGCTTCGACGCGACCATCGACGATCCCTGCACCAGCGCGCCCGGCGGCTTCTTCCAGACCAACGCGACCGTCCGCGCGAACTGCATTGCCAACGGCGTCCCGGCGAATGGCAGCTATGCCGAGCCGGTCGGCGGGCAGCTCGGCGTCTTCTCCCAGGGCAATACCGCGCTGAAGCCGGAAACGGCGAAGACCTGGACGGCGGGCGGAGTCTACAGCCCGGCCTGGGCGCGCGGCTTCTCGAGCGCGCTCAGTCTCGAGGTCAACTGGTACAAGATCAGCCTGAAGAACGCGATCGACTCGGTCCCCGCGACGCTCACGCTCACGCGCTGCGCGTTCAATGCGGATCCGATCAGCTGCGCGGCGATCCGCCGCACGGCCAACGGCTCGGTCGCCGGCATCAGCGCCCGGCTGCTCAACCTCAACGCGATCGAGACCGACGGCATCGACGCCTCGTTCAACTTCCGCTCGCGCGACGTCGCGGGCGGCACGGTGGGCCTGTCGGTCAACGCCGCCTGGCTGCTGAAATACAATGTCCTGCCGCCCGCCGATCTCGGCGCCCCGACGCTCGAGTTCGCCGGCACGGAGCGCGGCAGCCCCGACCAGGCCTATCCTCGCTTCAAGGCCAACGCGACGCTCGACTGGTCGGCGCAGAGCTTCGGCGCGTCCTTCACCGGCCGCTACATCAGCAAGGTGGCGGAACGGGACGGCGTGCACACCATGGGCCGGGTGCTCTACGGCGACGTGCAGCTCTATTTCTCGCCCGCCTGGATGGACCACCGCGTGCGGCTGACGCTTGGGGTGAACAATGTGTTCGACCGGGATCCCCCGGCCTGCTTCACCTGCGACAGCGCGAACTTCGACCCGACGACTTATGATGTGCCGGGGCAGTTTGGGTATGCGCGGATTTCGTTTGGGCTCTGAGGGGTAGGTTTGGGATAGCGGGATATGCGCGGCGGCATCCACTGAGGATCGCGCCGCGCATATCTCGCTGTTCTGCAGTCATCCTACAAGTCTAATATCAGAGGATCGTCGCGACCCACGAGGCGCAGGCGGAATCGGTGTTGTTGCCAACTGAAAAAGCACGCTCTCCAGTTCCCGAGTAGGCAGATGTAACTCTGCCGCAATGTGATCACGGCTAACACGCTCACTCCAAAGTGAACCTAGGACTTTTGGCCAGAGGACTGAATGCTCCGGTTCCATGCCTTCCGGTTCCGAAGTTCTATAGCCACGCTTCGCAATCTCAATGTTGAAGCTGCGATTCTGCCAGTCGGTTATTAGACCCAACCTATGGAGACGATAGGTCAATGCGCCGACCGACACGCCCCATCGTTTCTTGGCGCGTACCAACTCATCAATCGACGTGACCGACCGCATCCGGCTCAACACGTCATCGGCAGGCATCAAGAGGCTGGAGGCGAACTGATTCGCCTCACTCTCGGCAACGCGGCTATCCTGAGGTGCGCCATGCCGATGCATGATCAGATGCCCAAGCTCATGCGCCGCGTCGAACCTGCTACGCTCGGCGGACTTGAAGGTGTTGAGGAACACGAAGGGAGTGTCACTACGCCAACACGAAAAGGCATCAACCGCTCTCGTCTCTTCACAGAGGGAAAAGACGCGCACGCCCTTGGCCTCAAGGAGCTTCACCATGTTGGGAATGGGTTGCTGACCCAACGCCCATTGCTCGCGAAGCGCCTGCGCCGCGCCATCAGGGCCGGCTTCTGCGCCGATGTTCGGAAGCTCGGCGCTAGGCAGATTGAATCGCTGAGCCACCCAGTCGTGAAATAGGTAGGCGAGGGAACCTGCGGCAAGTGCCGAATCTCGCTCACGTGCTGTCATTGAACTCAGACTCCTGAAACTAGCGGAGTTCGCAGGGAGTTCATCAAGGTCATCCGCGAAAAAAAACGCACGAGGGAAATCGAGTGTCCGACAGATAGCGGCTACGGTTTCGTCCTCCGGTTCATGCACTCCATGTTCAAGCCGCGAAATGGTCACTGGCGAGGCCCCGATTGCGGCTGCCAACGCACGTGCTGTAAGCCCTCGCCTTTTCCGGGCGAGGATCAAACGTCTATAGTTGAATACTGACACGATTAGTCCTTGCGCGAGACGGGAACCTCAAAATCCAGCGGCGGAGTGTCATCCGCTAGCGGGTCCAAGCCGTCCCATTCGCCCTTCCGAACCAGCAGAATCCTATCGTGGAAACCGTCGAATTGGCATTCGTTGATAGCGACCGGGCAAGACAGCTCGGCCCGGACGTCTGCTCCATCTGCATAAACAAACAGGTACCAGGTGGTTGCGTTGATTTCGCGTAGCTCGCGCGCTCGAATGTCGGGCCAGAGTTCACCCTGGCCAGCTTCAACGGCGCGCGCTGCGCCGTCGCCTTTACGTGACGTCGCGACGGGTTCGAAAATTGGATCGCCGGCCCTATCTGCATTCTGATACACGATCTTGATTCCAGTGCTGGAATTATAGATCGACTCGATATTTTCACGGCGGCAAATTTCCCAACCAAGGGGTAGGAAAGCGCGACGAAGGTGCGCCGTGCCTTCGAGATAAGATAGTTGGCCCGCGGCATTCAGCGGGTGGAATTTTGTGGCGTTCCGCCGACCCGCGACAGATGCCCTAACTACCTCCATAAGGTGGGCGCGCGGTGCGCCGAGCCGATCAAGCGCTGACAGCACCTCTAATTCCTCGGCCAGCACCGCCATAAATAAGCCCCTTGTTAACTTTCTCCATCTCTTTTGAGGCGTAAAAAGTTAACGTGTCAATGCAGCGAGTCAGAATTATTTTGAATCGGCGATGGCGCAACGCCCTGAAGTAATCTGCCTATGACAACCGCTACGACCGGGATGATGCCACGGCCTATGCGAAACCCGTCCCCGGCTGCCTGTTTCCGAAGGTAGCACTTTCTTGAATATGATCGCGCGATGCTGACGCATCACCTCAACGCGTCATTCCCTAGCGGTTGAGAAGTCTCCACGATCTCACTCTCCATTTGTTTCGACCGTACGGCCATGTTCACACTGAAACTACACTCAATGGTTGAGTTTCAATGATTTCGCGTCGAACAGATTAACTTCGAGTTGACGATACCCATTCCAAAGAACAATGATCTGACAATGAGGGAGAAGATTCTGAAGTCCGAAGATCTGGACGCGCAGGCGCTCAACTACGCTGGACGCTGGTGCGATGAGGCGGGCGACGGCTGGGCAGTCGAAAGTATGCTTGGAAGAGGCGGAACAGCGCCTGTTTTCCTCGTACGAGGCCCGGAAGGCGCACGAGCCTTGAAGTTGCTCGACCCGAGATTTTCCGAGGGAGAACTCGGCCGCCAAACGGAACAACGCATCGCTCGCCAAGTCGCATTGGGTGATCACGGTTGTCCATATTTGGTTGCATGTCACGACGGTGGTCGGTTCGAAGATCGTCTCTTCCTCCTGATGGACTGCGCGGAAGGGCAGGAGCTAGAGAAGCGGCTCGCGGACGTTCCACGTGCCAGCATCCGCGTCATCATCGATCAAGTCGCGCGAGCGGTCCTATTTCTGCGAACTCAGGGCTTGTCCCATCGAGATATTAAATCCGCAAATATCTTCATCAGTGACGACTTTGAGCGCGTCACGGTGCTCGATTTATCGGTGTTACGCGATATCAATGATCCGGTCGGGCAGGGCACTGACCACGACAATCAGCTACCGGTTGTGGCCACCTCACGCTACACGCCACCCGAGTACCTCTTCCGATTACAAGACCCAAGTCCGGAACTATGGCATGGCGTCGACGTTTATCAGCTTGGCGGCCTGCTCCATGATTTAATCATGCGTGAGCCCATGTTCAGCGCTGAATACGCATCATCGAGCGAAAATCGGTATCGCTTTGCATGGATCGTAGCGACTGTTGATCCGGTTGTTCGAGCTGACGACGTTGATGCTGATCTTGTCCTTTTGGCACGCCGAGCCCTAGACAAAAACTGGAGTCGACGACGCCTTATCCGCTTAGAGGACTTTCTAGCGGATTCCGAAGCCCAGAGCATTAGTTTAGCCGCGATTGGCCTTTCGTTTGCAACGCGGCCAGTTATCGATGTCACGCCAGGCGTTCGGCCAGGAGTTGCGCGCGATCTCGCTCGCGCGGTTGAAGACCAAGTACTTGCTTTTCTTAGCGATCGAGGCCTCACAGCGACTCACTTAGCTCAGGTGGACGGGGGCGACTTAGACTGGCGAATCGTATGGAGCTGGGAAATGGCTGGCACCGACGTTGCTCGGAAAGTAGAGTTGCGGGCACGCCTGAGCCTCACACCAGCTGATCCTCGGCCGCTCATTCGGAGTCAGGCTAGCGTCACCATCTGGCTCGACGTGGACGCGCGTACGGCCGAATTACCTTTGCCAGATGTTGCTCTCGCCGACAGTGCAGAAGACGAGCTCACCCGCCAAATTGTCGCGTCTCTTGGGCCGTTGTCATCCTCCGCATTGAGCGTGGGTCAAGGAGAAATATAATGTCGTTGTGGTGGGCACGAAGAGATCAGCTCGACCGAGAACAGGTCAGAATGATCGAGGACTTGCCGCTCCATGACAGCCACCTGATCCTGGGGCCGCCCGGGTCTGGAAAAACAAATGTCCTACTCCGCCGGGCACAATACGCTCGCACACAAGGCCTAGCAAATGTTCTAGTACTCTCATTTACTCGCCCGCTTACGGAGTTCGTCAAGACTGGCTGCTACGATGACCAGAGACGTGAAATTTTCCCGCCGGCATTGGTTTCGACGATTGAGTCTTGGACTCGAGGGCTATTTAAGGAACATGGACATCCTGTTCCCGATACAAATCACCTTGGATTTGTCGAGCGCAAGTCATTTATTGCTGAGCGGGCGACTCAGCTAGTGGCCGCAGGCAAGTTACCACAATACGAGACTATTTTCGTCGATGAAGCTCAAGATTTGTTACCAGAAGAGGTTCATCTTTTGCGCGCTTGGTCACCGACACTGTTTTTCGTGGGTGATGATCGTCAGCGTATTCACGACTACGCTCCCGGACTGAACACTCTTCGTACGCAGATACCCGCTCTCAACGAAGAGACGCTCATATTTCATTATCGGCTCGCTCGTGAATTATGCGACATGGCCGATCGTATTCAGACTGCCAGCAGCGGACAGGGCCTTGCCGCCACATCGCATTACAGCGGGCCACGCCCTGGGCACGTCGAGGCACATGGAAGTCTGACACGAGACGAGCAGATCGCGGATGCGGCCGCCCGATTGAAAGACCAACTCCGTGTATATGATGGGTTGATCGCTCAAGGCGACCGATTGGGAATCATTGTTCCGCGGCGTGACGACCGTGAGGCGGTCCTCGCTGCGTTGGAAAGCGACCGAGAATTGCGGGGGAAGGCGCAGATTATTCGTGCCCGCTCTGACAACGAACGCGGCTATAATCCCGCCTTCGACGCCGACACGCCGATCGTGATTTTAACCGAGAAGGGCAGTAAAGGACTGGAGTTTAGAGCCGCGCACTGGCTGTTCTGCGACGAGCAGCAGCACCACCGCACGACTGAAACGTACTACACCATTGTGACCAGACCGAAAACGAGGCTTGATTTGTATTACGAGACGAACCTGCCGGCCACTTTGGCAAAAGCCTATACCCCGCCGCCTGCGATGGACTGGTGAGCGCGATGAGCCCTTGGACTTTTGTCGTTGCCGACGACGAGGAGCTACACGATGTCCTGAGCGGCCACGTCCACGCGGTGGGCTATCCGTGGCCGTCATCGGAGCGGCCCAAGCAACGATTGGACGAGATCGGCGTAGTTGTCTCAAGCGACGAGAGCCGATTCGATCCACCGGCCTGTTTGGTCGTTTCAGCAGAGGCAAGTCGACGTCTTTTTGGCCGATACTCCCAGTTGCGGAGCGATCTTTCTCCGCTGTCGGCCTGGACACACATACTCGATTGGGACCAGATCCTACAGCTTCGCGATGGCGTAAGAATCCCCGACCTCGCAGGTTTCGAAGCCGCATGGGTCGGGCTAGCTATCGCGGAAGCATTGATGCTCTCCGATCGCCCACTGGCGCAGCTTAAGCTTGCGCCCTGTCTTGCGACGTCTAGCTACGCGCTCGCGCGCGCGCGCGGTCTTTGGCCGAGCGAAGGCGTCTCCTCGACACTTGCGCGCTACGATCTGTGTCACAAGTTGATCCGTTCAGCAGATGCGCCGACGCAAAAACTTCGCAGCGCTTTAACCGAAATATTTGAGATACTTGCCGAGCTATCCAACCCTTTACCGCGAACCCCGCCGCCGGAGACGCGCGCAATCAGTGAGAGCCTCAAGGCGCTGAAGCGAGCCCGTGAACGGGGGCAAAATGAGCTACCCCTTCTTTTGGATCATTTGGATCTACCCGAGAGTGATCGGTTGCGGTCCCTGGAAACGATGCCCGCTGAACTCCGAGTCAAGGAATTCGATCGCATAATTAGAGACATTGATGCGCTTCCATCAACAGATCGCCGCCTAAAACACCAGTTGTTCTTTTTCGCGGGGTACCTTGCTACCATAGCCGCTGGTGGCGCCCCTAGCCTGAGCTTGGCCGAGCGCCTTGCATCTCGCTACCCACAGATCACGGCTTGGGCCTATGTCATCGGCGGCGTTGGCGAGCGGGTAACCTGGACATCGGGTTTTGATGGATTGGGTCGGCTGGTGGCACGTGAGCTCCGGCGACCGTTCCGTTTAGATGACGGACCTTCGTGCGACTTCGCCTTAGCGGAGGCGATCGTACTCGTCGATCGCGCGTTGCAAGATCCATTGGTTCATCTCCGAGTAAAACAGGCACGGGTTCTAACTGTCGGCCTACTACCGGGCGTCAACGTCACTATGCCTCTCGGCGAATTTGTTAGCGACGTTAGGCCACGGCCCGCTAGCGCCGTAAGCGAGGAGTCGGCACGATCGCGTCCCAGCGATCCTATGCGGATTCTGGCGCGCGCATTGGCACCCTATCTCATCGACGAGATCACCAACCTTAAATCTCCACCTTCGAGCGCTACGCGGCGTGGCGAACGCACTCGGGGCACGAAAGGCAACGATCAGCGCCTGCCGCTAGATGAGGATGACGGTCAGTCACGCTGACTGATCCTCGGGCTGTTCTTAACGACGGGGTTTTCCGTGTCAGCGCGAGATCATCATGGCCTCTGACGTGGAACCCGGTGCAGTTCAATTGAGCCCTCCCCCCATCGACGCCCCGCCCCCGCCCCGCTACACCGCGCCCCATGACGACTCAGCTCTACGATCTCACCGTCCCGATCTTCCTCCGGGGCTTCCACGCAATGTCCGCCTTCCTCGCCAAGGGAGAGGCCTTCGCCGCCGAGAAGGGGCTGGATCCCGCAGAGCTGCTCACCGCGCGGCTGATCGAGGATATGGCGCCGCTCACCGGCCAGGTGCAGCGCGCCAGCGATTCCGCGAAGCTCGCCGCCGTCCGCCTCGGCGGGGTCGAGAACCTGCCCATGGCCGATGAGGAAGTCAGCTTCGCCGACCTGCAGGCCCGCATCGCGAAGACGGTCGCCTTCCTCAAGGCCGTCCCGCGCGAGGCGATCGACGGCAAGGAGGATGCCACCGTCACCCTCACCACGCCCGGCGGCTCGATCGACTTCACCGGCCGCGATTATGTGACCAATTTCGTCCTGCCGAACTTCTATTTCCACGTCACCACCGCCTACGCCATCCTGCGCCACAAGGGCGTACAGATCGGCAAGCTGGACTATCTCGGCGCGCGCTGATGCCGGTGCTACTGCCGACGACACCCCGCGCCGCGGCGCTGGCCGCCGCCCTGCTCCTTTCAGGCTGCGGCGGCGGTGGCGGCAAAACCGCCGGCGCCACGGGCATCGAGTTCACGCCGATCGGCGGAGATGCCTTCGCCGTCGTGATCGGCCCGAACGCCGATGTGCCGAAGACCGAGGCCGCGCTCCGCAAGCACTGCGAGAGCCGGCAAAGCTGCACCATTTATGGCTGGACGGACCCCGCCGCCGCCGCCCGCGCGGCGCCCCTCACCGATCCGCAAACCGCCACGCTCGCCGTCCGCTACACCCGCAACGCGAGCGGCCAGAACGACATGGAGTGGGACTGCATCCGCTTCCGCGCGGCCAGGGCGCCCTGTTTGCCCAAGGCGTAGCGCCGTTTCGGCGGGTCGCGGTCAACCAACGCCCCAGAGCGCCCGGGCCTCTTCGGCGAGCAGGTCGGGCCTCTCCTCCGGCCAGAACAGCCTCCCCTTCTCGACGAGGCGCACGCCGCGGGACGCTGGCAGGGCCCGGTCGAGCCATTCGGCCCAGATCGCCGGGAACAGCGGGTCGGCACTGCCCCATACCATGCGGGTCGGCGTGGTGCTCCGCCGAAGCGCCGGCTCTATCGCGAGAAGCGGGTTGGGTTCGAACGCTGCCAGATAGCGATTCAACTGGCTCCTGCGGAGCGGCGACGCCACCAAAGGGCTGAAATAATAATCGATCGCCTCGTCGGTGAAGCTGGCCGGGTCCATATAGGCGCCCCCGCCAATGCCTTGCGGCGACCGCGCATACGCACGATCGTCAAGATGCGCCGCGATCTTCTGATCGTAAACGCCGTCTCGCGCTTTCTGGATCGAGTTGCGCATCTGCGGCGGCGGGCTGTTCTCGTTCACCTCGCAATTGGTCAGGATGAGCGTGCGGACCCTTTTGGGGTGCTGCACGACGAAGAGCTGGGCGATGGTGCCGCCACTGTCATTGGCAATGATATCGACCGTCGGAACCGCGAGACGATCGAGCAACGCGGCGAGCATGTCGGCCTGCACCTGGGGCGAAAGATCCTGCTGATCGGGCGCATCGGTATAGCCCAGTCCGATCAGATCGGGGGCGATGCAGCGTCGGTGCCGCGACAGCCGCTCCATCGCGCCGCGCCACTGGAAGCCGCTCAACGGGAAGCCATGGATGAAGAGCGCCGCCGGGCCGCGCCCACGCTCCACCCAGGCGATCCGTCCGAACCGTGTCGGGGCGAACTGCCGCGACGCATGGAAGGCCGCGGCGTCCAGCCGCGGCGCTTCCCCCCGGCCGCTATCGATCGTCCGGCAGGCCGGAAGAGTCAGCAGCCCCGCGGCCGAAACGCAGGTCGAGAGGAAATCCCTTCGCTTCATGTCGGCTCTCCCGTCATCGAGCGACGTCGCAGACATCGCCTGGTGGTCTCGGTGCCGATCGCTGGCGTCGCGTACGCGATCCGACCGGCCCGGTGATTGTTATCGCATGATCTGCCGGCGCGGTAGCGCGGCGGACAGGTGCACCGTGACGCGGAGTCCGCCGACCGGACCCGGGGGTGACCTCGCGAGCAGTCGACGGGATTGATTCAAACAAAGCCAGGGTCGGCGCACCATGACGATGCGCGGAACATCTGGCCGCGCCCGCTCTTTCTCACCGTCAGCCGATCGATTTCCCTGTTCCGGGATATTTTTTCCCCTGTTATCCGGGGCAGGAATTCCCTGTTATCGGATAACAGGGAATTTGAGCACGCTGGCTGGCGAACCCCTGAATCAGAAATCGCCAACGCTACTGGAAGGCGGTCGCCATCTTGAGCGATCCAGCCTCTCGCTATGGCACATAGACAAGGTGCACCTTGAATACGAACCGGTCTGCTTTCTCGAACACGTTAACATGCAAAACCAGGTCGCTTCGACCTTCTTCGACGGTGAAGAGGTCCACCAGCACATCCCAGTGGCTCACTTGCCACATACAAACCGATGTTTCCCAGCTCTCATCGGGCAGAAGCGTTATGGTGCATCCATAGTCCTGGATGATTTCTGCAATGAGTTTCGCCCCCCCATCGCCTGGCAGTTCGACATCCGCGATGCCCTCCAGGGTATAGTTGTGACCGTGAAGCGCCGCGACGATCTCGCGTAATTTGGGTCTCCACAACGACGGAACCGGATATTCCCGCTCTTCGTCTTTCCGTAGGGGGACAGGGTCGATCACCGGTCTGCACCTTGAAATTTGGGCGTGATCCCAAGCGGGCGAGAAGTCGCACTATCGCCGGGCCTGCGCAATCGAGCCGGGGCGACGGCTATCCAATGGAAGCGCCCGGACTATTCGATTCCGGCCGGAAGAAAAGCATGATGAAAATCTGATACCCCTCGCGTAATTCGGCGAGTAAAATGCCAGCATAGAGCAATATGCCAAACCGCTATTCGGCACATTCTGCCAGTCTCCACGCGCCCGCAAACGCCGTTCATCAATATTCACGCACACAGCGCCAAGAACCGCCGCGATTCCGCCCTCTCCCAGGTGGGTCGCAAAAATCAGCGAATATTCACGCCTTTTCCGCAGTTCCGCACAATAATGCCCCCGATTACTTCACGATGACTTTCGCGCCGCTCCAACACCCCGCGAGCGCAAAACGGCCCGTTGATTCAACCTCCCCGTGAGCGCCGCTATACCAGGTCACACAGGGATCATGCCCCGCCGCTCTTTGGATCGTCCAGCCCTTCCTCCCACGCGGCGCTTCGACAAGCGCCCCGCAATCGGTAAAGCACGCCCGATATGACCGCGAAACGCTCCTTCCCCCCGGTCGTGGACCCTCGGGTCCGGCTGCTGGTGCTCGGCAGCCTCCCCGGCGACCGCTCGCTCGCCGCGCAGCGTTATTACGCGCACCCGCAGAACCAGTTCTGGCAGCTCATGTCCGGCGTCATCGGCCGGGATCTGACCGCGCTCGCCTATGAAGACCGCCTCGCCGCCCTGCTCGCCGCCCGTATTGGCCTGTGGGATGTCGTCGCCAGCGCCCGCCGCGACGGCAGCAGCGACGCCGCGATCCGCGACCTCGTCGGCAACGATCTCGCCGGTCTGGTCGCCACCCTGCCCGATCTCCGCGCGATCGGCTTCAACGGCGCCACCTCCTTCCGCCACGGCACGAAACAGCTCGGCCCATCCTCTGGCATCGCCCCCGGCATCGCGCTGATCGCCCTGCCCTCCAGCAGCCCGCTCCACACCATCGGCCTCGCCGCGAAGCAGCCTTCATGGGATCGGCTGCGCGAAGCCCTGCGCTGATCCCGCACCGATGCCGCCGATTCCGGCGCCATATGATCCTGCCAGCCCGCTGGAGGCATGATAGGCCCTCCCTCCGCACCCACGCGGACAAGGGAAGCCCGACATGCACACCGAAGACGAGAACAACATCCCGACGGGCGACGATCTGTTCGAGCATCCCGCCGAGTTCGATTCGAATGGCGGCGATCTGCTGACGGTCGCTATTAGGGCCAAGGGCACTGCCGGCCAGGATGTCCAGCGCCGTCGCACCAGGCCCGACGACGATGGCAGTGGCGGCGGTGGCGGCGGTGGTGGCAAGGGCACCGCCGGCCAGGACGTCCAACGCCGTCGCGCCTGATCTGACCGCGACCGCGCGTGCTTTCCCTTCACCTGCGGGCGGGCGATGCCCAGCTCGGCTGGCATCGCACGGCGACCGGCGTCGCCCGCGGGTCGAGCCGGGTCGATCCGTACCGCCACGGTGCCCTGGAAGAGGTCGTCGCGGTCCACGGCACGCGGCTGCTCGTCTGCATGCGGGAACGATGCGCCGGCCTGACCGGGCCGGAGGCCGACATCCCGGCCGGAACGGCGCCGCTCGCCGCGCTTGACGCCGACCGGTTCGACTGGCTGGCCGCGCAGCTTCGCGCCTGGCCGCTGCAATGGCATTTGCTGGTCGTCGATGGCGACACCGCCCGGCTCGAGGCCGGCCATTGGGGCACGGCGCCGGTCTATCTCGTCGCCGGGGCAGCGGATGGCCAGCTGGCCGCGCGGCTGGACGGCGATTGGGATGCCGACCGGCTGTTGCCGGGCCTGAAGCGCACCAGCCTCGATCGGGCCCGCGCGGCGCGCTGGCTCGCCGAATATGACCTGCCCTATGCGCGGCAGACCCTGTTCGGCGATCTGCTGCTACTCACCGAACGCGCCGTCGCGACCTGGCGCCCCACGCCGCAGGGCGATCACCGGCTGGATATCGCCTATCCCGCGCCGTGGCCGCGGCCGGTCGCCGGCACGCTTCGCGACGGTGCCGATCCGCTCGACGGGTTCGAGCGGATCCTGCGCTCCTCGATGCGCCGCTGGACCCGGCTGGCAGGGAAGACGCTCGGCGCCGAACTGAGCGGCGGCCTCGATTCCAGCCTCGTCGCGGCGATCGCCGCGCGGGACTCGGACGGGCCGCTCTCGAGCTACGGCCTCGCCATCGCCGGCACGCCGGGCGCCGTCGCCGACCAGCGCGCGCGCAGGGCCGATCTGGTCGCCACCCTGGGCCTGAACGATACCGAAATCCCCATGGCGGATTTCCTGCCGCTCGCCCCCGGCAGCCGCCGGCTGGACGGGACCGCGCCCGTCCTGCCCTGGGAGGAGGGCTATTACGAAGCCATGGATCGCCTGCTCGACTGTGCCTATGCGAACGGCACGCGCGTCATGCTGACCGGTTTCGGCGGCGACGAGCTGTGCGGCCTGTTCGCCGCCGAGCGGCACGCGCTCGGCTATGAGCCGAGGCCTGCCTGGTCCCTGTCGCCGCCGGGAGGCCCCGCCTTCCTCACGCCGGCCGCGAGCGCGACCCTGGCGGAGCCGCCCGATCTGCCGCCACCCGCCGCGATGTGCGAATCGTCGGTCGATGTCGCGGCGCTCAGCGCGGCACGCTATCTGCGGCACGGCATCTGGCCGGTCCATCCGCTGTGCACGCCGGAACTGGTCCGCTTCTGCGCGCGCCTGCCCGCCATCTGGCGCGCCGACCGCGCCATCGAACGCGCCATGCTCGCGCGCCTTGGCGTGTCACGGCGCGTGACTCGCCCGGCCTATCAGGACGATCTCTCTCCGGCGCTCGTGCGCGGCATGCGCACCAGCGCCCGGCCGCTGCTCGACCGCCTGTTCGCTGACTCCGCTCTTGCCGAACAGGGCATCGTCGATGGCGCCCGGCTCCGCCGCGACTATGCAGAATGGTGCGGGCGCGACGACAACGACGGAGCTGAGCCCTTTTACGCCGCCGCCATCCTGGAACTGTGCCTGGCCCGGATGCGCTGAGGACTGGTCAGATCGCTTTGTTCATGCTATGTTCCATCGGGTGCCGGACGACTCGCCCCTCCTGCCCCCACGCCCGCTGCGCTGGCTGTTCCTCGACCTGAACAGCTATTTCGCAAGCGTCGAACAACAGCTCCAGCCCGAACTACGCGGCAAGCCCGTGCTCGTCGCGCCGGTGAACAGCGACACCACCGTCGCCATCGCCGCCTCGGTCGAGGCGAAGCGCTACGGCATCTCCACCGGCACGCCCGTCTGGGAAGCCAAGCGCCTCTGCCGCGATCTCATCATCACGCCCGCCCGGCACGAGAAATACGTCGAGTTCCACGACGCCATCATCGAGGAGATCTGGAAACACATCCCCGTCACCCGCGTCTGTTCGATCGACGAGGTCGCCTGCCGCCTGCTCGACAATGAGAACAGCCTGGAGGCAGCGGTCGCGATCGCCCGCCGCATCAAGGCCGGCGTCCGCGCGAATATCGGCGAATGCATGACCAGCTCGGTCGGCATCGCGCCCAACCGCCTGCTCGCCAAGCTCGCCTCGGACATGGTGAAGCCCGACGGCCTGGTCGTGCTCACCGCCGATCAGCTGCCCCAGCGCCTGTTCGACCTGCCGCTGCGCGACATCGCCGGCATCGGCGCGAAGATGGAACGCCGCCTCGCGCAGGACGGCATCAACGATATCCGCCAGCTGTGCGAGCGCCGCCCGCGCGACGCCGGCACCGCCTGGGGCGGCACCAATGGCGACCGCCTCTGGTATCTGCTCCACGGCGTCGACCTGCCCGAGAAAGCGACGCAGAGCCGCTCGATCGGCCACAGCCATGTCCTCTCGCCCGGCAAGCGCGGGGTCGAGCCGGTCCGCCTCACCGCGCGGCGTTTGGCGCTGAAGGCGGCGAGCCGGCTGCGCCGCAAATCCTATCGCAGCCGCCTGCTCGTGCTCCACGCCCGGTTCGAGGACGACAAGTCGACCTGGCGCGCCAGCATCAAGCTGCCGGCGACGCAGGACAGTTTCGCGGTGCTGGCCGGGCTCGAGGCGCTCTATCCGCGGCTGGTCGCGGTCGGCCGCACCCGCCCGGGCGACTTCCAGATCCGCATGGTCGGCGTCACTTTGGCCGAGATCGAGCCGGTCGCGGGCGAGCAGGAATCGCTGTTCGCCCTGCTCGATCCAAACGACCCGCTGGCCCGCGAGACTCGCACCCTGTCGCTCAGCCGGGCGATGGACCGCATAAACCAGCGCTTCGGCCGCAACGCGGTCTCCGTGGGGCCGCTCCATGGCGGAAGATTGGACCGGGTCGGGACCAAGATCGCGTTCGGCAGAATCCCGGAATTGAGCGAGTTCCACGAATAGTCCGACACTTGCCAATGCTTTTTGATATGACATTTTTGTGACCGCCCGAAATGGGTCGGGACATCTCGTCGCATTGCACAATAAGCTATTGACGGAGCCGTTTCTGTGAGCAAAGCCACCCGCGATATGACGAGCCGCCTCCTCCCCCTCGCCGCCGTCGCGCTCTTCGCGCTTTCGGCCTGTAACAACGACAAGCCGGAGACGGTCACCCTGACCGCGCCGGATCCGCAGGCGGCCGAAATCGCCAATCGCGCGCCGGTCGAGCTGCCGCCCGCAATGAAGGCGGAAGCGACCATGCGCTGCAAGGACAACAGCCTCGTCTATGTCACCTTCTTCGAAGGCGACAAGATGGCCGTGGTCAAGCTGGCCAAGGACGGTCCTGCGACGACGCTGAAGGCCGAGAAGGCCGGCGATCCGCTGGTCGCCGAGGGCTATTCGCTCACCGGCTCGCCCAAGAGCATCAGCCTGACCGCGCCGGGCAAGGGCTCGACCACCTGCCACCAGTAAGCCACTGGCCCCATCCCCATCCCATCAGGCCGGCGGAGCGATCCGCCGGCCTTTTTCATGGGGCAGGCGGTTGCGCGGCTCCAACAGCTCGGGCACCATGTCCACATGGCGACCATCGCGATCTACAGCCTCAAGGGCGGCGTGGGAAAGACCACGCTGGCGGTCAACCTCGCCTGGTGCGCCGCGACCCTCTCCGCCCGCCGCACCCTGTTATGGGACCTAGACCCCCAGGCCGCGAGCAGCTTCCTCCTGTCCGGCCACAAGGCCAAGGAGCAGGCCCAGTCGATCTTCTCGAAGGACGTCGAGCCGTCGCGCTTGATTCAAACCACCGGTATAGATCGGCTAGACCTTATCAGTGCCGACTCGTCACTGCGTGGGCTCGACCATCTGTTCCATGAACTCGACAAGAAGAAACGCCTGCAAAAACTGCTCACCGGCTTACGAAAATCCTATGACCGCATCCTGCTCGATTGCCCCCCGGGCCTCACCGAGACGAGCGATCAGGTGATGCGCGCCGCCGACCTGATCGTCGTGCCCGTCATCCCCTCGCCTTTGTCCGAACGCGCTTATGCCGAGGTGGTGAAGCATCTCGGCACCAAGGCCCAGGTCCTGCCAGTCCATTCGATGGTCGACCGTCGCCGCAAGCTTCATGCCGAGGCGATCGCGCGCAACCCCGACTGGCCGGTGGTGCCCATGGCCAGCATCGTCGAGTCGATGGCGGTGCGTCGCGCGCCGGTCGGCGCGTTCGGCGCCAAATCTCCAGGCGGCCAGGCCTTCGCTCAGCTCTGGCAGGCGATCGAACGGCGGCTGGCCAAGTGAAGGGCCCCCAATGAGAGCAGGGCCGCCCGATACGGCGGCAGCGTTCGCGCCGCTCGATCCGCAGCTGGTGCTCGGCGCCTATGCGATCGGCGTCTTCCCGATGGCCGATGCCCGCGACGCTGACGGGGTCTATTGGGTCGAACCCAAATACCGCGCGGTCCTGCCGCTCGACGGCTTCCATCTGTCCCACTCTCTGCGCAAGACCATCGGCTCGGACCGCTTCCGCGTCACCGCCGACGCCGCCTTCGAACAGGTCATCGCGCTCTGCGCCGAGTCGGCCGAGGATCGCCCCGACACCTGGATCAACCCGCAGATCGAACAGGCCTCGATCGAGCTCCATCGCCTGGGCTTCGCGCATTCGGTCGAGGTGTGGAACGGCGACCAGCTCGTCGGCGGGCTCTACGGCATCGCGCTCGGCCGCGCCTTCTTTGGGGAGTCCATGGTCAGCCGCGCGCGCGACGCGTCGAAGGTCGCGATCGCCTGGCTGGTCGCTCGGCTACGGGTCGGCGGCTTCACCCTGCTCGACTGCCAGTTCATGACCGATCATCTCGCCTCGCTGGGTGCGGTCGAGATTCCGCGCAGCACCTATGTCGGGTTGCTGTCCTCGGCGGTCGACGGTGTGGTCGGCGCCGGCGCTTCGGCGGCGGGCGCGGCCGCGGCGGGCGACTTCTTCGCGCTCGACCGCGGCGTGTCGTCACCACCGCCGACCGGCACCGAATCGGGGCCGCCGACCGGGAAGGTCATCGCACAGCTCTTGGTCCAGACGTCGTAGATCGGGTGCTGGACGACGTTCAGTGCCGGGCGTTCCTTGTACAGCCAGCCCGAGAAAGCCCGCTTCCAAGTACGGTCGAGCTGTTGGACGTCGAGCTGGACGAAAGCACCGGTATAATGGTCCTGCTCCCACGGCGCGGTCTGCTCGCAGGCGCGCAGGCGGATGATCACGTCGCCGACCCGCGCCGCCTGGCCAGGCTTGAGCGTCACTTCGCGCGCGACACCGTTGCGCTTGTTGAGCAGGCCGATCACCGCGACGCGCTGCGTCATCGGCGTGGCGCCGAACGACGGGTCGGCACCGCTCGGCACATCGACGGTGACCACATCGGATGGCGGCTGATCCTCGTCGAGCGCCGTCTTGGGCACCTGCTTGGCGCCAGGCGTTGCGGCCTTCCGGTCGCACGCGCCGGTCGCGAGCAGCGCAAGGATCGCCGCGCCGCCCAGCAATCGCCGCATCACTCGGGCGCCCAGGCTTCGTAGTCCCCGGTGGCGGCGGCGCGCTGGCCGCCCTTTTCCAGCGCCCCGGGCGGGCGATAGGCGAGCGCGGTGCCGGTCATGTTCGGCACCGCCGGCTTCTCCCAGACGCGCGGCGCGGGCAGCGAGCGATCGGGCAGGTCGTCGACCTGATGATGCAGCCAGCCGAACCATTCGGGCGAGACGCGGCTCGAATCATTGGCGCCGGCATAGATCACCCAGCGGCGGGTGATGCCGTTGGGGTCGGTGCCGCCCTCATAATAGACGTTGCCGAGATGGTCTTCGCCGACCTGAGTCTTGCCGCGCAGGCCGATCATGGTGCCCCAGCTGGCGCCGTTCCACCAAGTGAATGGATTGAGGTTGATACCCATGCGCCGCCGCTTACCCGTTGCTCGCCACGCGGGCAACTGCCCTCGCACCGATCCGTTTCATCACTTGCCGTGGCCGGTCCAGGTCACCTTGTCGCCCTCGGCGATGCCGAGTTCGGCCGAACGGCCGCCATTGATCTCCAACACCGCCGCGACCGGCTCGCCCGAGGGGATGGGCGTCTCGGAGAAAGGCACGGTGTTCTCGGCGATCGTCGCGATCGTGCCGTCGGCGCGGATGAAGATGATGTCGAGCGGGCTCGGTGTGTTCTTCATCCAGAAGCTGGCTTCCTTCGGCCCGCCGCCACCCGGCGGATAAGGCGCGAACAGCATGCCCGCGTTCGGCGCGATGCCGGTGCGGAACATGAGGCCGCGTTGCTGCTCTTCTTCGGTCTTCGCCGTCTCGACGGTGAAGTCGTGGGCGCCGTTTGAGCTGGTGACGGTCAGCGCGATCGTCTTCGCCGGGGTCTCCCCCGCGGCGGACGAGGCAGCCGCACCGTCGCTGGAGCAAGCGGTGAGCGCCAGCGCGGCGAGCGCAAACGCCGCCGCGAAATTCTTCAGCATCATGACAGAATCAGCCTTCCTCTTCGACCACCACCGCGAGCGGGCCCTTGCGGCCCTCGACGATGCGCGCCCGCAGGCGTCGATCGGGCTCGACCTCAGCGATGCCGGCACGCCGCAGCGTTTCCATATGGACGAATATATCGGCCGAATCCGCATTGCGCACGAGGAATCCATAGCCTTTCAGGCGGTTGAACCACTTTACCGTCACCGGCTCGAACGGCCCGGCATCCTCGACCAGCACCGCCGGATCGATCCGGTCGTCGCCCTGCCGCGTCCGGATCGGCGGCTCGATCGCGTTGCTCAGGTCGATCGCGACGATCTCGCTCGCCTGGAAGCCGCGCTCGCGCAGCACCGCATGGCAATCGACTCGCGCGCCTTCCGGCAGGCTGCGCCGACCATGCGGCTGGAGCACGGAAAAGTGAATCAACACGTCCCCGATCGACGGATCATCAGCAACGATGAAGCCGAAGCCGCGGGTGACGTCGAACCATTTGAGAGTGCCAGACACCGACAGCCCGCCCGGCTTTTCGACCGGCGACGGCTCGACGATGGTCTCATCCCAGGTCCGGCCCCCGAACGCCGGTTGCGGATCGTTACGCATAACCAACTAATCCCCCGGACCTCCTATTAGCACGGATCGTCGCCAGGACAAAAACGACGATTCAACCGGATCTCACTCGAGCTGATCGGTATCCTCGCCGGGCGCCATCGAGGCGATCCGGCGCGCCAGCGTGAAATCATGCCCGCCGCGGATCATCGCCGCGATTTGCTTCTCGCGCTGCGGCCGATCCGGCGCGACCGTGGCAAACGGTCCGATCCGCCGCTTGCGGGCAAAGGTCAGCGCCGCGTCCAGGCGCCGCTCCTCGATGGCCGGGGCCAGCGCTTCGGCATCCTCCTCCTCGATCCCGGCCTGGCGCAGCACGCCGCTCACCCGCCTTTTGCCCAAGCCCCGCCGCGCCATCGCGCTGGCGCGCGCTTCGCCGAACGCCCGGTCGTCGATATAGCCCAATTCGGCGAGTTTTTCGGCGAGCGCGACCGGGTCGGCCGCGTCGCCCTCCCAGCCCCGTTCGCGGATTTTCCGCACGAGATAGGATGTGAGGCGCCCCCGGGTCGTCGCGAAGCGTTCGACATAACGCAAGGCCAGCCGTTCCAGCGCCGCCGCATCGAGCGGCGGGGGCGGGCGCCGCTCTCGGCTGGGGCGGGCATGCGGCATCACGCCATCATTGTGCCACACTCGGAACGGATTTTGAACGTCAGGAAGCGGCAGAGATGCAGGCTTTCAATAAGAAGCGGCTTTTGGGGAAAGGCCGCATTCAAGGGCGCAAGAACTAATGGTTAGTGACGTTCCGGGATCGGGAGAGCTGTTGGCGGAGCGCGCCACGGTGACATCGACGCCCACCGAAGATTCGCTCGAGCGACGCTTCGCCGATTTCGAGACGCTTGGGGAAGCGCTCGATTTCGCGGCGAGCGGCGTGCGCGGACTCAATTTCCACGATGCCCGTGGTGGCCTCGTCAGGCCCTATCCGTTCGCCGAGCTGCGCGAGGATGCGCTGGCGATGGCCCGGCGGCTGATCGCGGCCGGCGTCAAGCCAGAGGATCGCATCGCGCTGGTCGCGGAAACCAGCCCGGATTTCGCCGCCCTGTTCTTCGGCGTCGTCTATGCCGGTGCCTGGCCGGTGCCGCTGCCGCTGCCCACCTCGTTCGGCGGCCGCGACTCCTATATCGAGCAGCTCCGCGTCCAGCTTGCCAGCTGCGACCCGACCATGCTGATCTATCCGCCCGAGCTGGCCCAGATGGCCGGCGAAGCGGCCCGCCTCGTCGGGACCGAGGGCGTCGACTGGTCCGAGCTGGTCGCTCGCCCTGTGCCGGACGTCACCTTGCCGTCCGCCAAGGGCGACGACATCGCCTATCTGCAATATTCCAGCGGATCGACCCGCTTCCCGCACGGCGTGGCGATCACGCATCACGCGCTGCTCAACAACCTCGCGGCGCACGGGCACGGCATGGAATTGCAGCCGAGCGACCGCTGCGTCTCCTGGCTGCCCTGGTATCATGACATGGGCCTGGTCGGCTGCTTCCTGTCGCCGGTCGCGAACCAGGTTTCGACCGATTATATCAAGACCGAGGATTTCGCGCGGCGCCCGCTCGCCTGGCTCGACATGATCAGCCGCAACCAGGGCACCACCCTCTCCTATTCGCCGACCTTCGGTTACGACATCTGCGCCCGCCGCATGTCGAGCCAGACCAAGGCATCGGACCGGTTCGACCTGTCGCGCTGGCGCGTGGCGGGCAATGGCGCCGACATGATCCGTCCCGACGTGATGCAGAGCTTCGTCGACGCGTTCGCCGATGCCGGCTTCAAGGCCTCCGCCTTCCTGCCCAGCTATGGTCTCGCCGAAGCCACCTTGGCCGTGTCGATCATGCCGCCGGGCCAGGGCATCCGGGTCGAGCTGGTCGAGGAAACCCAGCTCTCCGGCGTCGCCGCGGGGCAGGACCGGCCGCAGCGCTACCGTGCGATCGTCAATTGCGGCAAGCCGGTGCGCGACATGAAGGTCGAGATCCGCGAGGAGGACGGTACGCCGCTCCCCGAGCGGGCGATCGGCAAGCTGTGGTGCTCGGGTCCGTCGGTGATGGTCGGCTATTTCCGCGACCAGGCCTCGACCGAGGCGTGCATGGTCGACGGCTGGCTCGACACCGGCGACATGGGATATATGTCGGACGGCTATGTCTATATCGTCGGCCGGGCGAAGGACATGATCATCATCAACGGCCGCAACCATTGGCCGCAGGATATCGAATGGGCGGTCGAGCAGCTGCCCGGGTTCAAGGCCGGCGACATCGCCGCCTTCGCCATCACCACGCCGGGCGGCGAGGAAACCCCCGCCGTGCTGGTGCAGTGCCGCAGCTCCGACGATGCCGAGCGCGTGCGCCTGCGCGAGGAAATCCGCGAGCGCGTCCGCTCGGTGACGGGCATGAACTGCGTGATCGAGCTGATCCCGCCGCGCACCCTGCCCCGCACCAGCTCGGGCAAGCTGAGCCGCGCCAAGGCGCGCAACCTCTACCTCAACGGCGAGATCAAGCCCTACGACATCGCGGCGTAACGCGATGGTTGCGGCGCGTGGGGGCGCTTCGCGACGGTTTGCGACGACCTGACGATGTGGTTGCGTGGGCATCGCCGGCGCGCGAGTGCGTCCGTTGTGGGCAGCCTGATGCGGCGATCGGCGCAGACCGGCGGGTGGCAGCGGCAAGAGTGAAGTCACGGTGTTGGAAGCGGCGAAAACCGACCAGTCAAGATTGGAATATGAGAGTCGGTTTACGTGTTTCTCAATGGGGCCATTATTTTCGCACCGAGCGGCCCGCAAATCGCCGCGTTGGAAGCGGTGGTAGAGCGCAACAAAAAATTCCGTTGACTCGACTTTCCGAAATCTTGCGCAATGTGAGAGTCGCTTAAGTATTGCTTCAGCCGTACTGAAGAATAGATGCAAGCCGCAAGTCTGTACTGACACGTCCGATGCTCCAGATTCACCCGGACATACCGCCGGGGAGATCATGATATGCCGTCGCGGAGCAGCGTTGAATCGGGGTTGCGAGGCAGCCTCGACATGGGCATTCGCCGAACTCGACCGGCGCACTGCGCCATCGCTATTTGAGTGGCGAGAGCTGGCCGATTGCTGCCTGTCAGCTTTCAGGCGGCCAGAGCCCAGATGCGAGAGGCGGGCGTATAGCGAAGGACCGGTAACACCCGGAAACGGCCGGGAAAGACGCGGGCATCATTTGGCCCGGATCCATTTCGGCTTGCCCCTGCGCGCTGCTTGTTGTGGCTCTTCGCGCGTCACAGAGATACCGATAAAGCAGGTTCGATCCGGGCGTCGGCGTATCTTCATTATGCATATGGAATATTCGCTTCCGACACGGTTCACTCTGGCTATCCAACAGCTTTCCCAGTGGTGGGGACGGTGTTGATGGAGTCACAGGTATAGTCGTCGCGGAGTGAGTGGCCTGAAAAGGCGGCATGGCAGGTGCCGGAGGCGGTGGCCCTAGTGAAACAAGTATAGTGTCCGCATATTTGCCATATTTGATCCATTCGCACAAAAAAGGGCGGCCCCTTGCGGAGCCGCCCCAGTCTTTCGGCAATCTTACGATCAGAACTTGAAGCTTGCGCCTGCCTTGAACGTGCGCCCGATCAGACCGGCATAGTGCCAGGTGGTCAGGAAGTTCGGCGAGCTCGCATAAGAGGCCGGCGCGATCGGTGCGCGGGCACCGAGCACATTGCCGACGTTCGCGAAGAAGCTGAACTGGTCGTTCACCTTGACCGTCGCGTTCATGTCCACGGTGATGAAGTTGTTCACGTAGCAGAAGCTGTTGCCGGTGCCGTCGGTCGGCGTCTTGTACAGGTTCGCCGCGCAGGCCAGCGACAGATTGCCCTGATCGGTGGCGACCTCCTTGATCCGGCCGACATAATAGGCCGTTGCGCTGAGCGAGAACTGGCCGAAGTCCAACGTGTTCTGCCAGTTGCCGCGAACGCGGGGCGTGCCGTTGCCCGAGGACAGATCGTACGGCCCAAGCGTACCGGCAAACCGCTGCACACCCGACGCGGTGTGACGGTCATACTGGATGACATAGGTCGCCTCGACCCGGCTGGTGAAGCGGATGCCGTCGCTCAGCGGGATACGGGCGGTCGCCGAGAAATCGAGGCCCGATGTCAGATCATAGTTCACGTTGACGAACGGCGCATTGATGATCAGCAGCCGCGGCAGCGCATTGGGAGCCTGCGGATCGACGGCGTCGATCGTGTTGACCGAATAGCCCGGGCCCACCGCCGCGACAGCCGCCGTGGCGGCTGCCAGCGTCGTCTGGCTGTAATAGGCGGTGATGGCCTTGCCCGCGTCCGGACCGTTCGCAATCAGGTTCGACTTCTTCACATTATAATAGTCGACCGTCATGCTGAGCCAGGGAACGGGCTCGAAAATCGCGCCGGCGGTAAAGCTGCGCGACGTTTCCGGCTTCAGGTTCGGATTGCCGACGAAGCCGCGACCAACCGAATAGGCCAGATTGTAGGGATTGCCATTGGCCGAGCAGGTCGTGGTGTTGCCGGTGCCGTTATGCGCCAGGATGAAGAGGCACGATGGCGTCGTGGTGACGAAGCCGGCATATTGCGAGCGCGGACCGGATTCGGCGAAGGTCGGTGCGCGGAAGCCCTGCGAATAGGTGCCGCGGATCGCCAGCTGCTTGATCGGGGTGAACTTGAAGCCGACCTTGGGCGAGAAGCGGCCAAAGCCTTCCGAATAATGGTCATAGCGGCCCGAACCGTTGATCTCGAGCGTATCGAGCACCGGAGCCGAGATTTCGAAATAGCCGGCCGACACGGTATGTTCGCCAAAGGCCGACGAGGTCGTCAGGCTATAGGTGTCGAGCGCGGCGTTCTGGTTGTTGTTCTCCAACGCTTCGTGGCGCACCTGGCCACCGATGGCGATCATGAGCGGGCCACCGGGCAACTCGAACAGCTGCTTGGTGATCGAGGCATCGACCGAATACATCTCCGAATGCGACGGCGTGATCTTGTCCGGCGCAACGAAGTCGCGCACCGCCTGCGAGTTCAGCGACGGATTGACGAAATTATAGGCGCCGGTGTTGATCGCCTTCAGCGTGTTGGCAATGTTCAGATAGCCGTGCTGGACGATCTCCAGATTGTCGCGCGCATAGACGCCGTCGATCTTCCAGGTCCAGTCGTCGCCGATCGTGCCGTTCAGGCCGGCGGTGAAACGCCACACTTCGTTGGTGCGGTCGCTGCCAGCCTTGATGTCGCCGAACAGGTAATAGATGCGGGCCGCGCCATTGGTCGGATCATTGGCGAAGGCGGCCGCATAGGGATTGTTCGGGTTGAGCGCGCGCCCGGGGGCGCCCGGCGTCGCGCAATCGACGCCCGAGGTGCAGATATAAACCGGCAGGACGATGCCAGGATTGCTCGATGCCAGCGCCGGTGCGCCGCCATAAGGCTGCGTATTGCGCAGCGCGCGCGGGGCATTGAGGATGCTGACATAGCTGTTCGAATAGCTGCCGGTGACATAGCCTTCGATATTGTCGGCCAGACGCACGCTGATGCGGCCGTTGATCGAATATTTGCGCTGCAGCGGGGCAAGCTGGAAATATTCGTCTTCCAGATTATGCTTGCAGCCCGTGCCGTTCACGTTCGCGCTGACCTGCGTGTAGGTGCCGAACGCGCAATTGAGGTTGAGCGACTGATACTGGGTGGTCAGCACCGCGGTACCGCCGGCCAGCGGATTGTTCAGATTGGTCTGGGTCGTGCGCACGACGACGGCGTTCGGTGTCGCCGTGGTCAGCGAACCGTCGGCGCCGTTATTGTCCGCGCCGCCGATCGAACTCAGGTCGCGATTGTTGTACGGGAAACCGCGGCTATGGGCGGTAACGCGGCCGTCCTGCTGATATTCGCCGTTCAGATAGACGTTGAAGCCTTTTTCGTCATAGTCGCCATAGCCGACCGTCAGGTTGGCGCGCTGGCGCCCCGCGTCGCCCTTCTCGCTGGCGCCGGCCTCGACCGTGCCGGCGACGCCAGTGAACTGCTTCTTCATGATCAGATTGACCACGCCGCCGATCGCATCGGCACCATAGGTGGACGAGGCACCGTCCTTCAGCACTTCGACGCGGTCGACCAGGCTGAACGGAATCGAATTGAGATCGACATAGGCGTTATGGCCATCGTCGCTGATCGGGAAATTGGTCGAGCGCAGGCCGTCGACCAGCACCAGGGTCGACGAGACGCCGAGGCCACGCAGCGAGACGGCGACGCCGCCGGCCGAGAAGCCGCTCTGGAAACCGACGCCGATCGAGCCGGCGCTGTCGGCCGAAACCGAACGAATCGCTTCGGCCACGGTGGTGATGCCCGCCTTGGCGAGGCTGTCGGCGGTCAGCACGGTGACGGGCGACGGGGTCTCGGTGTCGGTGCGGCGGAACAGCGAGCCGGTCACCACGATGTCGGGCGCTTCGCCCTCGGCCGCCTGGTCGGCCGGCGCGGCGGCGGCACCCGCCTGCGCGTCCTGCGCGAAGGCAGGGCTGCTCAAGCCGAACAGAAGGGCGAGCGGCGCGGCGCTGGCGCACAGGCGAGTAGCGTTAAGGCGATGAAATGAGCGCATTGATCGAGTCCCCCGGTGATCACGGTGATTGTTGCATCGGCTGTGTGAGCCGAGCCGGGCGTCTGGGCGCCCGATGAGGCCTAGGTGTCGCGCCGCAGCATTTTTGTAAATCAGATAAGGTCCGACACGGAACTTTCCGGCGACTGTGTTACAATTGCGCAACACAATGTCGGACGCAGGCATGCCGGGCCTTTACGACAGCGCTACGCCGGCGATCGGGCAGGAGCATTGGCCGGCGCTTTCAGCCTTTGTCCGCCCGGCGAAAATAAAACGCCCGAATCGGCCCCGCGCCTAACCATCCGCTAACCAGCGCTGCTGTAGCGATGGGCGTGTGAGCACTCGCCCCGCCTCCCAATTCGCCCATCCGCGCATCGACGGCCGCGCACTGCTCGGCCTGTACGATCCGGCAGACACCACCGACTGGGCGCCGATTCGCGCCGCCCAGCTCAATGCGGGCAGTCAGCTCGCCTTGTTCCTGCTCGCGGCCAATGTCGTCGGCGCGATGCTCGTTGCCCTGGTGCTTCAGCCGGTCGCGCCGCTCTGGGCGCTGGCGAGCTGGGGCGCGGTGGTCGCCGCCGTCGCCGCCGCCATCACTTTCCGCCGCCTCGCCGCGCGGCAGCGCACCGCGCAGACTGCTACCCTGCTCGATGTCCGCGATACCGTGCTCGAGGGAATCGCGCTCGCCGTTGTCTGGTCGGTACCGCCTCTGGCCTTCGGGGTCAGGGCCGATCCCGCGATCGCCTTCGGCCTTTGGATCGTCGTCGCGCTGATGATGACCGCATCGGCCGTCGCCATGGCGGCGCTGCCGATGGCGACGCTCAGCTTTCTCGGCATATTGGGTGCCGCGATCACGGTGATGCTCTATTTCGTCGGCGGGCCGCTGCTCGCCTCGACCGCGATCGTCTTTACGGCACTATTGATGCTGGTCTGTTTCGGACGCGGCAAGGCGCTGGTCGTGATCCGCGCCGGCGAGATCGCGCTGGCCGAACGCGACGAGACGGTCAGCCTGTTGCTGCGCGAATTCGCCGAACACAGCGCCGACTGGCTGTGGGAAACCGACGCCAACCGCCGCATC
Organism: Sphingomonas sp. GW821-FHT10F11; assembly: GCF_058809095.1. NCBI lineage: Bacteria > Pseudomonadati > Pseudomonadota > Alphaproteobacteria > Sphingomonadales > Sphingomonadaceae > Sphingomonas > Sphingomonas sp. GW821-FHT10F11. The sequence continues at coordinate 201,567 of NZ_JBXASH010000005.1, forward strand.
GTGCGCGCCTCGCCCCGCTTCGCCCATTCGGTCGGGCTCGACCCCTTGTCGGTCAATGGCATGCCCTTCCTTCAGGTGCTGGCCGGCTCGGCATGGGAATCGGGCAATTTCTCCGCCGGCCTGCGCACCCTGGCCGAGAAGCTGAAGGGCCGCGAGGGCTTTCGCGACATCCTGCTCCCCGTCGAGGTCAATGGCGAGGAACGCTGGTGGGAGATCGCCGCCAATCCCCGGCTCGACGATCGCGGCGTCTTTGTCGGCTTTCGCGGCGTCGGCTCCGACGTCACCGAACAGCGCGCCTCGGCCGACAAGATCAACCGCATGGCGCGGTTCGACACGCTGACCGGCCTGCCCAACCGGCTGCTGATCAACGAGGCGCTCGTGCTCGCCATGGCCGATGCGGAGAAATGGGGCAGCCGCTGCGCCTTCATGATGATCGATCTCGATCGCTTCAAGGCGGTCAACGACACGCTCGGCCATCCGATCGGCGACCGCCTGCTCGGCCGGGTTTCCGAGCGGCTGAGCCAGTTAATGACCGACAATGAGGTGATCGGGCGGCTGGGCGGCGACGAATTCGCCGTGGTCGTGCGCGACGCCAGCGATTCGGCGCGGATGGAGCGGATGGCCCAGACCATCATCGAGGCGCTGTCGCGTCCCTATGAACTCGATCAGCACACGCTCTATACCGGCGCCAGCGTCGGTGTGGCGACGGGCCCGCGCGACGGCCGCACCGCCGAGATGCTGATCCGCTCGGCCGATCTCGCGCTCTACCGCGCCAAGGATGCCGGCGGCGGGGTCGTGCGCGTATACGAGCCGCAATTGCACGTCGAGGCGGAGGAGCGCCGCGTGCTCGAAATGGCGCTGCGCAAGGCGGTGCAGAATGACGAGATGCATCTCAACTACCAGCCGGTGGTCGACGCGCAGACCGGCGCGCTGACCGGCTTCGAGGCGCTGCTGCGCTGGACTCATCCGCAGCTCGGCAACATCTCGCCGGTGAAGTTCATCCCGTTGGCCGAGGAAGCGCGGCTGATCGCGCCGATCGGCGAATGGGTGCTGCGCACCGCCTGTGAGGAGGCGGCCCGCTGGAACTCGCCCGTGCGCGTGGCGGTCAACGTCTCGCCCGACCAGCTCCACAACCCCGCTTTCGTCTCGACCGTCGCCTCGGCGCTCGCGAACAGCGGCCTGCCGCCTGAACGGCTCGAGCTGGAAGTGACCGAGAGCGTGTTCATGCGCGAGGGCACCGGCGCGACCAAGGTGCTTGAACGCATCATGGATCTCGGCGTGAAGCTCAGCCTCGACGATTTCGGGACGGGTTATTCGTCGCTCGGCTATCTCAGCCGCACCCGCTTCTCCTCGATCAAGATCGACCGCAGCTTCGTGCAGGGCGCCTCGCAGAACGTGCCGGAGGCGATCGCGATCATCCGCGCCGTCGTCGCGCTGGCGCAGAGCCTGGGCATGGCGACCACGGCGGAAGGCGTCGAGACCGAACAGGAGCACCGCATGGTGCAGGATCTCGGCTGCACCAAGGTCCAGGGCTATTATTTCGGCCGTCCGCTGCCGGTCGAGGAAGCCCGCGCGGTCGCCAATCGCGATTGGGGCGAGGCCGCGGCCGCCTGAGCGCTTGCCCCCCGCCGAACCTCACGCTAAAGCCCGCAACCGCACAGGGGTGTAGCTCAGTTGGTTAGAGCGTCGGTCTCCAAAACCGAAGGCCCTCGGTTCGAGTCCGAGCTCCCCTGCCACTCTCCATCCTAATCCCATCCTAGTCCTTCGCCGGCAGCAGTTCGCCGATCGCACGCACCAGCGCGTCGCTCGAAAAGGGTTTGCGCAGCAAGCCGACGCCGCGCTCGATCACCGCATCCAGCTTCGCCGATTCCGAAAAGCCGGTCATGATCAGCACCGGCCGCTCGGGATGCGCCTTGCGCAACCTGGCGGCGACTTCCGCCCCATCCTGCCCGGGCATGGCGAAATCCACCAGGGTCACATCGAAGCCATCCTTCCCCGCCGCCTCAAGGCCCGCCTTGCCGTCCTCCGCCATGACCGTGGTCGCCCCCCGCGCCTCCAGGGTCGCGGCCACGGTGTGCAGCACGTCCGGATCGTCGTCGATGACGAGCACGTTCAACCCGGTCAGCACCGTCTCCAGCTCGATATCGGCGGCGGGCGCCCGTTCGTGCGCCGGCGCGATGTCGAAGGCGCGGCGCAGGAACAGGCGTACCGTCGTCCCCTCGCCCTCCGCCGAATCGATCTCGACCACGCCGCCGGCCTGCGACACGACACCAAACACCATGCTCAGGCCCAGCCCGGTGCCGCGGCCATTGTGCCTGGCGCTGAAAAACGGCTCGAACGCGCGCGCCGCGACCTCGGGGTTCATGCCGATGCCGTCGTCGCTGACGGTGATCGTCACATAGTCGCCGGGGGGCAGATCGGGATGCGGCTTGCCCGATGCGGGGCTCGCGCCGATGCGGATGGCGCCGCCGTCCGGCATGGCATCGCGCGCATTGATCGTCAGGTTGAGCAAGGCGAGTTCGAGCTGGCGCCGGTCGGCGACGACGCCCAATTCCTCTTCCGGCACCTCCATGTCGACCTTGATCTGCGGCCCGACCGACTTGCCGATCAGGTCGCGCGTCTCCTCAAGCATCCGCGCCAGGCCGAACGATACTATCTCCAGCTTCTGGACCCGCGAAAAGGCAAGCAACTGCCCGGTCAGTTTCTTGCCGCGCTCGACCGCCTGGCGCGCATTGCGGCTCCACCGCGCGATGCCGGAGGTATTTTCGGGCTGGATGTCGATCAGCTCCAGATTGCCGGTGATCGCCTGGAGCAGGTTGTTGAAGTCGTGGGCGATACCGCCGGTGAGCTGCCCGAGCGCCTCGAGCTTCTGCGCCTGCAACAAGGCGCGCTCGGCCTGCTCGCGCTGCGCCATCTGGGCGCGCATCTCGTTCAGCGCGGCGTCGCGCGTCGCGATCGCCTCGGCCAGTTCGGCATTCGTCGCGGCGAGCGCGGCGGTCGAGGGCAGCGCCGCCGCCCTGGGGATGAGCGGCCACAGCATGATCGCCGTCGCGACCGAGGCGATCGCGGTGATCACCTTCAACACGGCCTCGGCACCGTAATTGCCGTGCCACAAGGTCCAGATCGACATCACATGGGTGGCGCCGCACGCGAGGATGAAGGTCGCGAACAGCACGATCATCCAGCCGTAGCGGATATCCTCGCGCTTGCGCATCAAGGTCAGCAACGCCAGCGGGATCGAGAAATAGGCCGCCGCGATCAGCGCATCGGCGATCACATGGGTGCGGATCAGCGATGGTTCCCACAACAGGCAATAGCCATGGGGTGCGTAGCTCCCATCGAAAAACGGTCGAAGCCAATCACCCATCACGATCACCCGTTTGTTTTTGGCGCCCGGTTGTGCACTATCCTCCGGTCCATCGCGAGTTACCACCCGGAAATTGCTGGAATGGCGCCAGATTCGTTCGGATCCGCCCGAACCGGCCCGATTGACCCCTCACGCAGGCGCGCCGGCCTCTTCTCTTGCTTTCCGGGCGCGTCGGGGTTATCTGCGCGGTCAATCCGAAATCGAGGATTGGACGGCGCCGGTTCCTTGGGACCCGGGCAGCGGCTCCATGCCTCGATCTCGTGCGTTTTGAAAAGCGAGCTGAGCAGCGTGGCGAAGACGACACCGTTAGAGTTCATCCGGCAGGTGCAGGCAGAGACCAGGAAGGTCGTCTGGCCGACGCGGCGCGAGACGATCATGACCGGCGTGATGGTCATGATCATGACGACGCTGCTGGCGATCTTCTTCTTCGGGATCGATACGATCTTCGAGGCGGTGGTGAAGTTGCTGCTGAGCCTCGCGAACTGATTTTGGATAGAAACATGGCGCGCTGGTACATCATTCACGCTTATTCGGGCTTCGAGGGCAAGGTCCGCGACTCGATCATGGCCGAGGCAACCCGCATGGGTCTCGATGCCCTGGTCGAACAGATCGAGGTCCCGACCGAGACCGTCACCGAAGCCCGCCGCGGCAAGAAGGTGTCGGTCGAGCGCAAGTTCATGCCGGGCTATGTGCTGGCCAAGCTGAACATGAACGACGACGTCTATCATCTGGTGAAGAACACGCCGAAGGTGACCGGTTTCCTGGGATCGATGGGCAAGCCCCAGCCGATCAGCGAGACCGAAGCGGCCCGGATGCTCAACTCGAAGGAGGAAGCAGCCGCGGCGCCGAAGCAGAAGATGAAGGTCGATTACGAGATCGGCGATTCGGTGAAGGTGCTAGACGGCCCGTTCGCGAGCTTCAACGGCATCGTCGAAGAGCTCGATTTCGATCGCAGCCGCGTGAAGGTGTCGGTGTCGATCTTCGGTCGCGCCACTCCGGTCGAGCTCGAGTTCGAGCAGGTCGAGCGCGCGAAGTAAGTTTTTGGTTTCGTCACCCCGGACTTGTTCCGGGGTCCACTTCACCGTCCGCGCCTGCGGCCCGGTGGATGCCGGAACAAGTCCGGCATGACGGATGAGGGCGTTTGTAAAATGCGTATCCGCGGGAGGCCCTCAAAAGCCGTCTGGACCGCTAAACTTGAAAGAGAGTGAGACATGGCAAAAAAGATTACCGGCTATATCAAGCTGCAGGTGCCAGCCGGCGCCGCCAATCCGTCGCCGCCGATCGGCCCGGCGCTTGGTCAGCGCGGCGTGAACATCATGGAATTCTGCAAGGCGTTCAACGCGCAGACCGGCGAGCAGGAAAAGGGCACGCCCCTTCCCACCGTCATCACCGTCTATGCGGATCGCAGCTTCTCGTTCGAGACCAAGACGCCGCCGGCGTCCTATCTCATCAAGAAGGCAGCGAACCTGAAGTCGGGCTCGAAGGAGCCGGGCAAGCTTTCGGCCGGCAAGATCAAGCGCTCCGTGCTGAGCCAGATCGCCGAGACGAAGATGAAGGACCTGAACGCCAACGATATCGACGCGGCGACCCGCATCATCGAAGGCTCCGCCCGCGCGATGGGCCTCGAAGTGGTGGAGGGCTGAGAACATGGCAAAGCTGACCAAGAAGGCGAAGGCTCTCGCTACCGCGATCGACCGCGACAAGCTGCACGGCGTCGATGAAGCGATCGCGCTGGCGCGTGCCAATGCGACCTCCAAGTTCGACGAGACGATAGAAGTCGCGCTGAACCTGGGCGTCGACCCCCGCCATGCCGACCAGATGGTCCGCGGCGTCGTCACCCTGCCCAAGGGCACCGGCAAGACGGTGCGCGTCGGCGTGTTCGCCAAGGGCGCCAAGGCTGACGAGGCCCGCGAGGCCGGCGCAGACGTCGTCGGCGCCGAGGATCTCATGGAGATCGTCCAGGGTGGCACGATCGATTTCGATCGCTGCATCGCGACCCCGGACATGATGGGTATCGTCGGCCGCCTGGGCAAGATCCTGGGCCCGAAGGGCATGATGCCGAACCCGAAGCTGGGCACGGTCACGATGAACGTCGCGGAAGCCGTCAAGGCAGCCAAGGGCGGCCAGATCGAATACCGCGTCGAGAAGGCCGGCATCATCCATTCCGGCATCGGCAAGGCGAGTTTCCCGGCTGAAGACCTGCGCGCGAACTTCGACGCGCTGGTCGATGCGGTGGTCAAGGCCAAGCCGTCGGGCGCCAAGGGCAAATATGTCCGCAAGATCGCCGTCAGCTCGACCATGGGCGCCGGCATCAAGGTCGACACCGCGGAAGTCACCGCGGCCTGATCCGATCTTCGATCGAAACAAAGCGAAGGGCCGGGGGAAACCCCGGCCCTTTTCTTATGCGGCTGCCGCGGCCGGGCGCGGCGGCACGATCGGCGCCGGGGCGTCATCACCGAACATCTGAGCCCAGCCACCGCGCGTATCCATATATTCCCGGATGCCTGCGATCCTGCCGTCGACCACCCGGAAGACGAAGCAATAGTCGTTCACATAGGAGCGGCCATTGGCGAGCGTCGCCGACATTCGGTGCTCGGCAATGACGTGATCGCCCGCCACATGCAGGCCGGTGAAGTCGTTGGCGACATCGCTGACGAACAGCCGGCCGAAATCATTCGCCATGAAATCGACGATCGCGTCGCGACCGAGATTGTTCGATCCGTCCGGCGCCCCGGCGTCACCGGGATCGCCCAGCCCGAGCGCGACCTGAGTCGCATTGCCCGGCGGCGCGACCCAGACGACGTCTTCGGTAAGGCAGGCCGCGATCCGCTCGGAGTCTCGCGTCGCATAGGATTGGTAAAGCGCCATGACCGCCTCGCGGGGACCGATGGGCGACGTCGTCATGATGCTTCTCCTGCTAAGGGCCAAGGCCTCCAGGATTAGGATGTGCCGAGCAGGCGGCATCCCGCTTCTTGCGTTTAACATCCGGCTTGCGATTGACGGGGAGGCCAGGAACGGGAATCCTGCCCTTCTTCGGGGAAGGGACAGGATGAGCGACCGGCTCACAACGGCAGCGGCGATGCCCCGTTCGGGCGTGCCGACCCGCGTCAGCGCGCTGGTCTTCGCCGCAAAGGCGTCCTTGCTCCGCGCCCGCCGTGCTGCCCGGGACGCCACCCCCGGCCTCGCTCCCCTACGCCACGCCCGCGCGCGGGCGCTGATCGAGGCGCCGATCCTCGCCACCGTCCGCACGCCGCTCTGGACCAATGCGGGCGGTGAGAAGGACCGCGCGCTCAATGCCGGCAAGATCCAGAATCTGCGCATCGCCCTGCGCGGCCTTGACGGAATCGAGGTCGAGGCCGGCCGGACACTGAGCTTCTGGCGGCAGGTCGGCCGCCCGACGCGGCGGCGCGGCTATGTCGCCGGGCGGGAACTGCGCGAGGGCTGCATGATCGCAACGATCGGCGGCGGCCTCTGCCAACTCTCCAACGCACTCTATGAGGCGGGCTTGCAGGCCGGGCTGGAGGTGGTCGAACGCCATGCCCATACGCGTATCGTGCCCGGATCGCGCGCGGCGGCGGGGCGCGATGCCACGGTGTTCTGGAATTATCTCGATCTCCGCCTGCGCGGCCGTCGACCGTTCCGGATCGAGGCGCGGCTGACCGCCGACGAACTCGAACTGACTATTCGCGGTTACGGCGCAGAGGCCGAACCGCCACTGGTTGAGTTCGCTCCCGGCATCGCAGCGCATGACTGCCTGAGCTGCGGCCAGATCGCCTGCCACCGCCACGACCCCGATATCGAGGCGGCGTCGCTGCCCACCGCTTGGCTGGTCGACGCGGGGACACCCGAATTTATCGCCTTGTACGCGGAACGCGCGAAGCCGGGCGACATGCTCCACCTTTCCACCCGCCGCTTCGGCAAGGCAGCAGGTGCATGGCCCCGCCTGGGCACCGAGCGTACCGCCGATATCGCTGCCCTCCACCGTGCGGTCGCGCTCAGGGCGCGCGCGAAGACACCGCTGGCGCGCACGATGCTGGCAGCAGATGCCCGGCTCGCCGCGGCCCATGCCCGCCGCGTGTCGCCGGACCACACCCATCTCGTCGTCACCCAGTCGCTGCTCCCGCATCTGTGGCAACTCGGCGCCTTGCAAGGCCGCAGCTTCGAGGTGCTGATGGACCGGCTCCCCATGGAGGCGCTCCAGCAGACTCTCGACGACGCGCTCGCGCACTATCCCGACAGCACCACGCTGGGCGATTTTCGGGCGCCGCCATCGATCGTCGCGGCCGAGCGCAAGGCGCTGGGCGCGGCGGGCCGCCTCGTCACTGCGCACCGTGCCGTCGCGGCGCACTTCCCCACGGGCCGGGTCGACCTGATCGACTGGGCCCCTGCCCCACCGCTCGCGGGAACCCGCGGCGGTAACAGCATCCTGTTTGCCGGCCCCGCGCTCGCCCGCAAAGGCGCCCACGCCATGCGCGAGGCCATGGCCGGCCTGGATATCGAGCTGTTGGTGGAACGCGGCGCGGAAGAAGGTCCGGATTTCTGGGCCGGCCTGGACGTTCGTCGCCTGGCGCCGGGCGAGCATTCGAGCCTGGCGGGCGTCGTGCTCCCGGCCATTGTCGAGCATCGGCCCCGTACGCTGCTCCGTGCCCTGGCTGCGAGGCTGCCCGTGATCGCGACCCCGGCCTGCGGCCTGCCGGCGCAACCCGGCCTGACGATCGTCGCGCCCAACGATTCACAGGCATTGCGCGCCGCGCTGATCGCGCTGCTTCCCTGACATGAAAAGGGCCGGGAATTACCCCGGCCCTCCCCTTCTTCCTTGCGGCAGTCGCTTACAGCGCGACCACGCCGCCGTCGTTCTTGGTGATCACCACCGTCGCCGAGCGCGGGCGGTTGCCCGGGGCCGGCGCAGTCTGGCTTGCCGGCCAGTTGCTGGTGATGTTGCCGGTGTTGCCCAGCTCGCCCGGGTGCTGGATGTTGACGAACAGCGTCTTGCCGTCCGGCGTCGAATCCACGCCGGTGATCTCCGCTTCGAGCGGACCGACCAGGAAGCGGCGCAGATTGGTGCCGGGCGCCTTGCCGATACGGGTCGCCTGCATAATGCCCGCACCGCCGGTCGGGGTGTTGGTGATCGTCTTCACTCCGCCATCGTTCACGGTGCCCGGCATCGCCGCGAGCATCATGCAGTTGGTGACGTCGGTATAGGCGCTGTCGTCGGTCTGGATCCACAGCACCGGCGTGACGAGGCCCGATGCGTTGGACGGGCGGCCGAACCACAGGCCGTCCGGGCTGGAAAGATCGTTGGTCGCATCCAGGCCCGACAGGTTGATGTTGGTCGCGTCGAGATCCGACCCGGCACCGAACAGATAGATGTCCCAGGCGAAAGCGAGCGCCTCGGAGGTGTCGCCGGTTTCGCGCAGCCGGATGATATGGCCATTGCGATTGGACACCGAGCTGCTCGGCGGATCGATATAGGCGCGCGGATTGGCCGCGTCGGTGTTGGCCGGGGTGCGCGTCGAGTTGTTGGTCAAGGTCAGATAGACCTCGCCCGTCACCGGATTGACCGCGGTCCATTCCGGACGATCCATCCGGGTCGCGCCCAGCGAGTCGCCGGCGAGCCGCGCATGGGTCAGCACGTCGGCCTGGTCGGCGAAAGCATAAGGCGCCGCACCGGAGGTCAGCGGGCCGGTGCCATGGACCAGCGGCAGCCACTGGCCGGTGCCGTCGGCATTGAACTTGGCGACATAGAGCGTGCCATTGTCCAGATATTTGTCGCCGATCGCGAGGCGGTCCGCCGCACTGGCATCGGCCGCCGACCACGCGGTCGCCGAGACGAACTTGTAGAGATATTCGTTCACCGCATCGTCGCCCATATAGAAAGCGGGCTTGCGGCCGGCGACGAAGTTGGACGGCCAGCAGCCCTCATGGTTCATGCGGCCGAGCGCGGTGCGTTTCCGCGGCGCGGCGGTCTTGTCGTACGGGTCGATTTCGACCACCCAGCCGAACTGGTTGTGCTCGTTGCGGAAATCGGCGAGCGCGTCGGCGCCGGTCGCCTGCACGTCCCAGCGGCGATAGATGGTGCTCGTCGGATCGGCCGGAACCACGGTCGCCCAACCGAAATTGCCGCTGCCGCTGGTGACGGCATAGCGGGTCAGGGCGGTGACTTCCTTGGGGGTGCGGCGGGGATTGTCGGCACCGGTCGGGCGGCGGAAATAGCCGGCCCAATTCTCTTCGCAGGTCAGGTCGGTGCCCCAGGGCGTATAGCCATTGGCGCAGTTGTTGACCGTGCCGCGGCCGGCGACGCCGGTCGGCGAGAAGACCGTGCGCAAATGGGTGGTGCCGCGCACCGGGCCGTTGAACACGGTCGGCGTGAGCGGGGTGATGCGACGGTTGAGCGCGCCGGCCTGATTGTAGCTCCAGGTGCTGCCAGCCTTCGATACCTCGATGATGCTCAGGCCATGGCACTCCATTTCCTTGAGCGCTTCGGCCTCGGGCCGTGCGCCCGCCACGGTCGTGGCGCCAGCGACGTGAAGGTACGGCTGGTTGATGTTCTCATGGTTCATCACCAGCAGGCCGCGCGTGCTGCTGCCGTCCTCGCGGGTCGAGCCCGATGCGGCGAGGCCGAACCAGTAGAGCGCGTCGCCATGGTCGCCAGCGCGGTTGGCGAAATCGGTGTCGGTGCCGTCGTTCTTGTACGCGGCGGTGCTGGCCGTGATGGGATCGCCCAGCCGGTAGAGGATCGACACGCTATAGCCGTCCGGCACGCTGACCTTGTCGAGCCGGTTCTTGGCGACGGCGGTGAAGCCCAGGGTCGCGGGGGTCACGGTGACGGTGGTTTCCACCGACGAGGTCTGACCGGCCGAATCGACCGCCGCATAGCGGAACACCAGCGGCGTGCTGGCGCTCACGCTCGGCGCGATGAAGGTCGCGGTGCCGCTGGCCGCATTGGTCAGGGTCACAGCCGGGCCGGAAATCTGGGTGAAGCTCTGCGACGCGATCCCGCCATTGTCGGCGGCGATGCCGGTCAGGGTGACGAGCCGGCCCGAGCTGGTCGTGCCCGACGAACCCGCGGTTACCGTGGGGGCGGGATCGGCTGCCATGTCGTTGTCGCTGCACGCCGCCAGCACCGCGCCGCCGAACACGGCAAAGGCGGCCGCCGACACGCCACCGCGCAGGGCATCGCGCCGCGAATAGCGCCGCTCGACCAGGTCGTTCAGCGACACGCCGCCGGTGCGATTGGTATCGATGTCGCCATCATCATAGCCGAACGTGACGCTGGTCGAGTCTGTCATGTGGATACCCCCAGGAGAATCGCGATCCGGTTCGGAGTCGCTGCCGCGTCCTCTTGTGCGGAGCAGCTGACAGGCTGATGCATATTCCTTGACGGTCGCGTGACAGATCGGCGTCGGTTTCAATACAGGGCGCGAAGATCACACCTTTTGTTGACTTTCGCGGCGATGCCGCTAGGAGCCCGCCTTCGCTTGCCACGCGTTCGCGCATGACGAGTTACCGTCCGAGACAGTGGGCGGCCGGAATCCTCCGGCCTTAATCTCCCGCCTAGACGGGGAATGGAATTTTCCGCTCGCGCGCAAGCGTGGCGGTCTGCTGCCGCTCATGCGGCCAGTTCCCATGCCCCAATCGACGGACAACCCGGAGGCCCGGGTTAGTCGCGCCTCCGGTTTTAACCGACCCTTCCGTTCCGGCGGACGGGTCAAAAACGTGGAGAATGGCATGGATCGTGCTCAAAAGGCCGAGTTCGTCGCCGAGCTGAACCGCACCTTTTCCGAGGTCGGCGTGGTGGTCGTCACCCGCAACCTCGGACTCACCGTCGCACAGTCCACTGTGCTGCGGAACAAGATGCGCGACGCCGGCGCGACCTATAAGGTCTCGAAGAACAAGCTTGCCAAGATCGCGCTCGACGGCACCGACTATCTCTCGCTGGGCGACATGCTCACCGGGCCGGTAGGCCTTGCCACCTCGATCGATCCCGTCGCCGCAGCCAAGGTTGCGGTCGATTTCGCGAAGACGAACGACAAGTTCGAAATCGTGGGCGGATCGATGGGCGCGACCGTCCTCAACGTCGAAGGCGTGAAGGCGCTCGCATCGCTGCCCTCGCTGGATGAACTGCGTGCCAAGATCGTGGGCCTCCTGGTTGCACCCGCAACCAAGCTCGCGACGGTCACCCAGGCTCCCGCGGCGCAGCTCGCGCGCGTGTTTGCGGCTTATGCCGACAAGGACAAGGAAGCTGCCTGACGCCAGGCATCGACAGACTTTTTGAACTGAACCTTGGGGCAAGTGCCCCCATACGGAGAATATATCATGGCAGACCTGAACGCGCTGGTTGACCAGCTGAGCGCCCTGACCGTCCTCGAGGCGGCCGACCTTTCCAAGCTGCTCGAAGAGAAGTGGGGCGTTTCCGCCGCCGCTGCCGTTGCCGTTGCCGGCCCGGCCGCTGGTGGTGGTGCCGCTGCCCCGGCTGCTGAAGAGCAGACCGAGTTCGACGTGATCCTCACCGGCGACGGTGGCAAGAAGATCAACGTCATCAAGGAGGTCCGCGCGATCACCGCGCTCGGCCTGACCGAAGCCAAGACGCTGGTCGAGTCGGCTCCCAAGGCCGTCAAGGAAGGCGTTTCGAAGGACGAGGCCGCGAAGATCAAGGCTCAGCTCGAAGCCGCTGGCGCGACCGTCGAGGTCAAGTAAGCTTTCGCTTCGGCGCAAGTCATTCCGGAGCAATTCGGAATCAGAGACAAGAGAAGGGCGGCTCCGCAAGGAGTCGCCCTTTTTCTTGCTCCAGATCAACCTGCAAAGCCTGCCTCGCCCAACTGCCCAATGTTGGGAAATCACTGAAAGAATTAGAATCCTTTGCAATGGAACTGGTGATTAAAGTGCGCTAAACCACGTTCCAACAGGTCGCTCGGCCGCCGCTCCCGCTTCGTGCCTTGTGCCGGATCGGGCAACGACTTCGCCCCGGCCTGGTCACGCACAATGCGTAATAGGGGGAGGTTCTTTAATGACACGTTTGATCAAGATGCTTGGTGTCGCCATGACGGCGATGCTGTTCGGCCTGTGCTTCGCGACGCCGGCCAGCGCGCAGGCGACGCGCACCTGGATTTCGGGCGTCGGCGACGACGTCAATCCGTGCAGCCGCACCGCACCGTGCAAGACCTGGGCAGGCGCGATCTCCAAGACCGCCGCCGGCGGCGAGATCGATTGCCTCGATCCGGGCGGCTTCGGCTCGGTCACCATCACCAAGTCGATCACGCTCGATTGCAGCGAAGGCACCGACGGCTCGGCCGGCGGGATCCTGAATTCGGGCGTCCCGGGCGTCATCATCAACGATCCGAACGGGGCGACCGCGCCGACCATCAAGGTGACTCTGCGCAACCTCACCATCGATGGTGCAGGCACAACCGTCGGCACTTATGGCGTGCGTTTCCTGGGCGGCAAATCGCTCACGCTGCAGAATGTCAGCATCATGAACCAGGGCACCGGATCGGTCCCCGCGGTCAGCTTCGAACCTGTGGCGGGGAGCGTCGGCGCGACCCTGCACATGACCGACGTGGACATCGTCAACGTGATCCACACCGGCGTGACCGTGAAGTCGGTCGACGGCGTCGCGGTTTCCGCGTTCCTGAACAACGTCACGATTACGCAGGCCGGGATCGGCGTGAAGGTCGAAGCGGGCGGCACTGCGACCATCGTCAACAGCAACCTCTCGAACAACGGTCGCGGCGTATGGACCGCTTCGGGTGCGGCGACGGCGAATCTGGACGGCGTGACGATCGCGGGCAGCCTGGATACCGGCGCCTTCGCGACCAACGGCACGACGATCCGCCTGTCGAACGTCGGGCTGTACAACAATGTGTTCGGCATCAAGACCACCGGTGTCGCCACCGTCCAGTCGTTCGGCAACAACCGGCTGGGTCCGGATGCGGCCAGCCCGGGCCTTCCGACCTCGACCGTTACCCAGAAGTAATCTCGGATCCAGGCCGGAACGGGTGCGCCCGTTCCGGCCTGGACTTTCCCTTGATCGATTCTTCCGTTCGGAACGAGCGGGCCCGATAGCGCGGCGCTAACGCCGCAGCGAAACGGTATAGGGCAAGGTACTGACGCCCTCATGCATGCGCGGCGTGCTGTCCAGCCTGAACGGCGCCAGCTTCGCCCCCTCGCCACGATCGATCCCGACCACATAGGAGGTCGCGGTCTGACCGGTACCGCCTTCCCAGCCATAGAGGAGGTTGATCGCCAGCACCGGCACGAACAGCTTCCGGTCCTGCACCGTCATCACGCTGACCATCTCCTTCGGCATCATCGCCATGCCGCTCAGTTCGATCGCTCCCTTTGGCAGGAGGTCGAACGCGGGCGTGATCGGCCGCTCGATCGGGCTTGAGAAAAGGGTCCCGATCCAGCCATCCTGCTCGACGCCGGCACTGAGCAATCGCACATCGACCTGCACGCCCTGGGCGATCGCATTGCCGATATTGCTCACCACGATGTCATACTCGACCGCGGCACTCAATAAATTGGTGCCCGCGCGCTTGGCATAGATCTCGATATCGAGCGTGGCCCGGACAGGCGTCGCGACGGCAGCCGGCGGCGGCGCGGCTTCGACCGGCACTGGCCCCGGCGCCGGCATTACCGCTTCCACAGGAGCCGGAGCTTCCTCTTCCACTGAAATCTGCGACGCGTCTTCCTCGATGGCAGCTGCCGGCGAGGGTGACTCCAGCGCCACGGCCCCAAGGTCGAAGATCGCATGTGCCCCACGCTTGGGCGGCGTGCCGAAATCGAGCGCAGGCTGGGCCTGTGGCGATGGCGCCGGTGTTGCTGACGGAAGGGCAAAATCGGCCGACGGCGTCTGGCGAGCGGCAGACGCGGGTTCGGGGCGTGGTTCCGGGCGGTCCGCGATCAGATCGAAATGGGCGTGCTTTCCGTTCTCGGCCACGAACTCTTCATCGTCTTCGAACGGTTCGCGCCGACGTAGAAACCAGAAGCCAAGCCCGCCGATCAACAGGACGATCGCTCCCGCGCCGCCGAGAAGCGGCCATGAAAAGCCCCCCTGCTCCACCGCCGTGCTGGCGGCCGGCGTTGCCGCCGGACTGGCAACGGGTGCCGGGACCGCCGATGCGGGTACGACTGGCTCCACCGCGACCGGCGCGTTCGCGGTTGGTGTCGGCAGTGGCGCCGGCGTCGGCGTCGCGACAGCCACCGGTGCCCGCGCGACAGGTGCCGGTGTCGGCGTAGGCCGCGGCACCGGCGTCGCGCTCGCCCGCGGTTGAGGCGCCGTCGGCTGCGTGGGGGTTGGCGCGCGCGTCGGCGCGGGTGACAGCGTCGGAGAGGGCACCGTCCGGACGACCGGCGGCGGTGTCGTCGGCCTGGTCACCGTCGACCCGGGGTTCGGCGACAAGCTGAAATTCTCGAGACCCGGAATCAGATTTGGCGTCGGTGCCGGAGTCGGTGCCGGCGCGCTCTGCGCCCAGGCCGGCGCGACCGCACCAGCCGAAACCACCAACGGAAGCGTCATTGCCCGGACATGGCGGGCGGCGAACTTGGACATTATCCCCACTTCACTGCCTTAGCGCGGCATTTCTGAACGCGATACGACAGCTTCTTCCCCTGCGGCAAATCGTTCGGTGAATGCGACCGGGCCTGCCTTCCGGCTTCGGAAGACAGGCCCGGCATTCACTTCAATCAGGTGTCAGGCGTGCTCGGGAACACCGTGCAGCCGCGCCTCGACATCGTCGTGCATCGCACGCTCGCTGAGCTGGATCGGCGCCATCGCCGGGCCACCTTCCTCGCTCACGCCGATCGTGAACGAAGCGGAGGTGCGTCCCTCGCTGCCGTCCGGCAGCGTATAGCGCGCATCCGCGACGATGATCGGCAGGATCGAGCCATTGGTGCTCTCGATCAGATCCGCCTTGGACAGCGCCAGGGTCGCATCGACACGCGTGCCTTCGCCCGGACGGATCGTGACCGGCGGCACGCCGTCGTCGCCACGTTCGATCAGCATGCGCTCCACATCGCCGTCACCGGCCGGGCCCGACGCGAACATGAAGGTCGAGATGCGGACATCCTTGGCGGCGACCGAACCCGAATTGCCGACGGTCAGCTCGATCTCGACCAGCGCCTCGTCGACATTGGTACCGGCGCGCACCGGGCGCAGCGACATTTCGAGCCATGGGCGATCGGCGACCGGCGCATCAGCCCCGGTCAGCGAGGCGACCTCTTCGGCCTCGGGCTTGGCCAGGCTCGCCTCCTCGGCGGCGACCGGTGCCGGCTCGTCGCTCACGACAGAGGCTGGGGCGAGCGGCGCGGTGCGCAGGAACTGCGGCTCGGGGTTGGGGGCGAAGGGCGCCGGTTCGCTGCGGATCGGCGCGGCCTCGGCGATGGTCTCCACATAGGGCTCTTCATAATAGACCTCTTCGTCGGCGCGGCGACGGCGCATCATGAGGAAGCCGGCAATGGCGAGCAGCGCGACCAGGCCGGCGGCAAGCCAGGGCCAGATCGGCGCGCCTTCAGTCGCGACGGTGCTCTGCGTGACGGCCTCCTGCGCGGGCGCGGGGGCCGGGGCGGTCGCCTCGACGGGCGCTGGTGTAACCGGCGCGGGCGTCACCTCGACCGGGGCGGCGGCCGGAGCGACTGCGACCGGCGCAGGTGCGGGCGCTGCCCGGACCGGCGCGGGTGCCGGCGTACGGACGATTCGGGTCGAGCGGGTAGTCGTCCGCGTGGTGCGGGTCGTGGCGCGCGATGCGGGCGCCGCTTCCGGCTCGGCGGTGACGGTCGGCGCCACCGTCGGCGGTGCCACCGTGGCGGCCGGCGGCGTGACCGTCGGGACGAACAACGGCGGCGCTACGGTCTGCACCGGCGGGGCCGGTGGCGTGGCGGGTTGGACCTCTTGTGCATGGCCCGGAACGGCCAGCAGCAAGGCGGCGGGGACAAGCGCGACGAACGCGCGGCGGGTTGCGGGTTTGTTTTTCATGACGCATACTCAATGAAGGGAACCCGCTATCGGACCCGCCCGAATACCAGAATCGCGCCGAGCCGTTCCTGGCTGCCGACGAAGCGATTTTGCGCGCGGCATTTGACAGTTTCCAACACGCTCCCTATATCGCGTCCCTCACCACAGCTTTCGGGAAATGACGTGCCGTCGCGCAGCATGTCGATCGAATTGGGGGCTATGGGTTCATAAGACGCCAGGAGCTGCTGTTTTCGACACCCGAAAACGAGCGGCTTTTTGCGTCTTTATGCGTGCCCGCCCGGTGGATTCCGGGCAAGAAATTACTAGCTGTAAGGCGAAAAACTCCATGGCGACCAAGGCAATCGAGGGCGGCACGCTTAAGCGCCGCATCCGCAAGGTGTTCGGCAACATCCACGAAGTGGTGCAGATGCCGAACCTGATCGAGGTTCAGCGCGAATCCTACGAACAGTTCCTGCGGTCTGATCCCTCGATCGGCTATGTGTCGGGCCTCGAAAAGACGCTGCGTTCGGTCTTCCCGATCCGCGATTTCGCCGGCACCGCCGAGCTCGACTTCGTGAACTATGAGCTCGAGCCGCCGAAGTTCGACACCGACGAGTGCCGCCAGCGCGGCATCACCTATGCGGCGCCAATGCGCGTCACGCTGCGCCTGATCGTGTTCGAGGTGGACGCCGATACCGAGGCCCGGTCGGTCCTCGATATCAAGGAGCAGGACGTTTACATGGGCGACATGCCGCTCATGACTCAGAACGGCACCTTCATCATCAACGGCACCGAGCGCGTGATCGTCTCGCAGATGCACCGTTCGCCGGGCGTCCTGTTCGACCATGACCGCGGCAAGACGCACGCATCGGGCAAGTATCTCTTCGCGGCGCGCGTGATCCCGTATCGCGGCTCGTGGCTCGATTTCGAGTTCGACGCCAAGGACATCGTCAACGTCCGTATCGACCGCAAGCGCAAGCTGCCGGTCACGGCGCTGCTGTACGCGCTCGGCCTGAACTCCGAGGAAATCCTCAACTATTTCTACAACCGCGTGACCTTCGTCCGCGGCCAGGGCGGCTGGATCATCCCCTTCCAGGCCGAGAACTGGCGCGGCCAGAAGCCGATGTTCGACATCATCGATGCGAAGACCGGCGAAGTCGTGTTCCCGTCGGGCCAGAAGATCTCCCCGCGCGCCGCGAACAAGGCGGCCAAGGACGGCCTGACCGACCTGCTGATCCCGACCGAAGAGATCTTCGGCCGCTATTCGGCCTATGACCTGATCAACGAAGCGACCGGCGAGATCTATATCGAAGCCGGCGACGAAGTGACGGCCGAGAATCTCGAGCTGCTCGACAAGGCCGGCATCGACCGGATCGAACTGCTCGACATCGATCATGTCGCGACCGGCCCGTGGATCCGCAACACGCTCAAGGCCGACAAGGCCGAGGAGCGCGAGCAGGCGCTGTCCGACATCTACCGCGTCATGCGCCCCGGCGAGCCGCCGACGCTCGAGACCGCAGAGTCGCTGTTCAGCGGCCTGTTCTTCGATCCCGACCGCTACGACCTGTCGGCCGTGGGCCGCGTCAAGCTCAACATGCGCCTCGACCTCGATGCCGAGGACACGGTTACCACGCTGCGCACCGAGGATATCCTCGCGGTCGTGAAGACTCTGGTCGACCTGAAGGACGGCAAGGGCGAGATCGACGACATCGACAATCTCGGCAACCGCCGCGTGCGTTCGGTGGGCGAGCTGCTCGAGAACCAGTACCGCGTCGGCCTGCTCCGCATGGAGCGCGCCGTGAAGGAGCGCATGTCCTCGGTCGACGTGTCGACCGTCATGCCGAACGACCTGATCAACGCCAAGCCCGCGGTCGCCGCGGTGCGCGAGTTCTTCGGGTCGTCGCAGCTCTCGCAGTTCATGGATCAGACCAACCCGCTCTCCGAAGTGACGCACAAGCGTCGCGTTTCGGCGCTTGGCCCGGGCGGTCTCACCCGTGAGCGCGCCGGCTTCGAAGTCCGCGACGTTCACCCGACGCATTATGGCCGTATCTGTCCGATCGAGACGCCGGAAGGTCCGAACATCGGCCTGATCAACTCGCTCGCCAGCTTCAGCCGAGTCAACAAATACGGCTTCATCGAGACGCCGTACCGCAAGGTCGTCGACCACAAGGTCACCGACGACGTCGTCTATCTGTCGGCGATGGAAGAGGCCAAGCACACCATCGCTCAGGCCAACGCCGAACTCGACGCGAGCAAGGGCTTCGTCGAAGACCTCGTCTCGTCGCGTCAGGCAGGCGAATTCCTGATGGCGATCCCGGACAACATCACCTTGATGGACGTCTCGCCGAAGCAGCTCGTCTCGGTCGCCGCATCGCTCATTCCGTTCCTGGAAAACGATGACGCCAACCGCGCACTGATGGGTTCGAACATGCAGCGTCAGGCCGTGCCTCTGGTGCGCGCCGAGGCGCCGTTCGTCGGCACCGGCATGGAAGAGACCGTGGCGCGCGATTCGGGCGCGGCGATCTCGGCCAAGCGGTCGGGCGTGGTCGACCAGGTCGACGCGGCGCGCATCGTGGTTCGCGCCACTGGCGAGGTCGAGGCCGGCCAGTCGGGCGTCGACATCTACACGCTGATGAAGTTCCAGCGTTCCAACCAGAACACCTGCATCAACCAGCGTCCGCTGGTGAAGGTGGGCGACGCGGTCCGCGCGGGCGATATCATCGCCGACGGCCCGTCGACCGAGTTCGGCGAGCTGGCGCTGGGCCGCAACGCGCTCGTCGCGTTCATGCCCTGGAACGGCTATAATTATGAGGATTCGATCCTCATCTCCGAGCGTATCGTGAAGGACGACGTCTTCACCTCGATCCATATCGAGGAATTCGAAGTCATGGCGCGCGATACCAAGCTCGGGCCGGAAGACATCACGCGCGACATCCCCAATGTCGGCGAGGAGGCGCTCCGCAACCTCGACGAGGCGGGCATCGTCTATATCGGCGCCGAAGTGGAGCCGGGCGACATCCTGGCCGGCAAGATCACCCCCAAGGGTGAATCGCCGATGACGCCGGAGGAAAAGCTCCTCCGCGCCATCTTCGGCGAGAAGGCATCGGACGTGCGCGATACGTCGCTCCGCCTGCCGCCGGGCGTTGCCGGCACCGTCGTCGAGGTCCGGGTGTTCAACCGCCATGGCATCGACAAGGACGAGCGCGCGATGGCGATCGAGCGCGAGGAGATCGAGCGCCTGAAGAAGGACTCGGACGACGAACGCTCCATCGTGAACCGCGCGACCTGGTCGCGCCTTCGCGAGATGCTGCTCGGACAGACCGCGACCGCGGCGCCGAAGGGCCTCAAGAAGGGCGTCGAGATCGACGCCGACCTGCTCGACAGCGTCGACCGCCACGAGTGGTGGAAGTTCGCCGTCGCCGACGACAAGATCCAGAGCGATCTGGAAGCGGTCAAGGCGCAGTATGACGACGCGGTGAAGCTGATCACGGACAAGTTCCATGATCGTCGCGAGAAGCTGGAGCGCGGCGACGAGTTGCCCCCGGGCGTGCTCAAGATGGTCAAGGTCTTCGTCGCGGTGAAGCGCAAGCTGCAGCCGGGCGACAAGATGGCCGGCCGTCACGGCAACAAGGGCGTGATCAGCCGCATCCTGCCGGCGGAGGACATGCCGTTCCTCGCCGACGGGACGCCGGTCGATCTCGTGCTCAACCCGCTGGGCGTGCCGTCGCGCATGAACGTCGGTCAGATCTTCGAGACGCATCTCGGCTGGGCCGCGCGCGGCCTGGGCGGTCAGATCGCCCAGGCGCTCGAGGATTGGCGCGAAGCGAACCCCGATCCCAAGCCGGGCCAGATGCCCGATGTGGTCAAGGATCGCCTCAAGACCGTCTATGGCGAGCAATACCATGCCGAGATCGATGCGCGGACGAGCGACGAGATCATCGAGCTGGCGCAGAATCTGCGCGGCGGCGTGCCGATGGCGACGCCGGTGTTCGACGGCGCCCGCGAGGCCGACGTTTCGGCGATGCTCACGCTCGCCGGGCTCGACACCTCGGGTCAGTCGGACCTGTTCGACGGCCGCACCGGCGATCAGTTCGATCGCAAGGTGACGGTGGGCTACATCTACATGCTGAAGCTGCACCATCTTGTGGACGACAAGATCCACGCGCGGTCGATCGGCCCGTACAGCCTCGTCACCCAGCAGCCGCTGGGCGGCAAGGCCCAGTTCGGCGGTCAGCGCTTCGGCGAGATGGAGGTCTGGGCGCTCCAGGCGTACGGCGCTGCCTATACGCTGCAGGAAATGCTCACGGTGAAGTCCGACGACGTGGTCGGCCGCACCAAGGTCTATGAGGCGATCGTCAAGGGTGACGACACGTTCGAGGCCGGCATTCCGGAGAGCTTCAACGTGCTGGTCAAGGAAATGCGGTCGCTGGGCCTGAACGTCGAGCTGAAGAGCATCGAGCAGTTCGACTCGGACGGCGTCGCGATCGCGGCGGAATGACGGAACGAGCGCTGCCTCCCAAAGGCAGCGCTCTTCCAGTCCCGCCCCGCATATTTTTCCCTGGAGGGAATTGAGACATGAACGAACTGACCAACTTCGCCAATCCGGTGGCCAAGCCGGAAACCTTCGACCAGATCCAGATCGGGATCGCCTCGCCCGAGCGCATCCGGTCCTGGTCGTTCGGCGAGATCAAGAAGCCGGAAACCATCAACTATCGTACGTTCAAGCCCGAGCGTGACGGCCTGTTCTGCGCGCGCATCTTCGGTCCGATCAAGGACTACGAGTGCCTGTGCGGCAAGTACAAGCGCATGAAGTACAAGGGCATTGTCTGCGAGAAGTGTGGCGTCGAGGTCACCGTCTCGAAGGTCCGCCGCGAGCGCATGGGCCATATCGAACTGGCCGCCCCGGTCGCGCACATCTGGTTCCTGAAGTCGCTGCCGTCGCGCATCGGCCTGCTGCTCGACATGCAGCTCAAGCAGCTCGAGCGCGTGCTGTACTTCGAGGCCTATATCGTGATCGAGCCGGGCCTGACCCCGCTCGAGAAGTATCAGCTCCTCACCGAGGACGAATTGCTCGACGCGCAGGATGAATATGGCGAGGACGCGTTCTCGGCCGGCATCGGCGCAGAAGCGGTCCGCATCATGCTCGAGAGCCTCGATCTCGAGGGCGAGCGCAAGGACCTGCTGGAAGAGCTGGCGGTCACCAAGTCCGAGCTGAAGCCGAAGAAGATCATCAAGCGGCTGAAGGTGGTCGAGAGCTTCATCGATTCGGGCAACCGCCCGGAATGGATGATCCTCGAGGTCGTCCCGGTCATCCCGCCCGAGCTGCGCCCGCTGGTGCCGCTGGACGGCGGCCGCTTCGCAACGTCGGATCTGAACGATCTGTATCGCCGCGTGATCAACCGCAACAACCGCCTGAAGCGGCTGATGGAGCTGCGCGCGCCGGACATCATCGTCCGCAACGAAAAGCGCATGCTGCAGGAGGCGGTCGACGCCCTGTTCGACAACGGCCGCCGCGGCCGCACGATCACCGGCGCCAACAAGCGTCCGCTGAAGTCGCTGTCCGACATGCTCAAGGGCAAGCAGGGCCGCTTCCGCCAGAACCTGCTCGGCAAGCGAGTCGACTATTCGGGCCGTTCGGTCATCGTGACCGGACCTGAGCTGAAATTGCATCAGTGCGGCCTGCCGAAGAAGATGGCGCTCGAGCTGTTCAAGCCGTTCATCTACGCCCGCCTGGACGCCAAGGGTCTCTCCATGACCCTGAAGCAGGCCAAGAAGTGGGTCGAGAAGGAGCGCAAGGAAGTCTGGGACATCCTCGACGAAGTCATTCGCGAGCACCCGGTCATGCTCAACCGCGCGCCGACGCTTCACCGTCTCGGCATCCAGGCGTTCGAGCCGGTGCTGATCGAAGGCAAGGCGATCCAGCTTCACCCGCTGGTCTGCTCGGCCTTCAACGCCGACTTCGACGGTGACCAGATGGCCGTGCACGTCCCGCTGAGCCTCGAGGCCCAGCTGGAAGCGCGCGTGCTGATGATGTCGACCAACAACATCCTGTCGCCGGCGAACGGCAAGCCGATCATCGTGCCGTCGCAGGACATGGTCCTGGGCCTCTATTACCTCTCGATGATGAAGGAGGACGAGCCCGGCCAGGGCATGCTGATCTCCGACATGCAGGAGGTCCATCAGGCGATCGAGGCCGGTGCGGTGACGCTCCACACCAAGATCATCAGCCGCGTTCCGCAGACCGACGAGGCCGGCAACCAGTATCTCAAGCGCTACGAGACCACCCCGGGCCGCATGCTGCTCGGCGAGTGCCTCCCGAAGAGCTCGAAGGTGCCGTTCGACACCGTCAACCGCCTCCTCACCAAGAAGGATGTGGGCGACGTGATCGACGAGGTCTATCGTCACACCGGCCAGAAGGAGACCGTGCTGTTCGCCGACGCGATCATGGCACTCGGCTTCAAGCACGCCTTCAAGGCGGGCATCTCGTTCGGCAAGGACGACATGATCATTCCGGACGCCAAGGTTCCGCTGGTCGACGAGACCCGCGCCCTGGTGAAGGACTTCGAGCAGCAATATCAGGACGGCCTGATCACGCAGCAGGAGAAGTACAACAAGGTGATCGACGCCTGGAGCCGTTGCGGCGACCAGGTGGCGAACGCCATGATGGACGAGATCAAGTCGGTGAAGAAGCTGCCCAACGGCCGCGAAGCCCCGATCAACTCGATCTACATGATGGCCCATTCCGGTGCCCGCGGTTCGCAGGCCCAGATCAAGCAGCTTGCCGGTATGCGTGGCCTGATGGCCAAGCCGTCGGGCGAGATCATCGAAACGCCGATCATCTCGAACTTCAAGGAAGGCCTGACCGTCCTCGAATATTTCAACTCCACCCACGGCGCCCGCAAGGGTCTCGCGGATACGGCGTTGAAGACCGCGAACTCGGGCTACCTGACCCGCCGTCTGGTCGATGTGTCGCAGGATTGCGTCATCATCGAGAATGATTGCGGCACCGAGCGTGCGCTGGAAATGCGCGCGATCGTCCAGGGCGGTTCGACCATCGCGTCGCTCGGCGAGCGCATCCTCGGTCGTACGACCGCGGAGGACATCGTCGACACCAAGACCGGCGAGATCGTCATCCCTTCGGGCACCCTGCTCGACGAGCCGATGATCGTGCAGATCGAGGCGATCGGCACCCAGGCGGTGAAGATCCGTTCGCCGCTGGTCTGCGAGACCAAGATCGGTGTCTGCGGCAAATGCTACGGACGCGATCTGGCCCGCGGTACCCCGGTGAACATCGGCGAGGCTGTCGGCGTCATCGCCGCTCAGTCGATCGGTGAGCCGGGCACCCAGCTGACGATGCGTACCTTCCACATCGGCGGCGCGGCGCAGCTCAACGAGCAGTCGAACCTCGAAGCGGTTGCCGACGGCACGATGGAATATCGCGACCTTCGCATCATCATGGACCAGCGCGGCCGCCGCGTCGTGCTGAGCCGTTCGGGCGAAGTCGCGATCGTCGACATGGATGGCCGCGAGCGTGCGGTGCATCGCATCCCGTACGGCGCGTACGTGATGTTCGACGACGGCCATATCGTCTCGAAGGGCGACCGGATGGCGGAATGGGATCCGTTCACCATGCCGGTGATCACGGAAAACCCCGGCATCGTGAAGTATGTCGACCTGGTCGAGGGCAAGACCCTGACCGAGCAGGCAGACGAAGCGACCGGCATCTCGCAGCGTGTCGTCACCGAATATCGTGCCGCGACCAAGTCGAAGGAGGATCTGCGTCCGCGCCTTACCCTGCTCGACGAAGGTTCGGGCGAGGCCGGCCGCTACATGCTCGCACCGGGCGCAACGCTCTCGGTCGAGGACGGTGCGCAGGTCCAGGGCGGCGACGTTCTGGCGCGTGTCTCTCGCGAAGCCGCGAAGACGCGCGACATCACCGGCGGTCTGCCGCGCGTCGCCGAGCTGTTCGAGGCGCGCAAGCCCAAGGAAAACGCGATCATCGCGAAGGTCTCGGGCCGCGTCGTGTTCGGCAAGGACTACAAGGCCAAGCGCAAGATCGGTATCCAGCCGGACGATGGCAGCGAGGTCGTTGAGTATCTGGTGCCGAAGTCGAAGGTGATCGACGTCCAGGAAGGCGATTACGTCAAGCGTGGCGACAATTTGATCGGCGGCTCGCCCGATCCGCACGACATTCTCGAGGTGCTCGGCATCGAGCCGCTCGCTGAATATCTCGTGTCGGAGATCCAGGAGGTCTATCGTCTCCAGGGCGTGAAGATCAACGACAAGCACATCGAGGTGATCGTTCGCCAGATGCTGCAGAAGGTCGAGATCACCGATGGCGGCGACACCACGCTGCTGGCCGGCGAGCAGGTCGATCGCGACGAGATGGACGACATCAACTCGAAGATCGCCAAGAACCAGACCCCTGCACAGGGCAAGCCGGTTCTGCTCGGCATCACCAAGGCGTCGCTGCAGACCCGCAGCTTCATCTCGGCGGCGTCGTTCCAGGAAACCACCCGCGTCCTCACCGAGGCGGCGGTCCAGGGCAAGCAGGACACGCTGATCGGCCTGAAGGAAAACGTCATCGTCGGCCGCCTGATCCCGGCGGGTACCGGCGCGGGCATGAACCGCCTGCGGGTCGCGGCCTCCAGCCGCGACGCAGCGCTCCGCGTCCAGCAGCGTCGTCTGCAGGAAGTGCTCATCGCCCCGAATTCGGCGGCGGAAGAGCGTGCGGCCGAGTTGCAGCGCGACGTGCGCGACGACACGGGCAGCGATGCCCTGGCGTCGGTCACGACCTCGGGCACCGGCACCGACGAGGATGCCGGCGAGTATCTGAACAACTGATCCAGTCGTTCAGCGCTGACATGAATTACCGCCGTCCGGGGTTGCCCGGGCGGCGGTTTTTCTTTGTGCGTTGAGGTCGCGCTAGCGCATCGAGCGTAAAATCAGAGCCACCCCATCCGTTCGTTTCGAGCGAAGTCGAGAAACATTGATCGGGCGCCAAGCAAGGTTTCTCGACTTCGCTCGAAACGAACGGGGAGAAATGCCTAGTCCGCAGCCCGAACCGCACTATCCGCCTGCAGGATTCGCGCGACCCGGCTGAACACCGCGTCGGCCGAAACCCGCGTCTCTTCCTGCAGCATCTCGTCCGCCGCGAAGCCGAGTTCGACCGACAGCCGCACTTCCTGCCACAGCGCTTCACGATCGGCGTCGGGCAGCCAGCGCATATAGGCGTCGACCAGCTTGTCGGTGACGTAGCGGTGCGATTCCAGCCGGACATGCACCAGCCGCGGCGACGCGTGCAGCGCGCGCAGGATCCACACCGCGCCCGGCTCGCTCTGCGTCACCGCGGCGGTTTCGCGCAGCAATTCCTCGATACCGCCGCGCAGCGCATCGATCCCCTTATCGACATGGCGCGCGATCCACTGCTCGAGCACGATATTCTGCCGTGCCATCAGGCGCAGGCCGAGCGCCTCCAGCACATCGTACTTGTCCTTGAAGTACCGATAGAGCGCCGGCGGCGTCAGGCCTGCGCGCGAACAGATCATGTTGGTCGAGATGCGATCGATGCCGACCTCGGCAAGAAGATTCCCGGCGACGTCAAGCAGCAACTCATAGGTCTGCTGGGAGCGCTCCTGCTTGGGGCGCGGACGCTTCTCGCTGGCGAGCCCGGATATCGTCACAGCTCTCCTATCGTCCTCCGCATGAAAACGGCGCCGATCAGCGCCGTTATTCCGGCAATCGCGCAAACCGCGCCGAACCACAACACATGCGCGACATCCCCGTCCCCGATCAGCACGCCCGCGAACAAGGGGCCGAGGCTCGATCCGGTCAATTGAGCGCCGCCGATCAGCAGCGCCGAGCGCCGGCTGGGGTCGGCGGCGATGGCGATCGGGATCTGGAACGGCAGGGCGAACAACCAGAGGAAGCCGAACGCCGCCGTCGCCGCCACGAACGCTTCGGCCGAGGGCGGCGCTCCCATGATCGCCAGCAGGCCGAGATTGATCAACCCGATCACCATGATCGTCCCCCGCGCCGGCAGGCGCCCGGCAAGCAGGGTCGCGGCGCCCGCCCCCAGCACCTGCATGCCGAGCGAAAGCGGCGCGACGAGATGGATCGTCGCCTGGGAGACGCCCCGCTCGAGCCCGAGCGGCTCGATATAGACCCAGACCGCGACGATGAAGGCGAGGTAGAGCACGACACCGCCCAACGCGACGAGGCCGGGCAGCGACGGCAGACCGCCCGTGTCGTCGCTCGCCGCCAGGGGCGGATAGGCGTGGGGCAGCCAGGGCAGTGCCAGCAGGCCAGCCAGGGTGACGGCCCCAAGAGTGGTGAACCCGCCGCCGCTGGTCGCCGCGACATAGCCGATCGCGCTGGCCAGGGCGAACTGCGCCAGGGTCTGCACCGCCAGATAGATGCCCGACCAGCGCTCGGGCCGATCGGTGCGGATGATGAAGCCGATCGCGATCCAGATCAGCACCCCCTCCCCCAGCCCGGCCATGATCCGGGCGCCGAACAGCGACCCGGTGCCGAGCAACGGGGTCAGCAGGTCGGCGCCAGCGGTCACCAGCAAGGCGGCGCCGGCAATCGTACGGAGCCGGGTCACTGGAAGGACGAAGCCGGAGGCGCCGGCCGCGATCCCCATCGCCAGCAATTCGACCGTGGCAAGGATGCCGAGCGCCGCGACCGACAGCCGCCCCTCAGCCGCCAGCGCGCCGAGCAGTTGCGGCTGAAGCCCCGGGATCAGCACGCCGATCACCCCGATGACGAATATCGCCAGCACGCGATCGGCGGAGAGATTCATCGGATGCTTATCCCGTTCGAGTGAGCCGTAGACATCCACAAAGCGGCACCATCTGCTTCCTTGTGCTCCCGCGAAGGCGGGAGCCCAGACTGGGTTCCCGCCTTCGCGGGGACACAAGAAAACCCCTGTCGCAGCATTATGGAGTCACCTGGCCCGCCCCCTCGCGCTGACCGGCCATATCTCCATCAACGTATCGCCGCAGACGACATGGTAATGGTCGTACAGGTTCACCGTCGGGTCGCAGTGCGGCACGGTCAGGCTCACCGGATCGCCCGGGCGCAGGCGCGTGCCGATATCGGGCGCGATAAGCGCGGCATGTTCGTCGCCCATGAACATGAACATCGTCCCGGGCGCGGCACCGCGCTGCACCTGCGCCGCGCCGCCGTCGGTCGACAGCGACTTGAAGCCGGCGTCGATCGTGACCAGCGCGTCATGGTTCGCGCTCACCACCCGAGCATCGACCGAGAGCGAGGTCTCGAACGGCGGCACCGGCCCGTCCGCCAGGTCGCAATCCAGATATTGCTTGTCCATGAAGACATAGGATCCGGTCTGAAGCTCAGTGAACAGGCCAAGCTCGAGATCGATATGATGCGTGCCGGTGCCCGATCCGGTGACGATCTCGGGCTGATATCCCGCCTCGGTCAGCGCGGCGATCACGGTCTGCAGATAGTCGGTGCGGTCGACGATCGCGGCCCGCCTGGCGGCATAATCCTCGATATGCTGCTGCATGCCGCAATAATATTGGACGCCGCGACAGGTCAGGTTCGAGGACCTCGCGATCGCTTCGGCCACCGCAACCGCAGCCTCTGGCGAGGGCACGCCGGTCCGCCGGATGCCGGGGTCGACGTCGATCACCACCTCCAGCATCGCCCCCGCGGACGTCAGCGCATCGTCCCACCTTTTCACCATGTCGGGATTGTCGATCGCCGCCATCAGCCCGATCCCACGCTTCGCCAGCGCCGCCAGCCGCTCGATCGCAGCGGGCGCGCTGACCGGCGAGGTGATCAGCAGCCCGGTGATCCCGCCATCGGCCAGCACTTCGGCCTCGCCGATCTTGGCGCAGCACAGGCCGATCGCCCCGGCGGCGATCTGGCGCCGGCCGATATCGACGCTCTTGTGCGTCTTGGCATGGGGGCGCAGCGCGACGCCCCGCGCATCGGCAAAGGCCTGCATCGTGGCGATGTTCCGATCGAGCTTCTCGATGTCGAGCACCAGCACCGGGGTGTTGAGCGCACTCCGCGACCCCTGCTGGCCGATCAGATGCGCGTGGAGGGCCAGGTCGTCCATTACGAGAACAGCTCCGTCATGTGTTTGTTGAGGAACTTGCCGGTGGGATCGACGGCGCGCCGCACCGCGCGATAGCGTTCCGCCATCGGATAGAGCAGGTCCACATCGGCGCGCGTCAGCGTATGGCGCTTGGCCCAGTGCGGGCGTCCGCCATGCTCGCGGAAGATCGCCTCGGCATCGGCGAACAGGCCGCGCCACGGCATCTTCGCATATTGATGCATCGATATCGCCGCGACCGGGCCGTTGTTCATCGGGCTCATCCAGATGTCGTCGGCCGCAACGACCCGGAACTCGAACGGAAAAGCGACGGGCAGCCTCTTGCGCCGGATCCACGCCACCACCGCGTCGAGCGTCTCGAGTCCGACCTTGCGGGGCATCTCATATTCCATCTCCTCGAACCGGATCGTGCGATCGGACGGGAAGATGGCATGGGCCGGTCCGCGCCGGCGGCCGTCCATGTTCGTCTTCATCATCATCCGCTGCAAAGTCGGGATCAGCGGCGGCATCCAGGCGCCGAGGTTGAGCAGATGGCGGAACGTCGCTTCCTCGATATCGCTGGTGGAAGCGGGCGGATCGCAGGGATCGCAGTGCCGGAGCGTCTTCAGGATCACGCTGTCGGCATGCGGGAACAGCCAGAACTCGATATGCCGCTCCTGCTCCACCAGCTCGTCGAAACGTTCGCGGATCTCGCCCCAGGGTCGTTTCTCGATCCGCTCGACGAGATGGAAGGCGGGCACCAGTTCGACCTCGATCTCGGTCGCGATGCCGAACAGGCCGAGCGACAGGCGCTGCGCCTGGAACAGATCGGCGTTGGTGGTGGCATCGCACCATATCGCCACGCCATCCGCGCCGATCAGCCGGAAGCCACGCGCGAAAGTGGAGAGATTGCCCAGGTCACGGCCCGTGCCATGCGTGCCGGTGCCCATCGCCCCGGCGAGCGATTGCGGGTTCACGTCGCCCTGGTTGGCCAGCGCCAGCCCTTCGTCCCACAAAGCCGCGGTCAGGCGCTTGATGCTCCATCCGGCGGGGATGCGCGCGGTCCTGCGGTCCGGCGCGACGGTCATCGTGCCTGCCATGTCCTCCAGGCACAGGATCACCCCGTCCGACTGGCACAGCGGCATGAACGAGTGCCCCGCCCCGACCGCGCGCGCGTTGCGGGCACCGCGCACTGCGACCGTCAGTTCGGCCTCGGTCTTGGGCCGCAGCACCGGCGCGCTCGCCGTGACGCTGCCGGACCAGTTCGCCCAGCTCATCGTGCCCCCTCTCTCGGTCCGTCATTCTCGGTGCAGTCGCCCTTCAGCGCGGTGATGTAGCGGGTCACGAGATCGACCCCTTCCTTGTGCGACAGGCTGCGGCCGAGTTCGGGCATCATCACGCCCGGATCGGTGCTGGCAAGGCGGAAGGGCAGGATCGAGTCATCGGGCTTGCCCGGCACCACGTCGAACGGCCGGTCGCCGGTACCGCGCCCCGCCGCGACCGGCGGCTTGCACATCCCCAGCAGCCGCGCGTCGCTCGTCGCGGCATCGAGCCACAACCCCGAGGTCCGCGCCGCGCCGACGCGGTTGTGGCAATGGCTGCAATTGATATCGAGATAGGCCCGTCCCCGTGCGTCGATGCTCGCGCCGGCATCCTGCCAGTTCGCATCCTGCGGCACGCCCATGCTCGGCACGCCGGTGAGATAGCCCTTCGCCACCAGCCGCCCGAGCTGGTTGATCTCCCCGCCCTCCCCCGGGAAGGTCCGGTTGAGATGGCGCGCCTTGAGGCCGATCGGCGCGATCGCGCGGGTGCGGAAGTCCTGCACATGGCATCCGCCGCACTGGTTCTGGTTGGGCACGCTATAGTCGAAGGGCGTGCGCGTGGTGCCGTCGATCAGCGTGAGCGGCACATCGGCGCCGGTGCGCTCCAGCACGGCATCGGTGCCGTCCGCATTCCACACATAGGGCAAAGCCACCCAGCCGCTTTCGCGCCGCACCAGCAGCCGTGTCTCGATCAGCCGCACATGGCCGAGATCGAGCCCGTTCACCCCCGTCTGATAGGTCGCCGGCGTCACCTTCAGCACCTCGCCGCTGGTCTGCGGCGCGGCCGCGCCGGCGGGTGTGGAGAAATAGAAGGTCTTGGTGACGATCGTGCCGACCGGAAAGTCGAACCAGCGATCGGGATTGTAGGTCGCATGCACTCCCCTGGGCATCCAGATCGTGCGCCATTTCTGCGCATAGTCGCTGAACAAGGGCGTTTGCAGCTCATAGGTCACCATGTCCGGGCGGGCGGCGATGCGCCCGCCCGAGACGGTGAACAATCCCCAGTCGGACAGCTTCTCCGGATTGCCCTCGGCGTGGAAGGTCACCGCATCGGGCCGCCCGCCACAGGCACTCAGGAACAGCGCCGCGAGCAGCGTCGCGAGGAAACGCAGGGTCATGGGTTGCCGATCACGATGGCTTGCCGCTGTCCTTCGTCATCGCCGCGGGCAATGTGATCTCGGGCAGGCGGGCCGCGGGCGCGCAATCCACGCTGGTGTCGATCCGCGCCTTGGCGAACTTGCCAGGGCCGTCGACGTTGAGCAGCTTCGCCGCACCGTTCTGGACGCAGATTCCGGGCGTCTTCAGCTTGGGATTGGTGAAACCGTCCCACAACACATCCGGCAATCTGCCGCCGCCCAGTGCCTTCATCGGCGCGAAACGCCCGCCGGGGTCGTCGCCGCCGCCCGAAAAGCGATTGCCGGTGACGTAGATATTCTCCGGGAAGGGATCATAGGCCGCCGCGATCCCCGCCTTGGTGTCGAAGCCGGTCGAATAATAGCTCGAGATGATGACGTTCGCCGTCTTGTTGTCCTTCACGTCGTTGTCGAAGATCTCGACCTCGTCGTTCGAATTGACGATCACGCCCGAACCCGGCGGCACCGAGCTGACCGCGCTGCCCTTCGCACCGAAATTGGCGTGATTGTTGGCCACGACAGTGTTTTTGTAGACGCGCGTCTTGCTGCCCGGCACCGGCAGGTTCGGCATGTTGAACACCAGGATGCCGCCGGTATTCCCCGTCGCCGTGTTGCCATAGACATCGGCGTTGTTCGAATTCTCGATCTCGATGCCGGCGACGTTACCCTCCGCCCGGTTGTCGCGAACGATGATGTTGTTCGACTGGCCGACATAGATGCCGGCATCGGACGCACCCTTCACCACCGCGCCCTCGATCAGCACATTGGTCACCTGCACGGGGTAGAGGCCGTAGGCGCCGTTCGACGTCTTGCCCCCGCCAGTCCATTCGGCGCGCACGCGGCGGATCACGGTGTTCTTCACCCCGTTGACCTTCAGCGCGTCGCCCTTCGAATCCTCGAAGGCGAGGTCCTGGATGGTGAAATCGTCGCCGGTGACGAGCATGCCCTCGGCACCCGAAGCCTGTTTGGCGAAGGACAGGATGGTCTTGTCCATGCCCGCGCCCTTCACCGTCACGCCATTGGCGGTCAGGCTCAGGCTGCGGCTCAGCGCATATTTGCCCGCCGGAATGTCGATCACATCGCCCGGCTTCGCGTCGAGCAGCTTTTGCTGCAAATTCTTCTCGAAATCGGGGTCGATCACGAAGCCCTGCGCATCGGTCTTCGGCCCGCCGCTGCAGCCGCCCATCAGTGCCAGCGCCGCGACGCAGCCGAGCAATGCGATCCTGTTCGCCATCATTCCCTCTCCCTTGTTCTAGAACTTGAAGCCAAGCTCCACGCCGTAAAAGCCGGGCCGGTCGGCGCGGACATAAGGCGTCTCGAAAATATCCGTCGAGATGGTGTTGAGCGTGCGGTAATAACGCTTGTCGAGCAAATTCTCGGCATAGAGCGCGACCGAGACATGATCGCCGGGCGAGCGCCAGCCGATCTTGGCGTTGACGATATTGCGCGCCGAGCGCAGCGCCCCGAGCTTGGACCAGTCGACGAACGATGCGATCGAAGCGTCGATCGCGCGCTGTGCATCGTTCAGCCGCTGGTGCGAGGTATAGCTGTAGCTCGCATCGGCGAAGATCGATCCATGGCCGATGTCATGGTCGTAATGCGCGCTGACGATGCCGCGGAACGCCGGCTCGCCGGTCGGCTGGCCCGAGATATCGACGCCCTGTTCGATCCGCGTGACCCATTTCGACTCGATCAGGCCGGCCGTCACCCCAATCCGGAAATCGCGCGACACCACGAATTGAGTCTCCAGGTCGACGCCGTACGCTTCTGAATCGCCCGACCGGGTCACATATTGCGGCAGGCAGACCGTGCCGGGCGGGATCGGCGTCAGCTGGCAATTGGGGTTGGTGTTCGGCTCCAGGCTGATCGATTGCCGGTTCTTGTACTTGAAATAATAGCCCGAGAGATTGAAGCGCACCCGGCGATCGAACAACTCGGATTTGAATCCGCCTTCGAAATTCCAGACCTTTTCCGGCTCGAAGAAGGAGTTGATCTCGGTCGAGTTGAACCCGCCCGCCTTGTAGCCGCGCGACGCCGAGGCATAGAGATGCACGTCCGGCGTCGCATCATACTGAACCACGAAGCGCGGGCTGACGTCGCTGAACGCGGCGCGGCGGGTGAAGGGCACGCCCTCCAGCGCGCCCACGTCGAAGATCACGCCACTGGGGCCGACGGTCGCGCGGTAGAAGTCGGACACGCTGATCGGCACGTCCGGAAACAGCGGCGCGCCGATGATCGCGTTGTAGAGCGAACCAGGCGCCGAGATCGCGTCCAGCCCCGGCGCGACGAAGCCGCCATTGGTCCAGGTGAAGCGCTTCAGGTCGTGCGTGTAGCGGATGCCGGCGGTCAGGCTCAGCCGGTCGGTCAGCTTGTAGGTCGCGTCGCCGAACGCGGCATAGGAATCGTTCGCCGCGCGGTTGTTCATGTCCTCGCGGTACTCCAGCCCGAACACCGGCAGCCCGCCATAGAAATTGAGCAGCGAGAAGACGGGGAAGCCCGCCGCATCGCCCAGGATCCGATCGAGCGAGTCGGTGAGCAGGGTCGCCGCGCTGGTCTGCCGCCCGCGCTCGTGGAAATAGCTGACGCCCGCGATCGCGCTCAGTCGGTCATTGTCGAAACCGACGCGGAATTCCTGATAGAGGCTGCTGTTCTTCTCGATATTCTCGGTATCGAAATAGCGGGTCGGGTCGGCCGTGCCGTCCTCGTCCTCGCGATTATGCGTCTCGAAATGCTTGAACGAACTGATGCTGGTGAAGGTCAGCGGCCCGGCATGATGCGTCGCGGTGAAGGAGACCGCGTTCAGCACCCGCGTCTCCTTGTCGCCGATCGCGTCGTTGGCGAACGGGCCTGCGGGGTCGGTGCTGAGCGCGTGCGTGCTGATGCCGATCGCGAACGGGCCATCCTTGGCGGTATCGTCATGATCGTATGCCAGCACGAAATCGGTGTCGCTGGTCGGTGCCCAGCGTAGTGCGGCACGCCCCGACTTGTTGTTCTCGCCCTCGCGCTTCTCGCCCGTCAGCGCGTCGGTCAGATACCCCTTGCGATAGTTGGAGACGCCGTTGAGCCGCAGATAGAGCGTGTCGGTCAGCGGGATGTTCACCGTCGCATCGGCGCGTACCTTGCCGTAATTGCCGATCTGGAGCGTACCGACCAGTTCGCGGTTGGGGCTCGGCTTGTTGGTGATGATCGAGATCGCGCCGCCCGAAGTATTGCGCCCGAACAACGTGCCCTGCGGCCCCTTCAGCACCTCGACCCGCTTGATGTCGTTGAAGAAGATCAGCGACGATCCCGACCGCCCCGAATAGATGCCGTCGACGAAAATGCCGACCGACGGCTCGGTGCCGATGCCGAAATCGTCGGTCTGCACGCCGCGGATCGCAAAGCTCGGCTGGGTGACCGAGGTGTCGTTGATCGACAGGCCCGGCGTGAAGCTATCCAGATCGCCGATCGATTCGGCGCTGAGCGAGGCGATGGTCGCCGCGCTGAACGTGGTGACGCTGATCGGCACCTTCTGCAGCGATTGTTCGCGGCGCTGCGCGGTGACGACGATGTCCTCGACCTGCGGGCCTTCCGCCTGGGGCGTGGAGGGATTCTCCTGCGCGGCCGCGGGCACCGCCCAGATCGCAGCCACACCCATCAGCAACGTCGCCTTGCGCAATGTCGTCATCATCTGCTCTCCCCGAACGCGATAACGACTCGGAAGCTATCGCTACTTTGTAGCGAACGCTATCGTTTTTTCGGTTCGAACCATGTGTATGTTAACGAACGATATTTCTAGAATTTCGAACCGATAGCCGGATCACGGCAAGCCGGCGCCACCATACCGGAATTGCGAAACGCCCGATCCAACACGCCGCGTTGACGCGGGCCCCGGGCGCGGCGATGCTTGATGCCAGAAGCGCCACAGGCGCCGGACCGGGAGAGACATCGCTACTCTCGCATCAGGGGCCTTGCCGTGCGCTGCCTTCTCATCCTTTGCCTTGCCGCCCTCGCCTTGCTTCCCGGCGCCCCGACGCTCGCCCAGACCGCGCCGGCCCAATCCGCACCAGGCAGGCGCCTCGTCCTGATCGACGACGACCTGATCGGCCTGAACGGCGTGCCCACGCTCCTGCTCCAGGCGCCCGACGTCGAGGTGCTCGGCATCACCACCACCAGCGGATCGGTGTGGCGCGACACGGCGACCGCCTATGGGCTGCGCACGCTCGAGATCCTCCATCGCACCGACATCCCCGTCGTCCCCGGCGCGACCTATCCGCTGCTCAACAACCAGGAGGCGACCAAGCGGTGGGAGGGATTGTACGGCCGCCTCGTCTTCAAGGGCCCCTGGACGGACTATTGGCCCGGCGACACCGTGCAGAGCCATCCGGGCAATCCCTCGCCCGAAGTCGTGCCCGCCCTCCCGATCGGCAATCCGACGACCAAAGCCTCCTCCGAGATCGCCGCCGCCTTCCTCGTCCGCATGGTGCGCGCGCATCCGCACCAGATCACGCTGTTCGCGACCGGCCCGATGACCAACATCGCGATCGCGCAGAGCCTCGACCCAGGCTTCGCCGCAAACGTGAAGGAGCTGGTCTATATGGGCGGCAGCCTGCTGCCCCATCAGCTACTCGACGGCCCGTCGGCCGAACAGTTCGCCCGCGAGTTCGTCAACACGCCCCGCCGGGAATTCAACATCCGCTGGGATCCGGAAGCCGCGCGCATCGTCGCTCATGCGCCCTGGCCGAAGATCACCATGATCCCGGTCGATCCCTCAACCGGGACGCAGTGGACGCGCGCCTTCCTGACCAGCCTGAAGGATGCGAGGACGCCGCTCACCGACATGCTCCAGACCGCGCTCGAACCCGGCTATCCGATGTGGGACGAGATCGCGGCGATGGTGTGGCTCAACCCGGAGATCGTGACGCGCGCCGACACGCTCTATGTCGATTTCGATACCGGCCAGGGGGCGAGTTACGGCGACACCCTGTCCTGGACCCAGGCCTATCGCCCGCATCTCGGCGAACAGGCGCAGAAGGTCGTGCTCTCGATCGATCGCGCCGCGATGGAGGCGGCGATGCGGGCGCTCTACCGGCGGCCACTGCGACATTGAAGCAACGCCCCACCCAAGAAGTGCCGGATCGGCTGTAGCCCGTCTTGCCGCGCATTGCGGCTATGTTACGATTTCGCGTGAATTCCGGGACTCGCGGGATCTCAGGGAGCGGGTGCCCCATAAAATAGGGGATATCGATGTTTTCCAGGGCCTTTCGCGTCACCGCTTCCGTCCGCTCGCTTGCCGCGGGCGCCTCACTTCTCGCCATGACCCTCGCCGCCGCGCCAGCCTTGGCGGAAACCCCCGCGCCCGTCGCCGACGAACCGGCCCAGGCGTCCGATACCCAGGGCATACCGGATATCGTCGTCACCGCGACACGCCGGGCCGAATCGAGCAAGGACGTGCCCGTCGCCGTCACCGCGATCAGCGGCGAGAAGCTCGACGTGCTCAATTCGGGCGGCCAGGATGTCCGCCTCCTCTCCTCGCGCACCCCCAGCCTGCAGATCGAATCCTCGTTCGGCCGCACCTTCCCGCGTTTCTATATCCGCGGCCTCGGCAATACCGATTTCGATCCCAACGCGGCCCAGCCGGTGTCGGTCGTCTATGACGATGTCGCGCTTGAAAGCCCGATGCTCAAATCCTTCCCGATCTTCGATCTGGCGAACGTCCAGGTGCTGCGCGGTCCGCAGGGCACGCTGTTCGGCCGCAACACCCCGGCGGGTGTGGTGAAGCTCGAATCGACCAAGCCGGGCGGCGACACGCTGTCGGGCTATGCCAGCGGGTCCTGGGCGACCTATAACACAGTCAATCTGGAGGGCGCGGTCGGCGGTCCGCTCGGTGGCGGCTTCTCGTTCCGCGCAGCAGGCCTGCTCCAGCGGCGCGACGACTGGGTGACCAACACCTCGGCCACCGGCGTCGCCGACAAGAAGCTCGAAGGCTATCGCGACGCCGCCGCGCGCTTCCTGCTCGGCTATTCGAGCGGCGATTTCAACGCGCTGGTCAATTTCCATGTGCGCGATCTGGAAGGCACGCCGCGCGTCTTCCGCGCCGGCCTGTTCAAGCAGGGCAGCAATGATTTCTCGCCCGGCTTCGACAAGAGCAAGGTCGCGCTCGACGGCTATACCAGCCAGTCGATGAGCCAATGGGGCACCAACCTTCACCTCGATTATCATTTCGACGGGGTCGGCACGCTCTATTCGATCACCGCGTTCGAAAAGGCCAATGTCGAGAGCACCGGCGATATCGACGGCGGCAACAATTACGTCTTCCCCGCGCTCGGGCTGAACAACGCGCTGTTCCCCTCCAACACCGGTGGCATCACCCGTCCCGAGGAATTCAGCCAGGAACTGCGCTTCGCGACCGAGAATTTCGGCGGCTTCAGCGCCCAGGGCGGCGTCTATTATTTCCACCAGAAGCTGCGCTACAACGAATTCAACTATGCCTTCCCGGCGACCGGATCGCGCGCGGCGGACAATAATCAGAACATCTTCCACGACAACACGAACGAGAATTACGGCATCTTCGCCTCGGTCGAATACAAGGCGACCGACGCACTGACTCTGCGCGCCGGCGGCCGCTATTCGCACGACAAGCGCGACGACCGCATTTCGGGCTATTCGCCCAATCTGTTCGGTACCACCTTGCCGTCGCGCCTGGCGGTCAGCGACGGCGACTTCACCTGGGATGTGAGCGCGACCTACGCAGTCAACCCCGACGTCAACCTCTACGCACGGGTGGCGACGGGCTATCAGGGCCCGGCTATCCAGGATCGCGTGACCTTCGGTAGCCAGCAGACAAGCGCCAAGAAGCAGACGACGATCTCGGGCGAAGGCGGCATCAAAGGCGCGCTGTTGAACAATACGGTGCGCTTTGCCCTCGATGCCTATTGGTCGCGCACCAACGATCTGCAGCTCACCGCCGTCGGTGGGCTCAACAACACCGCACGGCTGCTCAATGCGGATCATGCGGTCGGCTACGGCGTCGAGGCGGAATTTGAAGCTCGGCCTGTGCCTCAGCTGACGCTTACGGCCAGCGGCAGCTACAACTTCACCGAGATCCGCGATCCTAATATTCGCGTCGGACAGTGTGGCTCGGCCTGCACGATGCTCGACCCGGTCTCCGGAGGCCTCGCCACGATCGACGGCAACGACCTGCCCCAGGCGCCACGCTGGGTCGCCAACGTCACTGCGCGCTACGGCGTGCCGGTCGGCAATGGCGAGGTCTATGTCTATACCGACTGGGCATACCGCAGCAGCATCAACTATTTCCTCTACGAAGCGGTCGAGTTCCGTGGCCGTTCGCTGCTCGAAGGCGGCCTGAAGATCGCCTACAAGACGGACAGCGGGTTTGAAGTGGGCGCCTTTGCGCGCAACATC
This sequence comes from Sphingomonas sp. GW821-FHT10F11, assembly GCF_058809095.1. NCBI lineage: Bacteria > Pseudomonadati > Pseudomonadota > Alphaproteobacteria > Sphingomonadales > Sphingomonadaceae > Sphingomonas > Sphingomonas sp. GW821-FHT10F11. The sequence goes on from NZ_JBXASH010000005.1 coordinate 239,812, forward strand.
ACCAATCAGATCCGCAGCATCAGCGCGATCGACTTCAACAACCTGACCGGCATGATCAACGAGCCCCGCATCATCGGCGGCGAGGTGAAGATCAGCTTCTGACGGAACTCGCCGGCCGGACACGAAAGAGCCGCCGTCCGGTCGACCGGGCGGCGGCTCTTGGTTGGGCTCGGCCCTGTTGGGCCGGAGCGCTTACTTCGTGCCGAAGACCACGCCCTTGGCTTCCCATTCCGCCTTGGTGCGGCAGGAGCGCTTGGCGAGCATCGAGCCGGTCACCGTGGGATCGCCGGTGACAGTCGGCGAGAGGCAGATCTTCTTGGGCGCCTGCTCCGTGGTCGTCGGCTGGGCGTTGCCGTTGGTGCTGGTGTTGCCGCGGGCGCTGGCCATCGACGGGACGGCGGCGGTCGCGAGCATCGCAAAGGCAGCGATAGCGAAAGCAGGGCGGGTCAGGGTCGAACGGGTCATCTCAGGGTCCTCCATGGGGCAGTAACACAGGCGGGATTTGCTACCCGCAACTGTACTACTGCATTACCCATGCCAAACAGCGGCGTTACGTAGAATCAATGACTTAACACTACATAATAGTACGATACGAACCAGATTGTCCAAGAGTTTGGCCATTTACGCCAATTATAGGCACCCTTGCCCATTCAGGATTCGGACAGGAATGATCGGTGCCGGACAGTCGCTGTCCGCTATCGGACGCCGCTATAGCTGAACGATCCGCGTCCCGATGCGCTCCGCTTCCTCCGGGTCGTGCGTGACCATCAGGATCGGCATCTTCATCCGGTCGCGGATATGCTCGATCGCGCGCATCACTTCCTCGCGCCGCGGCCGGTCAAGCGACGACAGCGGCTCGTCGAGCAGCAGAAACCGCGGCGCGCTCAGCAACGCCCGCCCGATCGCCACCCTCCGTGCCTCGCCGCCCGACAGCGTCCGGGGCCAGCGATCGAGCAGCGCATCGATGCCAAGGAACGAAAGGGCATCGCCGATCGCCGTTTCATCCGGCGCGCCGAACAACAGATTGGCCCGCACCCTCAGATGCGGGAACAGCCGCGGTTCCTGGAACACATAGCCGCCGCGCCGGCGCTCCGGCGGCAGGTCGATACCGGCCGCCGCATCGAACAGCGTCTCGCCATCGACCCGAACATGCCCGGCATCCGGCACCAGAAGCCCGGCGATCATGTTGAGCACGCTGGTCTTGCCCACGCCCGACGGCCCGAACAGCACGGTCGCCCCCTCCCCGGCAACGAACTCGGCCGAGATATCCACGTCGCCGAGCCGTTTCGTCAAGGCGATGTCAAAGGACATGAAGCCCCCTCCCCGCCCGCCGCGCGAGCAGTTCGGACGCGATCAGCGCGGCCAGCGACAGCGCGACCGAGATCGCCGACAGCCGCCACACCATCGCCTCGCCGCCGGGCTGCTGGAGCGCCGAATAGATGGCGAGCGGCAAGGTCTGGGTCTGGCCGGGCACGTTGGAGACGAAGGTGATGGTCGCGCCGAACTCGCCGATCGACCGCGCGAAGCCGAGCACGGCGCCGGCCAGGATGCCAGGCACGCTCAGCGGCAGGGTGATTGTACGGAATACACGGCCGGGCCCGGCCCCCAAGGTGCGTGCCGCACCCTCGAGCCGCCGGTCGACCGCCTCGATCGACAGCCGCATCGCGCGCACCATCAGCGGCAGCGCCATCACCCCGGCCGCGATCGCGGCACCGGTCCAGCGAAACAGCACCGACACCCCGAACCAGCTCATCAGCCAGCCGCCGATCGGCCCGCCCGGCGCAAAGGCGATCAACAACAGCCAGCCCGTCACCACCGGCGGCACGACCAGCGGCAGGTGGATCAACGCATCGAGCAGCACCTTGCCCGGAAACCGCCAGCGCGCCAGCACCCAGGCGAGCGCAAAGGCGATCGGCAGGGTCACCACCATCGCCACCGCGCCGACCTTCAGCGACAGCAGCACGATGGTCCATTCGTCAGGGCTGAGCATGCGCGCGCGCTCCCCGACCCACAGCGTCGCCCCGGACTTGTTCCGGGGTCCATCGATCCACGGGCGCTGCCGCTTGTGGTGACATGGATGCAGGAACAAGTCCGGCATGACGGACGGGCTTCATATTCCTATCGCGCCGAAAAGCCGAACCGCACGAAGATCGCCTTGCCCTCGCGCGACACGAGGAAGCGCCGGAACACCTCGCCTTCCGGATTGGCCGAGGCCTTCAATCGCGCGATCGGATAGGTGATCGGCGGATGCGACGACGCCGGGAACACGCCTGCGATTCGCACCTTCGCCGACGCCCTGGCATCGGTCGCATAAACGATCCCCAGCGGCGCCGCCCCGCGCTCGACCAGCGCCAGCGCCGCGCGCACATTCTCGGCGCGCACCACGCTCGGGCTGACCGCGTCCCACACGCCGAGCTTCGTCAACGCAGCCTTGCCATATTTGCCCGCCGGCACGCTCTCCGTATCGGCCATTGCCAGCGGACCCGCGCCAAGCACGCGAGCCAGCGGCCCGCGCGCCAGCGGGATGGTCACCCGGCTCCCGGCGGATGCGACGATCACCAGCCGGTTGCCCAGAAAGTCGGCCCGCGTCGCGGGCACGATCAGCCCCTTCGCCGCCAGCGCATCCATCCATTCCTCATCGGCCGACACGAACAGATCGGCCGCCGCCCCCGCCTCGACCTGCCGCGCCAGCGCCGAGGAGGCGGCAAAGGAGATCACCGGTTTCGGATGCCCCTTGCGCGCCCAGGCATCGGCCGCGGCGGTCATCGATTCCTGCAGCGACGCGGCCGCCAGCACCAAAGGCGCACGGGCAGGTGGGGCGGCGGCGGTCCATGCCGGCCCGGCCGTCAACACCAGCAACGCGAGGAGCATGCGAACCAGGTGTTTCATCCAGACCGTCCCATCATTGTATACAATTTCTCTGGCGATTCTCTCCTCTATAGCCTAGCGCACGCCCCACACCATCGGCCGGGGAAGCCTGTGAGGAAGAGGATCGGCTGCCTGGCGGCCACATTATCGCTGGGCATAGGCGGTCTGGCTCATGCCGAGGACGGCAACTTCACGCTCGACGCCAATATCCGCATGCGCGCCGAGGCGATCGACGGCCAGTATCGCACCGGCCTTCCGGCCGACGATGCCGCCTTGCTGTTCCGCACCGACATCTCCGCCACCTATGCGAAGGGGCCGATTAGGCTCGGCCTCGAGATCCTCGATTCCCGCGTCTATTTCGAGCGCAGGCACAGCTCGATCAGCGCCAATGAAGTCGACGCGCTCGAACCGATCCAGGCCTATGTCGCCGCCGATCTCGGCGCCGGCCTCGCCGTCCAGGCCGGGCGTTTCACCATGGACCTCGGCTCGCGGCGCCTCGTCGCCCGGCCGATCAACCGCAACGACTTCAACAGCTTCACCGGCGCCCGGCTCGACTGGAAGAACAAGGCAGGCGACAAGCTGACCGGCTTCTGGACGATGCCGCAAACCCGCGTGCCGGAGGATTCGGCAGGGGTGCACAACAACCGTTTCGAACTGGACGAGGAACGGATCGATCGCCAGCTGTTCGGCGCGATCGGCACCAAGGCCGGGGTGATGGGCGGCACGGCCGAGCTTTACAGCTATCGCTTCGTCGAGACCGACGCGCCTGGTTTCGCCACCCGCAATCGCCGCCTGTTGACCTCGGGCATCCGCCTCTCTCGCGCGCCCAGGACCGGTACCCTCGACTATGACATGGAAGGTGCGTGGCAGACCGGCACCACCCGACTCAGCGCGGCCGCAAGCGACATCACCAATCACCGCGTCTCGGCCTGGATGTTCCATGGCGCTTTGGGCTGGAGCTTCAAGGCGGCCTGGTCGCCGCGCCTGTCGTTCAATGCCGACTATATGACCGGCGACAAAGCGGGGGGCAGCTTCAGCCGCTTCGATGGGCTGATCGGCGACCCGGCCTATGAGTTCACCCCGTCCGGCCTCTATTCGCTGATCATCCGCTCGAACATCGCGACCGTCTCGGCACGGATCGAGGCGAAGCCGAACGCGCGGCTCGATATGCATTTCAACCTGCGCCCGATCTGGCTCGCCACCGCGACCGACAGCTTCGGCAATTCCGGCGTGCGCGACCCCTCCGGTGCGGCCGGCCATTATGTCGGCACGCATCTCGACACGCGGGTGCGCTACTGGCTGATCCCCGACCGGCTGCAACTCGGCGCCGGGGGCGAGATCCTCTTCAAGGGCCGCTTCATGAAGGACGCGCCCAATGCGCCCCAAACGGGCAACACCCGCTATGGCTTCACGGACGCGACCGTCTTCTTCTAGGGCGGCGAGCGTTAAATCTGATCTGTTCGATTCAACATCGGCACGAACAATGCTGGGTACGAGCCCGGCGGCGCAGTCGGCGCGCCGCCCCGCTCCTTCTCATTGTCGGTCGAATATGAGGGGCATTTCTGCCGCGGATCAGCGGTAAAACAACGTCATTTTATCGCGTTTTGAGCAAGTTTTTCCGCTGTTATGCCGTAACAGGGAAAACATGCCCCAAAGCACTGATATCTCACGCAAAAAATACCGCTAAAATCCAACATAACAGCGGAAGAAAAAAAGTGGATCGGAACGGGTACGAAACGAAGGCTTCAGTTCGCCGTCACCCGCCCCGTCCGTGCCAGCTTGCCCCATCCGACGCGCGGGCCCCGCAGCGCCTGGGCGATCGCCTTCAGCACGACATAATACATCACCTGCCGGTACCCGATGCGCTGCGGGATCAGCAGCCACAACAGGCTCCATTTCTCGCGCCGCTCCAGCGCGAAGGCGATCACCGCCGCGAGCAGGTCGATCGCGGTAAAGACCAGCCAGTAGATCAGCATCTTCTCGACATCATGCTGAGTCTGCGCCCAGCCATGCGCCTCGACCGAGATCCAGGTCATGACGAAGCTGAGGATCAGCGCGAGATCGATGATCGGCGAGATCGCCGCAAGCACGATCTGGAACACGATCGCCTGGGGCAGGCCGACCCGCGCCAGCCCCTTCGGCTTCCCACGGGCCATCACCGCGCGGTGCTTCCACAGGCATTGCAGGGTGCCGTAGGCCCAACGGAAGCGCTGCTTGGCCAGCCCGGCAAAGCTTTCCGGACTCTCCGTCCAGGCGACGGCATATTGATCATAGTTGACCTTCCAGCCGGCACGCTGGATCGCGATGGTCAGGTCCTGGTCCTCGGCCAGCGTATCGTCGGGATAGCCGCCGACACTCTGGATCGCTGACAGCCGCCATGCCCCGACCGCGCCGGGCACCACCGTCATCGCATCGAGCCGGGCCAGTGCGCGCCGCTCCAGATTCTGCGCGGTGATATATTCCAGCGCCTGCCATTTGGTGACGAGGTTCACCCGGTTGCCGACCTTGGCATTGCCCGCCACCGCGCCGAGCGCCGGATCGACGAACCAGCGCGCCAGCCGCGAGATGGTGCGCGGCTCGAACTGCGTATCGGCATCGAGCGCAATGACGATCTCGCCCGTCGCCAGCTTCAGCCCTTCGTTCAGCGCCCGCGCCTTGCCGCCATTCTGCAGGGTCAGCAGCCGGACGCGGGGCTCGTCGGCAAAGGCTTCGGTCACCACCGCGCTGGTGCGGTCGCTCGAGCCGTCGTCGATCACGATCACTTCGATCCGCACGTCGACGCTCGCCAGCACGCCGTGCACCGCGCGCACGATCACCGTCTCCTCGTTGAACGCCGGGATCATCACCGTGACGAAGCGATTGGGATCGATCGCCGGAAAGATCGTCCGCCCCTCGCGCCGTGCCTGGATCAGCGCCAGCGCCGACAGCGTGACCGCCCGCAAAATGCCGATGCTGATCGCGAACAGGAAGATCCAGCCCAGCGCGGTGATGGTCGCGCCGATCGCGCCGAAGATGAAAAGGTCGGTCTCCGCCGCCACCCGGTCGCTCTCGGAGATGACCGGCATGGCCACGTCGCGCGGGATTCCCGCCAGGGTCGAGACGGGCACGAACTTGTACCCCTTGGCCCGCAGCGTCTCGATGATCACCGGCAGCGCCGCGACGGTCTGCGCGCGGTTGCCGCCCGCATCGTGCAGCAGCACGATATTGCCGCTCCGCTCGACATTGGATGCCTCCACCCCCGCAACGGTCAGGTCGATGATCGTCTGCACGCCCGGCCGTTTCCAATCGCCCGGATCGACGTGCAGCCCGACCGAGGTATAGCCCCGGTTCTGCGCCTGCAGGGCGGGCTCGATTTCGTCGGCCGTGGTCGGCTCGGCGTCCCCGAAATAGGGCGCGCGGAACAGCCGCAGCGATCGCCCGGTAAAGGCCTGGAACAGCCGTTGCGTGGTGTTGAGCTGGAACGCCGTCTCGCTGTCGGTCGCGCCGGCCAGATTGGGATGGGTATAGGTGTGGCTGCCCACCTCATGCCCCTCGGCCACCATGCGTTCGAGCAGCGGCCGCTCGGTCAGCGCATTCTCGCCGATGATGAAGAAGGTCGCGGGCACATGCTCGCGCTTCAGGATGTCGAGGATGCGCGGGGTCCATTCCGGGTCAGGCCCGTCATCGAAGGTCAGCGCCACCTCGCCCGGCCGGTATCCGGTCCGCGCCACGACATAGGGCGAGGGCAGCCGGACGAAATCGACCGTCGCGAGCGATCCGTCCTTCGCTGCCACCGCATGCCTTATGCCTTCCACCGGCACGCCCGCGATCTTCAATATCTCGCCGCTGCCCTCGATATCGACATCGGTGCCCGCCGGGATCGCATCGATCGCCGAGGGCGCCGGCAGCGTGCGATGCGTGCGCCCGAAGATCGACCACAGACCCGGATCCTCCGAACCGAGCCGCCACACCGCCACCGCGCCGATCCCGGCACGCGACAGGAAACGCATCTGGTTATAGGCCGACGCCGCGTCGAGCATCCACACGACGTGCCGCTCGGTGCCTTCCTCATAGGCGAAACCGCTATTGCCGCTCGCCCGGTCGAACACCGGCATCGCGCTCGATTCCCGCGCCGCCTGCCAGCCTTCGTCGATCGCCAGCGGATCGCCGCCCTTGCCGTGCCAGTCATAGCCGTAATTGCCGATCGCCACGACCAGCTTGGACGGCGCCACACCCCGCGACGCACGCGCGACTGCCTGTTCGAACCAGGCTTGCGACGCGATCGGCCCGGCCTCGCCGCCCAGCTCATGCTCGTCATACGCCATCAGGAACACGCGATCGACGATCGCGGCATAGGATTTCACGTCCCAGCCCGAATCCTCGCCGACCGGCACCGCGATCGCGACGATCCAGCCATGCCGCCCGAACCGCGCCTTGGCCTCGCGCAGAAAGGCGCGGTAATCGGGCTGGGCGCTGGGCGGCAGTTCCTCGAAATCGAAAAAGGCGCCGCCGGCCTGGTTCGCCGCGAGCCAGGGCTCGAGCTTGTCGAGCAACGCCCGGCGCTGCATCGGGCTGTCGAGCAGCGCCGCCATGCCCTTGCCGTCCCAATTGCCCTGGATCGCATTCTGGATCATCGGCAGCAGAAGCGGCCGGTGCGGCGCGCGGTTGAGGATCGCGCGTCCCGCCTGGTCGCGGAAGACGGTGATGCGGTGGTCGGCGCCCGTCACGGAAACCCAGCCGGGGATCAGCCAGTCGAGATCCTCGATATGCCGGCGCAGCGACGCGGCGCTCGATTCGTCCCAGGGCACATGGAAGCCGATCGCGATCGGCGCATTCTCGCGTACGCCGCGTGCCGGCCGGCCAGTCAGCAGCCGGGCATAATGCGTGAAGCCGTGCCGCGCCCGCTTCAGCAGTGGCTCGTGCGGCGGCGGCAGGCGGATCAGCGCGGGGTGCTCGGCATCGACCGGCAACAACGGCGCGCGCGGCACGGCCCCGATCGACAGCGCCAGTGCCGCGAAGGACAGCAGCACCAGCGCCACGAACGCTCCGACCGCAAATGCGAAGCGCCGGCGCCGGCGACCAGAAGCGTCATAGAAGATCGGGGTCAGGTTCATGGGGTTCCCGGAGAAGTCGTCGTCGTCAGATGGCGGCTATTTCATCTTCGTCATGGCATTGAGCCCTCGATTACATGACAAATCTGTCATCTCTGCACCATCATGCCAAGGTTTGGTGCGAGGTTTGACGCGGGGCCGCAGAGGGCGCCTTTTTCCACACTCCATCCGATGGTATGATGGACGCGGTCCCGGATACGGACGTAGCGCCGAGACCGTAGGCAGGCGCATCGCCTGCGCGTCGCCCAGCACATCGCTGGCGGCACCGATGGCCGGCCAGGGTCGGCGACAAGGGGGCGATATGCTCAAGCTGACGGTCAACGGCGCGGCGCATGATGTTGATGTCCCGGCGGACATGCCCCTGCTCTGGGTGTTGCGCGACATACTCGGCCTCACCGGTACCAAGTTCGGCTGCGGCATCGCGCAATGCGGCGCCTGCACCGTGCATGTCGATGGAGCCCCCTTGCGCTCCTGCCAGCTCCCGGTCGGCGCGCTCGGCAACCGCGCCATCACCACGATCGAGGCGATCGGCGAAACCTCAGCCGGCGCGCGCGTACAGCGCGCCTGGCTCGATCATGAAGTCATCCAGTGCGGCTATTGCCAGTCGGGCCAGATCATGGCGGCCGCCGCTTTGCTCGCCGCCACCCCCAAACCCGATGACGCCGATATCGACGCCGCCATGTCTGGCAATATCTGCCGTTGCGGCACCTATGTCCGCATCCGCGAGGCGATCAAAGCCGCCGCCACGCCCTGACATCGACCGACCTTCGCGCTTCCCCGCTCCTTCAAGGTCCCTGCCAATGTCCGTCCTCACCGCCCCTTCGCCAGCCGGACCCGCCCTCTCCCGCCGCAACCTGCTCCAGATCGGCGCGGCGGTAGGCGGCGGTCTTCTCGTCGGTTTCATCGCCCCCGGGATCGTCGCGGACGCGGCGACGCCGGGTTTCGCGCCCAACGCATTCATCCGCATCGACCCCGCCGGCAAGGTCACTCTGATGATGCCGCAGGTCGAGATGGGCCAGGGCGTCTATACCTCGATCTCGATGATCCTCGCCGAGGAACTCGACGCGGACTGGCGCCAGGTGGCTTATGAACATGCCCCGCCGAGCGACGCGCTGTACGGCAATCCGGCGTTCGGCCTGCAGGCGACCGGCAATTCCAATTCGATCCGCGCTTTCTGGCTGCCCTTGCGCAAGGCCGCCGCGGGCACCCGCGCTATCCTGGTCCAGGCCGCCGCCGCCGGCTGGAAGGTCGATCCGGCGAGCTGCCGCACAGAAGCGGGCGAGGTGATCCATGACCCGACTGGCCGCCGCATCGGCTATGGCGCCCTTACCGGTCGCGCCGCGGGGCTGAAGCCCCCCGCCGATCCGCCAATCAAGGACCCGAAGGACTTCCGCCTGATCGGTAAGCCGCTCCGCCGGCTCGACACGCCCGAAAAGGTCAACGGCCAGGCGAAATACGGCATCGACGCGATGCCCCCGGGCGTGAAGTTCGCCACTTTCGCGCATTCCCCCGTGTTCGGCGGCACGGTCGGACATGTCGACGACAGCGCTGCCAAAGCCGTGCCCGGCTTTAGGCAGGTTGTGGTGCTGGACGATTTGGTCGCGGTGGTCGGCGATCATATGTGGGCCGCGCTGCGGGGCCTCGCGGCGCTGAACATCACCTGGATCGAAGGCGCCAACGCCGGCGTCGACACCGCCCAGGTCCGCGCCGATCTGGTCAAGGCCAGCCAGCGCCCCGGCGTCAACGCCAAGAATATCGGCGATGTCACCAAGGCGCTCGGCAAGGATCCGATCGCGGTCACCTATGACGTGCCCTTCCTCGCTCATGCGCCGATGGAGCCGATGAACTGCACCGTCCATGTCACGCCCGGCGGGTGCGAGGTCTGGACCGGCATCCAGGTGATGAGCCGCGCCCAGGCCGCCGCCGCCAAGATCACCGGCCTGCCGCTCGACAAGGTGATCGTACACAACCATCTGCTCGGCGGCGGCTTCGGCCGGCGGCTCGAGGTCGACCAGGTCGAAAAGGCAGTGCGCATCGCGCAGCGGGTCGACGCGCCGGTGAAAGTCGTGTGGAGCCGCGAGGAGGACATCCAGCACGACGTCTATCGCCCCGCCTGGCACGACCGGCTGAGCGCGACGCTCGAGGATGGCAGGATCAGCGCCTGGCACCATGTCATCACCGGATCGTCGGTGCTGGCGCGCTGGCTGCCGCCGGCCTTTGTCGGCGGCCATGATTTCGACGCAGTCGATTGCGCCCAGGACATGCCGTACGACATCCCCAATTTCAGAGTGGACTTCGTCCGCGAGGAGCCGCCCGCGGTGCCGACCGGCTTCTGGCGCGGCGTCGGCCCGGCGCATAACGTCTTCGTCATCGAAAGCTTCATCGACGAACTGGCGCACAAGGCGGGTATCGACCCGGTCCAGTTCCGCATGAACATGCTCGGCAAGGCGCCCCGCCTCCAGGCCGCGCTCCGCGTCGCCGCGCGGAAATCGGGTTGGGGCACCCCCCTGCCCCCGCGCGTCGGCCGGGGCGTCGCGGTGCAGCCCGCCTTTGCCAGCTGGATCGCCACCGTCGCCGAAGCAGGCGTGTCCGAGGACGGCGAGGTCACGCTCCGCCGGATGGTCTGCGTCGTCGACACCGGCATCGCGGTGAATCCGGACACGATCATCGCGCAGCTCCAGGGCGGACTGATCTTCGGCCTGACCGCCGCGTTGCACGGCGAGATCACCATCGAAAAGGGCCGGGTGCAGCAGAGCAATTTCCACGATTACCGCATGCTCCGCATGAACGAGACCCCGCCGATCGAGGTGCACATCATGCGCAGCGGCGAGGCGCCCGGCGGCATCGGCGAGGCCGGCACGGTCGCGGCAATGGCGCCGCTCGCCAACGCCATCTTCGCCGCCACCGGCAAGCGGCTACGCCGCCTGCCGATCGACCGCGACGTGCTGGCCGGGAGGAAAGAAGCATGAGCCGTCGTCGCATCGTACTGAGCGTTATCGCCGCCATCGCAGTGGTGGGCGCGGGGGTCTTCGCCTGGATCGCCTTCGGCCCGGGCGCGATGGATTTCGCCGGCGGGCACCGCGTGTCGCTCGCGGAATATCGCGGTCCGGCGGTCACCGGCGTACCCGCCGATTTCGCCTCGGCCGATCCGGTCGCGCGCGGCAAATATCTGGCGCTCGCCGCCGATTGCCAGGCCTGCCACACCGCCAAGGGCGGCGTGCCCTTTGCCGGCGGCCTGCCGTTCAAGCTGCCCTTCGGCACGATCTGGTCGCCCAACATCACCCCCGACAAGGCGACCGGGATCGGCGGCTGGACCGATGCGCAGTTCCTCGCCGCGCTGCGCGAGGGCAAGGGCCCCAAGGCGCATCTCTATCCGGCAATGCCCTATAGCGCCTACACCTGGATGACCGATGCCGATGCACTGGCGATCCGCACCTATCTCGCCACGCTTGCGCCGGTGAAGCAGCAGCGGCCCGGACTCACCTTCTCCTTCCCGTTCAACCAGCGCTGGCTGATGTCGATCTGGGGTGGCCTGTTCAACCCGAACCGCCGCTTCGAACCGAACACCAATCGCAGCCCCCAATGGAACCGTGGTGCCTATCTCACCGAGGCGCTGGCGCATTGCGGTGAATGCCACACGCCGCGCAACCTGATGCAGGCGCTCGACAATCGCCGCAAATATGCCGGCGCCGTCGCCGCCGGCTGGCGCGCGTTCAACATCACCGCGGACAAGGCGACCGGCGTCGGCGACTGGAGCGATGCCGAGCTCGCGCAATATCTCTCGCAAGGCCACGCGCCCGGCCGCGGCACCGCCACTGGCCCGATGGGCGAAGCGGTCGATCTCAGCCTGCGCCACCTGACCCCGTCGGACATCGCCGCGATGGTCGTCTATCTCCGCAGCATCCCCGCCGTCTCGACGCCCGACCAGCCCCATCCGGCCCCAGGCCCGGCACCGGCCGGCCATCGCCTCGCCGTCGCCGACGAGGCTGCCCCGCTCGGCAAGAAGATCTTCGAGGGCGCCTGTATCGGCTGCCATGCGTGGAACGGCAATGGTGCGCTCACAGGCCTCGCCACGCTTAACGGCTCGAGCGCGGTCAACGATCCCGGCGCGACCAACGTCGCGCAGGTGGTGATCCTCGGTGCTCGGCGCGTGACGGCACAGGGCGACATGGTGATGCCTGCCTTCGGCCATGCCTATAGCGACGCGGAGATCGCCGCCGTGGCGAACTACGTCACCGCCCGCTTCGGATCGAAACCATCGAAGGTGACCCCGAAACAGGTCGCGGCGCTACGCAAGGCGAGCTGAACGGCTCCTCTTCGCCCGTCATTGGAATTCCCGTCCCGGCTCCTCATATGAGCGGTGTCGCCGCTTGATGAGGATCCCGATGCCCCGTCCGATGAAGATCGATTTCGTCTCCGACGTCTCGTGCCCCTGGTGCATCATCGGGCTGCGCGGGCTCGAGGAAGCGCTGGCAAAGACCAGTGACGCGGTCGACGCGCACATCACTTTCCAGCCGTTCGAACTCAATCCTGCCATGCCGCCAGAGGGCCAGAACATCGTCGAGCATGTCGCCCAGAAATACGGCTCGACGCCGGAACAGTCCGCCGCCAATCGCGAGATGATCCGCGCCCGCGCGGCCGAACTCGGCTTCGCCATGCGCGGCACCGACCAGAGCCGCATCTACAATACCTTCGACGCCCACCGCCTGCTCCACTGGGCCGAGATCGAGGGCCATCAGGCCGCACTCAAGCACGCGCTGTTCCAGGCCTATTTCACCGACCAGCAGGATCCGTCGAACCATGACGTGCTCGTCGCCGCTGCGGAAAGAGCCGGCCTCGATCCGGAAGCTGCGCGCGAGGTTCTGACGTCGGGCCAATTTGCTGAGGAAGTGCGCCGCACCGAGCAACTCTGGCAGTCGCGCGGCATCAGCGCGGTGCCGGCCATCGTCATCGACGATCGCTACCTCATCTCAGGCGGCCAGCCGCCCGAGGCGTTCGAACAGGCGCTGCGCAGGATCGCGGCCGAAGCGGCTTGAACGTCACCGAGTCGCGGCGACGAAGGGGGATCGAGATTTGGGGGGACATAATGCGAGAGCCAGCGGCCATTGCGGGATCGATCCCGCCATTTTGGCGGGAATCCCTATGAGGCGGCAGCGGAATACCGCTTTTGCCTCCCGATCCGGCACATTCCGGTGCAACGGTCTGGCGCGAATTTCCTGTACTAGATTAACATTCTTTGGACTTCGGCGTCCTGACGAATATATGACGTGCGCATGACAACGCCTCCACCGGACGGGTCGCGGGATCGCCGGATAGAGGATCCTACCAACCTCTGGATCATTCACCCTGCCGGGCGCGCCCTTTTGCCCTGGGCGGTGAAGCACCGCGTCTCCGCCAATCTGGTCTCGGTGGCGGGGCTCTGTTTCGGGATCATGGCCGCCGCCGCTTATGCCCAATGGCATGACTGGCGATTCGCCCTGGTCGGTCTCGCTCTCTCGATCTGCTGGCTGATCGCCGATGGACTCGACGGTATGGTCGCCCGCGCGACCAATACCGCCAGCGCGATCGGCCGCATCCTCGACGGCGTGTGCGATCACGGCGTGTTCATTCTGATCTATGTCGTCATCGCCACCACGATCGGCACCGGCGAAGGCTGGGCCTGGGCCCTGGGCGCCGGGGCCGCCCATATCGTCCAGTCGAGCCTCTATGAGGGCGAACGCGCCCGCTTCCACCGCCGCGCGCGCGGGCTGGCGCGCGGGCCGGTGGTTCCGGGGTCGGGCAATATCGTGGTCCGCATCTATGACTGGATCGCCACCGCGATCGACCGTGCCTCGATCCGCTTCGACGCCCTGTTCGAGGACCGCAGCCTCGCCCCGCAGCTCGCCACGGCCTATGCGGCACGGGCGGCGGGGCCGATGCGGTTGATGATCCTGTTGACCGCCAATGTGCGCGTCTATGCGATCTTCCTCGCCTGCCTCTCCGGCGATCCCCGCTGGTTCTGGTGGTTCGAGCTCGTGCCCCTGTTCCTCGTTACCGCTATCGGGATCGGCTGGCACCGCCATATCGAGGCCGTTATGGTGCGTCAGTTCTCGGCAACCGCGCGCGTGGCTGCCGCTCCCTTATTTTCATTTCACTCCAAGGATATCAATCGACCATGAACAGCATTCGGATCGCCCTGGTGGGCGTAGGCAACTGCGCAAGCTCGCTGGTGCAGGGCCTGGAGCATTATCGGGACGGCGCCAACGACACGGTCGGCCTGATGCACTGGGAACTTGGCGGCTATCGTCCGAGCGATATCCAGGTCGTCGCCGCCTGGGACGTCGACAAGCGCAAGGTCGGCCGCGACGTGGCCGAGGCGATCTTCGCCAAGCCCAATTGCACCGCGATCTTCTCGCCGGTGGTCAAGCCGACCGGCACCAAGGTGAAGATGGGCAAGATCCTGGACGGGGTTGCCGAGCATATGGAGAATTATGCCGACGACCGCACCTTCATCATCGCCGACGCCGCCGAGCCGACCCGTGAGGAAGTCGTCGCCGAGCTGAAGGCGTCGGGCACCGACGTGCTGATGAACTACCTGCCCGTCGGATCGCAGGAAGCCAGCGAATTCTACGCCGAATGCGCGCTCGAGGCGGGCGTCGCCTTCGTCAACAACATCCCGGTGTTCATCGCCAGCAACCCGGAATGGGCGAAGCGCTTCAGCGATGCGAACGTGCCGATCATCGGCGACGACATCAAGGCGCAGCTCGGCGCGACCATCGTCCACCGCGTGCTGACCGACCTGTTCGCCAAGCGCGGCGTGAAGCTGGATCGCACCTATCAGCTCAACACCGGCGGCAATACCGACTTCCTCAACATGTCGAACCGCAAGCGCCTCGCCTCCAAGAAGGTGTCGAAGACCGAGGCCGTCCAATCGGTCGCGGCCGAGCGGCTCGAGGACGAGAATATCCATGTCGGCCCGTCCGACTATGTCGCGTGGCAGAACGACAACAAGATCTGCTTCCTGCGCATGGAAGGCCAGCTCTTCGGCGGCGTGCCGATGAACCTGGAACTGCGCCTCTCGGTCGAGGACAGCCCCAACTCGGCGGGTGTCGCGATCGACATGATCCGCTGCGCCAAGCTCGCGCTCGATCGCGGCCTGGGCGGCCCGATCGACGGCGCCTCGGCCTATTTCTGCAAGCATCCGCGCACGCAGATGACCGACGATCTCGCCCAGACCGCCGTCGAGGAATTCATCGCGGCGTGATCGATACAGCGATCCTGCTCGCAGCCGGCGAAGGCAGCCGGCTGCGGGCCATGGCACCCTATAAGCCGCTCTGCGTGGTGGCGGGCAAGACCCTGCTCGAACACGCCGTCACCGGCTTCGCCGCGGCTGGCCTCAGCCGGGTCATCGTCGTGCTCGGCTATGGCGCCGATGCGATCACCGCTGCCCTTGCCGCGCGCGACTGGCCGGTGACGATCGAGACGGTGATGTCGGCCGACTATCGCAAGCCGAACGGCGTGTCGGTGCTCGCCGCCGAGGCCGCCACGCGCGGCGGCGAGGCGCTGCTCGCCATGTGCGACCATCTGGTCGATCCCGCACTCTACCGGCTGCTTGCCGAGACCGGTGCGCAGGGCGGCCTCACCCTCGGCATCGACCGGCTGCTCGAGCAGGAAGCGGTCGATATGGAGGACGTCACCCGTGTCGCGACGAACGGCGACGCCATCGTCGCGATCGGCAAGGGCATCGACGTGTTCGATTGCTTCGACACCGGCGTCTTCGCGATCGGCCCGGCGCTGTTCGAGGCACTGAAGCGTTTCGAGGCGCCCTCGCTCAGCGCGGGCGTCGGTTACCTGGCTGGCCAGGGCCTTGCCCGTGTGGCGGACTGCACCGGCATCACCTGGATCGATGTCGACGATCCCAAGGCGCATGTGCTGGCAGAGCGCTGGGCCAGCGCTCAGGTCTGAACGCTTTCGCGCGCTTTCTTTTGCTCTTCCCCGGGGAAGAACGGGAGACTTTCGGCGTAGCACTCCTCCCGCTACCACCATCCCGATGCGCAGCTTCCCCCTACCCACACCCCTCCGATGACCGCCCTCGCCGGCATGCTGCGTTTTGCCGGCCGCCCGGACCTGTCCGGTGCCTGCGACCGGATGCTGCGCGCGCAGGGTCTCTACGGCAACGGCAAGCCCGTCAGTTGGACGAACGGAGCGCTCGCAATGGGCCGCGACCTCTTCGCGACCCTGCCGGAGGACGGTTTCGATCTAGGCCCGGTCACCCTGGAAAACGGCCGCTTCGCCCTTGTTGCGGACGTCCGCCTCGACAACCGCGAGGATCTCTGGGGCAGCCTCAACCTCCCCCAGCCCGATCTTGCCCGCCAATCGGACTCGGCGGTGCTGATGGCAGCGCTGGTCCGCTGGGGCGAGGGCGCGGTGGATCGGCTAGCCGGCGATTTCGCCTTCGCCTTCTGGGACGGCACTGCGCGGCGCCTGCTGCTCGCCCGCGATTTCCTCGGCCAGCGTCCGCTCCATTTCCATCGCGGCAATGACTTCTTCGCTTTCGCCTCGATGCCCAGGGGCCTGCACGCCTTGCCCGAGGTCCCGCCCCGGCCCGATCAGGACATGGTCGCCGAGTTTCTCGCCCTGCTTCCCGAAACCGGCGGGCGCAGCTTCTACGAAGGCGTCGAGCGCGTCCCGCCCGGTCATGTCGTCGTCGCCACCCCATCCGACATTTCGACCCGCCGCTACTGGAACCCCGCCCCACCGCGCCTCGAACTCCGCACCGCCGCCGACTATGACGAAGCGGTCCGCGAGCAACTCGACCGCGCGGTCGCCGCCCGCCTCAGGGGCGCGGGCACCCTCGCCGGCACGCATCTCAGCGGCGGGCTGGACAGCGGCGCGGTCGCCGCCACCGCCGCCCGCCTGCTCACCCCCGGCGGGCGGCTCGCCGCCTTCACCGCCGTGCCCCGCGCCGGCTATGACGGCGCCGTTCCGCGCAACCATGTCGCCGACGAAGGCCCCCTTGCCGCCGCCGTGGCCGCGCTTCATCCGACCATCGAGCATGTGCTGGTCCGCACCGGCGGCACGTCCCCGCTCGCCGCGCTCGACCGCAATGTCCTGCTGTTCGACCGCCCGGTGCTGAACCTGTGCAACGGCGTCTGGCTGGACGCGATCATGGATGCGGCGAAGCAGCGGGGCGTGACGGTCATGCTCACCGGGCAGATGGGAAATATGAGCTTCAGCTTCATCGGCTTTTCCGCCCTGCCCGATCTTCTCGCCCGCGGCCGCCTCGTCCAGCTCGCCCATCTCGCCCGGCAGCTCAGCGCCAACGGCGTCTCCCTGCGCAACAGCGCCGCCCATGCGCTCGGCCCATGGCTCCCCGTCGGCCTGTGGCGCCGGCTCGACCGTGCCCGCGGGCGCCGCCTCGATCTCCGCGAGTACAGCGCCGTGAACCCCGCCCGCGCGGAAGCCCTCATCGCCCGCGCCGCGCAGACCGGCACCGATTTCAGCTACCGTCCGCCGCGCGATCCGGTCGCCGCCCGCATCCACGCACTGCAACGCACCGACCTGGGTAATTACAACAAGGGTTATCTCGCCGGCTGGGGCGTCGACATGCGCGATCCAACCGCCGATCGCCGCCTGATCGAAACATGCCTCTCGATCCCCGCGACCGAATATCTGCGCGACGGCCGCCCCCGCGCGATCGCCCGTTCCGCCTTCACCGATCGGCTGCCCGCCGCGGTGCTCGCCGAACCGCGCAAGGGCCTGCAGGCGGCCGACTGGCACGAAGGCCTCGCGGGTGCCCGTGACGAAGCGGCAGCGGAACTCGACCTGATCGCCGCCGCGATCGATCGCTCGGGCCCGCTGGACATCGCGATGCTGCGCGCCCTGATCGCCGACTGGCCGTCCGGGAACTGGAACGCGCCCGAGATCCAGTCGACATACCGCCTCGCCCTGCTGCGCGGCCTGTCCGGCGGTCATTTCATCCGCATGGCCGGCGCCGAAGGTCCCCGGATCAATAGGCGAAGCTGAACGTGATGCTCGCGCTGCGCGGGGCGGCGTAGAAGGCCTGGCCCCACATCAGGCTGCCGAGATACTTCTTGTCCGTCACGTTGCGCACATTGACGGTCGCGCGCACCCGGTCGATCAGGCGTATGCCCGCCATCAGATCGACCACCGCATAGGCTTCCTGCTTCAGGATCACGTCGCCGGTGACCACGCCATAATCCTGCACATAGGCATCGGCATAGGTGATCGCATTCTGCCAGCGAAGCTGCGCGCCGAGCTTCAGGTCGTTGAGTTCGGGCACGACATAATTGGTGGCGAGCTTCAGCGTCCTGGTCGGCAGATAGGTCCGCACCTTGTTGCCGCTGTCATCCTCGATCTTCAGCCCGGTATAGCCGCCGCTCAGGCTCCAATGATCGGTGATCCGGCCGGCGACCTCGATCTCGAAGCCCTTCGATGTCGTATTGACGCCGGCATAACAGGTTTCGCCGATCGGGCCGTCCGGGCACGGGCCGTTCACATCGCCATAGCTGCCGATCGCGGAGGCAAGTCCCTTCTGTCTCGCCCGGAACAGCGATGCGGTGGCATAGAGCCGCCCACCGAACCACTGGCTCTTGATGCCACCTTCGATGCTGCTGCCCGCCGCGGGATCGAGCTTGCGCTTGTCGATGCCGGTTTCGACCTGCGGATTGAAGATGTCGGTATAGCTCGCATAGAGCGAGACGTTCTTCGTCAGATCGAAGATCGCCCCGACATAGGGGCTGACCGCGCTGTTGTCGCGCGACTGGTCGGTGCCGTAGGAGGTCCCGGTCGATTTCAGCCACATCGCGCTGGCGCCGACCACCGCCTTCAGATTGTCGGCAAGGTTGAGATGCGCAGCGCCGTACACCCGGGTCAGCCGGTCGCTGTAATCCGCGGCGAGATAGGCGCCGGGATAGGTGGGCTCGGCGACCTGGACCCGGCCCCAGTCCTGCACCGCCGGGAAGCCGATCAGGTCGGGCGAGAAATTCTCATATTCGAGCCCGTCCGAGCGCGCGGTCGATACGCCAAAGGCGAGTTCATGCTCGCGCCCGAACAGCGTGACCGGACCCGATGCGGTGAAATCGCCGAGATACTGGTCATAGGTCGATGGATAGATGCCGGACATGCCGCCCACGCCGAGCCCGGTCGCCTTGTCCGGATAGTTATAGGCGTAGAGCAGCTTCGATTCCTCGGTGAAGCGCTTGTAGGTGAACACGCCCTTGACCGACCAGCCGCCCGCGAAGCTGTAGGCGAGCTCGCCGAACGCGCTCTGATCATGGGTGTCCCAATAGGTCCAGTCGGCCGAGGTCGAGGCCGAAACCGGGAAATCGATCCGCGTGCCGTCGGTATAGGTCAGCGGCAACGCACCCCACAGCACGCCGTCCGCCAGATTGTCCTGCCGGCTATAGCCGATCGTCGCCTTCAGCCGCGGCGTCGCTTCCCAGCTCAGCAGCGCGCCATACACGTTCCGGTCGACATGATTGTAATCGAGATAGGAATCGCGGTCCTCATGCGCGAAGATCCCCCGCACCGCGAGCGTATCGGTGATCGGCACCGAGACATCGGCCTCGACCCGCTTCTGGTCCCACGAGCCGAGCTGCGCGGACAGATTGGCCTGAAGCGTATCGGTCGGGCGCTTGCGGACATAGTTGATCGTGGCGGAGGGGTTGCCGACCCCGGTCATGATCGCGTTGGCGCCGCGCACCGCCTCGACCCGCTCGAACAGCGCGGTATCCAGGTCGCCGAACTGGATGCCCCACAACAAAGGGAGGCCGATCCCGTCGACCTGGAAATTGGTGATGTCGAAGCCACGGGAGTTGAAATAGGTACGGTCGGTCTCGACCCGCTCGACATTGATGCCGACCACCTGGTTCAGCAGGTCGTTGACGTTGGTCAGCGCGAAATCGCTGATCCGCGCCCGGTCGATGATCGTCACCGATTGTGGCGTCTCCCGCGGCGTGAGCGTCAGGCCGGTGGCCGAGGCGCTCGGCGTATCGAGCGTTCCGGTGACGACGATGTCGCCCTTGTCCTGTCCGTCCTCATCCCCCGGCCCGGCGGCCAGCGCGGCGGCCGGCAGCAACAGGCTGAAGGCGGTCGCAAGCAATGCATGGCGCACGGAGGGCTTCATTTCGGCGGGATCCTTTGCTGACGTGATGTGCCGCCGCCGGTAAGGGAAGATTATAATGCGAGTCAATTTCATTATCATTAAGAACAATGCCGCGCGGGACAGGATCGCGCTGGCGCCACGCCCGGCGATGCGTCAGAAGCGGGGCGATGCCGAAGAACCGCTACCTCGCCGCGCCGTCCAGCGACCATTTCGACGGCACCCGTTTCTTCAACCCCGGCCAGCCGGCCACCGATCGCGCATTGTCGGAGCTGCTGCGCTGGAAATTCGGCGAGCGTCCGGCGCGCTGGCCAACGACGGTGCCGGTCGAACAGGTTCACCCCGATCCGGCACCGGATGGCCTGACCATCACCATGATCGGCCACGCGACCCTGCTGATCCAGGCCGGCGGCGTGAACCTGCTGACCGATCCGGTCTGGTCCGACCGGGCGAGCCCCTTCTCCTTCGCCGGCCCCGGGCGGGTAACCGTACCGGGCGTCGCGTTCGAGCATCTGCCGCCGATCCATGCCGTGCTGCTCAGCCACAATCATTACGATCATCTCGATCTCGCCACGCTGCGGCGGCTTCACGCCGCCCACGCGCCGCTGATGGCGATGCCGCTCGGCAACGACGCGATCGTCCGGCGCGCGGTGCCCGACGCCCGCATCATTGTCGGCGACTGGCACGACCGTATCGAACTCGCGCCCGGCTTGGCCACGACCCTGACCCGCGCCAACCACTGGTCGGCGCGCGGCCTGGGCGACCGGCGCATGGCCCTATGGGCGGGCCACTGGCTCGACACCCCGGCCGGTTCCGTCTGGTTCGCCGGTGACACGGGGTACGGCGACGGCGCGATCTTCCGCGACATCCGCGCGCGCCACGGCACGCCCCATGTCGCGCTGATCCCGATCGGCGCCTATGAGCCGCGCTGGTTCATGGCCAATCAGCACGCCAATCCGGCCGAAGCGGTGGCCATCCTGCAGGACGTCGGCGCGGCCCACGCTCTCGGCATCCATTGGGGCACCTTCCAGCTCACCGACGAGCCCCGCGACGCGCCGGTCGAGGCGCTGGCCGCCGCGCTGGACGCGGCGCAGGTGCCGGCGGACCGGTTCGTCGCGGCAGAGGCGGGTGGGGTCTATCGGTTCTGAAGCGACGAAGACGGTTTCATCGCACCCGTCGCATCCCGGTCGACGGGCATTTCTCCGCCCCGACGCGACCCGGTAAATCCCTTCCTGCGACAGCGGGGTTGCATGGGTTTGCCGCGGCGCACCGGCTCACACGCCGCGGCAAACCCTAAAGCTGCGCCAGGATCGTCGGATCCTCGATCTGCGTCTCGTCGACCAGCAGGAACGCCTTGCTCAGGATGATCGACAACAGGCTGTCGCCGGCAAAGGGCAGCTTGATCTTGTCCGCTTCCTGCGGGCTCCGCCCCGGCACGATGCACAGATAGCGGTTGCTCGGCAGGATCTGGATGTTGCTCGATCCGAAATGGATCGCATATTTCTGGCGCTTGCCTTGCACGACCAGCGACCTCTCGGTGATCTGGAGCCTGTCCGCGATCGCCAGCTTCGGCGCGATCGCCGCGATCAGGGCACGCCGCGTCTCCGCCGACTGGCTGAGATCGCCAAAGGCCCATTCCCGCCAATAACCGCCGAAACGTCCATCGGGCCCGCCATCGGTCCAGCCCGGATCGTTGGCGACGCTGGTGACCGCGACGAACAGGTCGACGTCGCGAAGGCATTCCGAAAACAGGATCGGCTCGACCGTCTCCAGCGGCACCGGCCCGCGCTCATCGACGAAGCGCACCTGGTCGGTGGCGAGATGGAGCGGCACATAGGCATCGCTCCGCGCGTCGTTATCGACCGCCTCGACGCTGTATTCGACGCGCAGTCCGTGATGCGGCAGCGCACGGTGCGGCACGTTCCAATTGTCCCACCCGCCCAGGAACTCGAACCGCCAGTCGCGCGCCTGGCACAAGGCACGGAACTGGTGCTGGCGCAGGATGTGCGCCGCGAACCGGTTCGAATAGGTGCCCGTCCGCCGCTCGGCATCGGTCAGCACATAGATTTCGCGGTGGGCCTGCTTGATCGGCTGAGTCAGCTCCCGATCGATAATCTTCTGCCGCCACACGAGCACGTCGGCCGGATCGCTGTCGAGCGGATGCCACAACCGCACCGTGCCCGCCTCGGGAAGCGCGATCTCGCCGGCAAGCGTGACGAGCCCCTCGCCCAGCGGCATCGCCGTGACGGGATCGTCCGCGCCGTCGAACCGCCAGATCAGCGCCAGCGCGAGTTGCCGGCGCAGCGGATGATCGAGGAAGGTCCGCCGCCATGCCGCGACATCCCAGCGCCGCTGCTCCTGCCAGGATTGCTCCAGCCGGATCGCCTGAGTGGCGCGGGCCGCCTCGACATCCTTCACCGCCTGCCTGAACGCGGCGAGCCCGGGCTTGTGGTCGCGCTGCACCACGGCGGGTGGGGCCTTGAGCAAGCGCCCATCCGCCCCGCGCCACTCCACTGTGACTCCGTCCGGCTGGAGCGCCAGCGTGGCGGTAACCTCGCCGAACGGGAAAATCGCCGTGCCGTCGGCGGAAAGGCCGAAATCGGGCAGCGAACCATCCTCGAGCACGGCAACGCTGCTGCCCATCTTGTCCGCCAGCTCGGCGAGCCGGGCATCGAGCAATTTCTGCACCGACGGCAGTTTGAGTTTCGCGCGAAGCCTGAACAGCTCGGCCGCTGCGCCTTCCCCGTCCACCGTCTCGGAGAGGGTCCATAATGCCGCATTGCCGAGCTTGACCGATCGCGCCCCGATCCCAGGTACCTTGCGGAAGCATTTCTCCGCGAAACGCCCGACAGGCCCCGCCAGCCGCACCGCGTCGAACGCCGCCGACAGCCAGATCAAGCCCTTCAGCATGTCCAGGCTGGCATCGGGCCGGGCGGGATCGGGCGTGGTCGCCTCCATCCATTCGACCAGCTTCGCCGCCGCCACGTCGGTGCCGATCGCGGCGACCAGCGCCTTTCCCTCGGCCAGCCATTTCGCCGCGGGCTTCGCCTTGTCGCCGGCACCGGCGGCATGGACCAGCAGCGCGCGCCACGCATCCCCATGCTTGCCATCTTCCACCACCGGCATAACCGTCGCGGCAAAGGCCCCGGGCGGCAGCGCGCGTTTGTCCACGCCGCCTCCTTCCAGCAAGGCGGCAACCCGCGCCAGCATGGTCGCATCGAACTTGGTCTGCTGGGCTCGCGCGGTATCCCGCACCAGGCGGCTTTGCAGCACCTCGATCGCCTTGCGCAGCACCCCATCGGGCGCCCGTCCCTCGAGGAACCGCTCCACCGCACCGAGGATCGACGGCGCCGGCATGCCGTATTGCAGCGAATAGGGATATGCCGCGCACTGCTCGACCAACCCGGCCAGGTGCGCGCCCGTGAAGGGCAATTTCTTGCGCATGAGCTGCGACGCGATGGTCTTGCGCGTTTCGTTCACCGTCCACGACTTGGGCGTATGGATGTAGCTGCCATGCTCACGCGGAATGATCGAGGCCAGCGCGACCTCGACTTGCAAGGCATCGGAACCCGTCTTCAGCGCCTCCCAGGACGCAAGGTCCGAAAGTTTGACCGCGCCGTACGTGCCCGAACGGACGGCGACCGCCTCTTCGCATAATTTCGCAACGACCCGCTCCGCCTCGGTCGACATGGGCAGCCCGTCCAGCCGTGGCGTTTCGTTCGCGCCACGCGGCGCCTGCCCGTCCCCGCCGCCGCCCAGCAAGCCGACGATCCGCCCGATGATCCCCATCATCCGCCGATCAGCGGCGTCAGATAGAGGAACACCGCTTCGCTATCGCCGGTCAGCGCGATGTCGTCGTCGAGCCGTTCGATCTGGCGTTCGTCGAACAGCAGGATGAACTGGTTCTTCTCGAACGCTTCGATGGCGCGGTCATATTCTGCCTGCTCGTCGAACAGCTTCGGCCGGGATCGCCGCACGGTCCCGCCATTGAGTCGTGCCTCGGGTGCGTCCTCGTCGAGCTGGATCAGGAAGGATCGGGTACGGACATGGCCGGCGGCATGATCGATATTGCGCCGGTTGACCGTCTGCACCTCGTCGGCGATGCGGCGGCGGATCAGCTCCCGCGCCGTGATCCGCTCCGAAACCAGCCTCAGTTCCAGCGCGGGCCGGCGATCTCCCATCCCCGTGCCGAAAACCTCGTCGACGATCTTGAGCACGGCCGTCATATCGATCCCCTCTTGCCGGGGGGAGTTTAGGGAAACCCCGTTTCATTCGTCCAGCGGCAATTCGCTATTTCGGCAGCACCGCCGACCTGGTCAGGTTGAAGCTGGTCTTCACGCCCGCCGCCTGTGCCATGCCCGACCGCGACACCGGTTGCCCGCCGCCGACCCACACATCCACCGTGCCCGGCACGACCTTGCGCTCGCCCTTGTCGTCCACGACGCTCAGCGCCCGGTCGTCGAGCCCAAAGGTCACGGTGCGCTTCTCGCCCTTCGCCAGATGGATGCGCTGGAAGCCCTCGAGCGCCCGCACCGGCGCCCCGGCAACGCCCGGATGCGACAGATACAGCTGCACCACCTCGTCGCCGTCCCGTGCGCCGCGATTGGTCACATCGACCGACACGGAAACCGTGCCCTTCGTCTCGACCCGAGGATTGGCATAGCCGAAGCTCGTATAGCTCAGCCCATGGCCGAACGGGTACAGTACGTCGCCCTTGAAGTAGCGATAGGTGCGCCCCGCCATGGCATAATCCTCGAACGGCGGAAGCTGCTCGGCGCTCTTGTAGAAGGTGACGGGAAGCCGCCCGGCCGGGCTGAAATCGCCCGCCAACAGCCCCGCGACGGCAGCACCGCCCTCCTCGCCCGGATACCAGGCCTCGACGATCGCCGGCACGTTCGCATCGGCCCAATTGGTGCTCAGCGCACTGCCGTTCATCAGCACCAGCACGGTCGGCTTGCCCACCGCCTGCACGCGCTTCAACAGCGCTTCCTGTGGCGCCGGAAGATCGAGGCTGGTGCGATCGCCCCCGGCAAAGCCCGGCGCCTTGATCTTCATCTCCTCCCCCTCGATCCGCGCGGAGAGGCCGCCGACGAACACCACCAGGTCGGCCGACTTTGCCGCGGCGACCGCATCGTTGCCATTCTGACTCGGCGTGCTCCACACCAGATGCTGCTCGCCGCGCGCGCCGCGCTGGAAGCCCTCGACCCGGATCGGGTATTTCCTGCCCTTCTCCATCGTGATCGCCCCCGACAGGATCGATGGCGCATCGCCCACGCCCCATTCGTCGACCACCACCGTGTCGCCGATAGTCACGCGGTAGCCATTCTCGCTCGCGAAGCGGAAACGATACTCGCCGCTCTCCGGCGCGACGATCGTTCCGGTCCAGCGTGCCGATGCCGCCTTGTCGCCGGTCCACTCGATCGCGGCATTGGGCTGCGTCTTCGTCTCGACCGGCGCGCCCTCCAGATCGGTGCCCGCGAAATATTCCGCCTTCAGCCCCGGCGTCCTGCACTCGGCATCGACGCAAAACACGCTGTCCGGCACCGCCGGCTCGGCCGGGCCGACCAGCCCGGTCCCCTCGGCGAAGACGATCGTCGATTGCGGGAAACGCGCCCGGATGCCGTCGAGCACCGTCACCGGCCGCGACGGCGTGCCGTAATAATTGCCGACTAGCGTATCCATCGAGTCCGCATTCGGCCCGATTACCGCGATCGTCTTGGGCGCGCCCTTGATCGGCAGCAAATCGCTCTGGTTCTTCAGCAGCACCAAAGACGCCTCGGCCATCTTGCGCGAGAGCGCGCGGTGCGCCTCGGTGTCGTTGTCCGCCGCGGTGATATTGGCGAAGGGACGGACCGGCGTATCGATCAACCCGAGCCGGACGCGCGCCGAGAACAGCCGCACCAGCGATCGATCGACCGTCGCGATCGGCAGCAGCCCCTTGTTCACCGCCTCGACGATCGAGTCCGCATCGGTCGTCATATGGTTGCGGTAATCGCCGCAGATCAGGTCCATGCCCGCCTGGGAACCAACCGCAACACCTTCGGCCGGCGTCTTGCGATAATGCAGGCTGTCCGGGCGATAGATGTTCGCCGCCGCGCCGCAATCCGACACGACATAACCGTTGAAGCCCCAGTCCTTGCGCAGCCGCTGGTTCATCAGGAAGTCGTTGGCGCAGCCCGGCACCCCGTCGATCGCATTGTACACGCACATGATCGACTGGACCTTGCCCTCGGTCACCGTCGCGCGGAACGCGGGGAGATAGGTGTCCTCCAGATCATGCGCGCTCGGGTGAACGTCCTCGCGGTGCCGGTTCGATTCCGGCCCGCTATGCACCGCGAAATGCTTCGAGGTGGCGATCGTCTTGTAATAATCGGGATCGGTACCCTGCAGGCCCTTGATGAAGGCGATGCCGATCCGCCCGGTCAGGAACGGATCTTCGCCGTACGTCTCCTGCCCCCGGCCCCAGCGCGGATCGCGGAAGATGTTGATGTTGGGCGACCACACGGTCAGCCCGCGATAGAAATCGGTGCTGCCGTCGGGGTGCACCCGCTCGACATATTTGGCGCGGAACTCGGTGCCGATCGTATCGGCCACCGTTCCCATCAGGTTGGTGTCCCAGGTCGCCGCCATGCCGATCGCCTGCGGGAACACGGTCGCGATCCCGGCACGCGCGACGCCATGCAGCCCCTCGTTCCACCAATTATAGGCCGGCACGCCCAGCCGCGGGATGGCGGGCGCGGTATGGCCGAGCTGCGCCGCCTTCTCCTCCAGGGTCATCTTCGCGACCAGTGCCGCCGCGCGCTGCTCGACATTGCCGCCCGCTTTGCGAGTCGCCGGCACATCCTGCGCGACGGCAGCGCCGGTAACGAGGAACGAAACCGACGCGGCCGCCACCAACAGCTTGAACTTCATGAGATCCCTCTCCGCATTTTTTGAGAGGTCTAACCAAAAAATGGTAGCGGTACCAGCCCCGACCTAACTGCGAACGACGGATCGCCCGAGTACTCGCTGCCCCAGCAGCACCGTCGCCAGCGCGATCGTGCCCGCGGCCACCGAGACCCAGAAGCCGTTCCGCGCGCCGAGCGCATCGATCGTCAGCCCCGCCGCGAACGACCCCAGCGCCATGCCGATGCCGATCCCGGTCGTCACCCAGGTCACGCCCTCGGTCAGCTTGGCTTCGGGCACATGTCGCTCGACCAGGCCGAACGCCGTGATGAAGGTCGGCGATATCGCCACCCCGCTCAGGAACACCGCCAGCGCCAGCCACATCACGCTGTCGGCCAGCAGCAAGGGCAGGGTCGTCAGCGCGGTGATGCCGACCGCGATGGCAAGCTGGCGCTGCAGCGGCAGAGTCAGCCTCAGCGCCCCGATGACGATCCCGACCGCGAACGATCCCACGGCATAGACGCCGATGACCAGGCTCGCGGCACCGGGCTGGCCGAGTTCCTTGGTGATCGCCACCGCGCTCACTTCGGCCGTGGCGAAGATCGCCCCGATAAAGATCAACGCAAAGGTAACGATCTGCACTGGCCGCAGCAGGATCGCCGATCCGCGATGCTCGCGCGAGACCGGCCGCGCCTTCGGTTCCGTCCCGCGCTGCAGGATCAAAGCGGTCGACCCGAAGGCAAGGAAAAGCGTGCTGGCCAGCATGCCCGCCTCGGGAAACAGGGCAACGCTGAGCCCGACCGACAGCGATGCACCCGCGATATAGACCAGCTCGTCCGCCGCCGATTCGAACGCGAAGGCGGTGGTAAGCTCCGGCGTATCGCGGAAAATCTCGGTCCAGCGCGCCCGCACCATCGCCGGGATGCTCGGCATCGCCGCCGCCGGCAGCGCCGAGGCGAACAGCGTCCAGCTCGGCCAGTCGCGATGCGCCGCCACGATCAGCACCGCAAAGGCCAGCACCGAGACGAGAGTCGCCGGGACAAGCACCCGGGCCTGCCCGAGCCGGTCGACCAGCCGCGAGATCTGCGGCGCGAGCAACGCGTTGGTCAGCGCGAAGGTCGCCGCCACCGCGCCCGCCAGCCAATATTCGCCGCGCGTCTGGGAGAGCATGGCGACCAGCCCGATCGGCGCCATCGCGATCGGCAACCGCGCGACGAAACCCGCGGCGGCGAAACCCAGGGTACCCCGCGCCTGGAAGATCTTGCGATACGGATTGGCCATGGGGTCCTCGATTTCTCCGCCGCGCCACTTACATAAATGACATACATGGCGTATGAACGTCGAGGTAATAGCATACATCGCGTATGTCAATTGACATACGGTACGTATGCAACTGGAGCAGAGCATGGCCCATCGCCCGCGCAAGGAGATGATCGCTGAAACCCGCGCCAAGCTGATCGCCGCCGGCCGCGCGGCATTCGGCACGATCGGCTATACCGACGCGTCGATGGACGATTTCACTGCCGCCGCCGGGCTGACACGCGGCGCGCTCTACCATCATTTCGGCGACAAGAAGGGCCTGATGGCGGCCGTGGTCGCGCAGATCGACGCCGAGATGACCGAGCGGCTCAACCAGCTCTCGGCGCAGGCGCCGACGCGCTGGCAGGGCCTGATCGACGACAATGTCGGCTACCTGAAGATGGCGATCGAGCCCGAGATCCAGCGCATCGTGCTGCGCGACGGGCCGGCCGTGCTCGGCGATCCGTCGACCTGGCCGAGCGCCCAGGGCTGCGTCGCCTCGATCACCGCCAGCATCCATGCGTTGCAGGAGGAAGGCACGATCGCCGCCGAGCTGGACGGCGAGGCGGTCGCCCGGCTGATCACCGGCGGCACCACTTATGCCGCGCAATGGATCGCCAATGCGGACGATCCCGAGGCCGCGCTGGAAAAATCGGTGGCAGCGCTCCGGGCGATGCTCGAGGGCCTGCTCGCCAACTAGCCTCAGTTTGGTTTCGTCTCCGGCCGCCGCCAGATTTACACCCCAATGTCCGAGCGCTAGCCTTTCCCTTCGTTCGGCACAGGGAAGGTATCAGCGGCTCGACACCCGTCGAGAACGCGTGCCCCGTCGTGCCTGATTTTGGGGAGGGTCACATGGATCTCGATGTAGCGATTGTCGGCGGCGGCGTGTCGGGCGCGTACAGCGCATGGCGGC
The DNA here is from genome assembly GCF_058809095.1 of Sphingomonas sp. GW821-FHT10F11. NCBI lineage: Bacteria > Pseudomonadati > Pseudomonadota > Alphaproteobacteria > Sphingomonadales > Sphingomonadaceae > Sphingomonas > Sphingomonas sp. GW821-FHT10F11. The sequence goes on from NZ_JBXASH010000005.1 coordinate 268,970, forward strand.
TCCAGCAGGACCGCGGCGACAAGCAGGCGATCGGTCTGTTCGAATATTCGGACCGGATCGGCGGGCGGCTCTACACCACCACCCTGCCCGGCCTGCCCAATGTGAAGGCCGAGCTCGGCGGCATGCGCTACATCCCGACCCAGCACATCATGGTCGCCGACCTGGTCAAGCACCTCAACCTGCAGACCAAGGATTTCCCGATGGGCGCGCCCGCGCCCGTGGGCTCCAACTGCAACCTCTTCTATCTGCGCGGCAAGCATCTGCGGCTGCACGAGCTCGATGACCCGGAGAAGGTCCCCTACAACCTCGCCTGGTCCGAACGCGGCCTCGGCCCGACCAACCTGCAGGTGCAGGTGATGAACAACCTCTATCCCGGCTTCGCCAATCTCAGCCTGTGCCAGCAGATGCAGGTCAAGGTGTTCGGCAAGCCGATGTGGAAATACGGCTTCTGGGACCTGATGTTCCGCGTGCTCTCCAATGAGGGCTATCAGTTCATGCGCGACGCCGGCGGCTACGAGGCGAACGTCGCCAATGCCTGCGCGGTGACTCAGCTTCCCGCCACCGAATATAGCGACGAGACCCAGTTCCTCACTTTGGCCGAAGGGTATGACCAGCTCCCGATTACCCTCGCCCGGGACTTCAACGACAAATTCCCCGGCAAGACGCCCAAGGGCAAGCGCCTCTTCATGAACCACCGGCTGGAGGAGATCGTCCTCGGCACCGGCGACTGGCCCTACACCCTCATCTTCCGCCAGACCCATACCGACGACGAGAAACAGACCCGCGACCGCGACGACGACAAGGTCGTAAAGGTCCGCTGCAAGAAGCTGATCCTCGCCATGCCGCGCCGCAGCCTGGAACTGATCAAGAGCGACTTCTTCGACGACCCCTGGCTCAAGAAGAACATCCCTTCCGTCCTCATCCAGAGCGCGTTCAAGCTGCTGCTCGCCTACGAGACCCCCTGGTGGCGCTCGCAAGGCCTCGTCGCCGGCCGTTCGGTCACTGACCTCCCCGTCCGCCAGGTCTATTATTTCGGCACCGAGGGCGAGCAACCGAGCGGCGAGCCCTTCCTCAACTCGCTGCTCATGGCGAGTTACAATGATCTCGGCACGGTGCCCTTCTGGAAGGGCCTCGAACGCGGCAAGGCCTATGAAGGCTATCGCCCCGCCTGCCTCGAAGGCGGCGTGGAAAACGTCCTCCCGCTCGGGCCCAAGACCGGTTTCCGCGCCACCGCGGAAATGGTCGACGTCGCCAATCGCCAGGTCGCGCAGGTCCATGCCCTGCCGCAGATCCCCGATCCCTATGCCGCGGTCTATCACACCTGGAACGAGGATCCGTACGGCGGCGGCTGGCACGAATGGAAGGCCAATTTCCGCCTCGACCAGATCATGTGCCAGATGCGCAAACCCGTCGCGAAACACGACATCCATATCGTCGGCGAGGCCTATTCGCTCGGCCAGGGCTGGGTCGAAGGCGCGCTCGACATCGCTGAATCCACCCTGCAGGATTTCTTCGGCATGAAGCCGCCGACCTGGCTCGACCCGAGCTATGCGCTGATGCCCAACCCCTGCCCGCCCGGCGATCCCTGCACGGGATGCGGCACCGATCTGGACGCCTGCCTGCCCTGCTTCGATTGCGGGACGATGCTCTCGTCGATCACCCCCAATTGCCTCTGCGCCGTCGAGGAGGGCTGAAATGAACGTCGCCGACTATATCCTCGCCCGCCTGAAACAGGCCGGCCTTGCCCACGTCTTCGCCGTCCCCGGCGACTATGCCTCGCCCTTCCTCGACGCGCTCGACGACGATCCCGCGATCGAGCGCGTGCCCAACATCAACGAACTCGGCTCGGGCTATGCGGCGGACGGCTATGCCCGCTTCAAGGGCGTGGGCGCGGCCTGCGTGCAATACGGTGTCGGCACGATGAGCGCGCTCAACTGCGCCGCCGGCTCCTGGGTGGAACGCGTGCCCGTCGCGATCATCTCTGCCAGCCCGTCCACCAACAACCGCCTGCTCGAACGCCAGCAGCAGATCCTGTTCCACCATTCGACCGGCGATGTGGAGGTCAACGCCAAGCTCTTCGCCCATGTCACCGTCGCGTCGGAGATCGTCTCCGACCCGGATTTCGCCCCCGCCCAGATCGACCGCGCGATCACCGCGATGCTCACCTTCCGCCGCCCGATCTATCTCGAGGTGCTGCAGAATGTCTGGACTCAGGCCTGTGCCGATCCGGTCGGCACGCTCTGCCCGGTGCCGCAGACCAGCAACGCGACCTATCTGGCCAAGGCGATCGCCGCGACCTGGGGCCGCATCCTCAGCGCCGAGCAGCCGGTGCTGTGGTTCGGCGTCGAGATCCAGCGCTTCGGCCTGCAGGATCTCGCGCAGAAGCTGGTCGATGTCAGCGGCCTGCCCTTCACCACCACCAGCCTCGGCAAGACCGTGCTCGACGAAGCGCAGCCGCAATTCATCGGCACCTATGCCGGGCCCGCCTCGCCCGCGCTGACCCGCACGATCATGGGCGCGTGCGATTGCCCGGTCGCGCTGGGGGCGATCATCACGGACGATTATCTCGACATCATGGCCGCGCGCTATGCCGACATGGTCTCGTGCAACGACGAGGATACGCGCGTCGGCATCGATTATTTCGCGCAGATCACCCTCGCCGATTTCCTCGCGGCTTTGGTCGCCCGTTTCGAGGAAGACGACGCCTTCCCGCGCAGCTTCGAGGCGCCCGACCTGCCCGAGGACACCGACGAGACCGCGGAAAAGGCGGCGGGCCACGGCCTCACCTACAACATCTTCTACCGCCAGTTCTCCCGCTGGCTGAAGCACGAGAAGCTGATCGACGAGAGCGTGCTCATCCTGGGCGAGAGCACCTCGCTCTATGTCTGGGGCAACCTGATGGGCCTGCCGCGCGACAGCTTCGTGGCGCAGGCCGCCTGGGGCTCGCTCGGCCACGAAACCGGCTGCGCGCTCGGCGTGGCGCTGGCCTCGGGCAAACGGCCCTGGGTGATCGCCGGCGATGGCGGCTTCATGATGATCTGCCAGGAGATATCGAGCCTCGCCCGCGCGAAACTGCCCGCCGTGGTGTTCGTGATGAGCAACCAGGGCTATGCGATCGAGCAGGCCTTCGTCGACATCAAGGCCTTCACGCCGGAGGGTGCATTCGCGCCCTTCGATATACTGCCCGACTGGGATTATCTCGCGCTCGCCAAGGCGTTCGGCGCCAAGGGCTACCGCGTGAAGACCACCGACCAGCTCGCCACCGCCCTCGCCGAGATCGGCGGGCTGACCGACGTGCCGGCACTGGTCGAAGTGGTGATCCCGCCCAAGGACCTCGCCCCCCAGCTCGCCCGGCTGGCCGCGCCACCGCCGGTGCTGCGGAAATATCATAGCCTGGAGGAGTGAGAACGGGCGCCATCGCCCACAAGGCGCCTTCCCAGGAACAGTCCCGCCGCACCCATGCATCGTTAGGGCCCGCCCGCGATAGCTGCTATACCGGCGCATCACTGATCGGCCGCGCAGGCATATGTGACCGGGAGACCCGCGTGCTCTCGCCTGCAAGCGGAGCTCTTTCGTGACCCTCAATGCGCTCCACAATATCGCGACTTCGTCGTGTTAGACCCGTTTCGTACCGCGCACGATGCGCAGGTTCTTGCGCTCGCCATCGTGAACACGATCCCCGAGCCCTTCCTGGTCCTGGACGAGGGCTTTCGCGTGCTGGCGGCGAGCCGCGCCTTTTACGAGGTCTTCCGCGTCGATGCGGCGGATACCCAGGGCCGGTCGCTGTTCGCGCTGGGCGACGGCCAGTGGAACATCCCCGCGCTTCGCCACCTGCTCGAAACGATCATCCCCGATCGTGTCGCGATGGACGGGTTCGAGGTCGCGCACGATTTTCCCGGCCTTGGCCTGCGGATCATGCTGCTGAACGCGCGCAAGGTCATTTACGAGGACAGCCCGGCGATCACCATCCTGCTTGCCTTCCAGGACGTCACCGCCGACCGGTCGATCGAGAGCGAAAAGGCGACTCTCCTGGCGCGCGCGGAGCATCTGCTCGGCCAGAAGCAGATGCTGCTCGAGGAAATGCGGCACCGCGTCGCCAACAGCCTTCAGATCATTGCCAGTATCCTGCTGCTGAAGGCGCGCGCGGTCGCCTCCGACGAAACCCGCAAGCACCTCAAGGACGCCCATCTGCGCGTCATGTCGGTGGCGACGGTGCAGGATCACCTGCATACCGACGACGGCATCGCCCAGATCGATGTCGGTCCCTATCTGTCCAAGCTGTGCGCTGGCCTGAGCGCGTCCATGATCGGCGAAGACAGCCCGATCGCGATCGAGGTCAGGGCGGACCACGGCATGGCGGAGTCGGCGACGGCGGTGAGCCTGGGCCTGATCGTGACCGAACTCGCGATCAACGCCATCAAATACGCGTTCCCCAGCGGCAAGCCCGATGCGCGCGTGCTGGTCCTTTACGAGCGGGACGATGCGGACTGGAAGCTGACGGTTTCGGACAACGGCGTCGGCCAGACTGCCGCCATATCCCTGCCCGGCGAAACCGGCCTCGGCACCACCATCATCAAGGCGCTGGCCAAGCAACTGAATGCCGTGGTCGAGATCGTCAGCGGACCGGACGGATTCAGGACCACGGTCACCAGGGCCAGCTTCACGTCGCGCGCCGCGCCCCGGGCGGCGGCGGCATAGGCCAGCACCGCCGTCATGAGACCCCCGAACGGAACCAGCGCGATCATCTCCTTCCTCACGAACGGCAAATGCCCGTCATGGCCGATGATCCGATAGAGCCGGTCGGTCTCCAGCATTCCCGCGTTGCTCGCGCCGACAAGAAAAGGGGCGGCATCGCTGCCGCCCCTTCCCTGTCTTTCAACCGATCCGAAGATCAGAAGCGGAAACCGAAACCCACCAGGCCCTGGTGACGCTGCAGATCGGCATCGATGCCGAAATCATCGTCATTGGTGCTGTAGTTGGTGAAGACATATTCGATCTTGGCATAGGTGTTCGCCGAGATCGGCAGCTCATAGCCTGCGCCGACATGCCAGCCGTCCAGATTGCCGCTCGCGGAGAAGTTGTTCGCCGGCGCGACATTGTCGCGGTACGAGATGGTCGCGCGGCCGTTGGAATAACCGCCCTTGAGGTACAGCAGGCCGCTGCGCACCACGCCGCCGGCGCGCACGCCCGCGGTGATGTTGCGGCCGGCCTTCAGGCAGGCCTCGTCATTGCCGAACACTTCGGTGCAATCCTTGGTGGTCGATCCGTCGATGCCGGCATAGGCGCCGATGACGAAGCCCGACTTGGTGACATAGTCGTAGCCGACCTCGCCGCCATAGCTGAGACCGACCTTCGAGCCGCTCTCGTCCTCGACGCTCAGCACGACGTCGTCGACGCCGATACGGGCCTCGACGCGCGCGCCGCCCTTGAATTCGGGAGCCTCGTCCTGCGCCATCGCCGGGGTGGCGATCACGAGCGCTGCGACGGAGGCGAAAAGAAACTTGGTGTTCATGAAATTCCCCTGTGGGTTTGGTCCGCTCTGCGGCGGTGGCGCGGAATTAGGGATTCTCCGCTGCAGCGCAACACAGGAAACGCTCCGAAATGACGGAATTATGACGTTTTTCCACGTGTGTTGTATCACTGTCACACTAAAGTCGGACAACATGCCTGATCTGGAGCAAGTCCGCGATTTCGTCCCACCCCCAAAAGCGGGATTCAGGGCTGCAACCTCTCCCCCAGATCGTCAATCGTCTGAGCCCGGCCAAGTGCACGGTCCATGATTCGCGATTAGCTCCAATTAGTTCCATCGCCCTCTTCAATTCGCGATGCACACCTCGTGCATAACGCGAATGACTTTGCGTTCTGGAAATCAGGTGAACTCTGCCGTAACAGCTCGGAATTTGCGCAAGGTCGTTTGTTAGAAGCGCCAATGTGGCTATCGACGGGACCAATTCCAAAGGATAAAGAAGTCCCCGTATCCGGGGTAAGGGGGCAAAATGGCTGACCAAATCAACGCGGCCGGAGGCAAGTTGCGCCTCTGGATTTGGCTGCTTCCGCTACTCGCTATGTTAATTGCCGTGGTAGCCTGGATGTGGCTGAGGCCGCCGGAAAATCCACCGAAACCGGCGCAGCCGCGATTGACTGTTGGTTATCAGACGTCGCCAGCGATGGCGCTGATCATTGTGGCGGATGCGCGCCATCTTTTCCAAAATGTCGATCTCAAGGAATTTCCGGCGGGAAAGCTCGCGCTCGCAGCCTTTCTGACCGGCTCACTGGACGTTGCGGTGGCGGGCGACATGCCGACGGGTCTTGCCCTGCTCCAGGGCCTGAAGCTCACCGCCTTTGCCGAGGTGATCCGCGATTCCCGGGACGAGGTACGCATGGTCGTCAAGGACGCGAAATGCGACAAGGCCCACCCCGCCAATTATTTCCTCAACGGCAGCAGAAAGAAGATCGCGACCTCGTTCGGCGGCGGCCCGCAATATTTCTCCTACACCTTTCTTCGCGCCGCCGGCGTGCCGCTCAATCAGGTCGACCTTGTATCCTATGCGCCCCCGGAAATGGTGCCGGCGCTTTCCTCGGGCGCAGTCGATGGCATAGCCGTTTTCGATCCAGCGGCTGCCAAGGCCGAAAGCCTCCTGGGTGCCAGTGCGTGCGTGTTCCCGGATCCCAAGGTATATCGACAGCATTATATTGCCGTCGCGGCACCTGCCACCATAGCGGGTAACGATCCCAGACTGGCCCGTTTCGTCAACGCATTGCGCCAAGCCGAAACCTTCATTGAGCAACACCCCGACGAAGCCAAGCGGATCGTTCAGAAGAAAACCGCGATCGACCCGAAGATTCTCGACGAGCTCTGGCCGAAGCTGAATTTTGGCGTGACGCTCGACCCGGCCGGTCTACGGACCCTCTGGATGCAGGAAGCGGAATTTAACCAGACGCAGGTTGGCGGGGCTTCGCTCGTCGTACCGGATTTCAAGAAAGCGGTTTCGACCCGCTACGTTCCTTGATGCCGGAGCCCTTTTGGATATGGTTGCGCCGCAGCCGTGCCCCCCTGGGCATCCTCGGAGCGGCTTTGGCGCTGCTGATTTGGCAGATCGCGGCCGCACAGATCGGTAATCCGGGGCTTTTCCCACCGATCCAGCGCGTCGGCACTGCGTTCATTGCCTGGGTGCGCAGCGGTAGCCTGATCGCTGATTGTCTCGAGAGCCTGCCTCGGGCCTATTTCGCTTTGATCATCGCGACGCCCATCGGGATCGGACTGGGGTTGACGCTTGCACTGTTGCGACCCGTCCATGCCATGCTGAATCCCCCGGTCCAGTTCATCCGCTCGTTGCCGCCGGTCGCGCTCTTGCCGCTTTTCGTCCTGTGGTTCGGGATTGGCTGGAACGCCAAGCTTGGGACCGCTGTGTTCGTTTGCGTCTTTCCAATCGCGATAACCGCCATGCAGGCGGGCAAGACGGTGGACAAATCACTGCGTGAACTGGCGATCGACCTGCGCCTCTCACCCTTTTTCTATCTCACCCGCATCATGCTGCCGGGCGCATTGCCGTCGATTGTACCCGGCATCCGGCTTGCAGCCGGCACCAGCTTCATCATGGTCTTTGTGTCCGAATTGGCGGGCGCGACCAGCGGACTCGGTTATCGTATCTCGATTGCCCAATTCGCCTACCAGACAGACCTGATGCTTGCGGCACTATTCGTCCTTGGGGTCGCGGGACTCGCGACGGACGCGGCGATCACCGCCCTCAGCGGCAAGCTCCTTCACTATGCCGGCCGCTAAGGACCAGGTCGCGATCCGGCTTAAGGAGGTATCGGTGGCCTTTGGCGACTTCATCGCGTTGCGCGATGCCAGCCTCAGCGTGAGTCCGGGGGAATCAATCGCGCTGGTGGGGCCTTCGGGCTGCGGCAAGACGACGTTGCTGCGCGCAATCACCGGGGCCGTTCCAGTGTCGGGCGAACGCCTGCTGAACGGTGAGTTCGGCATTGTCTATCAGGATCTCAAATTGTTGCCCTGGCTGACCGTGACCTCCAACATCATCCTGGCACACCCGCATCGGGTCGACGCGCGGGGCGAGGCACTTCGCCTGCTGGACCAGATTGGCCTGCGATCAAAGGCCGACGCTTATCCCTATCAACTCTCGGGCGGGCAACGACAGCGGGTGGCACTGGCCCGGGCAATGTTTGGTGGGGCCGATATATTGCTGCTCGACGAGCCGTTTTCTGCATTGGACTTCCTCGCCAAGGATCGGTTAATCGGAGCGATCGAAACGTTGCTCAGGGACAATCAACTGACCTTGATCATGGTAACGCATGACTTGAACGATGCATTGAACGTGGCCGACCGGATGATTGTCCTGCGCGACGGAATGATCGTGGGCGATTTCGAAAAGGATCAGCTCCTGCTGAACGGTACCGATCAGGCGAAAAACAGAATCATGGCTCTATATGGGGACGAACATGTCAGCCTATCCTGATTTCCAGCCGCCCCTGAACCAGCCATCCAGCGCACGATTCGAGGGCGGCTGGTTTGACATGGGTAGCGACGACGGCGCCCCGGCCGAGGCGCCCTCCCACCGACATTTCGTAGAGCCCTTCGCGCTCGACCGCGATCTCGTCACCAATGCCGAGTTCAGGCTCTTCGCCGAAGCCTCGGGGTATAGATCCGATGCGGAACGGATTGGATCGAGCTGGGGGTTCGACGGCGCAGCTTTTCGCGATATCCCCGGCCTCGATTGGCGCAGCTTCGCAACGCGTGACCGGGATGATCATCCTGTCGTCCAGGTGAGCTGGAACGACGCCGCGCGCTACGCCGAATGGGCAGGAAAGCGCCTTCCCCTGGAAGCTGAATGGGAGTTCGCGGCGCGGGCTCTCGCGGGCCGGAACACCTTTCCCTGGATCAATTCATCGGACCTGTCGTCGACGTGCGGCGCGGGGCGGCATTGGGGAAGTGGCCCTGGCACGTCTCCGGTCGGCTCGTTCGATTTGGATCGGCCGGTGCGCGACCTTGTCGGCAATGTCTGGCAATGGTGCGCGGATGATTATGTCGCGAATGCCTATGCGGTATATTGCGGGAACGACGCCGTCGCCGACGATAGCGGGCGGGAAATGGGCCTGAAGGTCCGACGCGGCGGCGCATGGAATGTCCAGCAGGCATTCCGACTGCGCTGCTCGAACCGCGGCGCGTTTCAGGCCGAGCGTGGCGCGCCGAACGTTGGATTTCGATGCGCGGCGGTACATCCATGAAGCCCCCGCGGACCGCAGCGAAGACAAAGGCGCGGCCGGCCTCCATGCTGGCCCGCGGAGGCCTTGCCGCGATGTTCAATTCCCGCAGCGGTCGCAATCCCTTATGGGTAACGTTCGCCGCAGCCGGCGTCATCATCCTCGTCGCGATGGTGACGGCCGTGCTCAGCGTGGCCATAATCTTCAATACCGCCCAATATCCGTATGGCGGGGTAAGCCTGAGCAATCTTCTGGGCGCGCCGGGCTTCCTGACAGGCCTCGGCATCGGTTGCGCAATGGCAGTTCTCCTCATTCATTGGGGCCATTTCGGAAACGATCTGAAGGTCAGCTTGTCTACCGTCTTCACGACAAAAGGCGTGGTGCGCTCCCTGGTGATTATTGCCGCGCCGTTAGTGCTATTGTCTTCGGTACAAATGATCGCGAACCTATGGGGCGACAAGGAATATTTCCTAAGCACTGCCAAGTTCGTGGAATTTTTGAACAAGGCTTCGAGCAACGGTCTCATCGCTTTTTTTGTGACCACGCTTGGGCTGGTCGGATTCTACATGTCGATCCGGCAGCTTCATGACTTTCACAACAGAATCTTTGGTTTCCCATCCTTGATCGACCGGGTTCATGATCTGGCGATGCACTCCTCGGTGGAGGACAAGCTACACATTATCGCCTATACGCCGGCGATCGGCTTTCTCGCGAAACACAAGAATTGGGTGCGGATGAAGGACGCAATCCTGCAAACCGATGCCAACAACGAACATGTTGTCAGAATTCTGACCCAAAGCTGCAGCAGCTTGGAGCATTGGCACAGGAATTTCGAGGGACGCCCGATAAACAAGTTTAACGGAAAATTCATTGGCGACGATGAGATCCAGGGAGCCGATAAAGAGGCAGCGGATATAAAGGGAAAGCTTTGTGAAGATTATATTGAAGTAAATTATGAAACTCTGCCAGGATACTATTGTTTTTTCAATTCAAAATCTGCAATAATAGTAACACCTCTATTCTTACCATTGAATTCAAATCCAGTGAAAGAAAATACGAAGGACGAGGTCCGTAACATCAGACGAGACTTGGTCGCGCCTCATATGTTGGGCTTCTCGACTAACGATCAACTGACCATTCGCGACCTCTTCGAACAGTTTGAATATATCGTCAAACTGGGCAAGATTTGAAGGCTGACGGGAATCATGAGTTCGGACCTGCAGGAACTGCTTGATGCGGCGCTTGATCGGATCAGGCCAGCCATGGAAGCGGATGGCGGCGGCTTGACCTGCACGGTCGCCCCCGATGGCGAGATCATGGTGCGATTCAACGGCACCTGCCGCTTTTGTCCCAGCCAGTCGCTGACGCTGCGCGAAGCGGTATTGCCGACGATCCGCGCCATAGCGCCGCAAGGCAGCGCGATTACGGTAGAGTAGTTCGATAGCGACACGGGCGACATTGGCCTTCCGGACTGCTCGAAAGGGATATCATGGGCCGCCGCCGTTTGCTGCCACAAGCCTCCCAGGCTGGACCCGGGCGGGTTCCCTGCCGTAATTGCCGGGAGACAGGATCCCCATGACGGACAGAATCACCAGGCCCGAATCATTGCCGGCAACCGCCGTCGTCCGCGTCTCGCGCGCCGGTTTCGACCCGAGCCGGTTCGCCGAGGTCGACGCCGCGAGCAGGAAGACCTCGGAATACATCATCCCGGCCATCAGACGGCTGCCGGGGCTCCTGCACTTTTATGCGGGCATCTCGCCCAAGGGCTCGATCGTGCAGGTCAGTGTCTGGGACACCGACGAGCATGCGGCACAGCTGGACCGGTTGAAGGAGATGGTCGTCGACGGCCGCAGGGATATGGAGGCGGTCGGCGTGACGTTCACCCCGATTTTCAACTATCCGATCGATTGGACCTGGACCGTCTGACCGGACAATGCCGGCGCTGCCTATTCGGAAGGGAAAACGGGCATCGGCCCATTGGAAGCCACATCCGTCCATGCGCTTACGGTCTTCCACCGCTCGTCAGCAGCCTTTCTCGCTGCTTCGGCGCCCAATGCTCCCTGGAGGGCGTCCGAGCCGAGGAGGAGGTGAGGCGGCAGACGATCGGCGTCAGCGACCGCGACGACGACCTGCGCGATCTTTTCGGGATCGCCCGCTTCATTGCCCCAATAGGCTTCGAGTTGCCGGACGGTTTCCCCAACCGAGGCATCATAATCCGGCAACATGGCGGGCACGCTGCCAAATGCGCGCTGGCCCCAATTCGTGCGCATGCCGCCTGGTTCGAGCGCGGTCACCTTGACGCCGAACGGCGCGGTCTCGAGAGCGATCGTCTCGGTAAAGCCGCCCACCGCCCATTTGGAGGCAATGTAGGAAGCGTTGCCCGCCAGGGCGGATCGCCCGCCGAACGACGAAATCTGGATGATATGACCGCTCCTCTGTCGGCGCATAGCTGGGAGGGCGGCCCGGGTGAGGTTCACCACACCGAAGAAATTGGTTTCCACCACACGGCGAAAATCGTCCGATGGAACCTCTTCGAATGGCCGCGCCTCGCCAAATCCCGCATTGTTCACGAGAACATCGAGGCGTCCGAAAGCCGAGAGGGCAAGCTCTACGGCGGCGACGCTCTCGCGCTCGTCGGTAACATCGAGACGGGCCGCCCTTATGCGAGGGCCATAAGCCGCAACCAGGTCATCCAGCTGGCGCACGTCGCGCGCCGTCGCGACGACATGATGACCCGCCTCCAGCGCTTTGGTCGTAATTGCCCGTCCCAGACCCGAGCCGCTGCCCGTAACCAACCATATTTTAGACATATCAATTCTCCTTTGATTCTGACTGTCCAGACAGTCATTTAATGGTGAAATTTTCAGGCTAATTTTCGCCCCAAGGCCTCGAAGCCGGCTTGTGACGCTTCTTCCTTGATCGCGGAATTTGCGATCATGAAGTCCATATCGGGCAAGTCATCGCTCCCGCTGCCCGCCTCCTGCTATCTCTTGACGGTCAGGGTCTGGGCATCGGTGAAGTCGAGCAGGCCGGCCAGGCCGCTTTCCGTTCCCAGGCCGGACTGTTTGAGCCCGCCGAAAGCCACATCGGGCGCCAGGTGCTGCACCTCGTTGACCCAGACCGTCCCGGCCTGGAGACGCTCGGCGATGGCATAGGCGGCGTCGACATCCGCCGACCACACGGAGGCGCCGAGGCCATAGTCAGTCCCATTGGCGCGCGCCACCACGTCATCGATATCCGAGAATTTCAGGAGCGGCAGAACCGGCCCGAACTGCTCCTCCTGAACGATACGCGCATCCTCGGGAGGATTGTCGACGATCGTCGGCGCGACGAAGAACCCCGCCGCCGATGTGTCGGGCATTCCTCCGGTGAGAAAGCGATAGCCCTTGTCCCGGGCATCGCGGATGAGCCCGACGACGGTGTCATATTGCTGACGGTTCGAGACCGGGCCGAGTTGCACGCCATCGGCCAGGGGATCGCCGACCACCACCCCGCGCGCATAATCGGCCAGTGCCGCCGCGAAAGCGTCATAGATATCGGCGTGAACATAGAGGCGTTTCGTCGCCAGGCAGAGCTGGCCTGAGTTGACGAAAGCGGCCCAGAAGAGCCTTTCGGCGGTGGCTTTGACGTCCACGTCCGGCAGGACGATGGCCGGGTCGTTGCCGCCGAGTTCCAGCGTGACGCCGGTCAGCCGCCTGGCGGCGGACGCCATGACGAGGCGTCCCGTCCGCGTCGAGCCGGTGAAGCTGATCCTGTCGAAACCGGGATGGGAGGTCACCCACTCCCCAAGGCCGTCCGTGCCGGAGATGATGTTGAGCACGCCCGCCGGGACGACATCGCGCAGGATCTCGCCGAGTTTCAGATTGGCCAGCGGAGTCAGCGTCGACGGCTTCAGGACGACGGTGTTTCCCGCCAGCATGGCCGGACCGATCTTGAACGCGTTCTGCCCGATCGGATAATTCCAGGGCGTGATCGCCGCGACGACCCCGAGCGGGATGCGCCGCGTTACCGACCGGCGCTCCCCATCGTCCTGGTTGACGATCTCCGGAAGCTCCAGACGGGCGCTCTCGCGGAGCCATAAGGTGAGGAAACCCACTTCGAAGTGCGCGAGCGCAAGCGGCTTTCCCTGCTCCGCCGTCACCAGCCCGGCCAGCATGTCGACATTGGCATCGATCGCATCGGCCATGGCGAGCAAGACCGCGCGGCGCTCCGATATCGGGCGCGCCGCCCAATCGGGAAAGGCAGCGCGGGCAGCCGCCACGGCCTGTTCCAGCTCGTCGCGCGAGCAGTCCGGCGCCGATGCAACCACCTGGCCGGTGGCGGGATTGACGATGGTGTAGGTGGCGGCGCCGGCGACAGCCTTGCCGCCGATCGTCATGGTGAAGCTGTGGTCGGACATGGTGGCGTTCCTTTTCGTCGTGTTTACCTCGGACATGGTCGATCTCCTTTTTATTTGACTGTCTGGACAGTCATTTAATAGTGAAATTTTCAGGCAAGCATGCGCCACAAGGCGTCGAAGCCGGCCTGTGAAGCGTTTTCCGCCATCGCCGGATTGGCGATCATGAAGTCCATCGTCGTGCCCGCCATCCCTTCGACCAGCTCCACGACATAGGCACGCGGCGCGGCGCGCAATGTTCCCCGCCTGGCCACCCGATCGATCAGGTCGAGCACCGGTGCGGCCGATATCGTGGCTGCCCGACGGTTCGCGTCGGTAATCTGATCGGAGACATGCAACTGCGCCAGAACCTTGCGCTTTCCGGGATTGGCGATGCCCCAGTGCGTGCGGGCAACCCAGAAACACCTCAATTGTGATTTCTCGTCCTGGTCGGCGGGGATGGCCGCCGAAACGGTTTCGATCAGGTCATCCTTCCATGCGGCATAGATGGCGTTGAACAGGTCCGTCTTCGTCTCGAAATAGGTGAAGACGGATCCGTTCGAGATGCGGGCATGCTTCGCGATGTCGGCGGTGGATGTGCCCAGGCCTCGCTCTGCCATCAGTTCGGTCGCCGCGATGATGATGCTGTGCCTGCGATCATCGCTAAGAGGTCGAGCCATGCCGTTCCACCTGTATGTTTCCTGTTGGCCATTAAATGACTGTTCAGTCACTCATTGTCAAGGGCGCATTGCGGATTCCGGTGACGGCGCGCTCATTTTTCAACCATATCATTGAAGTATAACGATAATTATTCTGACATCGCAAGATGTCCTGTCGCCGAGATTCCCGTTCGGATACTCGACTTGGTCGCTCGTCTCGCATCGGTTGCCTGTCCGCCCGTTCTGCCCCTAACCTGCCTGCGCCATGCCCAAATCGATCCATGCCACGCGACGCACGCTGTTCGTCTGGATCGCCCTGGCAACCCTGCTGGCATGGGCCGTCGTGATCGCCGATCTGGCGCGCGGCGGCCGGCCCGATCCGCCGTCGCTGCGCGCCGCGGCAACCTTGCTCGACGGCCCCTGGCGATTCCACACCGGCGATGATCCGCGCTGGGCCGGCGCCGATGCGGACGACAGCGATTGGGAGACGATCGATCTCACCGCCGCGCCCAGCAGCCATGACGGCGATGTCGGCCTGCCCGACTATGTCGGTGGCTGGATGGCACATGGCCATCCCGGCTACACCGGCTATGCCTGGTACCGGCGCGTGGTGACCGTGCCGGCGGGGCGCGCATCATGGGACGTGCTCGGGCCGACCCTCGTCGAGGACGGATACGAACTCTATTGGAACGGCCGGCTGCTGGGCGGCTCGGGCCGGCTAGGTCCGCATCCGCGTGTCGTCGGCACGCGGCCGATGCGCTTTGCCCTTCCGGCCGACGCGGCGGGCACACGCGGCGTGCTTGCCGTCCGCGCCCTCATGCTGCCCGCCCCTGCGCCCAGCGCCGAAGGCGGCGGCCTGCACAGCCCGCCCATCCTGGCGCCCCGACCGGTCGGCGATGGACTTCACCGCGCGCAATGGGAGCGAACGATCGCCGGTTATGTCGTCGATGCGATCGAGCCGCTGGCGATGTTCCTGCTCGCCGGACTGGCGCTCTGGTGCCGGCCTCGCAGCAGTTTCCGGGGTTTCCTGATCTTCACTGCCATCGCGCTTGCACTGGCGGGGGCCCGCCGCCTCAACAACGCGGTCGTCGCCTGGACCGATCTGCTGGATCTGCCCACCTATGCGTGGCTGGCGCAGTTCATGTGGATGCCGACGGTGGCCGCCTGGGCGCTGGCGTGGAATCGCTGGTGCGAGCGTCGATGGCGCATCATCGATGTGGCGGCGCTCGCGCTCGCGGCCGCCCAGATCGTCGCCGCCGCCACTAACGCGGCAAGCGTGACAAGCGCTGGCCGCCTCGGATCGATCGCGCTCTTCGTCGTCATCGGCGCGCGCATCGTCCTGGGCGGGCCGATGCGGATTCACGCCATCATCGCTCTGGCACTGACCACCCTCGCCTTCTTCGGCGGCGAGTTGCTGGATCCGATCGGTGTGCCGGGCATCTGGTTCCCGTTCGGCATCGGGGTCTCGCGGACGCAATATATCTACGCGGTGCTCATTCCGGTGCTGGCGGTTCTGATCGCGCGAACCTTGGGCGACCGTCGCGCGCCTGCGGATCCCGGTGGAAGCGCAGGTAGCTAAAGGCGCAAAAACGATCACCCCGCTTCGGTCAATTGAGTGGACCGCACGTGCCCGGGTTGCGGACGCTCTGGCGGGGTATGACTGAGCGGGGGGCTGGCGCGCTGTTGACGTAAATCGCATCGGCCGATCGAATGATCCGCCGTTGACAGGCATCGGCCGCGTTTCGATAACGCGTGAGGGCTCCTTGCAAAACGCAGGGATCGGGGGAAATGTCTATGCGCCTGGCAATCGTCATTGCGCTTCTGATGTCGTCAGGGGCAGCGCATGCTCAGGCGATCAAATCGGAACCGCCCGTCCGGCATTTCGCTCCGGAAGAAATCGCCAGGGTCGCGATGCCTGACCTCGTTTTCGTCGAAGCGCCGGCCGACGTTCAAACCTACGACAAATATTTCTTCTTCCACCGCGACAATACGAGTTTCGATGAGGCTTATGCCGACATCAAGGAGTGCGACGCGCTCGCGAGCGGCATCCGTTATTATGGCGGTCAGGACAATCTCTACATGGGACAATATGGCCTGGCCGGTGCGCTCGGCGCCGCCATCGGCAGTGCGCTCGCGGATGCGGTTTTCGGATCGGCTCAACGGCGGAAGATTCACCGCATTAATATTCGCAACTGCATGTCGTACAAGGAATATCAGCGCTACGGCATGAGCGAGGGGCTCTGGAAAGCCTTTAATTTCGAAGAGGGGAATGGCCGCAAGAAGGATGAGGAGCGCGAAGCTGATCTGTTGCAGCAGGCCAAAGTCGCCGCCGGCCCCAAACCGCAATACAAGGTGCTTGAGCCATGAAGATACCGGCATTTCTGATTGCGGGGCTTCTCCTACTCGGCCTGCAGATCAGCCCCGTGCAAGCTCAATCGATCGAAGAAAAACAACTCGTCGCGGGCAAGTTCAGCTTCGATCCCGCGAGCGGCTATATCTATCTCCACGGACCCTTTCGGCAGTGGGGCATGTTCCTGAAGGTGCCCGATCAGGCCGATATCGACGCCTACAAGAAGGATTGGGACGCTGCATTCGCCAAGGCAACGGCCAAATATCTCAAGCAGCTGGCCTCTTGGGAATCCGATAAAAAGGCTGGAGCGACGGGCACAAAAATAGGGAACAAACCCGTTAAACCAACGCCGGAGACCTTCACGATCGGCGACATCGAAACGCGAACCAGTATGTCGTTCGGACCGATGAATGTGTTCAACAAGGACAAAGAGGGTAGTTATTACAGCTATTTCATGAAGGCACCGCCCGGGACCTATGTGTATTACGGCCCGATCCTGTTCGATCCAAATGCCGGATATATGGGTGCCTGTTCCTGCATGGGCAGCGTGAAGTTCGAGGTGAAACCAGGCGTCATCACCGATGCAGGGAATTTCCTGGTGGCAGCGATTTTTCAGCCCCAGCTCGATCCGCCGCTACCCGGGGCGGGCTTTATGCCCCTGTGGATGCATCTCACCGTCCTCGGCAAGCGAAAGGCCGAGGTCGCCAAATTCGAATGGGGATTACCCGCATCGCTCAAATCCTTCCCATCGGCTCAGGCGGATTTTCACGCGGTGGGCAAGATGAACAATTTTTTCGGCATCGGGATCGCGCGCATGCCGGCCATCCCGGGAGTATTGGGGTATCAGCGAGACAAGGTGATTGATCTGAAGGCGGCGGCTGGGGCGGCGACAGGCGGTGCGCAGCCCTGACGGGTTGGATCGGCCGGTATCGGCGCGCCGATCGTTCCTTATTACGGTGACAATTACGGTGACAGTTTACTAATTAGTAGCTTTCTATTACGGTGACAGTTTACTAATTAGCAGCTTTCGGCTTTGGCCCTCGCCGTTGCGGCGCGAGGGTTCTGCCGGTTTGCCGCTCGATCGCCGTGATCCAGGCCGAACCACCCAGCGGCCTGCCGGTGGTCTCGGACTGGCGCAACGCGGCATAAGCTGCGGCATCCTCATCCTCCCCGAGAAAGGCGCGGAAGTCTCCCGTACGATCGAGCACCGGGCGCACCTTGACGACACCATCGTCCCTGCCCGCCAGATGGGCGGCGACGCTCGACCATCGCCAGTCCTCCGCCCTTTCGACCAGGCCGGCGCGAACGGGGTTCATCGCCACATAGCGGGCGGCATTGGCCAGATAGGCATCGTCCATCGCGACCGACCCGAACCGGCCCTGCCACAAATGCCCGGTCCAGCGATGCCGGGCGTTGATGATGCCGGTGTAGCGGCGATGCAACTCCGCGAAGGTCCGGCGCAGGCCATCCGGGTCCGACGGCGTCAGGATGACATGGACATGGTTGGGCATCAGGCAATAGGCCCAGACCTCAGCCCCGGCCCTGCCCGCCGCCTCGCCGAGCAGGTCACGGTAGAGCGCGTAGTCCGCGTCTTCGAAGAAGGTCTGGCCCCGCCGATTGCCGCGTTGCGTGATGTGGTGCGGAACACCGGGGATCACAACTCTTGCCAAGCGCGCCATATGCCACGGTAGCGAATGTCGGATAATTAGTAAACTGTCACCGTAACCCCAACCTCTCTAGCGCCAGTCTGGGCAACATTCTCCGCAGCAATAGCAAATGCTACTCATGCTCAAATCGGCGGAAGCGTCATTAACGGATAACAGAAATCCCGAACGCCATATCCCCTTCCATTGTCATTGAAATGCACCAAGAATATCTTGGACCTATAAAATAATGATGCTGAGGAATTTCTATCAATTCTGGCAATGCGCGCCGTACCGCTTCAATAGATCCCTCTAGCGCAAAATTTATTGCACTATCACTCACATAGGTAACCGGACCAGTTAGATCAAATCTATGTATAACGTTGTCGAAAAAATCGACAAATCGTTCACTTTGAAGAGAAACATCTTCCTCAAATTCCTCAATCGACCCCGGAATAGTTTTCCAATCGATCTTCGATCCACTCGGCGGATAAGCTTTCGCAAGCCTGTCAAAAATATCAGACAAATCATCAACTTCGCGCAAAAGACCTGCGTCGAACTCAGGCTTTAGCGCCAAGCGTAAATCCTCCTCGTAACTACTCATGGCCGCTCCTTCATAAACCGCTTGACGATTTGATCGACCATGGACTGATTTCCTTCGAACGTGAAGGTACTCTTTTGCTTTCCGGACCATACATTGATGGGATTACGGTGACACTCCACTTAATTGCCCAGCGACCGGTGCGGTATGCGACCTGTCCGAGGTAATAAGCCGATCTGCCGATCGAACGGTCGGTGGCGGTCCGGCGCGTGATTGTCCGCCTGCAGCACTTGCTTTAGGTTCACCGCCGCGTCGCCACCGGCGCGGGGGAACAGCCATGCCAGCCAAACCGTCCTACCGTCCCTGGCGGACGGCGCTCGGCATGTTGCTTCCGCTCAGCCTCGGCCTCGGCTTCTTTGTCGCAGGGATAGGCACGACGATGTGGGCGCCCGTCACCAGCTGGGCCGCCGGGCCATTCTGTTCGGGCAAGGTCATCGACGATTCGGATAGCTACACCACGCCGTCCGGCGGGAGCGGTGTGCACCGCCACATTGTCTGCGTCACCGGCGAGGGGAAGGAAGAGACGCGCGACGACATCACCTTTGACGGGATCGCGATCGCCTTTCCGCTCTATTCGGCGCTGATCTTCGCCGCTCTGCTGATCTTCGCCGCGCCGCGCATGCGTCGCAAGGCCGAAGCGCGCGACACCTCGTCGAGCTTCGGCGCCTTCACCGCCGGAAACGACGGGACCCCGCAGGACCTCCAGAGGATGGCAGGGCTCGTCGCGGCGGCAATGCGGCAAGGCAATGTCACGGTCGGCACGATGACCATGGATCCGCCGCCACACGGCACACTGGCTGCCCGGCTGGCCGAGCTCCAACAGCTGCACGAGAGCGGCTTGATCAGCGACGCCGACTTCGAGGCGAAAAAGGCGGAGATTCTGTCCGGCCTTTGACGTTGCGTTTGGCCACTCTGGTGACGGCCCACTCAATGGGTAGCGCGCGATAACGGCGCACCGTTGACACATCTATTCCGTGGACGGGCACGGAACCCGTCGCTCGATTCAACCTTCCGTTCGGCCATGGCACGCACCCGCCATGGACGATCCAGCCCCCTCATTATCCCATCCATGCGCGCGTTTGAATCAAGCAGCGGCGATTCCGGCGCGAATTCGTCGCGAACAGCGGAAAAAATCCCCGAATTTCGACGCGTTTTTCCGCTGTTATGGCGTAACAGGGAAAACGGGCATCAAGTCGCTGAATTCACACGCCGATTTTCGCCCAAAAATCCAACATAACAGCGGAAGAAAAAAAGAAAGTCGGAAAACCCGGCTGGATGCCGAGTGGCGCCGCGGCAAAGCCGCGTCGTCGGACGATCCGGTCGAGGGCAAGCTCGACCGGTCGCCGGCCGGGCTGGCGCTGATCCTCGTCCAGTTCGGCGATTGCTG
This sequence comes from Sphingomonas sp. GW821-FHT10F11, assembly GCF_058809095.1. Classification (NCBI taxonomy): domain Bacteria; kingdom Pseudomonadati; phylum Pseudomonadota; class Alphaproteobacteria; order Sphingomonadales; family Sphingomonadaceae; genus Sphingomonas; species Sphingomonas sp. GW821-FHT10F11. Next base: position 289,207 of record NZ_JBXASH010000005.1, read on the forward strand.
GCGCAATCCCCTCCCCGGCCTCGGGCGCTCAGCCTTCGTCGCCCATCCTCAGCGCCGCAATGAACGCCTCCTGCGGAATGCTCACCGAGCCATATTCCCGCATCCGCTTCTTGCCCTCTTTCTGCTTGTCGAGCAGCTTGCGCTTGCGGCTGGCGTCGCCGCCGTAACATTTCGCCGTCACGTCCTTGCGCAGCGCGGCGATCGTCTCGCGCGCGATCACCTTGCCGCCGATCGCCGCCTGGATCGGGATCTTGAACAGATGCCGCGGGATCAGGTCCTTCAGCCGCTCGCACATGCCGCGCCCGCGCGCTTCGGCGGTGCCGCGGTGCACGATCATGCTCAGCGCATCGACCGGCTCGTTGTTGACCAGGATGCTCATCTTGACCAGGTCGCCCTCGCGATAGCCGATCTGGTGATAGTCGAAGCTGGCATAGCCGCGGCTGATGCTCTTCAGCCGGTCGTAGAAATCGAACACCACTTCGTTGAGCGGCAGCTCGTACGTCGCCTGCGCGCGGCCGCCGACATAGGTCAGGTTCTTCTGGATGCCGCGCCGGTCCTGGCACAGCTTCAGGATGCTGCCGAGATACTCGTCGGGCACATAGATCACCGCCTCGATCCACGGCTCCGCAATGCTCTCGATCTTGTTGGGATCGGGCATGTCCGCCGGGTTGTGCAGCTCGACATGCCCGCCGCCATGGGTGAGCTCGATCTGATAGACCACCGACGGCGCGGTGGTGATCAGGTCCAGGTCGTATTCGCGGGTCAGCCGCTCCTGGATGATCTCGAGGTGCAGCAGCCCGAGGAAGCCGCAGCGAAAGCCGAAGCCCAATGCCGCGCTGGTCTCCATCTCGAAGCTGAAGCTCGCATCGTTCAGCCGCAGCTTGGAAATGCTCTCGCGCAGTTTCTCGAAGTCGTTGGCATCGACCGGGAACAGCCCGCAGAACACCACCGGCTGGACTTCCTTGAAGCCCGGCAGCGGCTCGGCGGCAGGCCGCTTCGCGTCGGTGATGGTGTCGCCGACCCGGGTCTGCGCCACTTCCTTGATCTGCGCGGTGATGAAGCCGATCTCGCCGACGGCCAGCTCGTTCAGCTGCTCGATCTTCGGCCGGAAACAGCCGACCCGGTCGACCAGATGCAGCGTGCCGGTCTGCATGAACTTGATCTGCTGGCCCTTTTTCAGGACGCCGGCCATCACGCGGATCAGGATGACGACGCCGAGATAGGGGTCGTACCAGCTGTCGATCAGCATCGCCTTCAGCGGCGCGTCGATATCGCCCCTGGGCGGCGGGATGCGGGTGACCACCGCTTCCAGCACATCGGCGATGCCGATGCCGGCCTTGGCCGAGGTCAGCACCGCGTTGGACGCGTCCAGGCCGATCACTTCCTCGATCTCGGCCTTCACCTTGTCCGGGTCGGCCGCGGGCAGATCGATCTTGTTGATGACCGGCACGATCTCATGGTCGTGCTCGATCGACTGATAGACATTGGCGAGCGTCTGCGCCTCGACGCCCTGCGCCGCGTCCACCACCAGCAGCGCGCCCTCGCACGCGGCGAGGCTGCGGCTCACTTCATAGGCGAAATCGACATGCCCCGGCGTGTCCATCAGGTTCAGCTCGTAATCGAGCCCGTCCTGCGCCTTGTAGCGCAGCCGCACGGTCTGCGCCTTGATGGTGATGCCGCGCTCGCGCTCGATGTCCATATTGTCGAGCACCTGCTCGGACATCTCACGGTCGCTCAAGCCCCCCGTCGCCTGGATCAGGCGATCGGCCAGGGTCGACTTGCCATGGTCGATATGGGCGATGATCGAAAAATTGCGGATTCGGGAAAGGTCGGTCGACATGATCGGACGCGCGTTAGCAGGCGCGGCGGCGTCTGCGAAGGGGGTCGCGCGACATGGGCCGCCCCCGCCCGTGCCATCCCCGTTGGTCGCCGCCGTCGCGCGGCCGTCGACTCTCCGTCGCACCCGCCTTCACCCTGCATCCGCCGGGCGACTAGACCCGTATCTGACGACGCCGACGAGAGGCGCTTTGAAGAGGATGGCAGGGTGATGGCAATCATGACTTATGCTGTCATCCGCCGCGAAGTGCCTAGCGCGGCTATCGGGGCGGTGCTAATATTGGCGCCGTCACGGGGTCGCACCATCGTTGAACGCTCGCACCCGGGAGAACAGGGCGAGCGAGGACTTAGGGGATCACCATGCGTATTTTCCTGACCAGTGCCGCGCTCGGCGCGCTCGCTGCCGCTTTCGCCGCCACGCCCGCTATCGCCAAGGACAAGGGGTCCTCGGCCTATCAGATGCAGAAGAACGGCGAGCTCAACATTCCCGTCTGCCGCAAGCGGATCGGCACCATCGCGATCGTCGATCCCGACAATCAATGGTGGCGCGAATATAATCTCGGCAGCCCGGAGGCGATCATCAAGGTGTTCGTCCAGAAGTCCGGCTGTTTCGGCCTGGTCAATCGCGGCCGCTCGATGAACAGCCGCAACATGGAACGCGCCATGGCGGATTCGGGCGAGCTGCAGGACGGCTCGAACCTTGGCAAGGGCCAGGTGAAGGCGGCGGATTATTTCCTCCAGCCCGACATCGTCACCGCCAACAACCGCTCGGGCGGCGGCGGCGCGGGTGCCGCGCTGGGCGGCCTGCTCGGCCGCGGCGGCGGCCTGTTCGGCGGCATCGGTGCGATCGCCGGCGGCATCAACGTCAACAAGAAGGAAGCGGCGGTGACCCTGTCGGTCGTCAACGCCCGCACCACCGAGGAAGAGGCGCTGACCGAGGGCCATGCCCGTAAGTCCGACGTCAGCTTCGGCGGCGGCGGCGCGGTGTTCGGCGGCGGTGCGTTCGGCGGTGCCGGCGGCGGCGGCTATCAGGATACCGCGATCGGCCAGGTCATCGTGCTCGCCTATCTCGACGCCTATATCAAGCTGGTCAGCCAGCTCGGCGGCCTGCCCGAAAATGCCGCGGACGCAGCACCGCTCGCGAAATAAGGCTGGTCTTCGGACCGCTTTGGAAGGTCGCCGCGTCCCTAGCGCGGCGGCCTTTTTCGCGGTGGTGCCGTAACGGCGGGCGGAGTATGACGCGCGTGCCTCCTCCGGCCTCTTTAGGGAAGACTCACATGAAGCTCGCTGCCGCCGCCGCCCTGCTCGCCTCTTTCGCTCTCGCCGTCCCCGCCAACGCGGCGCTCCCCGTCGGGGCCAAGGCGCCCGATTTCACCACTGAGGCGGCACTCGGCGGCAAGCAGTTCAACTTCGCGCTCAAATCCGCCCTGCGCAAAGGCCCGGTCGTCCTCTATTTCTTCCCCGCCGCCTTCACCAAGGGCTGCACGATCGAGGCGCATGAGTTCGCCCTCGCCGCGTCCGAATTCCAGAAGAACGGCGCCACCCTGATCGGCCTCTCCGCCGACCCGATCGCCAAGCTCGCCGATTTCTCCAAGGTCGAATGCCGCGACGCCTTCCCGGTCGGCGTGGCCAAGCCGGCGACGATCTCCGGCTACGACGTGCATATCGGCAAGGGCGAGCGGGTGATGACCAACCGCACCTCCTATGTCATCGCGCCCGACGGCAAGATCATCTTCGTCCATTCGGAGATGAGCCCGGCCGGCCACGTCACCGGCACCATGGCCGCGGTCAAGGCCTGGCGCGCGAAACGCCGCGGCTGAGCGCTTCCCCCAACCCCCGCTCCTCGCTAGCATCCCAGCAAACAACGAGGAGCGGGCCTTGCGTCACATCGCGATCATCGGTTCCGGCCCGGCGGGCTATTACACCGCCGAGGCCTGCCAGAAGACCTTCGGCGACCAGGTCCATGTCGACATCATCGATCGCCTCCCCGTCCCCTACGGCCTGATCCGCACCGGCGTCGCGCCCGACCATCAATCGATCAAGGGCGTCTCGCGCCGTTACGAGGCGGTGGCGCTCACCGACAATGTCCGCTTCGTCGGCAATGTCAGCGTCGGCCGCGACGTCACCATCGCCGAGCTGGGCGACCTGTACGACGCGGTTGTCCTCGCCACCGGCGCCCCCGCCGACAAGCCGCTCGGGGTACCCGGCGACGATCTGCCCGGCGTGGTCGGCTCCGCGGCCTTTGTCGGCTGGTACAACGGCCATCCCGATTTCGCCGGCCTGAACCCCTCACTCCACGGTCCCGGCGCCGTCGTGGTCGGCGCGGGGAATGTCGCGCTCGACGTCGCACGGATCCTCGCCAAGGCCGAGAGCGAGTTCGCCGGATCGGACATCGTCGGCCATGCGCTCGATCATCTCGGCACCGCGACCCACGACCGCATCACCATCCTCGCCCGGCGCGGGCCCCACCAGATCGCGATGACGCCGAAGGAACTGGGCGAACTCGGCCACCTCGCCCGCGCCGTGCCACATGTCGACGCGGCCGATCTCCCCCCGATCGAGGAGGATGCCGCGCTCGATCCCGGCCAGCGCAAGTCGGTCACCCATCTGCGCGACTTCGCCACGCGCACCGACCGCAAGCAGATCGACATCGACTTCGACTTCTACGCCATGCCCGTCCGCGTCGAAGGAGACGGCAAGGCCGAGCGAGTCATCGTGGAGCGCACCGCGATCGACGCCGAGGGCCGCGCCCTGGGCACCGGCGAAACCTATGCGATCCCCGCAGGACTCGTGATCAGCTGCATCGGCTACCGCACCCCGCCGATCGAGGGCGTGCCCTATGACGACAAGCTCGGCCGCTTCGCCAACCAGGACGGGCGGATCGGCCCGGGCCTCTACGCGGTCGGCTGGGCGCGGCGCGGGCCGACCGGCACGATCGGCACCAACCGCCCCGACGGCTTCCTGATCGCCGAACACATCGCCGCCGACCTGGCCGATAACAGCGGCAAGGCGGGCCGGGCCGGGCTCGACTCACTGCTCGGTGAGCGCAATGTCGACGTGGTCACCTTCCGCGACTGGCAGAAGATCGAGGCGGCCGAAACCGCCCGCGCCCGCGACGGCGCCCCGCGCGAGAAATTCACCAGCATCGAGGACATGCTCGGCGCCAGAGGCTGAACGCGGCTGAAGCGGCACTTCCCTCGCCCCGTATCGAATGCGGGCTTGATGCCCGCGAAACCCTCGGCTAAGGGCCGTCGCCTTGCCGCGCGATACCAGCGCGGCTCGTCCCTGGTCGGGGAATAGCTCAGCCTGGTAGAGCACTGCCTTCGGGAGGCAGGGGCCGGAGGTTCGAATCCTCTTTCCCCGACCAATTCGCGCCCCTGGGCGCCGTGGCGCTCGCGCTTTCCCCTCCGGCCATGTCGCAGGCCGGTTCAGCCGGCGGCGGCGGTCACGATCCACGTCGCTGCGCCGAGGCTCACCCGGCCGTCTCGCTCGCGCGCCGACAGCGCGCTGCGCACCCGCGCCTCGGCCTCGGGCAACAGCGCCGGCGTTTCCCTCAGGACCTTGCCCAGCGCTCCGACGCGCATGACCACCGTCAGCATCGCGTCGGCGTCGCCGCTGGAAACCTGCACATCATGCGGCGCGATCTCGATCCGGGCATAGCCCGCCGCACCAAGCACATCCCGAATGGTGTCGGCATCCTCGAAGCTGAAGGGGGTGGCGTCGATCATCGACGCCAGCCCCGACGCCTCGATCGGGAGGAAATCCAGCTCGTTTTCCCGCATCGACCGCCAGCAGACGAAGCCGATCCTGCCGCGACGCGTCAGCATCCGGCGCATGTTCGCGAATGCCGGGACCGGATCGGCGAAGAACATCGTTCCGAACCGGGAAAAGATGCCGTCGACGCTCCGATCGGGCAGCGTCAGGCCGGCGGCGTCCTCCTGCAGGAACATCACCTGCGGTAGATGGGCCGCTCTCGCCCGCGCCACCGCCAGGACGCGCGGCGCCAGGTCGACGCCGATGACCCGGCCGGCCCGGCCCACCCGATCCGCCAATTGCAACACCGTCTCGCCCGCGCCGCAGCCGATATCCAGAATAATCTGCCCCTGCGCCGGCGCCAGGGCGTCCATCGCGGCCAGGCCCAGCGGAGACATCTGCAGATCGATCAGGCCCGCCAGCTCGGCACGAGCCCGATCGCCCCTGTCCCGCAATGCCGAAGCTGTCACCATATCCCGGGGTTAAAGCGGAAACGGGCTCGGGCGCAACGTCCAGTCATGGTGGCACTGCGCCCGCACGTTTAATTCGGGGACACTATACTTATTTTCCATCACCGCTCCGATAGAATGTGCTCCCCAATTTGCCGTAGGCGCTGTCAAAACGGGCGCGCTCTCGGCCGAGGCGCTCCCCACCCCTTGGCTTCCCCTCATATAGTATATATACGATCCATATATGAATCGTATAGAGAGACTCCGATGGGCATCGTGAACATAGAGGATGACTTGCACGATCGGCTACGCAGGGCGAGCAAGGTCTCGTGTCGCTCGATCAACGCGCAGGCCGCCTGGTGGATCAGGGTCGGCATGCTGTGCGAGACCAATCCCACGCTCGGCTTCACCGAGATCATCGCGCGCGAACTCGGCGCAGCGGGCTTTTCGGCTCAACCTCTGGCCTTGATCGAACATGACGAAGCGGCCTGAGGAGCTGGCACTGCTGGCCGAATCCGGCCAGCTGCTGGCGTCGGTGTTCGAGCTGCTCGACCGGACCCCGCTCGCCGGCATGTCGACCCTTGAGATCGACGATATGGTCGAACATTTCATCGTCCACGATCTCCAGGCCCGCCCCGCGAGCAAGGGCCAATATGGCTATGGCTTCGTATTGAATTCCTCGGTGAACCATGTGGTCTGCCACGGCGTCCCGTCGCCCTCGGCGGTGCTGCGGGACGGCGACATCGTCAATCTCGACATCACGCTCGAGAAGAACGGCTATATCGCCGATTCCAGCAAGACCTATCTCGTCGGTGCGGTGAATCCGGCCGCCAGGCGGCTGGTCCGGACCAGTTACGAAGCCCTGTGGATGGGCATCAGGGCAGTCCGCCCGGGCGCGCGGCTGGGAGATGTGGGCTGGGCGATCGACCGCCATGCCAGGCGTAACGGCTATACCGTGGTGCGGGAATATTGCGGCCACGGCATCGGCCGGGAGATGCATGAGGAGCCCCAGATCCTGCACTTCGGCAAGCCGGGAACCGGCCTTCCCTTGCGCGAGGGCATGGTCTTCACGATCGAGCCGATGCTCAATCGCGGCCGGCGGAACGTGAGGACCGAGGCCGACGGCTGGACTGTCGTGACCAGCGACGGCTCGCTGTCCGCCCAGTTCGAGCACACCGTCGCCGTCACGGCCTCCGGCGTATCGGTGCTGACGCTGCGTGCCGACGAAGCGGGCATGATGAGCAGGATGAAGATCGCCGCCTGAGCGCGCCTGCATGAATGGCATGCTTGCCACGCCCGATCCGACTCATCGTCAGGAACGACCCTCGGCGGTCAACGCGATCTCCCTGGAATTGATGACGCGCCTGCCCGCCTTGCCCTGCAGCGCCGCCTCGACCAGCAGCGCCGCAACGGTCGATGCGGGGCTGGTGCGGGCGCCGGCCGGCAGGATCGGCGCTGCGATGCGCAACAGCCGGCCGATGCTCTTCTCCATCGGCCTGTGCTCGCTGCGTTCTCCGCCGAGGAACCCCGGGCGCACGATCGTCAGCGACGGGAAACCGAGGAGATCGATCGCATCCTCGAGTTCGCCCTTGGTGCGGGGATAGCGAAACCACGACCGCGCATCCGCCCCCATCGAGGAGGTCAGGGCAAAGCAGGTCGCGCCGCCCTTGCGGACCTGCGTCGCAATGGCGAGCGCATAGTCATAGTCGATGGCGCGATAGGCCGCGGCCGATCCGGCATTCGCCCGCGTCGTCCCCAGCGCGGAGATGGCGCCGTCGACCGCCCACCACGCGGCATCGAGCGGCAGGTCGTCGCTGGTCACGATCGGGTTCAGCAGTTTCGCATGCGGCGGCAGCGGCCGGCGCGTCGGCGCGACCACCTGGGTCACGCGCGCGTCGTCCAGCAACAGCCTCAGCACCGCCGTGCCCACCATACCGGTGGCGCCTGCCAGGAGAAGCTTTGTCATTGGCCGCCTCTAATTCGGGGACACTAACTAATTTCCACGCCAACTCCCGACCTATGCCTTGGTCGAGCTCAGCAGATTGTCGCGCAGCTTGGCGATCGTCTGCTGGACCTTGGCGAAATCGTCGCCAAGACCCGTCGCGTCGATCAGGCTGGCGGCGCTGTTCTCAACCTCCCGCTGCAGCTTCCGGCCCGCGGCCGTCACATTGACTCGAACCTGGCGCTCGTCGGTCGGATCTCGCCGGCGCTCGACCAGACCGAGCTGCTCCAGTTTCTTGAGGATCGGCGTCAGCGTGTTGGATTCGAGGAACAGCTTCTCACCCACATCGCCGACCGTCTGGTCGTCCTGCTCACCCAACGCGACCAGAGTCACATACTGGGTGTAGGTCAGGCCGAGCTTGTCGAGGATCGGCCGATATGCCCTGCCAAAGGCGAGGTTGGCCGAATAGACGGCGAAGCAGAGGAAATCGCCGAGCTTGGTCGCAGGGGCGGCTGAATGGCGGGTCATCATCTTGCTCCGGTCGATAGGCACCCGGTCTAAAGCGCATCCGATTGAATCGGAAGGGCTCGGACGGCGCCGAAGGGGCGCCGTCCGGCCAGGGCGGTCAGTTCAGGCGAAAGCGGGCTCGAGCACGGTCACCTGGACGTCGATATTGCCGCGGGTCGCCTTCGAATAAGGGCAGATCTCATGGGCGCGATCGACCAGCTCGCGGGCCAGGTCGATGTCGATGCCGGGCACGGTGACGTCGAGCTTGGCGCGCAGGAAGAATTCGCCGCCCTCCATCAGCAGGTCGATCGTTGCGTCGACCGACGGGGCCTCGGGAAGCGAGACCTTCTTCTGCGCGGCGGCAAGGCCGATCGCGCCCATGAAGCAGCCCGACCAGGCAGCGCCGAAGAAGTTTTCCGCGGCGGGATGCGGATCGGCGAACTGGAGGTCGAGAAAGCCATCGGCGCTGCGGGTATAGCCGTTGGCGCCGCCGACATTGTGCGTGGTTCCGGAATAGATGGTCTTGGCAGTCATGGTCAGTCCTTTCACTCGATGATTTAACTCGTATCCGATTGCATCGGATACGATGTGTTTATGCGAGTCGCGAGAAAGAGTCAAGTGCGATTCAATCGTACGCGATATAAATGAGACTCAACGCGCTTGCGCTCGGGCGAAGCCCCTCCTGGAGCTCCTTCCGCCTGGATTGAGACAGTGAAATTGGGGACAGCCCTTGGTCGTGACAGCTAACCGCTGTCCCTAATTATCGTGTCTCACTCAAGGGGTGCAGTCCATGACTGTCACCGCAATTCCACCGCAATTCCAACTCGCTACAATGCTCCTTTGCGGCCAATGCCAGAGTCACAAACAATCAACTTTTTTTAAATTATACCTCGCGTCAGGTATTCCTATGAGAACCATTGATCGTACACTTCCTGATCTCTGATAAATACTGACGTAATCGTCCAACCTCTTTCCCGCAAACCGAGCATCTCCGTGCCAACTTAGATGTATATAATCTTCATTCTTTATCTCAGATAACGGACCGATTGAGGCGGAAAGCCCAGACCAGGTCTTTAGTGAATTCCCTCCAGTTATGGTAAGTTTGACCCCATCACCCGAATAACAACCATTCAGTATCTTGTTATTAAAAACCCGTTCCGGAGCATTGTGCCTCTGAAAAAATATGACGTAGGAAATAGGAATAATTCCTATCGCAATTAGAACTGCGCTGCCTTTGGTAAATTGCCGCATATTAATTCGCCGGACCGAAGCAGCGGAACATCGTTGTTGCGCTCGCAGTTAACGACCCTCCGACACCCAATCCGGTTCCCAAGTGGCCTGAGGTTATTTGTCCGCTGGCGGACACAGTTGTCGCTGTCGTTACTGGCCCCCAAGAAGCACTGCCGCCCCAGCTGAAACCGCGCAAGCTGCCTGCGTTCCGATAGACTCCACCCGTATAGGACGCCGAAACATCACCGCCTGCAGCACCACCGATCGTCCAAAACAATCCTGACTGCCCCGTGCTAGGAATGGCAAAGCCGCCTAGCGAGCCTGTTACTCCACCACCTACAGCCGCCGTAGCGGAAGCAGTATTTGTCACTACTGGACCAGCATCGGCGGGGATATTGGCGCAAGGGATGGACACCTTCTCCTTCTGCGGTTCATCTAGTGGAAGGTCCCTATAAAGTTTACAAAAATTATTAGAGAAGTTGCATGGATCATAGGGGGGCCACATGCCTAAAGACCCAACACCATAAGATACAAAGTGCCACCCAGCAACCACTACTACATCACTACCATCCGCGCCGCCGGAAACATCATCGCCACTACCGTTGGGAACCCATACGCCCCCGATAGTGACAATACCCATCCCGTCACAACTATCGCGCGGGATGATCGACCCGGTGCAGGTAACCTTCAATCCTAAGGGGTCAGTATTATTTATAGGATCCCCACCCACATAATTATACCAGTTTACGCCGTCGCCATAACCGATAGGGTCAGTCTGCATAAACCGACCGAGCTTGGCCGAGTAGATCCGCGCCTTGTAATAATAAAGGTCAAACTCCGACAGATAAGACTGACCCGTGTACTGGAACCGCCCGATATTCCCGCTGCCCGGCACCCCATATTCGTCATAGCTATTAAGACCGATCACGCCCCCCGACCCGTCCGTCACCGCGATGATCGAGCCCCGCTCATCGGCGTGCAGCCAGCGCCGGTCGCTGGTGCCCGACCCTTCGTACCAGACCAGAGGCTCGTCCGTCCCCGGACCATAGACATAGCGCTCCTCTCACCCTGCGTCGATCACCTATAAATATCTGAATTATATAAATAATATTAAGGTGCGCACCACAAGAGATATGACACAGCCGGTGTCCCATATCTCCCCAGCACCACTCCCAGAAGCCGCGTTCCTCGCTTGATTCAAACTCCCACTCCACGCGGCTAAACCCACCGCATGACCGAAACCCGCCCCACCACCTACAAACCCGCCTATGCCCGCCGCGCCCGCGAGCAATACGCCCACGGTTTCACCGATCGCGAGCTTGCCGCCGAGTTCGGTGTCTCGCGCAGCACCATCTTCCGATGGCGCGCCGCCTATCCCGACTTCGCCGAGGCCACCGCCCTCGGCAAGGCCAGGGCGAACGAACGCGTGGAGCGCGCGCTCTACGAACGCGCGATCGGCTATGAGGAGGAGGCGGTGCGTGTGTTCCTGCCTGCTGGCGGCACCGCCCCGGTCATCTTCCGCTATGCCCGCGAAGTGCGCGCCGATGTCCGCGCCGGGCTGCAATGGCTGCGTGCCCGCGATCCGAAGACATGGGCCCGCCTCGGCGCATCCGGCGCGCTCGACGACCCCGGCGGCCTCGTCGAGCGCCTGCACAAGGCCATGGCCCGCGTCGCCGACAGACAGGTGCCCTATGTCCCGGAATAAGCAGCCTCCGCGCGGGGCGGCGCCCATCAAACTGCCCGACCTGGGGGCAGAGGATGTCCCGGACGCCGTCATCGACCATGTCGCGCGGTCCCGGCACGATCCCCTTGCCCATGCTCGGTTCGCCTATCCCTGGGGTGAGGGCAGCCTGCGCCACGCGTCCGGTCCGCGCGCCTGGCAATGCGAGGTGATGGAGGACATCAAGGCCCATCTCTCCAACCCCGCCACCCGCTTCACCCCGTGCCGCATCGCCCGCGCCTCGGGCCATGGCATCGGCAAATCGGCGCTCATCGCCATGCTGATCAAATGGGGTCTCGACACCGGCATGGACACCCGCATCGTCACCACCGCCAACACCGAAAGCCAGCTGCTCACAAAGACCGCGCCGGAGATCGCCAAATGGCACAACCTGTCCTTCACGAAGGACTGGTTCCGCGTCACCGCCACGTCGCTCGTCTCGACCGCGCCCGGCCATGACCGCTCCTGGCGCAGCGATCTCGTCACCTGGTCGGTCACCAATACCGAGGCGTTCGCCGGGCTGCACAACCAGGGCAAGCGCATCATCCTGATCTTCGACGAAGCCTCGGGCATCGCGCCCAAGGTCTGGGAAGTCGCGCTCGGCGCGCTCACCGACGAGGATACCGAGATCCTGTTCCTCGCCTTCGGCAACCCGACGATGAACACGGGCCCGTTCCGCGAATGCTTCGGCAAGCACCGCCATCTGTGGAACGCCGCGCAGATCGACAGCCGAACGGTGGAGGGTACCAACAAACCCTATCTCGACGAACTGGTCGCTACCTATGGCGAAGACAGCGACATCGTGAAGGTGCGCGTGCGCGGGCAATTCCCCATTGCCTCCTCGATGCAGTTCATCGGCAACGACCTGGTCGATCTCGCCCGCGCGCGAGAGGTGCACGGGATCACGCTCGATCCGGTGATCTTCGGCCTCGATTGCGCGCGCTTCGGCGACGATCATTCGACGCTGGCGATCCGTTGCGGCCGCGACGCCCGCTCGCGCCCGTGGAAACGCTGGCACCGGGTCGATGCGATGAGCCTCGCCGGCGACGTCGCGCTCCAGGCGCAGGCGCTCCATCCCGACGCGATCTTCGTCGATGCCGGCAATATCGGCGCGGCGGTGGTCGATCGCCTGCGCCAGCTCGGCCTCGACAATGTCTATGAGGTCTGGTTCGGCGCGAAGGGCCGCGACGCAGTCTGGGCCGGCGATCTGCGCGTGCAGACCGCCAACAAACGCTCGGAGATGTGGACCAATATGCGCGGCTGGCTGACCGGCGGCGCCATCCCCGACGAGGAGGCGCTGGCGACCGATCTCACCGGGGTCGAATATGGCTATGCCGCCGATCAGGTCTCGATCCTGCTCGAGAAGAAGGAGCATATGAAGGCCCGCGGCCTCGCCTCGCCCGACGACGCCGATGCGCTGGCACTGACCTTTGCCGAACCGGTGATGCCGCGCGAGCCCGCATGGCTCGATCCGTGGCGCTATGGCGTGCGGCAGGAGCGGGAGACGACGGACGACATCTATCGCGAGCTGAAGGAGGGCTCGTACGATGTGTATCGCGAGCTGTACGAGGATACCGAGGATATATATCGAGAGCTCAGATGAGCCATGCCTCCACAGGTCCATGCATCATTCAACATGACCAGTGTCAAAACCGACGAACGCCGGGAACACCGGCCGCGCGCTCGTCTCGGTGCTTACTTGCCCCCTACTGACCTTGATCGACATTGTGACCTTCAGGACACAGTCTGGGGGCGATTGATGGTTTCCAGCCTGTACACTTCCGTAACGGCCCCATCCCCGCTTGACCTTCCCTTCCACAGCGATAGCCTTTGTTCATCTGAGAGAAAGGTTTCGACCTGGATCCGAATACGGGGGTATTTCAATGATTAAGACCGCTTCTCTGGCGTCGTCGGTACGTTCGCGCGCTCTCCTGCTGGCAACGGCAGCCACGATGTCGATCGTCATTGCAGGTTCGGCGCACGCACAGAGCGCCAATCTCGAGGATCCGACCAACGCGTATCGCGCGGCGCAGGACAGCGTCTCCGAAGCGCCGACCAATGCCTTCCTCGAAGCGCAGCATGGGTATGCGGTCGCACCGGTCAGCGACTATCTCGAGCCGCAGATCGTCATCTCCGGTCCTCCGGGCACGCCGACCACCGCGCGCGATCCGGTCAACGTCACCGGCGTGGGCCAGATGATCGTCGACGAGCAGAACGGGTTCATCGGCCTGTGCACCGGCACGCTGATCAATCCGCGCACCGTGATCTTCGCCGCGCATTGCGTGAACGAGCGGGCGGCCAATGCCTATGGCCAGAATTCGGGCGGCCAGCCGATCGGCTTCGGCTTCGGCAGCAACAACAATGTGGCGGGCGCCAGCGCGTTCGGCGGCTGGTTGGGCAATTACGCCACCAACACCAGCCGTTACATGTACGACGCCAACTATGTCGCCTATAATCCGCTGTCGCTCGAACCGGATGCCGCCGGCTTCCTTTATGGCGACATCGCGATCGCCTCGCTCGATACGCCGGCCGCCGGCATCCCGACCTGGGCGTTGCTGTTCTCGCAACTGCCGGACCCGGGCACCGCTACGGCGGCAGGCACCGGCTATCATGTCACCCTCGCCGGCTATGGCAATAACGGCACGGGCACGACCGGATCGACCGGCGGCATCGATTATCGCCGCCGCATTGCCGAAAACATGATCGGCGGCCTCGCCTCGCTCAATGATTTCGAGGGTTTCATCTTCGGCTCGCCCAACGACCCCAAGCTGAACCAGAATCTCTACTGGATCGACTTCGATGACCCCCGCCGCGGGACGGTGCAGGCCAGCATGTTCGATTTCAACGCGTGGCGCGACAATGCCGTGATCGATGCCAATGGCGTGGCCCAGGAAGGCATCACCGCCAGCGGCGATTCCGGCGGCCCGCTGATCCTCGACCGCACCTATGCCAGGCAGCTCGTGATCGGCGTGCTTTCCGGCGGCTATACCCGCTTCTTCAACGGCCAGCCGCCGAACGGTTATGGCACCGCGAGCTTCTATCAGCCGCTCTATCTCTATTGGGACTGGATCGCGGCCAACAACCCCTATCATTATGTCTCGGCGGTCGCCGGCAACGGCAACTGGACCGATGCGACGCATTGGGTCACGAACCTCGATCCGAACTATTACATCATCAACGGCAGCAACCAGGCAGTGAACGGCCTGCCGACCACGCCGGGCGCCGGCACGGCGGACCAGCCCGGCTTCGGCCAGGCCTGTTTCGAGAGCGGCGGCGTCAGTGACTGCCTCAACGTTGCGACCGGCACCGAGACGGTCGCGCTTCATCCGATCGGCCAGGATGCGGCGACCGGCACGGCGGCGAACGACAAGGCCGTGGTGTCGGTCGCATCGCTCGACGGCCAGGGAACGCAGGTCGAGAGCCAGACGGCCACGGGCTCGCAGCAGAGCCAGGCTCAGGTGGTGGCGGCGCTGCCGGCAGCCACCTTGGCCAACGGCCTGCCGGGCGCGACCAATTTCGTGCCCAACAACGATGACGGCAACCGCCTGACCAGCACCGCGCCGCGCTATTTCGACGTGACGCTGTCGGCCGCCGGCACGACCACGCTGAACACCAATGTGACGATCGATCGCTTCACCATCGCGGGCGGCACCGCGGCGCTCGACATCACCTCGACCGGCAGGCTGACCAGCCTGATGGGCGTCACCCAGGCGACCGGTTCAGTGAACGTCAACGGCACCCTGGTCTCGGGCGGCGACTATCTGATGATGACCGGCGGCCTAAGCGGCAGCGGCACGATCCGCGCGCCGTTCTTCACCAGCGTCGCCGGCACCATCGCGCCGGGCACGCCGACCACCACGGGCACCTTGACCTTCCAGGGCAACATCATCCTGTCCTCGGGCAACCTGCTCATGATCAACCTGGGCGCGAACGGCGTGTCCGATCTTGTCAAGGTGACCGCGACCTCGTTCAGCGGCACGACCCCGCTCAACGGCACGGCCAGCCTCGGCGGCGTGGTGAGCTTCACCGCGGCGGCCGGCTACATCATCCGGGCGGGCGACAATTACACCTTCCTCACCACGGAAAAGCCGATCGACGGCACGACCAAGTTCCTCACCCCCGCGCCGATCAGCGCCATCCTGACGCCGCGCCTGACCTATCAGGCGCAGTCGGTCTCGGTGACGATCGATGCCGGGCTCTATGCCAATGTCGTCGCCAATACGCCGGTGCAGACCGCCTATGCGAGGCTGCTCGACCAGGACCGTATCGTCTATAACGGCCTGCGCGACCTGTACGGCATCCTCGACATGCAGAACGCGGCGACGATCCGCTCCACGCTCGAAGGCCTGGCGCCCCGCGCCGAGACCACGCGTCAGGCGCTGGCGACGGCGTCGGTCGACAATACCGGCCGCTTCTACCGCGATCGCCTCGCCTCGCTCGAGCCCGGCAATCTCGGCGGCACGGTCGCGATGATCGGCAAGCCGTTCCAGATCGCGGCGCTTGCCTCGTCCGGCATGCCCGGCACGCAGGAAACCCGCAGCGATGCGGGCGGCGGCATGGTCAGCCAGGAAGGCAAGCTGCCCGAGACGATGAGCGCGTTCGTTGCGGGCGGCTATATCGACGGCCACAGCGCCTCGATGCCGACCGCCGTACCGCTGGTCGGCAGCGACCAGTTCAACGGCTGGTTCGTCGCGGCAGGCCTCGAGGCCGATGTCGGCGAGCGCGGGCTGCTCGGCTTCTCCTTCGCCTATACCGATCTCGACTCCACCCCGGCCTTTGCGGGCCAGGAGGCGAGCAGCACGCTCTTCCAGGGCACGCTGTACGGCAAGGTCAAGACGCATGGCGGCCTGTTCATCGACGGCACGTTCAGCGCGGGCGTGTTCGACTCGCGCACGGTACGCAACGTCAGCCTGGCGGGCACGAGCTATCGCCTGGTCGGCAAGGACCAGTCGCTGTTCATCTCGGGTGAGGTCGGCGCCGGCGGCTCGGTTCCGGTCAGCAGCTCGATCGCGCTCGATCCCCGCGTCTCGCTGCGCGCCACGCGGATCATGTTCGACACGATCAACGAGACGGGCGGCGGTCCGGCCCTGGTCTACAAGCCGGGCAGCCTCGACAGCGTCCAGGCCCGCGCGGGGTTCAACGCCCATGGCAACAGCGCGACGGTCAAGCCCTATGTCTCGGCTTACTGGGTGCATGATTTCGGCCGGCAGCCCGGCTTTGTCGGCGCGAACTTCGTCGGCGGGGTCGGCCCCAACGCGCTGTTCGCGGTGGCCAGCTCGGACAATGACTGGGCCGAAGCCAGCGCCGGCCTGACCTTCTCGGCCAGCGACAAGGTCTCGCTGTCAGTGGGCGCCAACACCACGATCGGCCGCAGCGACGTGACCAACCAGAGCTATCACGGGACGATCACCTTCTCCTTCTGATCGCCCGGTTCGCGCATGAAGAAGGGGCCGCTTCCACCCGGAAGCGGCCCCTTTTTCGTCAGAAGCGGTAGCCGAGGCCGACCACGGCCTGGTGGCTGCTATAAGGGCCCTCATGGTTCGAGTAGCGATACTCGGTCTTGAGCGTCAGGCCGCTCTCGAGCCGCTTCTCGACGCCGAGCCCGACCCGGAAGCCGTCGGTCGTGCCGCTGCCCGAATAGCTGGCCGGCCCGCTCCCGCCCGAGGTATAGTCGAAGCTCCGGCGCAGATTGGTATAGCCGCCCTTGGCGTAGAGCAGGGTCGACTCCCCCAGCACGGTGCCGACACGGCCGCCCACATACAGGTCGCGGCCCGGCTTCTCGCACGATCGGGCGTTGGCGCCGCCGGGGTAGTAATAAGTGGTGCAGTCCGTCGCGGTCGCGCCGGTCACTTCGCCCTCGAGGCCGAAGACGATGTGGTCGGACTGCCAGTCATACCCAAGCTGCCCGCCATAGAGCGCGCCGACCTTGGCATCGCCGAACGACTGGCTGACCTCGACCCCGCCGATGACGGTGACGCTGGCGCCTTCGAACGGCTTGTCCTGCGCAAGGGCTGGTCCCGCCACGAACCCGGACAGCATGATTGCTGCGGCAAATAGACGCATTACTTCCTCCTACCATGATGTTGGGAGACCGCCCGGCGCGGCCGCTGGTTGTTCGGTCTCATCGTCGCAATGACGGGCTCGTCGGGCGAAACCGCAGTCGGCCGGAAATCTTTTTAGAAGCGGCGCGAAGCCGACAGCGAGATGGTGCGCGGACGGAGCGGCGTATACTGGCGCGTCGCCCGCACCGAGAACGGGTTGCCGAAGGCGAAGGTATCGGCGCTCGCGTCGAGCAGATTGTCGATATCGGCGCGGAGCGTCAGCCGGTCGCGGCCGGCGGAGACGCCGAACCGGCCGACGACATAGGCCGGCGTCCGCCGATCGAGATCGGCGTCGAGGCTCAGGCGCGAGGCACCGATCAGGTTCGCCGACACGCCCGGCGTGATCCGCCACCCGTAAAGGTCCACGTCGCGCGCCAGGGCAAGCCGCGCGGTCACGTCCGGCACTACCGGCAAGCGCACGCCAGGCAATAGCGCGCTGCCGTCCGCGGCATGGTGAAGGCGCGGACGCTGCCAGATCGCGCCCGCTTTCAGCCGCCACCCGTCGGGCAGCCGCCAATCCGCCGACAGGTCAGCGCCGATGATGGTCGCGCGGCCGACATTGTGGGTGGCGATCAGCCCATTGGCCCGCAGATAGTCCGACTGGACATTCTTCCAGTCCGTCCTGAACAGGCTCCCGTCGAGGCTCAGCCGCCCCCCGTCCAGCCGAACGCGCCCGCCCAGATCGACGCTGCGCACCTCATCGGCATCATAGCGTCGCGTGACGGCGTTGCCGGTATCGAGACCGCCCGGCCGAAACGCAGTTCCGAAGCGGGCATAGAGCAGCTGGTCGGGCGCGATCTCGTACGACAGCGACGCGCTGGGCGTGACGCTGAGCGACGTCTTGGCCCGCGCCGCAAGAAAGGCGGGCTCGAACCGATCATCCCGCGTGTCCGTCCGGAAACCGCGGAACCCGATCCCCAGCCTCAACCGGGGCAAAAGCGGCAATGATCCGTCGGCGAAGATCGCGGTCTCCATCACGCGACGATGGGCTGACAGGACCCCTTCCATCGGCCCGTTGCCCGACAGTAACGGGCCGTTCGCGTCGGTCCTCGCCAGCATGAACGACGCCCCCGTGACCCAGACGAAGCGACTGCCCGGCGCCGAGCCGAGGCGGACTTCCTGATCGAACACCAGATAGCGCCGCCAATCGAGATAGAGCGCGGGCTGCCCGACGCCGAGCGCCGCCGCCGATGCCGACGCATCATAGACATCGCTCTGGTTCTGCCTCGTCAGCCCCGTCACGATCGTCAGCGGAAGCGATCCGATCGACCCCGCGATCGTGGTCTGTAGTATCTCGACCCTGCCGGAACGCGGCTCGCGCACCGGCACATCGCGGGAGCGGGCTTCGCCGACGTGATAGACATACTGGCTGTCCTGCGTGTCGATCGTCTGCACCACCGCGCTCAGATCGACGGTCCAGCCATCGAAGGGCACGACGCGCAAGGCGACCCGCCCACCGAATGTCACTGACCGGTTCAGGTCGTGGCCGAACTTCGCGTCGTCGATCCATCCGGGATCCGCCGCTGCATAACCGACGACCCGCACCGCGACACGGTCGCTGATCAGCGGCAGGTTGAGTACGCCCTCCGCCTGTTTGCCCAGGCCTCCGCTTGCGGTGGACGAGACACCAAGACCGGCTTCGCCCTCGATCAGCCCGAGCACCGGGCGGTTGGTGACGATGCGATAGACGCCGCCAAGGGCGCCGGTACCATAGAGCGGCCCCTGCGGTCCCTTCAGCACTTCCACGCGCGCGACATCGATCAGCCGCAAACCCGGCTCGGGCGCGTCATAGGTCACGCGCGCATCGTCGACCTGGACGCTGACGGTCGACTGGCTGAGTCCGTTGAAAGGGCTGTCGGCAATGCCGCGAATGAACAGCCGGCCGCCGCCCTGGCCATTGGTGAGCGACAGCCCCTGCGTCGCGCGCGCGACGTCGCGGGTCGTTATGCCGGCTCCGGGCAGGTCTTCGCCGTCCGGCACATAGACCGCGACGGGTGCCGCTACGCCCGACAGAATCTCGG
Organism: Sphingomonas sp. GW821-FHT10F11; assembly: GCF_058809095.1. Lineage (NCBI taxonomy): Bacteria > Pseudomonadati > Pseudomonadota > Alphaproteobacteria > Sphingomonadales > Sphingomonadaceae > Sphingomonas > Sphingomonas sp. GW821-FHT10F11. The sequence continues at coordinate 308,766 of NZ_JBXASH010000005.1, forward strand.
ATTGCTTGCGCCCGGTAACGATGACGTCCTCGGCGAGGGCAACGGGTGGCTCCGGGCTCGCCCTGCCCTCATCGACTGGCGTGCGCCGCACGACGCGATAGGCGCGCGGGCCGACGCGCACCGCGCGAAGATCGAGCGAGCGAAGCATCCGGTCGAGCGCTTCGCTTACCGTCATGTCGCCACGTACCGCCCGTACCACGCGTCGCGGCATCGGGCCGTCAGAAGCGAACGACATGCCGGTCTGCGTCGACAGCGCAGCGAGCGCATCGGCGACGTCGACCGCGCCGATATCGACCCGGTACCGGGTGTCGCGCGCCTGGGCGGGATTGGGGCAAAGCGCGGCGCTAACGGCCAGCGCTGTCGCCAAGACGTATCGCATCGCCATCCGTTCGTGTCTTCAGGCCGGTCAGTTCGCCGAGCGCCGCCACCATGGCCGCGCGATCCCCCGGCGCGATCACCCCGGAAAAGCGGCGGCGCGCGGCCGCTGCGTCTATCGTCACCGGACGTCCAGTGGAGCGCGCAATGTCCGCGGCCACCATCGCCAGCGGCACGTCGTCATAGACCAGCGCTCCCTTTCGCCAGGCACCGACAGACTGCGCGCGCACCGGCCGCATGTCGGCCGGGTCGCCGGCTCCCGTCAGGGTCAGCGCCTTGCCCGCATCGACCTCCACCTCGCCGGCGACATGGGGTGAGTGGACCGCCACGCGTCCTTCGGCCACCGCGACCCGGACCATGCCGCCGCCGGTAGAGACCTCGAACCGGGTCCCCACGTCGCGGATTTCATAGCCGCCAGCCTGCACGACCATGGGATGCGCGGCATCGTGACGCACGTCGAAAAAGGCGTTGCCCTCGAGCGTCATCGGGACATCGCGCGACCTGGCCACACGCAGGACGCTGCCCGGCGCCAGCGTGGCGGTGGAGCCGTCGGCAAGGCGTACGTCACGTGGCTGGCCCATCGGCGCGCGATAGGCGATGGTCTCGGGCGCCCGGTCCTGCGGCCATCGCAGGATGCCGATGGCAATCACCACGATCAGGACGGCCGCGATCGCCCCCCAGGCGGCAATGCGAGGGGCGCGGCGCGGTGCTGGCTCGGCCGGCAGCAATCGGGACAGTATCGGCCGCGCCGCATCGACCCGCGCGTCGAGCAGCGCGATCGCATCATAGGCCTCGCGATGGCGCGGATCGGCCTCCAGCCATTCGGCGAAGGCCGTCCAGTCCATGTCGTCGTCAGCCTGCGCCAGATGCCAGCGCGCGGCCGCTTCGTCCGTCTCTGCGCTCATGCCGTCACCATCGGCGCGATCTTGCGATCATGCCGCCCTGTTACACCCTTCAGACGTCGCCGATCCCGCATACCTCAGTCCTTCATCGCGCGCCGCAGGTGCGCCATCGCGACCGCGATATGTTTCTCGACGCCGCTGCGGCTGATGCCCAGCCGCGCGGCGATCTCCGCGTGCGACAGCCCCTCCAGCTTGTGCAGCCGGAATGCCCGTCCGGCAGCTTCGGGCAGCGCTGCGATCGCGGATGCCAGCGCAGCGGCTTCCTCGCGTGCCAGCAGGTCGGCCTCCGCATTGGGAGACAGGTCGGCCGGCTCGGCGCCCGGCCCGCTATGCGCCGTCGCCCATTGACGGTCGCGCGCCGCGGTGCGTTGCCGTGCCCGGACAGCGTCCAGCGCGAGGTTCTGCGCGGCGCGATAGAGATAGGCCCTGCCATTGGCGATCGGTCCGGAATCGATTGCCTGGAGCCGGAGCCACAGATCCTGGAGCACATCCTCCGCCGCCGCGGGATCGCCAAGGCGCGCCGTCAGGAACCGCAGCAATTCGCCGCGTATTTCCGTATAGACTTGGGCGAGTCCGGATGACTGGGCGGAAACGGGTACGTCCTTCGCTTGTTGCCCGCGTGTGTGCCGCGCGCCGCCGTGATGGGCAAGGACCGGCTTTCAGCGCCCCCTCAAGCGGACGATCGTCACGAAGCCCATAATGCCAGCGCGGTGCCCAGAAGCAGCGCCACGACCAGCGATCGCCTCAAGAGCTTTTCCAGCTTTCCCCGCGTCGTGACGAGCAACGCGATGGGGATCAGCGCCGCCGTGGCGAGCCAGTAAGTCGCGACGAGCGGCACGCCGTTTCCGAGCAGCTTGCGCAGGATGAAGGTCGCGGCGAGGATCAGCGGCGATCCCCAGACCACGGCATCCCACAGCGCCCGGAGCCGCGGCTCCTGGATGCCGCGGCGCTCGCGCTTGCCGAGCCAGATATAGCTGCCGGTCGCGCAGATGCCGGTCAGCGCCAGTCCGAGAAGGAAATAGATCAGCTTGACGGGCAAGCCGCCGAAATTGCCGAAATGGAGATCATAGGTCGAGGCCGATACCTGCTGGCCGATCGCGCCGTCGGACAGGCCCGCCGTGCCCATGAAGCGGCCCCGCGCGTCGAAATTATAATATTCGCCGAAGACCAGCCGACGCTCCGGCGTCCCCAGTATCTGGATGTGCTGACCGGCGGTCATCGGGTCGTGCAGGGTGACATAGGTCAGCCGCAATCCCGGATAATGTGCCTTCATGTACCCCAGCGCCGTCGCGACATCCGGCGCGGGCGCGGCTTTTTTGTCGGGCTTGCCTTCCACACCGAAGATCGGGGCATAGACCGCTTCGAGATCGCCGCCATAACTCACCGTCGCCACGCTGTACGCCGTGACCGTCCCCAGGCCGATCAGGGCACCGGTGAGCGCGATGGCGATGCTGAACGGCAGGGTCCAGACGCTCAGCCGATTGTGCCAGTCGGCAAGGCCGAGGCCGTTCCTGTCCCGCGCGCGCAACCGGAAAGCATCGCGGAAGATGCGCGGATGGGCGATCACGCCGGACAGCGCCAACGCCAGCATCATGACGCCGAGTATCCCGACGATGGTGATGCCGATGACGCCGGGAATGTTGAGGATATAATGGAGTTCGACCAGGAAATCGGACCAGGCGATCTCCTCCTTGCCCGCAACCGCGCCGCTCGCGTCGAGATGTACCGCCTGATGATCGGTCGTGATCGTGGCGCGCGGCAGGGTCTCGACCGGCAGATGGACGTAGAGATGCGTGGTGCGCGGCTTGCCCGCCTCGCTCGCCAGCACCGCCGCGATCCCGCGCTGGACCGCCTGGGGGTCGATCGCCGCCATTTCCGGCGCGTTCGGCTGCTCGATCCGCTGCCACTCTTCGTAGAAGACGGCGAGAGTCCCGGTGAGGCTGACGATGTAGAGCAGCATGCCGGCCAGCAGGCCGATCGCGGCATGCGCCGAGAGAGCACGCTTGATCGTGGAGCTTTCGGGAGCGACCGTCATGCCGCCACCCCAATGATCACCGCCAGCACGCCGGGCACCGCGCAGGTCGCCAGCAGCCGCCATTGCCGCGCGCGGCGTTCTTCCATCAACACCGCAAAGGCGAGCAGAGTCCAGGCGAGCGGCATCACGAAGAAGCTCGCGACATTGGCATTGGCGTCGCCCGCCCCCGACCAGGCGACGAGGCCGCGTGCCGCGATGGCGAGCCCGACCGAGACGATCATCGCGACGAGGGTGACGATCAGGAAAGTGACGATCCGCCGCCCGAGACGCCATGGCTCGCCACCTTCCGGCAGCGCGCCCGCGCGGCGGTTGGAGGCCTTGTTGGTCGTGGCCGGCGCCAAACCGGCCGCATAAGCGAGGATCAGCAGTGCCGCCGCCATGCCCAACAATGAAGCGATGGCCATTCCCCAGGCGCCGGCGCTCAGCCACCCCAGGACAGCGCCGAGCGCAAACAGGCCCCAGCCCGCGCTGTTCCAGGCCGGGGAGCGCTTCGGCAGAGACCAGGCGAAGCGCAATGCCGCACTCCCGCACGCCGCACTTGCCCCCGCCGCGATGAGAAGACCGTTGCTCATCATCAGAAACGATAGGTCGCGCCAAGGGTGAAGCTGCGCGGCGCGCCGTAGCGATACTGGCTGTAGAAGCCGATCTGGCTGTAATAGGCCTTGTCGGGAAGCGTATAGGTGCCCGTGACGACGATCTCGTCGCCCGCATCCGTCTTTTCTTCCGCGGTCTGCGCGACTGCAGGAAAGGCCATGGCGAGCAGCGACCCGCCAAGAAGCAACGATGCGCAGAGTTTCAATCCGTATCCCCAATATGCAGGCTCGGGGGACCGGGCCGACCCTCCGATCAGGTGCATTAGTGAGATTGAGAAGCGATCGCAATAATAAGATCGATGCGGGCGAGCGCGGCCGCGCTGCGAGTCGCCCGTGCAACGCCGTCAGGCACGAACATCCGGCTGACGGGTTTGCGAATAACGGAAGCACCCTTCTGGCGCTCGCGGAAAGTCTCAGCCTGCCGCTTTGTGCCGATCGTCCCCGCGGGACCAGGCGATGAAAGCCTCTTCGTCCATCGGCGCGGCGATCGCATAGCCCTGGATCACGTCGCAGCCGATCACCCGCATCACGTCCGCCTGCGCCTGGGTCTCGATCCCCTCGGCGACCGCCTCGCAGCCGATGCCGTGGATCAGGCCGACCACCGCATGCGCGATCGTACGCGCCTCGGCATTGTCGGCGATATGCTCGATCAGGCTGCGGTCGAGCTTGACCCGATCGACCGGCAGGTCGCGCAGCCGCGCCAGGTTGGAATAGCCGGTGCCGAAATCGTCGATCGCGATCGTCGCGCCATCGGCCCGCAGCAGGGCGATCGCCTCGACCACCTCCTCGCTGCAGTGCATCGCCAGCGTTTCGGTGATCTCCAGCTCGAGCAGCCGGGCTGGCGCACGGGCAGCCAGCATCGCCTCGCGCAAGCGCCGGAAGAAGCTGGCATGGTCGAGCTGGCGCGGGCTGATGTTGATCGCGAGCCGCTGCTCGATACCGATCCGGCCCCAGCGCGCGATCGTCTCGGCGACGGTGCCGATCACCCATTCGCCGATCTCCACGATCAGCCCGGTCTCCTCGGCACGCTGGATGAAGCTGCCGGGCAGCCGCACGCCGTCGCGCGGGTGGCGCCAGCGGAGCAGCGCCTCTGCGGCGACGATCTCGCCACCCCACACCGCGACCTGGGGCTGGAAGACCAGGGTGAACTGGTCCTGCTCAACCGCCTCGCGCAAATCCCGCTCGAGCTGGGCGCGATCGGCGATCTGGTTGGCAAGCTCGTCGGTGAAATGTTCGGCGCGGCCGCGGCCGCTTGCCTTGGCGTGATACATGGCGGCGTCGGCCGCGCGCATCAGATCGGTCAGGTTCTCGCCGTGCTGCGGGCGCAGCGCGATACCGATCGACGCGCCGATCTCGATATCGTTGCCGACCAGGTCGAACGGCTCGCTCAGCGCGAACAGCACGCCGCGGCCGATCCGCGCCGCTTCGGCCGGATCATGGACGTCGGGGAAGAACATGGTGAATTCGTCGCCCGCCAGCCGCCCGATCAGCGGCTGCGGCACGCCCGTCTCGGCGGTCACGCGGTCGGCGACGGCGCGGAGACGGTTGGCAACCATGCCGAGCAGCATGTCGCCCATCGCATGGCCCATCGTGTCGTTGACCACCTTGAACCGGTCGAGATCGATGAAGAACAGCGTCGCGCCCGCGCCCTGCGGCATGTCGGTCAGCGCCCGCTCGCAGGTGCGGCGGAAATTGGTGCGGTTGGGCAGCGAGGTGACGGGATCGAACATCGCCAGCCGGTGGACACTTTCCAGATTGGCGTTCAATTGCTGGAACAGCCCGTTCATCGCATGCGCGAGCTGGGGCACATTCTCCCCGATCTCAGCGGGGATCTCGCCCTCCAGATCGCCATGCGCCGCACGCGTCAGCCGGGCGATCGCCGCGTCGATCGCCGCAGCGGTCCCGGCGATCGAGCGTTCGGCGGAGGCCCAGCACATTGCCGCGCAGACCAAGGCCGGGATGAGAGCGCGCGAGACGTTGTCGATGCCGATCTGCCCGCTCGACGTCGCCACGAGCGCGAGAATGAAGGCAACCGCCCCGGCACACATCGCGAACACGATGGCACGACTCTTGAGCGATACGCCTTCCATTGCGATCCAGAGATCCCCCGCAGCGGCGGACAAAAATCGTCCGGTCGAGCGGCGATTATCGCCGATAGAGGTTAAAATTTTCGGTGGGCGCGGGGCTTCCTGAGAATGATGTAGAGCGCGCCGGTGCCGCCATGGCGCGGATGCGCGCCGCGCACCGCCGCGATCGACGCGGCATGGCGCGACCCCGCGAGCCAGTCCCCCACCGCCGCGCGGATCGCCCCGCGCGCATGCGGCCGCTCGCTCTCGGCGCGGGGCGGCTTTCCGGTGACGAGCAGGATCAGCCGATCGCCGTCGCGGATCGACCGGTCGAGTGCCGAATCGAGCAGCGCATAGGCGGAGGCGAGATTATGGCCGTGGAGATCGATCGTGTCGTCAGGCGACACCAGGCCGCGCGACAATTGTCGATCCCAGCTGCCGTCGAGCGTATTGCTCGGCTGCGCGGGGGGTACGGGTGCCTTCTTGGGCTCCATGCGCGGCGGCTTGGCGGCCGACTTCACTGCGACTTTCGGCGACGACGGGGCAACAGGCTCCGCCCGGGCGACGGCAATGGCCGCCCTGGTCGCAGCCCTGGTTTTCGCCATCGGCCGCACCGTCGCCATCACCTTCGCCCAGAGCGCGGCTTCGTCAGGGGTTAACGGGCGCTCCGCCACTGGCCCTCTCCGCCGCGAGCCGCGCCATGGTACCGGTCGGCAGCAGCAGGAAAGCGGTGCCCCGCGCCGACATGCCGCCCGCCCGTGCCTCGGCATCGTCACCCGCGCCCCAGAAGGTATCGAAGCGGTTGCTGCCCCGGATCGCGCCGCCGGTATCCTGCGCGATCCACAGCCCGGTCGCATCGGTGCGGTCCATCGACAGGAAGGCGGGCGCGCCGAGCGGCACGAACCTGGGGTCGGCGGCCACGCTCACCCCGGCGGTCACCGGCAGGCCCAGCGCGCCGAGCGGCGGTGTCTGCTGTTCGCGGAAGAACACATAGCTCTTGTTCTCGCGCATGATCGCCGCGCCCTCCTCGGGGTGGCTGCGCAGCCAGGCGACGATGCCCTGCATCGATGTCTGCCCGGGCCCGAGCAGCCCGCGCTGCTTCATCAGCGCACCGATACCGGTATAGTCGCGGCCGTTCTGGCTCTCGTACCCGATCCGCATCACCGAGCCGTCGGGCAGCTTCAACCGCCCCGATCCCTGGATCTGCAGGAAGAACAGCTCGACCGGGTCGGCCGCCCAGGCGATGATCGGCGCGCGCTGCGCCAGCGCCCCCTGCTCGATCGCGGTCCGGTCGAAATAGGGCACGAAATTGCTGCCATCGACCCGCCCGCGGATTTTCTTGCCCTTCAGGTCGGCGCTGAACTGGCTGAGGTCGACATCGACCAGATCGGCCGGCCGGCCATAGATCGGCACGTCATAGCCTGGGCGGCGATTGCGCGATCCGGCAATCTCGGGCTCGTAATAGCCGGTCGCGAACGCCTTGCCGTCACCGACCTGCACCGTCTCGAACCATTGGGCGAAAAAGCCCCGCGCCGCGCCCGATCCGACTCCGGTCGCGGCCGAACAGGCCGGCTGCCAGTCGGCGCCTCGGGTCAGGCCCGAGGCATCGGTGCGGCGTTGCAGGGTGGCACAGCTCGTCCGGAACGCGGCCAGCGCCCGCGCGGCCTGCGCTTCGCTGATCGGCAGTGATCCAAGCGGCGGCCCGGCCAGCAAATCCGCCTTGGCGGCTGTGGCAGTCGCGGGCGGAGCGATGGCAGGAGCCGGCGCGATCGGGGTCGCGGGAACCGGTCGAACAACCGGCGCTGCGCTGTTGGTGGAAGGTCCGGCAGGGCGCGGCACGACACCACCGCTACAGGCGCTCAGCACCAGCGCGAGCGCTATGATCCCCCCGCGACGCATGACCGTCACGCTTCGTCGGTGTCGGCGAGCTTCCAGTTCGGATCGCTGCTCTTCAGCGTGCGGGCGAAGGTCCAGACGTCATGGGTCTCGACGGCGTCGCTCATCGATCCGGCAACGAGATTGCCATCGGCATCGCGAGTCACCGCGGCGATATCGGCATCGAAGCGTACGGTGATGCGCGCCTGGCGGTTCTCGACCGAGGCATCGGAGATCATCGCGCGCTCGATCGACACCAGCCGGTTGTCGAGCACATGACCCGCGGCGGCGCGCTCGGCGATCGCCTCGGCAAAGGCGCCGCGCACGCCGTCGTCGACCAGCCAGCCGAGCGACTCCTCGTCGCCCTTCCAATAGGCTTCGAGGATCATGCGATAGGCCGCCTGGGCGCCTTCGACGAACTGGGCGACATCGAAGCTCGGTTCGGCCGCGACGATGGCGCGAAGACCGGCCTCGGCACGCGGATCGATATTGCGAGTCGCAACCTCGCGCGGTTCCTGCACGACCTCGATCGGGCGAGGCAGCGGAGTCACCGGCGCGCGCTCCTCCGCGGGCTTGGGAAGGACCTGCTCATGCCCCGTCCGCTTGCCAAGCACCATGTACAGACGCAACGCCAGAAAAGCGGCGACCATCGCGAGAAGAACTACAAAGAGCACCTTGCCTCCACTATCGGCTAATCATCTACATAGGCGTAACGCGCGAGCGTTTCAAATGGCACAACTCGCTTGTTGCGGCGGCAGCCGTTGAACTGCCCGCCGCCCCCTGCTAGGCGCGCGGTCGCCGGCACGCCACAGGGGGCGGCCGATATTTCGATCTTCAAGGAATGGACTTTCGATGAGCGAGCAGGACGACGGCATCATCACGGGCACCGAGCCCCTCCCCAATGGCGCCGACACGACGCCGGCGGCCGGTCTCATCTCGCAATATGTGAAGGACCTGTCGTTCGAGAATCCCAATGCGCCCGCGATCTTCCAGATCCAGGCCGCGCCGCAGATCGACGTCCAGTTCAACATCGGCACCGCCCAGGTCGGCGACGAGATCCATGAAGTGGTGCTCCGCGTCGAGGTCCGCGCCGAGACCGAGGGCCAGGTCGCCTTCATCGTCGAGCTGACCTATGCCGGGTTGTTCGGCCTGCGCAACATCCCCGAAGAGCATGTCCAGCCCTTCCTGCTGGCCGAGGCGCCGCGCCTGCTCTTCCCGTTCGCGCGCCGCGTGCTCGCCGATGCGGTCCGCGACGGCGGCTTCCAGCCGCTGCTGCTCGAGCCGATCGACTTCGCCGCGATCTACATGCAGCAGTCGGAAGCGCGCGATCAGGCCGCGGCCGGGGAAATCGGCACCGCCTGATTCCCTCGGGCCTGCGGGACCAAAAGCCATGAACCTCACGCGCGCGCTGGGATCGATCGGGGGTCTCACCCTCGCCAGCCGCGTGCTGGGGCTCGTGCGCGATTCGCTGTTCGTCCGCTTCGTGGGCGCGAGCTTCGCGTCTGACGCCTTCCTGGTCGCCTTCCGCCTGCCCAATCTGTTCCGCGCGCTGTTCGCCGAGGGCGCCTTCTCGGCCGCCTTCATCCCGATGTTCAACCGCAAGGTGGCGGACAAGGACGGCCCGGGCCTCCCCGCCGGTGTCGCCTTTGCCGAGGACGCGCTGTCGGTCCTCCTGCCGGTGCTGATCGTGATGACGATCGTCGTCGAGATCTTCGCCTGGCCGGTGACCTACGCCATGTCGGGCAAGTTCAACGGGATCAGCAACGATCAGTTCGCCTTCGCGGTCGAGCTGTCGCGCTTCACCTTTCCCTATCTGCTGTTCATCAGCCTGGTGTCGCTGCTCGGCGGCATCCTCAATTCGCTGCACAAATTCTGGGTCAATGCGGCGGCACCGATCCTGCTCAACCTGACGCTGATCGCGGCGCTCCTGTTCTTCCACAATCACGATCCGTATCTGACCGCGCGCAACCAGGCGATCGCGGTCAGCGTGGCGGGCCTGCTGCAATTGCTCTGGCTGATGCATGCCTGCTGGCGGAGCGGCGTAAGACTGCGCCTCAAGCTCCCGCGGCTCAGCCCCGATGTGAAGAAGCTGATGGCGCTGATCTGGCCCGCCGCCGCCGGTGCCGGCGCGGTGCAGATCAACCTGGTCGTCTCGACCGCGCTCGCCGCCTCGCTGCTGCCCGCCGGATCGGTCACCTATATCTACACCGCCGACCGGGTGAACCAGCTGCCGCTCGGCCTGATCGGCATCGGGCTCGGCACCGTGCTGCTGCCGCTCATCTCGCGCCAGCTCGGCGCGGGCGAGGACAAGGCGGCGATGGAGTCGCAGAATCGCGGCATGGAGCTGGCGCTGCTGCTCACCCTGCCCGCAACCGTCGCTCTGGTACTGTGCGGCGGCCCGATCGTCGCTGCGTTGTTCGAGCATGGCAAGTTCACTGCGCAGGACACGTTCTTCACCGCCCAGGCGCTCTCGGCCTTCTCGATCGGCCTGCCCAGCTACATCCTCGTGAAGGTACTGACGCCGGGCTATTATGCCCGGTCGGACACGAAGACGCCGGTCCGCTACGCGACGATCAGCATGGTGGTGAACCTCGTGCTCAACCTCGCGCTCATCGTGCCGCTCAAGCATATGGGGCCGCCGCTGGCGACCGCGCTTGCCTCGACGGTCAACGTCTTCCTGCTGTATCGCACCTTGCGCCTGCGCGGCCATTTCGAGCCCGACCGGCGCCTGCTCCACCGCGCCTGGCGGCTCGGCGCGGCGGCGCTGGTGATGGGCGGCATCCTGTGGCTGCTGCAGGGGCTGCTCACGCCCTATCTCCATGGCAGCTGGATGATCCGCACCGGCGCCATGCTGGCGCTGGTCGGCGCCGGCGGCTTCGTCTATGCGGTCGCCACCTTCGTCCTCGGCGCCTTCACCCGCGACGATCTTGCTTTCCTTCGGCGCAAACGCGCCAACTGACACGAGAACAACATGCGCGTCGTCTCCGGCATCCAGCCCACCGGCAATCTCCACCTCGGCAATTATCTGGGGGCGATCAAGCAATGGGTGGCGATGCAGGATTCGATGAAGCCGGGCGAGGATTGCCTGTTCTTCCTGGCCGATCTCCATGCTTTGTCCCAGCCGGTCGTCGCGGCCGAGCTGACCTCGAACTCGATCGAGATGGCCGCGACCCTGCTGGCCTGCGGCATCGATCCCGACCGCGCGATCCTGTTCAACCAGGCGCGCGTGCCGGCGCATAGCGAACTCGCCTGGCTCCTGGGCGGCACCGCGCGGATGGGCTGGTTGAACCGCATGACCCAGTGGAAGGACAAGGCGGGCAAGAGCGGCGAGAGCCAGAGCGTCGCCCTGTTCACCTATCCGGTGCTTCAGGCAGCCGACGTGCTGCTCTACCAGGCGACTCATGTCCCGGTCGGCGAGGACCAGAAGCAGCATCTCGAGCTCGCCCGCGACATCGCGACCAAGTTCAACAATGATTACGGGGTGGAGCTGTTCACCCTGCCCGAGCCGTTCGTGTCGAAGGCGGCCCCGCGCATCATGAGCCTGCGCGACGGCAGCGCGAAGATGTCCAAGTCCGACCCGTCGGACGCATCGCGCATCAACCTGGTCGATAGCGACGACACGATCGTGCAGAAGCTCAAGAAAGCGAAGACCGACCCCGAGCCTCTGCCCGCCACCTTTGCCGAACTGGCCGATCGTCCCGAGGCGAAGAACCTCGTCACCATCTATTCGGCGCTCGCCGACATCACCACCGATGCGGTGATGGCGGAGTATGGCGGCAAGGGTTTCGGCGCGTTCAAGCCGGCGCTGGCCGATCTGGCGGTGGCGAAGCTCGGGCCGATCCGCGACCGGCTGACGGCCTTGCTCGACGACCGAGCCGCGGTCGGCGCGGCGCTGGCCAAGGGCGGCGCCCGGGCGAACGCGCTCGCGGCGCCGACGCTTCTGGCGGCACAGCGGGCGGTGGGCTTGCACGTCTGATCGGCTTCCCCATGTTGGGTGGACCGGGGTTTTTCCGGGGATTTGCATCGCGCCATTCAAGCGCTATTCATAACGGGTGCAGCACAAATGCAACCGACTGACTTTACGACGCTTTCTCCTCATCCCCCGTCTTCTCCTGATCAAGGTCGCAAGCCCATGAAGATGTTCTCGATCGCCGCTATCGCCCTGCTCGCGCTGGGCGGTTGCGCCACGCCGTTCAACGCCAAGGTCTCCCGCTTCCAACAACTGCCCCAGGCGCAGGGGCAGAGCTTCGTGGTCAAGGCGATCGACCCGCGGCTCGATGGCGGCATCGAGTTCGGCCAATATGCGCAACTCGTCTCGGCCAAGCTGTCGGCCAATGGCTATCAACCCGCCGCCGATCCCGCCCGCGCCGATCTGGTGGTGAAGATCGGCTATGACGTCGACAAGGGCCGCGAGAAGGTGGTGACCACGCCGGGCTTTGGTGGTGGCTTCGGTTATGGCGGCTTTGGCCCCGGCTATGGCGGCTTTGGCGGTCGGTACGGCTATTACGGCCGCAGCCGCTTCGCCTTCGGTTTCTACGATCCGTTCCTGTTCGACAACGACGTTTCGAGCTTCACCATCTACACCAGCGAGCTGAACCTGCGCATCGACCGCGCCGACAACGGCAAGAGCGTGTTCGAAGGCACCGCCAAGGCCCAGTCGCGCAACGACGACCTGCCCTATCTGGTCCCGCGCCTGGTCGAAGCGATGTTCACGGGCTTCCCCGGCAATTCGGGTGAGACGGTGAAGATCACGATCGCACCAGAGAAGAAGTAAGCCCCAATCCCTGAAAGGGAGGGGTCGGGGGTGGGTGCGCGCGTCTGCGCGCCCAAAAGACTCGGCAACGCTGGCGACAAAAGAAAAAGGCGGGCATCGAGCCCGCCTTTTTCTTACCCACCCCCTGCCCCTCCCTGGAAGGGAGGGGGGTTTTACCCCTCAAGCTCCCGCAACAACGTCCGCACTGCGCCGTCGATCTCGCGATCCTTGTCGCGCAGTTCCTCGATGCGGCGTACCGCATGGATCACCGTCGAATGATCGCGGCCACCGAACTTGCGGCCGATCTCCGGCAGCGATCGGGTCGTCAGGCGCTTGGCCAGGTACATGGCGATCTGGCGCGGGCGCGCCACCACCACCGCACGCCGCGCCGAGACGAGATCGATCGGCTTCAACTCGAAATGCGCCGAAACCGCGCGCTGGATCTCGTCGATCGTCACGCGCCGCTCGGCCCCGCGCAGCACTTCGCCGAGCGTCGCCACGGCGAAATCCATGTCGATCGTCTCACCGGTCAGCTGAGCATAGGCGACCAGCCGGTTGAGCGAGCCTTCCAGGTCGCGGATATTGGCGGTGATGCGCGACGCCAGCAGGTCGAGCACGTCCGTCGGCACCCCTGCTTCGGGCATGTCGGCCAGCTTGCGGTCGAGCACCGCCCGGCGCAGCGCCAAATCGGGCGCCTTGATGTCCGCCACCAGGCCGACCGACAGGCGCGAGGTGATCCGCGCCTCGACCCCGTCGAGCCCCTGCGGGCACCGGTCGGCGCTGATCACGAGGCGTTTGCCGGTCGCCATCACTTCGCTGACGGTGTGGAAGAATTCCTCCTGAGTCGCGTCCTTGCCGGCGATGAACTGGAGATCGTCGATCATCAGCAGATCGGCCGCACGCAGCCGTGCCTTGAAGCTGTGGGTGTCGCGCGCACGGAGCGCCTGGACGAACTCGAACATGAAGCGCTCGGCCGACATCATGATCACGTTCGCATCAGGACAGGCCTCGAGATAGGCCGCGCCGATCGCGTGCATCAGATGGGTCTTGCCCTGCCCGGTGCCGCTGTGAAGGAACAGCGGGCTGAAGCGGGGCTTCCCGGCCTGGGCCAGCGCGTTGGCGGCATTGAAGGCGACCCGGTTGGATGCGTCGACCACGAACCGGTCGAAGGTGAAACGCGGATCGAGCGCCGGGCGCGCCGACACGGGCGCCGCGATGGACGCCGCGGCCGCAACCGGCGCCTCGACGCTCAGCACCGTCGGCGCCGCCTTGGCGGAGCGGGTCTCGATCGAGACGCTGCGCACATCGGGCAGGATCGCGCGGAATTCCTGGAACAGCCGGTCGGCGTAATGATTGCGGACCCAGTTGGTCATGAAGGCGGACGGGAGCGCGAGGCGAATCGTGTCCGACTCGGCGCCGTCGATCAATTCGATCGGCTTCAGCCACTGGTCGAACAGGCGCACGCCAGCGGATTCGCGCAGATGCCCGCGCACCGTGCCCCACGCCTTCGCTGCGTCGCTCAACCGAGCCGCCTCTCCGGTAACAGTCCCCGCCAACACCCAATCCTTCTCCCGGTGGCGGGGCAGATTGCCCCGTGCCGCCTGATTCCAAACAGACAAGCCTCCCCCCAGCCGGAATCATCGTCCGCCTGACTTCGAAGGTCTCAATTAGGCTGCGGGACTGAACGTCCGCGCGGCAAACCTCGATTATGAAGATCGAACCGAGTCGGGCAAGAGCTACAGACGTAACAAAACCGAAATAAACGGGATTGACTCGGGATACGCCAAGGATTCCCGTTAAAAATCTTACAAGCCGCTGGTAACGGCCGATAATTTCAAGCGGCGGTATCCACGGTCCCTGCGAATCGTGGTGAATCCTGACTTTTCATGATTCGGGTATGGAGCCGATCCGAATTGGTACCAAATCGTGCATAGCAGCATAACCGTGTTGCGCGCTCATGATAGCCATGTTGCACGCACATGACAAAAAACCCGCCGGAAGAATCCCGGCGGGTCGTTGTTCCGACCGATCCGAAAGGGGTCAGGCGAGTGCGGTGAGTCGCTTGGTCAGGCGCGAGAACTTGCGCGAGGCGGTGTTCTTGTGGAGCACGCCCTTCGCAACGCCCTTGGCCAGCTCGGGCTGCATCGCTGCAACCGCGGCGCTCGCGGCATCCTTGTCGCCCGACGCCAGTGCGGCCTCGGCCTTCTTCACGAAGGTCCGGATACGGCCAACGCGGTTGCCGTTAACTTCAGCGCGACGTGCGTTGCGCCGAATTCGCTTTTTCGCCTGTGGCGTGTTCGCCATGAAGCCCTCTGATCTGAAATAAAGAAAGGGCGCGGACGGCAAAGCCCGCAGCCCCGGAAAGCGCGCCTCTTACTGAGGATGAGTGAGTCGGTCAACCGGCCCTTTTCATCTTCGTCACCCTGAACGCGTTTCAGGGTCGAGGCGCGGACAGGACCCATACTCGCGTCGTCCTTGGGTCAACTGACCGCGCCTAAAAGCTGAAACGAGTTCAGCATGACGGCTAGGGCGGATCGACATTCACGCAGACGATCGCTCCTCTCCAGTGGGAGAGGATAGTGAAGCTTGGCAGCTTGCTGCCTAGCGTAACTTGGAGAGGGGTTCCGGGAGCCCTCGATAGCTCCCGGGGCCCCTCTCCAACTGCGCCTAATTCGCTGCGCTCATAAGGCTTTGTATCCTCTCCCAAAGGAGAGGACGAGGGCCGGCGCATCTGAATGTCGATCTGCCCTGATACCGCATTAGCGCTGGCATTTCGGGCACCAGAAGGTCGAACGCCCGCCCTCGGTATAGCGCTCGACCCTGCCCCCACAGTCGCAGGCCTCGCCTTCGCGACCATAGACCCGCCACTGCTTGGAAAAATAGCCGAGTTCGCCGTCGGGCCTGGCATAGTCGCGCAAGGACGACCCGCCGGCCTCGATCGCTGCTGCCAGCACCGTGCGCACCGCCGCGACCAGCCGCTCGAGCCGCGCCAGCGATATCTGGCCGGCGGGCCGCATCGGCGCGATGCGGGCGAGATGAAGCGCCTCGCACACATAGATATTGCCAAGCCCCGCGACGATTCGCTGGTCGAGCAGCATCAGCTTGATCGACGCGATGCGCCCGTCGAGCGCTCTCAGCAGATAGCGTGCAGTGAAATCCGGGCCGAGCGGCTCGGGCCCCATCGCAAGGAAGGGCGGATGGCTGGCGAGCGAGTCGGTCGGCACCAGGTCGAGCGAGCCGAATCGCCTGGGATCGTTGAGCGCGAGGCGATGCTCGGCCGTCTCGACAATCAGGTGATCGTGCGGCAGCACCTCGCTCGGATCGACTCGCCAGCGGCCCGACATGCCGAGATGGAAGATCATCGTGTCGCCGCGATCGGTATCGATCAGCCCATATTTGGCGCGCCGGCCCAGCCTCGTCACCACGGCGCCGGTGAGCCGCTGACCGAGATCGGCGGGGAAAGGCCGGCGCAGATCCGGACGCCGCATCTGGACCAGCGTGATCCGCTGGTCCTGCAGCACCGGGCGCAGGCCGTTGACGGTGGTTTCGACTTCTGGAAGCTCTGGCATACGGCTTCTTCACGGGAACGGCACAGACAAGTCAAACGTGACGGTTTGCTCTGGCCGCGCCCTCCGCTAGAGCGACGCGAATGAGCGACACCGTTTCCTTCGGCTATGAAGACGTGGCCCCCGAAGAGAAGACGCGCCGGGTCGGCGGCGTCTTCTCCAGCGTGGCCTCGCGCTACGACATCATGAACGATGCGATGTCGGGCGGCATGCACCGGCTGTGGAAGGACCGCTTCGTCCGCCGGGTGAAGCCGCGCGCGGGCGAACAGATCCTCGATATGGCCGGCGGCACCGGCGACATCGCCTTCCGGCTTGCGAAATCCGGCGCCTCGGTGACGGTCGCCGACATCAATCCGCAGATGCTCGAAGTCGGTATGGAGCGGGCGCAGAAGCGCGGCATCGACGGCCTGGTATGGACCGAGGCCAATGCCGAGACGCTCAGCTTCCCCGATCGCTTCTTCGATGCCTACACCATCGCCTTCGGCATCCGGAACGTGACCGACATCCCCAAGGCGCTTCGCGAAGCGCACCGGGTGTTGCGGCGTGGCGGTCGCTTCTTCTGCCTCGAATTCTCGACCACGCTCTGGCCGGGCTTCGCCGACATCTACGACGCCTATTCGCACAAGGTCGTGCCTAGGGTCGGCCAGCTCCTGGCGCAGGATGGCGAGAGCTATCGCTACCTGATCGAATCGATCCGCCGTTTCCCCGACATGCCGACCTTCGAACGGATGATCGGCGAGGCCGGCTTCGTGCAGACCAGTGTCGAGCCGATGCTGGGCGGGCTGGTCGCGATCCATAGCGGCTGGAAGATTTGAGCCAGCCCCAATGACCGCACCCGCCGTACATCTCTGGCGGCTCCTGAAATGGGGCCGAATCCTCGCGCGTCACGGTGCGCTCCGCGGGATCGAGCGCGACCCCAACACGCCGACGCGTATCCGCCGCCTCGTCCGCGTTGCCCGGCTGGGTGCCCGCGTTCCCGAAACGCCGACTTATGCCGACGCGCTGCAGGCGATCGGCCCGGCTGCGATCAAGCTCGGCCAGACGCTCGCGACCCGCCCCGATATCGTCGGCGAAGCGGCAGCGAAGGACCTGATGCGCCTTCAGGATTCGCTCCCGCCTTTGCCCTATGAGACGATCCACGCGGCGATGACGCGCGCCTTCGGGCGCCCGCCCGAAGAATTGTTCGCCTCGATCGATCCGGTACCGGTCGGCGCCGCTTCGATTGCCCAGGTGCACCGTGCGACCACCACCGATGGCCGCCATGTCGCGGTCAAGGTGCTGCGCCCCGGCGTCGAGGAGGAATTCGCGCGGGCGATCGACACCTATCAATGGGCCGCCGCGCAGATCGAGGGACTGGGGGGCGAATTGTCGCGCCTGCGCCCGCGCCTGGTGATCGAGACGTTCAAGCGCTGGACCGCCCGCGAGCTCGACTTGCGGCGCGAGGCAGCGTCCGCCTCGGAACTGGCCGATGCGATGGAGGCTCAGCCCGACTTCATCGTGCCCGCGATCGACTGGCAGCGTACGACCAGCAAGGTCCTGACCATCGCCTGGGTCGACGGCATCAAGATCGCGAACCGCGCCGCGCTGGTCGAGGCGGGGTACGACCTGCCCAAGCTCGCGAACACGCTGGTCCACGCCTTCCTGCGCCAGGCGATCGCCGAGGGTTTTTTCCATGCCGACATGCACCAAGGCAATCTGTTCGCGCTGCCCGACGGGCGGATCGCGGCGATCGATTTCGGCATCATGGGGCGGATCGACCGGCGCGCCAGGGTGTGGCTGGCGGAGATTCTCTACGGACTGATCACCGGCAACTACAAACGCGTCGCCGAGATTCATTTCGAGGCGGGCTATGTGCCTGCCCACCACAATGTCGCCGAGTTCGCGACCGCGCTCCGCGCCGTCGGCGAACCGATGCGCGGGCTGGCGGTCAAGGACATGTCGATCGGCATGATGCTCGACGGGCTGTTCAACATCACCCGCGATTTCGACATGCAGACTCAGCCGCATCTGCTGCTGCTGCAAAAGACGATGGTCATGGTCGAGGGCGTGGCGACCAGCCTCGATCCCGATATCAACCTGTGGGATTCGGCCGCCCCCTTCGTGCGTGAGTGGATCAGGACCGAGCTGGGCCCGGAGGCCGCGGTCGCTGACCGACTCATCACCGACCTGCGCACGCTGGCGCGCCTGCCCGACCTGATCCGTAACATCGAGCTGCGCTATCCAGCCCCGGGCGGCGCCCCCCCCGCCCCGCCGCTCAAGGAGATCGAGATCGTCCGCATCGGTGGTGGCTGGCGCTATGCCGCGGTCGCCATCGTCAGCGCGCTCGCGGCGGTCGCCGCGACCTTGCTGGTCCGCTAGGATGAGGCGGCCCGCTGCGCTGGCGATGCCCTCGATTCAAAAACGGGCATCGTCAATGCAGCTTGGCCCGATCGGGGTGCCATATCGGTCCCGAACCTCCTTTTCCCCTGTTGGTGGATGTTGGACGATGCGAAGCCTTTTTTCCCCCTTTAACAGCGGAAAGTCCGGTGATTTTTCCGCTGTTTTTCCGCTGTTATCCGTAACAGCGGTAAAACCGGCCAACTCATTGACCACAGGGCGGAAAAAATGGTTCGAAATCCAACATAACAGCGGAAGAAAAAAAACAGCGACGCGAACAGGGGAAAATCGGGCGAAACCAGCGCTGATTTCCGCCCCGACTCGGCCCCGGGATCGCCAGTTCGTCACGGTCCGGGGCTAGACCTTGGCCCGTCCGCAAAACCCGCTCTGGCTGACCGCCCCCTCCCGCTTCGCCGCCCTGAAGCAGCCGACCGCGCGCATCATGCTGGCGTTGCTCGCCATCCTGCTTGTCGCAAGCCTGTCGGCTTTGGTCAGCCCGGGCCCGCCGCCCGTCAGCCACGATCCGGCCCAGCGCGCCGACGACGAGGCGGACGTCGTGTTGTACGAGACGATCGTCGCCGGAGTGCGCGGCGGCGGCGACTATTATGCGGTCACGGCGCAGGCGCTCCGCACCGGCAATTATCCGCTCAGGCCTTTCGTCACCTTTCGCCTGCCGACGCTCGCAACCGTGCAGGCAGCCATGCCGCCGATCGGTACGGTGATCCTGCTCTATCTGCTTGCAGCTACCGTGATGCTCGCCTGGTTCATTCGGCTTCGCCCCGCCTTTGCCCGCGCGCCGCCGCTGGCGATCGCGATGGTGCTGCTCGGCGGGGGCATGATGGCGTTCGTCCAGCCCGAGCTGGCGAGCTTCCACGAGATATGGGCCGGCCTGCTGATCGCCCTGTCGCTCGCGCTCCGGCGTAGCGACCGCTGGGTCGAGGCGGTTGCGTTCGGCCTGATCGCGATGCTGATCCGCGAGACGGCGGCGCTCTATGTCGGGATCATGCTGGTGCTCGCCCTGGCCGAGGGGCGCCGCCGCGAGGCGATCGGCTGGGGTGTCGCGATCCTGGCGCTGGCGGTGGTCGTGGGGGTCCACGCGCATGCCGTCAGCCTCGTCGTCCGCCCGATCGACCCGGCCTCGCCCGGCTGGGCTGGCATGCTCGGCTTCGGGTTCTTCGTGAAGACCATGTCGCTGTCGACCGCGCTGAACCTGGCCCCGACCTGGCTTGCCGCCCTGCTGGTCGCCTTTGCCCTGTTCGGCTGGGCTGGATGGAACGACGAACTCGCCCTCCGGGCGGTGGCGGTCTTCGCTGCCTATGCCGTGTTGCTGAGCCTGTTCGGGCGCACCGACACCTTCTATTGGGGACTGATGATCGCGCCCACGATCCTGGTCGGCCTGGCATTCGTGCCCGACGCCCTGCGCGACCTGATCGCCGCCGCGCGCGACAAAAGGCGGATCATCGTGACTCGAATGGTCAGATAGGAGGCTGGGATGAAGATCCTGCTCATCGTCGGCGGCGGCATCGCGGCGTACAAGGCCTGCGAGCTGATCCGGCTGTGCCGCAAGGCAGGCATCGAGGTGAAATGCGTGCTCACCGCGGGCGGCCAGCATTTCATCACGCCGATGACCCTTGCCGCCCTCTCGGAGAACCAGGTCTACACCACTCTGTGGGACCTGAAAGACGAGACCGAGATGGGCCATATCCAGCTCAGCCGCGAGGCCGATCTGGTCGTGATCGCTCCGGCGACGGCCGACCTGATGGCCAAGATGGCCGGCGGCATCGCCGACGATCTGGCGACGACGCTGCTGCTCGCGACCGACAAGCCGGTGCTCGCCGCACCGGCGATGAACGTGCGCATGTGGGGCCATGCCGCGACCCGTCGCAATGTCGCGACCTTGCGCGGCGATGGCGTCACCGTGCTGGAGCCCGACGAAGGCCCGATGGCGTGCGGCGAGTACGGCCCCGGCCGCCTCCCCGAACCCGAGGCGATCCTCGCTGCGATCCAGCAGGCGCTCTCCGGCTCGTGACACTTGCCGGCAAACATATCCTGGTTACCGCCGGGCCGACTCACGAGCCGATCGATCCGGTGCGCTATCTCGCCAACCGCTCGTCCGGCCGGCAGGGCTTCGCCATTGCGCGGGCGCTGGCGAAACTCGGCGCTCGCGTAACACTGGTCGCTGGACCGGTGACGCTGGATACGCCGCCCGGCGTCGACCGCATCGATGTCGAGACCGCGATGGAGATGGCCAATGCCGTCGCCCAGGCGCTGCCGGTCGATGCCGCGGTGATGGTCGCCGCGGTCGCCGACTGGCGTGTCGACACCGCCGGCCAGAAGATCAAGAAGGGCGTGCTGCCGCCCGTGCTCCATCTCGTCGAGAACCCGGACATTCTCGCCATCCTGGCCAAGAGCCCGCGCCGGCCGGGGCTATTGATCGGCTTCGCCGCCGAGACCGAGCATGTCATCGAGCACGCCACCGCCAAACGCGTGCGCAAGGGTGCCGACTGGATCGTCGCCAACGATGTCTCGGGCGATGTGATGGGTGGAACGGCCAATGCGGTGCATATCGTCACCGCCGATGGGATCGAGAGTTGGGAACGGCTGCCCAAGGAAGAGGTGGCGGCGCGGCTGGCCGACAGGATCGCCGGGGCGTTGACACGATAGCATTTGTTCTTGATATGTTCCGATCGCCGCTATATTTCTTCCCGCACATAAGGGAGAAGAATCATGGCGGGTTACATGACGCTGGGCGCCCTGGATTCGGCAAAGTCCAACGCCTTTTACGATGCGACGCTGGCGATCATCGGCTGGTCCTCGCACATGGCCTTCGGGGAATGGCGGGCCTATTCCAAGGGCGGTACCGGCGAGGGGTTCACCCTGTGGATCTGCAAGCCGTTCGACGGTGCGCCGGCCAGCGCCGGCAACGGCACGATGATGGCCTTCAACGCGAAATCGCATGCCGAAGTGGATGCGTTTCACGCAGCGGCGATGGTGCATGGCGGCAGCTGCGAGGGTCCGCCGGGCCCGCGTCCGGATTATGGCCCCAAATGGTATGCCGCCTATCTGCGCGACCCGACGGGCAACAAGCTGGCGGTGGTGTGCAACGCGTGACGTTGCGCCACTGGCACCGGATCAACCCAATCTTTGCCCCGGCGAAGCGGAACGGCCTTCAAAAAGACGGATTGAGCGGTAGGAAGGAGGCATGACCTCTCTCCTGTCGATCCATATCAAGCGCCTGCCGCACGGCGACGGCCTTCCCCTGCCCGCTTATGCGACGGAGGGCGCCGCCGGCATGGATGTCGTCTCCGCCGAGGACATGATCCTGGCACCGGGCGCGCGGGCTGCCGTCGCGACGGGTTTCGCGGTGGCGATCCCGCCAGGCTATGAGGTGCAGGTCCGCCCGCGCTCCGGCCTGGCGCTCAAGTTCGGCGTCACCTGCCTCAACACGCCGGGCACGATCGACAGCGACTATCGCGGCGAAGTGAAGGTGATCCTCGCCAATCTCGGCCAGGAGGCATTCGTCATCGCGCGGGGCGACCGGATCGCTCAACTCGTTCCGGCCCCGGTCCAACGCGCGGTGCTGGACGAGGTCGACTCGCTGGAGGATACCGTTCGCGGAGCCGGAGGATTCGGCTCGACTGGGCGTTGATGCTGTTCTTTCTACTCTTGCAGGCCGCCGCGCCGGCTGTTCCGGCCGACTGGTCCACGCTTCCTCCCCTGCCCGCGTCGATGGCGCCGCAGGTGACGCCCCCGCTCACCCGCTTCGTGGCGGACGAGATCGCGGCCGGGCGTTGCGTCCAGCCCAAACCCGCCGATGGCCATTATGTCCTCAAGATCGACGTCGTCGCGCTGATCGGCACCGACGGCTTGATCCGCCGCTCGCTGCCCCGCGCTATCAACTGCCCGACGGTCGAGCAATATAGCGCGGGCCTCGTTGTCAGCTTCGCACGGACCAACCCCCAGCCCCATGCCGGCGCGACCGATCTCTGGTATCGCACGACCATCGTCTATGACTGGCGCGGATGAGTCTCACCGACACAGAGCTTGAACGGTACGCGCGCCATATCGTCCTGAAGGAGGTCGGCGGCGCCGGCCAGCAGAAGCTGCGCCGCGCGACGGTCGCGATCATCGGCGCGGGCGGCATCGGATCGCCAGCCATCCAGTATCTCGCTGCCGCGGGCGTCGGCCGCCTGATTATGATCGACGACGACAGCGTCGATCTCTCGAATCTCCAGCGCCAGACCCTGTTCGGCACTGACGATATCGGCAACCCCAAGGTCGAGGCTGCCGCACGTGCCGTCGCAAGGCTCAATCCGGGCGTGACGATCGAAGCGAGACAGGTGCGGATCGACACCGCCAACGCCCGCGACCTCATCGCCGGTGCCGATGTCGTGCTCGACGGCACCGACAATTTCGCGACCCGGCTGGCGGTCGCCGATGCGGCGCTCGCGCTGCGCATTCCTCTGGTCTCGGCAGCGGTCGGCCAGTTCGAAGGTCAACTCGGCCTGTTCCGCGGCTGGGAAGCCGGCAAGCCCTGCTATCGCTGCTTCGTCGGCAGCGATCCCGACCGCCCTGAGACAAGCTGCGCCGAGGCAGGCGTGCTCGGCGCCATGACCGGCGTGCTCGGCAGCCTCGCCGCGCTCGAGACAATGCGGGCGATCGTTGGCTTCGGCGAGGACAGCGCCGGCAAGCTGCTGCTGGTCGACGCCCTCGCCTTCCGCTTCCGCACCATTGCCCTGCCCAAGGACCCCGGCTGTGCGACCTGCGGTTAGCACGGCTTTAAGCCAATCCGGCTAGGGCGGGCGCATGTCCGCCACTTCCCCCAAGGTCCTGGTCATCTTCGGCACGCGCCCCGAAGCGATCAAGCTGTTCCCCGTCGTCGCCGCGCTGAAGCAGCTGCCCGGCCTGACCGTCCGCACCTGCGTCACGGCGCAGCATCGCGGCCTGCTCGATCAGGTGCTGAGCATCGCCGGCCTCTCGCCCGACATCGACCTCGACCTGATGGAGCCGGGCCAGTCGCTCGACCGCCTCACCGCGCGCCTGCTTACGGGCCTTGGCGAGGTGATGGACGCCGAACGCCCCGACCGCGTGATCGTGCAGGGCGACACCGCCACCGCGATGGTCGGCGCGCTCGCCGCCTATTACCGCAAGACCCCGGTCGGCCATGTCGAGGCGGGTCTGCGCTCGGGCGACATCTGGCAGCCCTGGCCCGAAGAGGTGAATCGCCGCATCGTCGCGCCGATCGCCGACCAGCATTTCGCCCCGACCGACACCGCCGCCGACGCGCTGAGGCGCGAGAATATCGATCCGGCGACGATCCATGTGACGGGCAACACCGTGATCGATGCGCTCCACGCAACCCGCGCCCGGCTGGCCGAGGATCCGTCGCTCGCCGCCGGGTTGGACGCAATCGCCGACCGCTTCGCCGGCAAGCGCATGATCCTCGTCACCACCCATCGCCGCGAGAATTTCGGCGACGGCATGGCCAATATCGCCCGCGCGCTCGGCCGCATCGCCGACCGGCCCGACACCGCGATCCTGTTCCCCGTCCATCCCAACCCCAATGTCGTGTCGGTGATGGACGAGATGCTGGGCGACCGGCCCAATATCGCCCGCATCGATCCGCTCGATTACCCGCATTTCGTCCGCGCGCTCGGCCTGTGCGAGATCGCGCTGACCGATTCCGGCGGCGTGCAGGAAGAAGCCCCCGCCCTGGGCAAGCCAGTGCTCGTCATGCGCGAGACGACCGAGCGGCCCGAAGGCGTGGCTGCTGGTACCGCGAAGCTGATCGGCACCGGTGCCGATCGCATCGTCGCCGAGGTATCGACCTTGCTCGACGATCCGTCGGCCTATTCGGCGATGGCGCGTGCGCACAATCCTTTTGGCGACGGGCACAGCAGCGCGCGGATCGCCGCTATCGTCGGCGCAAGCCTGCAATGAAATCCCGCCCGCGTGATGGACGGGAGATTGTTTTTCATTCAGGACGTTGCGTGAGATACTCGATACGAACCCGATCGAATCGGGTCGAGGGGCACAAGGGGAGGAACAGGGTCGCATGCGCGTATTCGGCTTATGGTGCCTGATCTTCAAACATAAGACCGCATCCGGGTCCAAGCGAGTTTTCGAAGGCAATGTCTTCGCACGGTGCAAGGTCTGCTCCCGGGAGTTGTTCCGCGACCCCAAGAGCGGCAAGTGGCGCGCGTCCAGGCCCGAGGATCATCGCCCTCGCAAACTGTCCCTGATCGACGAAGAGGGCGCCCCCGAACGGCGCGTACGCAGCTCGCGTCGATAGGTTTTCACGCCGGCATTTCCGAAATCTTCACTCGCCTGAGCGACAAGCAGAACCGGTTAGCGACGCGTTGTCCGCGATGGGCGGGCGATCGTCGCGCAGGTTTGCGGGGACGTGTCGTCGATGGTTTCGGACAATGAGCTCAAGGTCGTGGTGCTTGGCCTCGGCTATATCGGCCTTCCCACCGCCGCGGTGATCGCGCGCACCGGCGCGAAAGTGCTCGGCGTCGACGTCACCGAATCCGTCGTCGACACGGTCAATTCGGGCAAGGTGCATATCGAGGAAGTCGATCTCGACGGCCTGGTCTCGGGCGTCGTCGCCCGCGGCAACCTGCGCGCCTCCACCATGATCGAGCCGGCCGATGTGTTCGTGATCGCCGTGCCCACCCCCTTTGCCGAGGATCACGCGCCGAACATCGGCTATGTCCTGCAGGCTGCCACCACCATCGCCACCGTTCTGAA
Source organism: Sphingomonas sp. GW821-FHT10F11 (assembly GCF_058809095.1). Lineage (NCBI taxonomy): Bacteria > Pseudomonadati > Pseudomonadota > Alphaproteobacteria > Sphingomonadales > Sphingomonadaceae > Sphingomonas > Sphingomonas sp. GW821-FHT10F11. Next base: position 334,057 of record NZ_JBXASH010000005.1, read on the forward strand.
GGCGGGCGACGCGGTCATCCTCGAATCCACTTCACCCGTCGGCACGACCGAGAAGGTCCGGGATCTCCTCGCGCAGCTCCGCCCCGACCTGAAGGTGCCCGGCAAGACCAGCGAGAGCGCTGACATCGCCATCGCCTATTGCCCGGAGCGTGTGCTGCCCGGCCGCATCCTGGTCGAGCTGATCGACAATGACCGGGTCATCGGCGGCATCACCCCGCGTTGCGCGCGCAAGGCGCTCGCCTTCTACCGCCGTTTCGTACGCGGCGCCTGCGTCACCACCACCTCGCGCGCGGCGGAGATGACCAAGCTGACCGAAAATGCGTTCCGCGACGTCAACATCGCCTTCGCCAACGAGCTGAGCCGCGTCGCGGACACGATGGACGTCGATGTGTGGGAGGTGATCCGCCTCGCCAATCGTCATCCGCGCGTCAACATCCTGTCGCCCGGCCCAGGCGTGGGCGGGCATTGCATCGCGGTCGACCCCTGGTTCCTGGTCCATGCCGACCGGCCCAACACCCCGCTGATCCGCACCGCGCGCGAAGTGAACGACGCGAAGGTCGACTATGTCATCGCCCGCGCGGAAGCGATGGTCGCGGCGCACCCCGGCATGCCGGTCGCCTGCCTCGGCCTCGCCTTCAAGGCGAATATCGACGATTTCCGCGAGAGTCCGGCGCTGAAGGTCGCGGCCGCGCTCGCCGCCCGGTTCGGCGATCGCCTGCATGTCGTGGAGCCTTATGCGGCTGCCCTGCCCGCGTCGTTCGACGGCACCGGCGCGCATCTGACCGACATCGATACCGCGATCGAGACCTGCCCGATCATGATCGTGCTAGTCGATCACGACGTGTTCAAATCGGTCCCGCTCGATGAGCGCGCCGACAAGATCGTCTATGACACGCGCGGAATCTGGCCGGATCAGCCGCGCACCCAGCTCCGCCCGGAGCCGCTGCGTCTGGCGGGCTGAGCGCTAGGCTAATGTCCACCAGCGTCCGCTGCCGTCCTGTAATATACATATATTTCAATGACTTGGCAGAATTTTTTAGCTCGACTATCTGCACCACCCGGTCGAGTTCGCGCCGCTTCGCCGGCGGCAGATGGTCGAGGTCGGTTCGCATATGCAATCACTCTATCAAAGTGTCGAACGCGATGCCCAGCCAATTCCGAACACGCGGGGGGCGAAGGGACCGCAAAAAATCAGCGATTCATTCCGGCGGAGAAAGCAGCGCATTTCCACGACCCGGAGGTTGGTTGCGCTTCTCTACCTGAGAAAAGGCATCTCCTGTGATGCGGCGTACTTCACCAAAATGAACAGACAACTCCCCTTCTATGGTTCGGGGTTGCCTTCTCGTGCGTCGCCCCTCCTCAAATTTTCGTGTCGACAGATCGAGAGGTCAGGTGCCGCCAGACCGAGCAGAGGCACTGCTAGAGTTGCAGAGGTCGACAGCCGAGCTCGTCGAGCGGCATGAGATGATTGCCCTAGAGAGTGTGGCACAGTTCGCATCACACCGCTAACACGAGGCCATGCTCGCCGAATCATTCCGCCGCTTCCTCTCCTGGTACGCTAGTAGGCGTAAGCCGTTGAGCGACACGATCTACCGCTTCAGCCGGCGGTACATTATGGCATGGAGCAACATAGAGAACGACTTAACGAGGAACGGTGAGCAATGGTTGTTGCGGCGAGTTCTCGCCGGGAAATCAGCCAACCAGCCCGTTGTGTTCGATGTAGGCGCCAACATCGGAGACTGGAGCGAGATGGTGATTCCGCGGCTGGCGGGCGTTCGCCTCCTTGCATTCGAACCCGTGCCTCCCGTACGCAAGCGCCTCGCAGACAGGCTGGCGGGGACCAAGACAGAGATATACCCCTACGCCTTGTCCGACGCAGCAGGCAGCGTGATGATCAATTTTACGCCGGATAACCCGCACCTCTCCTCGCTCGTCAGCATGGATGGGGCGTCGACAATTCCAGTGACCTCGGTCGAGGTTGAACGCCGGACTGGCGACGACCTGTGTGCCGAGCTAGGGATTGATCACATCCGCTTCCTGAAGGTTGACACCGAAGGACACGACCTGAGCGTACTGCAGGGCTTCAGCAGTATGATTGAAACAAGGCGCATCGATATCATACAATTCGAATACAATTATATGTCGATCTATTCGAGGACATTTCTGCGTGATTTTTACATGATGCTAACGCCAGCGATGAGGATCGGCCGTCTACTGCCAGATCGAGTCGAGTTCACAGAATATGCGCCAGCGATGGACAATTTCATTCAATCGAATTGGATTGCCGTTCGAAACGATCTTGTCGCGGATATCGATTCTCTGGGCCGGTGACTAGTAAAACTGGGAGTGAATGTTCCGATGCCTATTCAGACAGCCGAGCGCAGGTTTGCCTTCGCGACCCCGCCACCACCCGGCCTACTTGCCAAGTTGGCAGGCTATCGCCGTCGATACGGCCCTGTTCACGCGCTCGCACGGTTTGCCGCCACGAAGGTGCCGGGCATCTGGCCAGTTGTCGGACCCGTCGTTTCGCGAGGATATCGTGGGCGATGGATTCGGCGAGATGGCCTGAAGCTGCTTAGCCTGGGAGGCGGTAGCAATATTATCGACGGCGCACTTACCGCGGATCTGGATCCGCGCGCTGATACGTACATGAATCTCGCCAGACGATTGCCGTTCGCAGACGCCTCGATTGATTTGATGTTCACTGAAGAATTTATCGAGCACATTAGCAAGGGCGACGCGGCGATCATGCTTCGTGAGTGCTACAGAGTCCTTAAGCCGGGCGGTGCGCTGCGCATCGCAACACCTGACTTGGATTGGTTGAGTTCAGGAACCCTGGACGGATCAGTATCCTGCGACACGACAAACGACAGCTTTTACGGTCACGGTCATCGATACCTGTATTCGCGTGCGGAGATGTTGAAAGTTGCCAACGAGGCAGGCTTTGCCAACGCACGTCATTCAACATGCCAAGACCCTGCTTCTCAGCTAGGCTACCTTGATAGCCATGCCGACCGATTCGGGCACGATCCGCTTCTCTCGCAATATGTAGAGGCGTTGCGGTAGCACCAGGGTTGAATGCCGCAGCGCTCATTTTGCCCTTTGGCAAAATGTATTTCCGCTGGGAAATGAGGCGATGGGTCCTACGAAGATCAGGTGCTGTGGTGCCTGCCAAGCTCGATGGAGGTATTTGCTGCCTCGTTGGCCGAAGGACCGGGCCGGCGCTTCCAAAGCTAAGTCACGATATTGTTCTCGAACATTGCATACATCATTCGGGGATTCCAACGCTCGAGCGGTGAATTTCTCTTCCGGGCGCGCTTAACTGCCGCGCATTTTCAAACTCTTGTCAAACGGGTCACTTGTGGACCAACCAGGACGTGATCGGACGCCAAAATAGTCACTGAATTTGAAATCGCTGGTGACCCCTACGAGAATCGAACTCGTGTTTTCGCCGTGAGAGGGCGACGTCCTAACCGCTAGACGAAGGGGCCGTTCCGCACGATGGGGAATCATGGGCCTGGACTGCCCCCCTTGAGTGAGACACGGTAATTGGGTGACACGGTAGCCGAGGAGGCAACGTGTCGGACCGACCGCCGAGGATATTCACGACAGCGTTCAAGGAGCGGGCGGTATTGCGCCTGGAAGGGGGCGAGCCGGCTACGACGCTGGCTGCCGAGTTGGGTGTGCGTCGCAAGCTGTTGTACGATTGGGCCAAGGCGTACCGCGAGCAGGGCGTGGCAGGGTTGAACCGCAAGCGCGGCCCCAAGCCCGGAGGCCGCCGTTCGCGTGTGGCGCCTGAGCGCACGGCGCCGGCCGATCCGCTGGCACAGGCCCAGGCGCGAGTTGCCGAGTTGGAGCGGCTGGTCGGTCGCCAGCAGGTCGATCTGGATTTTTTCGCAGAGCCTTGCGGCTCACGGACGCGGACAGCCCGAGCGGCACCGCGCCCACCTCTACGCGGTCATCGAAGCCATGACCGCGCAGGAGACGTAGGGCGATGCGACGATCCAGCGGCTTTGCATGCTCGGCGGCGTCTCGCGTACGAGCTATTATCGGCACTTCGACGCACACGCACCAGCGCGTGCGGATGCCGATCTGCGGGATGCGATCCAGCGGTTGAGCCTGGTGCATCGGCATTATGGCTATCGGCGGATCACCGCGCAGTTGCGACGCGAGGGCCAGGTCGCCAACGCCAAGCGCGTGCTCAGGCTGATGCGCGAGGATAATCTGCTGTGCTTGCGCAAGAGCCCGTTCGTGCCGCGTACCACCGACAGCCGGCATGGCTTTGCGATCGTGCCCAACCTGATCCGCTACCTCGTGCCGACCGGCATCGATCAGATTTGGGTCGCCGACATCACCTATGTCAGGCTCAGCGAAACCTTTATCTATCTCGCGGTCGTGCTCGACGCGTTCAACCGCAAGGTCATCGGCTGGGCGCTCGACGACCATCTCGAGGCAAGGCTCGCGATCGAGGCGCTGGACATGGCGATCGGTGCGCGCAATCCGGCTCCCGACACGCTGATCCACCACAGTGATCGCGGCGTGCAATATGCCAGCATCGACTATGGCCGGCGCCTCGAAGCCCGCAGCATCGCCATCAGCATGAGCCGCGTCGCCAACCCCTATGACAACGCAAAGGCCGAGAGCTTCATGAAAACCCTGAAAGCCGAAGAGGTGAACGGCAAGGCCTATGCAACCCTCGATCACGCCCGCCGCGATATCGGCCGGTTCATCGACACCGTCTACAACGCCGAGCGCCTCCACTCAGCGCTCGGGTACAAGCCGCCGGCCGAGTTCGAAGCCGAACTCAGCCACTCCAACAACCATCAAAACTATGGCAATATCGCTGTGTCACTCAATTAGACGTGTCTCAACTCAGGGGGTGCACTCCAGGCCCGACTCCGATGGGGAGAAGGCGAATAAGTGGGGACGCGAAAGGTCCAATTTAGGTGGAAATCGCTGTCGTGTCTCCACTAAAACTGGACCCTATCCCCCAAATTGGTAAGGCGGGCTGAAATGGCACGTTCGCGGTCGCACAAACCATGGAGCTGTATCACATGACCAAGACCGCCCTGATTACTGGTGTCACCGGGCAAGACGGCGCCTATCTGGCGGAATTGCTGCTGTCCAAGGGCTATGACGTACACGGCGTGAAGCGCCGCTCGTCCTCGTTCAACACCGGGCGTATCGACCATATCTATCAGGATCCACACGAAAAAGGCGCACGGCTGCACCTCCACTATGGCGACATGACCGATTCGACGAACCTCATCCGGATCGTCCAGGAAGTGAAGCCCGACGAGATCTACAATCTCGCGGCGCAGAGCCATGTGCAGGTCAGCTTCGACACGGCGGAATACACGGCCAATGCCGACGCGATCGGCACCTTGCGCCTGCTCGAGGCGCTTCGCCTGCTCAGCCTGCACGAGACGACGCGTTTCTATCAGGCCTCGACCTCCGAACTCTACGGCCTGGTCCAGGAAGTGCCGCAGTCGGAAACGACGCCCTTCTATCCACGCTCGCCTTATGCCGCGGCCAAGCTCTACGCCTATTGGATCACGGTGAACTACCGTGAGGCTTATGGCATGCATGCGTCGAACGGCATCCTGTTCAACCATGAGAGCCCGCTACGCGGCGAGACCTTCGTGACGCGCAAGATCACCCGCGCCGTCGCGGCGATCCATCTCGGGCTGCAGGACATGTTGTGGCTGGGTAATCTCGACGCCAAGCGCGACTGGGGCCATGCCCGCGACTATGTCGAGGGCATGTGGCGCATCGTCCAGCAGGACAAGGGCGACGATTTCGTGCTGGCCACCGGCGTGACTCAGACAGTCCGCTCCTTCGTAGAGCTCAGCTTTGCCGAGGTCGGGATCGAAGTCGACTGGAGCGGCACCGGCATCGACGAAGTCGGCCGCTGCCGGAAGACTGGCAAGGTCCTGGTCAAGGTCGATGCACGCTATTTCCGCCCGACCGAGGTCGAATTGCTGATCGGCAATCCTGCCAAGGCAAAGCGGGTCCTCGGCTGGGAAGCGACAACGACGCTCGCCGAACTCGTGTCGGAAATGGTCCGCGAGGATCTGAAGGTGGTCGCCCGCGAAGCCGAGAGCCGGCGCCCCGACGAGGAGCGGCCGAGCTCGCTCTACATGGTCAAAAGTTGAACGACGAACCGATACTGCCCGATCATAGTGCGCACCGCGCGGCGAATGGAACGAACATGACAACGCCACTGCAGAATTACGCATATGAGAACAACGAGGCGGCGCATACGCACGCCTATCTCTTCCCGACACTGTTGACGATTCTCGCGGACCGACCGGTCGGTCCGATCTTCGAGCTCGGATGTGGAAACGGCACCACTGCCTCGATGCTTACTAAGCGGGGCCACAGCGTCACCGGCGTCGATCCTTCAACCAGCGGAATCGAGATTGCCCAGCGCCAATATCCGGAATGCCGACTGGAGCTGGGATCATCCGAGGAAGACCTGCGCGCGCGCTTTGGAACTTTCGACACGCTGTTGAGCCTCGAAGTGGCGGAGCATGTCTATTCGCCAGCAGGCTATGCCAGGGCGATCAGCGACCTGCTAAATCCGGGCGGCATCGCGATCATCAGTACGCCCTATCATAGCTATCTCAAAAACCTCGCGCTTGCGGCAAGCGGCAAGATGGAAGGCCATTTCACCGCATTGTGGGAAGGCGGCCATATCAAATTCTGGAGCCGGCGGACGATCGCGACCCTGTTTGAGAAGACCGGTTTCGACGAGATCGCCTTTCACCGCGTCGGAAGGATACCCGTTCTAGCGAAATCGATGATCTCGGTCTTCCGGAAGCGGGATGCGCCCAGATCAGGTGGGGACGGTGGCAAATCCCGACCTGAGCGAAACTGACCTCCAAGCCACGTATTTGTGCGGATGCGAGGACGATTGGAATGCCGCAACCCGAAGATATGCTAATACTCTTCCCAAACATGTTGCCTCTCAACTCTAGCACGGATGTGATATCGTTATAATGAGCGAGTTGTTTTCCCTGGCCGGCAAGCGAGTCTGGGTAGCCGGCGAGCGCGGCATGGTCGGCCGCGCGATCGTCCGCCGCCTGGCGTCGGAGCAATGCGAGATTGTGTCGACCGCAACGCGCATCGACCTGCGCGACCAGGCAGCGACATTCGCCTGGATGGACGCGAACGCCGCCGACCTGATCTTCCTCGCCGCCGCGAAGGTCGGCGGGATCGCGGCCAATGACTCGCTCCCGGGCGAATTTCTCTACGACAACATGATGATCGAGGCGAACGTGATCGAGGGCGCGCGCCGCACCGGCGCCGCGAAGCTCGTGTTCCTCGGATCGTCCTGCATCTACCCCAAGCATGCCGACCAGCCGATGCGCGAGGATGCGCTGCTGACCGGGCCGCTCGAGCCGACCAATCAATGGTATGCGATCGCCAAGATCGCCGGAATCATGCTCGCCCAGTCCTATCGCCGGCAATATGGCTGCGACTATATCTCGGCCCAGCCGACCAACCTCTACGGGCCGTTCGACAATTTCGACCTGCAGGGGAGCCATGTCCTCCCCGCGCTGATCCGCAAGGCACATGAGGCCCGGCTGGCCGGCGCTGCGACCGTGCCGGTCTGGGGCAGCGGCGCGCCGCTGCGCGAGTTCCTGCATGTCGACGACCTGGCTGATGCCCTCGTCTTCTTGGCGAAGACCTATTCGGGCGAGGAGATCGTCAATGTCGGGTCTGGCGAGGAGATCAGCATCGGCAATCTGGCGCATATGGTTGCCGACATCGTCGGTTTTCGCGGCGAGACGGTTTTCGACGCTACCAAGCCCGACGGAACGATGCGCAAGCTGGTCGACACCGGAAAGCTGAACGCGCTCGGCTGGAACGCGCACCGTCCGTTGCGAGAGGGCATTGCGGACACCTATCGCTGGTTTTTGGACAATAGCGACACGTTACGCACCGGCGCTGCAACAGCATGATTCAAACACGTGCCGTAACGTCTCTCGGCGGGCTTTTCCGCGGTCATATTGCTCTGCAGCAGGGTTGACGGACGGAGCCGCACGGTTAAAGGTCCCGTCGCCTGTAACCACATAGACCGGCGGCGATATTCGTCGTGATCCGCCACGCGTAGGATATTCGAAATGACACTCTTCCGTCGTGCGCGCGCGATGATTGTCCCGCTGTTGGTTCCGCTGATGCTGGCCGGGTGCTTTAGTGGACGGGGTGGTACAATCCCATATGAGGTGAAAGATTTCGGGCGGCCCGACGCGCCTGTGGCGGCGGCGCCTGATGTTGAATATCGGATTGGGGCGCTCGATCAGCTTGCTGTCACGGTATACCGCGTCCCTGACCTGTCGGGCGAACTGCCCGTCGACGCGAGCGGCAAGATCACGATGCCGCTCATCGGTGAGATGACTGCAGTCGGCAAAACCTCCGGCGAGCTTGCGGGCGATATCAAGAAGAAACTCGGCGAGAAGTACATAAACAATCCCGAAGTACAGGTCGTTGTCAAATCGGCCTCCAGCTCAAGGATCACGGTCGACGGTTCCGTCGGCGCGCCGGGCATCTATCCGATCGCAGGTCCAACCACGCTGCTCCAGGCCGTCGCCATGGCTAAGGGCGCGACCGAGGACGCCAATCTACGTCGCGTCGTCATCTTTCGCCAGATCAACGGCCAGCGCCAAGCAGCTGCCTTCGATCTCAAATCTATTCGCCGTGGAGAAATGGCGGACGCCCCGGTGTACGGCGACGACATTGTCGTCGTGGATGGATCGGAATCCAAGAGCACGTTCAAGAACGTCGTGCAGACCCTTCCGCTGCTCGCCCTGTTCCGGCCTTTCTGAGGCTGTTAGCCGCAACCGAAAAGATGGATTGCTTCACTTCATGACCGATACCATCCAAACCTTTCGTGCAAGTGGTTCGACATCGTTACCGTCCGTGCCGACGGGCGGAGCGGTCTCAACGGCTATGGTCCCACCGCAGCCTGACACGCCGGAGTTCGAGCTGAACCTACGAACGATCATGCGCATCCTGCTGAAGTGGCGCTGGCTGTTCGTCGCTTTCGTAGTGGCGGGCCTTGGTGCCGCGACGGCAATGACGCTGCTGGCAACGCCGCTCTTCCGGGCGACAGCGACGATCGAAATCAAGCGGCAAGAATCGCAGATCATGAAGGAGTCCTCGATTGAGCCGGTGGTGGTCAACGACCCGGCTGCGATGGCGACCCAGTTCGGCCTGATTCAGAGCCGCGACCTTGCGGTTCGCGTTGCGCAGCGACTGAATCTGGCGTCGAACCCAGCCTATGCGCCCCAGTCGCTTTCGCGCGAAGCACGCGAGAATATCGCCGTCGGCCGGCTCCGCAGCGGCCTTAGCGTGGCGCCGGTAGGTACCAGCCGGCTGATGAACGTGAACTTCGTCAGTGCCGACCGGAACGAGGCCGCGCGCGTGTCCAATGCGTTTGCCGACAGCTTCATCTCGACCGGGCTTGAGCGGCGCTACGACGCTACCGCGTACGCCCGCAACTTCCTTCAGCAGCGCATCACGGCGGTTAAAGCGGCGCTGGATCAGTCCGAACGGGCGCTGGTTGGCTACGCACGCCAGCAGGGCATCGTAAATATCGAAAGCGCCCCAGGACCGGACGGCCGGCAGGGTACCGGAACCTCTCTCGACGCCTCGTCGCTGACCGCGCTAAACGGGTCGCTTTCCGTTGCGCAGGACGCTCGTATGCAAGCGGAGGGTCGCTACAACGAAGCGCGCCGCAACGGAACTACGACCGAGACCATCCAGAACCCTACGATCACTGCCCTCCAAGGCGAGCGTACGCGGCTGTCTGGAGAATATCAGGAGAAGCTGGGGATCTACAAACCCGACTTCCCGCAGATGAAGGATATGCAGGCGCGGATCGCGGTGCTCGACAGCCAGATCGCACGTGAGCGCGCGGGCGTCTCCAGCGCGCTGCGGTCGGAGTATGAGGCCGCACTGTCCCGCGAGAACGCGCTCCGGAGCCGGGTTAACCAGCTCAAGGGTTCGGTGCTCGACCTGCGTGACCGTAGCATCCAGTACAATATTCTGCAGCGCGAGGTTGATACCAATCGTTCGCTCTATGACGCTCTGCTCCAGCGCTACAAGCAGATCGGCGTGGCGGGCGGGATCGGCGAAAGTCAGGCCTCGGTTGTCGATCACGCGATTCCGCCGACCGCACCTTTCAGCCCGCGACTTGGCGCGAATCTGATCATGGGTCTGTTGATCGGGACCCTGCTCGGCATCGCCGTAATCATGGCAATCGAATATATCGACGACACCATCAAGGTGCCGGAGGATGTGGAAACCAAGCTGAAGGTCAGCGTGCTGGGCGTGATCCCGAAGCTGACCCGCGACACGACCCTGATCGAGGAACTGTCGATCTCCCGGTCGAAGATATCCGAGGCCTATTTCACCGCCCGGACGTCGCTTCAGTTCTCGTCGCCCGAGGGCACGCCCCGCGTGCTGCTGGTGACGAGCACCAAGCCTTCGGAAGGAAAGTCGAGTTCGGCGCTCGGCCTGGCGCAGAGCTTCGCCAAGGTCGGGCTCAAGGTCCTCCTGATCGACGCCGACATGCGCAAGCCATCCTTCACCGCCAAGGAAGGCGACGGTACCGGCCTGTCCGCACTGCTCGCAGGCGGCAATCTGTCCGAGCCGAAGATTCTGTCGACCAACATCACCAACCTGCACCTGCTGCCGAGCGGCCCCATTCCGCCCAACCCGGCCGAACTGCTTGCAAGCCAGAACCTTCCGCGGCTGCTCGCGATCATGCGCGAACGCTTCGATCTGATCGTGGTCGATGGTCCCCCGATCCTAGGCCTCGCCGACGCGCCATTGCTCGGTGCCGCGTGTGACGGAACCGTAGTCATCATCGAGTCCGGTGCAATCCGGAGGCCGGCGGCGTTGAACTCGGTCAAGCAATTGCGCGCCGCCGGTGCGCGCGTGATGGGCGTCGTGCTGACCAAGTTCAATCCGAAGTTCGAGGGCTATGGCTATGGCTATGGCTATGGCTATGGCTATAGCTACGGCTACGGCGCTGATAAGGGCGAGAATGCGAAGGATCGGCAGCGGCGTATTGAGCTGATGTCGTAGTCAAGATGGTGGTCACCCAGAATAGCACCACCACGTCCATCGCGTTCGCAATCCTCGGCGCAATCGCTGCGGCGACCGGGCTCGCGGTCGTCTATTCGAACTTATTGGCAGAATCTGTAAGCGACGTGCACCCGGATGGCGTTGGCGGGTTGGCGGCCGGCACCGCAGCGGCACTTCGTCATGAATTATCCGACGAGCTCGCACCGGCTAATGGCCCGAGCCTGGATGTAGAAAAGGCGAGGCATGCAGCTCAACTGCTTGCGATTGCGCCACTCGATCCAACCGCACTGACATATCTCGCGCTCGTAGCTGACAAGAATGGCGATATTGGCCGTGCCGAGAAGTTGATGACCTTGGCTCTGCGCAGCGACGGACGGTCTGTTCGCGCGCGACTTTGGCTTCTGGATCAGGATCTGCGCCATCGCAGATACGGGTCAGCGATCGACCACTTCGATCGGCTAGTGTGGATTGGCCCTCGGGGCGCCGCCGCGCCGATTAACGCAATGGCAGGGATTGTCCGAGATCCGGAGAGTCACGCACCGCTCGCCCGCAAGCTGGCAACCAATCCGCCGTGGCGCGCCAGTTTCCTCTATGCGCTCAACCAGCAGGGCGTCTCCCCCGATGTCATCTATCAGCTGACGCCGCAGGGTTCGGCAAAGAGCCAGGTGCTGTTCGAGCAGGCGGCGCTGCTCCAGTCGCTGCTCAAGAACAAGGAATACGAGCGCGCTTATCTGGCGTGGATCAACTTCCTGCCGGAAGCGTCGCTCAAGCAGCTCGGGCCGGTCTATGACCCGCAATTCCAGGAATTGCCTGGCCCGCTGCCATTCAACTGGAAGTTGAGCGACGGCAACGATGGCTCGAGCGAATTCAGCAAGCCAAGGGGGCTGAACGCGTCCTATCTCGGCGGCAATGCGACGACGCTGGCGGAACAGACGTTGCTGCTCTCCCCGGGGCGTTACCGCTTGTCGGTGATCGCTTCCGGATCGGACGAGAACAACCAGCTTTCCTGGACGGTAACCTGCCCGACCGCGGGCGAGCCATTGCGGGCCTTGAAGATCACTGGGCTCAATGGCGGCCGGCAGCGCTATACGACCCAGTTCGAGGTTCCCGCGGCCGATTGCGGCGCGCAACGCCTGACGCTCATTGGCTCCCCCGTCGAGTTCCCGCGCACGAGCAATGTGCTGTTCGAGTCGGCAACGGTCGAGCTGGTGAAATGACGCAATGAGACCACGAACCTCCCCTGGTCGCTCGACCCGCTCGGCCGCCAGCGCACCGGCGACCACGATCGGCCAGTTGCTGATCCCCGGATTCATCACGCTCTGCATCCTGCTGGGCGGATCGAGCAGCGGCGGCCAACTGGCCAATGCGGCGCTGCAGCTGATCGCCACGCTCGTGCTCGGCTACAGCGTGGCGCGTTTTGCGAAGACGCCCCTGTCGGGCTCGGCCAAGATGCTCGTCGCTATCGTGCTGTGCTGGGTCCTTTGGGCGTCGCTGCAGCTTGTGCCCGTGCCACCGTCGATCTGGGCGCAGCTGCCCGGCCGCGCCGTGCTGATCCAGCGGCTGTCTGCGGAAGGCAGCCCGTTGCCCTCGCTGCCGCTATCGCTCAATCCCACAGGCACAATCTCGCATCTGGCCGCGTTGTTGCCGCCGCTCGCAATCGGCGCCGCGATCCTGTCGCGGCCGGCCGCCGATTCCAACGCGCTACGCTGGCTCATTCCACTGATGGCTGTGGCATCGTTGCTCCTCGGCGTGGCGCAGTTGATCAGCGGCAACACCTCCCCGCTCTATTTCTACACCACCAGCAACCAGGATCTTCCGATTGGCCTGATGGCCAATGCGAACCACCAGGCGACGCTGATGCTGTGCGCGATTCCCTTTGTCGCGTCGCTGGCGAGTTCGGACAGGGCGGCCGGATCCAGGGGTCAGGGCCGGGAACTGCTTTTCGTCGCCATGGCAGCGATGTTCCTGATGGGGATCGCCATCTCGCAGTCCTACGCGGCCTATGTGCTTGCCCTGCCCGTCACCGTCGCGAGCTGGACGATCGCGCGTCCGCGCTCACTCGGCCCTGCGCGCTATATCGGCACCGGGATCGCCGTGGTGACGATCGCCGCGCTTGCCGCGGCCATCATCATCGGCCCGACCATCGTCACTGATCCGAGCATGGCGCAGAACCAATTGTCGCGGCCGGCGATGTACAAGGTGGCGGTGGACGCGCTCGTCCATTTCTGGCCCATGGGAAGCGGCCCGGGAAGTTTCGTGCCGGTCTTCAAGCTGTTCGAACAGCCCGACCAAGTCACCAACGTCTTCGTCAATCATTCGCATTCGGACTATATCGAGTTCGTTCTCGAAGGCGGCATCGTCGGCGTGCTGGTGATCCTGGGCCTGGGGCTCTGGTGGCTGCGCCGCGCCTTGACGATTTGGTTCGCCCGCTCGCCGAGCAGGATCGATCGCGCCGCCGTCGTCGCGACCGCCGCGATCCTGGTGCACAGCATGGTCGATTATCCACTACGTACCAGCGCGATTGCCGCGATCCTCGCGGCCGGCGTCGCACTGATGGCGCCGAGGCCCGAAGTGAAAGTCGAAGAGGCGTCGGCCGGCGGCCGCCACCTGAAGGCCGAATAAAGGCGTGCCGTCGTGATCGCGCAGTTCGACGTCAACACGATCTGGCGTCGGAAATTCGGTCAGGCGCTGCAACGATTCAAGCCAGACACGATCCTGTTGGCGCCCCGCGCGTGGCGGTCTGGCCCTGCCTTGCCCGACGAAGCGGGCGTGACCGCCGTCTCCCTGCCACCAGGCTGGGCGTCCTGCACCGCGATACTGGCCATGCCGATGCTGCTCCGCCGCGCCGGCCCGATCGACACCGCGATCGTCACCTCTTTCCACTATCTCCCCCTCGCCAGGCGTCTGCGCGGCCGGGCGCGGATCTTCTATTATTGCTCCGACGACTATCGCGGCTATGCCGGCTGGGGCGGCGACGCGTCGATCACGCAGGAGGCGGCGCTGTGCCGGATCGCCACCCTGTCGATCTTCGTCAGCGTCGCCCTGCGCGACCGGGCAGTCGCCGAATATGGGCTCGATCCCGCGACCTGCATCGTTGCGCCCAATGCATCCGAGCCGCGCTTCACCGAGCCGACCCGGCGCCCCCCGGAACTGGATGGATTGCCCGGCCCCGTGTTCGGTACGGTCGGCGTCTTCAACGACCGGATCGACTTCGCCTTCCTCGACCGGCTGGCGGCTTCGGCAGAGGTCGGGTCGCTCGCCCTGGTCGGCCCGCTGCAGGATTGCCCCGACCCGGACGGATCGATCGCGCGACTGCGCGATAACCCGAAGGTCCATTGGTTCGGCGCCCGCCCCCATAGCGAAATCCACGCCTGGATGGCCGGCATCGACATCGCGGTGATCCCCTACGCACCGACCCGGTTCAATCACTTCTGCTCGCCGATGCGGCTATGGGACCATCTCGCAATCGGCCAGCCGATCATCGCAACTGATGCCTGTGACCAGATCGCGCGGCAGGAAGGCGTTTTCGTCGTCGTGCCGGGCGAGTCGCTTGATCGATCGATCCGCTCTGCTAAGACGGCCGCCGCGGGGGGACGACGCCCGCACCTCGAAAGCTGGGACGACCGCGTGGCGTCCATCGCGCCGTTTTTTACATAGGACCACAGCGTGGCATCCAGACAGAGTCGCCAGCTGATATCATCGAATATCGTTGCATGTGTGCTGTTCAGCGACATTTGCTACGGTTTCGTCCCGCGCTTCAGGCCGGCTCTAGCTCAACGCGGCGTCCGGAACCAACCACTACAGCCAACTTCGGCTGGCCAAACTGGCAATCCGGTGTTTTTGGGAGGATAGGCCAATGAGTACGTCACTTATCCTTCTGTCCGCCCTGATCATTGGTTTGGGCGCAATTCCGATCTTGAGGCCGCGACTTGTCTTCCAGTATCCGTTCGTGGTTGGAATGTTCCTGTCAGTTTGGCTCCTGCCGCAAGCCTGGGCAATTGAGAGAGAGGGCTTGTCGAGCGCCTTCGACCCGACACCGGCTTGGAACTACATGACACTCTGCGTGATCCTGTTGGTTTTCGGTTATCTTGGAGGTCGAGCTGTCAGCAGACAGCGCCTGCAAGCACAGAAGGATGAGATTTCATCCATGTACAGCGAGAAGCGTATGACTCACGCAGCGACAGCGCTGTTAGCAGTCGGAACCATCTCGTTCATTCTGATGTCTCGTTCTGCCGCAGATGTCGAAAATCAAACGATGTGGACAGGGATCATTACGCTATACGCCCTATTTGCCCAGTGCCTAGTCTTCGCGGCGGCGCTTACGTTTTTGATATATTTACGAACCAAGCAGCGCTCAGCGCTGATACTGTTCTGCATCGCAACAGCAATTTTCTCTCCGGTCCTTCTTTTTGCTGTAAAGAGGGAGTTTCTTTTCGAATTTGCTATTATCGTTGTGTGCGGATTACATTTTGTTAAGGGTTTTGTTCCTCCTAGGCCGCTGCTGCTGTTTGCCTGCGCCATTGGTGCCTTCATTGTTAACAATGCCGGCGACTTGAGAGGTTACATCAAGGTGAATGACACGTCCCTCGTCGGAGCGTTGACCTCACAGGACTTCTACTCCAGCCAGAACACCACAGCGGGGACGCCAAAGGCGCCGGAGGTAGAGGGCGCCGTAACTGATATTGCTATCGCGATTGAGCAGGGCGGGTACGTCCCGTTCAGAGCAATATACAATGGGGCCGTGTGGCGTTATTTTCCAGCGTTCATTTTTGGTCGCGAGGCCAAGAATCGGATGATGATTCAAGACGATCAAGACCTTCTGAGTAATAGATATTTTACCGCGGGCGCCACTCGCACCGGATTTTCGGACACCTTCAAAGACTATTGGTATTTTGGTGTCTTTGCCTTTGCGCTTTTAGGCTTCTTTTACGGGAGCGTTTTCGAGCTTGCATCGGCAGGGGGACTGCGCGGGCAGTACTTGTACGTCTCGATGTTGGGAACCGGATTGCATGGCATTACACACGCTTTTCAGGAATTTGTGTGCACGCTGCCATTCTTGATGCTGGTTATCTGGCTGCCATTTCGATACGCGCGCATAACTCGCAAGGAAATGAAGCAGCTGTCTGGGTACGTGCCGACCTAATTTGCTGAAGTTTCACCTGCGCGAATGGAATCAGCCAAAGCTATAAGGATTGAGCAGCAAGTGCGAGCACTGTTAATCCAACCTGGCGCCAGACACGGGTATGCGCTCGCACGCTTTTTGCAAAATGCCGGTGCTCTGCAGTGTATGTACACCGACTTCGCGGTTTCGACAGGAACTCTCGAGCATGTGCTCGTCAGGGCAGCAGCAGGCGCATTTCCCAAGACCCAAGCGTTGCTGCGCCGCGTCGTTCCCGATTTGCCACGGTCCGCCCTCCGCCGCCTCGCGACCGGCGCGCTGATTGCCAAGAAGCGCGCGCCGGACGCAGCAGAGCGCTGGACCTTTCGCGAGCGCGACCTGCGTGAAGCCGACGTGATCTATTCCCAATATTTTGCAGGTGGCCTGCAATATGACGAACTGGTCGCGCACGGCGCCAAGTTCGTCTCCGACGTGTTCATCATGCCTTCGGCGCACCGTGTGGTGAACCGGGAGGCGGAGAAGTTCCCCGAATGGCGCGAGGCATCCTATTCGCCGGAGGCCGCAGCCGCGCTCGATGCGGTCAGCCAGGCGATGATCGATCGGTCGGACGGGCTGTTCTGCCCATCGCAGAGCGTGATCGACGACGTCGCCACCTATAGTCCCGCGGCGCGCGCGAAGTGCCGGCTGGTTCGCTACGGATCCGGCCTGACCTTCGAGCAGCCCAATGATCCGACCCACAAGCGCGTGCTGTTCGCCGGCTCGATCCAGCTGCGCAAGGGACCGCAATATGTAGCGCTCGCCGCGGCTAGGATCGCGCGGATCGATCCATCGGTTACCTTCGTCTTTGCCGGCGGGGTGACGGCGGCCGCGGCGGAACAGCTCCGCGCGCCGAATATCGAAATACTTGGCCATGTTTCGCGGGACAGGATGCGGGCCGAGTTCCTGCGGGCCGATATCCTCGCTTTCCCGTCGCTGGCCGAAGGATCTGCGGGCGTCGTGCTGGAGGCGATGTCCGCCGGCGTGCCGATCGTCGCCACCCGCGAGGCCGGGGTCGATTTCAAGGACGGCGAAAGCGGCATCGTGGTGCCGCCGACCGATGTCGACGCGCTCGCCGACGCGATTCTCGCGATCATTGGCGACCGACCCCGGCGCGATGCGATGGCGCGGTCGGCGCGTGCGGAATTTCAGGCATATGACGAACAAGCCTGGGGCAACGCCTTTGTCGGCGCCTTGCGCGAATTCTCGTGCGATGGTTGAAGGCACTGACCCGAGCAGTGTCCCGAATTCGAAAGACGCAGTTGCGAAAAATTGAGGCGGGACAGATCGAATTCCAGCTAATATAGGCGCGCTGACAGGAGGCTCTCATGATGGACCACGCTCGCAACCCCCGGTCCGAAGGTCTCGCCTGAGATGGCGGGCCTCGGTTCCAAGCTCGCTCGCAACGTGGCCAGCCTCGCCAACGATCCCACTATGGTCGGCGAATATCTTGCCTGGATCGTCAGTTCCGCCAAATCGGGAGGAAAACCCTCCCGCAATCTTCTCGACGGTATCGAGGTCGGCGGCTTCTCGAGTTTTTCGGAATATCATTCCGTCCCCGTATTTATCAACGCAGCGGAGCGGCGTTTCTTCGAGCAGAGTCCGTTCGGCGAGGGACCGATCCTCGATGTCGGCGCGAATATCGGTCTGGTCAGCCTGTTGCTCGCCCGCCGCTTCCCGGACCGGGCAATCCACGCCTTCGAACCCAATCCGACCACGTTCGAGACGCTCGAAGCAAACATCGCCCGCAACGGCGCGAGCAAAGTGTCCTGCCATCGCTACGCCGTGTCCGACGCGGACGGGACGGTGTTGTTCGACAACGATCCCATCGCGCGCGGCACGGCGAGCATCAGCAGGGATGGCAGCCGCCATGCCGCCGAGGTGCCGGCAATCACGCTGGACAGCTTCGTCGCGAAGCACGCGATCACCTCCATCGGCCTGCTGAAGATCGACGTCGAAGGTTATGAGACGCTCGTGTTCCGCGGCGCGAAGCATGTCCTGAACACGATACGTCCTTCGATCTATTTCGAGGTCTGCCCGGACCTGACCGAGCGCGCCGGCTTCGGTGCCGCCGATCCCGCGCGCATGCTGCTCGATGCCGGCTATGATCTCCGCCGCCTGACCGACGACGGCACGTTCACGCCTGCGACGATCTACGAGATCAAGGGCATCGTACTGGAGAATTGGCTAGCCACGCCGCAATGAAGCTGCTCGCCTATGTGCACCTGCGCCGGATCCACAATGCGACCGGTGCCGGCCGCGTGGTGCGCAATATCGTCGAGCAGCTGGAGCTGCTGGGCCGGGATGAGATCAGGATCCTGGCTGACCGGGCCGATCGTCGCGAGGTTATTCCCAAGGTCGGTAAGCCATGGAGCGACTATCGCTATCTTGATTTCAGTTTGGATACATCCTGGCAGCAGGCCCTGTGGATCGCGACCGACCGCCCCCGGGCCGAGCGTTGGTGGCCGGACGCCGAGCTGGTCTACTGCACCAGCGAATCCTATGTGCCGACGCGGCGCGCGAAGAGCGTCGTCACGCTTCACGATGCTTCCTATTTCGAATCGAGCGCTCTGCCCCGCGACGGCGGCTTTGCCCGGCAAAAGGCGAAATGGCAGGTGCTTTACGGCAAGTTCGAGCGCAAGATGGACATGTTCCACACTGTCTCGCACTTCTCGGCCGAGCGCATCGCCCATTTCTATCCGGCGATGCGGGATCGTCTCCGCGTGGTTCATAACGGCGCGACCGAGCGTTTCTTCCAGCCGCCCAATGCTGCCGGCGAAGCGGAGTTAGAACGCCTCGGCCTGCGCGACCGGCCGTTCATCCTACTCTCCGGCGGCCTGTCCTATCGCAAGAACGCCGATGTCGCGCTGGCGGCATGGCCGAGGCTGCAGGCGCTGCATCCCGATCTGCTGCTGGTCGTGCCGGGACAATGCACGCCCGATTATGCCGCGCGGGCCAGGGCAATCGGCGCGTCGATCGTCATGGCTGGTTTTGTCAGCGACGACACGCTCTGCTCGCTGTACCACGCTGCCCGCCTCGTCTGGTTTCCATCGCTCTATGAAGGCTTCGGCATCCCGGTGATCGAGGCGATGATCTGCGGTACGGCGGTGGTCGCAAGCAACAGCTCCTCCATTCCCGAAGTGGCGGGTGACGCGGCGGTGCTGGTCGATCCGTCGCTGCCGGACGACCATGTCGCCGCGCTCGACGGGCTTCTGACGGATGATTCGGCGCGACACGACCTCGTGACCCGTGGGATCGAGCGCGGTCGGGCCTTCACCTGGAAAGCGGCGGCTACGACGCTTCGCGGCTATCTGGGCGAACTGGCCTGATCAAGGTTAGGGTGAGTAAAGTTTCTCTCGCAGTTGCAACAAAAGCGCGATACCAGCCCTGAGTACGCAAGGAGCGGCAATATTCGCGTAGCGATCGCCTTCGACAATTTCGGCCCCTACCACATCGCCCGTCTCAACGCGGCGGCGAAGGAGGTCGAGGTCCTTGCGGTCGAGCGCGCATCGACCAGCGCACTCTATGCGTGGGATTCGCCGGAGGTCCCGGCAGGGATGAGGCGGGTCGTTCTCAGTACCGAGAAACGCTCTGGGAACGCGGCCGACGTCTTCGCTGCGATCGAGGCGAAGGTGGCGCCGTTCAGGCCGGATGCGATCGCGGTGCCCGGATGGTCGTCCCAGATGGCGCTTGCGCTTGCAAGTTGGGCGGTCGCTCGAGGCATCCCGGTGATCGCGATGTCGGAGACCAATCCCTGGGACTTCCGGCGCAAATGGACGACCGAGTTCCTCAAACGGCGCGTCTTCGAATATTTCACCGCCGGCCTCTGCACCAGTGACGGACAGGCTGAATATCTCCACGCGCTCGGCTTGCCGCGCGCGACGATTTTCCGTGGCTACAACGTCGTCGACAATGATTATTTCCACCGCATGGCGGAGGCCGCCCGCAACGCGCCCATGCCGGGCGGCCAGGACGGCGCAGCGCTTCCCGAGGCAACCCGGGGCCGGTATTTCCTCGCCTCGAACCGCTTCATCCCCAAGAAGAACCTCGCGCTCATGCTGGAGGCCTATGCCAGCTTCCGTCAGGGCCGCGGTGACGATCCGGCCGACTGGCCGCTGGTGCTGCTCGGCGACGGCGACCTGCGCGCTTCCCTTGAGCAGCAGCGTACCGCACTGGGCCTTGACGGCCATGTTCATATGCCGGGCTTCCGGCAGTATGAGGAGCTGCCGTCCTATTACGGAACGGCCGGATGTTTCGTGCACGCGAGCACGGTGGAGCAATGGGGCCTGGTTGTAAATGAAGCGATGGCGGCGAGCCTGCCGGTGATCGTGTCGGATCGGTGCGGGTGCGCCTCCGTCCTGGTTCGCGACGGGGTGAACGGCTTCACTTTCTCGCCTGACGATGTGGGAGCGTTGACAGGAGCAATGAAGGTAATCGCGGACGTGGACGACGATAATGCCATGCGCCGGGCGAGCCTGGCGCTGGTGGCGGAATGCGCCCCGGAGCGATTCGGCCAGGGCTTGGCCGGAGCGGCGCGTTATGGCGCCGCGGCACGGCGCATCAGGCCCTCGCTGATCGCCAGGATCGTCATGATGTTCGCCCTGCGCAGGATGTCGGCCTGATGACCGCCCGTGTCACGCCGCTGAACCTCGGCATCCTCACCACCTCGCTGAGTTCGGGTGCCGGCGGCCTGTTCGAATCGGTCCGCCTGCCCGCCAATCTCATGCACGAACGCGGGCACAACGTGTCGGTCTATGGTGTCGCCGATGCCGGGCTGGCTGCTGTGCGCGACGCTTGGAAGGTTAGCAACTTCCGCGCTTTCCCATCGATCGGACCCAGTCGATTCGGCTATGCGCCGGGGCTGAGCCGCGAGCTCAATACCCATGCATATGACGCGCTCCATCTGCACGGTCTGTGGAACCATACGTCGGTCGCAGCGCGTAGCTGGAACCGCAAGAATGGCGGCGCGCTGGTGATATCGCCGCACGGGATGCTTGATCCCTGGGCTCAGCGGAACAGCCATATCAAGAAGCGCGTGGCGAAATGGGCGTTCGAGAATGCCAATCTGCGATCGGCCGGCGTCCTCAGGGCCTTGTGCTGGGCCGAAGCAGACGCGATCGAGGCGCTTGGCCTGGGCGTGCCGATCGCCGTCATCCCCAACGGCATCTCGCTGCCACCGACTGACTATGTGCCCGAACGGCCCGCGGATGCGTCACGCAAGAGGCTGTTGTTCCTAGGCCGCATCCACCCTAAAAAGGGCATTGTCGAGCTGATCGAAGCCTGGGCGATCGCCGCTGCGAAATCGCCGACGATCCGCGACGACTGGGTCCTGCAGATTGCGGGCTGGGACGATGGCGATCATCTTCAGCACCTCGTCCGCCTCGCCCAGGAACGCGGGCTCAGCAATGTCGAATTCAGCGGGCCATTGTTCGGATCGGCCAAGCAGGACGCCTATGCCAATTGCGATGCGTTTATCCTTCCCTCCTATAGCGAAGGGATGCCGATGACCATTCTCGAGGCCTGGGCGCATCGTAAAGCCGTCCTCATGACCTATGCCTGCAACATCCCCGAAGGGTTCGTCGCGGGCGGTGCCTATCGCATCGAGACCGCACCCGAATCGCTCGCCGCGGCGCTCAGCTATCATCTCGACCAGCCATCGACGCTCGCGGAAACGGGCGAGCGGGGCCGGAAG
Source organism: Sphingomonas sp. GW821-FHT10F11 (assembly GCF_058809095.1). Classification (NCBI taxonomy): domain Bacteria; kingdom Pseudomonadati; phylum Pseudomonadota; class Alphaproteobacteria; order Sphingomonadales; family Sphingomonadaceae; genus Sphingomonas; species Sphingomonas sp. GW821-FHT10F11. Next base: position 356,001 of record NZ_JBXASH010000005.1, read on the forward strand.
CTGGTCGAGGAACGCTTCACCTGGGAGCGCATCGTCGATCAGCATATCGGGCTGTTCACCTGGCTTTCGGGCCGGGGGCCCCGCCCCCATCATGTCGCCGACTGACGATGCCGGCCGAGACCGATCCCGCCCCGACCCCCCGCATATCCCCCGGCCTCGATATCGAGGGGAATCGCCGCATCTCCAACTACTCGCCCGCCGAGCGCCGCGCACGCGTCGCGTGGAGCGTCGGCAGGCTGGTCTTCCGCATCATTCCGCGGCCCTTTTACGGCGCGCGCGCACGCTGGCTGCGGCTGTTCGGCGCCAGGATCGGCCGGAACTGCCAGATATATCCGACCGTGCGGATCTTCATGCCGACCCAGCTTGAGATCGGCGACTGGTCGTCGGTCGGCGACGGTGCGATCCTCTACAATCTTGCCGGCATCAAGATCGGCGAGCGCGTGACCATCTCACAGGGCGCCCATCTCTGCGCCGGCACCCATGATTTCCGCGATCCCCGCATGCCGCTGATCCGGTCGACGATCATTGTCGGCGACGAAGCCTGGCTGTGCGCCGACTGCTTTATCGGCCCCGACGTGACGGTGGGCGCGGGCGCCGTGGTTGCCGCGCGCGCCGTTGCGATGCGCAACGTGCCGGGGGGCGCCATCGTCGCGGGCAACCCCGCCCGACAGATCGGCGAACGATGAGCGCGCTCCCCATCACCGTCGTCGTGCCGACGCGCAACGAGGAGAAGAACCTCGACGCCTGCCTCTCGCGCCTGGGCGACTTCGCCGAGACCTGGGTGGTCGATTCCCGCAGCACCGACGGCACTCGCGCCATCGCCGACCGCTACGGCGCGCGTTGGATCGATTTCGACTGGTCGGGCGATTTCCCCAAGAAGCGCAACTGGGTGCTGGCCAACCATCCGCCCGCAACACCCTGGGTTTTGTTCCTCGATGCCGACGAGCGCATCACTGAGCAATTCGTTGCCGAGCTGCGCCAAGCCCTGAATGCACCCGAGGTGCCGCTCGCCGGCTTCTGGCTGAACTATACCAACCATTTCATGGGGCGCGTGCTTCGCCACGGGGTGCCGCAGCGCAAGCTCGCGCTGTTCCGCGTGGGCGCCGGCCAATATGAGCGCATCGACGACAAGCGCTGGAGCACCCTCGACATGGAGGTGCACGAGCACCCTGTGCTCGACGGCCCGATCGGCGAAATTGCGGCGCCGATCGATCATCTCGATTATCGCGGGATCGAGCATTATCTCGGCCGCCACAATGCCTACGCGAGCTGGGAAGCGAAGCGACACGCCGACCTGATGGCGCGGGGTGATGCCGCCTGGGCTGCGCTCACGCCGCGCCAGCGGACCAAATATCGGAACCTCTCGCGCTGGTGGTTCGCCCCGGCCTATTTCGCCGGCACCTACTTTCTGAAGCTGGGCTTTCTCGATGGCGCGGCGGGCTTCCACTACGCCTTTCTAAAGCTGCTCTATTTCTACGAGATTCGCCTGAAGATCATCTCGGCGCAATAGCGCCTCCAGCAGGCCAAGCTGAGTGCCTTGCGGCGCTCAAGCAATGGTGGAGAGCCTATGAATATTGCCTCCGTGACCGCAATAGCCGCTGCCGTACACGCTCAAAAACACTCAGTCGGACCTTATCGAACAGGGAAAGCCGATAAACGTTAGTGTTAACGAGGAGGACGTCCCCACGGGTTCTAAACGAAAAGTTGAACGCCGCAAAACCTAGGGATTTGAGTCGCGCGATTGCCTGGTCCGTCTGACTGCTGGTTATATAGCCGCAGAAGTCGTGAAATTCTACGGTGATCTGTCCTATCTTCTGTAGTTGCTCGTCGCTCAGACTCTCCAGCGCAACTATCTCGGCACCCTCAATATCGAGCTTCAGCAGATCGATACCATCCGGGGCTATCTCTCGCAGAAAATTGCCGAGGCCGCGGGCTTGTACAACGATGTGTCGCTCGTCGGATACTGCACTCGTGGTCTCGATATGGGAAGCTTCTGGATTATCCTCGATTGCAAACGAAAGTTTGCCATCCTGACCTGCGATTGCAAAATTGTATCCAATTGCCCCATTCGGGAGTTCCATTCGCATGAACAGGCTGGGGGATGCCTCGACCGAATGACATCTAGCGTTCCAGGCCTTTGCCACGCTCCGCGCGAATTCGCCCTTATGCGCACCTCCGTCGAGCACCAACGGCGATGATCCCGGCGTGAATGCCAGAACGGTATGACCGCGATGATTTTCAACCATATTTTTCATAATAGGCGCCATGGATGAACCTCAACTATTTGCCTGTAACATTGCGCAGGAAAGCTGCCCGCCACAGTCGCTTTACGAAGGACACCAAATCCCAGAAAGCACGATCCAGCTGAGAAGGCCGAGTTTTGATCACCAACGCCAGCGAACCGCCCGTCATCAGAAGGCCCAATGAACAGTATAGGATAGGCGAAAAAGGCGCCATGCTAAGAAGCAGCGAGACAAGGAGCAGCGCGAAAGATGCTCCGACGGAATGGATCAGCATCGGCCATGACCGCGTCAGCGTTGTTCTGGCGCATAAATAAATGGCGTTCCGCAGTGCATACGCGACGGCGGCTCCCAACACTCCCCACTGCCCCACGAATAGGTACAAGGCGCCAATATAAGGAAGAACCACGACGCCGGCGGCAATGAGATTGATTCTTGGCCGACCCAATCCCAAAACCCTGTAATACAATACTAGCGATACCGTCTCAATCCAATATGCGAAACACAACATCTTAAGTGTACTGGCGGCCTGAGACGCGAACTGAGCGCCAAGCCAAAGCATAAGGAATGCCTTCGCCAAAAACATACCCGCGATGAAGCAGGGGGTTAATGCGCCCACCATCTGCAATATTTTGCGCGCAAGGAGCAACTCTTCTTCCTCGGTGCTACGTGCAGCCTGCGGCACCGCCGCGCCAGCGAGGCTGTTCGGGACAATCAGAACTCTTGACAAGATGCTTGACGGCACCGCGTAATAAGTAACTGCGGCCGAACCCGCTATTGCACCCAGAAGAAACCGATCGGCTCCTGAAACAGCGAGTTCTACAATTCCACTAAGTGATGCCCATGCCCCATAATCCAAAAGTACGCGCGCAGCATCGACGGATACCCGGGGTCGCGCTCCTTCCAATACCACGATATGCGCGAGTGCAATTGCGCATATGAGGGTCATCAAGCGCGACAATAAGGTCGCGACAATGAGAACATGGAGTGAGGGAGAGATAAAGACCGCAGCCGCGACCGGCAGCAATATAGAAAGAACTAACGATACCGTGCCGAACACAGCTGTCGTCGCAAACATTTGGCGCCCTCGAAAGAGGCCACCGATCGCAGACAACAATACAGTGCAAATCCCGATCGCTACAAGAGAAGGTCCCGAGGCGACAAGCTCCGCCTTTACGGAAATACTTAAGTTGAACAGATTGCCCAAGCCTCCGCCAATGAGGCCAAAAAGGACCGCACCAGCGACCAGTCCAAAAGGGAGGCTGATGATCAAGCCCGTCCAAAAAAACTGAGATTGCTCACTTACAGTGTCTTCTGATTTCGTGGCAATTATGTAGCCGAGGGCAATCCCCATGCCGAAGTCAAAGGCAGAGAAAAACGCCAGGAAAGCCCATACGATAGCTAAAAGCCCATATCGCTCCGGTCCAACCGTGTGGAGATACAGCGGCGTCAGCGCGGCATATAGGATGAGCCCGATTATGCCGCCGGCAAGATTGATCAAACTGTTGCGGCGAAGTTGCATATGGGTGTGATGCGCTTTCAGCGACCACTAATTTCAGCAAAATACTCGATCGTCTTGACCAGGCCCTGACGCAGCGGAATCGACGGCTCCCAGCCCAGCGTCTCGCGGGCGCGGGTGATGTCGGGCTTGCGCTGCATCGGATCGTCCTGCGGCAGCGGACGGAACACCAGCTCGGATTTCGACCCGGTCATCTCGACCACCAGCTCCGCCAGCTCGCGGATGGTGAACTCGACCGGATTGCCCAGGTTGATCGGGCCCGACACCTCGGGCGCGGTATCCATGAACGCCATGAAGCCGGCGACCAGATCGTCGACATAGCAGAAGGACCGGGTCTGCTGCCCGTCGCCGTACAGGGTGATCGGCTCGCCGTTCAGCGCCTGCATCACGAAGTTGGAGACCACGCGACCGTCGGCCGGGTGCATGCGCGGGCCATAGGTGTTGAAGATGCGGGCGACCTTGATCTCGAGCCCGTGCTGGCGGTGGTAATCGAAGAACAGCGTCTCGGCGCAGCGCTTGCCCTCGTCATAGCAGGAGCGGATGCCGATCGGGTTGACGTTGCCCCAATAGGCCTCGGTCTGCGGATGGACGCTCGGGTCGCCATAGACCTCACTGGTGGAAGCCTGGAAGATCTTGCAGCGCAAGCGCTTGGCCAGGCCAAGCATGTTGATGGCGCCATGCACCGACGTCTTGGTCGTCTGGACCGGGTCGTGCTGGTAATGGACCGGCGATGCCGGGCAGGCGAGATTGTAGATCTCGTCGACCTCGACATAGAGCGGGAAACACACGTCGTGACGCATGAACTCGAAGCGCGGATGGCCGGCGAGATGGTCGATGTTGCGCTTCGTGCCAGTGAACAGATTGTCCACGCACAGCACTTCGTCGCCCCGCTCGAGCAGTCGATCGATCAGGTGGGAGCCGACGAACCCCGCTCCACCGGTGACCATGATGCGCCTACGGCTGTTGTACAGTCTTGCCACGTCCGTGATGCCCCCGCCTTGTGAAACAGGCCTTGTGTTCCGGCGACGCCCCGAGGCGCCGTTTTACCCGATCTGGACCGAATTACCTCGCTGCTACAGGCTCAAACCCTGTCGCACCAGACCGCACACGCACAAAAATTGCTGCGCGTGCACAGTATGCGCCAGCCTGCATCATAGATCGCGCTCGTCGACGCTGATCATGCGCCGCTTCGCGCCCTCGATCCGCACGGCGGTCAGGATGCCAGTCTGATAGGCCCCGGTATCGATCCCGATCCGGTTCTCCATCTCCTCCGGTTCGGCCGAGATAGTATGGCCGTGCACCACCATGCAGCCATGGTCGCTGTCGTCGTTCAGGAACTCGTCCCGGATCCAGCGCAGGTCGTGCGTATCCTGGTCCGCCAGGCACTTGCCCGGCCGCAAGCCGGCATGGACGAACAGGAAATCACCAAAGGTGAAGCTGTCGGCGAACCCTTCGATGAAACTGAGATGGGATGACGGGATGGCCGCGCGAATCATGTTGGCTGCCTCGGCCGGCGCGAGCGCGGCGAGCCGGCCGACCTCGACGCCATAGCTTTGCGCGAATTCATAGCCGCCATAGGTGAGCCATTGCGGCACTGCCTCGGGCTCGTCGCCCAAGACGCGCAGCATCATCTCCTCATGATTCCCCATCAGGAAGACCGGGCGCATCCCGTCCGACGGCAAGCGCATCAGGAATTCGATCACGCCGCGCGAATCGGGGCCGCGATCGATCAGGTCGCCCAGCAGGATCAGATAGTCGCGCGCGCGGCCGCTCTGGTGGCGATCGCGATCGATCGTCGCGATCATGCGTTCGAGCAGGTCCAGCCGGCCATGCACGTCCCCGATCGCATAAGCGCGCGCGCCGGACGGGCCGCGCCATTCAGCGGGTGCTTTGCGCCTGGCGCGCGATTGCCTGAAACGCGAGAACATCATTCGAGCCTTTTGTGCCTTATAGCCGCAGCTAGCCCCGCGTGACGAGAGTCTCAAGCGCGCGCGCCCATTGCTCGAGCGCGGTGCCGCGCCGGTAACCCTGTTGCAGCATCGCCCGCGCCCGATCGCCCATCGCGCGGCACGCCGCCCGGTCGTCCGCCAGCCCGGCGATCGCCGCGGCAAGACCGGTCGCGTCACCCGGCGCCACCGTCACGCCCGCTCCCAGCCCGGCGATCATCGACGGCACCTCACCCGCGGGATCGCACACCGCGACGATCGGCCGCGCCGCCGCGGCGACGCCGAATACCTTGCTCGGGACGATCAGGCCCTCGAATTCGGGCCGGAGCGACAACCAATGGGCGTCGCCGACCGCGAGGCTCTCCGACAGCCGCGCGCGGGGCTGATAGGGCTGGAAGACGAAGCGTTCACGCCCCGCGGCGGCCGCGTTGCGGCGCAGCTCGGTCTGAGCATGGCCGCCGCCCACGAACAAGAACCAGATATCGGTTCGATGCGCGAGAAGTCCCGCGGCGGCCAGCAGCGTATCCGCCTCATGCGCCCGGCCGAGATTGCCGGAATATTCGAGCACGAACGCGTCAGCCGGCAGCCCCCAATCGGCGCGCAATGCCGGGCTGTTCGAGGCGGACGGCGCGATGGCTTCATCATCGCTCCAATTGGCGATGGTGACGATACGCTCTGCATGCACGCCGCGCCGCACGATGCGGTCCGCCATGCGCCGCCCGATCGCAACGGTGAGCGCCGAGTGTCGCAGGGCGATGTCGCGCAGGGCGCCCAGCATGCCGCCGACCGGACCGCGCAACGCGCTCATGCCCATTTCGATAGCGACTTCCGGATAGAGATCCTGGACCCAGTTCACCAACCGCGCGCCGCGCAGCTTGCAGGCGACGAGAGCGACCAGGGCGATCAGGGGCGGATCGGTCTTGGCAACGACGATCGTGCCCGGACGGAGACTGCGCAGGAGCGTCCAGCCCGCGCTGAGGTAGAAGGTCAGATAGGCGAGCACCCGCCCGAGGAGCCCAAGACTCGTGCCGTTCACCGTCGCCACCCGGGTGACCGCCACGCCGTTGATGAATTCCCGCGGCGGCAAGCCGGCGCCGGCTGTACCGTAGATCAGCCGGCTGGTGACGATCTCCACCGCCCAGCCCTGCCCCGCCAGATATTCGGCGAGATCGGTCAGAATCTGCGCGGTCGCCGAGTGATCGGGTGCGTAGAAGCGGTTGACGAAGACCACCCGGCGACCGGCGGTCTCGCGCGCCGAACCGCGCCCGGAAGAAGCTGGAACCATAAGAAGAGCTATTTCGAACCGAAGCCGTTGAGCATCACCACCACGGTCCGCATCGTGATCAGCACGTCGAGCCAGGCCGAGAAGTTCTTCACGTAGAAGAAGTCGTATTGCAGCTTCATGTTGATCTCGGCGAGATCGGCGACATGGCCCTGGTTCACCTGGGCCCAGCCGGTGATGCCTGGCCTGACGATGTGGCGATAGGAATAGAAGGGAATCTCCGCCTCGTACCAGGTCGACAGATCCATCGCCTCCGGCCGCGGGCCGATCCAGCTCATGTCGCCGGCCAGGATGTTCAGGATCTGCGGCAGTTCGTCCAGCCGCGTACGGCGCAGGAACCGGCCGATGCGGGTGATGCGATCGTCGTCAGCCCGGGTGATCGCACTCTTGCGCCGCGCATCCTGATCGGCCTCGTCGTTGCGCGGCCGCATGGTGCGGAACTTGATCATCGTGAACGATCCCCCGCGATAGCCCATGCGCTGCTGGCGGAAGAAGACCGGGCCGGGAGAATCGAGGCGAATGGCGATAGCGATCATCGTCATCGCGATCGCCAGCGCGGGCAGCACGACAAGGCACGCCGCGAGATCGATCAGGCGCTTGAGCTTGCGATAGGCGAGATTGGGCAGGAGCGATCCGAAGCTGTTTTCCGACAGATGCTCGATCTGCACGCGCCCGGTGAGCAATTCGCGGACCTGCTTCACATGGTAGACCGGAACGCCGTTGATCGCGGCCTGGGCGAGCATGCGTTCCCAGGGCGACTCAAGATCGTGGTGCAGATCGGCCACGATCATCACGTCGCGCCCAACCGGAACCTCGGGCTTGGCGAGCGGCAGCCATTCCGCGCCCTCGATATCCTCCAGAAAGCCCGTCCTGCCACCCGGCACGACATGGAAACGGCGGACCGCCCTGCGCGCGCTGAGATAGGCAAGGGCGTAAGCCGCGGCGACGCTGAGGGTGAAGCTCGCGATCAGGACCGTGCGGTTATAGTCGAGGCGAAGTACCACGGCGGTCAGGATCGCCAGTCCGAAAGACATGGAGAATGTCGGCAGCACGTAAATGAAAGTCCGCGTGCCGGGAAAGCCGCCGATCCTGCGCGACAGGAAGGTCGCGCTGACCACGCTGAAAAAGGACAGGACGAAGCTGGCTGGCGCCGACGGGTGGTGATCGTAATTGGAATGCAGCCCGTAGCGCGCGACGAGCGGCAGCAGCACCCCCAGCAGGATCTCGACGAACAATTGCAGCCGCAGCGACGAAATCCATCGCGCGTTGCCGACAAGGCTCGAGAGGTTGCGTTGCATCAGCATGAATCAGGCTCGATCCCGCCGCCCCGAAACAATCGCCATCGTGCCGCTCCAGCCATGAATAGCAGCGGATGCGACACATATGTCATGCCGCGCCGTGCCTTTTGTCCTTGATCCAAATCTTCGGCCAAATCCAGCCACCTCCCGCAAGTGCGAAGATATTCCCCGCAAAAAGAGCACAGATCGCACCGGGCCGCGCCATCCGCGACCATTCGTCTATCATTCCCCCGTTGCCGCCGCGACAGGAACATGCCGATCCGGCCTGATTCGCCCTCGTAGCGAGGGCGCCCGCAAGGCCATCCGGGCGAATCGTGCGACGGCGGGAAACCGGTCGCGTGTCTTGATTCGGGACGTCCCGGGCGACGGCATGCCCAATTGCCCGGCCAGACCTCGCGGATGCGGCTTAACCATTTGTTTGGTATAGAAACGACATATGGCGTTGCGCGCTACTACAGGAAACCTTTTGCGCGGTGTGGTGTTACCGCATCAGTTCGAGATAGTTGTGCAAATGCGAACGTTTTGGGTGGACAAAATCACGGCTTGAGGCTAATCCCAAGTCGTGAGCCTACTTCCAAGCGGTTCAGGAGGAGACTGATATGAGATTTTCGCGGGTAACCGCCGCCATCGTGATGGCGAGCCTTTCTTCACCGCTGTTTGCCGGTGCCGAGCAGTCGGTTGGCAAGCTGACGGCAGCCAGCCAGGGCACGTTCGTTTCGCGTGACGGCAAGCTGATCCCAGCAAGCGTCGGCCAGTCGCTCTATGCTGGTGATCGCGTCGTGACTCGCGGCCAGGCGAAAGCACAGGTTGCATTCCCCGGCTGCAACGTTCCGCTGGCACCGACCTCGGTGCTCTCGGTCAGCGCGTCGAGCTGCGCAACCGCTCCGAAGTCGTTCGCTCAGGACGGCGGCTCGAGCGACGAAGGCTCGGGTGGCGGTGGCGGCGGTGGCGTCGTTCTCGGCCTTGGCATCATTGCCGCCGGCCTCGGCGTCTACTTTGCTTTCAAGAATGACGATTCGAAGCCTGCCAGCCCGTAAGCGCTGCGGCAACGATCAGAAGATCAGGGGTCGGACGAAAGTCCGGCCCTTTTTCGTATGAGCCTTATCCGTAGGCGCACCGTTCCAGCGCGCGGCCACCAGGGCGAGGCACTTCAGATCCTGATCAAGTAGCGAACGCGAAACGCTCTAGGCGCGAAGGGGCGCGGCTGGCTGCTGCGTCGCGGACACGGCTTGACCCAGATACCAATCGATCGTTGCAGCCAATCCGGGAGTAAAGCGGATCTTCGCCTGCCACCCGAGTTCCTGCTCGATCTTCGCGGGGTCGATCGCATAACGCCGATCATGACCGGGCCGATCCGTGACAAATCGAATCAGGTCGCGCCGCGATCGTCGGTCGGCGAGCGGCGTCCGTTCGTCGAGCAGGTCACAAATCGCCGCGACCACGGCGATATTGCTATGTTCCTCGCGCGCACCCACCGCATAGCTCGCGCCGGGTGCGCCGGTCCGCATGATCGCCTCGAGCGCGCGCGCGTGATCGTTGACGTGCAGCCAATCCCGGACGTTCGCGCCATTGCCGTAGACAGGCAAGGTCTCGCCGCGCATGGCCCGGGTGATCGTCAACGGAATCAGTTTTTCCGCGTTCTGATACGGCCCGTAATTGTTGCTGCAGTTCGACAGGACCACGGGCAACCCATAGGTGTGGTGCCACGCCCGCACGAGATGATCCGCCGCCGCTTTCGAGGCCGAATAGGGCGATGACGGGCGATAGGGCGATTCTTCGCTGAAGCGGCTGTCGTCGAACGGTAGGTCACCGAACACCTCATCGGTCGATATATGGTGGAAGCGGAACCGCGCCCTTGCCTCGCCCTCCAGCGACCGCCAATGGTCGAGCGCCGCCTCGAGCAGGTGGAAGGTCCCGGTTATGTTGGTCTCGATGAAGATGGCGGGCCCATCGATCGATCGGTCGACATGGCTTTCCGCGGCGAGATGCATCACCGCATCGACCGCTTCATCGCGCAGCAGCGCGGCGACCAGCGATCGATCGGCGATGTCGCCCCGCACGAACCGGTAGTGGGGGGAGCTTTCGACCTCGGCCAGCGCGGTGAGCGACCCGGCATAAGTGAGCTTGTCGAGATTGATGACGCGGGTGCGGCCGCCGCGAATCAAATGCCGGCACAGTGCCGAACCGATGAAGCCGGCGCCGCCCGTCACCAGCACCGCGCGATCCGGCCGGGAGCCGACGATGTTGCGAACCGTCGCCATCACGCGGCCAGGGCGCATTGGCGCAGGTAAGAGGCATATTCCGTCTTGCCAAGCAGATCCGCGCGCGCCATCAGCGCGCCGCCATCAAGATAGCCGAGATCATGCGCAATCTCCTCGAGGCACGCGACCTTGATCCCCTGGCGCCGCTCGATCGTGCGGACGAAGGACGAGGCGTCGTGCAGGCTGTCATGGGTGCCGGTGTCGAGCCAGGCATAGCCCCGGCCCAGCCGCCCGATATCAAGCCGATCCTCGGCAAGATAGGCCTTCAGTACATCGACGATCTCCAGTTCGCCCCGCACGGACGGCGCAAGGCCCCGGGCGATATCGACGACCCCGGCTTCGCAGAAATACAGCCCGGTCAGCGCCCAGCTCGACTTTGGCGCCACAGGCTTCTCCTCGATCGCCAGCGCTTGTCCGCTCGCCGGATCGAAGGTGACGACGCCGTAGCGTTCCGGGTCAGTGACTTGATAAGCGAACACCGTCGACCGGCCCGCCTCCGCCGCGGCATGCGCCGCGCGGCATTTCGCGCCCAAGCCATCGCCGTGGAAGATATTGTCTCCAAGGATCAGCGCACAGGGTTCGCCCGCGAGGAAGTCTTCGCCGATCAGGAATGCCTGGGGCAGGCCCTGCGGCTCGGGCTGCTCGGCATAGGAGAGGTTGATCCCGAACGCCGTGCCGTCGCCAAGCAACAGGCGGAACATCGGCAGGTCGCGCGGCGTGGAGATGATCAGGACGTCGCGAATCCCCGCCAGCATCAGGACGGAGAGCGGGTAATAAATCATCGGCTTGTCGAATATGGGCAAAAGCTGCTTCGACAGTGCGAGCGTGGCCGGGTACAATCTCGTACCGGCGCCCCCCGCCAGGATGATACCCTTCATATGATTCCCTCAGGCCTCAACATTCAGCGGACCGGGATAACCGCAAATGGTTAAAGCGATCCGTCCATCGACCAGCGCTTGCCAATGAGAGCGCCTCTTCCTAGGCCCCGACGCGGGGAGCAAAGGACCTGATGCGTATTCTCGTGACCGGCGCGGCCGGCTTCATCGGCTTTCACGTGGCCCGGTGCCTGATCGCGGGCGGCGACACCGTCATCGGAATCGACAACCTCAACGATTATTACAGCGTCGCGCTGAAAGAGGCGCGGCTGGCTCAGCTCGCCGAGCATGGCGGGGATCGGTTCCAGTTCATCCGGGTCGATTTCGCCGACCAGCATGGCCTGGACGAAGCCCTGTCCAGTGTCGCGTTCGACCGAATCATCCATCTCGGCGCGCAGGCCGGCGTGCGCTATTCGATCGAGAACCCGCGTGCCTATGCCGCGTCGAATGTCACCGGGCATCTCAACATCCTCGAGCTCGCGCGGAGCCGGAAGACCGACCATCTGGTCTATGCCTCCTCCTCCTCGGTCTATGGCGGCAACACCGCGCTGCCCTTCCGGGTCGAGGACCGGGTCGATCATCCGCTCTCGCTCTACGCCGCCACCAAGAAGGCGGACGAGCTGATGAGCGAGACCTATGCGCATCTCTACCGCGTGCCGCAGACCGGTCTGCGCTTCTTCACCGTCTATGGCCCCTGGGGCCGGCCCGACATGGCGATGTGGCTGTTCACCAAGGCGATCCTCGCCGGCGAGCCGATCCGCGTGTTCAACGGTGGTGACATGCGCCGCGACTTCACCTTCATCGACGATGTCGTCTCTGGCGTGGTCGCGTGTGTCCGCAAGCCGCCGCTGGATGACGGCGCGCTCAAGGCCGGCGGCAGCGTGGCGCCGCATGCGATCTACAATATCGGCAATCACCGCGCCGAGGGGCTCGGCCGGCTGATCTCGCTGATCGAGGCGGCGTGCGGCCGCGAGGCGATCAAGATCATGGAGCCGATGCAGCCTGGCGACGTGCATGCGACCTATGCCGATATCAGCGCGATCCAGCGCGATGTCGGCTTCGAGCCGTCGACCACGCTCGATACCGGCGTGCCCCTGTTCGTTGACTGGTACCGGGATTATCACGGCACCTGAGGACGCGCCTCAGCGCAGCAGATCGACCGCGAAGGCACGCACCGAGGGGCCGATATCCTCGCGGCTCAGCGCGATGGCCAGATTGGCCTGCACATACCCAGCCTTGTCGCCGCAATCATAGCGACGGCCGTCGAAGGTCAGGCCGTGGAAGGGCTGGTCGCCGATCATGCGCGCCATGGCGTCGGTCAGCTGGATCTCCCCGCCCGCGCCTTTCTCCTGGGTTTCGAGCACGCGCATCACCTCGGGCTGGAGGATGTAGCGGCCGATCACCGACAGGTTGGAGGGGGCGGTGCCGGGCTTTGGCTTCTCGACCAGGCCCTTGACCTGGGTGAGCGCGCCGGCGCGCGCGCCGGGCGTGATCACGCCGTACATGTGCGTCTGATCCTCGGGCACTTCCTGCGCGCAGATCATGTTGCCGCCGACCTCCATATAGGCGTCGACCATCTGCTTGAGGCAGCCTGGCTTGCCGACCATGAAGTCGTCGGCGAGCAGCACCGCGAATGGCTCGTCGCCGACGATGTCGCGCGCGCACCAAACGGCATGGCCAAGGCCCATCGGCTCCTGTTGGCGGACATAGGCGACGGCGCCGGGCTTCAGGCGCGTCTGGTGGAGCAGCTCCATCGACTTGCCGCGATGCGCCATGGTCGTCTCGAGCTCATAGGCGATGTCGAAATGATCCTCGATCGCCGACTTGCCGCGACCGGTGACGAAGATCATCTGCTCGATCCCCGCCTCGAGCGCTTCGTCGACCGCGTACTGGATCAGCGGGCGGTCCACGACCGGCAGCATTTCCTTCGGCAGCGCCTTGGTCGCCGGCAGAAATCGTGTGCCGAGACCACCCACCGGAAACACGGCCTTGCGCAGCGGCTTGATCGTCATCTCGTCTCTCTTTTGGGGCTGGAGGCAATGGCGGCGCATCGAAGGAATCGACACACTCGCCCCTAGTCATGCGCCGCTCGAAAGGGAAGGACCTGCGCGCTGCAATGCATCAACCTGCTTCGGCCACGGCTAGTGCCAACAGACAGCGGGCCGCCTCAACGGCAGTCGATGCGTGATGAAGGAAGGGGTTTTCGGCGCGGCACGCAAGGGACAGGATTGTCTCCGATCTCTACGGCGCTGAGGCTCTGTAGGCGGCGCAATCTACACATAGATCCCGCCCCTCCTCGATCGGATCCTGCTCACAAAACGGACAGATTCCTGCAGCAGCCAATGATTTCGCACGTGCACGACGAGCTGCAAAGGCGGCGCGGAGTCGTTGGAAAACTTTCATCTAGAGATATTAATCCTGTCAGCGCTGGGGGTCCAGCGCTCACAAGGGTTGCCCCCTGAGACACGCCCGGCCGTCGCGAAGCTCCCAGCTCATCTGTCACCCGTCACGACGAGCAGCAAACGCGGCATCGTCTTTAGCAACAACCAATAAAGCAAGACGGCGAAAGCGACGATCACTGTCGGCATCACGGCGTAGACGGTCAGTACCGTCCCTGCGGTCATCGGCAGCATGCGGACCGCCAGTTTCTTGCCGATCGTGACCAGCGGCTCATGCACCGCGAAGACGAAGAAGGACGTTCCGGCGAGCCAGATAAGCGGACCGCGCCAGCGATCGGACTCTGCCATCCATCGGCTCGCTTTCAAGGCCAGCACCATGCCGACCGCGACCGTCGGCCGCAACAGATAGTTGAGGAGGCCTGTGCCATGGCCGAGATAGAAGCCCCCTAGCCCAAGCACGAAGAGCGGTGCGATCCACCAGCTGATCCGGTCGACCGCGAACAGCGAACCGCCCCGGATCGCGACTAATGCGCCGACATAGAAGAACAGGACCGGCTCTCCTTCCGGCAGCAGTAACGGCCACGCCGCAATTACCCATGCCCAGAGCAGGACGATCAGCACTGGCTTGGCAAGATAGCGGGCCGCCGCCCAGATCAGCGGCGAGGCGATGACGAGGATCATCAGGTCGCGGATGAACCAGAATTGATAGGCGATCGGGTAGCGGGTGAAGCCGAAGATGGCATCGACCATCTGGAAGGGCGACATGCTCCGCACCGCGAGGTTCTGGCCGTTGAAGAGCGGCGCAAGCGCGGGAACCGACTGCGCGACCGCGACCAGCACGAGCAGGGCGAGGTTCCAGAACAGGAAGGGGAGCAGCAGACTGCGCGCCCGCGCCTGCAGCTTGGCGCGATAGGTCGCCATGGAGAAGTGCACGCCGCGGAAGAACAGGAAGCCCGACATCAGGAAGAACAGCGGGACCGCGATGCGCGAGATCGATCCGGTGAAGACCTGAACGTCCTCGACAACCCTCGCATCGGCCAGCCCGCGCGCGCCATCGGCGAAATTGGCGGTGACGCCGCAGGCGTGGAGATAGACGATCAGGACGATGAGCGGAAAGCGCAGGACGTCGAGCCTTACGAGATGCCCATCATCCTTGCCGTCGATCTGTCGTTCCCCCATGCATGGTGCGGTAGCACGGCGCCAGTGGCGGAGAAAGGCGATCTCAGCCCTTGAGCCACCATCGGAGCAGGCTCGCCACGACACCAAGCACAGCGACGCTGGCCGCCCAGATCGCGGCCATCCAGGCGAGCCGTTTCCACAGGGGCGCCGTGTCCGCCCGCATCAATGATAACCGTGCGTGCCGACCTTGCCGCGGAACACCCAATAGGCCCAGCCGGTATAACCGAGGATCAGCGGCAGCATCACGCCGGCCCCGATCAGCATGAAGACCTGCGCGTTCTCCGGCGCGGCGGCATCCCAGATCGTCAGCGTGTCCGGCACGATGTAGGGATACATGCTGATGCCCAGCCCGACGAAGCATAAGGCGAACAGGGCAAGCACGAGAAGGAAGGGCGCCGACTGCGCGCCCCGCCCTAGCGCGCGCCAGAACATCAAGCCGAGGATCGCGACCAGCACCGGCACGGGCGCGGTCAGCAGGATGCCGGGCATGGTCAGCCAGCGGGTGTAATAGTCATGAGCCAGAAACGGCGTCGCCGCGCTGACCGCGGCGATGGCGATCAGGGTGATCACGCCGTAGCGCCGGGCGAGCCGATAGGCCTGTTGCTGCGCTCGCCCCTCGGTCTTGGCGATCAACCAGCAACTGCCGAGCAGGGCATAGGCCGCTAGGACGCTGGCGCCAGTCAACAGGCTGAACGGCGTCAGCCAGTCGAGCCAGGCACCACCATAACCGCGCCCGCTGACCTTCACGCCCTGGAGCAAAGCGCCGAGGATGATGCCCTGCGCCAGCGCGGCGACGATCGACCCGGCGGTGAAGCCGACATCCCAGAAGGCGCGGTGCCGCGGGTCGCGCCAGCGGAACTCGAAGGCGACGCCGCGGAACACCAGCCCAAGCAGCATGGCGATGATCGGCGGATAGAAGGCCGGCATCAGCACCGCAAAGGCGAGCGGGAAAGCGGCCATCAACCCTCCCCCGCCCAACACCAGCCAGGTCTCGTTGCCGTCCCATACCGGCGCGATCGCGTTCATCGCCACGTCGCGCTCCTCCCCGACACCAAAGGCCGGGAAGATGATGCCGATGCCGAGATCGAACCCGTCGAGCACGACATAGGCGAAGACGGCAAAGGCGATCAGGAAAGCCCAAATCATGGCGAGGTCATAATTGTAGCTCATGACGCTTCTCCGCCGCGCTGCGCAGGACCGGGGACGATCCCCGCCGTCCGGATCGGTGCATCGCCGAGCTCGGATTCACCACGCTCGACCCCCTTGTCGATCAGCCTGAGGATGTACCAAATGCCGGCCCCGAACACCGCGAAATAGACCAGCACGAAGGCGATCAGCGAGGCACCCACGGCCGGCGCAGCGAGCGGCGAGGCGCTGTGCGCCGTGCGCAGCAGGCCATAGACCGTCCAGGGCTGGCGCCCGACCTCGGTAGTGACCCAGCCTGCGATGACGGCGACGAAGCCCGCCGGGCCCATCAGCACGCCGGCCCGGTGCAGCCATTTCCAGTCGTAGAGCTTGCGCCGCCAGCGAGCGACCAGACTCCACAGGCCCAGGCCGAAGATCGCCAGGCCGAGGCCGACCATGATGCGGAACGACCAGAAGATGATCCCGACCGGCGGCTGGCGATCCTGCGGGACGGTATCGAGCCCGGCGAGCGGCGCGTTCGGATCATGCTTCAGGATCAGCGACCCGGCCTTCGGGATCTCGATCGCATAGTCGATCCTTCTCTCCTTCGCATTCGGGATGCCGAACAGGATCAGGGGCGCGCCGTGCGGGTGGCTGTCATAATGGCCTTCCATCGCCATGACCTTCGCCGGCTGGTGTTCGAGCGTGTTCAATCCATGCTGGTCTCCGGCGAGGATTTGAATCGGCGCGACGAGCGCCGCCATCCACATCGCCATCGAGAAGATCTTCCGCGCGTGCGGGTCGCTGCTGTCCCTGAGCAGGTGCCATGCGCCGGTCGCGCCGACGACCAGCGAGGTGGTGAGGTACGCGGCGATCACGGTGTGGACGAGGCGATAGGGGAAGCTCGGGTTGAAGATCACCGCCGCCCAGGATCCCGCGACCACGAACTGCCCCTGCGCGTTGATGGCGTAGCCGACCGGGGTCTGCATCCAGCTGTTGGCGGAGAGGATCCAGAAGGCGGAGATGGCGGTGCCCACCGCGACGAGGCAGGTGGCGGCGAAGTGCAGCTTGCGCCCGACCTTCTCCATCCCGAACAGCATCACGCCGAGAAAGCCCGCCTCGAGGAAGAAGGCGGTGAGCACCTCATAGGCCATCAGCGGGCCGATCACCGGACCGGCCTTGTCCGAGAACACCGCCCAGTTCGTGCCAAACTGATAAGACATGACGATGCCCGACACGACGCCCATGGCGAAGGTGACGGCGAAGATCTTCAGCCAGAAGCGGAAGATGTCGAGATAGAGCTGCTTGCCCGTCCGCAGCCACAGCCCTTCGAGCACGGCAAGATAGCTCGCCAGCCCGATCGAGAAGGACGGGAAGATGAAATGGAAGCTGACGGTGAAGGCGAACTGAGCGCGGGCCAGGACGATCGGATCGACGGCATCGAACATGGGCGCTTCCCCCTGGTTCGCTCAGGTCTGCGCCCGATCCGATCCTGGGGCAAGTGGACCGAATGCCCAGGTCGATCTATGCCTAGGTGTGATCTTTCGATAGGTTGTTCATCCGGTTCTGTCCGAGCAGACTGAGGTTGCGAAGCTTCAGCTGTCAGGAGGAA
>NZ_JBXASH010000006.1:0-315501 GCF_058809095.1 Sphingomonas sp. GW821-FHT10F11
ATGTCCCTTCATCTATACCAACAATGTCAAAGAGCACACAAACCCGACGCCAAATCCCACCCCTTTTTACTGGGGCGACCCGGCGCCTGGTTTATGGTGACCGTAAAGGCGAACCGTGTGGTCCGTCGCTGCGGTGGAGGTCATTTAGGTGGGGGGTCCCGGACCGTCAACGGGTTTTTGCAATTTTCTTACAACGCTCTTCAAAAACCGCAGATTTCTGCGAGTTTACGCCTCTGTAAGACCCTGACGCCTATGGGCTGTTCCCATGGAATCGGCCGCCAACCCATCGAATCACGTCCCTGAGTCGCTTTCGCAGCAGGTCAGGAGCGCCGTCATATGGCGTTCCGGCAGCCAGATTCTCGCGCAACTCGTTCAATGGGCTGCCACTTTCCTCGTGATTCGGATCCTCGATCCGCACGACTACGGCCTGTTCGCGATGACTCAGGTGATTCTCGTCCTGCTCAACATGCTCAATGGCTATGGCCTGGCGAGCGGGCTCATCCAGAAGCAGGAGATCGGCCGGAAGGAGATTCGCCAGCTGTTCGGCATGCTGGTGCTGCTGAACTTCGGGCTGGGCGCAGCGCAGTTCCTGCTCGCGCCGCTGGCCGCCGCCTATTACCGGCAGGACATCGTGATGCATCTCTTGCGGGTGCAGGCGCTGCTTTACCTCACCACCCCGTTCATCGCGCTTCCCTATGCACTCCTGTCGCGCACGATGGATTTCCGCCTGCAGGCGCGCGTCAATATCGTCGCCTCGGTCGCGAGCGCCAGTGCCGCACTAGCCGGCGCCCTGGCCGGTCTCGGCGTGTGGACCCTGGTGCTCGCCCCGCTCGTCCTGTTCACCGTGCGTGCGATCGGCATGACGATCGCGGCGAAATCGCTGATGTGGCCGAGCTTCGATTTCCGCGGCGCGGGCCATCTGGCGAAATATGGGGGTGTGATGGCGGCGGGCCAGCTCTTCTGGTTCGCGCAGAGCCAGGCCGACGTGTTCATCGCCGGCCGGCATTTCACGCCGCATATGCTCGGCATCTATACGACCAGCCTGTTCCTCACTCAGATCTTCGTGTCGAAGTTCGTGCCGCCGCTCAATGAGGTCGCCTTCTCCGCCTATGCGCGTATCCAGCACGATACCCAGGCAGTGGCGACGGCCTTCACCCGCAGCGTGCGGATCATCATGATCGCTGCCCTGCCCTTTTACTTCGGGCTCGCCGCGACCGCCGAGCCGCTGGTGCTGACCGTGCTCGGCGAGAAATGGGTGGAGACGGTGCCCGTCGTCCATCTGCTCGCGCTCGCGATGCCGTTCATGACCTTGCAGGTGCTGCTCCAGCCAGCCTGCGATGCGCGCGGGCGCCCGGGGATCGGCGTGCGCAACGGCGCGATCGGCGCGATCGTGCTGGCGATCGCGTTCCTGTTCGGGGTGAACTGGGGACCGGCCGGACTCGCGACCGCGTGGATTATCGCTTATCCCATCTATCTCGGCATCAGCCTGTGGCGGTCGCTGCCGGTGATCGGTACCGATGTGCGCGCAGTCGCCGATGCGATCGCCCCGGCCCTGCTTGCCGCGCTGGGCATGGCGCTGGCCGTGGTGCTGGTCGACGACATCCTGCCGCCGCTCCATGCCCTGCCCCGACTCGCGATTCTCGTGGCGACCGGCGGGGTCGTCTATGCCGGATGGTTGATGGTGTTCGCGCGCAGCGTCGTCGGCGAGCTGATCGCGATCGTCAGGAAGCAGCCGCTTCCGGCGTAGGGCCCTCCCCGGTTCTTCGTCACCCGGGACTTGATCCGCCGCGAACCAACTGACCGCGACGATGTGGCGCCATGGATCCCGGAACACGTCCGGGGCGACGATTTGGTTGTGAGGAAGCGCCGAGGTCGAAAACTACGCCGACTGGATATAGCTCCGCATCGCCTCGGCATCGGCTTCGATCCGGTCGATGCGGTATTTGACGAGGTCGCCGATCGACACCACGCCGATCACCCGGCCGCCCTCGACCACGGGCAGATGCCGGATGCGCCGCCGGGTCATCAGCGAGAGCGCGCCGATCGCCGCCTCGGACGGGCCAACCGTGATCGCGGGCGAGATCATCACCTCGCCGACCTTGCGATCGAGCGCCGCGGCGCCGTCCCGGCTCAGCGCGTGGATTACGTCGCGTTCCGAAAAGATGCCGACCACCTGCGGACCGTCCATCACCGGCACTGCGCCGATTCGTCGCTCGGCGAGCAGCGCCACTGCCTCGCCCAGGCTTTGATGCGCGGTGATCGAGATCACGTCGCGTCCCTTGCCGGCCAGGATCGCTGCTATCGTCATCGTCCATACTCCCCATGCGCGGCCCGGTAACACCCGAGTCCCTGAGGCGCTTGAGGATTCCACGTTTGCGGCCATATGGGAAGCATGAGCGAACACCCGTCAGGACTCGATGACCCCGAACAGGCGGCATTTGCCTGGCGACGCTATCGCCGGCTGCTCGGCTGGATGACGCTGTTTTCGCTGTCGTGCGGGCTCGTCGCGGTGCTCGGGCTGCAGCATCTCTATGGGCCGCTGTCCTGGGTGGCGATCGCCGCCGCGATCGGCGGGATCGGGGGATCGGTGCTGATGGCCTCCGCGCTGATGGGGCTGGTGTTCCTGAGCTCGGGCACCGGCCATGACGAATCGGTCGATGTGCGCGACCATGACGAGGGCGCGCCGCGGCACGACCGGCCCTAGCGTTCCGGCTCCAGTTTCAGCGCGAAGTCGAGCTTCGCCTCGCCATTGGCCGGGACGGTGACGCGCCAGGTTTTCACGCCCTTGCGCTCGATCAGCTTCTCGCTGGCGGAATTGATCTTGTAGGGAATCTCCAGCTCGAACAGCTCCGGCGTGGGGCGCGCGTTGGTGACGCGGACCGAATAGGGCTTGCGCCGCGCCGATGCCGGCCGCGCGGCGATGATGTAGCGGAGGTCGGGGCTCTCTCCGGCGCCGATCTCCACCTCGTCGCCGATCGCCCGGTCGGCGAGGCGGCTTTCGGCGACCAGGATCGGGGCACCGTCGACCGGTTCGAACAGCGCGACGCCCCCTGCCGGCAAGGGCAGGCCGAGCCCGTTCGCCTCGCGATTTTCGGTGCGGAGCACGACGCCGGCTGCCGTGCTTTCCGGCTTGTCGTCCTTGTCATAGTCGAATTCGTCGAAAATGCCGGTATGGATCCGGTCGAAGCGGACTTTCGGGCGATCGATCATCGCGACCTGTTTGCTGCTCTTTGCG
The DNA here is from genome assembly GCF_058809095.1 of Sphingomonas sp. GW821-FHT10F11. Lineage (NCBI taxonomy): Bacteria > Pseudomonadati > Pseudomonadota > Alphaproteobacteria > Sphingomonadales > Sphingomonadaceae > Sphingomonas > Sphingomonas sp. GW821-FHT10F11. The sequence continues at coordinate 3,236 of NZ_JBXASH010000006.1, forward strand.
GCGACCGTCACGCGTTCGGGGATGCGATAGAGCTTCAGGTCGCCCAGCTCCTCCAGCTTTGCCGTCATCACCACGGTGACGGGGCTCGCGCTTTCGAACGACGTGCGCCGCCGCAATTGGCCGGTCACGACGATGTCGTATGCCTCCAGGCTGTCCACCACAACCGGCACCGGGGGACTGGGGCGCTCGACACCCCAGCGGGGATGCGTGCTGGTATTGTCCATCGGCCAGCATTGCAGGTGCAACTCGGGCGGCGGTCCCTTGGGCAATGCCGCATTGGCTTCCTTGTTCGGCGCGCCGGCGACGGCTTGGGTATGGGCATCGGCAAAGCCCTGGCTGCCGCCATTGGCGATGGTCATCCAGGCGAACAGATCGAGCGTCTTGCCGTCCTGGCTGAGCCGGGCGACATAATTGGCCGACCAGTCGAAGCCCTGGGCGAGATAGGAGAGCTGTACCGTCGCAGTGGCCGCCGCCGTGCTGTCCGTGACGACGGAGAGGGTCGGCTTGGCGGACAGATCGGCCGGTACCCCGGGATAGGACAAGGATTCGGGGAGACCGGAGCAGGACAAGGCCTCGACGCCCTCGGCCGTGGTCAACAGCACACCACCGCCAGGGCCGGACTGGATGACCGCCTCGCCGGTGGTGGTCACGCCGGTGCGGCGATTGGTGCGGCGGAGGGTGACGCGGCGCTTGAGATAGGCGTCGACCAGTGCCGCGGGCGACAGCAGCCGGGCATCGCGGTTCTTTTCGTTCACCTGGCGCGGCAGGCCGGTGACGATCGCGCTTTCAGGCAACATGCCCTCCGACACCCCCTCGAACCGGATGACCGATCGGCCGGCGGGCACGCGGATCGTGCGCGTCTCGGTGATCAGCGCATAGCCGCCGGGCCAGCCTTGTTCGGCCGCGCCCTGGCTGCGGCCGGGATCGCGGTAGAGCGTGACCGAGACTGTATCGACATGGTCCGATTCGACGATCGTCTGCGCCGTGGCCGGGGCGACAGGGATGGCAAGGAGCGCGGCCAGTGCGACCGGGATGGCCACGCCACGCATCATTGCCTGGTTTCGAAGATCACGTTCAGCTCGGCGGTACCGTTGGCGGGCACGACGACGCGCCAGACCTTGGCGCCCTTGCGCTCGATCAGCGTGTCGCCGGCCGATCTGATCTTGAGCGGGAGAGGAAGTTCGAACGTCTCGGGCGTCGATCGGGCATTGGTGACGCGCACGGTGAAAGGTGCTGTGTCCTTCGTCCGCGCCAGGCTGGTCGTGACATAACGGATATCGGGGCTGGCGCCGCCGCCCAGCTCGACCTCCTCGCCGATCGCGCGATCCTTCAGGCTGCTCTCCCCGACCAGCAAGGAGGCGCCGCCGCCTTTCTCGAACACCGCGACGCCGCCAGCCGGCAACGGCAGGCCGAGGCCGTTGCGGGTGAGATTTTCGGTACGCAGGATCAGCGCGGCGGGCTGGCTCGGCATGGCGTAGGAAGGCGGCGCATAGAACGAGCCGTTGAAATAGCCGGTATAGATGCGCTCGAACTTCACGCCCTTGCGGTCGATCATCGCGACCTGCTTGCGGCTGAGCGCGGCGACGGTGACGGGTTCGGGGATGCGGTAGAGCTTGAGGTCGCCCAGATCCTCCTGCTGCGCCATCATCGGGGGCGGTGCCGGCGGGGGTGGAGGCGGCGGTGCCATAGCCATCATGGGCACGGGCATCACCTCCATGAGGACGCCGTCCCTTTTGTCTTCCTCCATCACCATCTCCGGCGGCGGGGGGCGTTCGATGTCCCACGCCGGATAGGTGCTGGTGATGTCCATCGGCCAGCATTGCAGCGTCAGCTTGGGCGGCATCCCCTGGGGCAGGTGCGCCGCCGCCTCGCGGTGCAGCCCGCCGGCGACTGCTTGGGTTTTGGCGCGGGCAAAGCCCTGGCTGCCGCCGTTCGCGACGGTCAGCCAGGCGAACAGATCGAGCGTCTTGCCGTCATCGGCGACGCGCGCGACATAATTGGCCGACCAGTCGAAGCCCTGGGCGAGATAGGAAAGCTGCACCGTCGCTGTCGCCGCTTTGGCCGTGTCGGTGACGATCGAAAGGGTCGGCTTGGCGGACAGATCGTCGGGCACGTCGGGATAGCGCAGCGATTCGGGCAGGCCGGAACAGGACAGGGCCTCGACGCCCGCCGCGGTGGTCAGCAGCACGCCGCCGCGCGGGCCCGACTGGATGACCGCTTCCTCGGTCTTCGCCTTGCCGGTCGCGCGGCTCGTTCGGGTGATCATCACCCGGCGCTTGAGATAGGCGTCGACCAACGCGGCGGGCGACAACAGCCGGGCGTCGCGATTCTTCTCGTTCACCGGCCGCGGCAGGCCAGTGACGATCGCGCTTTCGGGCAGCATGCCTTCCGCCACGCCTTCGAAGCGGATGACGGAGCGGCCGGCGGGCACGCGGATCGTGCGGGTCTCGGTGACCAGGGCATAGCCGCCGGGCCAGCCAGGGCGGATCGCGCCCTCGCCCCGGCCCGGCTCGCGGTACAGCGTCACCGACACCGCATCGATCCGGTCCGATTGGACGATGACCTGCCCCGCCGCGGGCCCCGCTAGAGGCAACCCGGCGAGCAGCGCGATCGGGAGGGCGAAACGCCGCACCGTCAGTACCGCGTGTCGAACACCACGCTCAGCGATGCCTTGCCATTGGCCGGCACCGGCACCTTCCATTCCATCCGGTCGGCGGAGATGCGTTCGCCGGTGATGCTCTGGTCGGTCACGCGGACATCGCCCCACAACCCGTCCTGCGCCAGATCGACCGTCACTGCTTCGGGCCGGGCATTGGTGAAGTCATAGCGCATCGTCGTGCGCCAGCGGCTCGACGACAGGCGCTTGCGCTCGACGATCACGGCCGCGCCCTTCACGTCGAACGCGTCGCCGGTGCGGATCGACATCTGCGATCCCATCGGCGTCGCGGGGATGCGGTTCTCGCCGATGAATTGCGGGTCGCCGCGCGCGTCGCGCATATAGACGCGGATCGTGCCGGCCGGGAGCTGATCGCCGAGCCCGCCGCTCTTCGAGGTGGAGAATTTGAGCACGGTCGAGGCGCTGCGCGGATCGGAGGTGGTACCGAGCCAGCCATTGATCCACTCATAGGCCTTGCGTGCCGGCGCACCCTTCACGTCGAGGAAGCTGACCTGCTTCTGCTGGGCGTTGGCGATCGTGGTGCGGTCGCTCAGCGGATAGAGATAATAATCGCCGAGCCGTTCGCGCGTGCCCGTCTCGGTCCCGGCCTGGTCGATCGCGCCGCCGCCGAGCCGCTCGAAGCTGCCGGGGTTGCGATTGGGGTTGCCGGCGACGAGCAGCACATCGGCATTGCTGTAGGTCGTGCCCGTGCTGTTGGTCAGCGTGACCCAGCCCTGCACGTCGATCGCGCCCTTGGCCTCGTCGAACAGCATGACGTAATCGCTGGTCCAGCCGAGCCCGGGTGTCAGATAGGAAAGAGTGGCAGGCACCCGGCCTGCCCTGGCGACCTGCAGCGTCACCGACAAAGTGGGGCGCGCGCGGAGATTCTCGGGCACCTTGTCGAACACAACGCGGACAGGCAGCCCGTCGTCGCGCAGCACCTCGATGCGGTTGCCGATCTGCAGCACGATGCCGCCATTGGCGGCGAGTACCTTGGCCTGCTCGCGCGTCTCGGCACCGGTCGCGGGGTTGGTGCGGACGATGGTGACGACGGAGCCGACCGCTTTCTCCATCAGCTTGTCGGGGGAGAGCAGGTCGAAATCGAAATTCTGTTCGACGATGCCGATACCCGGCCCGCCGAGCGTGACCGTCTCCGAGCGGATCTGTGCCGAGACGTCGGGAAATTCCTGCCGCGTGCGGCCGGCGGGCAGATCGAGCTGGCGCAGGTCCTGCACCAGCGACTGGCCGTTCTGATAGATGGTGACCGAGACATCGCCCTGCGCGCTCGGCCCGGTCGGCAAGGTGGGTGTCGTTTGCGCGCCCGCCGCCACGGGCAGCGCCGTCAGCGCCAGCAAGGTCCAGAACCGCATCCCCGTCCTCCCAGGTTATGAAGTATCATGCTAGCCGAGCGGGAGGCGGCGTCAATGGTCCTTGGCTCCTCCCCGGTACGGGGAGGGGGACCGCGCGCTTCTTCAGCGCGTGGTGGAGGGGCTGGGATTCGGGGCAGCTCCTCACGCTCCAAGCCCCTCCACCATTCGCCTGAAGAAGGCGAATGGTCCCCTCCCCCAGTTCCTGGGGGAGGAATGAAGAATGAAAAAGGCCGGCCCTGCTTTCGCGGGACCGGCCTGTTTTTCTTCACGTCCGAACCGGATCAGCCGGCGGTCGTCGTCTCGCTCGCGGGCGGACGGCCACGGCGACGCTTGGGCTTTTCGGCCGGCTCTTCCTCGACCGTCACTGCGGAGATGCTCAGCGACGGCGGCAGCAGATTGGCCTCGAACATCGCGGGCGCTTCTTCCTCTACCGGACGGCGGGGCGGGCGGCCGCGACGCGGGCGCTCGGCCGGCTGCTCGGCAGCGACGTCGGCACGCGGTGCTTCCTGGCGGGGAGCCTCCTGGCGGACATCCTCGTCGGAGGCATAGGTCGCGCGGTTGCCGCGATCCTCGCCACGGTTGCCGCGATCGTTCCGGTCGTTGCCGCCGCGGTCATTACCCCCCCGGTCATTACCGTTGCGCTCGTTGCCGCCCCGGTCTTCGCGGGCGTAACGGCCATTGCCGTTGCCGCTATCCGCATAGCTGTTGCCGTTGCGGTCGCCATTGCCGTTGTTGTTGCCGTTGCGCGAGCGCGGACGCTCGTCGTCATACTGGCCGGCCTGGTTGCCGTTCTGGCCCTCGTTGCCGCGATCGCGATCCTGGCCGCGATCCTGGCCATTGCCATTTGGCTGACGGGACTCGCGAACATTATGCTCGCGGGCGATCGGCTCGCCGTCCTCGTCATATTCCTGCTCGTCTTCTTCGTACGCAGCGCCACCATTCTGGCGCCGGTTCTCCTCGAAGCGCGAACGCGTCTCGGCGAGCACGCGGAAATAATGATCCGCGAACTGCAGGTAATATTCGGTGTTGACCCGATCCCCCTGCATCTGCGCGTCGCGGGCGAGAGTCTTGTATTTCTCGAGCAATTGGGCGGCGTTGCCGCGCGCGCGATTATCGATGCGGTTGCCGTTATCCTGACGGCCCGAATTACCTTGCGGGCGCTGCTGCTGCCCGCCACGGCCGCGACGGCGGCCGGCCTGACGATTATTGATCAAGTGTCGTTGTCCTGTCGTTCGTAACCAACCCGGTCGTGCTCCAGAAATGTGGATGCATGCTCCTCGGCGCGTCCTCGCCGATCATCGGCGAAACGTGCCTGCCACGGTCGCCGGACGGCAGCGACTGCATGACGAAGGAGGCGGGCAACAGCCCGTTTTCAACCGGTTATGATGAAAACGCGTGCCCCTGCTCCGCTCAATAGCGGCTGGCGGCGCAATCTCCAAGAAGAATATTGTGACGTTTTTGTGCTGATTCAAGTCGCGATGAGCGCGCGCGGGTTATTACCCAGGTCGTAGCGCAGTGTAACCGACAGCCCCTGCGCGACGAGGAGCGCGGTGACGGCCTCGGCCTGGGTCGACCCGATCTCCAGGATCGCGACGCCGCCAGGCGCCATCAGGCGCGGGAGCTGGGGTGCGATGAGGCGGTAGTCGTCGAGCCCGTCCGGTCCGGCGAACAGGGCCGAGGCAGGTTCGTGGTCGCGCACCTCGGCGGGCAGCGCCTCGCCGGAGCCGATATAGGGCGGGTTGGCGAGGATCAGGTCGAACCGGCCCTGCAGATCGGCTGCCCAATTGCCCAGTTTGAAGCGAGCGCGTTCCTCCAATCCGAGATCGATCGCATTAAGCTCGGCATAGTCCAGAGCCTTTTCGAAACGATCGATGCCGAGGCCATGAGCCTCAGGCCATTGCGACAAGGCGGCCAGAAGCAGGGTCCCCGGACCAGTGCCCAGATCGAGGATCGTCGTCGGTGGGCGCGTGCCGAAATGCTCGATCGCCGCCTCGATCAGCGTCTCGCTGTCGGCGCGGGGGACGAGCGCGCCGGGGCCGACCTGCAGCTCGATCGTCCAGAAGGCGCGGGTGCCGGTGATATAGGCGATCGGTTCGTGATTCAGGCGGCGGGCGACGAGCGGGGCGAAGGTGGGCGGAGCCGGGTCGTCGAGATGACGGAGCAGCAGGGACTCGCGGGTCGTGCCTAGGGCGTTGGCCATGAGCAGTTCGGCGTCGAGGCGGGGGGTTTGGGAGACTTCGGTAAAGGTCAGAGTGGCTTCGGCGAGCGCCTGTCTTACTCCCCTCCCGCTTGCGGGAGGGATCGGGGGAGGGTTTGTCACAATAGTGGACCGGGGAGGACAGGCCCTCCCAGTGCGGCAGCAGCCCTGCCCCCCGGGCAGGGCAAAGAGCCGCCGCACTCTCCTCCTGCAGGCAGGAGGGGGATTTTAGCCATCGAGGCTTGCCAGGCGTTCCGCCTCGTCCTCAGCGATCAGCGCGCCGATCAGTTCGTCCAGCTCGCCCTGAAGGATCTCGGGCAGCCGATGCAGAGTCAGGTTGATGCGGTGATCGGTCACCCGCCCTTGCGGGAAATTATAGGTCCTGATCCGCTCCGACCGGTCGCCCGACCCCACCATCGATTTCCGTGCGCCGGCGCGCTCGGAATGCAGCCGATCGCGCTCAAGCTCGTACAGGCGGGTGCGCAGCACCTTCATCGCCTTGGCCTTGTTCTTGTGCTGCGACTTCTCGTCCTGCTGGATCACCACCAGGCCGGTCGGGATATGCACGATGCGCACCGCGGAATCGGTGGTGTTGACCGACTGACCGCCCGGCCCCGAGGACCGGTAGATGTCGATGCGCAGATCCTTGTCGTCGATCTTGACGTCGACCTCCTCCGCCTCGGGCAGCACCGCGACCGTCGCGGCGGAAGTGTGGATGCGCCCGCCCGCCTCGGTGACGGGCACGCGCTGGACGCGGTGCACGCCGCTTTCGAACTTCAGCTTGGCGAACACGCCCTTGCCCTCGACCGAGGCGATCGCTTCCTTGAAACCGCCCGATTCGGACGAGGAGGCCGAGATCAGCTCGACCCGCCAGCCCTGCGATTCGGCATAGCGCTGGTACATGCGAAACAGGTCGCCCGCGAACAGGGCTGCCTCGTCCCCGCCGGTGCCGGCGCGGATCTCGAGCATCGCGGCGCGCTCGTCCGCGGCATCGCGCGGCAGCAGCGACAGCGCCAGGCCGCGCTCGGCGAGCGGCAAGGTCTCGCGGATCGTCTCGATCTCCTCGCGCGCCATGGCGCGGATCTCGGGATCGGCCTCATTCTCCATGACGGCGAGCACGTTGAGCTCGGCGCGCAGCCGCCGCACTTCGCCCGCCGCGCGCGCGACCGGCTCCAGCTCGGCATATTCCTTGGAGACGGCGACGAACCGGTCGGACGGCAGGTCGCCGGTCGCCATCAGCGCCTGCAACTCGTCCCGCCGCGCCTCGATCTGCGCGATCCTCTCCCCCGAGATCGTCGACATCAGACGCTCAATACCTTTGCGAGATCGCCAAACGGGATTTCGCTTTGCGTGCCGGCGCCCAGCGTCTTCACCGCCGCGACGCCCTTGGCGATCTCATCGTCGCCGATGATCACCGCGAAGCGCGCGCCCTGCGCGTCGGCCTTGGCCAGCCGCCGCTTCATATTGCCCTTGAACGCCATGTCCGTCGCGATACCCGCTCGGCGCAGATCGGCGAGGATACCCATCGCGCGCGCCTCCGCGGCTTCGCCCATCGGTACGATCACCGCGTCGATCCGCTCGATCGCCGGCTCGTCGATCAGCATCGCCAGCCGCTCGACGCCGGCCGCCCAGCCAATGCCCGGCGTCTCGTTGCCGCCCAGGGCGCCGATCAACCCGTCATAGCGCCCACCGGCCAGCACCGTGCCCTGCGCGCCGAGCCGGTCGGTGACGAACTCGAACGCGGTGTGCCGGTAATAATCGAGCCCCCGCACCAGCCGCGCGTTGCGCGTCCAGGCGACACCGGCCGCATCGAGGCCTTTGGCCACGCTTTCGAAGAACGCACCGGCCTCGCTCGTGAGGTAAGCGTCGATATCGGGCGCGGCGTCGGCGATGGGTCGGTCCCCGGGATCCTTGCTGTCGAGGATGCGTAGCGGATTACGCTCCAGCCGGTCCTGACTTTCCGCCGACAGATCGGCACGATGCTGCCCGAAATGGGTAATCAGCGCGGCGCGCCAGGCATCGCGCGTCTCCGCATCGCCCAGCGTGTTGAGCTGAAGCGTGACGCCGTCCGAAATGCCCAATTCACGCAACAACTGGTCGGCAAAGACCAGCAGCTCGACGTCAGCCGCCGGCTCGGCCGCGCCGATCACTTCGGCATCGATCTGGTGGAACTGGCGGAAGCGCCCCTTTTGCGGCCGTTCGTAGCGGAACACCGGTCCGGCGGTCGCGAGCTTCAGCGGCGCATATTGCTGCCAGCCCTCGGTCAGATAGGCGCGCGCGATGCCGGCGGTGAACTCCGGCCGGAGCGTCAGGGAATCGCCGCCGCGATCCTCGAAACTGTACATTTCCTTGGAGACGACGTCCGTCGTCTCGCCGAGCGAGCGCGCGAAGACCGCGGTCGATTCGAACACCGGTACGTCGACGCGCTGGAAGGCATAAAGACGGCGCACCGTCTCGAACGCCTCGAGCACGCGCGCGAAGCGCCGCTGCTCGTCGCCGAAAATATCCTGCGTGCCGCGGATGCGCTTGGGGGTTTCGATACGGGCCATGAAGGCGCGCTATCTATGCGAGGGCGGCGCCAAGCGCTAGCCTGTGGATAATACGCGCCGAACCACGCGCACTCGGCCATTCAACTCGGCCATTGGAAGGGGTGATGCCATGCAGCTCGGCAGAAAGATCGCGCCGCCCCGGTTCGTCGCCTTCGTGCTGGTGTTCGCGGCGGGTCTGGCGATCCTCATCCCCCGCCTGGGCAGCGGCCTTGGCACCATGGCCGCGTTCGACATCGCCAGCGCCCTGTTCCTGCTCATCGTCGCGCCCCTGCTGCGCGACCGGGCCGACGACATGCGCCAGCATGCCAAGGACAATGACGCCAACCGCGCCCTGCTGCTCGGCCTGACCGCTTTGGTGTCGCTCGTCATCCTCGTCTCGGTCGCCAGCGAGATGATGAGCGGCAAGGGCAGCCCGCTGACCAATGCGCTGCTGGTCGCGACGCTGGTCCTGGCCTGGCTGTTCTCGAACACCATCTATGCGCTGCATTATGCGCATCTGTTCTATTCGCGCACCGGCGGCGGCGGCGATGCCGGTGGCATCGAGATTCCGCACGCGAAGGAGCCCGATTATTGGGACTTCGTCTATTTCAGCTTCACTTTGGGCATGACCTTCCAGACCTCGGACTGCCAGATCACCTCGCCCCGCATCCGCCGCGTCGTGATCGGCCACTGCCTCGCCGCCTTTGTGTTCAACATCGGCGTGCTGGCCTTCACGATCAACGTGCTCGGCGGCTGATCAGCGCTCGCGCCGCACCGTCACCGGACGCTGGCCCCTGATGTCGAAGAAGTGCGCGCCGAGCATGCTGCGGCGATAGGTCACGGCGTCGCCCACCACGGGCCGCCGGCCGCCGCTCGTGGTGGTGCTCCACACGCTGCCGTCCGCCAGTTGAAGCTCGTACAGGCCGAAGCTCAAAGGCGAGATGCCGACGATCGTGCTGCTGAAGCCGGATTTGCGCTCGGCGGCCTCGGGCGCCTTGGCCGCGCGCAGGCCAGTCCGATTGACTTGGGCCGGTTCGGCCGCAGGCGCCGGTGTCGCGATCGGAGCGACCGGCGCGCCCTGTTGCCGGTCGTAACAGGCGAGGCGCTGGGTCGGATCTGCGATCGACCGGCAATCCTGCGCCTGCGCCTGCGCCGGCACCGCCATGACTCCGCCGAGAACCAGCGCGGCCGAAAGTGCCGCCGACCGACATATGCTGAGTGTCACCGAACAACTCCTATATGATATATAATCTGGAACCCTAGCGCGGCGAAGGGGCGGACGCCATAGCCACGTTGCGCCCGCGACCGGCTCAGGCGGCGGTGGCGACCTCCAATACCCCTTGCCCGCGCAGCCGCTCCGCATCGCGCGCCGGCGGGCAGCCGAACATGCGGGCATATTCCCGGCTGAACTGCGACGCGCTTTCATAGCCGACCGAATAGGCCGCGCGCGCCGCGTCAGCGCTCGCGATCAGCAGGCGCCGCGCCTGCTGGAGACGGAGCGATTTCTGATATTGCAGCGGGCTCATCGCCGTCGCCGCCTTGAAATGCCGGTGGAACGAGGCGGGGCTCATCCCGGCGATATCGGCCAGCGCCTCGATCCGGATCGGCTTGTCGAAATGGTTGCGGATCCAGCCGATCGCGGCGCGCACCTGCGACAAACGGCTGTCGGCCATCGCGGCCTGGCGCAGGATGCCGCCCTGCGGCCCCTGCAGGATACGGTAGAGGATCTCGCGCTCGAACATCGGCGCCAGCACCGGCGCATCCTCCGGCGTTTCGAACAATCCGAGCAGTCTCGCCCAGCTATCCAGCAATTGCGGCGTCGCCGCGCCGACCGCAAAGCCCGTTGTCTGCTCCTCCGGCCGCGGCGGTACCTCGGACAGGAGCGAGGTCACCGCTTCCTGGTTCAACGTCATGCCGACCACGATATAGGGCTGGTCGGCACTCGCCTTGATGACGCAGCCCGATACCGGCAGATCGATCGACGCGATCAACTGATCTCCGGCGCCATAGTGAAGCACGCGGTCGCCGATCATCACCTGCTTCGCGCCCTGCAGGACAAGGCAGATCATCGGTTCGTACATGCCGGGCATCGAACCGGTCGGCGCGCCGCTGACATGGATCGCAAGGTTCGGGATCGCCCCGCCGCGGCGGCCGTCGTCATGATGCCCGAGGGCAAGGCCGCACAATCGATCGAGGTGTTCCTGCATGGCGCCAACATGGCGCGCGGGGCCTGCGAAACAAGCGTCGACATGGCCGCATGATAGAATCAGGCAAGAACTCGACACGATCGGGCGCTCGGATCCCACACCTCGCGACCAGATGAAGGGCCGCAATCTTCCCCCAAAGGAGTTTCCCATGAGCAGCAATTTCGGCGACACCACCACCACCGACGAAGTGCTCGACGGCGTATCCCTGCGCGGCAAGCGCATCCTGGTGACCGGCGTCTCGGCCGGCCTCGGCGTCGAGACCGCGCGCGCGCTCGCCGCGCACGGCGCGCAGGTGGTCGGCGCAGCCCGCGATCTCGACAAGGCGCGGCGCGCGACCGGGATCGTGCGCGAGCAGGCGGCCAGTGGCGGCGGCCTCGACCTGGTCGAACTCGACCTGGCCGACCTCGCCAGCGTGCGCGCCTGCGCCGATGCGCTGGTCGCCGACGGCCGCCGGTTCGACGTGGTGATCGCCAATGCCGGCGTGATGGCCACGCCCAAGGGCTTCACGGCCGACGGCTTCGAGACCCAGTTCGGCACCAACCATCTCGGCCATTTCGTGCTAGTCAACCGCATCGCCGCACTGATCAATGCGGGTGGGCGGCTGGTGAACCTGTCCTCGGCCGGCCATCGCTTCGCCGATGTCGATCTCGACGATCCGAATTTCGAGCATACGCCCTATGCCGAATTCACCGCTTATGGCCGGTCCAAGACCGCCAATGCCCTGTTCGCGGTCGAATTCGATCGCCGCCACAAGGATCGGGGCATCCGTGCGACGGCGGTCCATCCCGGCGGCATCCACACCGAACTCGCTCGCCATATGACCGAGGAAGCGATGGACGCGCTGGTCAAGTCGATCAACGAAGCCCAGCAGGCGGCGGGCGGCGAGGCCTTCCGCTTCAAGACCATCCCGCAGGGCGCCGCCACCTCGGTCTGGGCGGCGATCGTCGCAGCGCCCGAAGAAGTGGGCGGCAAATATTGCGAGGATTGCCATGTCGCCGAAATCGTCGAGGGCGAAGGCATCCGCGGCGGCGTGCGCCCCTATGCGCTCGACCCCGACCACGCCCGGGCACTCTGGGCGAAGAGCGAGGAGATGGTCGGCGAGCGGTTCTGACCGCCGCTGCCTGATCTCAGGGCGCGCCGCCATTGGCAGCGCGCAGGATCAGCCCGGCAATCTCGCGCGGATGGGTGACGAGCGACAAATGGCCTGAATCGAGTTCGATGGTCGTCGCCTTCATCCGCCGCGCGAGGAAGCGCTCGAGGTCCGGGTTGGTCGTGCGATCGGCCCGCGACACCGCATAGAAGCTCGGCTTGCCGCGCCACGCCGCCTGGGTGGTGCGGCCGTCAAACAACGTATCGGATATCGGCCCCTGCACGGCATAGAGCGCCCGGGCCCGCACCGGATCCACCCCATTGGCGAAGTCGCGCAGGAACGACTCCTCGCTCAGTTGCGCGAAACCGCCGGCATGGGTCAGTCCGGCGGATGCGGGCGGCGTCGGGAAATTCTTCGTCAGCGCCGGATAATCCTCCCCGGCATCGGGCGCGCGGGCCGCGACATAGACCAGGGCGGCGACCTTGGGATCCATGCCCGCCTCGCTGATCACCGTGCCGGCATAGCTATGCCCCGCCAGCACCACCGGCCCGTCCTGCAGCGCCAGCGCACGCCGCGTCGCGGCGACATCGTCGGTGAGCGAGGTCAGCGGATTCTGCACCGCCGTCACCTTCATGCCCGCCGCCTGGAGCAGCGGGATCACCGCGCTCCAGCTCGATCCGTCGGCATAGGCGCCGTGCACCAGCACGACGTTTCGCACCTTTGGCGCGGCGGCGCTGGCGACCGGCGGAAGCGCGACGCTTGCCATAGCGGCGCCCAGGGTGAGGGCGAAGGTCCGGCGGTCCATCATGGCGTTGCTCCTCGCAGGTGTGACGAACCGGGATATCTGCCACGCAGGGGGCCGGTGCCATCATACGAAGGGGTGGCCCGACCCTAAACCACCGTATGATGGCCCGCCCCGCGGCGATCGGGGATCACTGCCCCCTCAGCGGCGCATAGCCTGCGTGGAGGATGGCCATGATGACGACGACGATCGATCGTGTTGCGCAGAATGCCCGAACAGCCGTCCCGCCGCCGGCGCCCGAACCCTGTAACGCCGACGAAATCAATCACCGCGTCGCGAACAGCCTTCAGCTGCTCTCGGCGATGGTCTCCGCCGAAGCGCGCGGCATCCAGGATCCGGTGGCCGCCGCCGCGCTCGACATGACGCTCCGGCGGATCGGCGCGATCGCCGGCGTCCACCGCCAGCTCTATCGCTTGCACCAGGGCGCGATGGTCGATCTCGGCCTCTATCTCGACGAGCTTGGCGGCGAGCTTGAGCAGAGCGTCGCCGATACGGCCGCCGGCCGCCACATCGTCGTGCATGCGGCCGGCGTCGAGGTGCCGGCCGAGGAAGCCATGTCGATCGGTATCATCGTCTCGGAAATCGTCACCAACGCCTTCAAATATGCCTATGCGCCGGGCGCGCCCGGGGTCGTGAGCATCGCCCTGCGCGCGGGCCCGCGCGGCGGCTATCTGCTCGAGGTCGAGGATCGCGGCCAGGGGCTCGGCCTGAATGACGCCGCGGAGCACGGGCCTTGGCGGCCGGCTGGTGGGGATGATGGCGGCGCGGCTGGGCGGGCACCATGCCTGGCTGAATGCCCAGCCCGGCACCCGGTTCGAACTCTGCGTCGGGACGCGATGATCCCCTGGCGCCAATCCCCATCTGACCTGTTGCACTCGCCCATCCTCTCGTCCAGCGTGGAGCCCGTCTGGTCGGGATGGCCCCGGCACTGGCGGGAGGCGATGATGCGCGGAGACAGGGAGGGAAGGCGATTGGCCGCCCGCCTGCGCCTCGCGGCGGCGATGATCGTCGCGCTCGGCATCCTCGCGCTCGACATCATGAGCCCGCTGCAGGGCGCGGTCGCCGTGCTCTACACCACCGTCGTCCTGATCGCCGCGCGCAGCGGCGACCGCCTGCTGACGATCGCCGCCGGCACGGTCTGCGCCCTGCTCGCCATGACCGGCTATATGGTGAGCCACGCCGCCGAGCCGCTCGGCTCCCCGGCGATGCGCCTGGCCGTCAGCCTCTTCGCGATCGGCGTCACCACCGTGCTGTCGGCACGGCATCTGTCGGACATCGAGGCACGCCACCGTTCCGAGGAACGCTATCGCACCATCTTCAACGCCGCCGGCTTCCCGATCTGGGAATCGGACTGGTCGGGGGCCTTTGCCCTGCTGCAGGACGGACGCGAGGCCGACCAGGAATTGGTCGAACGGGCGGCGCGCGGCGCGCGCCTCCGCGACGCCAACCTCGCCGCCGCGCGGCTGTTCGGCCTGCCCGACCGCGAGGCGCTCATCGCCGGCGGCATCTTCCGGCACTATACACCCGTCGGCGGTGCGGCGCTGGTCCGTATCTTCAATGCGCTGAAGCGCGGCGAAACCTGGATGGAGGAGGAATCGCAGTTCCGGACCCTCTCGGGCGAGATCGTCGACGTGGTGCTGCGCGTGACCCTGCCGCAGGACAATCATGGCTGGTCGCGCGTGCTGGTGATGGCGCTCGACGTCACCGAGCGGAACCGCGCCCAGGCCCGCTTCGCCCAGGCCCAGGCCGAGCTGACCCATGTCGCGCGCGTCACCACGCTCGGCCAGCTCGCCGCCTCGATCGCGCATGAGGTCAACCAGCCGCTCTCGGCGATCATCACCTATGCCAAATCCGGCAAGCGCTGGCTGGCGCGCGAGGCGCCGGGCGCTGCCGAAGTGTCCGACTGTCTCGACCATATCGCCTCCAACGGCACGCGTGCCGCCAGCGTGATCGCGCGGATCCGCAACCTCGCCCGCCGTGCCGAGCCGAAGCAGAGCCGGATCGATCTCGCCGCGCTGATCGAGGAGACGATCGCGCTGCTCGACCGCGATCTCCTGGCGAACCATGTGACCGTCCATGCCGCGATCCCCGCCGGCCTTCCCGAGGTGACGGGCGACCGGGTGCAGATCCAGCAGGTGCTGATGAACCTGATGCTGAATGCCGAGCAGGCGATGGCGCAGAACCCGCCGGACCGCCGCGACCTGTGCCTCGACGCGACGATCGACGGCACCGGCGTGACCGTCACGGTGCGCGATTGCGGCCCCGGCATCGCCGGCGACGACCCGGAGGCGCTGTTCCGCCCCTTCTTCACCACAAAAAAGGACGGGATGGGCATGGGCCTGTCGATCTGCCGCTCGATCGTCGAACAGCATGGCGGCACGCTGACAGCCGAGAACAACCCCGAGGGCGGCGCAAGCTTCCGCTTCCGCCTGCCGGTCGTCGAAGGCGAGAGGGTTGCCGCATGACGATCGATCAGGGCTGTGTGTGCGTCATCGACGATGATGACGATGTGCGGGGCGCGCTCGGCAGCCTGTTCCGCTCGACCGGGCTCGAGGTCGCGCTCCACGACACGACCGCTTCCTTCCTTGCCGCGGGGCTGCCCGGCCCTCCCTCCTGCCTGGTGCTCGACATCAGGCTCAAGGGCGAGAACGGGCTCGATTTCCAGGAAGGCCTCGCCGCCCGGGGGATCCATATCCCGGTCATCCTGATCACGGGGCATGGCGACATCCCGATGACGGTGCGCGCGATGAAGGCGGGCGCGGTCGATTTCCTGCCCAAGCCGTTCAGCGAGGATCAGATGCTCGAGGCGGTCGCCGCGGCGATCGAGCGCGACCGTGTGCGCCGCGCCGCGTCGGCCGGCATCGAGCGGCTGAACCAGCTCTACGCCGCCCTCACGCCGCGCGAGCGCGAGGTGATGGGGCTGGTCGTCACCGGCCTGATGAACAAGCAGGTCGCGGGGCGCATGGCATTGTCCGAGATCACGGTGAAGATCCACCGCGGCAACCTGATGCGCAAGATGGAGGCACAGTCGCTCGCCGACCTGGTCCGCATGGCCGAGCAGCTCGGCATCCGCGACGAATCGATCCACCGGTTTAACGCCTGAGTATAATGGTGGATTTTGCCGGCGGGGCGCATGTGCGGGCCTTGCCCAGGCCTTAAACCGCCATAGTGATTGGAGTATCCCGTGACCGCATCCCCTCTCATCGCGATCGTCGACGACGATCCTGGCGTGCGGGGCAGCCTGAACAGCCTGATGCGGTCGGCCGGCCTGACGCCCCACTGCTTTCCCAGCGGCGCGGCCCTGCTCGGCTGCGGCCTCGAGGACCGGATCGCCTGTATCGTCACCGACCTGCATATGCCCGGCATGACCGGCCTCGAACTGCAGGCCGAGATCGCCCGGCGCGGCTGGCGCAATCCGGTGATCGTGATGACCGCCTATCCGACCGATGCCGCGCGCGACCAGGCCATGGAAGCCGGCGCGGCGGCGTTCCTGTCCAAGCCGATCGATCCGGATACGTTGCTGGAAGCGATCGAGCGCGCGGCGGCGTAGGAACCCGACCTCCTGCCGGCGCCATGGCCGGTTCACCAACATCGTCACCCCGGACTTGTTCCGGGGTCCACCGTTGACCTTTTCCACCGGCCGATTGGTTCGCGGCACCGTGCGTTCGAGCGAGATCGTGGTCCCCGAACACAATCTCGCTCGAACGCCGGAACAAGTCCGGCATGACGGAAGGGTTTCGCCGCAAGGGTCCGCTCCCGCCAGGCCAACCGCAAAAACGGCAGCGAGCCTGACGCGCCGCCGCCGGAACTATTCAAATATATCGCGGCGACGCGCCCGGGCTTGGGGGGAGGGGAGGACGCGCCGCCGCTGCCGTCCCTCAGTGGGAGACTGGGGGCCGACAAGCTGATGGCTCACAGATACGCCTCCCGCGGGCCGATATAATCCACACCTTGGTTTAGGGTCCCCGGGGTCTGGGGTCCCGGGGGATTCAATGCGCGTCGTGGAAGATCACGCCAAGCGTATGGCGATGGCCCGAGCGCAGCTTGCTGACGCCGTGGCGCATCGCCACGCGGTAATCGCCGCGTGAGCCCCGGTGCGGCCGCTGGTTGACCGCAAAGACCACCGCATCGCCCTTGGCCAGCGGCACCACTTCGGCGCGCGACTGCATGCGCGGGCGCTGTTCGGTCAGCACGAACTCGCCGCCGGTGAAATCCTCGTCCGGTGCCGACAACAGGATCGCGACCTGAAGCGGGAAGACATGCTCGCCGTACAGGTCCTGGTGCAGGCAGTTATAGTCGCCCGGGCCATAGCGGAGCAGCAACGGCGTCGGCCGGACCTGCCCCGCCCGATGGCAGCGATCGAGAAATGCGGCATGCTCATCGGGGAAACGCACATCGATGCCCATCCGCTCGTTCCAGCGATTGGCGATCGGCGCAAGCCGTGGATAGAGCGCCGTGCGCAGCCCGGCGACGAGCGGCGGCAGCGGATAGGCGAAATAGCGATATTCGCCGAGGCCAAAGCCATGCCGCGCCATCACGACATGGCTGCGGAACATCGGCCCCGGGCCGTAAAGCGCGGCAGTCGCGTCGCACTCGGCGGCGGAGAGCAGGCCGGGCAGGACCGCCCAGCCCTGCCCGTCCAGCTCAACCCGCACCGCCTCCCAGTCGATCCCTTCGATCACGCCGCCTGCCCGCTTTCGAGGCCGAGCAGCCGCTCCTTCGCGGCAAGTCCGCCGGCAAAGCCGGTCAGTGCGCCGTTCGATCCGATCACCCGGTGGCAGGGCGCGATGATCGAAATGGGGTTCTTGCCGTTCGCCGCCCCGACCGCCCGCACCGCGCTCGGCCGGCCGATCTGCCGTGCGATCTCGGCATAGCTGCGCGTCTCGCCGAACGGGATGGTCAGCAGGGCGTGCCACACGCTCTTCTGGAAATCGGTGCCCGCGAAATCGAGCGGGACGGTGAAGGCCGTCAGCGTGCCGGCGAAATAGGCGCCGAGCTGCTTTTCGGTCTCGACCAGCACCGGGTGGCCGACATCCTCGATCATCTCGCCCAGCCGAACGCGGCCCGGTTTGTCATTCTCCCACAGGATCGCGGTCAGGCCCTTGTCGCTCGCGACGAGCTTCAGTTCGCCGACCGGCGACGGGATCGTCTTGTAAGAATAGGTCATGTCATTGCTCCGTTCTTGTGGACCATGACATGGCCCCGCGGGCGGATCGACACACCCCGGAGATTGCCTTCAAAGCATGGACGCAAAAAGGGCCCGCACGAGTGGCGGGCCCTTCTCGGCGTGGACAAACCGTTCAGACCAGCCTGGCCGGCTTGAGCAGGTCGGACAGGCCGACCCGGTGCAGCATTTCCGCGCGCAGGCGGTCGAGCACCGTGAAGCCGACATCGGCACCGTCCTGGGTCGGGTCATAGTGGAAGCGGAAGGGGCGGGTGCCGAACTCCATGCCCACGATGTCCACGATCCCGTCCGCCACACCCGACACATCGGCATCGTCGGGCACGATCTCGGCGAAGGCCTTCTGCACCTGCTCGCCGAAACCCTGGTACGGACCCGCTTCGTAATCGGCGAGGCGTGCCGCGTCGGCGGGGCGGCCCGAGTGCAGGAAATGGTTGGTGCCCCTGGTGAAGGCGCCCGGCACGATGATCGACGTCTCGATACCCCAGCGGCTCAGTTCTCGGGCATATTGCACTGCCAGCGCATCCATCGCCGCCTTGGCCGCGAAATAGGGCGACAGATAGGGCGGGGTGCCGCCGGCCGAGCTGCTGCTCGACACCCAGACCAGCAGACCCTGCTTCGCCGCCCGCATATGCGGCAGCACGGCGCGGTTGACCCGCTGCGTGCCCAGCACGTTGACGTCGTACTGCTGGGCGAACTGCTCCGGCGTGAAGGCTTCGGCGGGGCCGAACATCATGTGCCCGGCATTGTGCACCAGCACGTCGATCCGGCCGCTCTCGGCGATGATCTTCTCGACCGCAGCATCGGTCGACGGCTCGGACTGGACGTCGAGCTCCACCGCGCGGAGGTCGACGCCGTTACGGGCCGACATCTCGGCCATCTCGGCAGCATTGGTCGCGTTGCGTCCGGCAATGTCGCGCATCGAGGCGTAGACGGTGTGACCGGCCCGGGCGAGCGCTTCGGCGGTGAGACGGCCGAAACCGCTTGAGGCGCCGGTGATGAGGATGATCTTGGACATGGGAATTTCCTTCGATGATTCGGGGTTCGGGAAAGCGACGGCTCAGACGATCCCGCCATTCGCGCGGAGGATCTGGCCGTTGATCCAGGCGCCGTCGGGTCCGGCGAGGAAGGCGACCGTGCTGGCGATGTCCTCCGGCTGGCCGAGCCGCTCCAGCGGGGCGAGCTTCGTGAGCGTGTCGATCACCGCCTGGGGCTTGCCGTCGAGGAACAGGGCCGTCGCGGTCGGCCCGGGCGCCACGGCGTTGACCGTGATGTTCCGGCCGCGCAGCTCCTTCGCCATCACATGCGTGATCGCCTCGACCCCTGCCTTGGTCGCGGCATAGACGGCGTAACCGGGCTGGTAGAGGCCGACTACGCTCGACGAGAGATTGACGATCCGGCCGCCTTCGCGGAGCCGCTTCGCTGCTTCGCGCAAGGTGTTGATGCTGCCCTTGAGGTTGATCGCGATCTGGCTGTCGACCAGCGCATCGTCGCTCTCGGCGATGCCCGCCAGCTTCATGATGCCGGCATTGTTGACCAGCACATCGACCCCGCCGAACGCCGCCTGCGCCGCGTCGAACATGCGGGCGACCGCCGCCGCATCGCTGACATCGGCCTGGGCCGGGATGGCGCGGCCGCCGGCCGCCTCGATCTTGCGCACCAGCGCTTCGGCTTCGGCCGCGCTGCCGGCATAGTTGACGACGACGGTGAAGCCGTCAGCCGCCAGCCGCTCGGCGATCGCGGCGCCGATGCCCCGCGAGGCGCCGGTGACGATCGCTACCTTGTTCGTATCTCCGTTCATTGCCTGCTCCTTCGTGTCGCGCCGCCCGTCCCGAGCGGCTGACAGCGATATGCGCGCTGAAGAGATGGAGATAATCAGGCTGGAATCGGCAACACTGTTCGCTTAAGCAGAATAATATGGACCGGCTCGATTCAATGCGGCTGTTCACCCGGGTGGTCGACCGGCGCAGCTTCACCCAGGCGGCGCATGATCTCGACGTGCCCCGCTCGACCGCGACCCAGGTGATCCAGCACCTCGAGGAGCGGCTCGGCGTGCGGCTGCTCCAGCGCACCACGCGCACGGTGCGCCCGACGCTCGACGGAGAGGCCTATTACCGGCGCTGCCTCGCGATCCTCGACGATGTCGAGGACGCCGAAGGCGCGTTCAGCGGCGCGGTACCGAAGGGCATGCTGCGGGTCGAAGTGCAGGGCACGCTCGCCCGGCATTTCCTCATGCCAGGGCTGCCGGGCTTCTTCGCGCGCTATCCCGGGATCGAGCTGGCGATGAGCGAGAGCGACCGCTGGGTCGATGTCGTGCGCGAGGGCGTCGATTGCGTACTCCGCTACGGTGCGTTGCCCGACAGCGATCTGGTCGCGCGGACGGTGACGATGCTCCCGCGTATCACCGTCGCGTCGCCCGGCTATCTCGATCGTTTCGGCCGGCCGGAGACGCCGGAGCAGCTTGCGGGCCATCACGCGGTCGGGCTGCGCTCGATCACCACGGGTGCGCTCGCCCCGTTCGAGTTCCTGGCGGACGGCGGCATGACCCGCATCGACCTGCCCGCGCCGCTGTCGGTCACCGGCACCGAGAGTTTCCATGACGGAGTCTGTCATGGCCTGGGCCTGGCGCAGATGCCGGCCTTCCATATCGAGCGCGATCTGGCCGCGGGCCGGCTCGAACGCGTGCTGGCCGATTATCCGCTGCCCGCCGGCCCGGTCTCGATCCTCTATCCGCGCAACCGCCAGCTCTCGCCACGCGTGCGCGTGTTCATCGACTGGATCGTCCGGCAATTCGCGGCTGCCACAATAGTCGACTAGGGTCGATCATTCGGACCGAACCTCCCCGTTCGTTTCGAGCGTAGTCGAGAAACATTGGTGGGGTGCCAGGCTCGGTTTCTCGACTACGCTCGAAACGAACGGGAGGTAGTTGGCGAAATCGACCTAAGCCCTCGCGACGATCGCCACGATGAACAGCGCGGCGCCCAGCGCCGAAGCCAGGGTCCGCACATGGTTCCACAAGGTCCAGTCCTTGAGGTAACGCGCCCAGACCGGCGCCGCCTCGGCGCCCGCCGGCGTCACCGCGTCGAGCGCGAGGTTGAGCGGCACGTTGAGCGCGAGCGTGCAGCCGAACATGCCGATCACATAGGCGGCCCCGCCGATCGCCATGGCCGGCGCCCCCGGCTTGCTCCAGTCGAGCGCGGCGACGATGGCGAGCGCCAGCGCGGCGAGGGTGGTGCCGTAGAACAGCGGCATGAACCAGGATTTGAGGATGACCGCGTTGATCGACTGCATCGCGGCGACGCCGCCCGCCTGCGGGATGCGCGACAGCGCCGTCATGATGAAGGCCGAAAAGGCGAAATACAGCCCGGCCATCATGCCGCAGCCGATCGCCGAGAACCACAACAGGATCCGCACGAGTTGGTCCATGGCCTTATCCTCCCGTTGCCGTCCCTATATCAGTTACCCTGCTCCAGCCGATAGGCGATCGTGTAGAGATCCATGCCCTTCGCGCCCGGCCGCTGTGCCGAGAAGGTAAGGCTGCCGGGCCGGGACCAGTCGAGCATCGGGCCGTAGCTGTCCCCCTGCCCATCGGCTCCGCTGTTGACGCTGCCGGGCAGCGGGGTGCCCGCGTCATATAACCCGTTCCGCACCGAGGCGTGGAACAGGTCGACCCGGTCGGTGCGGAAATCGCCCGCCCGCGCGAACACGATGGTCGCGCCGTCGGACAGGAAGGTCGCGTCGAACTCGTCCCCATTGGTGTTGACCCCGCCCGCCACGGGCACGGCCGGCGCGAAGCCGGCGCCCTTGCGGGCCGCGACATAGAGGTCGTGCCGGCCAGCGCCGCCCGGCCGGTCGCTCGAGTAGAGCAGCGTCGATCCGTCCGGCGACAGCATTGGCGCGAATTCGTTGCCAGCACTGTTCGCCGCGCCCAGCGAGTCGACCGCGCCGAAACCGCCGGCGGTGACGGCCACCCGGTAGAGATCGTCGCCACCCGTCCCGCCCGGCCGGTCCGAGCAGAAATAGACGAAGCGCCCGTCGGCGGAGAAGGCTGGATCGAAATCCCGACCGGGCGCATTGAACGGCACCGGCTCGGCCGCGCCCCAGCCCGCCGCCGTCCGCCGCGACATCCAGATGTCGTAGCCGCCCGGGCCGCCGGGCCGGTTCCGGCTGAACCATAAAGCCGTCCGCCCATCGGGACTGAGCGTCAGCCGCACCTCCGAATAGTCGGTCGAGGCGATGCCGGGCGCGAACAGGGTCGCCTCGCCGAGGATCGCGAACGGCGCCGCGGCGCCGAGCAGCAGGGGCAGCGCACAGACCAGGGTGGCTTTCACGCACGCCTCGTGAAATCGCTGACCCAGTTGGTCTCCCATGTCGCCCCGCCGTCAGCCGACAGCGCCTGCTCCCAGCGCGCCGAGCCCGGCGTGATCCGCGACCACAGCACGCGCGCCTTGACCGGGCGGCCGTCCTGCACGTCGTCGCCGATGAAAGTGCCGACCCCATCGGCAAAGCTGCCCCGCACCGGCGCGGCGATCGTCCCCGGATTACGTCCGTCGAGCCACCAGCTCGACCAGAGCCGCGTCGCCGGATCGAAGGCGCGGATGCCGACGCCGCGATAACGGCCGGCGGGGAAGTCCATGACATTGTCGCCGACATTGCCCTGCCCGCCCAGCACCGGCCAGTTGACCAACGTGCCGCCGAACTCGTCCCAATCATTGCTGCCGGCCAGCCGGCGCTTCAGCTTGCGGTGCCGCACATCCCAGCGTCCGACCAGGAAATCCCAGTCATGCGGCGCCACGCCGGAGGGCGGCAGCGGCGTCGCCGTTGCGGCGGTGCGGGTGAAAAAATTGACCCAGTTCACCTCCCAGCTCTTGCCGCCGTCGGTCGACAGCGCCTGCTCCCAATGCGGGCGGCGGCTATGGGTTTCGAACCAGCGGAAGCGTGCGGTCACCGGTCGCCCCTTGAATAGGTCTTCGCCGATGAAGGTCCCGCTGTCGCCGGTGAAGCCGCCGCGCACCGGCGCGTCGATCGTGGTGGGGTAGCGCGAATCGAGCCACCAGATCGACCATGTGTCCGCCGCCGGATCGAACGCGCGGATGCTGAGCCCGCGATAGGTGCCGCCGGGCAGGTCGAGACTGTTGTCGTCGATCGTGCCGAACCCGGCCAGGGTCAGCCACAGGGCGCTCCTCCCCTTGAACTCGTCCCACTCGGTGCTGCCGGCGAGCCGATCGCGCAGGCGGCGGTGCCACACGTCCCAGGTGCCGATCAGCCAGTCCCAGTCATGCGCTCTCGCTGCAAGGTCGCCCTGCGCCAGGGCAAGGCCGGGCAGACCGAACGCCGCAGCGCCACCCATCGCCGTCAGCGCCGCGACGACCTCGCGCCGCGCCGGCAGGTTCAACTCCCTCTCCATCAGTCACTCCCGGGTCACTGTGTGCGCGGCAGGATGGCAGCGGCCGCGCAATTGACTAGGCGAAGATCGCCGCAAGAGGCTAAGTCAGGCTTATGGTCCACCATCGCTTCCCATCCCTATCCTCGATCCGCGCCTTCGAGGCGGCGGCGCGGTTGGGCAGCTTCGCCAAAGCGGGGCAGGAACTCGGTACCTCAGCCGCCTCGGTCAGCTATCATGTGCGCCAATTGGAGGCGCAGATCGGCGTCACGCTGTTCCGCCGCCATCCCCACCGGGTCGAGCTGACCGAGCCCGGCGCGGTCGTCGCGCGCGAGGCGATCGATGCGTTCGCGGGCCTGCGCGCCAGCTTCGTGCGAGCGGCCGACATGGACGAGGCGCGGCTGTCGCTCACCGCGCTCCCCACCTTCGGTACGAGCTGGCTGACGCCCCGGCTCGGCCGCTTCCGCGCGCGCCACCCGGAGATATCGCTCGACCTCGACCTGTCGGCGATCGCCGAGGATCTCGGCGCGGGCCGGTTCGACGCGGCGATCCGCAACGGCCATGGCCGCTGGACCGGGCTGCGCTCGGTCAGGCTGATGCCGAGCATCTTCATGCCGCTGTGCGTGCCCACGCTGAAGGACGCGGCGGCCGGCCTCGCCGATCCGCGCCGCCCGATCGAGGCACCGCTGCTCGGCCGGCCCGACTGGTGGGCTTTATGGTATCGCGCGCTCGGCTTTGCGGAGGGGCCGCCGCCGGGCAGCTTCGGCACCAGCCTGGCGACCGAGCATATGGATGTGGCGGCCGCCTTGGCCGGGCATGGCATCGCCATCGCCTCGCCGATCCTGTTCCGCGGCGAGATCGACGCCGGCCGGCTGGTGCCCGCGCATGACATGGTCGCGAGCGACGGCCGCACCTTCTGGCTTGCCTATCCGGTGGCACGGCAGCGCAGCCGCAAGATTGCCAGCTTCCGCGACTGGCTGAGCGACGAGGCGGCGGATGCGTGTGCGGCGGGGGCTGAGTTCATCCGCCGCGCCGTCGGCCCTCAGGCCGAATGAAGCGCCGCCACCTGGTCGATCTGCTGGCGCTGGTTCGCCTCGATCTCGCGCAGGAGCCGGGCGAGGCGACCGATCGCCTCGGGGTCGGGTTCAGGCTCGGCCTCGATCACGGCCCAGGCCAGATCGAGCACATGCTTCGCTGCGTCGCGTCCATACATGGCGATGATACAGGCGGCGGAATCCCCGCTTCCAGTCTTGCTTCCCACTGGCGACCTCATTTTGGTTGAAGCGCAAAGGGTTGGCGCGGCCGGAGGTTCCCCGACAAAATAGGTGAAGCCCGTATTCAGGATTCTCGCGGCAACGACTCGCGACTGATTCAACCGCAGCCGCGATCATGCTTGAATCGCCGGGAGCCCCTCCAGTCGCAACCGGACCCCCTGCATGCCAAGTATCGTTTTCCCGCTCACAGTAACGCCCATTGAAAATCCGATACCCCTCGCGAAATTCGGCAAGACAATCGGCAATATGGCCGAAGTTCGCTGGGCACCCCAACGCCCTTTCCACCAAGTCGCTGGACACCTTGGGATCATTGTCTTCAATAAAATGCGTGCAGAGCCCAAGAAGCGCCCGATTTCGCGGCACAGGCAGGTGGGTCGCAAAAATCGGCGATTACTGGGCCAAAATCGCCGAAGCGACGCAGTTTCCAACTGGATTTCTTGTCCTTCACTGTCGCGAACGACTGGCCGTTCGCCATCGAAAATATCGCCGCGATCCGGCCCGACGGCACAAAATTGCGCCCGTTTCGGTCAGCGTTGCGAACGTTGCCAAAATCGCATCGAACGTCGGTGCCGGACGCTGGACTCGCGGCGCGTTACCCCATTAAGCCACCGCATCTCCTCTCTTGCCGAAAGGCTTTCCTTGATGATCCGTAGCGTCCTCTTCGTGTCCCTGCTCGCGTCCGCAGCCATGCCTGCGCTCGCCGAGAATTCGAAGCCGCAGCCGGTGCCCTATGTGAACACCATCCCTGATGCGCGCGACATTCCCTATCCGGGCACGATCACGCTCGACGTGGACGCGACCGACATCAAGCGCGGCATCTTCACCGCCAGGGAGACCATCCCGGTCGCGAAATCGGGCCCGATGGTGCTGCTCTTCCCGAAATGGCTGCCCGGCGCGCATTCGCCGCGCGGCGAGCTCGACAAGATAGTCGACCTGCACATCCGCGCGGGCGGCAAGGAGGTCCACTGGACGCGCGATCCGGTCGATGTCTTCGCCTATCATATCGATGTGCCGTCGGGCGCGAAGACGCTCGATATCGGCCTGAAATTCGCCTCCTCCACGGCGAGCGACCAGGGCTCGATCGTGGTCTCGCCCGAAATGCTGCGCCTTCAGTTCAACTCGATGAGCCTGTACCCGGCCGGCTATTTCACCCGGCAGATCCCGGTGAAGGCCACCGTGAAATATCCCGATGGCTGGCATGCCTCGTCGGGCCTGCCGTCAAAGGCCGTCGGATCGACCTACACCTATGAGCCGACCAATTACGAAGTGCTGGTCGACTCACCCGTTCTCGCCGGCCGCTACTATAAGGGCTGGGCGCTCAGCCCGCGCGTCAACCTCAACGTCTATGCCGACAATGAAGAGGAACTCGCCGCCACCCCCGAGCAGATCGACGCGCACAAGCGCCTGGTCGAGCAGTCGGTAAAGCTGTTCGGCGCCCAGCATTACGACAAGTATGAATTCCTGCTGTCGCTGTCGGACCAGATGGGGGGCATCGGGCTGGAGCATCACCGCAGTTCCGAGGACGGGGTGAAGCTCGGCTATTTCCTGAAATGGAAGGACGGCCCCGGATCGCGCAACCTGCTGCCGCACGAATATACCCATAGCTGGGACGGCAAATACCGCCGCGGCGCAGACCTGTGGACGCCCGACTACCGCACCCCGATGCGCGGATCGCTGCTCTGGGTTTATGAAGGCCAGACCCAGTTCTGGGGCTATGTGCTCCAGGCGCGCTCGGGCCTGGTGTCGAAGCAGGATACCCTCGACATGTATGCGTCGATCATGGCGACGCTGGACAACCGCCCGGCGCGCGAATGGCGCAACATGGTCGACACCACCAACGATCCGGTCATCTCGCAGCGCCGGCCCAAGGGCTGGCTGAGCAACCAGCGGTCGGAGGATTATTACAATGAAGGCCTGCTGATCTGGATGGAGGTCGATTCGATCCTCCGGAAATTGTCGGGCGGCACCAAATCGATCGACGATTTCGCCGGCACCTTCTTCCGCGGCAAGGACGGCGACTGGGGCCAGGTCACCTATAATTTCGACGATGTCGCCGCGACCCTGAACACCATCCAGCCCTATGACTGGGCGGGCTTCCTCAAGAAGCGCATCACCGAGACGGGCGAGCCAGCCCCGCTGCAGGGTTTCATCAACAACGGCTACAAGCTGATCTACACCGACGAGCCGACGCCCTCGTTCAAGCATGCCGAGACCGTCGCGAAACGCACCGACCTCAGCTATTCGCTCGGCCTCGCGCTGAGCAATGAAGGCGCGGTGACGGGCGTGACCTGGGACGGCCCGGCGTTCAAGGCGGGCATGACGGTCGGCGACACGATCGTGGCGGTCAACGGCAACACCTGGTCGGCCGAGGCGGTCAAGACCGCCGTCACCGCCGCGAAGGCCGGCAAGGAGCCGATCGTGCTGCTGGTCAAGGCAAACGACCGCATCACGCCGGTGAGCATCGACTATCATGGCGGCCTGCGCTATCCGCGCCTCGAAAAGATCGGCAGCGGCGAGGGTGGCCTCGATAAGCTGCTGACGGCGAGGTAAGGAGAGGGGCACCCCAACACCGCTCGATCCGGACCTGCCGGGGCCTTCGCGCCTCCGGCCGGCCCGGGCGAACGGCCATGAAAGCCCAGGACACCATGAACATCGACCTGATTTCCGTCGGCGACGATCCGCCCAACAGCCTCAACGTCATCATCGAGGTGCCCGTCGGCGGCGAGCCGGTGAAATATGAGTTCGACAAGAAGTCGGGCGCGCTGTTCGTCGATCGCATCCTCCACACCCCGATGCGCTATCCGGCGAATTACGGTTTCGTGCCGCACACCCTGTCGCCCGACGGCGATCCGCTCGACGCCCTGGTCGTGGCGCGCTCGCCCTTCGTGCCCGGCTGCGTCGTGCGCGCCCGGCCGATCGGCGTGCTCAAGCTCGAGGACGAGGCCGGCGGCGACGAGAAGCTGGTCTGCGTGCCGGTCGACACCACTTTCCCTTATTATTCGGACGTGGGCGAACGCGGCGATCTGCCCTCGATCGTGCTCCAGCAGATCGAGCATTTCTTCAAACACTATAAGGACCTGGAGTCCGAGAAATGGGTCCGCATCGGCCAATGGGGCGATGCCGAGGAAGCCAAGCGTGTCGTGGTCGAAGCGATCGCCGCAGCCAAGGCCGCCAAGAAGGCGAAAAAGGCCAAGAAGGGATGATCCCCGGATGACGCCCCGGACGGCCTGGAGGGGATGCGCGGCGGCGGGGATCGTCGCCTTCATCTGCTCCGCGTCGTTCGGGCGTATCCCCGGCATGGCCTCGTGCGGGCCCGATGGCGGCCTCGGCCCGATCGTCGCCTTCGAATTCGCCCGCACCCCGGCCCAGATCGCGGCCTTGTTCGGCAGCGAGCCCTGCACCGCGACTCTGGTCGCAGCGCAGAAGACGGGCCTGCTGCTCGACGCGCTTGGTTTCATTCCCTTCTACACCACGTTCCTCGTCCTCGCGGTGATCGCCGCCGGCGCGCAGGGCTGGGTCAGGCGCGTGGTCGTCGCCATGCTGCTGATCGCGGCGATCGGCGACGAGATCGAGGGGGCGCTGCTCTACGCGATCCTGCGCGACCTGCCCGGCACGCCGGCCCTGCTCCAGGCCCTGTGGTGGCCGGTGCATGTGAAGTTCGCCCTGCTCGCACTCGGCACGATCGGCATCGCCGAGATACTGGCCCGCGGGCGGCGGCTCTCGCGCCTCTTCGCCGGCTTCATCGCGATGGGCGGCTTGCTTGCCTTGACTGGCCTGATGACGATGCCGAGCAGCTGGATGATGGCCGGCTTCCTGCTGGGCTGGGTCACCCTGTTGATCGCCGCGTTTATTGCTTCTTTTTCTTCGCTTTTCGCGGCGCGCGCTGTCCCGCCGCCAGGCCCAGCGACGCCCAGCGCCTGAGTTCGTCGGCGTCGTCATAGACCTCGTCGGGCGCCCGCCTGTAGTTCATCGATTCAACCCGGCCCTCGCTCATCTCATAAGAGAAGCGTTGGCAGCCGGCGTCGTCCCATTCGGCATCGCTGACCGCATCGGATTTGAACCACGCCCCTTCATCGGAGACGATCGCGAAGATGGTACCGTCGCAATACAGGGTCGCCCCGCCCATCATCTTGCGCATGGTGACGGTACCGATCGGCTCCATCGCCTCGGCGATCCAGTCCACCAGTCCCTGGTCGAATGCCATTTCAGCCGCGCCCCGCGAGTTTGGTCAGCGCATCGCCGGACACGCGGTTGACCG
Organism: Sphingomonas sp. GW821-FHT10F11; assembly: GCF_058809095.1. Taxonomy (NCBI): domain Bacteria; kingdom Pseudomonadati; phylum Pseudomonadota; class Alphaproteobacteria; order Sphingomonadales; family Sphingomonadaceae; genus Sphingomonas; species Sphingomonas sp. GW821-FHT10F11. The sequence goes on from NZ_JBXASH010000006.1 coordinate 32,183, forward strand.
TCCAGTCGTCCATCGGCACCGCGCCCATCGCCTTGTAGAAGTCGATCGCCTTCTCGTTCCAGTCGAGCACGGCCCATTCGAAACGGGTGCAGCCCCGGTCGACCGCGATAGCCGCGAGGTGCCGCAGCAGAGCCGCGCCGACGCCCTGGCCGCGCGCCTCGGGCGTCACGTACAGATCCTCGAGATACAGGCCGCGCCAGCCGGTCCAGGTCGAGAAATTATGGAAGAACAGCGCCATGCCGAGCGGCGTGCCGTCGCGCTCGGCGATCACCGCTTCGGCGACCGGGCGATCGCCGAACATCGCCTCGTGCAGCAATTCCTCGGTCGCGACGACCTTGTCGGCCTCGCGCTCGAACTCGGCCAGTTCGCGCACGAAGCGCATGATGGTGGAGACGTCGTCGGGGGTGGCGAAACGGAGTTCGGTCATGCGGCAGCCTCTGTCTGCGGGGCGGGTGCGGCGGTGCCACGGATTGCGGCAAGGCAGCCGGCGATGATCAGCCCGGCCCCCGCCACGGTGTAGAGCGAGACATGCTCGCCGAACACCAGCCAGCCAAGGATCGCGGCCCAGATGAAGGCGGTATATTCGACCGGCGCGAGAATCTGCGCCTCGGCCCGGCCATAAGCCCAGGCGAGCGCCGCCGCCGAGAAGGTACCGAGCAGGGTCGCGACCCCGATCGCGGGCAGCTGCGTGACCGTCGGCATCACCGCGAACCAGGGCGCGCCGACCAGCAGCAGCATGCCGATGGTCAGGCCGCTGAACAGGGTCACCTCGATCGGATCGGCAAGCTGCGCCTGCTTACGCAACAGGATCAGGCTGTAACCATAGAGGAAGGACGCGAGGATGATCGCGCCCGAGCCCATCAGCGTGTCGTGGCTGCCGCCTGCCTCTGCCTGTCCCCAGGCAATCACGAACACGCCAATACTGGCGATCGCCGAGCCAAGGATCGCGGCGCGCCGGATGCGTTCGCCGAGCATCGCCGCCGCGAGATACAAGGCGATCAACGGGGCGAGGAAGGTGAGCGCCACACCCTGCGCCATCGGCACGCGGACAAGCCCCCAAAAGAACAGCAGCACCGACATGCCCGCAACGAGGCCGCGCGCGACGTGCAACTTCAGCGCGACGCTCTCCGGCCAGGCATTGCTGCGGAGGAGGAAGATCACGCCGGTCAGCGCGGCGCCCGCGAGCGAGCGCCACAGCACGGCGCTATAGGCGCCGCTGGCGATGCTCAGGCCCTTCATGAACGCATCCATCACCGCATAGGTGGCGATGCCGAGAGTCGCGACCGCGAAGGCGATGGTCGATGCCGAATATCTGGACGGCGCGCTCACGTCGCCCGCCTGTCACGCGGCGTACTCCCGGCGAGCAGGGCCAGCGCCACCAGGGCCGCGACTCCGACCAGCGCCTGCGCCACGCGGCCGCGCGCATCCAGCTTGTCCATGATAAGTCCCCCGGTGAACGCCGCCTCAGGCGGCGGCGCGTGCCTCATCGGCTGCCTCGATCTCGGCGGCCTTCGCCTCGACCAGCTTGACGATATGCTCGATCATGTCCTCGCTCTGGACGGTGTGATCGGTGACGCCCGACAGGTAGACCATGTGCTTGCCATTGCCGCCGCCGGTGAGGCCGATATCGGTCTCGCGCGCTTCGCCGGGGCCATTGACCACGCAGCCGAGCACCGACAGCGACATCGGCGTGCGGATATGCTGGAGCCGCTCCTCCAGCGCCTGGACCGTGCGAATCACGTCGAAGCCCTGGCGCGCGCAGCTCGGGCAGGAGACGACGCGCACACCGCGATTGCGGATGCCGAGGCTCTTGAGGATCTCGAAGCCGACGCGCACCTCTTCCTCGGGTTCGGCCGAGAGCGAGACTCGGATCGTGTCGCCGATGCCGTACCAGAGCAGGGAGCCGATCCCGATCGCCGACTTGACCGTGCCGCCGACGAACCCGCCCGCCTCGGTGATGCCGAGATGAAGCGGGCAATCGACCACTTCGGCAAGCTGCTGATAGGCGGCGACCGCGAGGAACAGGTCGGAGGCCTTCACCGCGACCTTATATTCGTGAAAGTCATGGTCCTGCAGGATCTTGATATGGTCGAGCGCGCTCTCGACCAAAGCCTCGGGGCAGGGCTCGCCATATTTCTCGAGCAGGTCCTTCTCCAGGCTGCCGGCGTTCACGCCGATCCGGATCGCGCAGCCATTGGCCTTGGCCGCGTTGACCACTTCCCGCACCCGGTCCGACGACCCGATATTGCCCGGGTTGATGCGCAGACAGGCGGCGCCGGCATCGGCGGCCTCGAGCGCGCGTTTGTAGTGGAAATGGATGTCCGCGACGATCGGCACCCGGCTGGCGCGGACGATCTGCTTCAGCGCGGCGGTGCTCTCCACATCGGGGCAGGACACGCGGATGATGTCGACGCCGGCATCCTCGCAGCGGCGGATCTGGTCGATCGTCGCCTTCGCGTCGGACGTCGGCGTGTTCGTCATCGTCTGCACGGTGACCGGCGCATCCCCGCCGACGGGGACGTTGCCGACCATGATCTGGCGGCTCTGACGGCGTGTGATGTCGCGCCACGGACGAATGGACATGGAATTACCTCGTTTCGCCCAGCCATATAGCGCCGCCTTCGCGCCTGCGAAAGCGCGAGCCTCAGTCCTGCACCGAATCCCGATAGCGCCGGCTGCCGCGCAGGTTTGTGCCATCGGCGAGCGTCACGGTGAAGTCGCCGCTCCGATCGGTCTCGACCCGCCGCACCGCGGCGCGGCGGACCAGGCGGCTGCGGTGGATCTGGACGAAGGCCGGGCCGAGCTCGGCCGCGACCGCCGCCAGGGTCGCGCGGTGAAGCAGGGTTCGCCCGGCCCAGGCGAGCTCGACATAATTGCCCGCCGCATTGACATGATCGATCTCGTCGACCGGCACCTGATGAGTCACGGCGCCGTCCGGCACCTTGAGGATCCGCGGCGGCTCTGGGGCGGTTACCGGCACGCCCGCACGCGCCAGCAGCCACTGCGCGATCGCGGCGAGGCCGGCGAACTGGAGATAGGTCGCGACGTCCTTGCGATATTCGTAGAGCAGGCGATTCGAGACCTTGTTGAAGAACAGATATTGCCCGCCCTCCATGGCGTAGTAGAGCTTCCTCAGCCCGACCATCAGCGCCATGTGCCAGAGCGACAGCGGCACGCTGGCCAGCGCGATCAGCAGCAGCGCTACCGGCCAGGAGACAAAAGGTGGGCGGACGCGCGCGACCAGCCACCAGATCAGCGGAACCACGGTGAGCCAGGAGACGATGCTGCTCACCTCCCACAGCCAGATATGCGCCTTGCTTTCAGGGAGCCCCGCAACGGCCAGGTCGCTCATCGTCGATTCGGCATTGGCGACCATCACCGCGAGCAGGATCGCCGCGAAGCCCGCGCCGAGGATGAGCGCGAGCCGGCGCTGCGCACCGTTCATCCCGCCTCCGCCGCCGCTCGTCCCCATCCTCGTAGCCATCGTCCCTGTGGTACCGCGTTCCGGCCCTCCCCGATACCGGGCCGGGCGGGCGCTCGCTAGCCGTTGCCGATCGATGATTGAGCTGCGCGATGGAGAGAGACGCGATGGAACGACATTATGGAATGGACTGGCTGCGGATCGGGGCGTTCGGCCTGCTGATCTTCTATCATGTCGGCATGGTCTTCGTGACCTGGGGCTTTCATGTGAAGACCGCCGACCCGGCCGACTGGGTGGCGGTACCGATGCTGCTGACCAATGCCTGGCGGCTGACCCTGCTGTTCGTCGTGTCGGGCTTCGCCAGCCGTGCGCTGTTCGCCAAATCGGCCAGCATTCGCGGCTTCCTGCGCAACCGCAATGCGCGCCTGTTGCTGCCGCTTGCCTTCGGCATCGTGGCTGTCGTGCCCCCGCAAAGCTGGGTCGAGCTGGTCACCCAGCATGGCTATACGCACGGCTTCCTCTGGTTCCTCTCGCACGATTATTTCCGCTTCGGCACGCTCGACGGGATCATCCTGCCGACCTGGAACCATCTGTGGTTCGTAGCCTATCTCTGGGCCTATACCCTCGCCCTCGCCCTGCTGCTGACCCCGCGCTTCTCCGGCGTTCAGGCAGCGTTCGACCGGGTATTTGGGGGAATCGGCGTGCTGTGGGTGCCCATCGCCTGGCTGCTCATACTCCGCATGGTCCTGTTTCCGGGTGTCGAGGATACGCATGATCTGGTCACCGACGGGGTCGCCCACCTGCAATATTTCCCCGCCTTTCTGTTCGGCTTCGGCCTGGCCGGGTCGGCGCCGGCACGGGCGGCGCTCGCGCGCATCTGGGTGCCGGCGGCGATATTGGCGGTGGCGGGCTATGGCGTCGTCGCCTCGGTCGAGATCGCCTATCCCGGCTTCGCCATACCGACCCGGCCGATCGCCCGGGCCTTCCATATCGCACGCGAGGTGCAATGCTGGGCCAGCATCGCCGCGCTGATCGGCATCGCCGAGCGATTCTGGAACCGCGACAGCAGCTGGCGGCCGATGCTGACCGAGGCTGTGTTCCCCTTCTACATCATCCACCAGACAGTGATCATCCTCGTGGAATATTGGCTGAAACCGCTCGGCATCGGTCCCGTCGCAGAGTTCGCCATCCTGGTGCCGGCGACGGTGGTCGGGTGCTGGGCCTTCTATCTGATCGGCCGGGAGGTCGGCTGGCTGCGGCCGCTGATCGGCCTGCGGCGAAAGACCGGCCCGAAATCTGAGGCGGTCGCCGCCGACCTCCAGACGGCCTAACCTCGAGCAATCCCGGGCGGGGGGCCGCCCCGCCCGGGCCACGATCCGCCGTTCCGGACAAGCCCTTGACTAGCCATTGGCTCAGGAAACGCTACATGGCGCCGCATGGAACGGCATTACGGCCTGGACTGGCTCCGCATCGGCGCCTTCGGCCTACTCATCTTCTATCATATCGGCATGGTCTTCGTGCCGTGGGACTTCCATGTGAAGACGGCTCACCCAATGGAGTGGGTGGCGATCCCGATGCACGCGACCAACAGCTGGCGGCTGATGCTGCTGTTCGTCGTGTCGGGCTATGCCAGCCGGGCGCTGCTGGCCAAGAGCGAGAACCCGGGCTCCTTCATCGGATCGCGCAACAAGAGACTGCTGATCCCGCTGCTGTTCGGCATGACCATCGTCATCCCGATCCAGCCCTGGGTCGAGCTGACCACCCAGCATGGCTATGACGGCGGCTTCGGCTGGTTCTGGCTGCACGATTATTTCCGCTTCGGCAGCTTCCACAACCTGATCCTGCCGACCTGGCAGCATATGTGGTTCGTCGGCTATCTCTGGTTCTACACGGTCGCGCTCGCCGCAGCGGTGTGGCTGATGCGCGGGCGCAGCCTGCAGGGGCTGTTCGACGGCATGTTCGGCACCGTCGCGATCGTGCTGGCGCCGATTGCCTGGCTGCTCTTCGCCGACATGTATCTGCTGCCCGGCGGGCGCGAGACCCACGACGTGCTCAACGATGCGATCGCGCATGTCCATTATCTGCCCGGCTTCCTGTTCGGCTTCGCGCTCGCCCGCTCGGGCCCGGCGATGGCGGCGATCGCGCGCTGGTGGAAAGCGGCGGGCGTCATTGCCGTGCTGAACTACGCCATCGTCGCGGCGATCGAGCTGCGCTGGCCCGGCAGCGGCATGCCCCAGCCCTATGGCTATATCTTCGCGACCGCACGGGTGATCCAGGGCTGGTGCGCGATCATCGCGCTGATCGGCATCGCCGAGCGCTACTGGAACCGCGACCACCCGTGGCGCCGCACGCTGACCGAGGCGGTGTTCCCCTTCTACATCATCCACCAGACCGTGATCGTCGCGGTCGAATGGGCGCTGCGCCCCTATGGTCTGCCGCCACTGGCCGAATTCGCGATCCTCGTCACCACGACGGTGGCGGGATGCTGGGCCTTCTATCTGGTCGGGCGCGAGGTCGGCTGGCTACGGCCGCTGATCGGGCTGCGCGGCTTCATCACGCCCCGGCCCGCGCCGCGCCCGGTCACGCTCACCCCTGTAGAGAGCATGTCGTGACCTGGGCTCTGGTGATCCATGGCGGCGCGGGCATGATGACCCGCGACCGCATCACCCCGGAACAGGATTCCGGCGCGCGCGCCGCGCTCGGGCTGGCGCTCGATGCTGGATCCGCCGTGCTGTCGGCCGGCGGCGCGGCGCTCGACGCGGTCGAAGCGGCGGTGCGGGTGCTCGAGGACGATCCGCATTTCAACGCCGGGCGCGGCGCCGCGCTGACCCATGAAGGCGTCGCCGAACTCGATGCGGCGATCATGGAAGGCACCGGTCGGGATGCCGGCGCGGTCGCCGGGGTGACCAGCACCCGCAACCCGGTGAGCCTTGCCCGCGCGGTGATGGAGCAGAGCCGCCACGTGCTGCTCGGCGGCGAGGGCGCCGATCTGTTCGCGCGCTATCACGGGCTCGAACAGGCCGGCCAGGACTGGCTCGTTCTGCCCGAGCGCCGCCGCCAGCTCGAGGAGTTGCGTGCACGGGGTGCGGACTCGTTCGACGTCGACATGAAATACGGCACGGTCGGCGCGGTCGCGCGCGACAGCGCGGGCCATGTCGCGGCCGCCACCTCGACCGGCGGGGTCACCGGCAAACGCTGGGGCCGGATCGGCGATTCGCCGCTGATCGGTGCCGGCACCTATGCCGACGACCGGGCAGGCGCCGTGTCCGCGACGGGATCGGGCGAATATTTCATCCGCGCCGGCGTCGCGCACGAGATCTGCGCGCGGGCGCGGCTGGCGGGTGTGCCACTTCAGGCGGCAGCCGATGCGGTGATGGAGGATGTGAAGGCGCTGGGCGGCCGGGGCGGCGTGATCGTGACCGGGCCGGGCGGCGAGGCGGTATGGAGCTTCAACACCGCCGGCATGTTCCGCGCCAGAGCGGGATCGGACCAGGGCCGGACCATCGCGATCTACGGCGACGAATAGGCCTCGCTCCGCTTTCGCAAGCACGCCCGACCGGGTAGAGCGGCGGCCATGAGTCGCCTCCTCCCCGCTCTCGCCGCCGTCGCGCTTGCCGCCACTGCTTCCCCCGCCGCCGCCTATTGGGAATATGGCCACCAGACCATCGCCCGGATCGCGCGGGCGAATGTGAAGCCGTCGACCCGGATCGCGGTCGACCGGCTGCTGCGCCAGTCGAAGCTGCTCGGCACGCCGACCTGTCCGGCACGAACGATCGAGGATGCCAGCGTCTGGGCCGATTGCATCAAGACGATCAAGGATCCGGACGGCAAGCGCCCGTTCGATTTCGCCTATAACTGGCACTTCCAGAACGTGAACATCTGCCAACCCTTTGACCTCACCGCGCCGTGCAAGGACGGCAATTGCGTGTCGGCGCAGATCGAGCGTGACGTGAAGCTGCTGCGCGACAAGGCGACGCCAAAGAAGGACCGTGTCCAGGCGCTCGTCTTCCTGATCCATTTCGTCGGCGACCTGCACCAGCCGCTCCATGCCGGCGACAAGGCCGACAAGGGCGGCAACGATGCCAAGGCCGCCTATGGCATCCTCTCGACGCCCCGGCTCAACCTGCATTCGATCTGGGACGGGTATCTCGCCGAGCGCGCTATCTCGGCGCCGCCGCCACTGGTCCGACGGTATTCGGCAGCCGACCGCCGGGAGATGGCGGCGGGCACCGTGACCGACTGGAGCCGCGAGAGCTGGCAGGTCGCGCATGACAGCGTCTATGCCAGCGCGATGAAGGGCGATCCCTGCGCGCCGACGCCGGAACGCTCCATGCTCGACGATGCGACGATCGAGTCACTGGTGCCGGTCGCCCGGCTCGAGGTGGAGCGCGGCGGGCTGCGCCTGGCCAAGCTGCTCGACCAGGCCTTCTCCTAGTCGCGCGATCCCCAGCGCCAGCGCCAGCCGCCGTCAGTCTTGCGCGCGGCGATTGCCGCGAAGGCAGCGATCAGCGCCAGACCGACAATGACCTTCGACACGTTCCCGGGAAGGAACCGGATGTCGAGCAGCAGCGCGGCGCAGAAGCCGAGGGTCAGTGCCCAGCCCTGCCAGGTCACCGGCGTCGCGCCGACGCCGAACAGCTTGGGCGCGAACCAATAGCCCTCGCGCACCTCATACCAGCGCCTGAGTGTCTCCAACGCCATCACTGCCTCCTTCAAGCGAACCGCACCAACAGGCCGAGCCCGATCAACACGAACGAGATCGCGACCAGCCAGGGGAGCCGTGCGCGGGTGGTGAGCATGCCGATCATTCTGTTTCTCCTTCGTCCATGAGTTTGGCCGGCCGCCCGCGTTTCGCGCGGACCGGCGCTTCGAGCTTCACGCCGCGCTTCGACAGCGCTTCGCGGAGCAGGCATTCGAGCTGGGCGTTGACGCTCCTCAGGTCGGCCGCCGCCACGCGCTCGATCGCCGCATAGAGTGCGGGATCGAGACGCAGCGGGAACGCCTTCTTGGGAGGAGCGCTCACGTCCGGCTTACTGGTAGAGCGTGCCGGTGTTGACGACCGGCTGGGTATCGCGCTCGCCGCACAGCACGACCATCAGGTTGGACACCATCGCCGCGCGGCGCTCGTCATCCAACTCGACGACATTCTTCTCCGACAGCATCTCGAGCGCCATCTCGACCATGCCGACCGCGCCCTCGACCAGGGTCTTGCGCGCCGCGACCACCGCCTGGGCCTGTTGCCGGCGAAGCATCGCCCCGGCGATCTCCTGCGCATAAGCGAGGTGGGTGAAGCCGCATTCATCGACGGTGATGCCGGCGACCACCAGCCGCGCGATCAGCTCGGTACGGAGCTCGCCCGAAACCTGGTCGTGATTGCCGCGCAAGGTGACTTCCTGATGCTCGAAATCGTCATAGGGATAGCGCGCGCCGATGGTGCGCACCGCGGCCTCGATCTGGACAATGACGAAGGCCTTGTAATCGTCGATGTCGAACAAAGCCTGGGCGGTGTCGGTCACGCGCCATACCACCTGCGCCGCGATCTCGATCGGATTGCCGCGCAGGTCGTTCACCTTCAGCCGCTCCGAGATCATGTTGTTCGCGCGGAGCGACACTTTCTTCCGGCCGAGCCAGGGCAGCACCCAGCGCAGGCCGGTGTTGCGATCGGTGCCCTTGTACGATCCGAACAGGGTGATCGCCGTCGCCTGGTTGGGCTGCTGCATGTAGAAGCCACACAGGATGAAGACGAAGACGAGCACCGCGATCGTCATGATGATCCCGCCCAAGGCCGGATCGTCCTGCATGAGCGACGCGGCGAACACGCCGGCCACGACGGCGAGCAGCATCAGCAGCAACATGGCGTAGCCGCTCGACGTCGCGGCGGTGCGCTCGCTCGACAGAGTGAGTGCGGTGTTCCTGGCAACCGAATCCGGCATGGAGGCCTCCCGTTAATGTGATATCACATTTATATCGGAATTTGAGTGGCCGCAAGCAGAATCGAAAGCGCCGCCGGATCGCGTGATCCGGCGGCGCCAGCGAAGAGTGCCTGGATCCCGGCCTGCGCCGGAATGGCCCGCGAGCGGACTAGTTGAGGACGATCGTCACCGCGCGGCGGTTCTGAGCCCAGCTCTGCTCGTCCGAGCCGAGCGCGATCGGGCGCTCCTTGCCGTAGCTGATCGTCGAGATGCGAGCCGGGTTGATGCCGCGCGCCGCGAGATAGTTCTTCGCGGCATTGGCGCGGCGATCGCCGAGCGCGAGGTTGTATTCGCGGGTGCCGCGCTCGTCGCAATGCCCCTCGAGGCTGACGGGCACGTTCGGCCATTTGGCGAGCCACGCGGCCTGACTGTCCAGAATTTCGCGGGCGCGGGCATCGATGTCGTATTTGTCGAGCGCGAAGTTGATCGTGTTGCTCGTCACCGACCGTTCGAAATCGGCGCGCGAGCCGGGAACGACAGTGTCCCCGTTACCCGGGTTGTTGCCCATATCCTGGCCAGGTGCTGGTGGAATCTGCTTCGGCTTGGGGCTGCACGCGGCGGTCGCGACGAGCGCGGCGGCAACGATGAGCGTGGTCGTCAGTCTGGCCATCTGGCTTCTCCTTCGATCAAAAGTCGTTTCGTTTGCGCCTCGTTCCACCGGCATCGCCTTATGGTTAACGAGAGTCAACGCCGGGCTCGGCAGTCGTACGAGGCGCGAATTGCTTCAGGGGCGTAACGGTCCCCAGGATGGATCGGATCCATCGAGCGGCGTCGGAATCTTCCGTTCGTTGACGCCCGTCAGGTCGACCGACCATAAATCGGCATTGCCGGCGCCACCGCGATGCGAGCGGAAGAAGGTGAGCACCCGGCCGTTGGGCGACCAGCTCGGCCCCTCATCCTGCCAGTCGTTGGTCAGCAGCCGCTCGCCGCCGCCGCCCGGGTTCATCACACCGATGCGGAAGTCGCCCGAGACCCGGGTGAAGGCGATCAGATCGCCGCGCGGGCTCCACGCCGGCGTCGCGTAACGTCCTCCGCCGAAACTGATTCGTTGCTGGTTCGACCCGTCGGCGTTCATCACATAGATCTGCTGGCTGCCCGAGCGATCGCTCTCGAAGGCGATCTTGCTGCCGTCGGGCGAATAGCTGCCGCCGGTATCGATGCCCGGCGCATTGGTCAGGCGCTGCGGCGAGCCGCCCGAGGTCTGGACCCGGTAGATATCGGTGTTGCCCGCGACCGCCATGGAGAAGACGATCCAGCGTCCGTCCGGCGAGAAGCGCGGGGCGAAGGTGAGGCTGGGATTGTTGACCAGCAGGCGCTGCCGGGCTGTCCCAATATCGTACACATAGATTGCCGGGCGGTCGTTCAGATAGCTCATATAGACGATCGACCGCTGATCCGGCGAGAAGCGCGGGGTCAGCACGGTCGACTGGCCGTTGGTCAGAAAGCGGTGATTCGCCCCGTCCTGATCCATGATCGCGAGCCGCTTGAAACGCTTCGCCTTGGGCCCCGTTTCGGAGACATAGACGATGCGGCTGTCGAAATAGGGGCCTTCGCCGGTCAGCCTCTGATAGACCATGTCGGCGCATTTATGCCCCGCGCGGCGCCAGTCGCCGGGCGAGACGACGAAGCCCTGCCGGGTCAGCTCGCTGCGTGCGAACACGTCGTAGAGATAGCAGCCGACCGTCAGCGTGCCGTCGCCATTGGCGCGGACGAAGCCCTGGACGAGCGTCTGCGCCCCGGCCCCACCCCAATATTCGAACGAAGGCGCGGTGACCTCGGGGAAGGCGACGCCCTTCAGCCCGGTCGGCGGGACGGGCTTGAACAGGCCGCTGTTCTTCAGGTCGTTGGTGACGATCTGCGCGAGGTCCCGGCCGAGCTTGTCGGTCGGGCCCGCGGGCGTGTTCACCACCGCGGAGGTCGGCATCACCGGGATCGCGATGCCGAGCGGCGCGGAGGTGCCGCCGACCACGTCGACGACCAGGCCGCCATCCTGCGTCGGCGTCGGCTGGGTCTGCGTCACCGGGGGCGGCGCGACAGGGGCATCCTGCGCATGGGCGGCGAGCGGCACCAGCATGGCGAGGGCGGCGGCCAGCAGGCCGATAGGGGAAGATGTCATCATGGTCCTCATCCCGGAAGTTTGTAGCGCAGGCTGAAGACACTCCAGCCATTGGGCACGTCGTAAAGTTCCACCGGCAGGCCGCGCAGCGGCGCGCATCCCTTGAAGGTGGCGATAGCGTTGTCGTCGACCCGGTCCTGGTATCGGCCATTCTCGGCATCGATGCCGCTATGGCCTATCACCTGCGGATTACCGATCAGCGACCCGTCGCGATTCATCCGTAGCCGGATCGTCACGATGATGCGCTCGGCGCCCGGGCCCGGCTTGACCTGCCGGTCGGCGCAGGGCTGCACCTGGCGGCGGATCGCCGAGCCGATATCGGCGGCCGCCTGCTGGCTCATCACCGGCGCCTGCGGCGTCACCGATTTGCTGGTCGACGGCTTGTCGGACAGGCCCTTCAGGAAATCGTCGCCGAGGCGATTGCCGCGCGCGCGCTTCCTGTCCGAGGCGGGATCATTGCCGGTCCCGGCGACGGCCGATGGCTTCTTGCCGGTCGGCGCGGCGTCGCGCGTGGGTGGTTTCTTCGACTTGTCGGGGGTCGGCGCGACTGGTTTCTTCGGCTCGGGCACCGCATTGGGCGCGGGCTTGGGCGGCGGCGCTGCCTTGGGCTGGGGCTTGGGCGGCGCGGGATCGGGCTGGGCCTCTTCCTTCGGCGCGGGCGGCGCTGCGTCCTCGGGCGGGCCCTGGTCGGGCGCTTTCGATTCGGCTGGTGGCGTGATCGCCTGCGGGGCCTTGGCAACCAGGCCGACCTCGTCGACCAGCGACACGTCGATCGGCGCCTGTTTCAACTTCTCGGGATTGGGCGTGGCGAGGAAGCCGACCGAGAGCAGCCCGAACAGCACGGCATGGCCGACCAGCGCGACACCCAGCGCGATCGCTTCGGAGCGCCGCATCGCGCCTATCCTGCCAGCCGGGCTGAGGTCATTTGCCGTCGTCGCCAACCGTCACCAGCGCAACTCGGTTCAGCCCCGCGCGGTTGAGTTCGCCCATCACCCGCATCACGCGGCCATAATCGAGGCTCTTGTCGGCGCGCAGGAAGACCTGCGGCGGTTGCCCGCCTTCGGTTTTTGTCGCGAGCTGCTGCAGCACATCGGGCAATATGTCCTGGCTGACCTCGTCCTGGTCGACATGGATCTTGCCATCGGCCTCCATCGAGATCTGGACCGGCTTCTGATCCTGGTCGAGCGGCTTGGCGCGGCTGTCGGGCAGGTTCACCGGCACGCCCGCGGTCAGGAGCGGCGCCGTCACCATGAAGATGATCAGCAGCACCAGCATCACGTCGACCAGCGGCGTGACGTTGATTTCCGCCATCGGCGCTCGCCGGCCGCGGCTGCGCTGCGAGGGAAGCTGCATCGCCATCTAGAGCTTCCGCCCGTCCGTCTCGAGCTGGCGGCTCAAGGTCGCGTGGAAGCCGTCGGCGAAGCGGTTGAGCCGTGCCTCGATCCGGTTGATGCCGTGGCTGAAGCGGTTGTAGGCGATCACCGCGGGGATGGCGGCGAACAAGCCGATTGCCGTCGCGAACAGTGCCTCGGCGATGCCCGGTGCAACCACGGCAAGCGAGGTGTTCTGTGCCGAGGCGATGCCGGTGAAGCTGCGCATGATGCCCCAGACCGTGCCGAACAGGCCGACGAACGGCGCGACCGCGCCGACGGTGGCGAGGATGTTCAGCCGGTCCGACAGCTTGTCGATCTCGCTGGCGACCATCGATCCCATCGCGGTCGCGAGCCGCTCGCGCGTGCCCTCGCGGTCGATCGCGCCGCTGGCGGTCGATCGGCGCCATTCCTTGACGCCGGCCGAGAAGACCCGGGCGATCGGCAGGTCGCTGTCGCCCTGGATTCGGTGAAAGGCGTCGACGTCCTCGGCCTTCCAGAAATCGCGCTCGAACTTGTCGATCTTGCGGCGCGTGCCGCCGATCCGGCGCCAGAAGGTCAGGATGATCGCCCAGGTCCAGATGCTGGCGATCAACAGTCCCAGCATCACCACCTTCACCACCAAATCGGCCTGGAGGAAAAGCGCGATCGGCGACATCGTCGCTGCATCGGTATTGAAGAACAAATTGCTCACGCGTCCTGGTCCCCTTGGTCAACGAGGCGCTGAAATGCCTCGACCCATGCTCTTGGTTGCCGTTTCGGCTTGCCCGATACCCCGACCAGTGCCGCGGTCACGTCCGCTTCGGTCAGTATCTCAGCACCGCGCATGACTCTCTGATGAATATCGACCGATGCGGCGCGCACCTGTCTCAATCTGGTCACCACGATCAGCGCATCGTCGAGCCGGGCAGGGCGGCGATAGCGGATCGCGAGTTCGCTGACGGCATAAGCGCCCTCGCCCGCCTCCTGCGCCGCGCGCTGGTCGATCCCGGCGAGCCGGAGCATGTCCGACCGGGCGCGTTCCATGTAGCGCAGATAGTTGGCGTGATAGACCACGCCCGACAGATCGGTGTCCTCGAAATAGACGCGAACCGGGAATCGATGCTCGATCCCGTCGAAGCGGCCTTCGACCGGTTGATCCTGTTGCGGTGCCGTCATGTCCCATCGTCCTAACCGAGCGATTCACCGGAAGGAACCCCGTTCGCCGTGCATACAGCACCGCTTGACACTGAAGTAACCCATGGGTTACATGTAACCTCAGAGTTACAAACGGGGATTCGAAATGACCGACCAGACCGATCTTGCCGACCGTATCGCCTGGGGCCGCGCCCGTGCGGCGACCGTGATGGCGGTGGTGTTCGTTGCCGCACAGGCAGGAAGCTTTCCCGACAGCGTGTCGCTCAACCGGCCGCAGACCATCCACCTCGCCGCCTGGATCGTCTGGGCCGCGGCACTCTTGTTCTTCCTCGCCTTCGCCGGCGGCCTGTTGCGCGGTGCACGGGTGCGCGCATTGCTCAACGACGAGACCACGCTCGATCACCGCAAACGGGCGATGGCGCTCGGCTTCTGGGGGGCGATCGGCACCGCCGCGCTCGTTTACGCGATCAGCTTCTACGAACCGATCTCGGCGCGCGAGGGTGCGCGGCTGATCATCACCTTCGCCATCGCGCTGGCCCTGCTGCGCTTCGGCACGCTCGAGCGGCGAGCTTTGAAGGATGGCTGAGGGACTGCTCAACAGCCTGAAGGACGAACGCGCCCGGCTCGGCCTGACCCAGGCCGAGCTCGCCGACCGGGTCGGAGTCAGCCGCAAGACGATCAATACCGTCGAGAACGGCGTGTTCGTGCCCTCCACCACCCTCGCATTGAAACTCGCCCGGGCGCTCGACAAAAGGGTCGAGGACATCTTCCAGCTCGGCCCGGACAATTGATCGGCAAGCCATCTGGACGGCCGCGTACTTTGTTCTAGGTTGCCGCGCATGACCGAACCCGCCCTCAGGATTCGCGGCCTTTCCAAGAGTTTCGACAAACCGGTGATCACCGGCCTCGACCTGGAGATCGGCGCGGGCCAGCTTTACGCCCTGCTCGGCCCGAACGGCGCCGGCAAGACGACCACCTTGCGCATGGTGACCGGCCTGACCCGGCCGGACGCCGGCACGATCCATATCTACGGGATCAGCGCACGGCAGCACCCCAATGAAGCCAAGGCGATCACGGCGTGGCTGCCCGACGAGCCGATGCTCTACGACAAGCTGACGCCGAGCGAGTATCTCGCCTTTGTCGCCGGGCTGTGGCGGATGGACCCGGTGGTCGCGGCGGAAGAGGCCGACCGGCTGCTCCACTGGCTCGATCTGTGGGACGAGCGCGACACGCGGTGCGAGGGCTTCTCGCGCGGCATGAAGCAGAAGGTCGCGCTGGCCGGCGCGCTGATCCACGACCCCAAGCTGCTGATCCTCGACGAGCCGCTGACCGGGCTCGACGCCGCCATGGCGCGCGCGGTGAAGGACGCATTGCGGGCGCAGGTCGATGCGGGGAAGACGGTGATCGTCACCACGCATATCCTGGAAGTGGCGGAGCGCATGGCCGACCGGATCGGCATCATCGCCGGCGGCAAGCTGCTCGCCGAAGGGACGCTCGAAGAGCTGCGGACCAGCGCGGGCACCGAGGGCCAGACGCTGGAGGATACCTTCATCCGCCTGACGAGCGGCGGCTGATGCCGGGATTGATGCGGGGGCTGGGACCGGCGCCGGGCGGCTTCGCCTGGCTTGCGTTGCACGAGATTCGCCTCGGCTGGCGAATGCGGCCGAGGAAGGGCGCCACCCGCTGGATCGGCTATGCGCTGATGCTCGCCTGGCTGGCATTCGGCTGCTTCCTCGGCTGGGTGCTGCGCGACGAACCGATCCCGCCACTGCCCGCGATCATGACCGGCGTGCTCGCCGGCAGCATCGTCGCCTTCAGCTTCATGACCACCCAGGCGATCATCGGCAGCCAGCGCACGCTCTATGAGAATGGCGATCTCGACCTGCTCTTCTCGGCGCCGATCGAGGGGCGGACGGTGCTGCTCGCCAAGCTGCTCGGTATCACCGGCACCATCGCGCTCACCTATGCGGTGTTGCTGCTGACCCTGGTGGTGCCGATCGCGACCTTCGGCCATCCGCAATTGTTCGGGCTGGTCGCCCTGCTCGTCGCGCTCGCGCTGGCGGCTGCGGCGATCGGGCTGGGGATCACGCTCGGCCTCGCAAAGCTGGCGGGGCCGCGGGCGGCGCGCACCGTCGGCCAGATCGCCGCGGCGCTGCTCGGCGGTGCCTTCTTCATCATCTCCCAGCTCGCCAGCCACAGCGACAAGCGCCAGTCGAGCGTATCGATCCTGTTTGAGCGCTTCACCGAAGACGGTGTCGGCAATAGCGGCGTTTCCGGCCTGCCCGGCCATGCTGCGTTCGGCGATCCGATCGCGATCCTCATGCTGCTTGGTACCGGCGTGCTGCTGTTCGCGCTGGCCGGAGTGACGCTGCAGCACATGTTCCTGAGCGGCTATCAGGACGGCGGCACGCGCCTGTCGCGGGCCAAGCCGACCGGGCGGGCGACCAACCGGCTGTTCCATGCCGGCCTGTTCCGGTCGGTCTTCGCCAAGGAATGGCGGCTGCTGGCGCGCGATCCGGCGCTTATCTTCCAGATCCTGCTGCGACTGATCTATCTCGCGCCGATCGTCTTCGTCGCGTTCGGACGGAACAATCATGTGCCGATGGCGCCGGGCCTGGCCTTTGCCAGCGTCCTGCTGGCCGGGCAGCTTGTCGGCAGCTTCGCCTGGCTGACCGTCTCGGCCGAGGATGCGCCCGACCTGATCGCCGTCGCCCCGGTCTCCAAGGTTTCGATCGACCGGGTCAAGCTGATGGCCGCCTTCACCATGGCAGTGCCGATGGGCCTGATCCTGCCGGTGGCGATCGCGCTCCAGTCGCCGCTCGGCGCGCTGGTCACCTTGCTGTGCACCGCGATCGGCGGTGCCGCGGCCGGCTATATCGAGCTCAAGCTGGGCAAACCGGCCCAGCGCAGCGCCTTTGCCAGAAGGCGCTCGGGATCGGTGGTCGGGGGCATCCTGTCGATCATCGTCGCGATGGTTTTCGGCGGGCTTGCCGCGATGGCGGTCTATTTTCTCGGCTGACGCGGGCTGCCTTGCCGGGGTAGCTTCCGGCTTCCGAATCAGTCCCCAGGAGAGAGAAGATGGTCGACCGGCCCACCAACGGCATCACCCCGTTCCTGACGATCCGCGGCAAGCGCGGGCAGGACGCGCTCGATTTCTACACCCGCGCGTTCGGCGCCGAGGTAACCGAGAAGAATTTCGCCGAGGACGGCCAGCGGCTGATGCAGGCAGGGCTGAAGATCAACGGCGGCTGGATGATGCTGTCCGACGAATTCCCCGAATGGCGCGGCTATGACGAGCCCGAGCCCAAGGGGGTGGGGCTTCACCTGCAGGTCGACGATGCCGATGCCTGGGCGGAGCGCGCGGTCGCGGCGGGCGCCACCATCACCATGCCGGTCGACAATCAGTTCTGGGGCGACCGCTATGGCCAGCTCACCGATCCGTTCGGGCATCTCTGGTCGATCGGATCGCCGATCAAGGAATAGCCGGGGAAAATCTCCAACAGCGACTCGGGTTTTCCGCTGTTAGCGCGGTCCCGTTTTTTCTTTCCGCTGTTATGTTGGATTTTCCGGGAGAAATTCTTCTTGTAAGTCAATGACCTGCGACGATTTACCGCTGTTATGCATAACAGCGGTAAATCACCGCCGAATCAGCGGAAAAACGACGTTCGTTCCGCTGTTCCGGCCGCAAAACGCCACCCAAATTTGATCCAACAATAAGAAAGAGCGGCACGGCACACGCATGTCGTGCCGGCCGCCCTACGCTGCACCCAATCGCAGCGACGTTGAATCGATGCAGGCGCGCCTGCGCCATCAGGTCGCCCGCTTCTCCAGCGCATGCGCCGCTTCGGCCATCAGCACGGCGATGATCTCGGCGACGGGCTCTTCCTTCGTCACCATGCCGACCGACTGGCCGGCCATCAGGCTGCCATGCTCGACATCGCCGTCGATCACCGCGCGGCGCAACGCGCCGGCCCAGTAATGCTCGATCTGGAGCTGGGCTTCGGCCATCTCGACCTTGCCCTCGTCGAGCGCTTGCGCGACTTCGCGCTGCTTCGCGGTGAACAGCTCGCCGCCGGCATTCTTCAGCGCACGCACCGGGATGACCGGCAGGCGCGGATCGATCTGCACGCTCGCCACCGCATCGCGGGCCGAGGCGCGCAGGAACGCCTTTTTGAAATTGGGATGCGCGATCGATTCGGTCGCACAGACGAAGCGCGTGCCGAGCTGCACGCCCGCCGCGCCCATGTCGAGATAGCCCGCGATCGCCTCGCCCCGGCCAATGCCGCCGGCGACGAACACCGGAACCTGCTCCGACACCTCAGGCAGGATCTCCTGCGCGAGCACGCTGGTCGAGACCGGGCCGATATGGCCGCCGGCCTCCATGCCTTCGACCACCAGCGCGTCGACGCCCGAGCGGATCAGCTTCTTGGCGAGCGAGAGCGCGGGGGCGAAGCAGATCAGCTTCGCGCCGTTCGCCTTGATCGCGTCGATCGAGCCCGTCGGCGGCAGGCCGCCCGCGAGCACGACATGGCCGACCGCGTGCTTGTTGCAGACCTCGATCAGGTCGAACAGCATCGGGTGCATGGTGATGAGGTTCACGCCGAACGGCTTGTCGGTGAGCTTTTTGGTGCCGGCAATCTCCGCGTCGAGCAGCTCGGGGGTCATCGCGCCGCAGGCGATCAGGCCGAAGCCGCCCGCATTGGAGATGGCGGAGACGAGGTTGCGCTCCGACACCCAGGACATGGCGCCGCACAGGATGGCGGTTTCGGAACCGAGGAATGCGGCACCGCGCGCCATGCGGCGGGCGAGGCGCTCCTCGCCTATGGTGCGGGCGGAGGTAGCAGTGAGGTTTTCGGTCATGCTTGCTTCCTTGCCCTCCCGGCGCTCGTTCGGCAATCGGGACCGACGGACAGACATAGTGGACGACTAAAATCCTTCTTCCGGCGGGAGAAGGTGGCGCGAAGCGCGGATGAGGGTGAATGAGGCTCCGACTCTCGCCGCATCACCCTCACCCTTCCCATCGCTTCGCGATGGGCCCCTTCCCTCTCCCGCTGGGAGAGGGAGATTCCAGAGGGAGTTTACGCGGCGTCCTCAGCATCAAGGCCGTAAGCGGTGTGCAGGACGCGCACCGCAAGCTCGGTATAATCTTCCTCGATCAGCACCGAGACCTTGATCTCGGACGTCGTGATCGCCTGAATGTTGATGCCGCGCTCGCCCAATGTCTTGAACATGGTCGCGGCGACGCCGGCATGGCTGCGCATGCCGACGCCGACCACCGAGATCTTCGCGACGCGGGTGTCGTGGACGAGGCTGGCATAGCCGATATCACCCTGCGCGTTGCCGAGCACTTCGAGGCTGCGGGGGAGATCGGCGCCGGGCACGGTGAAGGTCACGTCGGTCGAGCCGGTCGAATGCGCGACGTTCTGCACGATCATGTCGACATTGATGTTGGCATCGGCCAGCGGGGTGAAGATCGAGGCGACCGCGCCGGGACGATCCGGCACTGCGGTCAGCGTGATCTTCGCTTCGTTCTTGTCGTGCGCGATACCCGTGATGAGCTGGCGTTCCATGTCGTCGATCTCCTCTTCGCCCACGATCATCGTACCGGGCAATGTGTCCGCCATCGGTGCGTCCTCGCCCGTGAAGGACGAGAGCACCTGGACGCGGACCTGTTCCTTCATCGCAAGACCCACCGAGCGCGTCTGGAGCACCTTGGCCCCGACGCTCGCGAGCTCGAGCATTTCCTCATAGGTGACCCGCTTCAGTTTCCGCGCGCGCGGGACGATGCGCGGGTCGGTCGTATAGACGCCGTCGACATCGGTATAGATGTCGCAGCGATCGGCCTTCATCGCGGCCGCCATCGCCACCGCCGACGTATCCGAGCCGCCGCGGCCGAGCGTGGTGACGCGCTCGCCCGAGGCCACGCCCTGGAAGCCGGGGATGACCGCGACCTCGCCCTTCGCCAGCGAGACGTTGAGCGCGGTGGTGTCGATCTCCGCGATGCGCGCCGAACCATGGCCGTCCGAGGTGCGGATCGGCAGCTGCCAGCCGAGCCAGCTGCGCGCCGGCACGCCGATCGCCTGGAGCGCGACCGCGAGCAGGCCGCTGGTGATCTGCTCGCCGGCCGAGACGACCACGTCATATTCGTGCGGATCGTAGAGCGACGAGGCCTCACGGCAGAAATTGACCAGCCGGTCGGTCTCGCCGGCCATGGCCGAGACGACCACCGCGACCTGGTTGCCTGCCTCCACCTCGCGTTTGACGCGCGCGGCGACGCTCCGGATTCGCTCGATCCCGGCCATCGAGGTGCCGCCGAACTTCATCACGATACGAGCCATGGAGGTGCAGAATTCCTTGGGGTGAGCGGGGCGCCCTGATAGGAAGGCCGCATGGTGATGGCAAGCGACCCCGTAACGACGATCGATCCCGACGAAGCAGCGCATTTCGGCGCGATGGCGGCGGAGTGGTGGGACCCCAAGGGGTCGTCGGCGATGCTCCACCGGCTCAACCCGGTGCGACTGGGCTATCTGCGCGAACGGATCGACGCACATTGGGGGCTGGACGAGACGGGCTTCACCCCGCTGGCCGGCAAGACCGCGCTCGATGTCGGGTGCGGCGCGGGGCTGTTGTGCGAGCCGCTGGCGCGGCTGGGCGCGGCGGTGACCGGGATCGACGCGGCGCCGGAGAATATCGCCGCGGCGCATGCCCATGCACAGCTGTCCGGACTGACGATCGATTACCGCACCGGCGGGATCGAAGGGCTGGGCGCGGCGCGCTTCGACCTGGTGACCAGCATGGAAGTGATCGAGCATGTCACCGATCCGGGCGCCTTCATCGCCGGGCTGGCGGGGGCGCTGGCGGACGGGGGCCTGATGGTGCTGTCGACGCCCAATCGCACCGCGCTGTCGCGGCTGGCGCTGATCACGATCGGCGAGGGCACCGGGCAGATCCCCAAGGGGACGCATGACTGGGGGAAATTCCTGACGCCTGAGGAGCTGGTCGCGCTGATCGAGGCGGCGGGGCTGAAGGTTGTCGAGACGCGCGGGTTGAGCTTTTCGGTGGCGAAGAGCTTCGTGATCTCGGACGATTTGAAGCTGGATTATTTCGTGACGGCGGTTCGGGAGTAAACCCTGCCCGTCTCCACGGACTTGTTCCGGGGTCCATCTCTCAACCTGCGAGGACAGTGCTTGCTGCACGATGGATGCCGGAACAAGTCCGGCATGACGGTAGAATAGCTTGGCGCGACGCATCGGCGTATTGACATTGTGGATACAAAATCCATAGTCAGACCCATGCGAGAAGACCGCACCCCTTTTGCGAAGGACGCCGAAGCGGTCGCGCCGCGTGGCGAGACAAAGGGCAGCATCAACCTGCGGATCGATACGGGCACGCGCCAGCTCATCGACGATGCGGCGTCGATCCTCGGCAAGACGCGCACTGAGTTCATGATCGAGAGCGCCCGGGAGCTGGCGATCGACGTGTTGCTCGACCAGCGACTGTTCGCGCTCGATGCCGGTCGCTACGATGCCTTTGTCGAGGCGCTGGACAATCCCCCGGCACCGGGACCGAAACTGCGGTCGCTGTTGCGCCGGGTTCCGGCATGGCAGAAGTAGAAAGCGACCCGGCGCGCTTCAGGCCCGGGCTTTCGGCACCTGTTCCGCTGACCGCCGGGCATGATCTTTCGGCCTTCGATTGCGGCGAGCCGGGGTTGAACCATTGGCTTCGGCACCGGGCGCTCCGGAACGAAAGCCGTTTCTCGCGAAGCTATGTCGTTTGCGAAGGAAACCGGGTCGTCGCCTATTTCTGCCTCTCCGCGGGCGGGGTGGAACGGGCCGCCGCGCCCGCGACGCTCCGGCGCAACGCCCCCGACCCGATTCCCGTATCCATTATCGGACGGCTCGCGGTCGATCGCCATCATGCCGGCAAGGGTATCGGTGCCGACATGCTTTCGGACGCGCTACGCCGGATCGCGGCGGTCGCGCAGGGCATCGGTATCGCCGCGGTGCTGGTCCATGCCAGGGACGATGCCGCGAAGCGATTCTATGCGAGATGCGCCGAGTTCCTCGAAGATCCCGCTGACAGCCGAATCCTGTTCCTGCCGATAGAAACGCTGGTCGCGGCTTTCAGCGAAGAGTGACGGGCCTACAACCCCAGCTTCTTCTCCAGCCACCGCGCCGCTTCCTCGGGCGAGGCCTTGTCGTCGTCGCGGTCGACCATGTAGTTTGCCTCACGCATCGCCTCTACGGGCACGCGCCCGATCAGCGGCGTGACGGCGTCCACGAACGCACGGTCCTTCGCGCGTTTGGGCGAGAGCAGCAGGATCGCATCATAGCCCGGGATCGCGCCCTTCGGGTCGGCCAGCACCGCGAGCTTGTCAGCCGCGATCCGGCCGTCCGAGGAGAAGGCTGGGATGACATCCGCCGTGCCGCTGGTCAGCGCGCGGAACATGAAGGTCGGCTGATAGGGATGCGCTTCCCTGAAGCGCAGACCATAGGCGCGCTTCACTGCCGCCCATTCGGGGCGTTCGAGGAATTCGATATCGGTGGCGAGGCTTAGTTGCGGCGCGATCGGCGCCAGATCGGCGATGCTGTGGATGCCGCGCCGCGCCGCATCCTCGCCGCGCATGGCGAAGGCATAGCTGTTCTCGAAGCCGAGCGCGCCGAGCAGGCGCACGCCGTGGTACCGTTGCGCCCACTCGGCCACACCCTTCACGATCGCGGCGCGGGGCGGCACGTCGGTGCGTTTCATGCCGTTGGTCCAGATCGTGCCGGAATAATCGACATAGATGTCGGTATCGCCGCCCGCGACCGCCGAGAAGGCGACGACCGAGCCGAGCCCCTCGCGATATTCGACGCGGTAGCCCGCTTTCTCCAGCCGGTGGCCGATCACCCGGGCGAGGATATACTGTTCGGAGAAACCCTTGGCGCCGACCACGACGGTCTCCCCGCCCTTCGGCCAGAGCGGCGCTAGCGCGGCAAGGACACCGATCGCGAGGACCGCCGTGGCGATCCACACCCGCAAGGGCCGACGCGCGGCGATGCCGTGTTCGATCACGCCGAGCAGCGCGTCGACCGTCAGCGCCAGCGCCGCCGCGGTGAGGCAGCCGGCAAGGACCAGCGCCCAGTTCTGAGTCTGAAGGCCGGCAAAGATCATGTCGCCGAGGCTCGGCTGACCGACCGTGGTGGAGAGAGTCGCCGCGCCGATCGTCCAGACCGCCGCGGTGCGGATACCGGCCATCAGCACCGGTGCGACCAGAGGCGCCTCGACCAGGCGGAGCTTTTGCCAGGCGGTCATGCCGACACCGTCGGCCGCCTCGATTACGGCGGGATCGATCCCGGCGAGGCCGGTGACGCCGTTCCGCAGGATCGGCAGCAACGCATAGAGCGTCAGCGCGAGTAGCGAGGGCAGGAAGCCGAGCGCCGGGATGCCGCCGCCGACCAGGGTCGAGAGCGAGAGCAGCAGCGGATAGAACAAGGCGAGTAGCGCCAGCGACGGGATGGTCTGGACCAGGCTGGCGAAGCCGAGCGCGATGCGCGCGACGGCAGGGCGGCGGGCGGACCAGATGGCCAGCGGCAGGCTGATGACGAGACCAAGCGCCAGCGCCGAGGCGGCAAGCAGCAGATGCGCGGCGAGCAGATCGGGGACCCGGGAGAGCGCTTCGAAAAAGGGCCTCATGCGCCGCCCTCCAGCGCGTGGAGTCGGCGGGCCTGTTCGCGCGGGACGGCGACCAGGGCATCGGCTTCTGCCCCGCCCTCGCCCGCCAGCAAAGCCCTGGGCGTCGCGTCGGCGACGATCTTTCCGGCGGCCATGACCAGCACGCGGTCGGCGAGCAGCAGTGCCTCGGCCATGTCGTGCGTCACCATGATGGTGGTGAGGCCGAGCCGGTCGTGCAGCGCGCGGATCGCGGCGCCGAGCTGATCGCGCGTCACCGGATCGAGCGCGCCGAACGGCTCGTCCATCAGCATCAGGCCCGGCGCGGTGGCGAGCGCGCGGGCGACGCCGACGCGCTGGCGTTGCCCGCCCGACAGCGCATCGGGCGTGCGCGCGCCGAAATCGCGGGGCAGATCGACCAGGTCGAGCAGATCGGCGACGCGGCCGGCGCGATCCTTCTCGCCCGCGAGGCGCAGGCCGATGCCGATATTCTCGGCGACATTCATGTGCGGGAACAGGCCGATATTCTGGAAGACATAGCCGATCCGGCGACGCAGCGCATTTGGCTCCGCACCCGTCACGTCTTCGCCGGCGATGGCGATCCACCCGGCGCTCGGCTCGATCAGTCGGTTGACCATCTTGAGCAGGGTCGACTTGCCCGATCCCGACGCGCCGACCAGCGCAACGAAGCTGCCGCCGGCAATCTCCAGCGAGACGGAATCGACCGCGACGGTGCCGCCATAGGATTTGGTGACGCCGTCAAAGGCGACCGAAGGACCGGGCGATTGTTCTGGCATCGGCGCAGTTTGTGCGGGAGGATGCCGCGAACGTCAAACGACGACGAAAGGGGCAGCATGGCGGACGCGACGCAGAAATCGATCTTCATCACCGGTGGCGGATCGGGCATCGGCCAGGCGACGGCGACGCTGTTCGCCGCGCGCGGCTGGCGCGTCGGGCTGGCCGATGTGAACGCGAAGGGGCTGGCCGAGACCGCGGCGATGCTGCCGGCGGGCATGGCCGAGACCTATATGATGGACGTGCGCGACCGCGATGCCTGGGTGGCCAATCTCGACGCGTTCACCGCGCCGAGCGGCGGCACGCTCGACGTGCTGTTCAACAATGCCGGGATCGGCACGGGCGGGCCGCTCGCCGAGATGAGCTTCGAGGATATCGACCGGACCGTCTCGATCAACCTGACCGGCGTGCTCAACGGGGCGCGGATCGGCTATGCCTATCTCGCGCGGACGCCGGGGTCGTGTCTGCTCAACACCGCCTCCGCCTCGGCAATCTACGGGTCGTCCGGGCTGGCGCCTTATTCGATGACCAAGTTCGGCGTGCGGGCGATGACCGAGGCGCTCGACGGCGAATGGTATGGCGCGGGCGTCAAGGTGCGCGACCTGGTGCCGAGCTTCATCGAGACCCCATTGCTCAATACGCCGGCGGGCGGATCGAACCAGTCGATCCGCGAGACGGTGACGGCGGCCGGGCTCGAGCTGACGCCGGTGACGGACGTCGCCCAGGCGGCCTGGGATGCGGTGCATGGCGATGCGGTCCACACCTATGTCGGCAAGACCGCGCGGCGCATGGCTTTCGCGGCGCGGTGGATGCCGGGGAAGCTGCGCAAGATGATGCGGCGCGGAGCGGTGAGCGGAGGGAACTAGGTCGGCTAGATGACGAAGCAGTGCAGCCGGACACTGGATGTGCCGTCTTCTTCCTCTCCAGTGGGAGAGGATACGGAGACTTGAGAGCGCAGCGATCTAGTCGAAGTTGGAGAGGGGCTCCGGAGCCATCGAGAGCTCCCGGAGCCCCTCTCCAAGTTACGCTATCCTCTCCCACTGGAGAGGAGCGATTGTCTGAGTGAATGTCGATTCGTGCTAGTCGACCAGCAGGTCGATCGCCTCTGCCATATCCACGTCGCGCTGCGACAAGCCGCCCGCGTCATGGGTGGTCAGCAATATCTCCACACGGTTCCACACATTCGACCATTCCGGGTGATGATCCGCCTTCTCCGCCAGCAGCGCGACGCGCGTCATGAAGGCGAAGGCTTCGCTGAAATCGGCGAAGGTGAAAGTACGGGTGATCGCGTCGCGGGCTTCGTCGAAATCCCATTCGTCGAGCTCGTCCAGCGCGTCCGTACGTTCTTCCTCGGTCAATTGCTCGATCGGCACCATTTCCTCCTGCTGGCGCACCCCGCGCCTTGGCCTTAAGGCATAGCCCATGCCAGCATCCGTTCAACCGCGCACCGCGCCCGATGCCGATGCGATCCGCGCGATCGCGCTGAAGGCGCTCAACGCCCTGCCCGCCGAATTCCGCACCCATCTGGGCGATGTCGTGCTGATCGTCGAGGAATTCGCCGACGAGGAAACGCTTGATGCGCTGGGCATCGAGCATCCGCTCGACCTGACCGGGCTCTATCATGGGCGGCCGGTGGGCGAGAAATCCTCAATGGAATCGGGTGCACTGCCTGATCGCATCCATCTCTATCGCCGCGCGATCCTGGAGGAATGGATCGAGACCGGGGTCGGGCTCGACGAACTGGTCGCGCATGTGATGATCCATGAGGTGGGGCATCATTTCGGCCTGTCCGACGACGATATGCATGCGCTGGAGGATATGGTGGGGGACGCGTGACGACTGCGCTCACGTTCCGCGACGTGACCTGCGCGCGGGGCGGGCGGGTGTTGTTCGAGGGGCTCTCCTTCGCGATTCCCGCGGGCGGCGCGGCGCTGGTGACCGGACCGAACGGAGTGGGCAAATCCAGCCTGATCCGGGTTGCGGCGGGGTTGCTCAGGCCTGCGAAGGGCGAGGTCGAGGGGCCGGCGGGGCGCGCGCTGATGGCCGAGGCTGCGGCGCTCGATGCTGAGCGGCGGCTGGGCAGCGCGTTGCGTTTCTGGGCAGCGCTGGATGACGACGATGGCGATCCGGGCGCGCGGGTCGCCGCCGCGCTCGACGCGACGAATCTGACGGCGCTGGCCGAGGTGCCGGTGCGGCTGCTCTCGACCGGGCAACGGCGCCGTGCCGCGCTGGCGCGGGTGGCGGCGAGCAAGGCGCCCATCTGGCTGCTCGACGAGCCGGCCAATGGGCTGGACGATTTAAGCGTGCGCGTGCTGGAATCGCTGATCGCCGGGCACCGGGCGAGCGGCGGAGTCGTCGTGGTCGCGACTCATCTGCCGATCGACGTGCCGGGCGCGGTGCCGATCGCGCTGGGGGCCGCATGAGGCCGTTCCTGACCCTTGTCGCGCGCGACCTGACCCGGGCCTGGGCGGGTGGGAGCGTGACCTACACACTCGCCTTCTTCCTGCTCGTCGCGATCCTGTTTCCCTTCGCGATCGGGCCCGATGCGGCGCTGCTGGCACGGGTCGGCGGCGGGGTGATCTGGGCGGCGGCGCTGCTGGCCGCGTTGATGCCGGTCGAGCGGCTGATCGGGCCGGATGCGGAAAGCGGCGTGCTCGACCAGTTCGCGGTACGCGGGCTCAGCATGGCGAGCGTGGCCGCCGCGAAGATCGCGGCGCACTGGCTCGCCTTCGGACCGCCGCTGATGCTGGCGGCGGTGATCGCGGCGGGGCTGCTGGACCTGTCGGGCGAGACGGTGCTGCGGGTGGAGATCGGGTTGCTGATCGGGACACCGGGGCTGGCGGCGCTGGCGGTCGCTACGTCCGCGCTGGTATCGGGGCTGCGGGGCGCCGGCGCGGTTGCCGGGCTGGTGATGCTCCCACTCGCGGTGCCGCTGCTGATCTTCGGGGCCGGGTCGATCGATGGCGGGATGGGGGCGGTGAAACTGCTGGCGGCGGTGAGTTTGATGCTGGTCGCCGGGGCGCCGTTCGTTGCCGGAGCGGCGATGCGGGCGGGGATGGACTAATTTCTCCTCAGGCAGAGAGCCGCTCTCCCTCCGTTCGTTTCGAGCGAAGTCGAGAAACCTGCCCCCGGTACCTGTTCTCGACTTCGCTCGAAACGAACGGAAATTAAAGTCGTCACGAGGAATTTAGCGCGACCACCTCGCCCAGATCGCGGTTGGTAGCAGGAGCCCGCGGGCTTCTTCGCGTACGGCCAATTCCCCCGCTTCCACCTTGCCGCCGAGATCGCCCAGCGCCTGGTTGAGCAGCTCGCCGATCGCCAGCGCCGACATGCGCACCGCATAGACGGTGAGGAACAGGAAGCGCGATTCACTGTCGAGCAGCTTGCGGCAATCGGCGATCAGGCCGGGCAACCCCTCCTCCAGCTTCCACACCTCGCCCTCCGGCCCGCGGCCGAATTTGGGGGGATCGAGCAGGATGCCGTCGTAGCGGCGGCCCCGGCGGACTTCGCGGGCGACGAACTTGGTGGCGTCGTCGGTCATCCAGCGGATCGGCTTGTCGGCCATGCCCGAGAGCACCGCATTGGCGCGCGCCGCCTCGACCGATTTCTTCGACGCGTCGACATGGACCATCTTCGCGCCCTTCGCCGCCATCGCCAGGGTGCCGACGCCGGTATAGCCGAACAGGTTGAGGCATTCGGGCGCCTCCCCCTCAGCCAGCTTGTCGGAGACCTGCTCGCGCATCCAGCTCCACACCGGCGCCATGTCCGGGAAGAAGCCGAGATGGCGGAAGGGCGTGGTCTGGGCCTGGAAGCGGACCTGGTCCCACATCAGCGGCCAGCCCTCGCGCGGGACCGGTTCCGCATAATCCCAGCGGCCGCCGCCTTCCTCGTCGGAGCCGGGCACGAATTCCGCCTGGGCGCGCCAGTCGTCGCGGGCCGGAGCCCAGAGCGCCTGGCCTTCGGGACGGATGAAGCGGAAACGGCCATAGCGTTCGAGCTTGCGGCCATTGCCTGAATCGATCAGCCCATAGTCAGCCCAGGGTTCGCCGATGAGTGTTACGAGGTTCACACCCCATCTCCGTTCGTTTCGAGCCCTTCGACTGCCTGCGTAGGCAGGCGCTCAGGACAGGCTTCGGCCCTTCGGGCCGAAGCCGAGAAACCTGCGCCCGGTACCTGTTTCTCGACTGCGCTCGAAACGAACGGGGAGAACATCATCACGCCTTCGCCACCGCCCGCTCGGCGATATAGCCGGTGACCGCCTCGAAACTGCCGGGCAGGGTCGCGTAACGCTCTTCCCGGTCGAACAGGTCGCCGATGCGCGCGGGGAGGCCAGGACGTACGCCGGTCGCGCGCTCGACCGGTTCGCGGAACTTCGCCGGATGCGCGGTCGCGAGCGTCACCACCGGCACATCGGCGGCGAGACCAGCGCGGCGCGCGGCGGCGAGGCCGATCGCGGTGTGCGGATCGATCACCTGGCCCGAACCGTCGCAGGCCCAGCGCATCGCCAGCGCCATGTCATCGAGATCGATCCGGTCGCTGACGAACAGGCCGGCGGCACCCTCGCGCTGGGCGTTGGTCAGGCGCATCGCCCTGGTCGCCTCGAAGCCGCGCATCTGGTCGCGCGTCGCACTGCCGTCGCGTCCGCCGAGATCGAACAACAGGCGTTCGAAATTGCTCGACACCTGGATGTCCATCGACGGGCTGGGCGTCGGCACGACCGTCCCTTGCGAATAATCGCCCTGCGCGAGCGCGCGGTGGAGGATGTCGTTGACGTTGGTCGCGACGACCAGCTTCGCCACCGGCAGGCCCATCTTCGCCGCGACATAGCCGGCGAACACGTCGCCGAAATTGCCGGTCGGGACCGAAAAGGCGACCAGGCGGTCGGGCGCGCCGAGGCGGACGGCGGCGTAGAAATAATAGACCACCTGCGCCATCAGCCGCGCCCAGTTGATCGAATTGACCGCCGAGAGCTGGAATCTCCCGGAAAAGCCTGGATCGTTGAACATCGCCTTCACCAGCGCCTGGGCGTCATCGAAGCTGCCCTCGATCGCGATATTGTGGATGTTGGGCGCGAGCACCGTGGTCATCTGGCGGCGCTGCACGTCGGACACCCGGCCGTTCGGGTGGAGCATGAACACGTCGACGCCGGCGCGGCCGGCCAGCGCGTCGATCGCGGCCGAACCAGTGTCGCCCGAGGTCGCGCCGACAATCGTCACATGCCTGTCGGAGCCCGCGAGGAAGCGTTCGAACAACAGGCCGAGCAGCTGAAGCGCGACATCCTTGAAGGCGAGCGTCGGGCCGTGGAACAGCTCGAGCAGCCAATGCTGATGGTCGAGCTGGACCAGCGGCGTGACCGCCTTGTGCGAGAAGCGGCCATAAGCCTGGGCGCACAGATCGCGCAGTTCCTCGCGCGAGAGCGTGCCCTCGACGAACGGCGCCATCACGGCGACGGCAGTGTCGACATAGGAAAGGCCGCGCAGGCCGGCGATCTCGTCGATGCTCAGGCTCGGCCAGCTCTCGGGGACATAAAGGCCGCCATCGCTGGCAAGGCCGGCGAGCGTGACCTGTTCGAAGTCCAGGACGGGAGCCGCCCCACGGGTGCTGATATAGCGCATGGCCGTTGCGCCTAACCGCGGCGCGGCAAAGTCACAAGCACGTCAAGCTTTCAGGCGACGTCGCAGCGCTATCGCGTAGATCACGCCGGCGACGAGCGCGAACAGGAACCATTGCACCGCATAAGCGAGATGGTTGTTGGGCACCGAGGCAAGATCGGGCTGCGGATTGGCGTCGAGGCCGGACACCGGCGGGTCAGCAACGAGCATGAGCGTCTTGGGCTGGTGCGAGAACCAGGTCGCGATCATCGGCCGGTGATCGGGGGCATGGGTGATATAGCCGGTCACCTCGCCGCCGCCCCAGGCTGGCTTGGCGTCAGGCGCCTTGGCCACGCCCATCAGCACGGTCAGGCCCGGGCCCTCCGCGCCGGTGCGGCACCGGGCGATGTGGCGCCAGCCGGTCCGGCCCGCCGCGTTGCGCCCACCCTCGACGCTGAAGCTGACCGCCTGGAGACAGAAGGCGCTGGCGCGGCGGAACAGCAGCGTATCGTCGACCGGAATGCGCGGGAACGCGATCGGCGGCAGTGAACGATTCGCCGCGAGCTGCACGAGCAGTGCCTCTTTCTGGCCCTTGCGCTGGAGCTGCCACACGCCGAGCGCGACCATCGCGGCGATGGCGAGGCCGACCAATATGGTCGCAACGATGGGAAAGCGCGGCTTCATTTGTCGGTGATCCGGCCTTCGCGCGCCGAATTGCGATATTCGAAGGCGAGCAGCGCGCCCTTGGCGACCCGGAGCGACCCGGTCACGGCAACGGCCGCCAGCGGGATCAGGATCAGCGCCAGCAGCCAGAGCGGCGGCTCGACGGTCAGTTGCAAGGTTACCGCCACACCGACGAGCAATCCGCCGACGATCAGCGTGAGGAACGCGGCCGGCCCGTCGCCCACATTGAACTGGGTGAAATCGAGCCCGCAGGCTGCGCAGCGATCGGCGAATTTGGTCACGCCGGCGAACAGCGTCTTGGCGCCACAGCGCGGACACAGGCCCTTGATCGCCACGTCAGCGGGCGCCGGGCTCGGCGAGGAGGCAGGATCAGGCGTGACCCATGCACCATGGATCGGGCCGCATATCGACGGGGGTGCCGGGCGCATCGGGCGCGGGGTAGCGCAGCTTGAAGGTGAAGGCCCGGTCGCTCGGACCGAACCGGTCGAGCAGCCAGAGCCGCGCGAAGGCGTCGTCGATCCTGGGCGTGGCCCCCGCAGGAATCCACCACAGCGCCTGATAGGCGCCGTCGAACCGGTCGAACCAGCTACGACGCTGCGCCATCACCGGCGTGTGGGCGCTGCGATAGACATAGTCGAACAGCGATTCGGCATCGGCCCAGACCGACATGTTGACGATCAGCCTCGGATCGGGCGTCGGCTGAAGATCGGTGGCGCTGTTGCCCTCGCCCTTCAGCCGCCAGACGAATCCAGCGCTCGCTTCCGCGAGCGCGTTGATCCGGTCGAGTTCCTGGAAGAAGCCAGCCACTTGCGGGTCATCGGCCGGCGCAGCGAGCCGACCGATATTGACCTGTGCAAGGTGCCAGCGCTGAATCACGCTGGTGTCAGCCGCCGTGGACCGGCGCGCCCCAGCCACCCCAGACATAGATCGAGACGAACAGGAACAGCCACACCACGTCGACGAAGTGCCAGTACCAGGCGGCAGCCTCGAAGCCGAAATGCTGGCGCGGGGTGAAGTCGCCCCGATAGGCCCGGACCAGGCAGACGATCAGGAAGATCGTGCCGATGATGACGTGGAAGCCATGAAAGCCGGTCGCCATGAAGAAGGACGCGCCATAGTTGATGCCCTTGAACGGGAAGGGCGCCTCGGCATATTCATAGGCCTGGATGGACGAGAAGAGCAGGCCGAGCACGATCGTCAGCCACAGGCCCTTGAGCACGCCGTCGCGATTGCCCACGCCGAGCAGGCCCCAGAGACCGGTCTTTTCGCCACCGCGCTGATTGTGAATCAGCGCGTGGTGCGCCCAGGTGACCGTCGTGCCCGAGGTGAGCAGGATGATCGTGTTGAGCAGCGGGAACTTGAAGGCGTCGAGCACTTCCAGGCCCTTGGGCGGCCAGGTGCCTCGGGCCGCATCGGCGATCAGGCTGACCGTGCCGTCGACGACCTGAACCGGTGCCGGGAACAGCGAGAAATCGAAGAACGCCCAGAACCAGCCGACGAAGAACATCACCTCCGAGGCGATGAACAGGATCATGCCGTAGCGCAGGTGAAGCTGCACCACCGGCGTGTGATCGCCGGCATGCGCTTCCTTGATCACGTTGCTCCACCAGGAGAACATGGTGAGCAGCACCGCCGCGACGCCGATGAAGAAGATGGTGCCGCCGCCGATGCCGAACACGCTGCCGGAATGCATCCACATGATGCCGCCGATCGCCATGGTCAGCGCGGAGAACGCGCCGATAATCGGCCAGATATCGGGTGGCAGGATATGGTAATCGTGGTTCTTGGCGCCGGCCATTCTTCGGTCCCCGTTAATAGGCTGTCGACAACGCTCTAGCTGGCTGCTTTCGCGGAATCCACAGGGTAAAAGGTGTAGCTGAGGGTGATATTCTTCACGTCCGCCGCGTCGGGATCGGTGAGGATCTTCGGGTCGACGTAGAAGATCACCGGCATGCGGGCGGTCTCACCCGGCTTCAGCGTCTGCTGGGTGAAGCAGAAGCACTGGATCTTGGTGAAATATTTGCCCGCCTGGGCCGGGGTGACGTTGAAGGTCGCGGTCCCGGTGATGGGCTTGTCGCTCTTGTTGGTCGCGGTGAAGAACGCCATGTCGCGCGCGCCGATCGCGATCGTCTCCGACGGCACTTCGGGCTTGAAGATCCAGGGCAGCTTGGGCGCGACATTGGTGTCGAAATCGATCCGCACCTGCGCATCGCCGACCGCGCCCGGCGCGACCAGGCCGCGCTGCGTCGTGCCGTTGAGCCCGGTCGCCTCGCAGAACATGCGGTACAACGGCACGCTGGCATAACCCAGCCCGGTCATGCAGCACACGCCGATACCGGCGAGGATCGCGGTGCGCAGCGTGCGGGTCAATGCGCCATCCCCGCCTTGATCTTCACGATGCTGATCGCGAACACCAGGATGACGAAGGCGCCAAGCAACAGCGCCATGACGCGCGCGCGCGAACGCTGACGGGCGCGGATGTCGTCATCGTTCTGCATCAGCCAACCCACCTGTCGACGACCAGGGCGCCGAAGAGAATGAAAAGATAGAGGATCGACCAGGCGAACAGCCGCTTTTCCGGCTTCATCGCATCGTCCGTGCCGGTCGTGCGCAGGCTCACCTGAAGCGCCAGCGCGGCGAAAACCAGCGTGGTCGCAACCGCGACGCCGCCATAGATCGCGCCGGTCAGGCCGAGCGCCCATGGCGCGATCGCCACCGCGGCCATCGGGATGGTGTAGAGCCCGATCTGAAGCCGGGTGGTGCGCTCGCCCGCCACGACCGGCAGCATCGGCACACCGGCGGCGGCGTAATCGGACTTCATGAACAAGGCGAGCGCCCAGAAATGCGGCGGCGTCCACAGGAAGACCAGGGCGAACAGCAGCACCGGCAGGGTCGCGACATCGCCGGTCGCGGCGGCCCAGCCGATCAGCGGCGGAAAGGCGCCCGCGGCACCGCCGATGACGATGTTCTGCGGCGTCCGGCGCTTGAGCCAGACGGTATAGACCAGGACGTAGAACAGGATCGACACGCTCAGGATCGCGGCGGCGAGCAGGTTCACCGCCAGCCCCATCAGGATCACCGAGAAGATCGCCAGGCCGACGCCGAAATGCAGCGCCGATTGCCGGTCCATGCGGCCGGCCGGAAGCGGGCGGCGCGCGGTACGCTTCATCACCGCGTCGATATCGGCCTCATACCATTGGTTGAGCGCGCCAGCCGCGCCCGCGCCGAGCGCGATGCACAGGATGGCGGTGAAGCCGAGCACCGGATCGATCCCGACCGGCGCCGCCAGCATCCCGCACAGGCCGGTGAAGACGACGAGCGTCATCACCCGCGGCTTGGTGAGCGCGACGAAATCGCGCCAGTCGGCGGGGAGCATGAGTGGCTGTGCGGTCGTCGTGTTCATCTTCATTTCAATGCGTAGCGGCGCCGGTCGAATCCGGCGCCGCTATTGGTTTGTGGTGCCGCCGCGGGCGGCTCCGCTCGTCAGTCTATACGCGGCAGCGTCTCGAACTGATGGTAGGGTGGCGGGCTCGACAGGGTCCATTCGAGCGTCGTCGCGCCTTCGCCCCAGGGGTTGTCGCCCGCCTTCTTGCCGGCGAACAGCGACCAGAACAGGTTGACGAAGAACACCAGCATCGAGATGCCCATGATCGCATAGCCGATCGAGGCCATGTGGTTGAAATACTCATATTCCGGATTGTAGTCCGGGATGCGCCGCGGCATGCCCTGCACGCCGAGGAAGTGCATCGGGAAGAACAACACGTTCACACCGATGAAGAACACCCAGAAGTGAATCTGGCCGAGCAGCTCGTTGTACATCCGGCCCGACATCTTCGGGAACCAGTAATAGAAGCCGGCGAACAGGCTGAACACCGCGCCGAGCGACAGCACATAGTGGAAGTGCGCCACGACATAATAGGTGTCCTGCATCACGTCGTCGACGCCGCCATTCGCAAGCACGACGCCGGTGACGCCGCCAACGGTGAACATGAAGATGAAGCCGATCGCCCACATCATCGGGGTCTTGAAGCTCAGGGAGCCCCCCCACATCGTCGCGATCCACGAGAAGATCTTGATGCCGGTCGGGACCGCGATGACCATGGTCGCGGCGGTGAAGTACATCTTCACGTTCACGCTGAGGCCGGTGGTGAACATGTGGTGCGCCCACACGACGAAGCCGACCACGCCGATCGCGACCATGGCGTACGCCATGCCGAGATAACCGAACACGGGCTTCTTCGAGAAGGTCGAGATGATGTGGCTGATCATGCCGAAACCCGGCAGGATCATGATGTACACCTCGGGATGGCCGAAGAACCAGAACAGATGCTGGTACAGCACGGGGTCGCCGCCGCCGGCCGGATCGAAGAAGGTGGTGTGGAAGTTGCGGTCGGTCAGCAGCATGGTGATCGCCGCGGCCAGGACCGGGAGCGCCAGCAGCAGCAGGAACGCCGTCACCAGCACCGACCACACGAACAGCGGCATCTTGTGCAGGGTCATGCCCGGCGCGCGCATGTTGAAGATGGTGGTGATGAAGTTGATCGCGCCCAGGATCGAGCTGGCGCCCGCGAGATGGAGCGCGAGGATCGCCATGTCGGTCGACGGCCCGGGCTCGCCATAGGTCGAGAGCGGGGCGTAGAGCGTCCAGCCATTGCCCGCGCCGCCGAAGAAGGGCGAGGCGAACAGCAGGATCATCGACGGGATCAGCAGCCAGAAGCTGATATTGTTCATGCGCGGGAACGCCATGTCCGGCGCGCCGATCATCAGCGGCACGAACCAGTTGCCGAAGCCGCCGATCATCGCCGGCATGACCATGAAGAACACCATGATCAGGCCGTGCGCGGTGATCAGCACGTTCCAGAAATGAAGCGATTCGTCGAGGCTCTGCGGACTGCCGTGGAAGAAGCTGGCCCACTCGCCGAGATACTGGATACCCGGCTCGGCCAGTTCCAGGCGCATCAGGCCCGAAATGACGCCGCCGACGATGCCCGCGAAAATCGCGAAGATCAGATAGAGGGTGCCGATGTCCTTGTGGTTCGTCGACATGAACCAGCGCGCGAAGAAGGCCGGCTTGTGATCCGCATCGTGATGCGCGTGATCGTCATGATGCGCGTCGAACGCGGACGGGTGAAGGGCGGTGTCGGTCATTTCTTACTGTCCAGCGTTGCCGGCGCCGGCGGTGTTCGCCGTGGCAGCCTGATTGGTGGCGGGAGCGGCGCTGGTCGCATTCTCGACCGGTCCGGCGGTGTTGGCGGCGGCATCGGCCGGAGGCGCCAGTGCGGCGTCGGAGGGCTTGGCGCCGCCCGGGGCCGGCATGGTGCCGCCCTTCGCCTTGACCCAGGCGGCGAACACCGCGGGCTTCACCGCCACGACGGTGATCGGCATGAAGCCGTGGCGCGCGCCGCAAAGTTCCGAGCACTGGCCGAAATAGACGCCTTCCTTCTCGATGGTGAAGCTCGTCTCGTTCAGGCGGCCGGGGATCGCGTCGAGCTTGATCCAGAAAGCCGGGATCGCCCAGCTGTGGATCACGTCGTTCGCGGTGGTGATCAGGCGGATCGGGGTGTTGATCGGCAGGATCACGCGGTTGTCGGTCGCGAGCAGCTCGGGGCCGTCAGCGTCGGTGCGGAAGCGCTCGCCCGGCTGGACCTGGGCCTTTTCCTTCAGCATGTTCGACGTGATCTCGAACCCGCCATGATCGGGATATTGATAGGTCCAGTACCATTGGTTGCCGATCGCCTTGAGCGTGACGGCATTGGCCGGGGCCGGTTTGTACTGCGCCGCCAGCAGCCCGATCGAGGGCGCGGCGATCAGCGCGAGGATGATGACCGGGACCGCGGTCCAGATGATCTCGATAAAGGTGTTGTGCGAGGTCTTGGACGGCACCGGGTTCGCCGAGCGGCGATAGCGGAACATCACCCACATCAGCAGGAACAGCACGAACAGCGAGATGACGACGATCACGGGGAACAGGATGGCATCGTGGAACCAGTGGGCGCGGCGGCCATTGGGGGTCACCTGATCCTGCAGCGTCCAGTGGCCGTCGACCGGCATGCCGACGCCGCGAACCGGCTTCACCTCCGGACCGCCGTCGAGCACGAGCATCGGATCGGTCGGCACAGCGGTCGCCGGAGTCGCGGCAGGCGCAGCCCCGGTCGTCGGCGCGGCAGTGGTCGTTG
Source organism: Sphingomonas sp. GW821-FHT10F11 (assembly GCF_058809095.1). Taxonomy (NCBI): domain Bacteria; kingdom Pseudomonadati; phylum Pseudomonadota; class Alphaproteobacteria; order Sphingomonadales; family Sphingomonadaceae; genus Sphingomonas; species Sphingomonas sp. GW821-FHT10F11. The sequence continues at coordinate 69,096 of NZ_JBXASH010000006.1, forward strand.
CCGGAGCCGCCGTGGTGGGCGTTGCCGCCTGTGGCGCCGGTGCCGCGGCGTAGCCGATACCCGCTATCGCGAGTCCTGCCGCCAGCACGATCGACTTCAACCCCTTACTGCGCATGCGTCTCGTCACCCCTGATTGCGCCTTTCCATCCATGGCGCGCGAGCGGGAATACGCTCGTTGCGATGGGCCTATACGCGGGAGGTGCTGGTGCCTCAAGCGTGTCGGGGCGTTTTTTGACACACCATAGGTTGTGGGCGTTGCACGGCCCCTATGGGGCTCCTATCAACCGCTCGCTTTCACGAAAGACAGCGTAGATGACCGACGACGAGATCCTGACCGAATTCCGTGCCGCCGACGCCCTGCTGGAAGGACATTTCATCCTGTCCTCGGGCCTGCGCTCCTCGCGCTACCTGCAATGTGCGCGCGTGCTGATGGATCCCGCGCGCGGCGCGCGGCTCTCCACCGAACTGGCGACGCGCATTCCGACCGAGATCCGCTCGCGCATCGACGTGGTGGTTTCGCCGGCGATGGGCGGGGTGATCGCCGGGCACGAAATGGCGCGCGCGCTGGGCGTCGAGGCGATGTTCCTGGAACGGCCCGAGGGCGTGTTCGAGCTGCGCCGCGGTTTCCGCCTGACACCGGGCGCAAAGGTGCTGATGATGGAGGATGTGGTCACCACCGGCCTCTCGTCGCGTGAGGCGATCGCCGCGATCGGCCGCGCCGGCGGCGAGACGATCGCGGCGGCATCGCTGGTCGATCGCTCGGGCGGCACCGCCGATCTGGGCGTGCCCTTCTTCCCGCTGATCCGCGTGGACGTGCCGACCTATGCTGCCGAGTCGCTGCCGCCCGAGCTGGCGGCGCTGCCCGCGATCAAGCCGGGCAGCCGGGCCGCGGCATGACCGATTTCCTGCGGCTCGGCGTCAATATCGACCATGTCGCGACCGTCCGCAACGCGCGCGGCGCGGGCTATCCCGATCCGGTCCGCGCTGCGCTGGCGGCGGCGGAGGCCGGCGCCGACGGCATCACCGCGCATCTGCGCGAGGACCGGCGGCACATCACCGACGACGATATCGCGCGGCTGTCCGAGCAGCTCACCATCCCGCTCAACCTGGAGATGGCGGCGACCGACGAGATGCTCGCCATTGCGCTTCGCCACCGGCCGCATGCCGCCTGCATCGTGCCCGAGAAGCGCGAGGAGCGCACCACCGAGGGCGGCCTTGACGCGGCGGGGCAGCATAATCAGCTCGCATCGCTGGTGAGCGCGCTTGGCGCGGCGAAGATCCGCGTCTCGCTGTTCATCGAACCCGACGCGCGCCAGATCGAGGCGGCGCTGCGCCTCGGCGCGCCGGTGGTCGAGCTTCACACCGGCCGCTATGCCGAGCTGGAGGGCGAAGCGCAGGCAGAGGAGCTGCGCCGGCTGAGCGATGCCGCCGCGCTTGCCGCCAAGAACGGCATCGAGGTCCATGCCGGCCACGGCCTGACCTATGACAATGTGGCCCCGATCGCCGCGATCCGGCAGGTGCGCGAGCTGAACATCGGCCATTTCCTGGTGGGCGAGGCGATGTTCGTCGGGCTGGACAAGGCAGTGCGCACGATGCGCGCCGCGATGGATTCGGCGCGATGAGCACACGCCCGCAGTTCCTCCCCGGAACGGGGAGGGGGACCACGAAGCGGTGGAGGGGCTTGGAGCGCGGCAAAGCGTCCTCCTGCTTCAACGCTTCAATTACCTGTCGATCTTCGGACAGCGTGACCCGTCTCCACGCCGATGCGAAATGGCGTGGTGAGGAGTTGAGGCAACACCAGTGCGCTCCAAGCCCCTCCACCATGCTTCGCATGGTCCCCCTCCCCGTTCCGGGGAGGAATGCGTCATGATCATCGGTCTCGGCTCCGACCTCTGCAATATCGAGCGGATCCAGGCGTCGCTCGATCGATTCGGCGTGCGGTTCGAGAATCGCGTCTTCACCGAGATCGAGCGGGCCAAGGCCGATCGGCGGCCCTTCACCAAGGCCGGCACGCTGGCCAAGCGTTTCGCCGCGAAGGAGGCTTTCTCCAAGGCAGTCGGCACCGGCTTCAAGCGCGGCGTGTTCATGAAGGATATCGGCGTGATCAACGCGCCCTCGGGCGCGCCGACGCTTGCACTGACCGGCGGCGCCCGGGCGAGGCTTGACGCGCTGACACCCGCGGGCCACGTCGCCCATGTACATCTGACGCTAACAGACGATCATCCATGGGCGCAGGCCTTCGTGATCATCGAAGCGATCAGGGCCGAGTAGGACAATAGAATGAGTGAGGAGTTGGCGTTGGAGGGAGTGCCCGATCAGGAGGCCGTGCCCGCGCCGGAAACAGTCGAGAAGCGCCCGACCACCGATTGGTGGGGCGAGGTGAAGGGGATCCTCTGGCTGATCCTGGCGGTGCTGGGCTTCCACAGCTTCATCGCCAAGCCCTTCTACATCCCGTCCGAATCGATGCTGCCGGGGCTTCAGGTCGGCGATCAGCTGATCGTCACCAAATATGCCTATGGCTGGTCGTTCGTCTCGCCGACCATCCCCAATCCGATCGCGATGTTCCGCAGCCTGGTGCTTCACCAGGAGGTGGAAAGCTGGGGCGTGCAGCTGCCCTTCATCCCCGGCCGGCTGTTCGGGAAGATGCCCGAGCGCGGCGACGTCGTCATCGTCACCCCGCCGACCCGCAACACCGATTATATCAAGCGGCTGATCGGCCTGCCCGGCGACCGGCTGCAGGTGATCGAGGGCACCGTCTTCATCAACGGCGTCGCGGTGAAGCGCGGCCCTCCGCACGACACGCTGATCCCGGTCGACAACAAGACGGTGTGCGCCGAGGACCAATATCCCGGCGCGCTCGAGACCGGGCAGGACGGCAAGCCCTATTGCCGGCTGACCCTGGTCACCGAGACGCTGCCCAATGGCCGCCATTACGATACGGTCGAGACGGGGCAGAGCGACGGCGACAATTACGGCCCGATCACGATCCGCCCGAACCATGTATTCCTGATGGGCGACAATCGCGACCACAGCGCCGACAGCCGCTTCAGCATCGCCGCCATGGGCTTGGGCGGCGATGTGCCCTGGGAGAATCTGGGCGGCCGCGCCGAGTTCATCACCTTCTCGAAGAGCGGCAACGGCACCTGGAACCCGTTCACCTGGGGGCAGAGCTTCCGGCCGGGCCGTGCCGGCACGTCGCTTCACGCGGCACGGGACAATCCGAAGGACTGAGATATGGCCGAAGCCTCCGCAGCGATCGATCCCGAACCCGGCCCGAACGAGCTGCGCGACCCCTTCGTCCGCAAGGAGCTGAAACGCGCGAGCGTGTGGCTCGGCCTCGCCGCGGCGATGGCATTGGTGGTGCTGCTGATCCAGCCCTTGCTGATCATCTTCGGCGGGCTCGTCTTCGCCGCGATGCTCGACGGCGGGGTCCGCCTGCTCGGGCGAGTCCTTCCGATCGGGCGTGGCCTGAGGCTGTTGATCGTAATGGTCTGCGCCGTCGTGTTCATTCTCGCCGTCTTCTACATGACCGGCGTTCAGGTCGCGGCGCAGGCCGAGCAGTTGCGCGTGACGCTCGAGGTGCAGGCGAACCGCCTCGCCGCCTGGGCATCGGCGAGCGGGCTGATGCCGGGCCGGGCCGACCTGAACGGGCTGGCCCAGCAGGCGATGGGGTCGTTCGGCAAGCTCACCTCCTGGGTCGGCACCGCCCTGGGCGCGCTGACCAGCCTGTTCATGGTGCTGGTGATCGGCCTGTTCGTCGCGATGGAGCCGCGGATCTACGATCGCGGGCTGCAGTGGATGGTCCCCTCCGACATGCGCGGCGAATTCGCCATCACGATCGAGCGCATGGCCGCGACGATGCGCCGGCTGCTCGCCGGGCGCCTGGCCGGCATGTTGTTCGAGGGCGTGCTGACCTGGCTGTGCCTGTGGGCGGTGGGCGTGCCGATGGCGTTGCTGCTCGGCATCCTGACCGGCATGCTCGCCTTCATCCCCAATATCGGCGCCTTCACCAGCGGCGTGCTGATGATCGCGGTCGGCTTCAGCGCCGGGGTCGATACCGGGCTATGGGCGATCGCCGTCTATTTCGGCGTCCAGACCTTTGACGGCTATGTCGTGATCCCGATGGTCGCGCGGCGCACCGTCGATCTGCCCCCTGCCCTGACCCTGTCGTCGCAGATCCTGGCCAGCACCCTGTTCGGTGTGCTCGGCCTCGCGCTCGCCGACCCGATCGTGGCAATGATCAAGGTGGCGCTGGAACGCAACTCGGAGCGCGCCATCGCAGAGGAGACGGGCGACACATGATCAAGCTCTATGATTACTGGCGCTCGTCCGCGGCGTACCGCGTGCGGATCGCGCTCAACCTGAAGCACGTTCCCTATGAGAGCCAGGACGTGGCGCTGCTCGAAGGCGTGCACCGCGCGCCCGAGAATCTCGCGCGCAACCCGCAGGGCTTCGTACCGACGCTCGAGGTGGACGGCGAGCCGATCACCCAAAGCCTCGCCATCATCGACTATCTCGACGCGCTCTATCCCGATCCGCCGATGGTGCCGCGCGATCCCCTCGCCCGGGCGCGGGTGCTGGCCCAGGCGCTGGTGATCGCGGCGGACATCCATCCGGTGAACAATCTGCGCATCCTGAAGCGGCTGGAGAGCCAGTTCGGCGCCGACCAGGCGGCAAAGGACGACTGGTATCGCCACTGGATCGTCGAGGGCTTCACCGCGCTGGAGAAATTGGCCCAGGCGAGCGCCGGGCCCTTGCTCGGCGGCGACACGCCCAATCTCGCCGATGTCTGCCTGGTGCCGCAGATGTTCAACGCGCGCCGTTTCAAGATTCCGCTGGAGGCTTTTCCGAGGCTGTTGGCGGCCGACGCCGCGGCCAATGCAATCCCCGAGATCGCCGCCGCGCAGCCCGACCGGGTCAGGCCCGCCGTGTAGATCCGACGACGGAATCGAACAGGTCGAGATAGAGCTGCGCCGAATCGGCACCCGGCTCCGGTACCGGTTCGGGACGGGCGCGACCGGGCGCGAGCCAGTGATCGAGCGCGGCGACCAATGCCCGATCGTCGCCCGGCACTACCACGCTGCCTAGTGCCGGATTGGTCACGATCTCGCGCACCGCGACGCTCGATTCGGTCGAGACGACGGGCGTGCCCTCGGCCAGCGCCTCGCGCAGCACGCCCGGCACACCCTCGAAATCGGAGGTCAGCACCACCGCGGCCGCCCGTCCGAGCACGGCGCGCGGATCGGCGACATAGCCCGGCAGATGGACCCGCCCCTGCAGCCCCAGTGCGGCGATCTGCGCCTCGAGTGCCGTGCGCTCGGCGCCCTCGCCCAGGATCACCAGGTGCACATCGCCCTGTGCGAGCCGGGGCAAGGCCGCGATCATCCGGTCCCACCGCTTCTGCGGCGCAAGCCGGCCAACACCGAGCAGGAAAGGGCCGCCCGGAATCCATGAAGGTGCCGCTTCGGACAAGCGCGGTGCCGGCGGATTGGGGATGACGCTGATGCGGTCCGCCGCGAACCCCATCGTCCCGATCGCCTCGTCGCGCATCGCCGGCGTCATCGCGACGACATGGTCGATGAAGCGCGGATGGAGCCGCAGCCAGACGCGATAGCCGAGCGACACGAGCGCGCCCTGATCGATCCGGTCGAGCCGGTTGGACACCTTGGCCACGATCGGGGGACAGCGCCGGCCGAGCCGCATGCGCGTATAAAGAGCCATGCCGGTATAGTGATTGCCGGGACAGAAGATCAGATCGGGCGCCACATCGCGGACGATTCCGGCCATAGCGCGCAGCCCGCCATAGGACGGATCGCCCAGCACCCGGACATCGACATTGGCGGGGACATTGGCGGGCAGCTCGGCGGCCAGAGGCCCGCTCGCGTCGCCGATCACCAAAGTGACGCGCCGCCCCAGATCGGCCCAATTGCGGGCGAGTCGCAATAGCACCCGCTCCACCCCGCCACCCTTGAGCGTCTGGGCACAGGCCAGAATGCTGGCCGCTTCGGGCGGAGAGGTCAGCATCTGAAGGGGCGCCATAACGACTCATTGAGGCAAAAGTTTCGCAGCGCAGCACAAAACGGACATTATTTCCTTGCAGGTTGCAAATTGCCGCAAAAACGCGATCTAGCTACGGCGCGCCAACCCCGGTCAAGACCGGAAACAAAAAAAACGGGTCTAAACGTGGACGGACTGGGATCTAAAATTCCTATGATGGACAATGCCAAAGCTCCTCTGGTGACGGTCCCCGACCTCGCCGGGCTGGAGCCTGTGCAGACGCTGAAGCGGCGCTGGCCGATGGTGATCGGCGCGATCGTGACGATCGCCATGATCGCCGGGCTGGGGCGCGAGCTGTTCGGATCGGGGCTCGCCGGCCTGAGCCGTGCCGTGCCGCACAATCCGCTGTTCTACATCGCCTTCGCGCTGCTGTATCTCGCGCCGCCGGTCGGCGACTTCATCATCTATCGCCGCCTCTGGGGCATCCCGCTGTCCGGGCTCGCCGCACTGCTGAAGAAGCGCATCGCGAACGACGTGGTGCTCGGCTATTCGGGCGAGGCCTATTTCTACGCCTGGGCGCGGCAGCGCACGCATATCGTCGCGGCGCCGTTCGGCGCGGTGAAGGATGTCAGCATCCTCTCGGCGATCGCCGGCAATGCCGTCACCCTGGCGATGATCGCGCTGGCGCTGCCGCTCGGGGCGGGCCTGCTGACCCCGATCCAGCTGAGCACGGTCGAGACCTCGGCGGCGATCACCTTCGCCATGTCGCTGCCGTTCCTGATCTTCTCCAAACGGGTCTTTTCGCTCCCGCGCGGCACCTTGTGGTGGATCTTCATGGTGCACGCCATCCGGCTGATCTCGGGCACGATCTTCATCGCCTTCGCCTGGCATTATGCCCTGCCGACCGTCTCCATCGGAATGTGGCTGATTCTTGGCGCTGCGCGCATGCTCGTCTCGCGTCTCCCATTGGTGCCGAACAAGGACCTTCTTTTCGCCAATTTCGCGATCATATTGATCGGCCAGGATGCAGCGCTTTCGGAACTGATGGCGATGACCGCGGCCCTGGTATTGCTCGTGCACATCGTCCTCATCGGTTCCTTCAGCCTGCATGGCTTGCTGAGGACGAAGAATGGCGTCGCGTAAACTTCTCGCTGGCATCGCCTTGTGCGGTGCGATGATGGTCCCCCTGACGGGCAAGGCCCAGGCCGGCGTGCTCGGCCCGGACAGCTCGGCCTGTACGAGCGGCACCGGCCCTGCGATCCGGGTCAATGTCAGCGGCCTGAAGGATCGCGCCGGCGAACTGAAGCTCGAACTCTATCCGGCGACCGAGGCCGATTTCCTGAAGGACGACCGCGATCTGGTGAAGGAAGGCAAATTCTTTCGCCGCGTCCGCGTGCCGACCCCGCAAGCGGGCGCGGTCATCATGTGCATCAAGGCGCCGACGCCCGGGCGCTACGCGTTGCTGTTCACGCATAACCGCGACGGCCGGAACAAGTTCGATTTCTGGAGCGACGGCGCCGGCTTCCCAAGCAACGTGAAGCTCGGGCGCACCCGCCCCAAGCTGAACATGGCGACGATCAATGTCGGCCCGGGCGTGACCACGACCGACATCCAGGCGCAATATCTGCGCGGCCTGGGCGGCTTCGGCCCGATCAAGCCGAAGAGCTGAGGGCCGTATGCGCATCGTCGACGTCAACGAATTCTACTCGCCGACCGGTGGCGGGGTGCGCACCTATATCGACCGCAAGATGGGAATCATGTCCGAACTGGGGCATGAGCTGATCGTCATCGCCCCGGGCCGCGAGGACCTGGTCGAGGAGCGCCCCGGCGGCGGCAGGATCATCTACGTCAAGGCATCGCGCCTGATCTTCGACAAGAATTACGGCCTGTTCTGGGATGCGGCGCCGGTCATCAAGCTGCTCGACGACCTGAAGCCCGACCTGGTCGAGGCCTCGTCGCCGTGGCGTCCGGCCTGGATCGTCGGGCAATGGCAGGGGGACGCCGCCAAGGTGTTCTTCATGCACAACGACAATGTCGCGGCTTATGCGATGCGCTGGTTCGAGGGGCTGGCCGCGCCCGACCGGATCGAGCGCGCCTTTGCCTGGTACAGCCGCTATATGAGCCGCTTCCTCGACAATTATGATGCGGTGGTGACCAACGGCCCGGCGCTGGAGAAAAGGCTGAAGGCGCGCGGCGTGCGGATCGACGCGGCCATGCCGCTCGGCATCGAGCGCGGCCATTTCTCCCCCGGCCTGCGCGACGAGAAGCTGCGGGCCGCGCTGCTCGCCCAGTGCGACCTGCCGCCCGAGGGCCATTTGCTGCTCGGTCTCGGCCGGCACCATCCGGAAAAGCGCTGGCGTCTGGTGATCGACGCGGTCGAGCGCGCCGGCGCCGACCTGCCGGTCGGCCTGATGTTGCTCGGCGCCGGGATCGAGAGCCGCGCGATCGAGAAAAGGATCGCAGGCTCGCCGCATATCCGCATGTTCCGACCGGTCTATGACCGCGAGCGGCTGGCCCGGATCGTGGCGAGCTGCGACGCGCTGATCCATGGATCGGAAGCCGAGCCGTTCGGGCTGGTCGCGTCCGAGGCAATGGCCGCGGGCCTGCCGCTGATCGCCCCCGACACCGGCGGCTGTGCCGAGATCGCCGACCCGCTCTGCTCCGAGCTCTATACCGCGCGCGACGCGCAGTCGGCGGCACTGGCGATCCACCGGCTGTTCGAACGCGATCCGGCGATCCTGCGCCGCGCGGCAAAGGTCGCCGCCGGCAAGGTGCGCAGCGACCGCGAGCACACGATCGAGCTGATGGATTATTATGCCGAACTGGTCGCGGCGCGGCGCGCGGGACGCGGGGCCAGCGCAGTCGCCTGATCCCGGCGGGTTGACAGCGCTCGACCCGTTCCGGACAAGCCGCCGCAATCTTGCGGCGCGCCGCCAGGCACGAGGGCGGTCCGATCTTGCAGGAAGCACGAATACCATCAATCGCAACGCCGCCGCGGCCCTCGCGCGCGCTGAGCGGCAGCGCCTTCCTGGCCGTCTATCTGGCGGCGATGTTCCTGTGCTTCCGGGAAACCATCCTCAGCGGATTCGACCTGGGGTTCGGCGACCGCGGTGATTCGCTGATCGAGATCAGCCTGCTCGAACATTGGCGCAACGTCTTCGTCCATGGGACGACCTGGAACCTGCCGGGCTATTTCCATCCTTATGGCGATACGCTCGGCTATAATGACGGCTATTTCCTCTACGGGCTGGTCTATTCTTTCTGGCGGCTGTTCGCCGACCCGTTCCATGCCGACACGCTGAACATCGCCACCTTCAAGACGATCGGCTTCGTCGCGACCTACCTGCTGGTGGCCAGGAGCCTTGCCTGGGAGCGGCCGATCGCGCTGCTGGTCGCGATGCTGTTCACCATCGCCAGCGGCATGGCGGTCCAGGGCGGCCATGCGCAGCTCCACACCATCGGGCTGCTGCCGATCGTCACCATCTTGGCGATCGGCATGATCCGGGCCGAGCGCGCCGGGCGGCCTGCGCGGAGCGCGGCGTTCGGCGGCGGTTTCGCGGCGGTGATGGCAGCCTGGTTCTTCACCTCCTATTATCTGGCCTGGTTCACGATCCTGTTCGCCTGCATCCTTGCGGCATGCTGGGTGTGGCAGAGCGGACAGCTTTCGCCGCGCAAGGCCATGGCGCTGGCGCGGCGGCATATCGTCACGATCGCGGCGACCGGCTTCGCCTTCGCGCTCTGCATCGTGCCGTTCCTGATCGTCTATATGGCGAAGCTCGCCGAGACGGGTGGCCATGGCTACAAGATCAGCCCGCTGGTCACGTTCGTCGACCTGATCAATGTCGGGCCGGGCAATTATGTCTGGGGCTGGATCTTCCAGCTGCTCGAGGCGCTGTTCCGCGCGCTGGTGCCGGCCGGGTCCAACCTGCCCGAGCGATTCCTGCGCGGCGAGCATGAGACCGGTTTTCCGCTGCTGCTCTTCACGCTGATCATCCTTGCCCTGCTCCGCGTGCTGCGCCGACGGACCAGCCCGACGGCACCGCTCGATCTCAGGGTGTTCGCGCTGGCGATCGTGATCAGCTGGGGCCTGACCCTGCAGCTCTGGATCCTCTCGCCCTGGTTCCTCGTCCACCTGTTGGTCCCCGGCGCGAGCGGCATCCGCATCGTGCTGCGCTATCAGCTCTTCCTCATCCTGCCCGTGCTGCTGCTGGTGTTCGCGGTATATCGCGACCAGGCGATGCGGCTGATGCGGTCGACTCCCTGGGTGGCCGCCGGATTCGCCGCTTTCCTCATTGCCGAACAGCTCACCGCCGAACCCGCCGCGCAATTGAGCCGGGCCCGGCAGATCCAGGATTTGTGGCATATTCCCGCCCCGCCGGCCGGATGCCGCAGCTTCTATGTTGTGCTTGCCCGGACCAGCGAGGAAGTCCCGAACAAGGCGGGCAGCGCCCTCAAGAAGCCGAAGCCGGGCGAGGGCAACGGCCTGTACCCGCACAATGTCGACGCCATGCTGCTCGCGCAGCTCTGGCGCGTGCCGACGATCAACGGCTTTTCGACCTTCAATCCGCCTGACTGGAACTTCGCCGATTCGAACCTGCCCGACTATGACGCCCGAGTCCGGGCCTATGCCAGCAAACATGGCCTGCGTGCGGTGTGCCGGCTGGATGTCCGCCAGCCCCGGCCCTGGAGCCGTCCCATCGCATGACGTTCTCCGTGCCCTCACGCCGATTATCCTGGATCGCCGCAGCCGTGGCTTTGTGCTCGGTCGCGCTGGGCCTGCTGGTGCCGATCTATTCGGACGAAATCGGCTGGCGGTTCCAGGCGCGCATGGCGCTCGACGGCGGGGTCGATCGGTTCGTGGCGGAAAATTGCGGTCTCAACACGCTCGCCCAGACGCCCTTCTTCATCCGGCCGCTGCGCTACGCGACCGCCGCCTTCAACACGAGCTTTGCCGATCCGCTTGCCATTCGACTGGTGGGTATGGCCTGCGCGCTGGCCTGGCTCGCGCTGCTCTGGGCCCTAATCGGACGCCTCAGCCGGACAAGCGCCGAAGCTGGGCGGATGAGGACGATCGGCTTCTCCCTCGCCAGCCTCGGCCTGCTCCCCTTCATGCTGGTGATCAGCCGTCCGGAACAGCCGATCCTGCTCGCGCTGACCGCTGCGATCTTCCTTGCGACCGGCGGATTGAACAAGGCGCGGGTCGAAGACGGCGCGGCGGCATCAGCGCTTAAGGCGCTGCTGGTGACCCTGCTTGGCATGATCGCCTTGGGCTATCATCTCAAGGGCATCATCTTCATGCCGGTCTTCCTGGCGGCTTCTGTCTATAGCAGCCATGGCGCGAAGGGCCGGCCCTGGCGGCTCGGCGCCCTGGCGGTGCTGGTCGGCGCGACCGCGCTGTCGATCCCATACTGGATCGGCCGGTTCCGCTGCCCGGCCGACCCGCTGCTGGCCGAAAAGCTCGGCCGGGAGAATATCGCGTCGGTCATCTTCAATTCGGACCCGATCGCGCCGAAGATCGGCAAGCTGTTGGCCGGGCTGAACCCGTTCGACTATATCCTGCTGACCGTCCCCAAGATGCGGAACATGTCGAACTGGCTGCCGCCGCAGGTACTTGGCCATGGCACGGCGCTGGGCTGGACCATCCTCGTCATGATCTGCTGGGCCGCCTGCATGCTTGCGGCGATCGGCGTGCTGATCGCCGTCCTGCGCCGCCGCCCGAGAGAGCCGGGCGATGCCAGGAGGCTCGTACTGGCGCTGCTGATCGCCACCACCATCCTGTTCTGGAGCGTCGCCCAGATTCACAAGAACGTCTATGAAAGCGCGCTGACCGTCCCCCTGACGATCATCGTCTTCATCCTCGCCTTCACCGCGATCCAGGAATCCGCCCGAGTGCTGAAGCTGACCCGCGCCCTGTCGCTGACGGCGCTTGGTTGCGCCGTGGCGAGCGCCGTCCTGCTCATGGCCTTTTACGGCCCGGCCTTGTCGGGCATCGCAAGGACACCCGGCTATATCGCTGAGCAGAAGAGTTCGGTTTCCGCCTTCGGCTATGGCGCGATCCGCACCGATATCGTCGCGACGGGGAGATTGTGCGGCCTATCCGACGACCCGCGCACCAGAGGCCTGTTGATCGACGACCTGACCTATATCGCCTATATGAACACGTGGCGGCCGCTGCACCGGACCGGGGTCCTGTCCGACTGGAACGGCAGCATCGGCGATCCGGCCGCCTATCTCCGGGCGCATGGCTCTTCCGGCGCGGTGATCGGGTGCCGATACCTGCCCCCCGCGCTGCAGAGCCGGGCGCGCCGGAACGGACCCTATTGCTGCCTCGACGCGAGGTTCTAGCGCCGCTCGAAGATCTGGATCGCCTGACTGCCCAGCGGCCTGACCGCGCGCAGGCGATAGGCCTTTTGCATATCCGCCATCACCAGCGCCCGCGTATCGGCGCGTTCGCCGCGATAGGCCGGCCGCAGCACGACGATGGCGGGTTTCAGCGCCAGGATACGCGCGATCTCCGCCGTCTGGTCCACCCCGATCGCGCCCGTCTCGCGCACGCGCGCCAGGTGGCTCGGAAAGAGATAGCGGGTCAGCACGCACCGGCCCGTGGCGGGATAGAGCGCCGTCTCGCCCGAATAGACATAGAGGCAGCCCGGCCCGCGCCCGATCGCATCGGCGATCGCGGTGAATTGCGCCGGCGTGCCGCGCGTGAAGCGCTTGCTGACCAGCACCACCTGCCCACCGATAAAGGCAAGGATCAGCATCGCCAGGACCGTGCGCCGCCCATCGCGGTGATCGCCGAAGAAGCCGGCCGCGCAAACCGCCAGCGGCACCATCAGCGGCAGGGCATAATGGTCGAACCAGGACCCGAAGATCAGCAGGCCGAACGCCGCCGAGATCGCCCAGGTGAAGAGCCAGCGGCGCAATGCCGGCGTCTCCGGCGTTTGCCCCCCCGACCGGACCGCGAGGATGGTCGCCGCGATCAAGGGAGAGGTGATCAGCAGGATCTTCGCCAGGTTGCCGAGCTGCTCGAGCAGCGGATCGGCGTTTCGCTCCAGGATCGAGGTGAGGTTGGCATAGACCCATGCGTCGCCCGCACCGATCGAGACAAAGGCACAGCAGGCGAGCAGGGTCGGCAGCACGGCAAGCGCGACCAGCGCGGCGCCATAAGGCAGGATCGACCAGCGCCGTCCGGAACGCCATTCGCGCACCAGCAGCCACAGGCCGAAGAACATGCCTTCGAACACGACCGAATATTTGATCTGGAGCGCAAGCCCGACCAGCGCCATCGCCATCAGGCCCCGCGTGCGGGGGGTATTTTCCCCCGGGCGCGGCGCGATCAGCGTGGCGGCGGCGATGATCAGCAGATTGTAGAAGATCGGCGCCTGCCCGCCCTGCCCGTCGACGAAATCGACCCACAGGACATAGGCCAGCGCCCCGGCCAGCGCCCCCCTGTTCCAGCCGGCGCGATCGGCGAGGCGCGCGATCAGCAGCGCGGTCGCAACCAGGCTGGCCAGCGCCATCGCCTGATAGACCCAGATACCGATCGGCATGCCGAGCGCCGCCGCCGGCAGATATACCAGGAACAACCCGACCGGCTTCCTGTCCCACACATCGACATAAGGCAAAGCGCCGTGAGTCCAGGCCTGCGCCGCGACGAAATAGAATTCCTCGTCGACATGGACGATCGGGTTGCCGAAGGTGACCGCACGGGCGAGGATAGCGACAAGCAGGACGATCAGCAGCCGAGGGCCGGGCGCGATGGGCGTCGTCAGCCGGTCCGCGGCCTGGGAATAAAGTCGGAGCATCGCCTCGGCCCTTAGAAGCGATACCAGCGGCTGTCACGGAGCCGCCATCAAGCGGGCGCAAGGGCGGCATTCAGGCAGGAGGAAATGACCATGCAATACCGGATCGATCGCCGCTCGTTCATGCTGACCGGATCGCTGGGGCTTGGCGCCTTCGCCATTCCCGGCTTCGCGCAGACGGCGACGGTGGCGGGTGGTCGCGGCTTCACCCATTCGGTGGCGAGCGGCGAGCCGGCGGCCGATTCGATCCTGCTCTGGACGCGCTATGTGCCCGCGAGCGGCAATGCCGTCGAGCTGAAGGTCGAACTCTCCGACACCGCCGACTTCGCGAAGATCGTCGCGGGCGGCGTGCAGATCACCGGCCCGTGGCGCGACCATACCGCGAAGATCACCGTCGGCGGGCTCGCGCCGGGCCGGACCTATCATTTCCGCTTCGTCGCGCCCGATGGCAGCTTCTCGCCCACAGGCCGCACCAAGACTCTGCCCGAGGGTGCCATCGGCAGCTTCCGCGCGGCGGTCTTCTCCTGCTCCAACCTGCCCTTCGGCTATTTCAACGCCTATGCGCATGCCGCGGCGCGGGGCGATATCGACCTCGCAGTGCATCTCGGCGACTATCTCTACGAATATCCGATCGGCACCTATCCTTCAGCAAAGGAGTCAGTGCCGGGCCGCGTGATCGAGCCGGCGACCGAGATGATCCATCTCGCCGATTACCGGCTGCGCTATGCCAGCTACCGCGCCGACCCGGACTTGCAGAAGCTGCACAGCCTGGTGCCGATGATCGTTCAATGGGACGATCACGAATCCGCGAACGACAGCTGGGAAGGCGGCGCGGAGAACCACCAGGCGGACGAGGGCGACTGGAATGCCCGGCGCGCTGCCTCGATCCAGGTGTTCCGCGAATGGATGCCGGTCTCCGACGAGCCGTGGAAGGCCTATGATATCGGTACGCTGGCGACTCTGTTCCGCACCGAGACCCGGCTGCTCGCCCGGACCGAGCAGCCCGATATCGCGCCCTTGTTCAAGCAGGCCGATCCGATGGCGGCGCTGAAGGCGTTCCGCGACGGCGCATGGGCCGATCCGGGCGCGACGATGATGGGGTCGCAGCAGGAGGATTGGCTGGCCCACGCGATGCGCGCCTCGGTCAAGGCGGGACAGCGCTGGCAAGTGGTCGGCTTCGGCACGATCATGGGCCGGACGGTAATGCCGCTCGCCGCGGCGAGCTGGCTGGCACCCGATGCGAGCGAGCGTTCCAGGAGCTATGTCGAAGCGGGCATCGCGGCGGCGAAGGTCGGACTGCCGTTCAACTTCGACAATTGGGGCGGCTATCCCGCCGCCCGCGCGCGCTTCCTGACATCGTCGCAGGCGCTCGGCGCGAACCTGGTCGTCATCTCGGGCGACAGCCACAATGCCTGGGCGTACGATCTGGCGCAGGACGGCAAGCCAGCGGGGGTCGAATTCGCCGGGCACAGCGTCACCTCCTCGGGCTATGAAGCCGGGCTTGGCGTCGACCCGAAGATTCTGGCCACGGCGCTGGTCGAGGCCAATCCGGAGCTGAAATGGTGCGACACCAGCCGGCGCGGCTATATGGCGATGACGATCACGCCCGAGCGGGTGACCAATGACTGGATCATGGTCGACACGATCAAGGCGCCCTCGGCCAAGGGCAGTATCGGCCATAGCGCCAGCATCGCGCGCGGCCGCAATATGATGGCCTGACACGCAGCTTGACTCGCCCCTCGATTTGCCGTGCTGGCGGATCGAGGGGAGCGGATAACTGACGGGTACGGACCAGATTTCGACCTATCGGCGCGAGATCGACGGGCTGCGGGCGATCGCGGTGCTGGCGGTCGTCCTGTTCCATGCGCGCATCCGCGGCTTTCCCGGCGGGTTCGTCGGGGTGGATATCTTCCTGGTCATCTCGGGCTATCTCATCACCCAGCTGATCCTGCGCGAAAGCGCGGAAGGCGACTTCACCCTGATCGGTTTCTACGAGCGGCGGGTGCGGCGCATCCTGCCGGCGCTGCTGGCTATGTTGACCGCCTCGGGCATTGCGGGCTGGATCCTGCTGCCGGCGGATTTCCGCGATTTCGGCCAGAGCCTCGCGGCGATCGCCCTGCTCGGATCGAACCTGCTCTTCTGGGGCTGGGAAGGCTATTTCAGCCTGACCACCGAGGCGACGCCGCTGCTCCACACCTGGTCGCTGGCGGTGGAGGAGCAATTCTACATCCTGTTTCCGGCGCTGCTCCTGCTGGTGCGGCCCCAGCCTTTTGCGCTGCGCACCGCGCTCCTCGCAGGCGGCCTCGCATCCTTCGCGTACAGCGTCTGGGCGGTTCAGGCCGATCCCGGCGGCGCCTTTTATTCGCCGCTGTCGCGCGCCTGGGAGTTCATGGCGGGCGCGCTGCTCGCCGCCGGGCTGCTGCCCGCGCCGCGCTGGCGCTGGCTGGGCGATACGATCGCGCTGATCGGGCTCGCCGCGATCGGCCATGCGATCTGGACCTTGTCCGAACGATCGGCCTTTCCCGGCCTCGCCGCGGTCGAGCCCGTTCTGGGCGCCGCCGCGATCCTCTATGGCAGCCAGGCTCCGGGCTCACGCGTCGCGCAGGCGCTCGGCGTCAGGCCGCTCGTTGCGATCGGGCTGATCTCCTATTCGCTCTATCTCTGGCATTGGCCGCTGATCGTGTTCGGCAATTATTATCTGCTCGGGCCGTACCGCTATGTCCGGCTGGCGATGGTGCTGCTGGCCTTTCCGCTGGCCTGGCTCTCCTGGCGTTATGTCGAGCTGCCCTTCCGCAAGCCCCGGCTGCTGCTGCCACGGCGCGCCCTGTTCCTGAGCGCGGCCGGCGCGAGCGCGGCGCTTGCGCTGTATGGTGCCGGCATCGCCCTCGCCAACGGCCTGCCATGGCGCTTCGACGCGGCGGTTCAGCGGCTGAACGAACGCGGCCCCGAGCCCGATTACGCATGCGCGGGCCAGCCGATCGACACGATGCGCAGCGATACGCGCTGCCGCATCGGCGGTGCGGCAAGGCGTCCAAGCTTCGTGCTGTGGGGCGATTCGCATGCTGCGGTCTATCTGCCCGCACTCGACATGCTGGCCCGGCGCCACGGCATAGTGGGGTACGATCTGACCTCGCTCGGCTGCCCGCCTTTGCTGCCGGTCCGGGCACAGGAGGAGAAGGCGAACCAATGGATGTTCCGCCCGGAACGGAAACGGGAATGCGCCGCGCGCAACGCGGCGGTGATGCGCTTCCTCGCCGAGGAGCGGCCGCGGGTGGTGCTGCTGGCGGCGCATTGGAGCGTCTATGCCGGCGGGCGGCATCCCGATCCGGAACCGCCGGGCGGCGACCGGCGCGCGTTCGAGGAGGGCGTGCGGCAGTTGCGCGCGCTCGGCATCGCGGTGCAGGTCGTGCTGGACGTGCCCGACGCCCCGTTCGCCGAACCCCGGCGGCTGGCCAAGGCGCAGTTGCTCGGCGTGATGCACAGCATCGAGCCGCGCCGCGCGGAACATTTGCACCGCGACGCCGCCTTCCGCGCCATCGCGGCGGATCTCGAACGGCGCGGGCTGATCGGCGTGATCGATCCGGCGCGCCTGCTCTGCGGGCCGCAGACCTGCAAGGTCACCGATGCGGGCTATCCGCTCTATTTCGACGGCAACCATCTGAGCGAACGCGGCGCGCTCCTGGTGGCGCCGGTGTTCGAGCCGGTGTTGCAGACCCTCGCGCTGCCCGGCGACTAGGGGTTCAGGCGGCCGGTCATTCCCGCATCGCCTCGAACGTCACCCGGTTGATCGGCTCGAGCAGATAGCCGAACAGGGTCCGCTCGCCCGTGCGGACCAGCACCGATGCCGGCAGACCCGGCTTGACCAGCGACGCTGGCACATGCGCCGACGGCGCGATCTCGACGATCATGGTGAAATAGCGCTCCCCGGTCCGCTGGTCGGTCAGCGCATCGGCCGAGACGGTGCGGACCGTGCCCTCGACCACCGGTGCCGTGCGCGATCCGCCCGCCTCCAGCCGCACAAAGGAACGCTGGCCGGGGCGGACATCGTCGGCATGCGCCGGGGTGAGCTGCGCCTCGACCACCAGCCGGAGCGATGACGGAACGATATCGAGCAGCGGCTCGCCCGGGCGCACGACACCGCCGACGGTCGTCACCGCCAGCCCGACCACGGTACCGTCGACCGGCGCGACGATCCGTTTGCGCGCCAGCACCTCGCGCGCGTTGGACAGCTTTTCGGTCACCTCGACCAGCTCGGACTGGACCGATCGCAGCGCCTCGGCCGCGGTCACCCCGCCCTCGCGGCCGACCTGGCGGCGCGCGATACGGGCCTCGGCGATCTGGGCGCGGGCGCGTTCGGCCTGGGCGTTCATCGAATGCTGCTCGCCGCGAAGCTGCGCCGCCGCGCGCTGCAGGGCGAGCAGCCTGGGGCGTGTCGCATAGCCCTTGTCGACCAGCGCGCTGGTGTCGCGGATCTCGCGCTCGAGCAGCGCGAGCTGCTCGCCGCCCGCGGTCGACTGGGCAGTCGACCCCTGCACGTCCTGGCCGAACTGGACGAGCTTCTGGTCGATCTCGGTCTCCTGCCCGCCGCGGCCGGCCTTGCGCGCGCCGAAGGCGGCCCGCTGGGTCGCGATCGCTGCCTGCACCGACGGCGAGGATGCGCGAGCGAGGAGATCGGGCGGGAAGGTGATGCTGTCGCGGCCGGCCAGCTCCGCCTCGCGCGCTGCCTGTTCGGCCCGCAGCGAATCCGCCCGTGCCTGCAGCACCTGGACCTGAAGGCCGGCATCCCCGTCGTTGAGCTGGATCAGCAACTGGCCGGCCTTGACGCGCGTGCCGTCGCGCACCGCGATATTCTTGACGATGCCGCCGTCGAGATGCTGGACGGTCTTGCGCTTGCTTTCGACCGCAACTCGCCCCTGCGCCACGACGCCGCTCATGATCGGCACCAGCGCGCCCCACAGGATGATCACCGTGACGGCCACGCCGAGCCCGATCGCCAGCCGCCGGATCGCCGGCGCGATCGGCCGGGACAGCGCGGTGGCGAGCGCCTCGCGCTCTTCGGCTGTGCGCGGCACCGGCGTCATCGCGTTCATGCCCGCGCTCCCACACCGACATTGGGCAATAGCTGGGGCAGCAATTCGCTCGTCGCGCCGAACCGGGCGATGGTGCCGCCCTTGAGCACCAGGATCTTGTCCAGGCCGTGCACCAGCGCCGGGCGATGCGCGATCACCGCCAGCGTCGCGCCGCGACGGCGCACCTCGGCGATCGCCGCCTTGAGCGCTGCCTCGCCCTCGCCGTCCAGCCCGGTCTCCGGCTCGTCGAGCACGACCAGCATCGGATCGCCGTAGAGCGCACGCGCAAGGCCGATGCGCTGGCGCTGCCCGCCGGACAGGCCGAAGCCCGCCGCCGCCACCGGCGTGTCGTAGCCCTTGGGGAGCCCGAGGATCATGTCGTGCGCGTTCGCCGCCCGCGCGGCGGCGACGATCGCCTGGTCGTCGCGCTCGGTCAGCCGCCCGATATTGTCGGCGACACTGCCCGGCAGCAGAGTCACGTTCTGCGGCAGATAGCCGATATGGCGGCCGAGATCCTCGGGATCATATTGGCTGATGTCAGCCCCGTCGATGCGCACCGACCCGCGGCTGACCGGCCAGGCGCCGACCATCAGCCGGGCGAGCGTCGACTTGCCGGAGCCGGAAGGCCCGATGATCCCGACCGATTCGCCCGCCGCGAGCGCGAAGGAAACGCCCTTCAGGATCGGAGCGGTGCCAGCCGGCGCCGTCGCGATGACATTGTCGAACGTCACCACGCCCTTTGGCGCGGGCAGCTTCAGGGTCACCGGCGGGGCCGACTGGTCGCCCAGCGCGGTCAGGCGCGCCCAGGCGCTCCGCACCGTGAACACCTGGCGCCATGAGGAGAGGATCTGGTCGACCGGGCCGAGCGCCTTGGAGAAGACGATCGAGCAGGCGATGATCGAGCCCATGCTGACCGAACCCTGCACCGCGAGCCAGGTGGCGAGGCCGAGGATCAGGGTCTGGCTGGCCGAGCGGATGCCGCGCACTACCGAGGCGACCCCGCTGGTCGAGACGGTCGCGGTGATCTGCGCGGTCAGTGCCAGCCGGTTGAGTTCGGCCGCGCGCCCCTCGGCGCGGCCGGCATAGCCCATCGCGGTCGCGCTCTCGGCCGAATCGAGATGCGCCTCGAGCGCGTCCCCCGCCTGGCGCTGGCGCGCCACCATCTCGTCGGCGGTGCGCGCCATCGCCCGGCGGCTGATCCAGGCCGCGATCATCAGCGCCGCGGCGCATGCCAGGCTGAGCAGGCCGATCGTCACATGGACGATGAACAGCACGATCACGAACAGCGGCACGAACAACAGGTCGATCAGCGCCGCGGGGATCGGCCCGGTGACGAAGCCGCGCACCTGTTCCAGATCCTCGAACGCCCGCGCCCGGCGCCCTGGCGCGCCGGCAAGCGCTGCCTTGCGCGACACGGCCAGCACATCGGCTTCCATCTCGGCATAGAGCGCGGCGCCGGCCCGCGCGAACACCAGCCCGCGCAGCATCTCGAACAGGGCGGCCAGCCCCACCGCGACGAGCGTGATGCCGGTGATCGCGATCAGCGTCACACCGCTGCGCGACGGGATCACCCGGTCATAGAGCTGGGTAAGATAAAGCGGCGATACCAGGGTCAGCAGATTGATCGCCAGACTCGCGCCCAGCGCGGTCGTCAGCGGCTGGCGAATATAGGGCAAGTCGAGGAAGCGCTTCATGATGCCCTGTTACGACCGAGAAAATATCGAGATGGCCCGATATATCAGCGAAATCCCGCCCGTTGGCGAGTCGCTACGCGTGCGTCGCTGTCGAATAGGATCGAACAAAGGGCAGTGCGCCCAACATCGCCGCCATCTCGCCCCGATCCAGCCGGCGCGTGTTGTGCGAATTGAAGTCGCCCAATAGCGACAGACGCTGCTCGCCCTCGCCGAAATAGGCCTCGTAATTCAGGTCGCGATTGTCCGCCGGGACCCGGTAATAGGCGCCGCGATCCTCGGCGACCGACATTTCCTCGCGGCTGAGCAGGGTCTCGAACAGCTTCTCGCCGTGGCGCGTCCCGATCACCCGTACCGGATGATCGGGCCTGCCCATCACGTCGAGCACTGCGCCGGCCAGATCCTCGATCGTCACGGCCGGCGCCTTCTGGACGAACAGGTCCCCATTGGTGCCGTGATCGAACGCACAGCGGACCAGGTCGACCGCCTCGTCCAGGGTCATCACGAATCGCGTCATCGCCGGATCGGTCACGGTGATCGGCTGGTTCTCGCTGACCTGCTTCATGAACAGGGGCACGACCGATCCGCGCGATGCGAGCACATTGCCGTAACGGGTGCCGCAGATCACCGTGCCGGTGCCCTCGGCGACCCGCGCCTTGGCGATCATCACCTTTTCCATCATCGCCTTGGAGATGCCCATCGCGCTGATCGGATAGACCGCCTTGTCGGTCGAGAGGCACACCACCCGGCTGACGCCGTTGCGGATCGCGGCATCGAGCACATTGTTGGTGCCCAGGATGTTGGTGTTCACTGCCTCCATCGGATGGAATTCGCAGCTCGGCACCTGCTTGAGCGCAGCGGCATGATAGATGAAGTCCACGCCCCGGGTCGCCATGTCGAGCGTGCGGAAATCGCGGACGTCGCCGATATGATATTTGAGGCGCTTGTCCCCGAACCGGATGCGCTGGTCTTCCTGCTTCTTCTCGTCGCGGCTGAAGATGCGGATCTCGCTGATCGGAAGGGCGAGGAAGGTTTCCAGGATGGTCGACCCGAAGGTGCCGGTCCCGCCGGTGATCATCAACGTCTTGCCGGTCAAATCCTGCATCTGAACCGTTTCGCTTCCTGACGGATGTCGGCGGAGATCAAGCGATAGCCGGGCCGCACATTCTTGTCACAGGATTTGGCGGGGCATGGCATTCGCACGGCATGCCGGGATCGCACCTGGCGGAGACGGAGGGATTCGAACCCTCGGTACGAGTAAACCCCGTACGGCGGTTTAGCAAACCGCTGGTTTCAGCCACTCACCCACGTCTCCGGCTTGGCGGCGAAGCGCGGCTATAGCGAGGGGTGTGCTTGCGATCAACCGGCCTTGCGACATGTCATCCGCCGCGAATTCGACTCGGGTCGTCGCGCGGTTCATTGTGGGGCAAGCCGCGCAGGCGCAACATTGCCCCATTAAGCGCCGGGGGAGTATATCGGATGCGCAAGGCCCTTCTTATCCTGTTGCTGGTGGCGACCGCCATCGGCGTCGGCCCTGCGCCGTCGATCGCCCAGGTGCGCACGATCGATCCCAACGAAGCGATCGACAGCGACCTGCAGCGCCAGCAGACCCCACCGCCACCCGCCCGCGAGCCGGACACCGCCGTGCCGGCCGACAGCCAGCCGGCCTATAACGACGCGCCCGCCGCATCGGGATCGCAGCAATATCCGCCCTATGATCCGAGCAACCCCAACATGCCCGCCGGCGGCGGCCAGGCCCAGGGCGCGCCCGCTGACGGCAGCACGGCGCTGGCTGAAGCCAATGCAGACGCTGCCCAGGGCACGACGTTCAAGCGCGAGGAATTGCTCGTCGCCGCCGAAGGCACCTTCGGCAAGGGCGCCTCGGGCCTCGCCGGCATCCTGGAGCGCACGCTCAAGGAGCAGGGCGAGCCCAACGCCTATATCTCCGGCCGCGAGGCCTCGGGCGCGATCGTCGTCGGCTTGCGCTATGGCAGCGGCACGATGTTCCACAAGATCGAGGGGCAGATGCCCGTCTATTGGACCGGCCCGTCGGTCGGCTTCGACCTGGGCGGCGACGCCAACAAGGTGTTCGTGCTGGTCTACAATCTGCATGATTCGGAGGAACTGTACCGCCGCTTCCCGGCGGGCGAGGGCCGGCTCTATTTCGTCGGCGGCTTTGCCGCGACCTATCTGCGCCGCGGCGACATCGTGCTGATCCCGATCCGGCTCGGCGTCGGTTGGCGCCAGGGCGTGAATGTCGGCTATATGAAGTTCAGTCACAAATCGAAATGGCTGCCCTTCTGAGCCCCTATTCGGCCAAGGTGCGGATCATGAAATAAGGGCGGTTCACCTGCTTCGAGGAATCGAGCTGTCATCGTCCATCATCTGAACGATCGTCTGCGAAACGGCAGAGCCTCACAGAATCTGCGTCCGCGCAAAGACCCGACCATAGTCAGCGTCGTCGATCTCCTGGAAGCCCCGCGCTTTCAGAAAGCGTTGCAAGCGCGGATTGGGCACCGCGCAGGTGGCAGCATGGATGGTCCACCGGATCGTGGCGATATCCCGCCCAGCGGCATAGGCGACGATCAGCTTCCAGAGCGCGACCAGCACGCCCTCGCCGCCACCATCGATATGGGCGAGATTGACCTGCAGTTGTCCCGGCGTGCGATTGAATTCGGCCAGGACCGTCGCGCTGCCCATCCGGAAGGCGATCGGATGCCCGAACGCCAAAAGGGCGTCCTGATCCTCAGCGGGCAGCGCGCGGAGTGCCCGGAGCGAGATGCCTTCGATCTCGATCGGGTCGGTCACCTGCAGGGTGTCAGGAGCAGCCGCGAGGCACCTGGTGCACCACGCCGCACGTCAGCCGAACTCCACTGCCTCGAACCGGATCGGCTCGCCCTGCGCCGCGTTGGCGAGCGCGCCGTCCCACATCACCCGTCGGCCGCGCACGATCGTACCGATCGGCCTGCCGGTCAGCGTCATGCCGGTGAAGGGCGACCAGGCGCTGCGCGAGGCGAGCCAGCTTTCCTCGATCGTCCAGCGCGCCTTCAGGTCGACCACGCTGAAATCGGCGTCGTAACCGATCGCGATCCGCCCCTTGCCGATGATGCCGAACACACGCTGCGGTCCGGCGCTGGTCAGGTCGATCACGCGCGCGAGCGTGGTACGACCTTCCGCCACATGGTTGAGCATCAACGGCAGCATGGTCTGCACGCCGGGCATGCCGCTGGGGCTGTCGGGATAGGGCTTGGCCTTCTCCTCCAGCGTGTGCGGCGCATGGTCCGAACCCAGAATGTCGGGCACGCCCTGCTGCAGCCAATGCCACAGCCCCTCGCGGTGCGCGCCCGACCGGATCGGCGGGTTCATCTGCGCCAATGTGCCGAGCCGGGGATAGGCCTCCTCGCCGGCCAGGGTCAGGTGCTGCGGCGTCACCTCGCAGGTCGCGATGTCCTTGTGCTGGCCGAGCAATTCCAGCTCGGCCGGGGTCGTCACATGCAGCACATGGATGCGCCGCCCCGCGTCGCGCGCCAGCTTCAGAATGCGCTTTGTCGCCAGCAGCGCGCTCTCGTCGTCGCGCCATACCGGATGCGAGGAAGCATCGCCCGGCACGCGCTCGCCGGCACGCGCGTTCATCCGCGCCTCGTCCTCGGCATGGATCGCGACGCGCCTGTGGCCCGAGGCGAGCACCTCGGCGAGCGACGAATCCTCGGCGACGAGCAGGTCCCCGGTCGAGGCGCCCATGAAGATTTTCACCCCCGCCGTGCCCGGCAGCCGCTCGAGTTCGGCCAGTGCCGCGGCGTTATGGTTGGTTGCCCCGACATAGAAGGCATGGTCGCACCACATGCGGTGATGCGCCCGGGTCAGTTTGTCCTGGATCGCTTCGGCGCTGTCGGTATTGGGCTTGGTGTTGGGCATCTCGAACACGGCGGTCACCCCGCCGAGCACGGCGGCGCGGCTGCCGCTTTCGAGATCCTCCTTGTGGACCAGCCCCGGCTCGCGGAAATGGACTTGGGTGTCGATCACGCCGGGCAGGATATCGAGGCCCGCACAGTCGATCGTCTCGCCCGCGTCGCCCGCCCCGCCGATCGCGACGATCCGGCCCCCGCGCACGCCGATATCGGCCTGGATCGGGCCGGCCGGCGTGTGGACGGTGCCGCCCGTCAGCTTCAGGTCATAAGTCGCTGTCACGATCGCCTCCGGCTCTTCCGCTTGCCCGGCCGACCTCCTACCTGTTCGCCATGAGCGAAACCACCCCGCATACCACGATGCTCGCCGATCGCGCGCTGATCCGGATCGCCGGCGATGATGTGCGCGGGTTCCTGCAGGGCCTGGTGACTCAGGACGTCACGACACTCGATGCCTCGGCGCCGCGCTGGGCCGGCCTGCTGACACCGCAGGGCAAGGCGCTGTTCGATTTCCTGCTCTGGGCGGATGGCGACGCCGTGCTGGTCGACTGCGAAGCGGACGCCGCCGATGGGCTCGCCCGGCGCCTGACGATCTACCGATTGCGCCGCGCGATCATGATCGAGCGGGTCGCCGGCGCAGTGCATTGGTCACCCGACGGCGATCGCGGCGTGGCCGATCCGCGCCTTCCCGAACTCGGCCGGCGCTGGCTCGGCGAGGCTGGCGAGGCGGCAGCCGGCTGGAAGGCTCATCGCCTGTCGCTCGGCGTCACCGAAGGCGTCGAGGAGCTGGGGTCGGACAAGACGCTCTGGCTTGAGGCCAATGCCCGCGAGTTGAACGGCGTCAGCTTCACCAAGGGCTGTTATGTCGGCCAGGAGAACACCGCGCGCATGCATCACCGCGCCAAGGTCAATCGCCGCCTGGTGGTCGCGCCGATCGCCGAGCCGGGCGACCGTACGCGCGCAACCTATCCCGATCTCGGGCTGATGGTCGAGCTGCGCCGGGTCGAGGCGCTGGGCGATGCGATCACGCCGCCCTGGCTCCAGGCCGCGTTGCTTTCATAGGGCGGCGCGAGCAAGATGGTCGCGCGTTCCCCAATTGGGTGATCCACGTCCGCCCCGGCTTGTGCCGGCCGACAACCAGAGAGGAACCTTATGACCTTTTCGCTCCACGCCGCCACCATTCCTTCCCAGTTGCAGATGCTCGGCGCCGTGGCCGGCCTGATCGGCAAGGCCGAGGCCTATTGCGCTGAAAAGGGGCTTGCGCCCGACGATATCATCCAGGCCCGGCTCGCCGATGACATGCTGCCTTTCGCCTATCAGGTGAAATCGGCGACGGTTCATTCGCTCGGCGCGATCGAGGGGGTGCGCCGGGGCGGCTTCTCGCCCGACACGTCGACGCCGCCGGGGGATTTCGCCGGGCTTTCCGCGCGGGTTTCCGAAACGATCGCCGCGCTCAGCGCAATCGACCCGGCCGAGATCGACGGCTTTATCGGGCAGGAGGTGTACTTCTCCTTCGGCGAGCGCCGGATCGACTTTACCGCCGAGGAGTTCCTGCTCTCCTTCTCGCAACCCAATTTTTATTTTCACACCACGACGGCATACGACATCCTGCGCTGGAAGGGCGTGCCGCTGGTCAAACGCGATTTCATGGGCAGGCCACGCGCAAAGGCGTGAGCCCGCGCGCCTGAGAAGATGGGCCCTCCTCCTCGGAAAAGGGGGCGGCGCCTATCGCCCGATCGAGCTATAGGCGAAGCCGGCCTTCTCGACCTCGGGCGCGCGATAGACGTTGCGCAGGTCGACCATCACCTTGCCGTTCATGATGCCGGCCAGTCGGCCCAGGTCGAGCGCGCGATAGGTGTCCCACTCGGTCACGATCACCACCGCGTCGGCACCCTCGGCCGCCTCATAGGCGTCGCCGCAATAGGTCACGGCGGGCATCATCGTCTTCGCGATCTCCATGCCTTCCGGGTCATGGGCGCGGACGGTCGCACCGGCGTCGAGCAGGCTCTGCACGATCGCCAGGCTCGGCGCGTCGCGCATGTCGTCGGTGTTGGGCTTGAAGGTCAGGCCGAGGATCGCGACGGTCTTGCCCTTGCCCTCGCCGCCCAGCGCCTTGATCACCTTGCGGCCCATCGCGCGCTTGCGGTTGTCGTTGACCTGCACCACCGCCTCGACGATGCGGATCGGCGTCTCGTAATCCTCGGACGTCTTGAGCAGCGCCAGCGTGTCCTTCGGGAAACACGACCCGCCATAGCCCGGGCCGGCATGCAGAAACTTCGAGCCGATACGATTGTCGAGGCCGATGCCGCGCGACACATCCTGCACATTCGCGCCGACCGCTTCGCAGAGATCCGCGATCTCGTTGATGAAGGTGATCTTGGTCGCGAGGAACGCGTTCGCCGCATATTTGATCAGTTCGGAGGTGCGGCGGCCGGTGAACAGGATCGGGCTCTCGTTGAGATAGAGCGGACGGTAGATATCGCGCATCACCTGTTGCGCGCGCGCATCTTCGGTACCGACGACGATTCGGTCGGGGCGCTTGAAGTCGCCGATCGCGGCACCCTCGCGCAGGAATTCGGGATTGGAGACGACCGCGATCTCATAGTCGCCGGCCACTTCAGTCATGATCTCCTCGACCTTGTCGCCGGTGCCGACGGGCACGGTCGACTTGGTGACGATCACGATCGGGCCGTCGATCGCCGCGGCGATCTCGCGCGATGCCTCGAAGACATAGGTCAGGTCGGCATGGCCGTCGCCGCGCCGCGAGGGCGTGCCGACCGCGATGAACACGGCGTCCGCGCCGGAGACGGCGGATTTCAGGTCGGTGGTGAAGCTCAGCCGGCCGGCCGCGACATTGGTCGCCACCAGCGTGTCGAGACCGGGCTCGAAGATCGGCATCTTGCCCGCCTCGAGCGCGGCGATCTTGCTCGCATCCTTGTCGACGCAGATCACGTCATGGCCGAAATCCGAAAAACAGGCGCCAGATACCAGACCAACATAGCCCGAACCGATCATCGTTATCCGCATGCCTGATACCCTGTTTCATAGGTGGATGGCGCCGCCAGCGGCCCGCATTCCTCTAGCGGAACAGGGGCCGATTGCCAGCCCCGCCCTTCGCCGTTGCAGCACAAAACCGGCTGGACCGAAGAAAAAGTCGACGGATCGGCCGGGCGACGAAGATGAAAGGGTCGGCAGCGCATGATCTCATGCCGAATCGACGGCCGGCCGGCGCGACAGATTCGTCGCGCACAAACGAAAAGGGAGACCGGCAAGCCGATCTCCCTCTCGATTCTTCGAACTCAAGTCCGGGCTTAGTTGCCCGAGCCAGGTCCGTAGGTAACTTCCACGCGGCGGTTCTGAACCTCGCGGACGCCATCGGCGGTCGCGACCCGCGGCTTGCTCTCGCCGAATGCTTCGGTCGAGATCACGCCCTCGGGGATCGAGTGAGCGGACAGATAAGCCTTCACCGAGTCCGCACGACGCTGCGAGAGACCCACATTGTAGGCGGGTGCGCCCGAACGGTCGGCGTGGCCGGCCAGCATGACCTGCGCGTTGCCGCAATTCTGGTACTGGGTGACGGCGTTGTCGAGGATCGACGACGCGTCCGGCGTGATGTCCGACTTGTCCCATTCGAAGAACACGATGAACGGGCCAGGCGAGCAGACCGGCGGCGCCACAACCGGAACCGGCTCCGGCGGAGGCGGCGGGGGAGGCGGCGGGGGCGGCGGCGGCGGAGGCGGCGGTGCCGGCGGCTCGCCGAAATTGTAGGTCAGACCACCCAGGATGCTGTGCGAGCGATACCGGGTATCGACCGCACGGCCCGAAACGTCGACGAGCTTGACGTTGTTGGCGTTGAAGAAGCGATATTTGAACGTCGCATCGAGGTGGCTGGTCAGCGGAGCACGCAGACCGGCGATACCCTGCCACGCAAAGACCGTGTCGGAATCGTCGATGAAGTTGCTGAGCGTGTTCAGGCCGATCCGCGTCTTGACGCGAGCGACACCGACACCGCCGCCGACAAAGCCCTGGATACCATCGTCGTCACCGAAATCGAGCAGGCCGTTCAGCATGAAGCTGAGCGCCGTCGTACGGCCACCGGCATAATCATAGGTACCGGGAGGAGCGTTGATCGGCACACCCTGGAAGTTCCGGATCGGGGTGGTCGTCGTCGAGGAATAGGAGTCGACGGTCGAGTTCTTGTAGCCGACTTCGGTTTCAACGCGGAACGCGCCGAAATCGTAGCCAATCACGCCATCGACATCATAACCATAATGGTTGTCGACAGTCGCTGCGTCGGAAAGCGCGCCGATATCAAAATGCATATCTTCGACGAGCAGCGCACCACCTTCGACACCCACATACCACGAATCGTCGCGGGCCAGGGCGGGTGAGGCGAGAGCGGTGGAGGCGAGCGCCATAGCAACGGCAAGCTTCCGCATAAAAATCCCCTTTCTTCGTTGTCACTCGGACAGCGCAAACTCCCTACCCAAAGGAAGGTTTCCGCGCAAGCGAACAAATTCCGATGGCTGTTGCTGAAGCGCAACAGCTTTGGCTCTTTTTCGACGGCATTCACGGCATGTCGGCACGAGCATCGGCACATGCCCCCGGCGGTGCCCCACGGGACCACACGCGAACGGACGCACCCGCAACATCGCGGCGCGGTTCGCGCCGGCGTTGCGGGCCGCGCTGCCCGGCCCGCGCCTTTCCCCTCGCCAAAGCGCGCGATTGTGCGGCTCCCGGCTGCGTATGCGGGCCATGGCAGGCCGCCCAGAAGGAGCAGCGAATCGGCGCGCGCCGATGGAAAAGGGGCATCGACGCACCTCCGGACGAGATGGCGTTTCAGGCCTTGGTCCAGGTTTCGGCGACGCGATGAAATGCCGCAAGTGCGAATGAAATTATGCCCGTTATGGGACAATTTCCCCGCACTTGGTTCGAAGGTGGCCGCGCGGCGCCTGAATCAATCCCGGGATAAACCGGAATCGACGCTGCCGAGTCGCGACCGGACGGAACTCATCGGGGGGATTCGCGGTACGACCGGACCGATCGGCGCGATGGCGAATGGATCAGTCGGGCTCGACCGCCTGGATATTCGCCGCCTGCTTGCCCTTCGGCCCCTCGATCACGTCGAACGACACCCGCTGTCCTTCAGCAAGCGTCTTGAAGCCCGGCATGTTGATGCCGGAAAAATGGACGAACAAATCCTCGCCGCCGTCGTCCGGGGTCAGGAAGCCGAAACCCTTCGCGTCGTTGAACCATTTTACCGTTCCGGTCGCCATGGTCTCTCTCCTCTCACCGCAAGCCTATGCCAGCCCCGCGGGCCTTCCAAGTCAATTATGTTTCGGATGAGTAACAGTTATCTCCATATCGCCCTGCTTACTCGACGCCGCTTACTCGCGATCGCGCAACTGTACCTCGCCTCTTTGATTTCGATCAGCTTCGTAGCACAACAGAGCGATGAATGGTTCATTGGACTATTACGCCGTCCTCGGCCTGTCGCCCCAGGCGGATGACGTCGTCGTCCATGCCGCGTGGAAGGCGCTGCTCCGCAAGCATCACCCCGACACCAATGCGAGCGACCGGGCGACGGAGCGAGCCCGCGAGATCAACGAAGCATTCGCGGTGCTCGGCAAGCCCGACAGCCGCGCCGACTATGATCGCGCGCGGGGCGGCCGGCCGGTCATCACACCGCACCGCCAGCCGCCACCCATCTTCCGCCCGGCACCGCCGCGTCGTCGGCGGATCCGCGGACCGGCGATCAGCCTGATCCTGTTGCTGCTGGTCGCGGCGCCCACCGCCACGCTCGCGCTGCTCGCCAATCCGGACACCGCCCCGGCGACTCACCGCACGCTGGTCGCCTATACCGCTGACAGCCCGCTCGCCTCGGACCTGCTCGCCCGATTCGAACGTCTGGTTCCGAACGCGTCGGTCGAGACGATGCCGCCGACCCAGGAGGACGAACGCGCCGACAGCTAAAGCCGCTTCGCCAGCCAGATGATGTGGCGCGCGCCGCGACCGCCCCGCGCCTTCACGACGACTTCCTCGACCGCGAACCCCGCCGTCTCCAGGCGCCGCACGAATTTCGCGTCCGCCGCCGCCGACCAGACCGCCAGGATACCGCCCGGGCGAAGCGCCGATCGGGCCGCATCGAGCCCGGTCGCGCCGTAGAGCCGGTCATTGCCGCGCCGGGTCAGGCCGTCGGGCCCATTATCGACATCGAGCAGGATCGCATCCCAGGCGCCCCGCACGCCGGCCCCCGTACCGGCGATCAGCGCGCCGACATCCTCCTCGGCGACGGTCACCCGCCGATCGTCCAGGCTCCCGTCGAAGATCGGCGCCATCGGCCCGCGCGCCCAGGCGACCACCGCCGGCACCAGCTCGGCCACGGTGATCATCGCATCCGGCCCAAGGCAGCCCAGCGCCGCGCGCAGGGTGAAACCCATGCCGAGTCCGCCGATCAGCAGGCGCGGTGCCGGCATGGCCACCAGACGATCGCACACCAGGGTCGCCAGCGCCTCTTCCGATCCCGAAAGCCGGCTGTTCATCAGCTCGTTCGCGCCGAGCATGATCGAGAAGTCGTCGCCGCGCCGGAACAGCCGCAGCTCGCCGCCACCGGGCACCTGCGCCGTATCGATCAGTATCCGGGGAACCATCTTCGCTCTTTCGTCCTGAAGCGCCGCCCACCTTCGGGGTTGGCCATATGGGGTTGGCGGGGGCGGCAATTGCGCTACCGTATCGCCATGAACGAGTCATGCACGCATCTGGACGGCATCCGCGACGTCGTGCCGAGCGCCGACGGGTGCGAGGAGTGTCTCAAGACCGGCGACTGGTGGGTCCATCTGCGCCTGTGCCGTAGCTGCGGCCATGTCGGCTGCTGCGACGATTCGCCGAACCGCCACGCCACGGCGCATTTCCATGCGACCGGGCATCCGATCATCGAGGGCTATGATCCGCCCGAAGGCTGGGGCTGGTGCTATGTCGACGAGGTCGATTTCGACCTGTCGGACCGTATGACGCCGCATCCGCGGCCGATCCCGCGCTTCATCTAGACGAACCGGACCGGCACGGGATTCTTTCGAATCCGCGCCGATCCGGTTAGATATTCGTGCGATGGAGGCGCCGCATTGCGCGGCGCCCCGCATCAGATCAGCGGCACTTCACCTGCTGGTTGTTCTGGTCGATCGACTTGCCGGCGACGCCGCCGACGATCGCGCCCAGGATGGTGCCGACGCCGCGCGAATGGCCGCCGTCGATCACATTGCCCAGGATGCCGCCGCCGATCGCGCCGACGATCAGGCCGGTCGTGCCGTCGTTGCGCTTGCAATAATAGCGGCCGTCGCTGCCCCGATAGACCCGCTCGTCAGCGCTCAGCACGCGCTCGCGATAATTCGGCCCTTCGCGATAATAGCGCGACGGTTCGTAACCGCTCTCGACCCGGTCGTCATTATAATAGCCGCCCGGGCCGCCGGGGCCGCGATCATAGCCGCCGCCCGGACCGCCATAGCCACCGCCTCGGTTGCGCGATGCCTGCTGATAGCGGTCGAATTCCTGCTGGAACACGCGCAGCTCGTTCTGGAGCCGCTGCTGCGCCTGCTGGAAACGGGCATCGTCCTGCGCGGTCTGCGCGAAGCCGGGCGTGGCGATCGCCAGGCAGCTGGTGGCCGCGATGACGGCGATCTTGGTGAAGCGACTCATGATATTCTCCCTAGGATGTTACGCGTTCATAACAAATGATCCGGCCGAATGTTGCGCGGTTGCAACCAACACCGCGACAAAAAGGGGCGGCGGCCAAAGCCGCCGCCCGATGCGTCGCCGATCAGCGGCAGACGCGGACCCGGTGGCCATAGCGCCAGATCGTCCGGCAGTGATTGCGGTGACGATTCCAGCCATAATGCCGGCGGTCATAACCGTAATGACGGCCGCGGTCGCGATACCCGCCGCGATACCGGTCCCGGTCGCGATAGCGGTCCCGATCGCGATATCCGTCGCGATCGCGCTGCCCGTCACGATAGCCGTCCCGGTCATGGTCCCGGCTCTGCGCCATGGCGCTCGTGCTGACGCCCATCGACGCGACGGCAAGGCCGGCGGCGGCAAGCAAAATGGTGATCTTCATGACAACTCCTCTCAAGCCCATACATCGGGCGATGAGGAGAGATACGCGCCAGTTCGAGCATGGTTGCTGAACATGGTTGTCGGGCTAGGTACAGGTTTCCAGCGGAAGACATTGGCGGCGCAATCGCCGCCGCGTCGATTCAACATGCATGGTTTGGTGCTAATGTGGTGCACGATCGGCCTGCATCAACAGTCCGCATTCGCTCTTTCTTATCGTTGGCACAGTCGGAAAATCTCGCAGATGTTCGCCTGTTACGCACCTGTTCCGTACCTGTTATCCACCTGTTATCGCGGAACAGGTGGATTGGCGGCATCTCACTGGAATTGGTGGATAAACCTGCTCGCAAAATCCAACATAACAGGTGAAGAAAAAAATTCGGCCGGAATAACAGGTGGAACAGGCGGCGCCGTCGCTACCCGATCGCCTCGACCACCCCCGCCCAGGCGGCGATCTCGGCGTCGAAATGCCGCGCGACGATCAGGTCGCCGGCCAGCCCGCGCTCCCAGTCGACCTCGGCCGATCCTTCCCATTCGAAGGTCGCATTGCCCGACAGGCGGACCATGCCGTCGCTCTCGGCCTGGGCGCGGACCAGGCCCCCGCGGTTGAACACGGTCAGCTCGTCGCCGAATTCGGCCCGGCCGGTCAGACAGGCGGCGAAGGTGGAGGCGGCCATCGCGCTGCCGCAGCTGTCGGTCAGGCCGACGCCGCGTTCGAAGGTGCGCACGAACAGACCGTTTGGCCGCAGCTCGACATAGGAGACATTGGCGCGGTTCGGCAGCCACGGCGGCGCCGCCTCGCAGACTTCGCCCACCGCGACCAACTCCGCCTCGTCGACGCTGTCGACGAAGCTCACCAGATGCGGGTTGGGCATCGCCACCGCGATGAAGCTGCGCGCGGTCGGCAACAGGGCGATCGGCTGCTGGACGATCTCGTGCGCGTCGATATCGAGCGGCCAGCGCGTCACGTCGAGATCGGCGGGGCCCGCCGTCTCGCGGATCGTCACCACGCCGGGCGCGATATCGGCGTCGCGCGCCGCCTCGGCTGCGCTGGTCTTCAGGCGCACCAGCGCACGGTCGATGCCGAGGCGCTCGAACCCGAGCCGGGCGACGCAGCGCAGGCCATTGAGGCAGGTCTCCGCCTCGCTGCCGTCCGAATTGAACATGCGCATGCCAAAGGCGTGGATCTTGTCGCCCGGCGTCAGCAGCAACAGCCCGTCGCCACCGACCGGCCCGCGCCGATCCGCCAGCGCCCGCGCGACGCCGGCCCAGACCGTATCGTCGAGCATGATCTCGCGCGCATCGATCAGGGGGAAATCATTGCCCGAGCCATGGCATTTGATGAAGTCGAACTGCATGGGCGGCGTCCTAGCCGAAATCGCGGCCATGCTCCACCATCGCCACGATCCGCGCGGGGCGATTGATCCACCCTACTTCTGATCCAACCGGCTTCTCTATAGGACGGCGCCGATGGACCTGCTCGCTGCCTTCGGGCTCTTCGCCGTCACGGGCATGCTGATCTGCTATGCGTTCGACGCTCGATCGCATTGGTGGGGGCTTGGCTTCGCCCTGTTCTGCCTGCTCGGCTCGGCTTACGGATTCCTGCAAGGCGCCTGGCCATTCGGGCTGGTCGAGAGCGTCTGGGCGATCGTCGCCGCACGGCGCTGGTGGATGCGCTACCGGTCGACCTGATTCGCCCGGCCGGTCACGCCACCCGGGCGATAAACGCCTGTTCTGCCGCCACGATCGGCGCGAAGCTCGGCCGGGCCAGGATGCCGCGCACATAGGCCGCCGTCTTCGGCCAGCGCGCCACGTCGATCGGGCAGCCGACATGACCCAGGTTCACGAACGGGCTCGCCACCGCGATATCCGCCAGGGTGATGCGATCCTCGACCAGATAGCCGCTCGCCGTGACCTGGGTCTCCAGATAGTCGAGCAAAGGCGGCAATTCGATCTCCACCGCGGCGTCGGCAATCGCCGCGTCGCCGGGCTGCTTCAGCATCCTGGGCGCAACGAAGCGGTTGAAGAACACCTTGCTTGCCATCGCGAACATGATCGTGTCGGTGAATTCCTCGAACCAGATCGTCCGCGCCCGCGCGATCGGATCGCTCGGGATCATGACCGGCTCCGGGAATTTCGCCTCGAGATAGGTGATGATCGCGGTCGAATCCGAGATGCAGAAATCCCGGCCGTTATCCGCGCCGGGATCGCGAAAGCCGGGCATCTTGCCGAACGGGCTGCATTCCTCGAACGCCGGTCCGCCGCGGCCCAAGCCGGCGGGCGACAGCTCGAGCGCGATGCCTTTCTCGATTCCGAAGGCAAGAACCTTGCGCACGAACGGCGACATGCTCGATCCATAGACGATCATCGCTGAGCTCCCTTTCCCGGTCCATTTTTATGGCTGGGGTCAGCCTAGCACATAAGTTGCATGTTGCAACCCATCTTCAGGCCCCGGGGGACGAGACACGCGGCAGGCACTGTGGCACATCCCGTGGCTGCGGAGCGGGGGAGTCGGGTGTGACGGTCATCTTGTTCATCGCGATCGTCGCCCTCGGGATCATGCTGGAGCGTCTCGTCGCCCGGGTGCGGCGGCTCGAACACCGTCTCGTCGAACTGCACGACCGGCTGATCCGTCTTGACCCCGGCCTGGCGCCCGAACGCCAGCCACGCAGCGAGGACGCTGCCCCCGAGCGCGACGAACCGGTGGAACAACGCCGCACCGCCACCGTGGTCCGGGCACAAGCTTCGATTGCGCCGCCGCCGCCGGCGATCGATCTCCCGGACGCACCGATCCCCGAGCCGCCTGCGCCCGAGCCAGTCGCAACCCTGGTCAAGGAAGCCGATGCCATTCCCGCACACGAGTCCGCCCGGATCGGGTTCGAGAACATCGTCGGCGCCAAGCTGCCGATCTGGATCGGTGGCGCGGCCCTGGTCCTCTCCGCCTTCTTCCTGGTGCGCTATTCGATCGAGAACGGACTGCTCGGGCCGACGGCGCGGACGATCATCGCCGGATTGTTCGGGCTGGTGCTGATCGCCGCGAGCGAAGTCGCCCGCCGGCTGCCCGCCACCCGCGACGACGAACGCGTCGGCCAGGTGCTGGCCGGCGCGGGCATCGCGAGCCTGTACGGCACGCTCTACATCGCGGCACAGCTCTATCACCTGCTCGGCGCCGGCCCGGCTTTCGCGATCATGGTGGTGGTGACGGCGGCGGGCCTCGGCCTGGCGCTGCGCCACGGCCCGCCGACCGCGATCATGGCGCTGATCGGCGGCTTCGCGGCGCCGCTCGTGTCGAGCTTCGATCCGGGCAATATCGGGCCGCTGCTGATCTATCTCGGGTTGCTCGTCGCCGCGTTGTTCGGGCTGGCGATCCGGCGCGGCTGGGTGTGGCTGGCGATCGCGGCGTGCGGCGGCGGCTTCGCCTGGGTGAACATCCTGGTCGCCATGGTCACCGGACGCGGACTGGCCGGGGTCGGTGGCTTCGTCGTGCTGCTCGCGATCGGCGCGACCCTGGCGCTGCCGCGCACCGGCGCTGCCCGGTCATGGCTGCGCATGCTCCCGCTGGTCGCGGGGCTCGTCCAGCTCTTGATCCTGGCGCCGGCGCTCGATTTCGCGCCGCTCGCCTGGGGGCTGTACCTGCTGCTGAGCGCCGCCGCGCTCTGGCTCGGCTGGCGCGACGAAGCGCTGGCGCCCGGGCCAGCCGCGGCGCTGGCGCTGGTGCTCGCCCTGCTCGGCATCGCGCTCGACACCGGCGAGCTTGTCCATGCGCCCTTGGCGGCGCTGGCCATCGCCCTGCTGTTCGGCATCCCCGGCCACCTCCTCGCCCGGCGCGGCACGCTATGGGCGGGGATCGCGCTCGGGGCGACCACCGGGCCGGTGTTGCTGACACTCGCCATCGCGCATGACGTGCTGTCGCCGGCCGCCTGGGCTGGCCTGTTGGCGCTGGCGGCCCTCGCCGCGGCGTCGCTCGCCTGGCGAGCCCGCCATTCGGCGCGCGAGACGCTGACGCCCTCGATCGGACTGACCGGCAGCACGGCTATTGCCGCGTTGCTCGCCGGGCTGGCCGAGGCTGAGCTGTTCGCCGAGCCATGGCGCTGGTCCGCCTGGCTCGTCATCGGCGTGGCGATCGCGGCCTGGTCGCGGCGGACGCGCGACCTGTCGCTCAACCATCTCGCGCCCGCACCGCTCGTCGTAACGGGCGCGGCGATGATGATCGGGTTCATGCGGCTTGGCCCCTATCTGTCCAGCATCAT
Organism: Sphingomonas sp. GW821-FHT10F11; assembly: GCF_058809095.1. Lineage (NCBI taxonomy): Bacteria > Pseudomonadati > Pseudomonadota > Alphaproteobacteria > Sphingomonadales > Sphingomonadaceae > Sphingomonas > Sphingomonas sp. GW821-FHT10F11. The sequence continues at coordinate 105,916 of NZ_JBXASH010000006.1, forward strand.
GCTGACCGACCCGGCACCGGCTCCGGCCGATCTCGTCGCGATCGGCTTGTTGCCGGCGTGCCTGGCCGCAGCGACCGGCTGGCTGCTCTTGCCCGGACGGATGCGCACCGCGCTCGGCTGGGCCGCGCTGGCCCTGGCGCTCGGCTTCATCCCGGCGCTACTGCCCGCGCCGTGGCACACGCCCGGCCTCGCCGGCGCGGCCGCCGCGCTGATCCTCTACCGCCCGGCCCCCCGCCTCTGGGCCGCCGCCGCAGGGCTCGCCACCCTGGCCAGCGCTGCCCCGCTGATCGGCGAGTTGCTCTGGATGACGGTCGCCTCGCTCGGTGGGAACCGGCTGCCTTATCTGGATCTGCCGCCGCTGGTGCGGATCATGCGGGAGCTGACCCTGTCCGCCGGCCTGATCGGCGCTGCGCTGCTGCGAACGCCCGACATGCCCGGGCCGTGGCGAAACCGCGCCGTCGCGGTGCTGGCGGGCATCGGCGCCGTGACTGTCTACGCACTTGCCAAGGCGCCGCTCGCCATCGCCGATCTGGCGCGCTTCGAGGCGCTCGGTTTCCTCGAGCGGGTCGCGATCACCCAGCTCTTCTTCGCCGCCGCCTGGCTCGCCGCGCGCTACCGGCGGGACATTGGCCCCACGCTGCTGCCCAACACTCTGCTGGCGATCGCGCTCGGCCGGTTCGTCTGGTTCGATCTGGCGGTGCTGTGTCCCGTGCTCGTGCCGCAATCGGTCGGCACGATCCCGCTGCTCAACCTGGCGACGCTCGATGCGGCTTTGGTCGCCGCCTGGCTCTGGCCGAGGCGCGCCGATCGATATTGGCGCGGGGCGATGCTCGCCGCCATCGCGGTCGCGGTCGCGGCGACGGTCCGCCAGGCGACTCATGGCGCTATCCTGACCGGTCCGATCGGCCGGACGGAGAACTGGCTCTATTCGGCCGCGTTCCTCGGGCTGGCGCTGGTCTGGCTCACCCATGGCATCCGCCAGGGCCTCGGCGATCTGCGCATCGTCGGGCTCGGCCTGTTGTTCCTGGTGACCTTCAAGGTGTTCCTGGTCGACGCGGCCATCCTGGAAGGGATATTGCGCATCCTTTCCTTCCTCGGGCTCGGTATTGCACTGATCGCGATCAGCTGGGCCTATCGCCGTTTCGTCGCGGTTCAGAGCCTCAGCACATAGCCCTTTTGCGGCGGGGCGCGACCGGCGAGCTGGGCGCGCCATACCTGCTGCAGCGCCTCGGCGCCCACGCCCTTCTCGACGCTCACCCAGCCTTCCGCTTCGGCGACGAAGCCGGCCCAGCGCGCCGCCAGCGCCGCGTTGAACGCATCCGGCCCGATCTCGCCGATCAGCGCCGTCGCCGCATCGGGCGCGAAGAACCACACCGGCGCCGGCCCGGGCAGCTCCCCGGTGTCGCCGCGCTCGTCGTGATGAGTCACCCCGACACGCAGCACATAGGCAAGTTGCCCGGACAGCTGTTCGTACAGCGCCTGCAACAGTTCGCCATTGCCCGCGAAATCGACTAGCACCGCGCTGCCCGTCACGGTCAATCCATCGATCGCATCATAGGCGATGACCTCGTCATACAGGCCGGTCCCCTGCACGAAGGCGACGTTGCCGGCGCCGGTCAGCCCGATCCGCCGCACGCCCGGGCTATCGGCCCGCGCGACATGGGCGGCGGCCATCGCCGTCTTGCTCGACGCGCTGGTCACGATCAGCGCGCCCGCGCCATGCCAGTCGGCGCGCCGGAGCTGGTCGCCGATCAGGAAGCTGGTGGTGAACAGCGGCGCGAACAGCATGCGCGCCTCTTCGCGCGCCGGGTCGTGCGCCGGGTCGGCGGCGAGGCGGCGATACTGGTTGTAGATCGGGCTCATCGGCTGGCGATGCGCCGCCATATCGCGGAATCCGTCCGCCGCGACCTTGCCCGGCTGCGCGATCAGGTGCGACGCCATCGGCAGATAGCCATAGACGCGCTCGCCGACCGCGATCTCCGGATGGCGCGACGCCGTCACCCGCGCATGGCCCCAGACGGGCACAATGCCCCAGCTTTCCGGCGCCGGAAAGAACTTCCAATAGGCGAGCTGATCGCCGACCACCGCATAGGTGACGTTGTTCGCGGTGACCGCAAAGGCCTCGATCTCGAGCAGGATTTCGCCGTCCTTCGGCTCCGATACCAGGGTCTCGTTGATCGCGGTCTGGCTCAGATCGTCGCGCCGCACCATCATCTCGCGCTTCACGGGCATCGCCGGTCTCCCTCGCGCCGCCCCACCGGCGCAGCACGCATCATGATCGGCGAGAGGGACGGACGCCAGCCCGTTTATGTGCGCTGCGGCACGAAATGTCGCAGCCTTGCCGCACTGGCGCATTTGGGAGATAATGGCAAACCGATCTGGTTAGGAGAGGGTCAATGATCACTGCGATCCGCGAAGTGCGTCGCGCCAAGGGGCTGACGCTCGACGACGTCGCCCGCCGCTGCGTACCGCCCACCACCGCGCAGACCATCGGGCGGCTCGAGACCGGCACGCGCACCGTATCGGTCGGCTGGCTCAACCGAATCGCCGATGCGCTCGGCGTCACCGCGGCCGACCTGGTCAGGCTGCCCGACCGCGCCGAGATCGCCGTGGCGGCGGTACTCGACGCCAGCGGCGCGCATGCCCCCAGGCGCCCGGCGACGGTCGCCCCGCCACTGCCCGCGCCCGGCCTGACCGCGGTCGTGATCGCCGCGGGCATCGGCGACTACCGCGCCGGCGACGAACTATGGTGCGAGATGCTAGCGCCGGACGTCTATGCCCGTGCGCTCAACCGCGACGTGCTGGTGCCACGCCCGGCGGGCCGCTTCCTGTTCGGGCGGTTGATCGGCCGCGAGGAGGGCAAGCTCCAGATCCTGCCTTTGGGCGCCGGCGCACGCCAGCAGGTCGTGGCCGATCCACCCTGGATCGCACGGGCGGTGCGGCTGCTGAGGTCGCTCTGAGCGCCTAGCTCTCGCCGCGCTGCTCGCGCGTCGCCCGGGCTTCCTCGACGAGCGCATCCAGCTCGGCCCGATAGGCCGCCATGCGGCGCATTTCGCCCGGCTCGGCTTCGTTGGCGTCGGCACCGGCGATCAGCTCATCGACGAAATCGCTGTCCGGCAGGCGGGCAAGCAGCTCGGCCATGACGTGCCGATGCGCCATGCGGACGCCGTCGAGCGAGATGACATGTCCCATGAAATTCTCCAGCAGCTTGTTCAGCCGCTCGTCGGATGTGGTCATGATCCCTGCCTCATGGTCGTCTGCCCGCGAGAGGGCGCTTCCGCTCTTCGCGCAAGACTCTCCCCCGGTCAAAGGGCAGGCACCGTCATCACGCCGGAAATCAGACAATCTGCGCTTCAGCGTCGCTCAATAGGGGCTCTTCAGCTCGGCAACCCAACCAGCGGTCGGCGACGGGTCGCGGTTGACTGGGGCAGGAACGACCTTGCCGTTCGAAACGATGGTTTTCGACCGGGCCGCATCCGGATCGATGGGTACTGCGAACTTCAATCCTGCCACCGCGCCGTCGACCCAGACCACCATGGCCTCGATGGCCTCAAGCGCGCCGATCGATACCGATATGGCTTCTCCCGGCTTCAAAAAGGCGGCGCCATCCACGCGCGCGCCGGTCGCCGACAGGTTCTTGATGCGGTGTTTCGTCGATGGTCTGCGGCCGAACCCGGCAATCTCAGCGCCGAGCAAGAGCTGTTGACGCGGCGAGCGCAGCTTTAGTGGGCCGGCGCTGTCAGCTGTCGGCTCGCCGTCTCCGGATTCCGGCGCGCCTTCGGATCGGGCGACAGCCGGAATCGTCCCGATCTCCGCCGCTTCTTCTTCCGGAGAAAAGGTCTCGCGGTCCGTGTACAAAAAGGATCGTTCCATCAGCCGGTTTCCGCGCTGGCCCGGCGCAGCTGTCGGGCATCGGGAGCGCCATTGCTCCTGGGTGCCGGTATCCCCCGTCTTGATGAACGACGCTCACTCCATGGATGCCGTACTTGTACGTACTGGCCCAGGTGTCCGCCTGCGGCGATGCGCAGATGGAGCCGCAAGGAAGGACTGGCGGCATCGCTCGAAATACAGGGGATGGTGGGCGATGACGGGCTCGAACCGCCGACATTCTCGGTGTAAACGAGACGCTCTACCAACTGAGCTAATCGCCCTCACAGGCAATTCCGCGCCGGCGCTACCCGGCGATTCGAAAATCGCTGCTCTGGAATAGCGCGCGTTGCCACCGCCAGCGGCGATGAGCAAGGGTCAAGCGTTGGGAGCAAGCCTCAAGCGACCGGGCCGCCCCGCTTCACCGCCGCGAAATAGTCCCGCATCCCGTCCCGCGCCCTGGGCGACAGGGCCATGAACGCGCGGCGCTTGTCGAAGGGATCGGCGTGGCGCACGAACACGCCGGCCTCGGTCATCTTGGCGATCCAGCGCAGCGCCGTGGTCGGCGCGACCGCGGCGGCGATGCACAGGCTCGATACCGACACCTGGGTCTGCTCCAGCTCGGCCGCGAACAGGTCGAGCAGCATGTCCCAGGCGGGATCCTCGAACATACCGCGCTCGAAGAACTGGTCGCGCAGCCGTCGCGCACGGATCACCTCGCGCACGTCGCGCGCGGTGACCGGTGGCGAATCATGCTCGGGCGCCTCGTCGCGATCGGTCGAATGACCCTTCAGGCCCGCACCGCCGTCCACGGACTCGCCTTCCCCCTCGTTGTTCAGGCGGGCGATGATCTCCGCGATCCGCGCGATCTCCTTGTTCAGCTGTCTCAGGCGCATCGACTCGGCGTCGCGCCGCGAGTCCTGGAGCCGGCCGTTGCGCGGCATCAGTGCGACCGCGAGTGCTGCCACCCGGTCGGCGACCGAGGGGGAGCAGAGCAGGTCGACATGGTCGCCGAACAGATGGGCCGCGACCAGATCGATCTGATGGCGGGCGAAGGAGACCACGACGCGCGCGTCGATGGCCCGAGCAAGGGCATCGACAAGCGGCAGGACGGCAGCAATGGTGGCATCGGGAACATCCTCGGCTTCGACGACCAGCAGGCCCAGCACGCTATGCTGTTGGAGGCGCTCCGCAGCGTCCGCCCAGCCGACCCGGCCAAGCGAGCGGCCGCCGGCGAGCGAGATCGCTTCCAGCGCGGCCATTGCCTCCGCGCCGTCGTCAGCGACGATCAGCGCGGGAACGGTCATGGTGTAGGTCGCGTCCGTCGCCGAATGCATCATAGCCCCCACCATCGTGCGGTCCGGTCGCCCCCTCGGCCCGGAATCCTGTAAAAATACGCACTTGGAAGGAATGGGTTAGCCATGAGTACGTCCATAATGGATGTATGAGCGCCGAAACCGCTCAAAGCCTGCGACACCGGCGCAGCACTTCCAACCGAAATGGATGCAATCGATGCCTTCCCGGCGCTGGGCGCGGACGCGACCAGGCGATGGGACGCCTCCTGGAAGCCGATCGAGCGCCCGTGCTCAATCCAGGGATTTTACGATCTCTTCGACCATCTTCTTGGCGTCGGCCAACAGCATCATGGTGTTGTCCATGTAGAAGACGTCGTTGTCGACGCCGGCATAGCCCACGCCGCCCATGCTGCGCTTCACGAACAGCACGGTCTTGGCCTTCTCCACGTCGAGTACCGGCATGCCGTAGATCGGCGAGGTCTTGTCGGTCTTCGCCGCCGGATTGGTCACGTCATTGGCGCCGATGACAAAGGCGACGTCGGTCTGCGCGAACTCGCTGTTGATGTCCTCAAGCTCGAACACCTCGTCATAGGGCACGTTCGCCTCGGCCAGCAGCACGTTCATATGCCCCGGCATGCGCCCCGCGACCGGATGGATCGCGTATTTCACGCGGACACCGTGCTCCTTCAGCTTGTCGGCCATCTCGCGCAGCGCATGCTGCGCCTGGGCGACCGCCATGCCGTAGCCGGGCACGATGATGACCTGCTCGGCCTGCTGCATCAGGAAGGCCGCATCCTCGGCGCTCCCGCGCTTCCACGGCCGGTCGGTCGCGGCCGCCGCACCGCCGGCCGAGCTGTCGCCACCGAAGCCGCCCGCGATCACGCTGATGAAGCTGCGGTTCATCGCGCGGCACATGATATAGCTGAGGATCGCGCCCGACGATCCGACCAGCGCGCCGGTGATGATCATCGCGGTGTTGTGCAAGGTGAAGCCCATCGCCGCCGCCGCCCAGCCCGAATAGCTGTTGAGCATCGACACCACGACCGGCATGTCGGCGCCGCCGATCGGGATGATCAGCAGGAAGCCGATCGCGAAGCTGAGCAGCATGACGGTCCAGAAGATCCAGGGGCTCTGGTCCTGAGTGAAATAGGCGATCAGCCCGAGAATGCCGGCGAGCACGCCGAGATTGATGATGTGACGCCCGGGCAGCATGATCGGCTTGCCGCCCATATTGCCGTTGAGCTTGAGGAAAGCGATCACGGAGCCGGAGAAGGTGATCGCGCCGATCGCGACGCCGAGCCCCATCTCGATCCGGCTGACGGTGAGGATCTCGCCGTCCGCGCCCATGATGCCGAAGGCTTCGGGATTGAGGAAAGCCGCCACGCCGACCAGCACCGCGGCCATGCCGACCAGCGAGTGGAAGGCCGCGACGAGCTGCGGCATGTCGGTCATCGCGATCTTCCGGGCGGTGACGATACCGATCGCGGCGCCGATCGCGATCGCGATCAGGATCTCGGGCAGCGAGGCGACCTCATGGATGAACAGCGTCGTGCCGACGGCCAGCGCCATGCCGATCATGCCGTAGCGATTGCCGCGCCGGGAGCTGGCGGGGGACGACAGGCCGCGCAGCGCCAGGATGAAGCAGACGCCCGAAATCAGGTACGCCAGCGCTACCCAGGGATTGACCGGTGCTGCTTCGTGCATGTGCTAAACCCCCAAAAACCTCACACCGCTCACTTCGCGACGGGCTTTTCCTTCTTCTTGTACATGGCGAGCATCCGCTCGGTGACGGCGAACCCGCCGAAGATGTTCACGCTGGCGAAAACCACCGCTAGCAGCCCGAGCCATTTCGACGAGGCCGATCCGCCCGCCGCCGCCGAACTGGCGATCAGCGCGCCGACGATGATGACCGAGGAGATCGCATTGGTCACCGCCATCAGCGGCGTGTGCAGCGCCGGCGTGACCGACCACACGACGTAATAGCCCACGAAACAGGCCATGACGAAGATCGACAGGATCGAGATGAAGTCCATGATAGCCCCTCGCTAGCAACCGTTGATTAGGCCGCAGTTTGTGCCGCGAATACGCTGCGGTCCTGTCATGAACGGCCGAACCACCTTCGCCGCAAATCCACCCGAGGCGACTGTCACTTCGATCACCGCATCCTCGACATTCAACAATTGCTTTGATTCTGCCGTACCGCGCGCCCATCCAGTGAGAGGAAAACGGCCCGAATCGCTGCTGGCGAACATAATAAATTGCGGATAAGCCTTATCTTTCCCGCTTGCCCGCAAAAATGATACGCCGACATAGTAATTTGTTCGTAATGTAGCGGGATCGACACGTGTCAAACGCAGAGGTCGGATCGGACGCGGATTTGGCGTGATCTTTCCACGAACATTTGGAAACACAGGTATCGTTCGAGCGCGTTTAAAAAAGCTGTCGAACACGCCATCCTTATTGGCGTCCAAGATGCAGTATTGGCTATACACACGCCCGATGACGTCTCGGGCAAACCCGTTGCTCGGCATCTTCATGTTGGCCGTACACCAAAGCTCCGGCCCATCGGTCGCCGCCCTGAAGTATTGTTCACCGGAAGGAATAAATTCTTCACCGTTATTAGCTTCCGTCAGAGCGACATCCGCCACCGCGAGATTCGCGAAACTCAAACGCTGCCGAAATACGTCATCGCCATTCTTCAACGCGTGCGTCTGCCAGCCGGCCGCGTCGATCTCTGCGGTTACGACATACTCCGTCTCATAAGGACTGGGATCAGGCGCTGCGCCGACAAATAGGAACAACGAAAGCAATAGCCCTGTCGCACGCTGAGCCCGTGGCACTTTCACCCGAGCAGCCTTGCGTTCACGACCTTGCCGTCTTTGGTCAGCCGGATCGCGTCGCCAATCTCCTCGTCCAGAACTGGCCGGCCCGCTTCCTTGTCCCAGAAGGCACTGAGGAAGTTGAACAGATTGCGCGAGAACAGGGCCGATGTATCCGCCGCGAGCCGGCTCGGCACGTTGCGATGGCCAACGATCTTCACGCCGGAGACCGTCACGACCTCGCCTGCGACCGCGCCCTCGACATTGCCGCCCTGCTCGACCGCTAGGTCGACGATCACGCTGCCCGGCTTCATCGATGCGACCTGCGCCGCCGAGATGAGGCGCGGCGCCGGACGTCCGGGGATAAGCGCCGTCGTGATGACGATGTCCTGCTTGGCGATATGGCCCGAGACCAGTTCGGCCTGCGCCGCCTGATATTCCGGGCTCATCTCGCCGGCATAACCGCCCGATCCCTCTCCCTCGATGCCGACGACATTCTCGACGAAGATCGGCTTCGCGCCGAGCGACTGGATCTGCTCCTTCGTCGCCGAGCGCACATCGGTCGCCGAGACCTGCGCGCCGAGCCGCCGCGCGGTGGCGATCGCCTGCAGCCCCGCGACGCCGACGCCCATCACGAAGACGCGCGCGGCGGAGACTGTGCCCGCCGCCGTCATCATCATCGGAAAGGCGCGACCATATTCCGCCGCGGCGTCGAGCACTGCCTTGTATCCCGACAGGTTCGACTGGGAGGAGAGGATGTCCATCGACTGAGCGCGCGTGATGCGCGGCATGAACTCCATCGCCAGCGCCTCTATGCCGGCCTTGGCATAGCCTTCGACGCGCGCGCGCTCCCCGAAGGGATTGAGGCTCGCGGCGAGCCAGGCGCCCGGTACGGCGCCTTTCAGGCTGTCGGGATCAGGCCCCTGCACCCCGAGGATGATGTCGGCGCCCTTCAGGGTCGCCGCCCGCGTGCCGACGCTCGCGCCCGCCGCTTTATAGTCGGCATCCGCGCAGGACGCCGTGTCACCAGCCCCCGATTCGACCGCCATCTCGGCACCGAGCGCGATGAACTTCTTGACGGTTTCGGGGGTCGCGGCGACGCGGCGTTCGCCGTCGGCCTGCTCCTTGAGGACTGCGATCTTCACCCGCGGCCGCTTAACCGGCGATCAGCCAGATCACCAGAAAGGCGATCAGGAAACAGCCAACCGCGCCCCATTTCAGCAGCGCGATGACCTGATGGTAGGTCGCTTCGTGAACCTTGATCTCGCCGTCTCCGGCCATCGGTCGTCCCCTGCCTGTAACTCCGTGCGGGCTGCTTAGCGGGCGATGCGCTGTCCCTCAAGTCCCGCCTTGGGGCGTTTAAGGGCGCTTTTACACCTAAGGTCTATGGTTACCGCTTGAACCGGGACGATTGGACAAGCGGAATGACGCGCAACGGACAGCGATTGCTGATGCTGATCGACGACGAACCGGCGCAGCGCCGTCTCGTCGCTGCGCTCGCAGCGCGCCGCGGGTGGCGCGCCGTCTTCGCCAATGACGGCGAAATGGCGATCGCCATGCTGGGCACGCAGGACGGCATGCAGCTCGATGCGATCCTGCTCGATCACTGGGCCCCGGACGCCGACGCGACCGCGCTCATCACCGAAATCCGCCAGCGCCGCCCCGCGCTGCCGCTCCTGATGCTGACCGCAAACGGCTCCGTGGCGCATGCCGTCGCGGCGATGCGCGCCGGTGCGAGCGACTTCCTGGTGAAGCCGCTCGCCCCGGAACGCCTGCTCTGCGCGCTCGACGCCGCCGTCGCCGGCAAGGCCGCGGGCGAGCTGCGCCCGCTGACCGAGAAGATTCCCGCCCTGCTCGCCTTTGACGAGATCGTCGGCTCGGCGCCCGATTTCCGCGCCGCGCTCGCCATCGCCGCCAAGGCAGCCCGTGCGCGCGTACCCGTGCTGATCGAGGGCGAAAGCGGCGTCGGCAAGGAAGTGGTGGCCGAGGCGATCCATGCAGCCTCTCCGCGCGGCAAGAAGCCGATGATCGCAGTCAATTGCGGCGCGATCCCCGCCAACCTGGTCGAATCGGAATTGTTCGGGCACGAGAAGGGCGCCTTCACCGGCGCGTTCGAACGCAAGATCGGCCGTTTTCAGGAAGCTGACGGCGGCACCCTGTTCCTCGACGAGATCGGCGAAATGCCGCTCGAAGCGCAGGTGAAGCTGCTCCGGGTGCTGCAATCGGGCGAGATCCAGCCGATCGGCGCGCGTCATACCCGCGAAGTCGATGTCCGCGTGATCGCCGCGACCAACAAGCGGCTGATCGAGGAAGTCGAGGCCGACCGTTTCCGCGAGGACCTCTATTATCGCCTCAACGTCGTCCAGGTGACGATCCCGCCCTTGCGTGAACGCACCGGCGACATTCCCGCGCTCGCCCGCCACCTGCTCGCACGAATCGCCGAGCAGCCGGGCCTGCGCGAACTCGGCATCACCGACGATGCGCTGGCGCTGCTCGGCAAATATGACTGGCCGGGCAATGTCCGCCAGCTCCAGAACGCGTTGTTCCGCGCCGCCGTGCTCTGCGACGGCGACGCGCTGACCCGGCTCGATTTCCCGCAGATCGCGGCGCTCGGCTCACAGCGGCACACCACGCCCGGGCCCTCGCCGATGGCGACCAGCGGCGGAGTCACCCTGTTCCACGCCGACGGCAATTTGCGCGCGCTGGAAGAGATCGAAGCGGATGTGATCCGCCTCGCCATCGGCCATTATCGCGGCCGCATGACCGAGGTCGCCCGCCGGCTCGGGATCGGCCGCTCGACGCTCTACCGCAAGCTTGGCGAACTGGGCATCGACAACGCGGCCTGAGCGGACGTTCCCGGTATCACCTCGTCACTCGTTGCCGGAAATGCTATAGGATTCTCCACGGCTCGCGACTCCCGTGAGAAGCCGGGAGGATATCCGCATGCCGAACGAGATTTCGCGCTTTACCCTGATCGAACTCGGCCTGGCCGGTGCCTCCGTCGCCGCCGCGGGCGTGGCGGTCGCCAGGCCCGGCGGCGATCCCGCCAAGGCCCACCGCGTGGTCGACCTGCCGAGGCCGGCATGACCGGGCTTCTCGCCATCGCCGTCGCAGCGCTGTTCGCCGGGGCAGCTTTCTATATCAATGTCGCCGAGCAGCCTGCCCGGCTGAAGCTCGACGACCGCGCGCTGCTGACGGAATGGCTGCCCGCCTACAAGCGCGGCACGCTGATGCAGGCACCGCTCGCGCTGATCGGCGCGGGGCTTGGCGCAGCCGCCTGGTGGACCGGGGGCCAATGGCCGTTCCTGCTCGGCGCTCTGCTGATGCTGACCAACCTGCCCTGGACGCTGGTGATCATCCTGCCGGTCAACAACCGGCTCGCCGCGATCAAGGCCGAGGACGATCCGGTGCCGATCCGCCCGTTGATCAAGCGCTGGGGCCGGCTCCACGCCGCGCGCACCCTGTTCGGCCTGGCGGCGATGGCCTGCTATATCTGGGCGCTTGCCCCGGTCAGGTGATCCGCGCGACCAGCGCGGCGTCCTTCAGCCCGCGCCATATGCGGAGCGCCTGCACCGTCTCCGCCACGTCATGCACGCGGAGCAATTGCATGCCCGCCTCGATCCCCTTGAGCGCCAGCGCGATCGACCCGCCGAGCCTCTGGTCGGCCGGCGCCTCGTTGGACAGCGCCCCGATCATCCGCTTGCGGCTGGCGCCGAGCATGATCGGGCACCCCAGGCCGTGGAACAGCGCCAGCCCGTTGATCAGCGCGAGATTGTCCTGCAGCGACTTGCCGAAGCCGATGCCGGGATCGACGATGATCTTCGCCCGATCGACCCCCGCCGCGGCCACCGCCGCGACGCGTACCTCGAGCCAGTCGAACACTTCGGTCAGCACATCGCGATACCCCTCGCCGCCATGCGGGCCCTTTTTCGGATCGGGCGAGTGCATCAGGATAACCGGGCAGCCGGCCCGCACGACCATGTCCAGCGCTCGGTCGTCCCACAACAAAGCGGACACGTCGTTGACGATCGCGGCGCCCGCGGCCAGCGCCGCCTCCATCACCACCGCCTTTCGGGTATCGACCGAGATCAGCGCACCGCTCTTCGCCAGCCGCTCGATCACCGGGACGACGCGCTTCACCTCGTCGCCCTCCCACACCAGCGGCGCGCCGGGCCGGGTCGATTCGCCCCCGACATCGATCATCGTCGCGCCCTTGACCGAGAGGTCGAACCCGGCCTCGGCGGCTGCCGCCGGGTCGGTCAGCTTGCCGCCGTCGGAGAAGCTGTCGGGCGTCACGTTGAGGATCGCCGCGACGCTCGGCTGGTCGAACCGCAGCACGCGGTCGCCCAGCGTCAGTGCGGGGCGCGGCGCAGTGATTGCCGCATGGAGCTTGACTGCCTGCTCGTTCGTACCGAGCGCCGCCTCGAATTCGGCGATCGGCACGGTGCGGCGTTTGCCGCCCTCGATCACCTCATAGGCCGAGAACCAGGTCATCCCGCCCGCCAGCCGCGCAACCTCGCCGTCGCGGCCCACGGGGGTGTCGACGAACTGGACGGGGCGGAGGTGGAGGGCGTTTTTCATGTCGCTTCCTTCGTCATGCCGGACTTGTTCCGGCATCCACTGTTCCGCAAGCAATGAGCGATCGATTCTTGCGGCACGGTGGACCCCGGAACAAGTCCGGGGTGACGGAGATGATCAGGGCTGCGTTGCCAGGAGATATTCCTGCCGCAGCGCATCGATCGGCTTCAGCCCCTCGGGCGTCTCGTAATGCCAGAAGGTCCAGCCATTGCAGGCCGGCGCGTTCTGCAGGGTCGAACCAAGCTTGTGAATCGAGCCTGTGATATCGCCGCTCATCACTGACCCATCGGCACGCACCGTCACGCGGTGGCGGCGCTTCGAATCGGTCAACACTGCGCCGGCGGTAAGCATGCCATTCTCGACGATCGTGCCGAAGGCGACGCGCGGCGCGGATTTGGGCGACTGCATCGTCACCAGCGAGGATTCGTCGAGCGGCAGCGCTGCCTCGATCCGCTCCCGCGCGGCGGCGCAATAATCCGCCTCGCGCTCGATACCGATCCAGCGCCGACCCAGGCGTTTGGCCACCGCACCCGTCGTACCGGTGCCGAAGAAGGGATCGAGCACCACGTCGCCGGGCTTGGTGCACGCCAGCAGGATGCGATAGATCAGCGCTTCGGGCTTCTGTGTCGGGTGCACCTTCACCCCGTCGCGCTTGAGCCGTTCCTGGCCGCCGCAGATCGGGAATTCCCAGTCGCTGCGCATCTGCAGCTCGTCGTTCAGCGTCTTCATGCTGCGATAGTTGAAGGTGTAGCGCGCCTTTTCGCCCATCGACGCCCAGATCAATGTCTCGTGCGCGTTGGTGAAGCGCGTGCCCTTGAAGTTGGGCATCGGGTTGGCCTTGCGCCACACGATGTCGTTGAGGATCCAGTATCCCAGGTCCTGGATCGCGCTGCCGACCTTGAAGATGTTGTGATAGCTGCCGATCACCCAGATCGCGCCATTGTCCTTCAGGATGCGCTTCGCCTCGGTCAGCCAGGCGCGGGTGAACTTGTCGTAGATGGCAAGCGAATCGAACTTGTCCCAATCGTCGGTCACCGCATCGACATGGCTGCCGTCGGGCCGGCTGAGGTCGCCGCCGAGCTGGAGGTTGTAGGGCGGGTCGGCAAAGATCAGGTCGACCGACTTGGCCGGCAGCGCCCGCATCGCGGTGATGCAATCCTGCATGATGATGCTGTCTAGTGGGAGTTCGGCTCGCGGCAATTCGGCCTTCGGCAACGCGTCTGCCACCGGCACAATCGCGCGCGCCTTAACCTTCTCGATCACACCCATCTTTAGTCACCCCCTTGGAAGAGCGGCGCATCCCTGCGGATGTACGGACTCGGGTCAAGCAGAGTTTAGTTAACGATTCCGGTTGCCAAATCGTTAACAAACCGGAACATTTTAGGAAGCCATCCAGATGTTGAGTCGAGTTATCCACAGGGACTCAATCCGTGGTGTGTGGCCGAAAAGACTCACAGACCGGGATATGGCCTAAAAATCAAGCCAGGCCTGGGCGACCGGCGCGAAACTGCGCCGGTGCAGCGGCGTCGGGCCATGAATTCGCAGCGCATCGAGGTGCGCGCGGCAGCCATAGCCCTTGTTCGAATGCCATCCATAATGCGGGTGCGATTCGGCGTGCGCGATCATGATCGTGTCGCGGGTGTGCTTGGCGATGATCGATGCGGCGGCGATCGACAGCGAGATCGCGTCGCCCGACACGATCGCGGTCGCCTGATGAGTCCAGCGCGGCAGGCGATTGCCGTCGACGAGGACATGCGCGGGGACCTGGCCGAGCGCCTCGACCGCCAAGGTCATGGCTTTCATCGTCGCCCAATAGATGTTGAGCCGGTCGATCTCGTCCGCCTCGACGATGCCCACGCCCACCACCGCGCAGTCGCGCAGTCGATCATGCAGCCGCCCGCGCTCGGCGGCGCTGAGCTTCTTCGAATCGTCGATTCCGCGCGGCACGCCCCTGGCCGGCAGGATCACCGCCGCTGCCACCACCGGTCCGGCGAGCGGCCCACGCCCGGCCTCGTCCACGCCCGCGACCGGCGCGAGGCAGAGCTTTTCATGCTTGAGCGAAGGGCGGGTCACGGCAAACGCCATGGCGGAAAACGCCGATTCTCGCCAGCCTGATAGAGGCAAATCGCATTGCCGGCGGGATCGGCGAGCCGCGCCTCGCGCCAGCACCAGTCTTCGAGGATGGGATCGGACACGGCAATGCCGGCCTCTCGCAGCCGCATGACGAGTCCTTCCAGATCGCCGCATTCGAGGAAGACCACCGGCTTGCCCGCGATCTCGTCCGCCGTCTCGATCGACAGCGTGGCGCCGCCGGCGCTTTCGAACCGGGCATAGCGCGGCGCCGATTCGACGATCTGGCGCAGGCCAAGCAGGCGGTAAAAGGCCGCGCTCGCGTTGTAATCGGCAAGCGGCAGGGTGACCTGGTTGAGCATCGCGCCGCCTAGATCGCTGTCGAGCCGCACTGCCTGGTGGCCCATCGGACCATGCCCGCTGCCGAAGCCAGGCGCCTCGCGCAACGCCAGCCGGACGAACAATCGCGCCCGCGCGACGGAATCCGCCAGGGTCAGGCCACGCCCGACTCCGGTCGCGATGGCGCTCGCCAGGGTGCAGCCCGTGCCGTGGCTGTGCCGCGTCTCGATCCGCGGATCGGTCCAGCGAATCTCGCCGCCATCGGCGAGCAGCAGCCGGTCGATCACCTCCGCGCCGTCACCGTGCCCGCCCTTCACCAGCAGCGCGCCGGTGCAATCGCGCACTGCCGCCTCGCCGCCCAGCGCGTCGAGCTCGGGCAGGTTGGGCGTGGTCACCGTGGCGATACGCATCAGCCGGGCGAAGGCGGCGATCGTGGCCTCGTCAGCCAGAGTCGCGCCACTAGTCGCGACCATGACGGGATCGAAGACGATCGGTACGCCCGGCATTGCCTCCAGCCGATCCGCCACCGCTCTGGCGGTTTCGACCGATCCGATCATCCCGATTTTCACCGCGTCCACGCCGATGTCGCTGATGACCGAATCGATCTGGGCGATCACCATCGCCGTCGGGATCTGGTGCACCCCCTGCACCCCCAGCGTGTTCTGCGCGGTGATCGCCGTGATCGCGGTCATCGCGTGCCCGCCGAGCATGGTGACGGTCTTGATGTCGGCCTGGATGCCGGCAGCACCACCCGAATCGGAGCCGGCGATGATCAGGATGCGCGGCGTCACGCCCGGCCCTTGAACTTCCGCTCGGTCGATGCGGGATAGCGCACCAGCGCCTCGTCCACCCGGGCCGGCCGGTCCATCAGCTCGCCGCCGCAATTGGGGCAGCGATCGTCCATCGCCTCAGCGCAGGTCGCACAGAAAGTGCATTCGAACGAGCAGATGAACGCGCCTGCCTCGTCGGCGGGCAGCTCCGTGCCGCAGCGTTCGCAATCGGGGCGCATCTCAAGCATCGTAATTCCGTTCCCTCTTCTCCCCTCCCACAAATGGGAGGGGAGTTACCCCGCCGCCACCCGCACCGCGTCGCAGATCCGGTCGACCACCCGCTCGACCTGCACCGGGTCATCGCCCTCGGCCATCACCCGGATCACCGGCTCGGTCCCGGAGGGACGGATCACCAGCCGGCCCTTGCCGTCCAGCTCGGCCTCGGCCTCGGCGATCACTGCCTTCACTGCGTCCGCTTCGAGCGGCTTGCCGCCCTTGAAGCGCACATTCTTGAGCAGCTGGGGCAACGGCTCGAAGCGGTGGAGCAGTTCGCTCGCCGGCACGCCGCTCTCGACCAGCTCGGCCAGGATCTGCAGCGCCGCGACCAGCCCGTCGCCGGTCGTCGCATAGTCGGACAGGATGATGTGCCCGGACTGCTCGCCGCCGACATTATAGCCCTGCGCGCGCATCGCCTCGAGCACATAACGATCGCCGACCTTGGTGCGGATCAGCTCGATGCCCTGAGCCGCGAGATGGCGTTCCAACCCGAGATTCGACATCACCGTCGCGACCAGCCCGCCATTGGCCAGCTTTCCCTGCCGCGCCCAGCCGCTCGCGATCGTCGCCATCAGCTGGTCGCCGTCGACGACATGGCCCTGTTCGTCGACCACGATCAGCCGGTCGGCATCGCCGTCGAGGGCGATGCCGATCGCCGCGCCGGAGGCGACCACCGTCTCGCACAGCACCTGCGGCGCGGTCGAGCCGACCCCGTCATTGATGTTCTTGCCATTGGGCGTGGTGCCGATGGCGATCACCTCGGCGCCCAGCTCCCACAGAGCGGAAGGCGCGACCTGATAGGCAGCGCCATTGGCGCAATCGACGACGATCTTCAGACCGTCGAGCCGCAGATGCCCGGGAAAGGTCGACTTCGCGAAATGGATATAGCGCCCGCGGGCATCCTCGACGCGCCGTGCCCGGCCGATATCGGGCGATGCGGCCAGCGGCACTTCGCCGTCGATCAGCGCCTCGATCGCCATCTCGTCGGCATCGGACAGCTTGTAGCCGTCAGGCCCGAACAGCTTGATGCCGTTATCGGCATAAGGGTTGTGGCTGGCCGAGATCATCACGCCCAGATCGGCGCGCATCGACTGAGTCAGCATCGCGACCGCGGGGGTCGGCATCGGGCCGACCAGCACCACGTCCATGCCGACGCTGGTGAAGCCCGCGACCATCGCGTTTTCCAGCATATAGCCCGACAGCCGCGTGTCCTTGCCGATCACCACGCGGTGCTTGTGGTCGCCGCGCACGAAATGCGCGCCCGCCGCCATGCCGACCTTCATCGCCATCGCCGCGGTCATCGGCGAAATGTTGGTCGCGCCGCGAATGCCATCGGTACCGAAATATTTTCTTGCCATCGTCCCGCGTCCGTTCAGCTATGCAACCCAATCCATGAGGCGGCGTGATAGCGCCGGATAGGTCGAAGGGCGAGCATGTCGCAAGCAACCCGCATTCTCCTGGCCCTGGTTGTGGGTCTTGCCATCGGCATCGGCATCGCCGCCTGGGCGCCCTCCGCCGCCGATACCGGCATCGTCGTCGCCCAGCCGGTCGGCACTGCCTGGCTCAACGCGCTGCAGATGACGATCGTCCCGCTGGTCGTGTCCCTGCTCGTCACCGGCGTCGCCGCGACGGCGGAGGCCGCCCGCGCCGGCCGGGTCGCCGGCCGTGCGCTCGCCCTGTTCATCGGCCTGCTCTGGTCCTTCTCGGCGCTCGCCGCGATCCTGACGCCCTTGCTGCTCGGCTGGTTCCCGCTCCCCTCCGAGGCAGCGGCCGCGCTCCGCACCGCGCTCGGCGAGACCCCGCCGGTCGGCGACATCCCGCCCTTTTCCGAGTTCATCGCCTCGATCGTACCCAGCAACCCGGTCGCCGCCGCCGCCAACAACGCCTTCCTGCCGCTGATCCTCTTCACCCTGGTGTTCGCCTTCGCGCTCACCCGGCTGCCGGCCGAGCCGCGCCTGCTGCTCACCAAATTCTTCCAGGCAGTGGCCGACACGATGCTGATCGTCATCGGCTGGGTGCTGTGGCTCGCGCCGATCGGCGTGCTGGCCTTGTCCTATGTCGTCGGCGCGAAGGCCGGCACGGCCGCGTTCGGCGCGCTGCTCCATTATGTCCTGATCATCTCGGCGATCGGCATCATCGTCTGGATCGCGTCCTTCCCGATCGGCGCGATCGGCGGACGGATCGGCCTGGCGCGCTTCGTCCGCGCGACCGCGCCGTCCCAGGCGGTCGCGATCAGCACCCAATCCTCGCTCGCCTCGCTGCCGGCGATGCTGCGCGGGGCGGAGGGGCTCGGCGTGCCCGTCGCCACCTCGGGCGTGGTCCTGCCGCTCGCCGTCGCGATCTTCCGCGTCACCGGCCCGCCGATGAACCTCGCGGTCGCCATCTATGTCGCCTACTGGTTCGGCGTGCCGATCGGCCCGGTCCAGCTCGCCGCCGGCGTGGCGGTCGCCGCAATCACCACCATGGGCGCGGTCAGCCTGCCGGGGCAGATCAGCTTCGTCACCTCGATCGCGCCGATCTGCATCGCGATGGGCGTGCCGGTCGCCCCGCTCGGCCTGCTGGTCGCGGTCGAGACCATCCCCGACATCTTCCGCACGCTGGGCAATGTGACGATGGACCTGGCGACGACGGTGACCGTGTCGGCCCGCAGCGGGCAGGTCCCCGAGACAGAGGGGGATGCTCTGCTCCGGGCATAGGGCGAGCGCCGGGCTGCCGGTCCAGCGCGCACCGAATCCAACAAAAGGTGCTGTTTTTCCCTGTTATTTCGCCGAAATTTTTTTACCGCTGTTATGTTGGATTTTGCGCCCGAATTTCCGGAGCACTTCCAATGACTTGAAGGCCATTTTCCCTGTTACGCCGTAACAGGGGCATAACAGCGGAAAAACAACGGGCCGCCACCGCTGTTATCGCGGAAAACAGCGCGCGAATTATCCTGCAATCTTCAAGTTGAGAAAGAGCGGGACGGGGCCGGGAGTGCGCGCCGCCCGATCCAACGCTGGCATGGTCCGCGGCACAGTTGAATCGAACGCCCATCGATCCGGCGCTAAGTCCGGCCCAGTGCCCCCGACTGAGCATCGCATGCAAAGCTCTGGCGAACGGCAGACTAGCCCTGCCAAAGCGCGTCGAGGGTCTTGACCCAGTGTCGTGGGTCGAACGATCGTACGTCGCTGAAGCGGATATCGGGAAACACGAGATCGCGTGCGACCGGACGCAGTTTCTCGGGAAGATCGTCGACGGTAATGGCCACGCCGGGCCGCGCGACCACTTCGTATGCATGGACGTAGTCGACGGCGACGCGGTGCATGTCCGTCCAGTCGAAAACCGTCAGACCGCGTTCGGCAAGCAGGGGGAAGTCGGCGCGCTCATAACCAGGCATCACTAGCTGCGCTTCGCAAATTTTGGGCATCTCCCAGAGGAGTTCCTCATGGTCCTCAGCCAGTATATCCGCGCGCGAAAAAGCTGAGGACGGCACAGGCGCCTTGCCAGCAGTTACCAGAACGGCAACGTGGCCGTCACCATCGCTCGCTAACCACGAAAAATCTTTGCCGTCCGGATAGCGTCGCTCATCAAAAGCCCCAGCCTTTTGTTCTCGCAAAGGCGCCACCGCTGGGCGGCTCAGTCGCGCCGACCAGGCATAGCCGCGATAGAGTGGCTTGAACGCGGCACCCAGCCCCTGCGCCGCGGCGATCTCCTCCACCGCGTTCCGCAAGGTCGCGCGGGGCGACACGTCGAACTTGGCCAGCCATGCCAGCAACAGCTTGTGGAACGCCTTGGGCAGCCCCTCCTGCTGGCCGAAATCGACGATGTCGAGCCGACCGCCCGGCGCCACCTTGCCGGCGCCCTCGCGGATCGCACCGAGCCAGTCGGGGATCATCGACAGGGTATAGCTCTGGAACACCCGGTCGAACTGGGCGACGCCGAACAGCGCCTCGGCATCGAACGCGGTCGCATCGCCCTGGGCGAAGACGATCCTGTCGGCCAGCCCCGCCCTGGCGACATTCTTCCGCGCCGTCTCCAGCATCGCCTCGGAAATATCGATCCCGTAGAAGCGCGCGTTCGGCCAGGCCCGGGCCGCGACGATCAGGTTGCGCCCGGTGCCGCAGCCGATCTCGATCACGCTGCCGCCGGGGGGCGGGGCGAGTTCGCGGATCAGCCGGTCGCGGCCGAGCAGGTAATATTTGCGGGTCAGGTCGTAGAAATGGCGCTGCGTCCGGTAGATCGCATCCATGTGACCCGCATGGCCTGAATCCATGTTCAGGCTGCGTCGCCCAGCACGTACAGGTGCACGCCGCCATAGATCGAGGACCGGTCGCGTTTGGTATAGTCGAGCGAGTCCTCGGCGCGGTACTCCCAGCGCCCCAGCACGGCATCCGGCACCCGGCCCGGCAGGATCGTCGCAGTGCCCGCGGTGCGGAACAGCACCCGCGCGCCGGGCTTCGCGGTGCGCGTGATTTCGGTCCACAAATCGGTCAGTTGCTCGTCGGTCATCCAGTCCTGCGCGTCGAGCAGGATGTAGCGATCGAGCGACGCATCCTCACGGCTGCGCAGATAATCGGTGAAGTTGATGTGGCGCACTTCGATCCGGTCGACGCGCTCGACGATCTCTTCATAATGCTCGCGCTGAAGATAGGGCGGCAGCGGCGCTGCCGGACCCTCGCCATAACCGCGGTTGAACGCCTGCCAGGCGAAATAATTGTCCTTCAGGTCGAAATCGCAGGCGAGCTTTTCGAGCCGCTCGCGCAGCACCGTCGCCATTTTCTCGTCGCCGGCCAGCGCCTCGTACTGCGCGGGCGGGATGCCCAGGCCGAACAGCGACGCCGGCTGATCGGTCAGCCAGCGGATGAAGCCCTTGTCGAACATCGGCGCGAATTCGCGGTCGAAGATCTCACGCTGCTCCTCGATCGAATTGGCCTTGAGCAGCACCTTCGGGTTGAGGCCGTTCAGCCGCGCCAGGATATGCGCGACGCTGATGAAATTGCCGAGCAGCCCGCGCTTGTACACGCCGTGCGCGAAGCCGCCGATGCGGCGGCGGCCGATCATGTCGCGCCCTTCCCAATAGCGCCGCGTCGTCTCGTCGAGCTGCGGGCGCACATAGGTGCGATAGGCGAGGATATTGGCGCGGCTGTTGGCATTGCCGAAGAAGCGGTGGAACGCCTCGTATCCGGGCAGGCGCCGCGCGGCGACGAGCTTCAGCTTGTTGAGCGCGATATGCGCGGTGTTGAGATCGACCGCAGTGATCGCGCGCGGATTGGCGGTCAGATAGGACAGGACGTTGCAGCCGCCCGAGGCGATGGTGACGACATGGCTGTCGGGCGTGATCGCCAGCGCCTCCATGTCGACCGCCGGGTCTTCCCAAATCTGCGCATAGACGAGACCGCGAAACGCGAAGGTAAAGGCGCGTTCGAGCAGGCCCTGCTTCGACAGATGATCATGCCGGTGCACGGCAGCGCGCACGGCCCCGTTCCTGGAAGCATTGGGGTTCTTGGAAGCGTTGGGCGATCGATCGGCGACGGCCATGGAAACTCTCCTCGCGGACCTGCGACAAGCGGGGCCCACGCCCCGCTAGGACAATCCGATGACGCTTCCATGACGGCCCCGCGTCCAAAATGAAAGGGCATCGGGAGGAGGACGCGGCGGAACGGTGGCTTAGCGTCGCTTCGCGCGCCTCCAAATATGGGCTCAGCGGATCGCGATCCGGAGATCGCGTCCGGTCGATGCGACGTTGCCTGCCCGGTCGGCGGCGTAGATGCGGATGGTGTAATCGCCGGGCGGCAGATCCGCCGGGTTCCAGCCGCCCGGCGCCGCGCGGCCGTGGCGCACCAGGTTGGTGACGACGTAGAGAAAGCGGGTCCGCTGATCGCTATGGACCGCGTCGCCGCTCGCGGGGGCATAGGCGATCTTCGCCGCATCGGGCGCGGTCGGCATGCGATCGAATTCGAGCGTGATGCGTGGCTGTTCGAAACCGCGCACCGGCGTTCCGTCGGCCTTCAGGATCTGGAAGCCTGCCTGGTACAGGCCGAGGCGGCGGCGGGGGGCATTGCCGTCGACCTGATCCCAGGCCTCGGCAACGATGCTGACGGCGCCCCCGGCGGCGGGCACAATGAGGCGCCCGTTCTCCACCTCGGTCAGGCGCCGATCCATGGCATCGAGGATATGCACGTCGTCGATATGCGGCGCGACATGATCGCCAAAGCCGGGAAAGGGCAGCAACAGCGCATTGACCTTGGCGCGCGGCGGTCCGAGTTCGAGATGGACATGCGCCATGCGGTTGATCGTGCCGAGCGGATCGCCGACCCGGAAGCGGGTGCCGCGCTTGACCCGGACCCTGGTGACTCGGCCCTCCGCATCGCGGACGAGCTGGAAGCGCGCCGGATCGAGCGGCGCGCCGGTCGCGGTGCGTCCGACGCGCATGTGGATGTACGTCATCTGATCGAGGCGCAGGCCTTCGGATAAGCCTTCGACGCCCCAATTGGGCAGTGGATCGCGCACCGTCTCTTCCGCGGACGCGACGACCGTCGCTCCGACCGGGGCACTGATATCGAGGCCGGCATGGAGATGATCGCGGCTTTCGCCCTTATAATTGCCGCGCACCTCCCCCATGTCGCCGACCACTTCGTGCCAACCCAATTGGGGCCTGAACGGCCAGGGGAATATGCGCGCCTGCACCAGCGCCGGCAGCGCAGGGTCCGGCATGACCGGGGCGGTCGCTGCGGCGCCGGCGACGCGCGGACTGAGCTTGCGGATCGCATAGGCCGACGCATCGGCGACATAGAGCGCGCCCGCCCGATCGAGCGCGAGCCCGGCGGGACCGGTCAGCCCCAGCGCGGCGTTGCCGTCGATCGTCGATCCCGTGCCCGCGAGCACGCGGAGCGCGCCCGAGGGTGCCATCTGCACGATGCGTCCGCGATCGAAGGAGGCCAGGTAGAGGAAGCCGTCCCATGTCGGCACCAGGCCGACGATCCCGTTCAGCAAGCCGGCGCCATCACTGGGATCCGTATGGGCGAGCGTCGAGACGCGGCCATCCGGCTCGATCTTCCGGACCGCGTCGTTGCCGGTGTCCGCGACGAGCACGGCGCCATGCCGGTCGAGCGCGATCCCGGTCGGCGTATCGAACGCCGCCATCGAACCCGGTCCATCCGCAAAGCCTGGGGCGTCCTGGCCCGCCAGGGTCCGCACCTGACCGTCCGCGGTGACGAGGCGGATGCGATCGTTATAACTGTCCGCGACATAGACATTGCCCTTGTCGTCGGCCGCAACGCCGATCGGGCCGTTGAAGCGCGCTTGCGCCGCCGGGCCGTCGCGATAGCCCGCCGTCCCGTCCCCCGCGATGGTGGTCACGGCCCCGTCCGGGCTGATCCTGCGGATCCTGTTGCTGCCGGTGTCCGCGACGATGACGTTCCCCGCATTGTCGAGCGCAAGGCCGGAGGGCGTGTCGAACGATCCCGGCAAGGTCGTGACATTTCCGTCGGGATCGATCCTGCGGATACGACTGGCGTCCGCCACGTACAGCGCGCCCCGCGCATCGATCGCCACCGCGAACGGATCGATGAAGCGCGCCTTTGTCGGCGCACCATCGGCATGGCCCCGTACGCCGTCGCCGGCCAATGTCGTCAGCGCCGCCGGCCAGCCGACCCTTGTTGGCGGCGGCGCGAACCAGCCCAGCGCCACCAGCAGGCAAAGGGCACCCGCCGTCACCGCCAGAACGATCAGGCCGAGGGCGATGGCGGCCTTGCGGGGAGATTTCCTGAGCATCGGGAAGGCGCCTTAGCAGCAATTCACGCGGCAATCGCAACGGGGTCGGAAAGGCGGGTGTGGTAAGGCCGACCGCGCCGCTATAGGCGGGCAGCGCACATTCAGGCATTCGGATCGACCCATGACCCGCAGGAATTCCAGAAAAGATCCCTATGGAGACCTGCATCGCGAGGAGGAGGCTCCGGCGGAGGTGGTCGTCTGCTGGCTCTGCGGCAGGCCGACCGGCAAGACCATCGTCTGGCACCATCCCGTACCCAAGAGCCGGGGCGGACGTGACGTCGTGCCCATGCACCCGATTTGCCAGCAGACGCTGACCGCCAATTTCACCAATGCCGAACTGCAGCGCCACGGGATGGATGTGGAGGGCCTGCTGGCGAACCCCAATGTGCGCAAATTCGTCGATTGGGTGGCGAAGAAGGACCCGGATTTCACCGCGACCACAGCCAAGAAGCAACGCTGATCGGGCTGCATAAGCGCAAAGGACCTGCCGGCGAAGGGGGCCGGCAGGTCCGTACGCACGGCGCCGCAAAGGAGGGGGAATGTGCGGCCCCTAAGTTACTCGCCTTTCGCTTGGGAAGGAAAGACGAAGCTAATACGCGCGTGGAGTCCAGTCGGATGCATGCACCCGCAAATTTTTTCGGATCAGGACTCAGACCTGGGAGAGCGCGCCCGTGGCGACGACCGGTCCGGTCGGCAGGCCGGTCGGCGAACCGCCGATCGGTTCGAGCGAGACAGCCAGGGTCGCGCCCGCCGCCAGGCGCGCGCGATTGGCCGCGTTGACCGCGAGGCTCGACGCGCCCGCCTGACGCAGCAGGCCGAGCGAATGCGGCACGCCGTCACCGCCGATCACCCACAGCTCGGCACTGCGATTGGCATCGGCCAGCGCAGTCGGGGTCAAGCGCAGGGCGCCGGAAGCCGGATCGTAGATCGCCGTCACCGGCACGCCCTTCTCGACCGGGGCGATCGAGGCGACCAGCATGGTTGGCGATGGAGCAGCGATCGTCGCAGTCGGCTTCGCAGCCGGCTGCACCGGGCGAGGTGCACGCTCGATCGGCCGCATCACGATGAACAGCAGCAACGCCGCCGCCGCGACGCTCGAAATGCCCGCTGCCGCCGGCCAGAAGAAACGGCGGTTCGGCGGGGTCGGCACATCCATCGCGGCCGGGCCGTCGATCGTCCATTCGACCCGCTCCAGCACGCCCGCGGGCGCGGGAATTGCGGGCCAGAGATCGAACAACTGGGCAAGATAGTGCCGCCACCGTTCGACCTGCTGCGCAAAGCCCGGTTCGGCGAGCACACGGCGCAGCGCGACCGCGCGCTCCTCGCCGTCGATGATGCCCAGCGCCAGCTCGGCGGCCGCCACGTCGGGCGCATCGTCACCCGGCGACTCGCCGGGGGACTGGGGGGTGCGATCGTCGCTCACCGCTCGAGGCACTCCCGGAGCCTGGCGAGGCCGCGCCGGACCCAGCTCTTCATCGTGCCCAGCGGCACGGACTCGCGCTCGGCCAGTTCGGCATAGGTGACGCCGTCGAAAAAGGCGGTGCGGATCGCGCCGCGCTGGCGATCCTCGAGCGTCTCGAGGCAGCCGTGCAGCCGGTGCGCTTCCTCGTCTGCGACCATCGTCTCGCTGGCGAGCGGTGCCTCGTCCAGGATCGGCGGCGCGTCCTCGATCGGGGTCGATCGGCGCACGTTCTGCGCCCGGCGCCAGTCGATCGCGCGGTTGCGCGCGATCGTGGCGAGCCAGGTGATCGGGCTCGCGCGGTGCGGCTCATAAGCGCCCGCGCGTTTCCAGATCGTCAGATACACGTCGTGCAACACATCTTCCGCCGCCTGCCTTTCGCCGCAGATACGGTAGCAGATGCCGAAAAGCTTCGCGGAGGTGAGCGAATAAAGATCGCGAAAGGCCGTCCGGTCCTCATGTCCCGTCCGGACGAGTGCCTCGACCAGCTTCAGACGCGCATCGGCCTGTTGCAGGGCGGCTTGGGTCGACTCCGTCACGGCCGCGACGCTAGCCGGGCGTGGTATGCGCGGCAATCCCGCGCGCACCCCCGGTTGTTATTTCTCGGTCATGCCGCCGGCGGCCGGCCAGTCGGTGTCGCCGACCCGGGTCAGCTGCATGTCGAAGAAACGCTGCGGCGCCTGGCCCGGCACGACGCGGTCGCCCACCTCATGCCATTTCCCGTTTTCGAAGGTCGCGGTGTATCTGATCGTCGCCGGACCCGCCGGGATTTCCCAGACATAACCCCGAACACCCTCACTGCCCTGGGGCACGATCGAGAAGGTCCCCGCGCGGCCCTGCGCATAGGAGCGGAAGGTGTAGGCCTTGGTCCCCGGATCATAGGAGATCACCGCAAAGGCATTGAAGCCGACCGAGCCGTCGGGGTTGAAGCCCTTGCCCTCGATCACCTTGATCGTGCCGCCCAGGAAATTGCCGATCCGCTCGGTCTGGGTCACCTTGTGTTCGCCGCCGGGCGATTGAGTCAGGGCCGGGCCACGCCAGGTGCCGTCCATCCAGCCGAGTTTGGCGATCGCGGCGCGTTCCGCCTCGATCATCGCGGGGTCGACCGCCTGCGCCGCGGCACCGGTGATGGGGGCAACCGCCAGCGCCGCAGCAGCGGCACGCATCCAGAACAATCTCGTCACATCGAACTCCTTTGAATGATTGCACGGGCCCGGAGAGGGTGGCAGCCTTGCATCATGCCGAGCGCCCGCCCCGCTTTCCGTCTGCCGAGCCGGGCCCGCAATGCCGGCTTCGCGAAGCATGTCCGGAACTTCGCGAATCGCGCTCTGACCCTGCCGGGCTTCCCGGTCCTGCCCATCGCCGGCCTGGCGGGCGGCATTTTGATGGTCGTGGTCGGCGCGTTCGGCACCGGCGAGATGCCGCTCTGGACGCGTATCGCCTTCTGGGCGGTGCTGCTCGGATGGAACGTGCTGAAATGGCAGGTGTGGTTCGCCCTGCTCGTCCGCCGCCCCGGCGACTGGCCGCGCACGGCGGCGATCGGCGCCCTGGTGCTCAACCTGCCGCTGCCGATCGAGATTTCGCTGTCGCTACGCCTGTTCGGCATCGACTATGCGCCCCAACCGTCGCGCACCTGGTCCGAAGCGCTGGCGATCAGCGCCGCGATCTTCCTCGTCCTGATCATCGCCGGCATCGGCCGCCGGATGACGCCCGCCGCCGCTTCCGTCGCAACCCCGCCCTCAGCGGTCACGCCGGATGGCCTGCTCGATCGCGCCGGCCTGACCGACCCCGCGGCGCTCCACGCGATCGAGGCGGAGGATCATTATTGCCGCCTGCATCTCGCGGGCGGCCGCAGCCTGCTCGTCCTGCACCGCTTCGGCGACGCCCTGGCCGAGGTCGCCGATTATGACGGCGCGCAAGTCCATCGAGGCGCATGGATCGCGGCAGGCGGCGTGGCCGGGGCACGGCGCGACGGGCGGCGCTGGCTGTTGCTGCTCGCCGACGGCGCCGAGATTCCGGTCAGCGCCAGCTTCGCCGCCACGGCGCGCGACCGGGGCTGGTTGCGCGTCCGGCGATAAAGCATCCGCTAGCGGGTAGCGTTCGCCGCGCGCTTTGCGTAAAGGCCGCCGCATCCGCTTTCGCCGAGAAGGAGCGCGCCGTTCATGCGCATCGCCATAGCATCCGATCATGCCGCCTTCGCGCTGAAGGAAACGCTGGTCGCGTGGCTTGGGCAGGAAGGTCATGAGGTCGCCGATCTCGGGCCCCATTCGGACGCGCGCGTCGATTATCCCGATTATGGCTATGCGCTTGCCGAGCATGTCGCGGCGGGCAAGGCCGAGCGCGGCATCGCCTTGTGCGGATCGGGCATCGGCATCTCGATCGCGGTCAACCGCCATCCCGGCGCGCGCTGCGCGCTGGTCGGCGAACCGTTGTCGGCGGCGCTCTGCCGCGAACATAACGACGCCAATATCCTCGCCATGGGCGCCCGGCTGACGGGCGAGGACATGGCCAAGGCCTGTATCACCGCTTTCCTGACCACCGATTTCGCCGGTGGCCGGCATACCCCGCGCGTCGAGATGCTCGGCGCGCCCAGCTTCGCGAAGGAACCCGCATGAGCACCAATCCCCGCAACGCCCTGCACGACGTCCAGCCCGACGGCTTCTTCACCCGCGGCCTTGCCGAGGCGGATCCGGCGGTGTTCGGCGGCGTCACCCATGAGCTGAAGCGCGAGCAGACCCAGATCGAGCTGATCGCCTCCGAGAACATCGTCTCCAAGGCAGTGTTGCAGGCGCAAGGATCGGTCTTCACCAACAAGTACGCCGAAGGTTATCCGGGCAAGCGCTATTACCAGGGCTGCGCACCGTCGGACGAAGTCGAGACGCTGGCGATCGAGCGCGCGAAGAAGCTGTTCAACTGCGGTTTCGCCAACGTCCAGCCGCATTCGGGCGCGCAGGCCAACGGCGCGGTGATGCTGGCGCTGGTCAAGCCAGGCGAGACGATCATGGGCCTCAGCCTCGACGCCGGCGGCCATCTGACTCACGGCGCCAAGGCGGCCATGTCGGGCAAATGGTTCAACGCCATCGCGTACGGTGTCGATCCGGTCACCCATCTGATCGATTTCGACCAGGTCGCGAGCCTCGCCCGCGAGCACAAACCGAAGCTGATCATCGCCGGCGGATCGGCCTATCCGCGCCAGATCGATTTCGCGAAGTTCCGCGCCATCGCCGACGAGGTCGGCGCGATCTTCATGGTCGACATGGCCCATTTCGCCGGCATCGTCGCGGGCGGCCTGCATCCCTCGCCGCTGGAACACGCGCATGTCGTGACCACCACCACGCACAAGACCCTGCGCGGGCCACGCGGCGGCATGGTGCTGACCAATGACGAGGCGATCGCCAAGAAGATCAATTCGGCGGTGTTTCCGGGCCTTCAGGGCGGCCCGCTGATGCACGTCATCGCCGCCAAGGCCGTCGCCTTCGGCGAGGCGCTTCAGCCCGAATATAAGAGCTATATCGCGGCGGTGGTCGAGAACGCCAAGATCCTCGCCGCCACGCTCAAGGAGCGCGGTGCCGAGGTCGTCTCGGGCGGCACCGACACGCATCTCGCGCTGATCGACCTCAGCCCGCTGGGCGTCACCGGCAAGGATGCCGACGAGGCGCTCGAGCGGGCCGGCATCACCTGCAACAAGAACGGCATCCCCAACGATCCGCTGCCGCCGACCAAGACCAGCGGCATCCGCGTCGGTTCGCCCGCCGGCACCACGCGCGGTTTCGGCCCCGCCGAGTTCCGCGAGATCGGCAACATGGTCGCTGACGTGCTCGACGGCCTGCGCAAGAATGGCGAGCAGGGCGACGCCCAGGTCGAAGCCGCGGTGCGCGAGCGCGTGCTGGCGTTGTGCGCGCGCTTCCCGATCTATCCGGAAGGCGTGTGATTTGAGGTGTCCGTTCTGCGGCCATGAAGACAGCCAGGTAAAGGACAGCCGTCCGACCGAGGACGGCGCCGCGATCCGCCGCCGCCGCCAGTGCGAGGGCTGCGCGGCGCGGTTCACGACCTTCGAGCGCATCCAGCTGCGCGAGCTCACCGTGATCAAGAGCGAGGACAAGCGCGAGCCGTTCGACCGCGAAAAGCTGCTCCGCTCGGTCTCGATCGCGGCGCGCAAGCGCCCGATCGACGCGGTGCGCATCGAGAAGCTGGTCTCCGGCATCCAGCGCCAGCTCGAGACCCAGGGCGAGAACGAGGTCCCTTCGAAACGCATCGGCGAAATGGTGATGGATGGGCTGAAGGGCCTGGATTCGGTCGCGTATATCCGCTTCGCGAGCGTCTACAAGGATTTCCGCGAGGCCAAGGATTTCGAGGAATTCGCCGGCAATGTGAACGAGGTGGGCAAGGGGTGAGGGGTGCGGAAAGGCTTGCCTTCCACCACCGTTCGTCCTGAGTAGCGGCTGAGCGAAGTCGAAGACGCGTATCGAAGGACAGGTTTTGAGCTTCTACGCCTATATCCTGCGCTGCTCCGACGGCAGCTATTATGCCGGCCATACCGACAATCTCGAGCAACGCCTGGGCCATCACGATCGCGGCGAAGTCGAGGGCTATACCCAGAATCGGCGCCCCGTATCTCTCGCCTGGTCGCAGGATTTCCCCTCCCGCCTTGAGGCACTCGAAGCCGAACGTCAGATCAAAGGCTGGACGCGTGCAAAGAAGGAGGCGTTGATCGCCGGGGATTGGGAAGCCATCCGGGTCCTCGCGCGCAAGTCCTTCGATACGGGTCTTCGACAAGCTCAGCCCCTACTCAGGACGAACGGAGAGGAAGAGACACAGGTGTCACTTCCATCCCTCACCCCGCCCCCCGTCATCGTGCTTGTCCGCCCCCAGCTTGGCGAGAATATCGGCAAGGCGGCCCGCGCCATGCTCAATTTCGGGCTGACCGAGATGCGCCTCGTCGCCCCGCGCGACGGCTGGCCCAACCCCTCGGCCGGCCCGGCCGCGTCGGGCGCCGATGTGGTGCTGGAAAAGGCGCAGATGTTCGACAGCGTCGCAGAGGCGGTCGCCGATTGCGCTCATGTCTATGCGACCACCGTGCGCAAGCGCGGCGTGACCAAGCCCGTCATAACCCCGGACGAAGCGGCGACGGCGATCCACGCCTCCACCGCCCGCACCGCCATCCTGTTCGGCCCGGAGCGTTCGGGGCTTGAGAGCGACGATGTCGCGCTCGCCCGCACCATCATCACCGTGCCGATCAACGCCGAATTCGGTTCGCTCAACCTCGCTCAGGCGGTCATCCTCGTCGCCTATGAATGGTCGAAACGGATCGCGCTCGCTTCCCCGCCCGAAACCGATCTGCCGGAGCCGGCGCAGCACGAAGAACTGGAGGGCATGATCCTTCAGCTCGATGCGATGCTTGAGGCGGCCCATTTCTTCTATCCGCCCGACCGGACGCCGGTGACGAAGCGGACACTGCGCACCCTGCTGACCAAGCCGGGCTGGTCGAGCCAGGAAGTGCGGACGATGCGCGGGGTGTTGTCGGCGCTGGCCGGTGCGAAGCGATCGAAGGCGCCGCGGCAATCCTGAGAGCAGGATGGCACGCCGGCTATGCCGGGCCGCCGATTGCGATTATGCCGGTGGCTTCACCGCTGCGAGAGCCCGACACCCACCGATGGCCGACCTGATTCCGCCCGATGCGGCCATCCCCTATCTCACCATCCGCGCCAGCGGCGAGAAGAGCCCGCTCGAGGTTCCGGTCGACACGGTCATCCAGACCTATAAGCGCTACGGCGCGCTGCTGTTGCGCGGCTTCACCACCGATCTCGACATCTTTGCGCGCTTCGCCGAGCAATTCTGTTCGGGCTCGGTCTTCAACGAAAGCCGCAGCCGGCAGGTGCTCGACGATTCGCGCAACATCCAGTCGGTCAGCCTGGGCACCGCGGCTTTCCCGCTCCATCCCGAATTGTCGCGCGAGCCGTGGAAGCCTGACGTGTGTTTCTTCGCCTGCCTCAACCCGCCGCGCCGGCTGGGCGCGACGACAGTCTGCGACGGCAGCGCCCTGGTCGAGCGGCTCCCGCCCGCGCTTCGCGAGGAGATGGCCGCGCGGCGGCTGCGTTATACGCGGCATACGACACCCGATGAGCTGATCACCTGGTTCGGCACCACGGAACCGTCGGATGCGCAGCTTGCCGACCCGCCCGCGCACTGCCCCTTCACCTTCCGGCGCGACGGCGACCAGATCCAGCGCAGCTTCAGCCGCCCCTTCCTGCACAGGCCGATGTTCACCGATCGCCTGGCTTTCGGCAATTTCCTGCTGTTCGCCCGCTACGGGATCGATCGCTGGGATTTTCCGCTGTTCGACGACGGTACGCTCGTCCCACCTGCCTGGACTCATATCGTCAGGGACGTAGGCGAGGAGATCATGGCGGCGGTGGCGTGGCGACGCGGCGATATCCTGATGCTGGACAATACGCGTTTCCTGCACGGCAGGACGGCGGTGGTGCCGCGCGACGGACGGCTGATCGCGTCCTATTTCGGCTATCTCAACTTCGCGCTGGCCAATGAAGAGTATCCGCCGGAGGCCCCCTGGCGGCAGGGGAAATTCTGGCCACCGCGCCCTTCCCCCGACGCCTGACTATCGCCGGTCGAACGCCGCCATTTCATAAGCGATCGAGGCTTCGACCAGCCGGTCCCACAGCTCGGCGATCGCGGCGCCGGGCAGGCCCGCCGCCTCGGCCGCGGCGCGGGCATGGGCGATCACCTGCGCCTTGCGCGCCTCGTCGCGCACCGCACCACGCTCGGTCTTGATGCGGGCGGCCGCGTCCATATAGGCGAAGCGGCGCGCCAACAGGGCGACCAGTTCACGATCGACCTGATCGACGCCCGCACGCACTTCAAGCATAGTAGAACAATCGGGCCCAGGCAGGATCGCGTCAGTCATGCCGCGTGATAACGCCGCCATGGCTGGTGTCCAGCACTGCAGCGCCCACCAATAAATGGCCGTTCCGGAACCAGTTGTTCCGTCATTTAATCGCCGTTTTCTGGGCTCTTGCGAGCAAGCGCGCTTGAAGCTACCTCTTCGGCAATGCTGCGTTGCGACGACTAGCGAATCGTTTTTTAGTCCAGAGGGAAGCCTATCATGCGTGTTTTCGCCACCTTGGCGCTGAGCTGTCTCATTCTCTCGTCCGCCCCGGCGCTCGCCAAGGACGACAAGCCTGCCGATCCCGACAAGAAGATCTGCCGCCGCACCGAAACCACCGGTTCGATCCTTGGCGGCAAGCGCCAGTGCCACACCAAAACCGAATGGAAGAGCATCGACGAGGCGAACGCCGAGGCGGCGCGCAGATTCACCGATCGCCGTGTCGGCATGGGTACGGGCCCGCTTTAAGGTCGCCCTTTATAAGGTTGACCGCGGCGACTCTTTCTGCAAGAGGCCGCCCCTTCGCAAAAGGCCCCGCACTCCGGTGAAGCGGCGGCCCTGTCGGATCTGACGATCAACGGCAGAGCGATGACCGGATATCGATCGGCACCTCCAAGGGCGCCGGTCTTGTTGTTGGCACTTGCAAAGGTAATACACATGTCGAAGCGCTCCAGCGCCAAGTACAAGCTCGATCGCCGTATGGGCGAGAACATCTGGGGTCGTCCGAAGTCCCCGGTGAACAAGCGCGAATACGGCCCCGGCCAGCACGGCCAGCGCCGCAAGGGCAAGGTTTCCGATTTCGGCATCCAGCTGCGCGCCAAGCAGAAGCTCAAGGGCTATTATGGCGACGTGACCGAGAAGCAGTTCCGGGCATGCTATCATGAGGCCGCCCGCATGAAGGGCGATACCGGCCAGAACCTGATCGGCCTGCTCGAGCAGCGTCTGGACATGATCGTGTACCGCGCCAAGTTCGCGCCGACCGTGTTCGCCGCGCGCCAGCTCGTCAGCCACGGCCACATCAAGGTCAACGGCGTGAAGTGCAACATCGCGTCGCGCCGCGTGTTCCCGGGCATGGAGATCACGCTGGGTTCCAAGGCGCAGGAAATGGCGCTGGTGATGGAAGCGCAGAGCCTCGCCGAGCGCGACATTCCCGATTACGTCGCGCCGGACGGCACCGCGAAGGTGACCTTCACCCGCGTGCCGACCCTGGACGAAGTGCCCTATCCGGTGAAGATGGAACCGAACCTGGTCGTCGAGTTCTACTCGCGCTGATCGATCGGTTCTCCGACCACAGAAACAAGGGCGGTCCCGCGAGGGGCCGCCCTTTTTCGTTGTATCAGAATTGCATCGAACTCCGCAGCAAGCCGTCCATCTTCTAGAGCATGCCGGCGCGGACATTGCTGTCGTCGAGGTAATGATCGAGGTTGAGGAACTCGACCTGTTCCGCCTGCTTTCCCGCAGCGCCCAGCGCCCTATAGCGTGCGGCGAGATGCTCGAGGCTCATCTTGGCCCGGCCATAAGGGCCGTGGGGGCCGAGTTTGACGACATACAGGACAGCACCCCTCACGCGATGGGCTGGATATAGGCGATCGCCTTCCCAACCGGCGACAGGCTGATCTGCCGGATATCTTCGCGTAGCCGGAACCGCGCGGCGGCATCATTTGCCGCCGCTGTCGGCTGCGCAGCAAGAATCGCGACGGCGCAAGCGGTCATCGCCCCTATTTCCACCGATCGCGCGCCAAATCATGATGTGCCTCAATTCGGCGTAGGACCCAACTTCATTGTCGCCCGCAGAAAAGTATCGATCTTGTCGAGCATCTCGGCACGGACCTTGTCGTCGACGAGCTGGTGATCGAGCCCCTTATATTCGACCAACTCGACACTGGCGCCGGCGTTCTTCAACCGCGACTCCATGATTCGCGACTGCTCGATCGCGACGTTCAGATCCATATCGCCGTGGAACATCAGGACCGGCACCTTGATACGATCCGCGTTCCGCGCGGGTGAGCCCTGGACGAGATGGGGCCCTGAACCGAACCGAAGCTGAGTCAGCTTATAGTCGGAATAGTCCTTGCTGCGCTCCAGCATGACCCCGAAATCCGTCACCGGGGCAACGGCCGCGATCGCCTTGAACAGGCCTGGATCGAGCACGCCTGATTGCAGCGCGGCATAGCCGCCATAGGACCAGCCGACGATCGCCACCTTGTCCGGGGCTGCGATGCCCTCTTTCAACAACCACCGTCCGCCATCATCGACGTCCCCGATCGCGGTCTTCCACGACCTGATGGCGTTCTCCTTCATCCAGGCATCGCCATAGCCCGTCGAACCGCGATAATTGGGCTGCAACACCGCATAGCCCCGATTGGCGAAAAATTGCGGCAACCAGGAAAACGCCCATTCATCGCGCGCTTCCGGTCCGCCATGCGGCATCACGATCGCCGGCAGGTTCTTGCCATCGCTACCGGGCGGAAGCGTAAGATAGGCGGGGATCATCGTCCCGTCTGCCGCGGGGAACTTCACGGACTTCATTTCCGCCAGCGGTGTCTTCGCAAGCTGCGGTCGAACCGACATGACCTCGGTCAAGCCCTTGGTAGTCTTATCGAACAAATAGAAACGGCCTGGATCGGAATCGCTTCCCGCCCACAGCAGGAGCTTTTTTTCGTCCGCGCTCGCATCGACAAAACTGATCAGAGGCTTGCCGGGGAGGGCCTTGGACAGTGACGCGGAAAATGCCTTGAGGGCAGGATCGAAGAACGCCGTCCTGGGTTTTTCATCGCTGTAGGTGACACCAACGACGCGGTGCTGACGGCCGATCTGAACAAGCCGGTCAACATCGACGTCGGGCCGCTCATAGACCAATTCGCGTTTCAGGCTGCCATCCAGCGAGATCTTGTAGATCGCGGTGCGTCCGGTCTCGTTCGCGGCTCCATAAACCACGTCAAGATCGGAATCGACGGCGTAGGGCGTGAAGCCGGTCGACCCGGAACTTGTGATCTCCGCCGTGCCGAGCGGCAACCAGTCCCGACTCCCCTTCTTTCGGTAGGTGTAGACGAGCCGCTTGCCATCATAGCCGGTGCTGGTTGCGGGCTGAATTCCCATCACCCGGACCTCACCATGTCCGTCGGATATATAGTCGAATGCACTGTTCTTCGGCTGCTCCACGGTCTTGCGCGCGAGGCTCGTGGTATCCACCCGCTCAACCCCGAACCCCTGCTTCGAACTCGCCATGATCGAGCCCACGGTCTGTTCCGGCACGAAGTTTCGCGTCATCAGCACCGCACCGCTATCGTCGCCGAGCCAGTCGACGATGCCGCCGCCGCCCAACGCAACACCCAACGCATTCGAGGTGCCGCGCGCGCTCAACGGCTTCATGTCCGAACCATCCGGCTTCAGCGTAACCAGCCGCGTATAAGGCATGGGTTTGCCGTTTAGTGTCTCGATGACGAAGAAATTGCAGATCAGCCGCGTGTTGCTGGGCCAAGCGCACCATACGAGACGTTCGGGGTCACCTTTGGAAGCCAGGATTGGCTTCATCTGCGGCGTGCCGACCAGATTGACGACGTACAACAGCGAAGATCGCCCTGGGCCGGGCTGAATCAACGCAATCATGCTGCCGTCCGGCGAAAGGCTGATGCTTTCGATTGAATCGCGCGCGCCGAACTTCATCGCCGCGTCGCTTGCTGCCGCTGCCGGCCGCACCACAACCATCGCCGCAGAGGCCATCGCCGCTGCCAAAATCCACTTTTTCAATGCTGCCCCCGAATTCAAGCTCTTATCCGGAAGCATAGCTAGACCGCAGGCTCAAGCAAACACGCATCTCCCTCCATTCCGGTTATTTTCGCACCGCTTGCACCGGTCCCGCCGCGCTGCCAGAACGCGGCCCGATCACGAGACCCCCGAGGAGCCATGATGCGCGCCCTTTTCCTGCTGTCCGCTGCGTTCGTCCTCACTGCCGCGGCGCCCGATTCGCCCGAGATTCCACTCCAGACGTTGAAAGACGTGACGAAGATGCTCTCGTCCGACGACTTCGAGGGCCGCGCCCCGGCCACCCCCGCCGAGGACAAGACCACCGCCTATATCGTCGAGCGCTTCAAGGCAGCGGGCCTGAAGCCCGGCAACAACGGCAGTTGGTTCCAGAACGTGCCGCTGGTCGAGATCACCGGCCAGGACGTCTCGCCCCTGACCTTCACCGGCGGCAAGACGCCGGTGAGCCTCGCCTATCGCACCGATATGGTCATCGCGACCTATCAGGTGGTGCCCAAGGCCGAGGTCAAGGACAGCGACGTCGTGTTCGTTGGCTATGGCATCAACGCGCCCGAGCGGGGCTGGAACGACTATGCCGGGCTCGACGTGAAGGGAAAGACCGTCGTCATCCTGGTCAACGATCCCGACTGGCAGACCATGACGCTCGACGGCGATTTCGGCGGCCGCGCGATGACCTATTATGGCCGCTGGACCTACAAATATGAGGAAGCCGCGCGCCAGGGCGCGGCGGCGGCGATCATCGTCCATGATACCGAGCCCGCCGCCTATGGCTGGGGCGTGGTCCAGTCGAGCTGGACCGGACCGCAGCTCCAGCAGGATACGCCGGGCGACCATATGGACCAGTCCAAGGCGATCGGCTGGATCCAGAAGCCGGCGGCCGAAGCGTTGTTCGCCAGCGCCGGCAAGGATTTCGCCGCGCTCTCCGCCGCCGCGAAGGTCAAAGGTTTCAAGGCCGTGTCGCTCGGCGTGAAGGCCAATGTCAGCTTGACGAACACGATCCGGCGCCAGGCCTCGAAGAACGTGATCGGCATATTGCCCGGCACCGAGCGGCCCGGCGAAGTCGTGCTCTATTCGGCGCATTGGGATCATCTCGGCCGCTGCGACGCGGTCAAAGGCGACGATATCTGCAACGGCGCGGTCGACAATGCCTCGGGCGTCGCAGCCCTGGTCGCGATGGCCGAGGCCAACACAAAGGCGGGTGCCGCCAGGCGCTCCCAGGTGTTCCTCGCCGTCACTGCCGAGGAATCGGGCCTGCTCGGTTCCAAATTCTACGCCGAGAACCCGGTCTATCCGCTGGGCAAGACCGTCGGCGGGGTCAATATGGACGCGCTGAAGATCTACCCCGAGGCAAAGGACTTCGTGATCACCGGCGCCGGCAAGTCCGAGCTGGAGGACATGGTCAAGCCGATGGTGACGGCGCAGGGCCGGCATATCGCCCCCGAGCCGTCGCCGGAGCGCGGCTATTATTACCGCTCCGACCATTTCAGCTTCGCCAAGCTCGGCGTGCCGATGCTCGACGGCAGCGCGGGCGAGGACCTGATCGTCGGCGGCCCCGCCGCCGGCAAGGCCGCGGCGGACGATTACAACACCAATCGCTATCACAAGCCGCAGGACGAATATGATCCCGCCTGGAATTGGGGCGCGGCGCTGCAGGACGTGAAGCTCTATTACACCATGGGCCGCACCCTTGCGGACGGCAGTTCCTGGCCTAACTGGTATCCGACCGCCGAATTCCGCGCGGTCCGCGACAAGAGTCGCGCGGAGGCGAAGTGAAGACCGTCACCCCACCCGCCGAATGGGCGCACCACAAGGCCGTCTGGATCGGCTTTCCGAGCCACCCCGATCTGTGGGCGGAGGATCTCGACCCGGCCCGCGAGGAGGTCGCCGCCTTTGCCCGCGCCGTCCATGCCGACGGCAAGGGCGAGCGCGTGCTGCTCGTCGCCGCCGACGAAGAGGCCGCCAAGGCCGCCAGGGCGCTGGCTGGTGACACCGCGCAGGTGGTGGTCGAGCCGTTCGGCGACATCTGGCTGCGCGATACCGCGGCGATCGTCACCGGCGATGGCCATGCGCGCGATTTCCGCTTCAACGGCTGGGGCGGGAAATACGACCTGCCCGGCGACGACGATATCGGCCTGCGCCTCGCCGAACGGCGGCACATCACGACCGAGACCTGCAACTGGATCCTCGAGGGCGGCGCGATCGATGGCGACGGGACCGGCCTGGTCGTCACCACCGAGCAATGCCTGCTCAACCCCAATCGCAATCCGGCCCTGTCGCGCGCGGACATCGAGGCGCGGCTGGCCGAGGACCTCGGCTATTCCCAGGTGATCTGGCTCGGCGACGGGCTGATGCACGACCATACCGACGGCCATGTCGACAATCTCGCGCGCTTCGTCGCGCCGGGCCGGCTCGCCATTCCCGAGCCCGACGACAATGACCCCAACTGGCTGGTCTATCAGCACGCGGCGCGCGACGCCGCGCGCCACGATGTCGAGATCGTCCGCCTGCCCTCGCCCGGCCGCGTGCTGCGCGACGAGGAGATCGTGCCGGCCAGCTATATGAACTTCTATATCGGCAACGCCGCGGTGATCGTGCCGCAATATGGCGCCACCAACGACGCGCTGGCGGTCGCGGCGATCCAGGCCCTGTTCCCCGATCGCCACGTCATCGGCCTGCACGCCGACGCGATCCTGACCGGCGGCGGCAGCTTCCACTGCATCAGCCAGCAGATTCCGGCCTGACGTTTCCACGCGAAAGCCGCTAAGAGGGCCCGCATGACCGAAATCACCGTCGCCGCGCTTCAGCTCGCCTTTTCGAGCGATATCGACGCGAACATCGCCCATGTCTCCGAGCTGGTCCGCGAGGCTGCGTCGAAAGGCGCGCAGGTCGTCCTGCCGCCCGAGCTGTTCGAGGGCGAATATTTCTGCCGGGTCGAGGACGAGGGCCTGTTCGCCAATGCCAAGCCCGTCGGCGAACACAAGGCGGTGCTGGCGATGCGGAAGCTGGCAGCAGAACTCGGCGTCACCATCCCGACCAGCTTCTTCGAGGCTGACGG
This sequence comes from Sphingomonas sp. GW821-FHT10F11, assembly GCF_058809095.1. Lineage (NCBI taxonomy): Bacteria > Pseudomonadati > Pseudomonadota > Alphaproteobacteria > Sphingomonadales > Sphingomonadaceae > Sphingomonas > Sphingomonas sp. GW821-FHT10F11. The sequence goes on from NZ_JBXASH010000006.1 coordinate 144,862, forward strand.
CCCGCATCATTACAACAGCCTGGCGATGATCGGCCCCGATGGCGGCGTGATGGGCGTCTATCGCAAGAGCCACATCCCGGACGGCCCGGGCTATGAGGAGAAATTCTATTTCCGCCCCGGCAATACCGGCTTCAAGGTCTGGCCCGGCCCATCCGCGATGCTCGGCGTCGGGGTATGCTGGGACCAATGGTATCCCGAAACCGCCCGCGCGATGATGCTGATGGGCGCGGAAATATTGTTCTACCCGACCGCGATCGGCAGCGAGCCGCACGACCAGGATCTCGACACCTCGCGGCTATGGCGCCGCGCGATGGTCGGCCATGCCGTGTCCAATGTCGTGCCGGTGGTCGCCGCCAACCGAATCGGTACCGAGCATGGCCAGCATTTCTACGGCCACAGTTTCATCGCGGACGAGCGCGGCGACTTGCTCTGCGAGTTCGGCGCCGACGAAACCGGCGTGCTGGTCGCGACGATCGACCTCGACCGGGTCAAGCGCCACCGCGCGGCCTTCGGCTTCTTCCGCGATCGCCGGCCCGACCTGTACGGGCGGCTGACCCAGGATATCTAGGGCCGCGCCGGCGCGCCCACATCCTCGCGGATCACCACCGGATTCGAGCAACCGTCCACCGTCCTGAGCACGGTCAGGACCTGCTTGGCAGGCGGCTCCGCGTCCAGCCTGTGAGGGCGGAGCGGTGTCCTGCGCTGCTCGACCTTCTGGGTGCTGCTGTTCTGGCAGACCGGCTTGACCGCGGCCGGGTCGGGCAGGGGCGCTGCGGCCATCATGACCGGTAGCGCAAGGATCGCGGCGATATGCATGGCGACACTCCTAGCAAGAGATCGCTGGCATAGCACGAAAGCCGGGTGGAATCCGCTCCCGCCCCGCCACGCGCGACGGTTCAGGCGTTCGTACCCGCGAACCCGGCCGCTGCCGCCCAGGCTTTCACCGGATCGAACGGCTCTGCCCGACCATGGCCTTCATCCGGACATAGGCGTCCGAGACGAGCTTGTCGGGCTTGTCCAGGAGCTGGTCGGCCTTGGCATAATATTCCAGCGCCGCGGCCGGCTCGTCCGGCAGCAGCACCTCCTGGCAAACGCCCAGATTGTAGAGCAGCGCCACATTGGCCTTGTTGGCATCCGTGGACAACGTCTCGAAGATGCCGCACGCGCGGTCCATGCGCGCAACATTGGCAAAGGCGATCGCGTTGGTGAATTGCTGGTTCTCCGGCTTGGTGAGGCCGGTTGCCTTGTCCTTCAGCGTGACGTTGACGGTCTTGTTATAGGGGGCGACCATGCGACGGATGGCCCCGGTCGCGTCCTGGCGCAGCTTGGCCAGCAAGGCGTCCGGCGATGCGACCGGCGGCGGCGCGGGCGTTGCGCTTTTCTTGCCGAACAGGCCGCCGAACAGATCGCTCAGGCTCGCATTGCCCTGAAGCTGCCCGTTGCAGACCGAATATTCCCCCTGGGTCGAAATGGTCTCGGCAAAGATGACCGACCCGTTCTCGACCCTGATCGCCCGGGGCGTGACGGTATATTGGCCGACCACCTTGTTGCAGGGGACCTGCCGCGTCTCGGTCTTCTTGCATTTGAACAGGCCGGCGCTTTCCGTACAGACCGATTCCTCCTTGGTGTAGTTGGTAGTGTTGACCGAGGCCGACGATACCGTGCCGGTGAACACCGTTCTCACGCCCAGCTTCTGCCCCGTGCGAATGGCGGTCGCCACCTCGGCCTTGGAAATGTCGCCGGTCGACCGATAGTTCATGCTGTCGATCGTCTTGACCTGGAAGATCGGCGCGCCGTCGAGTTCGGCCGATTGCAGCTCGGATGCCAGGGCGTCGGCGAAATTATCCCCGTCCTTCCCGTTGAAATTGACCACCGCGATCGAGCCGCCATCGGCGACCGCCGGATATTTGGCCTTGTAGCGCGCCGAATAGGCGACTCCCTTCGCCAGGGCTGCGGTCGTGCCGCCCAGCACCAGGGCGCCGCACATCATCATCATCGAAGCTTTGGCAAGTCGCACGTTTCATATCCCCCGATATCGTTTGCTTACTGCTTGCGCAGGATCACCACCGTGTTGGTCGAGCCTCGCCTGACCAGCAGCTTGATGCGGCCGGTATCCAGCGCGCCGCCGAGCTGCGTCGCCGGCGACACATCGCGCTGCAATCCGCTCGAATTGATCCCGACGATCATGTCGCCGGCAAATAATTGCCCGAACGCCGGTCCGCTCGTTGCGACGGAGCGCACCATGATCGCACTGCCATCGTCGTTCGCCTGGACCTGCACCCCGAGTTGCTGAACCGCTTCCAGCCGGACAGGCGCGGGCGGGCGGACAGACGTCGCCGCCGTCGTGACAGACGCGCCAGCGGCAAAATCGGCGGCACGCGTCTTGGCGAGCGACACGAAGCGGCCCTGCGGATATTGCCCGATATAGGCGTCGCACGGCGCCCTGGACGCGCCGCCGCGGCAGAGGCCCCATGCCTCCGCCTCCATATCGATCGGGCCGGCGGCGACGGCCGCGACCCTGGGCGGGTCGATGAAATAGAATTCCTGGCTCGACAGCGAACCATAAGTGAAGGGCTCCTGCGCACGTCCGGTCGCCTTCAGCACATCGTCACGAATGTCGCGGAACAACAGGCTGATCTCCCGCCCCGGCTGCAGCATCCGGCGCGCCATCGCCTTGGCGAAGGGGCTGTTGCCGCCGTCTCCATCCGCCGCGGTGGTGCCCGCCTTCGCGCTATACACGACGAGGCTGTCGCCCTCCGGCTCGACCGGGGCAAGGCCGCGGCCCAGGCTGCGCGACGCGACGGTCTTCTTCAGGCCCGACGGGGGCGTCCGGCAGGCATCGAGCACGATGATGCGCAGGCGGCTGGCGCCCTCGCTCATGCTGATCATGGTGGAAAGCTTCACCGCTTCCAGCTCAAGATCGCGGTCGAACTGCAATTTGGCGTCGACCGGGATCAGGTAGTTCTCGCCATTATATTCGATGCCATGGCCCGCATAATAGAGCATGGCGACCTCGGCGCGCTCGGCCTGGGCGGCGAAGGCGCGCAACCCCCGCTCCATGCCGATCCGGTCCTGATTCTCCAGCAAGGTCACCGACTGAAAGCCCGCGCCCTTCAGCGTGGCGGCGATCAGCCTGCCATCGGCAACCGGATTGGGCAGCGGTGTGGCATTCTGATAGGCCGAGTTGGCGATCACCAGCGCGACGCGGGTCTGCGGCCGTTGCGCGACGGCCGGCAATGTCGCAAGCAGACAGAGCGTCAGCACCGCCAGCGCGCGGACCGCACGCATTCCGGCAGCCATCGCCCAATATTGCCCGCGACTCGCCATGATACCCCCCGGAGAGTCGGGATAACAATTCCCCGAGCTCATGGCCACCGCGTTGAAGTCATTTTCGACATGGACCGATTAAACCAAAGTGGAGCGATTCATTCGCTCGACAGATGTTCGGGTGGTCGCATAGATACTCTACTTCGAATTTCGTCACGGACGCGGAGATGGGGTCGCCCCGCGCTCGTATTAGGGGGACTGCTATGACAATTCGTTTCGTTTTGGCATCCATATCTCTGGCAAGCCTTGCGGTGCCGATGGCGGCCGCACGGGCTCAGCAGATGTCGGTGGAGGAAATCCGCGCCGGTATCGAGGCGCAGATCCGCGCGAACGAGGCGTCATCGCGGGGCGCGCCCGCGCCACGCACGCGCTCGCTGATCATCAACAACCACCAGGATACCGACGAGCCGCTCTACGTCACGCCGCCAGCCTCGCCGCCGCCTGCGGCCGGCGCGGCTCCCGTCGCCCGTCCCACGCTCAATTTCGACAATATCGGGTTCGACTATGATTCGGCGCGGCTGATCCCGTCGTCGCGGCCCCAATTGCTCAACATCGCGGCGGTGATCGCCTCGGAAACCGGGGCCGGGCACGTCTTCATGATCGTCGGCCACACCGACAGCCAGGGCAACGCCGCCTATAACCGCGCCTTGTCGCAACGCCGCGCCGAAAGCGTCGTCGCCGAACTGGAGCGGATGGGCGTGCCCGCCGACCGGTTGAGCCCGATGGGCATGGGCATGTCCCAGCCGCTCGGCAAGCTGCCCCCCTCCGACCCGCGCAACCGGCGCGTCGAGGTCCGGTTGTACCAATAGGGCAGGAGCGGCACCGGCCGCCAGTTTCGGGCTATTTCGTCGCCGGAGTCTTCGCCGGAGGCGGGGTGGGGCGCGGGGTGCAATCCGTCTCGTAGCCGCCTCCGGGCATCTGGCAGACGCTCTGGAACGACAGGCGGGTGACCGAGGGTGCAGATGCGAGCGTCCGCAGCCGCTGCTCGAGCGCGGCCGAGTCCGCCACCGGCAACGGTGCCGGCGACCGGAGATCGGCCTGCAGCTCGGCCGGCATCCATGCGCTGCTCGGCTCCCTGCCGGCGGCGCAGGTGATGTATTCGGGCACGTTCAACACCTCGGCAACGATGGTATAGATATCGCCCGGTCCCGGCAGGATCAGCGTCTCGGTCGGCAGCAGGATGTCGCTGGGGCGTTGGGCATTGGGGAATATCCGCGTCGAGCGCTTCTTCGCATCGGTATAGAAGCAGGTGACATGCGCCTTTTCGACGGAGGTGACCGCGAAGCTGGCCCGCTCGTCGTTCAGGATCCACAGCGCGCCGTTGCGCGGGATGAAATTCGGGCCATAGGGCGCGATGCGGAGGCCAAGCGGATTCTTCGGCCCCGTCGGAACGGACGGTGCGGCCAGCGTGCCATAGGATCCCGCGTACAACCGGTAATAGACCTCGAAGGTCGGCAATCCCAGCGACGGCAAATTCTGCTGCATCTGGAATTCGGCGATCGCCTGGCGCAGCTGCTGAGTCATCGTGCCGTCGGCCGGGCCGCCATATAGGCCGCGTGCCGTCAGGCCCTGCGCGATCTGCGCCAGCCGCTGCGGCGGTTTCATCTTGTCGAACGCCTTTTGCGCGCTCTGGATCGCATCGGGGTCGGACTGGCGAATGGCCAGGCAACGCTGATAGGGCACGCTGGCCCAGGCACCGACGGACTGGATGAGGCTGAGATCGATCATCGCGCGCACCGCCTGCATCGGCCCTTCGTCGCGCGAGAATTCCATTTCGAGAAAGCCGCCCAGCAACCCGACATTGCCGCTGAGATCGCCGCCCTTCGACTTCGACTTGAGCGTCATCGATATGCTCTGCGTCGTCAGCGGGATGACCGCACCTTTGCGATTCTGCAGATAGAGCGTCAGCGAGATGACCGAATCCATCTTCTGATTGCGAACGCCGAACCCGACCGGGCCGAAATTGAGTCCGGCGGCGGTGCCGCCCGATCCGACGGCCTTGTCGAAAGAGGTGATCGATCCACCGACGATCACGGCGCTGTTGCTCAGCACGGCGGGATCCAGCTCCTCGTCCGACGGATCGACATATACGGTGAAGAGCCGGCTATGCTCCGACATGCGGGCGATGGCGGCCATCATCATGTCGCGCGTCGTCGCCCCGACCGCATCCTCCTTGGTGAGCTTGCGGATGTAGATGGGGACGTTCGATCCGACGTTGGACCGGGCAAGCAGGTCGTCCATGCAACGCAGCGCGGGATCGAAGTTCGACGTCGCGGCCTCGGGAATGGACTTCGACCGCGAATAAGTCGACGCAGCCTTCTGGCCCAAGACAGGAAATAGAGGGGGCAGGGATGACAGGATCAACGCCGCGATCGCCGTGACGAAACTCCAATTGCGCATTCCCGGCCCCCCGATATTCTATTGACGATTACGCATATAGGCCGGGCAGCTTCCCGTCACCAATATTGTCGTGTTACCCGACCATTCGGCATTGTTCGTGATGTCGCTCTCGCACTTGACCGACGGGCGATATTGCGCACCACCGGCCATCGCCCGCAACCGGGCGATCTTCGCGCGCTGGCCGGCGCCCGTCGCGGTGATCGACGTGACGCCGCGATCCTCGCCCGAATCGGCCGCAGCCGGCGGGGGGCCATCCTGGCTGCCGGCGAAGCGGGCCTGTGCGGGATTGCAGGCAAGCACCGCGAGCAGCGGCAGAACGATATATGTCACAGCGGATTTCGTCATTTTCTGTCTCCCTGGTTTGCAAGAACGAAAAGCAACCTCAGCACACGGCGCCGGAATTGCCCTGGCGATACCGGGCCTTGCGCGCGAACCCGACATTATAGACCAGCACATGGCCCGCATGTCCGCCGGCGTTCGACCCGCCCGCCCCGACATTGCCGATCGCGGCGCAGACGGTGGAGCCCGGCATGATGGTGACGGCGGTGACCGAGCTGGCGGAGGCGTTGGTCCGCGCCGAACCGCCGGTATTGGCGCCGTCGATCGATCCAACCAGGATCTTCGCCTGCGAACGGGGGGCAGCCGCGAGAGCGGTTTGTGTTCCGACCGACGCATTGGTGGTCGCCGACCCACCCACATGGGAGCGGGTGACGGACCCGGTCGAGGTCAGCGCGACCGCGCCCGGGCTCAGCGCGACCGATGTCGTCGTGCCGGTGGTCGAGTTGAGGGTGGCGTTGCCGCCGATCTGCACGGTGTCGCCCTTGGCGTTGGCGGCTGCCACCGGCAGCAGCGCGATGGCGGTTGCGGCGGTTGCGAGATGGAAAAACATGCTCATCGGATCCTCCTTTGCCTTGGTAACAAGTGGATGGGAGGGGGAGGCAGGCACCTGTGCGTGCGGCGCCAGATACATCCGTGCACGCACGCGGCGCGCGACGCCGATCGAGAAAATTTCCAATGGGTCGCGCACAACCCGAAAAGCCCCCTCCCAACACCAGGATACGGCGGGGGGACACCCGGCCGGTCAACACGCTCTTCAATGAGAAGGAACGGATTATGAAGACCCAGTTCATCACCGGCACCGCGCTGATCCTGGTCCTGGTCGCAGCCGCCCCCGCCTCTGCGGCAAAGGGTGACGGCGTGGTCATCGGCGGCAACGCCGACATCACCGCAACCGAAAGCGGTGTCGTCACCGCGGTGGCGATCGAGCATTCGCGTGCCGTCAACGCCAATGGTTCGGTCTCGGGCGACGTCAACATCGGCGGGAACCTCACGATCAAGGCCACCCGCAAGAAGGTGACGACCGCCGTTGCGATCAGCCACTCCACGGCCTGCAACCTCAACGGCTCGATCAGCTCCAACCCTTGCTGATCCGACACTGGCTATCGATGGCACCCAGTGCCATCGATAGCCCTGACCGCATCCCATCCCTCGATCCGCCATCTGAATCAGCCCTCCGCACGATTGCTGTGCGGGGGGCTGATGTCGTTTGCCCGGGTAGGAACCGCTGATAATTTTTCTGCTGCCGGCGCGCACAGAATGGCGATCGCCCCCCGCAAATCCCTTTTGCCAGGCGAAATTCGCTTCGCCGCATCAGGGGAAAGATCATGACCCGTACCATCTATACAAGGCTGGCCGCCGGCCTGACGATCGCCGCCGCCCTCGTTGCGGCAACGGACCCGGCAATGGCGCATGACGCATGCCGCGCGCCGGCCTCCGAGAGCCCCGACATCGCGGTCCAGCAGCAAGGCGTGGTGACCGCCGTGGCGATCGGCAGCCGCGCTACCGTCATTGGTCGCAACAATGGCTATGTCCTGGAGGAATGCCGCCCCGTCAGGCGTGATCACGCCGCGATCGACGTGACGGAGGAAGCGTGTGTCCGCGACATCAGCGGCCAGGTCACCGGGGACGTGCAGATTGGCGGACACCCGACCATCCGGGTGAAATCCGGAAAAGCCGTCACCGCGATCGCGATCGGAAGCAGATCGGCCTGCAACATCAACGGCACGATCAGCTCGAGCGAATGCTGATGGCGACCGCACTGCCCGAGGCGTTTCGACGCTTCGGGCAGGATCGCCGCGTCACCGATTCGACCGGACCTCAAGAATTCGGAAGTGTCGGCTCGAACCGCCCCGCCCATTGGCCAATCACCATTCGCTCCGCTTCGACGATCGACAAGATCGGTTTTGGTTCAATCAGTCGTTTGCCGCTCCATTGTTCGGGATTGACTCGACCAAAGCGCCATAGGAGCGTCCGCCGCGCAATAGCCGGGGGGCAATTCATGCGGACGACTGCGGAAGAACTGCAATGGCTTGCCTATCGCTGGCCCTATTTCAGGGACACGATTCGAGTGATCGCTCTTCGCCATAGCGAGGCAATATTCACCGAGATCGCTTCAGCCGGGGCAGCAAGCGACGCGAGCTGGCACGAGTTCATCGCCGCGGTCCTCAAGGATTTCGACGCACGGCGCCAGGGCCGTGATGCGCTGTTCAGCACTGCGATGAGCCTGTTCGCCGATCCGGCGCCGCTTCGGCAATGCCTCGAACAGGCCGGCGCGATGATCGGCGGCGACCAGGCCGCCGCGGTCCGCACCCTCGTCTTCAAACGCGGCCTGACGCGGATGCGGGACGCCTATATCGGCGGCACCGAGCATCGCGGCAAAACCTGGGGGCGGCTCGATGCGATCAGCCGCACGCTCGCGCGGGATGATGACGGGGCGACCAGCCATGCCGCGGGCCGCTGCACGATGGATCATTTCATCGATCTGGCCGCGCATATCAGGGAGCATCACGCGACCGACCGCAACCTGCCCCGCACGCTGGAGAGCATCGAGGATTATTTCCACGAATTCTGCCCGGATTGCGGCACCGAGGAAATGGAGGAGGAGGGCGAATATGAACGCCGCCCGCCGACGCTCGTCGAGGCGCTGCCGAACGTGGAAGATTTGGCGATCAATCTCGCCGAGTGCCTCGACGAGCTGGAAGATGAGCAGCGCCGGTTCGTCGACGTGAACTTCAAGCTGGGCGATCCCGTCGAATTCAGCGTGGCGGGCTTCTGCCAGCGGCTGTCGATCGAGCGCCGGCGTTTTTACCGCGTGCTTGAACGCGCGCTCGAGGCGCTGCGGGATTGCCTGACCGCGAAGGCGGCGGACGGCTTCGGCGGACCGACGGGCTATCGCTCCTCATGGGATGAAATCTGACACCGGAACGGGAAGGTTCCCGCCGTGTCGACACAGGAAAGAAGAGAGAAGAGACGATGAAAGCAACCATGTCCCGGCTTATGGCCGAGGTTCTCGACCGGCAGGTCGAACCGGACGAACCGTTCGACGATCTCGCCTTCGCCTTGCGCGTGCGGGAGGCGTTGAGAGGTTCGGCCGAGTTGCCCGACGATCTCGCACGCATGGTGTGGATCTCGCCGGCCGCGCGCTCGATCTTCCTGCGGCTGCGCGCCGAGGCGCTCGCGGCCGCGAAACGCCGCTGGTCCGACCGCGGATTTTCGACGGAGCTTGAACGGATGGCGGCCGATAGCGACAGCGATTTCGAGACCTTCTCGGCCTCGGGCGTCTCGATGCGCATGGTCCACAACGCAGCCACCGGCCGCTGGATGATCACCTTGCAACTGACGGCGGAGGCATTCGAGGAACTGCCGGCCGGCATCTCGATAAAGGTCTCCGACAGCGGCGGCCTGGTGTGGCTCGAAGGCGTGCTCGACCGGCATGGCGGCCTTGACGGCTTCTGGGAGGACGACACCACCGGCCCGCGCGAGCGGCTGCGCGAGCATCGCCTGATCATCGACCTGTATTGAGCAAGGTAGTGGCCACGCCGATCGTCCGCAGCGCGTCCTTCCCGGTCGTCGGTCCGCGCGGCGTGGAGTTTCCGACGCTGCATGTCGAGCGGCTCGTGGCACTCGACCGCAACGAACGCTTCGCGATTGCCCCGGGCTACCCGGACGTGATCGACATCCTGCTGGACGCGCGCGCCGCCGATCCGCCCGCCGGCCGGCTCGACGGCGTCACGGTCGTCTTCAGCGGCAAGGGCTTTGGCGGGAAGAGCTATGGCCTCGCGCTGGCGATCGCCGACCAGCGTGCCCGGCGCCCCGGGGCATCGGCCGCACCGGTCATCGCCACCGGCTGCATCGTCCCACGCGGCAGCGGCGCGGTCGGTGGCGTCGAGGGCTTCGCCGCCAAGGTGGAGGCAGTGATCGCTCATGTGGCCGGGCGGAGTGAGGCACTGGACTTCGCCTTCCCCACCGAAAATTGGCTCGATGCCGATCCGGCGATCCGTGAGGGCCTCGAACAGGCACAACAACGCGGCGAGCTGCGTCTGCTGCCCTGCAAAACGGTATATGATGCTGCCATCCTGTGGCGCGTGATCGACTCCCGCAAGCGCCACCGCATCGTGTTCGGGACGCTGGCGGGCGTGGCGTTGAGCGCAGGCGGCATCGCCGCGGCCTGGGGATATTATGACCTGCGCGACGCGCGCGCCTGCCGCGCCAGCGCCGCCGCCTTGCCTGCGCAAGCGCCGCCGCCGGCCGATCTCGCGCGCGCCGTCCGGGCATGCGAGCGCGCGACGCATCGGCAGCCGGGCGACGCACGCCTTCACTTCCTCTTCGCCCAGACGCTCGCCCTCAACGGCAGCGAGGCGATGGCCGGCGACGAATGGAAACGTGCGGCCGATCTTGGCGATGTCGACGGCATGGCAGCCCATGGCCGCCGCCTGTGGCAATCGCGACCCGATGATCGCTCGACGGTCGCGGCCGCGCTCGTGTGGCTGAAGCGCGCGGCGGCGGCAGGATCGGCTGCCGCCGCGGAGGATATCGGCTATGTCCTGATGGACGGGACGATCGAGCCGCGGGATCCGAACGAGGCGCAACAATGGCTGGTCAAGGCGAGGGCCCTGCGTGCCGCGCAGGCGAAGAAGGACTGATGACATGAATCTCCTGATCCGTGCCGCCGCCATCGGATTGATCGCCGCGACCGTGGCCGCCGCTCTGCCGACGCAGGACGATGTCGGGCGCGGCATTGCCGGCGGCTCGGCGAAAAGCAGCGCCGATACCCGCCCGATCGGCCTCCGCGTTTCGTTCAACCGCGCCGAACCGGTCTATGCGATCGGGGAGCAACTGGGGCTCACCATCACCACCGACCGAGACGCGATCATCGAGATCTGGGAGCTCGACGCCGCGGGCACATTGAACAAGATCGTCCCGGCACGCGGCCAGACCGTCGCGGTCGGCCCGGGGCGGCCGCTCAGGCTGCCTGCGGCCGGCCAGAATTTCACCCTTGGTCCCCCCGCGGGCACGACCGAACTGCACGTCATCGCGCGCAGCGCCCCGGATGCCTCACGGTCGATCGACAGCGCGGACGCGCGCCTTCCCGGGCGGGCCGGGCGAGAGGACGTCAAGCTCAGCTATCGGATCGTCGCACGCTGAACCTGCGCACCGTTCCGACCGGGTTCAGCTTGGCATGGCCATGGCCGCGCTGATGCAGAAGACAACGCACATCCTGAACGCCGCGTCGAATCTGCTCGGCATCACCCTGCTCATCATCGCCGGCCTGCACATCACCAACCAGGCGCAGAAATCCTTCGCCGACGAGGTCGCGTGGTTCAGCGCGGTCTGCTTCAGTGCGAGCTGCGGCCTGTCCTATCTCTCGATCCGCTCCCCGCTCGAACTCGATCGCTGGGAGGCCTGGGCCGATCGCATCTTCCTGCTCGGCATCGTTACCCTGCTCGTCGCGGTGCTGGTGCTGGCGCTTTAACCGGGCCGCAGCTCGAGCGCCCGGGCAAACACCGCATCGAACATCTCGTCGGTCAGCCGGCCGGTATTCTGGTTGTAGCGCGAGCAGTGATAGCTATCGATCAACAGGCGTCCGTCGGGCACGCGGTGCTCGGCGAGATGCGCGAAGCGGCATTTCGGCAGCTTCCCGCCCAATATCTTCACCGCCGACTGATGCGCGATCTGCCCCAGCGCCACGAACACCCGCGCCCTGGGCAAGGCGGCGACCTGCCCCTCCAGGAAATGCCGGCAGGTGCGGATCTCCTCGGGCGCCGGCTTGTTCTGCGGGGGCAGGCATTTGACGGCGTTGAGGATCATCGCCCCGTTCAGCCGCAACGAATCGTCGGGCGTACCCTCATAGTCGCCGCTCGCCAGCCCATGGTTGCCGAGCGCCCTGAACAGCAGTGCGCCCGATCCGTCACCCGTGAAGGGCCGTCCGGTCCGATTGGCGCCCTGCTTGCCCGGCGCCAGGCCGATAATCACCAGCCAGGCCTCGGGATCGCCCCATGCCGGCACCGGTGCGTTCCACCAGTCGGGCTGCTCGGCCCGAACCGTCTCGCGATACGCCGCAAGGCGCGGGCAGAGCGGGCAATCGCGGGACGGCTCGGTGTCGGGGATCGGGCTTGGGGCGAACATCACATGGCGCTACGCACGTCCGCGTGCCGATAACAAGATATGCCATCGCGATCGGATCGAACCGCCCGGGCCGCCATGGCCGGCCCGAGGCGGAACTGCGCGCGGCGATCGCCACGCTCGGGCCGGTCGTCGCGGTGTCGCGCTTCTTCCCCAAGCCCCCGCTCGGCCCCTCGTCGCGCCGCTTCGCCAATGCCGCGCTGATCCTCGATTCGCCCGAATCGCCGCCCGAGCTGCTCGCCCGACTCAAATCGATCGAACGCGATTTCGGCCGCCGTTCCGGCCGGCGCTGGGGCGCCCGCGTCGTCGATCTCGACATCATCCTCTGGTCGGGCGGCATCTGGTCGGATGCCGAGCTGACGGTGCCGCACCGCGCCTTTCGCCAGCGCCGCTTCGTGCTCGATCCGCTGGTCAGCCTGGTCCCGGCCTGGCGCGATCCGGTCACTGGCCTGACGGTCCGCCAGCTCGCGGCGCGCGCACGCGCGGTTGACCGCCGCCCGCGCCGCTCGTAACGCGCGTCCCTGGTCGGGGCCCGTAGCTCAGTTGGTAGAGCAACGGACTTTTAATCTGTAGGTCTCGGGTTCGAATCCCGACGGGCCCACCACCATCCGCCGTACGGGCCATCGCCGCCTAACAAAGGCGCCCGCTTTCGCGCGTACGGAATTCCTGCACCATCACGACAGTGGCCGCGTCCGCGGCGCGCGCAAGCTTCGCATTTTGTATAGTTCCGGTAGGCCGTCACGAAGGGTCGATCGCCTAGGCCCCCGGGGTCGAAGCAGATCCGGAGAAGAGCAGCACGAACGGCGCACCCGCGCCATCCACGCCCGACAGGCCGGCGCAGCGGTGATCTCGTTCTCCTGCGATGCGCTGTCCGGACAGCGGCACCCTCTTCTCCCTGCCCAATCCATCCCGTTCGCGGAGACCAGCCAATGTCGATGTCACGCTGCTTCATGGGATCATGTTCGATCCTGCTGACCTTGTCCGCATGCGGCAGTGGCGGTTCGGGCCATGGCGACAGCAAGCCGGCCAAAGTCGACCCGGTCGCGCACGAGACCGAGCTGATGAAGATCACCCTCACCGAGGAAGCGGAGCGGCGGCTGGGCATCGCCATCGCCCGGGCCGGCACCGGCGAGGATCGTGCGATCGTCTCCACGCACGGCGAGATCGTGGTGCCGCCAGCTTCCGGCGGGGGCGTGCCGATCACCACCGCGACCGATCTCATGGCGCTGGCCGGCAACCAGGCGCGCGCCGATGGCGATGTGGCGCGTGCCGCGGCGCAGGCGCGTATCGCGCAGATCAACGCACAGCGCGCCGAGGCGCTGGTGCAGGAACAGGCCGGCAGCACCAAGGCGCGAGACGATGCCGCGGCGGTGGCGGCGGTCGCCCAGGCGGACCTGGCCACCGCGCGCACGCAACGCCGGCTGCTCGGCGCCTCGGTCTCGTCGCTCGGGCGCCAATCGACCCTATGGGTGCGCGCGACCGTGCTCGCGGCCGACATGGGGAGGATCGACCGGGCCGGCCGCGCGACGATCCGTTCGCTCGGCGACACGCGGGCGCTCACCGGCCGCCCCGTCGCCGCGCCGCCTTCGTCCAATGCGACGGTCGGCAGCATCGATCTCTATTATGCCATCCCCAATATCGGCGGCTTCGGCGTCGGCCAGCGCGTCGCGGTCGAATTGCCGGCGACCGGCGGCGTCACGCGGGCGCTGACCGTCCCGGCCTCGGCGATCCTGCACGACGCTTATGGCGGCGAATGGGTCTATGCCCGGGTCGCACCGCACGCCTTCGAGCGGCGCCGAGTCCAGGTCGCCTCGATCACCTCGGGCACCGCGCTTCTCGCCATGGGCCTGAAGTCGGGCGACGAAGTCGTCACGGCTGGTGCCGCCGAGCTGTTCGGCACCGAATTCGGCGCGAAGTGAGGGCGGCATGCTGAACTGGCTCATCACGACCGCGCTTCGGCAGCGCGTGCTCGTCATCGCGATCGCGCTCGTCCTCGTCATCTTCGGTATCCAGGCAAGCCGGGACGTGCCACTCGACGTCTTCCCGGAATTCGCCCCGCCGATGGTCGAGGTGCAGACCGAAGCGCCCGGCCTGTCGACCGAAGAGGTCGAGGCACTGGTCACTACGCCGCTCGAATTCGCGGTGAACGGCACGCCCGGCCTCGCCACCCTGCGCTCCAAGTCGGTGCTCGGCCTTTCCTCGGTGCAGATGATCTTCAAGGAGGGCACCGACATCATCCGCGCGCGGCAGCTCGTGCAGGAACGCGTGGCGGTCGCCGCGCCACGCCTGCCGACCAATGTCCGCCCGCCGACCATGCTGCCGCCCTTGTCGGCGACCAGCCGCGCGATGAAGATCGGCATCACCTCGAAGGAACTCACCCAGATCCAGCTGTCCGAGCTGGTCCGCTGGACGATCCGCCCCAAGCTGATGGGCGTGCCCGGTGTCGCCAATGTCGCCGTCTGGGGCCAGCGCGACCGCCAGCTCCAGGTGCTGATCGACCCCGCCCGGCTGCAGCAGATGGGCGTCACCATCGCCGAAGTGCAGAAGGCCGCAGGCGACGCGGTGGTCACCCTGGGCGGCGGCTTCGTCGACACACCCAACCAGCGCATCGCCGTCCGCCATCTCTCCCCGATCGTCGGCGCGGACGATCTCGCCCAGACCGTGGTGAAGCTGGCGAACAATGCCGCGATCCGGCTCGGCGACGTCGCTGTCGTCACGGAAGGCCATGCCGCGCCGATCGGCAGTGCGATCATCAACAACGGTCCGGGCATCCTGCTGATCGTCGAGAAGCAGCAGGGCGGCAACACGCTGGCGGTGACGCGCGGCGTCGAGGCGGCGCTTGCCGAGCTCAAGCCCGGCCTCAAGGGCGTCGAGGTCGATTCGACCATCTTCCGCCCCGCCACCTTCATCGAACGCTCGATCGGCAATCTGACCGAGGCGCTGTGGATCGGCTGCCTCCTGGTCGCGATCGTGCTGATCCTGTTCACCCGCGACTGGCGCTCGGCGACGATCAGCCTGGTCGCCATCCCGCTGTCGCTGCTCGGTGCCGCGCTGGTGCTGGCGCGCAGCGGCATGAGCATCAACACCATGGTCATCGCCGGCCTGGTCATCGCGCTGGGCGAGATCGTCGACGATGCGATCATCGATGTGGAGAATATCGGGCGGCGCCTGCGGCTCAACCGCGAGGCGGGCTCGCCAAGGTCCGCCTTCGCGGTGGTGCTCGGCGCCTCGCTCGAAGTGCGCAGCGCGGTCGTCTTCGCCAGCCTGATCGTGATGCTCGTGTTTCTGCCGATCTTCTTCCTGGGCGGCGTCTCGGGCACCTTCTTCCGGCCGCTGGCAACCGCCTATGTGCTGGCGATCGGCTGCTCGCTGCTCGTCGCGCTCACCGTCACGCCGGCGCTGTGCCTGTTCCTGTTGCCCAAGGCCGCGAAGGTCCATGACGAACCGAAGCTCGTGCAGAAGCTCAAGGGGCGGTACCGCGCCTTCCTGCCGCGCATCATCGGCCGCCCGAGCCTGGCGATGGGCATCATCGCGGCCGGGCTGATCGGTGCCGGCATCGGCTATGCGACCTTCAAGGACCAGTTCCTGCCGAATTTCCGCGAGACCGACTTCCTGATGCATTTCGTCGAGAAGCCCGGCACCTCGGTCGAGGCGATGGAGCGCATCACCATCCGCGCCTCGAAGGAGCTGCGCGAGATTCCCGGCGTGCGCAATTTCGGGTCGCATATCGGCCGCGCCGAGGCAGGCGACGAAGTCTACGGCCCGAACTTCACCGAGTTGTGGATCAGCCTCGACGAGCGCGCCGATTACGACAAGTCGGTCGCGAAGATCCAGTCAGTGATCGACGGCTATCCCGGCCTGTACCGCGACGTGCTCACCTATCTGCGCGAACGCATCAAGGAAGTGCTGTCGGGCGCCGGCGCCAGCATCGTGGTCCGCATCTATGGCCCCGATGTCGCCACGCTGCGGCAGACCGCGGACAAGCTCAAGGGCAAGCTGGAGGGCATCGACGGCGCGAGCGAGCTCAAGGTCGAGATGCAGACCCAGATCCCCCAGATCCAGATTCGCGCGCGCCCCGGCGCCCTGGCAAGCTACGGCATGACCACGGGCGATGTCCGCCGCGCCGCCGCGACCCTGATCCAGGGTACCAAGGTCGGCGAACTCTATGAGGGCAACCGCAGCGCCGATGTGGTCGTGTGGGGCGTGGCCTCGGCCCGGTCGGACATCGCCTCGATCCGCAATGCGATCGTCCAGACCCCGGCCGGAACCTCGGTCCGGCTCGATCAGGTCGCCGATGTGCTGGTCATGCCGGCGGCGAACGAGATCAAGCGCGAGAACGGGTCGCGCCGCATCGACGTGACGATGAACATCTCGGGATCGGACCTGGGCAGCGTGGCGCGCACGGTGCAACAACGGGTCGATGCCTACCCCTTCGCCACCGGCTATCATCCAGAAGTGATCGGCGAGTTCCAGGCGCTGCAGCAGTCGCGCCGGCAGCTCATGCTGCTCGGGGCGCTCTGCCTGGTCGGCATCCTGTTGCTGATCTGGCTCGAATTCCGCTCGTTGCGGGTCACTGCGCTGGTCGGGATCAGCCTGCCCTTCGCGCTGGTCGGCGGGGTCGTCGCGGTGCTGCTGTCGGGCGGGGTGATGTCGCTTGGCTCGCTGGTCGGCTTCGTCACCGTGCTCGGCATCTCGGCGCGCAACGGCATCATGCTGATCAGCCATTATCGCCATCTCGAACATGAGGAAGGCGAGGCCTGGGGGCCGCGCCTGCTGGTGCGCGGCGCCGAGGAGCGGCTGATCCCGATCCTGATGACGGCGTCCTGCGCGGCGCTGGCGCTGATGCCGCTGGTCGTGCGCGGCGACGCGCCGGGGCATGAGATCGAGCATCCCATGGCGCTCGTCATCCTGGGCGGCCTGATCAGCTCGACCGCGCTCAACCTGCTGCTGATGCCCGCGCTCTACGCCCGGTTCGGCCGGGAGGAACGCAGGCCCGACGACGAAACCGCCGACTCGGTCGAAGGAAAGGAGATTCCGGCATGATGACGCGCCTTCGCACCCTGCCGGTCCTGGCCGGCCTGACCATGGTCGCGGCCTGTGCCGGCGGCTCCCGCCCCGGCCCGGCCGGCCCGGCCGCGCCGCCCCAGGCGCAGGGCAAGTTCCTCGGCGCGACCGGCGCCGGCATCGCCCAGGCCCCGGTGCCCGAGGACTGGTGGCGGCTGTTCGCCGACCCCGTGCTGGAAGAACATGTCCGCCGGGCGCTCGCCGCCAATGCCGATATCCGGGTGGCGCTGGGCAATCTCGAGGTCGCCCGTGCCGCGGTGCGCAGCGCGAAGGCGGCACAGCTCCCCAATACCGTGATCGAAAGCGGCGCCGGGCCGAGCCCGGCATCGCGCCAGCCGAGCACCGCGGTCGTGCCGAAATCGAGCTATGACATCGCCGCGACAATTGCCTATGAGGTCGACCTGTTCGGCCGGCTGCGCTCCGCCACCGGCGCCGCCCGTGCCGATCTCGAGGCGAGCGAGGCAGCGCGCGACTCGATCCGCGTCGCCGTCATTGCCGATACGGTCGCTGCCTATGTGAATGCGTGCGGCGCGATCGCGAACGGCCGGGTCGCCAAAGCGCAGCTCGCCGCGCAGCAGAAGAGCCACGACCTGGTGAGCGAGCAGCTTCGGGCAGGCGAGGTGTCGCCGCTCGAACTGGCGCAGGCCCAGGCATTGCTCGATCGCGCCCGCGCCGTCGTGCCGGCGTTCGAGGCGGATCGGCTGCGCGCGCTGTTCCAGCTCGCCACGCTGCAGGGCCTGCCGCCGGCCGGCGCCGCGGAGCTCGCTCTGGGCTGCAAGACCATCCCGGTCGTCCGTCAGGCGCTGCCGGTCGGCGACGGCGCCGCGCTGATCGCGCGGCGCCCCGATATCCGCGAGGCCGAGCACCGGCTCGCTGCCGCCACTTCGCGCATCGGCGTCGCCACCGCCGATCTCTATCCGCGGATTCAGCTCGGCGGATCGGCCGGGCTGCTCGCCGGCGACCTCACCGCATTCCTGACGCCGCTGGTCAGCTGGGCGTTTCCCAACCAGACCGGCGCCCGGGCGAGGATCGCCTCGGCCAGGGGCACCGAGCAGGCAGCGCTTGCCGCCTGGGATGTCGCCATGCTGCGCGCCCTGCGCGAGGTCGAGACGGCGCTTGCCGATTATGACGCGGAACAGCAGCGCAATGCGGCATTGCGGACCGCGCTCGGCGAGTCGGAAAAGGTGATCATCCGCTCCAACGCCCGCTTCCGGCTCGGCGCGGACAATTATCTCATCGTGATCGACGCCGAGCGGACGCGCAACGACACCGGCGCGCTGCTTGCGGCATCGGATTTGAGGGTCGCCCAGAGCCAGGTTGCGCTGTTCCGCGCGCTGGGCGGGGGCTGGGGTTGGACTGAGTCCGCGCCCCCCGGTACGGAAAGCACACACCCGGCGCGTCAAGGCCATGTCCGATGATTATCCTGCCATGAAGATCCTGGTTGCAGAAGACGATCGCGACACCGCCGACTATGTCACGCGCGGCCTCGTCGAGGCGGGCCATGTCGTCGCGACCGTCGCCAACGGGCATGACGCGCTGTTCCGCGCCTCGCAGGAGTCCTATGACGCGATCGTGCTCGACCGCATGCTGCCGGGGCTCGATGGCCTGACCGTGCTCAAGATGCTGCGTGTGGCCGGCATCGCCACGCCGACCATGCTGCTGACCGCGATGAGCAAGATTTCCGATCGCGTCGAAGGGCTGGAAAGCGGCGCCGACGATTATCTGGTCAAGCCCTTCGCCTTCACCGAGCTGCTGGCGCGGCTGAACGTGATCGCGCGGCGGCCCAATGCGGCGCCGACAACCTCCGAAACGGTGCTGCGCGTGCGCGATATCGAACTCGACCTGCGCCGGCGCACGGTGAAACGCGGCGGGCGGCGCGTCGACCTGCAGCCGCGCGAAGTGCTGATGCTCGAAGAACTGATGCGCAATTCGGACAGGATCATGACGCGCACGATGCTGCTCGAACGGATCTGGGATTTCGACTTCGATCCCCGCACCAACATCGTCGAGACTCATATCAGCCGGTTGCGCGCCAAGCTGAACGCCGGGTTCGACAGCGATGCGATCGTCACCGTCCGCGGCGCCGGTTACACGATCCGCGCCGAGTGATGCGACGCCTGCCCCGCTCGATCTTCGGGCTGGCGCTGCTTGCCAGCCTCGCGCTCAGCGTCGCGACGGTCGCGCTTGGCGGCCTCGTCTATTTCGTCTCGCACGAGGCGCTGGAGAAGCAGCTCGACCAGCGGATCGAGGCGGAGACTCACCATCTGCTGATGACCGTGGAGCAGCGCGGCGTTCCCGCGCTGATCACCGCGATCGAGCGGCGCGAGGACGGCCACCGCACCAGCGGCATGGGCTATATGCTGTTCGACCGGTCGGGCCGGAAGATCGCGGGCAAGTTCAACGCGAAGCTCGCCGCGCCCGGCTGGCATGAATTGCTGCCCTATACCGACCTGCAGGAAAACAGCGACGAGATCGCCCAGGCGCTGGTGACGCCGCTCGAGGGAGGCCGTTCGCTGGTGGTCGCCGCCGATCGTACGCCGATCGACGAGATCGACGCCACCATCATCCAGCTTTTCCTGATCGCGTTCGGCATCATCCTGGTGATCGGGGTCGGCTGTGCCATGATCTTCGGGCTCGTCGTGCGCCGGCGGCTCGACCGGATCAGCACGACGGCCGAGGCGATTATCGACGGCGACCTCGACCGCCGCGTGCCACACGACATGTCGGGCAACGAGTTCGACCGGCTGTCCGAGACGTTGAACCGCATGCTCGACCGCAACCAGGCGCTGCTCGAGAATCTCCAGCAGGTGTCGAGCGACATTGCGCATGACCTGCGCACCCCGCTCTCGCGCCAGAAACAGGCGCTCGAGATGGCGCTGGCGCAGGACCTTGACGCCGCGGGCTATCGCGAGGCGATCCGGGCCGCGGCCGAATCGGGCGAGGAGATCCTCGACCTGTTCTCCGCCATCCTGCGCATCTCGGAGATCGAGACCTATCAGGTCCGCTCGGCGTTTCGCCCGGTCGACCTTGCCGAGGTGGTCGGGCGCGTGGCGGATGCGTTCCGCGCCGATGCCGAAGCGAGCGGCCATGTCATCGTCACCCTGGCGGAAAGGCCCTTCCCGGTCGTCGGCGACCGGCACCTGCTCGCCCAGATGATCGCCAACCTGATCGAGAATGTGCTGCACCATACCCCGCGCGGCACGACCGTGAGCATCGCGCTGGCCGAGCACGAGGGCGTGACCACATTCATCGCCGCCGATGACGGTCCGGGCGTTCCGGCCGAAGACCGGGAGCGCGTGCTGGAGCGCTTCATCCGCCTGGAGGCAAGCCGGTCGGAGCCCGGCCATGGCCTGGGCATGAGCCTGATCGCGGCCGTGGCGCGCGCCCATTTCGCGACGCTGGCCTTGACCGACAATGCGCCCGGCCTGCGCGTCACGATCGCCTTTGACGGCAAGGGCGCTGCGACGCCCTGATCGCACCCCTTATCGTGCGACACCCACCGGACGCGCTCGCGCCCTCAGGCTGCCGATCAGGCCCGCCAGCGGCTCGGCCGGCCCTTCCTCGGTCCAATAGGCGCGCACCGGGAACAGCGCGCCGGCCGCATCGACCGGCCGCACCACGACGCCATCGCCCAGCAATTCCTCATGGCTGCCACTGATCAGCGCGATACCCTGGCCCTGCGCGACCCGATCGAGGAGTTTGGGCGGGCCGAGATCGATGATCGTCGTGTTGAGCGCTGGCCCGATCGGCAGGATGCGCTGCGCCAGGAAGCGGTGCATGTCGCCGCCGAACTGCTGCTGCGAGGTCAGGAAGATCTCGTCGCGCAAATCCGCCGGCATGATCGCCTGCGACGCCGCCAGCCTGTGGCCCGCCGGCATCGCGACCAGCACCCGGTCGTGCCACAGCCCGATCGAATGCGTCCCCGGCTCGGGCGTGCCCGGCAAGACCGCTAGCGAGAGGTCTCCGGTCCGGAGCGCCGGGAGCAGCGCCGCGCGCTGCATCTCGTGCACCCCGATATCGACCTCCGGCCGGCCGCGCGAGAACACCAGCAGTTCGTCGGCCAGCCGGTCGCGACAGATCGACGCGAAACACCCCACTGCAAGATTTCGAAGGGATTCTGCGCCCTTTGGTGCATTGATGCCGAAGCCGGCGGATACACTTTCCATGGCATTAATCCTGCGCCCTCCAGCGGCGTGGTGGCTGCGGCTTGCGACGAAAGCGACGAAGCTGCGACGAAGCCGACATCGCCCGCGACCGGGCCGCAGACCCGCCCTTCTGTAAAGCGCCGAAATGGCGCTATCATGCCGGCCAAGAGGGGCAGAGCAACCATGCAGGATCGACCCGGCACCGACGCCATTCGCGACCCCGAATCGCTCGATGCGCTGTCCCAGCTCAGCGCCATCGCCGAACTGCGCGAAAGCGAGGAGCAGTTCCGCATGCTCGCGGAGAACCTGCCCGGCCTGTGCTGGGTCGGCGACGAGAATGCCGTGCTGCGCTGGGCCAACAGCCAGTGGCACGAGATGTTCGGCGGCACACGCGCCGAGCAGGGCGACCCCAGCGAGATCTGCCACCCCGACGACCTGCCGCTCGCGCTGAAGACCTGGAAACAATCCTGGGACGCGGGCGAGACCTCGACAGTGCTGCTGCGGATGCGCTGCCCCGACGGGAGCTATCGCCCCTTTCTCAGCAAGGCGGTACCGATCCGCGACGCCTCGGGCACGGTGGTGCGCTGGTGCGGAGTCCAGATCGATTTCAGCGACAAGCAGGCGCATGACCGGCGCCAGGCAGTGCTGCGCGCCTTCCACGACCAGTCGCGCGACCTGAACAATGCCGATGCGATCCTGACCGGCCTGTCGCGCATCCTGGCCGAGCATCTCGGCATTCCGCATCTGCTCTATGGCGGGAACGAGGGGGGCGACCCGAAGACGCTCAAGGTCTTCCACGCCATGGGCGGCGTGCCCCAGGATGGCGCGGCCAACCGCTTCGCGCTGAACCAGGCCTTTGCCAGCCTCGCCCAGCGCGACGACTGGCACCAGAGCCACGCGATCGAGGACAACCGCACGCTCGGCCGCAGCCCGGACGATCCGGTGCAGCGTGCCGCCGACCTGATGGGCACGCGGTCGAGCATCAACGTGCCGATCGTCAAGGAAGGCCGGCCGGTCGCGATGCTGGCGGTGCTCGACAGTGCCCCGCGGATCTGGACCCGCGACGAGATCGAATTGTGCGAGGAGCTGGCCGAGCGCGTCTGGGCCACCCTCTCCCGCGCCAGCGCCGAGGCGGCGCTGCAGGAACGCGAGCGCAACCAGGCCTTCCTGCTCGCCTGGAGCGACCTGGTGCGCGGCCAGGCCTCGCCCGATGCGATCATGCAGACGACGCTCGAGGCGCTGGGCAGCCATCTCGGCGTCAGCCGCGCGACCTTCTCCGAAAGCGATACCGGCGGGCGGACCTTCGATATCCTGGGCGAATGGGGTCGGGACGTGATCAGCATCGCCGGCACCAGCTTCTCGCTCGACGAGGTCGGCGACACGGTCGAGCAGGAATGGGTTGCGGGCGCGATCGTCCGCTATGACGATGTCGTCACCGATCCGCGCATCGAGGAAGCCCGCGTGCCCGCTTATCTCGCGGCGGAGATCCAGGCGTTCGTCAGCATCCCGCTGATCGAGAACGGCAAGGTCCGCTCCGCCCTGTCGGTGCAGAACAGCACGCCGCGCCGCTGGCGCGACGGCGAGATCCAGCTTCTCCGCGACCTGGCCGAACGCGTCTGGGTAATGCTCGAACGTGCCCGTGCCGAGGCCGAGCTGCTCGAACGCGAACGGCACCAGGCCTTTCTGATCGACTGGAGCGACAGGGTTCGCGGCGAGGCCTCGCCCGAGGCGATCATGGCGACCACGCTCGAATGGCTGGGCAAGCATCTCGGCGCCACGCGCACGACCTATGCCGAATGCGACGCCAGCGGCAAGATGTTCACCGTGACGGGCGAGTGGCGCGATGGCGTCTCCAGCATCCGCGGCAACAGCTTCCTGCTCCAGAGCGTCGGCGCCGCGGTCGACCGCGAATGGACCGCCGGCGAGATCATCCGCTACGAGGACGTCGCCACCGACCCCCGGCTCGAGCCGCCCGTGGTCGCGCGGTACCAGGGCGCCGACATCCAGGCCTTTGTCAGCGTGCCTTTGGTCCAGGGCGGTCGCATGCGCTCGGCGCTATCGGTGCAGCACAAGGAAGCGCGGCGCTGGCGCGACAGCGAGATCCAGGTGATCCGCGACATCGCCGAACGCACCTGGGTGGCGCTCGAACGCGCTTATGCCCAGGCCGCGCTGCAGGAACGCGAGCGCAACCAGGCCTTTCTGCTGTCCTGGAACGACCGCATCCGCCAGCAGAACGGCGCGCGCGACATCCTCGCCGAAACCCTGGCCGCACTTGGCGAGCATCTCGGCGCGATGCGCACCAATTTCGCCGAGACCGACGATGACGGCACCACGCTCTGCATCCTGCAGGAATGGACCACCGGCCTGCCGAGCATCGTCAACCAGCGCTACCCCTCGGCCGCGCTCGGCACCAGGCTGGCCGCCGCGCATATGAGCGGCCTGCCGGTCCGGGTGAACGACGTCGCGACCGACCCCCGTTTCGACGAGAGCAACCGGCCCCTGTTCGACTCGCTCCAGATCGCGGCCGTGCTGACCCTGCCGATGATGCGCGCCGGCGCGATCGTCGCGGTGCTCTCGGTCCAGCAGGACACACCCCGGGTCTGGACCGACAGCGAGGTCGATCTGGTCCGCGACCTCGCCGATCGCACGCTCGCCGTGCTGGAACGCGCCCATTCGGAGGAACGGCTCGCCGAAAGCGAGGCGCAGCTTTCCGCTTTCCTCGAGAACGCGCCGGTCGCGATGCACCTGAAGAATGGCGAGGGACGCTATATCCGCGTCAATCCGGAATTCGCCAAGGCGCTCGGCCGGACCCCGGAGGAGTTGCACGGCGCGCATACCGACGAGATTTTCCCACCTGACATCACGGGCGAGCTCAACCGGCTGGAGGAGCTTGCCCAGAATGGCCAGGTCGCCAGCGCCGAGATCGCGCTCAAGGGCATGGGGGACGTCGCCCATGTCCTGTCGATGGTCTTCCCGATCACCGGCGCGGGCGTTGCACGGACCGGCGGCTTCACCCTCGACCTGACCGAACGCAAGCGCGCCGAGGCCGATCTGGCCCGCTCGCGCGAGGCGCTCTACCAGACCGAGAAATTGTCAGCGCTCGGCTCGCTGCTCGCCGGCGTCAGCCACGAGCTCAACAACCCGCTGTCGATCGTCGTCGCCCAGGCGGTGATGATGGAGCGCCAGTCGCGCGGCGGCGAGCTGGCCGAGCGCGCGCAGAAGATCCGCCGCGCCGCCGATCGCTGCGCGCGCATCGTCCAGACCTTCCTCGCCATGGCGCGCCAGAAACGCCCCGAGCGCGAACCGGTCGATCTCAACGCGGTGGCCAATGCCGCCTACGACCTTGCCGAATACGGCCTGCGCAACGACGGCATCGCCGCCACCCGCGATCTCGCGCCCGCGTTGCCCAACATCTCGGCGGATTCGGACCAGCTCCACCAGATCATCATCAACCTGATCGTCAACGCGCAACAGGCGCTGGTCGAGGCCGGCGTGCCCGATCGCGCGCTGACAATGCGCACCTCGATCGGCGACGATCCCGGCACCGTCATCCTCGAGGTCGCCGACAATGGCCCGGGCATCCCGGAAGAGGCGCGCCGCCGCGTCTTCGAGCCCTTCTTCACCACCAAGCCGCAGGGCCAGGGCACCGGCGTCGGCCTGTCCTTCTCTCAAGGGTTGGCCGAGGCGCATGGCGGCCGGCTCGAGCTGGTGCCCGCCCCCCGCGGCGCCTGTTTCCGCCTGACCCTGCCGATCGACGCCGATCGCCCCCTGCCCGCCGTTGCGGAGGAGCCCGCCCCCGAGGTCGAGGTTCCCGCACGCAAAGCCCTGGTCGTCGACGACGAGCAGGAGATCGCCGAATCGCTCGCCGACTTCCTCTCGATCGAAGGGTTCGCCTGCGACATCGCGGTCGGCGGCGGCGCGGCGCGGGAGAAGCTCGCGGGCGGCCAGTACGACCTGATCATCAGCGACCTGCGCATGCCCGGCATCGATGGACCGCAGCTATATGCCTGGATCGCGGCCGAACGCCCCGACCTGCTCGACCGCGTCGCCTTCGCCACCGGCGATACATTGGGCGTCGCGGCCGCGCGCTTCCTCGACGGGGTCAAACGCCCCGTCCTCGAAAAACCCTTCATGCCCGATGCGGTGCATCGGTTCCTCAAGCAGATGGATCTCGCATGACCACCCAAGCCAATCCGCACATCGTCTCCCACATCGTCCCCCACATCGTCGTCGTCGATGACGAGGAGGACCTGCGCGAGCCGGTCGCCGCCTATCTGCGCGAGCAGGGCATGGATGTCGACGAGGCCGGCGGCGGCGCCGATCTCGATGTCATCCTGGGGCGCGGCATGCCCACCCTGGTCGTGCTCGACGTGACCATGCCCGACGAGGACGGCTTCAGTATCGCCCGCCGCTTGCGCGCGCTGAACCCGACGATCGGCATCGTCATGCTCACCGCCCGGCGCGACGTGATCGATCGGGTCGTCGGGCTCGAACTCGGTGCCGACGACTATATCATGAAGCCGTTCGAGCCGCGCGAATTGCTCGCCCGAATCCGTTCGGTGCTGCGCCGGCTGGCCGCGACCGCGCCGGCCGAAACGCCGGTCGGGGGCGTCGCCGACAATGACGACGAGGCGGAGGTGCCGCCCGCGCGCGGCAACTATCAGGAGGAATTCTGGATCCCCACCTCGCGCGGCGAGATCCGGGTGCCGGTGGACACGATCGAATGGATCGAGGCGGCCAAGGACTATGCGCTGCTCCACACGCCCGAACGCAGTCACATGATCCGCATCACCATGGGCGCGCTCGAACAGGGGCTCGATCCGGCGCAGATGATCCGCGTCCATCGCTCGGCCTTTGTCCGGCCCGGCTCGGTGCTGCGGATCAGCGCGATCGGACGGCACATGGTGCTGGAGCTCAAATCCGGCGCGGTTGTCCGCGTCGGCCCGCGCCACTGGGGCGAGGTGCGCCACCGACTGAAAGCGTAGCTTGAATAACGACGCGCGGCCTCTCGTAATAGGCCGCGATAGATTCACGCGAAGACGCGAAGGTACGAAGAAGTCGCGCGAGAGGCCAGTCGCCCTGGTCCCATCGCTGCCTGATCGGCGCATTTCTGGTGAACAGGCGAGCTATCCTGCCGAACCCTCTTCGCGCCTTCGCGTCTTCGCGTGAATCCCCTTCTTCTTTTGGCCTTGCCGCACCGCAACAGATTCGTCGCACCGCCGTCGCAGCGCTGCGGACAAGAAAATGCGGATGCGCCAATAGAGTCGCGTACCGTCTAACCAAGCCCCCCCGGCGACGACGGTACGCCGCGTTCGCCTTTGCCCCTCACTGGCGGCGCCAGCATCGGCCATCCGGACCTCGTGTTCGGGTGGCCGATTTGCGTTTGGGGCTGGTTGCTTCCGCCTCTCCCCTTACTTCTTCCCCGGCGAAGGCCGGGGCCCAGTCGGGGGACAGCAGTAAACTGGCGGCGCACGCCGTTACGGAAGCCTTTCCAACTGGACCCCGGCCTTCGCCGGGGAAGGAACAGGGAGTGGATACCCCCATTCCGGTCGCATTCGTCCGACCGCACCCCGCCTCCGCCGCAGCTTCGTCGCACCGGTCGCGACCGGGGTTCATTCCGCATCCGTTCCCGTTAGCGGCCCCCCAGCGCGGCCAATCCGAGCCGCTGACAACAGCCCGGTACGATGACCGGGAGAACATCCAAGGGAATACACCTGCAATGCGTTCTACCTTCCTCCTTCTCGCCACCGCCGCTGCGTTCGCGGCAACCCCTGCTTTTGCGCAGGACGAGGCGAGCAGCTTCACCGGTCCCCGTATCGAAGCGACCTTCGGCTATGATTCGACTCAGGCCGACGGCCTGCCGACCAGCCAGGACAGCGTGCACGGCGTGCGCGTCGGCGGCGCGATCGGGTACGACCTGCCGATCGGCTCGACCTTCACCATCGGCGCCGAGGCCGGCATCGGCTGGCAGGTGTCGGGCAGCGCCGACGCGCTGATCGGCGGCACCAACCTGCACCTGACCACCGGCCGCGATCTCGACGCGTCGCTGCGCCTGGGCGCGAAAGTCGCGCCGAGCACGTTGCTCTATGTGAAGGCGGGCTATGCCAACAGCCAGTTCCGCCTGCGCTCGACCACCGGCGGCACCGTCACCCATGTCAGCACCAACGAAGACGGCTACCGCCTCGGTGCCGGCGTCGAGCAGATGCTGGGCGACCATCTCTACGCCAAGGCCGAGTACCGCTTCAGCGACTATGGCGACGATGTTTCGCGTCACCAGGTCCTGCTCGGCGCGGGGTATCGTTTCTGAGCGGCACCCGCCTTTCCACCACCCGCAAAAGGGCAGCGCCGGTCACCCGGCGCTGCCCCGCGCGCAGGAGACATCCCGTGAAGCAGATCATGCCCGTCATCCTCGCCAGCTTCCCCCTCATCATCATGATCGGGGTGTGGACCGGCACGCTCTGAATCGGTCGCGCCGCGTTTACGTGCGGCGGACGGTTGTTCTTGCGGCTTGCATCGCCGCTATTCCCCGGTCCATCATATAGGATGGGAGCGCACAACATCGTGCAACAAGGCGGCGCCAGCCCGCTTCTCCCTCAGGAGGGGTCCGATGCTCGATCGCCGCACTTTTCTCGGCGCCACAGGCGCTGCCATTGCCACCGCGCTTCTGCCCATCAATGCCCGCGCCATGCCGCTCGGGCTGCCGCCGGGGCTTCAGCTCTGGGCAGTGAAGGACGATCTGGCGAAGGACTTCGCCGGCACGCTGAAATCGGTAAAGGCGATCGGCTATGACCGAGTCGAGGCCGCCGGCTGGGTCGGCCTCTCGCCGGCCGATTTCCGTAAAGGCGTGGCCGCCGCGGGGCTCGACTGCATCTCCTGCCATTATTCGATGCGCGACCTGATGGACGAGTTCGAAGCCAAGCTCGCCGCCGCGCGCGACGTCGGCGTGACCTATTTCGTCGCTTCCTCTCCCGCCTCGACGAAACCGCTCGATCCGAACCGCCCCTGGATCCACGCCGTTGCCGAAGCGATGACGCTCGACGACTGGCGGCGCAACGCCGCGCGGATGAACGAGGTCGGCGCGCGGGCCAAGGCGCTCGGCATGCGCTTCGCCTATCACAACCATCCGGCCGAATTCCTCGTTTATGACGGCAAGAACGCCTTCCATGAATTGCTCGAACACACCGATCCCGCGCTCGTCGCGTTCGAGGTCGATCTCGGCTGGGTCGCCGCGGCCGGGCATGATCCGGCGCATGTGCTGAAGGAGCATGGCGCGCGGATCGAGTTGCTTCACGTCAAGGACATCGCGACGAAGGAGCGCAAGGCCGGGCGGATCGCCGACGACCTGACCACCGTGCCGATCGGCAAGGGCAGCATCGACTGGCCTTCGGTCTTCGCCGCGGCCAGGGCGGCGCCGATCAAGAGCTGGTTCGTCGAGCAGGAAGCGCCCTGGGCGCAGCCCCCGCTCGCCGCGATCGCCGAAAGCCTGGCCTATCTGAAGACACTGGCCGCATGACAAGCGGGCCGGTCAGATACGCCATGGTCGGCGGTGGAGAGGGCGCCTTCATCGGCCCGGTCCACCGCACCGCCGCCGATATCGCCGGCAATTGCCGGCTGGTCGCCGGCGCGCTGAGCAGCGATCCGGAGCGCGCGAAGCGTTCGGGCGTCGCGGCGGGCATTGCGCCCGACCGCAGCTATGCCAGCTACCAGGCGCTGCTCGACGGCGAGAAGGCGTTGCCGGAGGACGAGCGCGCCGAGTTCATCGCGATCGTCACCCCCAACCATGTCCATGCGCCCGTCGCCATCGCCGCGCTGGAGGCGGGCTTTCCGGTGCTCACCGACAAGCCGCTGACCGATACGCTCGACGCAGCGCTCGCCTTTCAGGCGGCGGCGACACGCACCGGTGGGCTGGTCGGCGTCACGCACACCTATCTCGGTTACCCGATGGTGCGCCAGGCGCGCGCACTCGTCGCGGCGGGAGACCTCGGCGCGGTGCGGCGCGTCGCGGTGCGCTATACCCAAGGATGGCTGGCGGAGGCCGGCGACGCCGTCGGCAAGCAGGCCGAATGGCGCATCGATCCGGCGCGCTCGGGCCTGGCCGGCGCGTTCGGCGATATCGGCACGCACGCCTTCAACTTGGTCGAATATTTCACCGGCGAGCGCATGACGCGCCTCTCGGCCGA
This sequence comes from Sphingomonas sp. GW821-FHT10F11, assembly GCF_058809095.1. Classification (NCBI taxonomy): domain Bacteria; kingdom Pseudomonadati; phylum Pseudomonadota; class Alphaproteobacteria; order Sphingomonadales; family Sphingomonadaceae; genus Sphingomonas; species Sphingomonas sp. GW821-FHT10F11. Next base: position 174,440 of record NZ_JBXASH010000006.1, read on the forward strand.
GCTGCGCGCCGCCGTCCCCGGCCGGCTGCTCGACGATGACGGTGCGGCGATGTTCCACCTCTCGGGCGGCGGACGCGGCACCCTCGTCGCGAGCCAGATCTGCACCGGCGATTCGAACGGGCTGGAGATATCGGTCTGGTGCGAAAAGGCGGGGATCCACTGGCATCAGGAGCATCCCAACCATCTGCGCGTCGCAAGGCGCGGCGGGCCGGACGAGATCTGGACGCCCGGCGTCGATCGGACTTATCTGAGCGAGGCGGCGATGCGCGTCACCCGCGTGCCCTCGGGCCATCCCGAGGGTTATCTCGAGGCTTTCGCCAATATCTATCGCGATTTCGCCGACGCGGTACGCGGCAACGCGCCTGCCTTGCCTTGCTATGCCAGCCTCGCCGACGGCGTTGCCGGCATGCGGTTCATCCAGGCCGCTCATGACAGCAGCGCCGGCGGCGGCACCTGGACCGATCTTGGAGACGATTCATGAAGGGTCCCGCCATCTTCCTGGCGCAGTTCGCCGGCGATGCAGCGCCGTATAATTCGCTGGGCTCGATCGCGAAATGGGCGGCCGGTCTCGGCTATGCCGGGGTGCAGATCCCGACCTGGGATGCGCGGCTGTTCGACCTGAAACAGGCGTCCGAGAGCCAGGACTATTGCGACGAGGTCGCCGGCGTCTGCGCCGAGGCCGGCGTCGCGATCACGGAGCTGTCGACTCATCTCCAGGGCCAGCTCGTCGCGGTCCACCCCGCCTATGACGAATTGTTCGACGCCTTTGCCCCCGCCGAAGTGCACGGCAAGCCGGCCGAGCGCACCGAATGGGCCAGGGAACAGGTCCGCATGGCCGCCCGCGCCAGCCGCCGTTTGGGGCTGAACGCGCACGCCACTTTCTCCGGCGCGCTGCTCTGGCACACGATGTATCCCTGGCCGCAACGCCCCGCCGGGCTGGTCGAAGAAGGTTTCAGGGAGCTGGCGACGCGCTGGCTGCCGCTGCTCGATGTGTTCGAGGAGAATGGGGTCGACGCGTGCTATGAGATCCATCCGGGCGAGGATTTGCATGACGGGATCAGCTGGGAGCGTTTCCTGACCGCGGTCGGCAATCACCCCCGCGCCAATATCCTCTACGATCCGAGCCATTTCCTGCTGCAGCAGCTCGACTATGTCGACTTCATCGACCGGTATCACGACCGCATCCGCATGTTCCATGTGAAGGACGCCGAGTTCCGCCCCAATGGCCGCGCCGGCGTCTATGGCGGCTATGCCGACTGGGCCGACCGCCCCGGCCGTTTCCGCTCGCTCGGCGACGGCCAGATCGATTTCGGCGCGATCTTCTCGGCCTTCACCAAATACGATTATGCCGGCTGGGCGGTGGTCGAATGGGAATGCTGCTTCAAGCACCCCGAACAGGGCGCCGCCGAAGGCGCGCCGTTCGTCGAAGCGCACATGATCCGCAAGGCGGACCGGGCGTTCGACGACTTCGCGGGAGCTGCGCCGGATGCGGCGCGCAACCGGCGGATATTGGGGCTGGAGCGGGGCTGACTTCTCCCCTCCCTGAAAGGGAGGGGCCGGGGGTGGGTAGGCGAGCAAAGCTCGCCGCTCTACGCTAGCCAAATGCGCCGCGTTCCGAAGCTGATGACAGACCGAGCCAGATCGCTCCGCCCCTAGCCAAAACGCGGCCGCCTGACTCTCCCCTCCCTGGAAGGGAGGGGCTGGGGGTGGGTACCGCCGAGGCACTCGGCGGCCTCCGACAGGATATACTCGGCGGCGCCCTCCGGATTGGCCATCACATCGCTATTCCACAGGCGAATGACTTTCCACCCAAGCCCCTCGAGCACCGCCGTCCGCTCCGCATCATAGGCCGTCTGTTCATGATGCTGCCCGCCGTCGAACTCGATCGCCAGTTTCGCGGCGCGGCACGCCAGATCGACGATGTAACGGTCGATCACCAATTGCCGGGTGAACGAAGGGCGGTACCGTGACAACAACCGCCAGAGCGTCCGCTCGGCCTCTGTCGCCTCGCGCCGCAACGACCGTGCCCGGTCGACCATGACTCTCGGAATGCGTCGCATCAGGCCAGCGTAGAACGGCGAGCTTCGCTCGCCTACCCACCCCCGACCCCTCCCTTTCAGGGAGGGGAGAAAGGCACCCCTACCGCCGCATCACCCAGTTCAACCCATTCTCCAGCTGCCGCAGGAACCACGGGTCCCGGTACGATTCGTCGGTGTGCCCCATCGCGGTGTAGAACACCCGTCCGCCCTCGAACTCGTGCACCCATGCCACCGGATTGGGGTTCGCGTCCGCCTCGCCGATCGAGGCCGGATCGACTGTCGCCAGCAAATGCAGCCGCGGGTCGTAATCGTCATAATAATACCATTCGTCGACATGCCGGCTGACCGGCGCCAGCCCCTTCATCACCGGATGCGTCGGATCGATCACGGTCACGGTTCCCTCGGGCGTGCCCTTGGGGTGACGCTGGAAATAGCCGCCCATCATCTTGCCGTACCAGGGCCAGTTGAAATGCGAATCCGCCGCGGCATGGATGCCGACGATCCCGCCGCCGCGATGGACGAAGGCCTGCAACGCGTCGCGCTTCGTGCCGGTCAGCCATTCCGAGGTCGGATCGTCCTTCTTGCTGGTGTTGCTGATCAGGATGATCGCATCCACGCCCTTCAGCCCATCGGTGCTGAAGACCGCCGGATCGGCGCTGGTCGTCATCGTCACGCCCATTTTCCTGCCCATCGCCTGGAGCGCGGCCACGCCCGGCTCGATCGAGACATGGCGATAGCCGGTCGAATAGGTGAAGATCAGGACGCGCGGCGCCTCTTTCGCCCACGCGGCACCCCCACCCACCAGGGTCAGCGCACCAAGGAGAATCGCCAGCAGGCGCAGCATTTGTCTCATCATCGATCCTCCCCACGGCCAGCGCTCTTTGCTTGGTACCGGTAACGCATAAGGCTGGACAAGGTCAGCCCCACCCGGCAGTCTGGCGCGCAAGCGGGAGGCGCACAAGCGCCCTGTGCGATGAGAGGGTGATGGAATGGCCGACGGCCCAAGGCTCGACAGCTCCGCGCTAGATCGCCGCGCGCTTCTGCGGCGTGCGATCCTGCTCGTCGGCGGCGCCATGGCCGGCCTGCCCGACATCGCCTTTGCGACCGCTCCCACCAAGGCCTTCTTCACGCCCGCCGAGCGCGCCGTGCTCGACTCGGTCTGCGCCGCCTTCATCCCGCGTACCGACACGCCGGGCGCGCTCGAAGCCGGGGTGCCCGCCTTCATCGACGCGATGATGACCAATTGGGCAGCACCCTCCACCGCCGCCGGATTTCGCACGGTGCTGGCACGGATCGACAGTGAGGCCCGCGCTGCGACCGGCAAGGGGTTCGCGGCGCTCGCCGCGGCCGAGCGCGACGCCCGGCTCGCCGCCTTCGATATCGCCGCCTTCGCCGCTGACGACCCGGCCTGGCATCGTTTCAGGAACCTCGCCCTGACCGGCTATTATTTCTCGGAAAGCGGCGCGACTCAGGAGCTTCGCTACGAATTGTCGCCGGGCGCGTGGGAACCGGGCGTGAAGATGGGCCCCGACACCCGCGCCTGGGCCGTCTGATATGGTCATCGGGGAAAGGGCATGAGCTTCGACGCGATCGTCATCGGATCGGGCATGAGCGGCGGCTGGGCCGCCAAGGAACTGACCGAACGCGGACTCAAGACGCTGGTGATCGAGCGCGGCCAGCATATCGAGCATGGCAGCGACTACACCGACTCGCTCTCGCCCTGGGAGCTCGACAATTACGGCCAGGTCTCGGAATCCGAGATCGAGGCGGACTATGAGGTGCAGAGCAAATGCTATGCCTTCTCCACCGCCAACAAGCATTTCTGGGCGAAGGACAGCGACCACCCCTATTCGACGCCCGAGGACAGGCCCTTCTACTGGATTCGCGGCTATCATCTCGGCGGCCGCTCGCTGATGTGGGCGCGGCAGTCCTATCGGCTGAGCGAGATGGATTTCGAATCCAACGCGAAGGACGGCTATGGTACCGACTGGCCGATCCGCTATGCCGACATGGCGAAATGGTACGACCATGTGGAGACCTTTGCCGGCATCTCCGGGTCGCTGGAGGGGCTGTCGCAACTGCCGGACGGCAAATATCTCCCGCCGATGGCGCTGACCCCGGTCGAGGCGGAATTCGGCCGCAAGATCGAGGCGGCTTTCCCTACGCGGAAGCTGATCACCGGCCGCTGCGCTCATCTCACCGCGCCGACACCCGAGCATGAAGCGCTCGGCCGCGGCGCCTGCCAATACCGGTCGCTGTGCGAACGCGGCTGTTCGTACGGCGCCTATTTCTCCAGCCTCAGCGCGACCTTGCCGGCCGCGAAGAACACCGGGAACCTGACCATCGTCACCGACGCGATCGCGCACAGCATCGTCTACGACCCGAAGACCGGCAAGGCATCGGGCGTGCGCGTGATCGACCGGAACACGAAGGTCGGCACCGTCCATGAGGCGAAGCTGGTCTTCCTCTGCGCCTCGACCATCGGCACAGCGCAGATCCTGCTGACCTCGACCTCGGAAGCCTTTCCGACCGGCCTCGCCAACCGCTCCGACATGGTCGGGCGCAACCTGACCGATCATATCAGCGGGATGGGCGCGACCGGCACCTATCCCGGCTTCGACGACATCTATCATCATGGCCGCCGCCCCAACGGCTTCTACGTGCCGCGCTATCGCAACCTGACCGAGCCGGGCGACGGCTATACCCGCGGCTACGGCTTCCAGGGGCGCGGGCTGCGCACCAGCTGGCAGCGCGGTATCGACGAGCCCGGCACCGGTGCGGCGCTGAAGGCGAAGCTGCGCAAGCCGGGGCCCTGGTCGCTCACGCTCAGCGGCTTCGGCGAGATGCTGCCTCGCCCGGAGAATCGCGTCACGCTTCACCCGACCCGCACCGACACATGGGGCATTCCCATCCCGCATATCGACGCGGCGCTCGGGGCCCAGGACCTGAAGATGATCGACCAGTGCAATCGTGATGCCCGGGCGATGCTCGAACTGGCCGGCTGCACCGACATCACCCAGCGCGAGCATTATGGCGGCCTCGGCCTCGGCATCCATGAAATGGGCACGGCGCGCATGGGCAAGGATCCGAAGACCTCGGTGCTCAACGGCTATAACCAGGCGCATGACGTGCCGAACCTGTTCATCACCGACGGGTCGTGCATGGCTTCGTCCGGCTGCCAGAACCCGTCGCTCACCTATATGGCGATGTCGGCGCGCGGTGCGCACCATGCGGTCGAGTTCCTGCGCGCCGGCAAGGCCTGACATCGATTCACATCGCGGCGCGGCCGTGGCAGCGAAGCGCGGTTCGGGCATCGGCCGGGACCGCTCTTTCTTATTGTCGAACCTGTTGGACGATTTTTGGACGTCATCAGCGGTAAAACAGCGGCATTTTCACGCAAACACGCCCCTGTTTTCCGCTGTTATCCGATAACAGGGAAAAGCCAGGCAAGCCTTTGGTAACAGGCAGAAATTCTGGCCCAAAATCCAACATAACAGCGGAAGAAAAAAAGAATGCGCGATTCCGCTCTTTTTGTTGGAGAATCCTACTCGATCGGAGCGCAGACCTTGCCCGTGTTCGCGCAGAAGAGCTTGAGCACGTCGCGCTTGAAGTCGATCGTGCCCACCGACTTCATCGTCGCGGCGATCACCCCGGGCATCGCCGCGCGCTGATGGATGGCCGCGCTGGTTTCGGCCGCCGCGACCAGCGCCCGCAGATCCTCGACCGAGAGCGCTGCGGCATAGGCATGGCCTTCGGCGTCGAGCAGCCGGCCCTTGTCCCTGGCCGCGACCGCCTGCGCGGTCGCGCGCAGCTCGGCCTTCTCGTCGTCGCTCAGCTCCTTGTGCTCGGCGACCAGCTCCTCGGTCTCCTTGGCGGCGATCAGCGGCACCAGCGCCGCCAGCGTTCCGGCATCGGCGAGCCGGCGGCCAAGCAGCTCTGCCTCGGCTGACGGCGCCCCGGCCTGAAGCGCCATCGCCGCCATTATCGCCCCGATCATTGCGCCCCCACCGGCCGGTCGAATCCTGCCACGACATCGCCGAGCGTCTGCATCAGCGCGGCGTTGCGCTTGTCGGGCGTATTGCCCAGCCGCACCACGACGATCCCGCGGCCCGGCCCGCTCTCCGGGCTGGCGATCACCAGTTGGCCGAGATGCCCGTCCGCCGCGACCGCGCTCGCCGGGCCCTTGCCGGGGAACAAGGTCGCCTTGCCCTCCGCCCCGCCCGGCCGGTTGAGCCAGGTCTGCGCGCCATATTCGGCATTGGTCGGCGAGGGCGTCTTCATGAAGGCGAGCCAGGCCGGATCGATCACCTGCCGCCCGTTCGCTTTGCCGTCGAGCAGCAGACTGCCGATCCGTCCCCAATCGTCGAGTGTCATGTGCAGGAGCGACCCGCCGACCTGCGTACCGGCGCCGTCATATTCGAGCACCGCGCTGGTGATGCCCGCGGGCCGGAACAGCCGGGCCTCGGCGAACTCGGTATAGATTCTGGCGCGCACCCGGGGATCGCGGCTGTCGGTCAAGGTCCGCGCGACGATCTCGGCGAGGATGATGCTGGTCAACGAGCTGTAGCGGAATTTGGCGCCCGGCCTGGTTTCGAGCGGATGGTCGATCGCCGCCGAGGCCATGGCGGCGGTATGGCTCACGAACAGCGTCTGGTTGGTATCCGATTTCTCGACCGGATCGCCCACCTCGATATGCTGGAGGCCCGGCGACATCTGCAGCAGATGCCGCAGCGTGATCGCCGCGCGCGGATCGCCGGACTTATGCCATTCGGCGATCGGTGCCGGCGCGTCGAGCTTCAACCGCCCGTCGGTCACCAGCGCGCCGACCAGCATGCCGGTCACCGTCTTGGCCATCGACCAGCTGATGAAGCGATTCCTGTCCGAATAACCCGGCGCATAGGCCTTGAGCGCCGGGCACCCGTCAGCAGTCACCAGCACGGCGCGTGTTTCGGGGTGGCCTGAAAACAACAATCGGATCGGTGCCATCGACCTGGCCAGGTCGGCGCCGGGGCAGACCGTGACGGTGTAGGTCGGCCGCGCGGGCGGCGCGGTATCGGCGCTCGCCAGGAGCACCGGCACCAGCGCGAGAAAGGCGGCCTTGCGCAGCATCGCCGCCACGATAGGGTGCACGCCCATGAAGGCAAGGCGCATCGCGGTCGGTCTGGGAGTGGTGCTGCTGACGCTGCTCGCCGCCGCATTCCTCTATGCCCGCTCGCTCACCCCGCAGCTCGAGCTCGGCACCGGCTATGCCGCCCGAGTCGCCTGCGCCTGCCGCTATATCGGCAACCGCGACCTGAAGAGCTGCCGCGCCGATTTCGAACCCGGCATGGAAGCGATCCGCCTGTCGGACGATCCCGCGACGAAGACGGTGACCGCCTATGTGCCGCTGATCGCCAGCCGTTCGGCGACGTACGATCCGGTGCTCGGCTGCCAGGCCGAGCCATTCAAAGGCACGCCGCTCAAGCTGCGCTAAAAACCCCTCTCCCATCGGGAGAGGGAGGGGCCCAAGCGAAGCTTGGGAGGGTGAGGGTGACCGCCCGCTTCCTTACTCGCCCTCATCCGGCGCTACGCGCCACCTTCTCCCGCTGGGAGAAGGGACTAAGCAGCCACTGCGATGACAGCCCGCTCGGTTTCCTCGATCCACCCACCGCCGAGCACGCGCTCGCCAGCATACAGCACCGCCGCCTGCCCCGGCGCGACGCCGTATTCCGGCGCATCGAACACCACCCGGTCGCCGATCAGCCGCGCCGCTACCGGCTTGGCCAGCGATCGCACCTTGGCGGTCAGCGGTCCGTGATGGTCGCCGCCGATCCAGTTGATTTCCGACAGCCGCGCCGCCTCGACCGCCAATGCCGTCTTCGGCCCGACCACCACCCGGCGGCTCTCCGGCTCGAGCCGCACGACGTAGAGCGGCTCGGGAGTTCCGCCGATCTCGAGCCCGCGCCGCTGGCCAACGGTGAAGTGGATCAGTCCGCGATGCTTCCCCAGCGTCCGCCCGCCCTCGTCGACGATCTCGCCGCTTGTATCGGCCTCGGGCCGGAGCTTCTTGACCAATGAGGCATAGTCGCCATCGGGCACGAAACAGATGTCCTGGCTGTCGGGCTTGGCCGCGACGCCGAGCCCAAGTTCGGCCGCGAGTTCGCGCACCCGGGTCTTGGGCAGCCCGCCAAGCGGGAAGCGCAGATAATCGAGCTGATCCCGAGTCGTCGCGAACAGGAAATAGCTCTGGTCCCGTGCCGGATCGACTGCGCGGTGCAGTTCGGCGCCCGCGGCTCCTTCGACCCGGCGGACATAATGGCCGGTCGCCAGGCAGTCCGCCCCGAGGTCGCGCGCGACCTGGAACAGGTCAGTGAATTTCGGGCCCATGTTGCAGCGGACGCAGGGGATCGGCGTGCGGCCGCGCAGATATTCGTCGGCGAACCCGTCGATCACCTGATCGCGGAAGCTCGATTCATGGTCGAACACATAATGCGCGATGCCCAGCCGGTCGCACACGGCGCGCGCGTCGCGGATGTCGCGACCGGCGCAGCAGCTGCCGGCGCGGCCCACCGCCTCACCGTGATCGTAGAGCTGGAGCGTCACGCCGATCGTCTCGGCACCACTGCGCGCGGCGAGCGCCGCGACCACCGAGCTGTCGACGCCGCCCGACATCGCGACGACGATGCGCTTGCCGGTCAGGTCCGGCCCAAGCTGGAAATCGCCCTCGGTCATCATGCGCGCCAGATAGGCGCGCGCGGCCCGCGATGCAAAGCCGCACGCCTTTCCAAGCTCTTTAGATGGGCTTTACCGGAATTTCAGACCCTTCCCCTAAACCGGTCTCGATCGAGTCTCTGTCGCCGGAAAGGGCGCTATGGATCTGAGTTTTTCCCGGTTCGAGGCTGACGCCAGCGTCACCGTCCTCCCGCCCGACCTGGCGGTGCTGATGGTGGGGATCGCCGCGCGTCAGGCAGCGAGCCCGACCGCGTTGCGCCACGCCCATCTGGTGCCGGCGTTCAGCCATCGCAGCTGGTTCGCGCCGGAACATGGCGCGTTCAACCTGCCGGTCGCCGAAATGCTGACTCGGGAACAGGAAGGAATGAACCCGGCGTTTACCGAGCCGCTTTAGCCGGTGTTCAAGTCCGCCCGCGTAATGACGTTGTAGAAGAAGAGAGGGGGCCCCCCGCCCCGATCGAGGTTGAGAATGATCGAAAACCAGAAGATACGCCCCGCCAAAGTCATCGGCCCGCTCGGCGAGCCGCTGACCCTGGACACGCTGCCCCCGCCCGAGACGACCCGCTGGGTCGTGCGCCGCAAGGCCGAGGTCGTGGCCGCCGTGAATGGCGGGCTGCTGTCGGTCGACGAGGTGTGCGACCGGTACGGCCTGACCGTCGAGGAATTCGCCGGCTGGCAGCGCGCGATCGACCGTTCGGGCATGCCGGGCCTGCGCGTGACGCGCATCCAGCATTACCGGTCGCTGTACGAGCGCCAGCAGAAATACTGACGCCGTCGCGTCGGAATCGCTGAAGTCCCGCGCCCCCGCGCCATTCTTCCGGAATGGTTGCGGGGGCGTCGTCGTTCAATCGAGCGAAACGCACGCGGAACAAATGCAAGCGGTCGTGAGTCTTTCCAGTCCGAACCCGGACTAGCCGGGAACAACGGAGGGAAACATGGTGGGTCTTATTGTTTGGCTCGTAGTTGGTGGCGTCGTCGGCTGGCTCGCCAGCATGGTCATGCGCACCGACGGGCAACAGGGTGTTATCCTGAACGTCGTGGTCGGCATCATCGGTTCGGTGATCGCATCCTTCCTCTTCGGAGGCGGAATCAACCAGGTCATCACCGTGACGACCTTCGTCTATTCGCTGATCGGCGCGATCATCCTGCTCGCGATCGTCAATCTGGTTCGCCGCGGCAGCGTCCGCTAAACACCAGGCCAGCGTGAAAGAAGGGCCGCCCGGGCAACCGGGCGGCCCGTTTCGTTTATTTGAGCAGGAAGCGGACGTTGACCGAGACCGTCACCTCGGTTTCGCCGGGCACGACCCGGGTCGAGGCGTCCATGCCCGCCGCCATCGCGCGATTGCTGAACATGATCGGCTGCGGCGTGCTGCCGTCATTCTGGCCCGCTTCGGAAATCGACAGGATCCGCGAGACGGTGAGGCCGGCGGCACGCGCATAGAGTTCGGCGCGGGTGCGGGCACGCTTCACCGCATCGGCGCGCGCTTCGTCGAGCGCCGCCTCGGGCTGGTCGATCGACAGAGTCGGGCCATCGATCTGATTCGCGCCCTCGGTCACCAGCGCATCGAGGATCGCACCCGCCTTGGCGATGTCGCGGAAGCGGATCGAGACGCTGTTGCTCGCCTGATAGCCGGTGACCACCGGCGGCTGCCCGTCGGTATAGCGATATTGCGGGCTGAGCGACACGCTCGCCGTGCGGTTGTCGCGCGGCGCGACGCCGGCGCGCTTCAGCGCGTCGAGCACGGCCGCCATGCGCTTGGCATTCTCGGCCAGCGCCACCGCTGCCGTCGCACCCTGGGTCACCACCCCGGCGCGAATCGTCGCGACATCGGGCACGCGGGTCGTTTCGCCCTGGGCGGTGACGTCGAGAATCGCACCGTCGGCGACGATGGTGGGGGTCACCTGCGCCGCGGCGGGCGACAGGGTGAGCGGCAGGGCGGCGAGCGCCATGGCGGTCGCAAGATAACGCATCGATAATACTCCCGAATCAGACCGGGCCGATTGGCCCGCGCGCCCTTCATATGGCGACGCGGGCCAACCTGAGCTGAACGGGCCGGCCGGTCAGCGCGCCCTGCGCGTCATCACCACGCGGTAGAGCGCCAGCAGGACGATCGCCCCCACCGTGGCGGCAAGATATGTATGCCACCAGACGCCATTGATGTTCAGACCCATCATCGGCGCAAGATAGCCGGCGAGTAACGCACCTGCGATGCCGATCAGTATCGTAACGATGAATCCTCCAGGATCCTTACCCGGCATGATCACCTTGCCGAGAATCCCGGCTACCAGACCAATCAGAATCCAGCCCAAAAAAGAGTTTGGCATCGCTTACTCCCCTAGATTGCGGCGCGCTGACGCGTCGCCGCGGCGAACGTCGCTCTCATGCTGCCGAGATGCAACTGTTTCTTTACCAGGATAAAGCCGGACTCTTGCGAAAATGGCCCGAAACGGCCATGGGCGCTCTCGCGGAAAACGACCCCTTGAGGTCGGTGACTTATTTCTATAATACAGTCTGACGATAATGACGACGCCATTGGGGCGGGACGGGGAAAGTGACGCACATGAATTACGGGCAGCCGACCTTCGGTTCTGACGATCACCTGGCGTTGCCGGGCGAGGGTCGGTCGAATCGCCGTTGGTGGATCATCGGCGCGGCGATCCTGGCGGTCCTGATCGTCATCGGCGTCTATTTCGCCATGTCGGGCGGCAAGGCCGACGGCGCGGCCACGGCCGCCGCCGCGGCCGGCGGCAAGACCGAGCAGTTGCCGACCGTCTCGGTCGCGATTCCGGGCCGCCAGGCATCGGCGCGGATCATCTCGGCCACGGGATCGCTCGCGGCGAAGCGCGAGATGCCGATCGGCGTCGCCGGCGAAGGCGGCATGGTCACGCGGGTATTGGTCGAGCCGGGCCAGTGGGTCGGCGCGGGCCAGGTGCTCGCGACGGTCGACCGCGCCGTGCAGACCCAGACCGGCGCGTCGCTCGCCGCGCAGGTCAATGTCGCGCGTTCCGACGCGGCGATCGCCCAGTCGGAACTCGACCGCGCCCAGGCGCTGGTCAATCGCGGCTTCATCTCCAAGGCCGATCTCGAGCGCAAGGCCGCCACCCGCGACGCCGCGGTGGCGCGCGTGCGTGTCGCCCAGGCGCAGCTCGCCGAGCAGAATGCCCGCACCGGCCGCCTCGACATCCGCGCCCCCGCCGCCGGCCTGGTGCTGACCCGCAGCGTGGAGCCTGGCATGGTGATCAGCTCGGGCTCCGGCACGTTGTTCCGCATGGCCAAAGGCGGCGAGATGGAAATGCGCGCTCAGCTCAGCGAGGCCGATCTGGTCGGCCTTCCGCTCGGCGTGAGCGCCGAGGTCGTGCCCGTCGGCGGCGACACCGCCTTTTCGGGCCAGGTCTGGCAGGTTTCGCCGGTCATCGACCCGCAGACCCGCCAGGGCATCGCCCGCATCGCGCTGAGCTACAACCCCGCGCTCAAACCCGGCGGCTTCGCCTCGGCGACGATCCGCCGCGGTTCCACCGACTTGCCGCAGCTGCCCAACTCGGCGATCCAAAGCGATACGAAGGGCAATTTCGTGTACGTCGTCGGGAACGACAACAAGGTCACCCGGCGTTCGGTGAAGCTCGGTGAGGTCTCCGACAACGGCGTCGCGATCGCCGAAGGCCTGACCGGCACCGAGCGCGTCGTGCTCTCGGCCGGCGCGTTCCTGAACGCCGGGCAGAAGATCAAGCCAGTCCTCCAGAAAACGCAAGGCTGACCGCCATGAGCTTTCGCAACATCTCCGCCTGGTCGATCCGGAACCCCGTTCCGTCGATCGTGCTGTTCTTCATGCTGACGGTCGCCGGCATCGTCAGTTTCAGCACGATGGAGGTGAACAACAATCCGGACATCGATTTCCCGGTGGTGATCGTCCAGATCAGCCAGCCGGGCGCGGCGCCGACCGAACTGGAGAACCAGGTCACCCAGAAGGTCGAAGCCGCGGTCCGCAGCCTGCAGGGCATCGACGAGATCAACTCGACGGTGACCGAGGGCAGCTCGGTGACCGTCGTCCAGCTCAACATCGGCACGCCGATCGACCGCGCGGTCGAGGATGTGCGCAGCGCCGTGCAGCAGATCCGATCCGACCTGCCCGACGGTATCCTCGAGCCGCAGGTGTCGCGCGCCAACACCTCGGGCGACGACCTGGCCAGCTATGCCGCGGTCGGCACCGACATGACGATCGAGCAGCTGAGCTGGTACATCGACAATAATGTCGCGAAGGAGCTGCTGTCGGTTCCCGGCATGGCGACGGTCAGCCGCAATGGCGGCGTATCGCGCGAGATCCGCATCATCCTCGATCCCGCCAAGCTCCAGTCGCAGGGCCTGACCGCGAGCCAGGTCAACCAGCAGCTGCGCCAGGTGAACCTCAACGCCGCCGGCGGCCGCGCCGAGATCGCGGGTTCCGAACAGTCGGTCCGCGTGCTCGGCAACGCCAGGAACGCCTATGATCTCGGCCAGACCCAGATCGCGGTCGGCGGCGGCCGCACGGTCAAGCTGGCGGACATCGCCCAAGTTCGCGATCTCTATGCCGAGCAGCGCTCCGCCTCCGAGATGAACGGCCGCCAGGTGCTGAGCTTCGACTTCCAACGCTCCAAGGGCGCGTCGGACGTGTCGGTGTACAAGGGCGCCAAGGAAAAGCTGGCCGCGCTCGAGAAGCGCAATCCGAAGGTCCATTTCCAGCTGATCTTCAACGAAGTGAAATATGCCGAGCAGCAATATCACTCGGCGATGGAGGCGATGATCGAGGGCGCGGTACTCGCCGTGCTCGTCGTGTTCCTGTTCCTGCGTGACTGGCGCTCGACGATCATCTCGGCGCTTGCCATCCCGCTGTCGGCGATCCCGACCTTCTGGTTCATGGATCTGCTCGGCTTCAACCTGAACCAGATGACCCTGCTCGCGCTCAGCCTGGTAGCGGGTGTGTTGGTCGACGATGCGATCGTCGAGATCGAGAACATCGTCAGACATATGCGCATGGGCAAGACGGCCTATCAGGCATCGATCGATGCCGCGGACGAGATCGGCCTGGCGGTGCTGGCCACCACCATGTCGATCGTCGCGGTGTTCCTGCCGGTCGGCCTGATGCCGGGCGTCTCGGGCCAGTTCTTCAAGAATTTCGGCCTGACCGTCGTCGTCTCGGTGCTGATGAGCCTTGCCGTCGCGCGCCTCGTGACGCCGATGATCGCCGCCTATTTCCTGAAGGCGCATGGACAGGCCAAGCATGGCGAAGGCCGCATGATGGACATGTACATGTCCACGCTGAAATGGACGCTGCGGCATCGCTGGTCGGCGATCGTCGGCGGCGTCGCCTCGTTCGCGCTGACCATCGTGCTGTTCGGCACCTTGCCGATGACCTTCCAGCCCGACCAGGACCAGGACGCCAGCACCGTGAACGTCGAGATGGTGCCCGGCACCACGCTCGACGAAACCAAGCTTGTCGTGCGACGCGTCGCCGACTTCATGCAGAAGCAGCCCGACGTCGAATCGGTCTATTCGCGCGCCTTTGTCGGCAACGGCCGAGTCACCGCCATCTTCAAAGAGAAGAAGACGATGAAGAGCACCGAGTTCGAGCGGTCGCTCGCACCGGAGCTGGCGAAGATCCCCGATGCCCGGGTTTCGTTCCGGTCGAACAATGGCTGGGGCGGCAGCGGCCGCGACCTGACCATCACGCTCGGCGGCGACGACCCCGCGCAGCTGACCGCGACCGCGGTGAAGATCGTCGAGCAGATGGGCAAGCTCCCCTCGCTGGTCGCGCCGCGCATCACCGGCGACCTGAAGCGGCCCGAGATCGTCATCTCGCCGCGCATGGACCTGGCCGCCAATCTCGGCGTGACGACCCAGGCTTTGTCCTCGGCGATCCGCATCGCGACCTTGGGCGACATCGACCAGAACAGCGCGAAATTCTCGCTGTCCGATCGCCAGATCCCGATCCGCGTCGCGCTCGACCAGAATGCGCGTCAGCGACTGTCGACGATCCAGAACCTGCCGGTGCAGACCTCGACCGGGAGTTCGGTCCCGCTGAGCCTCGTCGCCGAGATCGGCTTCGGCGCCGGCCCGACCAAGATCGACCGAGTCGCGCAGCAGCGTCAGATCACCATCGGCGCCGACCGCGGCAACGGCCCCAATGGCAAGCAGATCGTCTCAAGCGAAGCGATGAAGCAGATCCATGCCCTGCCGGCGATGAAGAACCTGCCGGTCGGCATCAGCGAGCTGACCCTGGGCCAGGCCAAGTGGCAGCAGGAGATGATCAACAACTTCATCGTCGCGGTGGTGGCGGGCATCTTCCTCGTCTTCGCCGTGCTGGTGCTGCTGTACCGCCGCCTGTTGCCGCCCTTCGTCAACATGCTGTCGCTGCTGGTGGCGCCGCTCGGCGGCCTGCTCGGGCTGCTGGTGACGGGCAATCCGGTGTCGATGCCGGTCTATATCGGCATCCTCATGCTGCTCGGCATCGTCGCCAAGAATTCGATCCTGCTGATCGACTTCGCGCTGGAGGAAATGGGCAAGGGCGTCGATACCGCGGTCGCGATCATCGACGCCGGGCACAAGCGCGCCCAGCCGATCGTCATGACCACGGTCGCGATGGTCGCGGGCATGGTACCGACCGCGCTGTCGCTGAGCGGTGACGGATCGTGGCGCGCGCCGATGGGCATCGTCGTGATCGGCGGCCTCACCCTCTCGACCGTGCTGACCCTGCTGATCGTTCCGGCGAGCTTCAGCCTGGCGGTGGGCATCGAACGCTGGATCGGGCCGAAGCTCGGCCGCCGCCTGCTCACCTATCGTCCGGGCGACGATGGGCGGCCGGTGATCGACCATGAACCGACTCCGCAGATCGGCCGGAAGCCGGCGACGATCGTCCATCGTTCCGGTGACGACGAACCCCAGCCCGCCGAATGAGGCGTGGATCCGGCCCCGTGACTCGTCGGGGCCGGATGCCGAATCGACTCCGCACTTGAACAATCCCGGCTTTCGGGGATTGTTTCGGACATGAAGCTGCTCGCCCGCGTACCTCGTAACGGGGAACCGACCCCTACGGGCCTGCGCCGGATGCGCTGGATCGCCACCGGGCTGCTCGTGCTGATGGCGGGAACCTTCCTCGCTGCCCGCGCGATCGGCCCCGTCCATCCCGCCATCGGTTTCATCCGGGCCTTTGCCGAGGCGGCGATGGTCGGCGGCCTGGCCGACTGGTTCGCGGTCACCGCCTTGTTCCGCCATCCGCTCGGCCTGCCGATCCCGCACACCGCGATCATCCCGCGCAACAAGGATCGCATCGGCGAAACGCTCGCCGCCTTTCTGCGCGATAATTTCCTCGTGCCCGGCGTCGTTGCGCGGCGCATGCGCCAGGTCGATGTCGCCGGCGCGGCGGGCCGCTGGCTGGCGAGCCCCGCTGGGACGCAAGGGCGCTTGCGCAAGGGCGCCTCGCGCCTCGCCGCCGACATGCTCGACGCGTTCGACCAGCAAAGGCTGGGCGGCATGGTCAAGACCACGATCGGCCAGCGCCTGCGCGCGCTCGACATGTCGCCCTTGCTCGGCCAGGCGCTGACCGCGGCGATCGCCGAGGGACGGCACGCGCCCCTGCTCGACGGCATCATCCGCTGGGCGGCCAAGGTGCTGGCGGCGAACGAGCATATGATCCGCGCGATGGTGCATGAGCGCGCCGGATCGGTGATGCGCTGGACCGGGCTCGACGAGACGCTTGCCAACAAGATCATCGATGGCCTGGACAATCTGATCCACGACATGGCCGAGGACCCCGGCCATCCGCTCCGCGCCAAGGCCGAGGAAGGCCTCGCCGCGCTCGCTTATGACCTGCAGCATGACGAGAAGATGCGCGCCCGGGTCGAGGCGCTGAAGGCCGAGATCATCGACAACCCCGCCATGCAGCGCTGGCTCGACGGGCTGTGGGAGCAGGCGCGCGCCGCCATGCTGCGCATCGCCCGCGACCCCGATGCAGCGCTGACCGGGCAGCTCGGCGACGCGCTGCGCCAGCTTGGCGAGACGGTCCAGCGCGATGCGATGCTGCGCGCGACGATCAACCGCTTCGTCCGCCGCACCGCGGTCGGCATGGCCGCCGACTATGGCGACGGCATCGTCCGGCTCGTCTCCGAGACGGTACGGGGCTGGGATGCGCGTACCATCACGCGCCGGTTGGAGAATGCGGTCGGCAAGGACCTGCAATATATCCGGGTCAACGGCACGCTGGTCGGCGGGCTGGTCGGCCTGATCATCCACAGCGTGGATATGCTGCTATGAGAGTCTGTTTGAAAATGCGCCGTAAGCGCATTTTTGCGGTACCGCCTCCAAAATTCGCCCTTCCGCGAATTTTGGAACAGATTCTGGGCCACTATCGCTCCCAGTCGATAATCGGCCAGCCCTTTTCCCGGGCGAGCGCCCTGAGCGGCCCATGCGCGTTAACCGCGAACGGTTCGTCGGCCCAGTCGAGCACGGGCGCGTCCGACACGTGATCGGAATAGAAACGGATCGCCGCATCGGCCCGGTCGATAGCGTTCGCCGCCATCCAGGCCTGGATCATGCGGAGCTTGGCGGGGCCGTAGCAATTCTCCCCCGCGATCCGCGCGCGCAGCCGGTCGCCGGCGCGCTCCACCTCGGTGCCGATCACGTCGTCAAAGCCGAGCCGCTGCGCGATCGCGCTGGCATAGAAGCGGTAGGAAGCCGTCGCCATCACCAGCCGGTATCCCGCCGCCTTGTCCGCGGCGATCTGCGCGCGGGCGCCGGCGAAGATGCCGGAGGCAACGACCGAATCAGCGAACCGCTCGGCCGCCCGCCTTGCGTCGGTGTCGCGCATCCTGTGGCCGAGCAGCAGGCGCTGCGTGATCTGTTTCAGCCGCGCGCGATCGATCGCCTTCACCGCATAGGCACCGGCCGCCGCGCCGGCGAGCGGCAGCAGGGCCAGCCGCCACGGGGCCAGATGCCGCGCCGTACGGATAAGGAACGACGTCCAGGTCGGCGCGTGCGTGATCGTCTTGTCCATGTCGTAGATGGCAAGCTTGTGCGGGGCGGGTATCGGCATCGCCTCACCCTATGCACGGTGCGGCTTGCCGATCCAGCGCGATTGCACCAATGGTGCCCGCGATGAACGAGATGGCCGCCTTCTCGAACGACAGCGCCGCTGACGGCGGCGTCCTGCGTTTCACCGGCAATCTCTCGCTGGCGCAGATCGGCGACCTGCCCGAGCGGCTGCGCAGCCATAGCGGCCCGGTCGGGGTGATCGACCTGAGCGGAATCGACCGGATCGACACGATCGGCGCCTGGCTGATCCACCGCTTCGCCGCCCAGCACGGCGCCCGGATCGAAGGGCTGAACCCCGACAGCATGCACCTCCTCCAGCAGGTCGAGGCAGCGGACCAGCACGTCGCGATGCGGCCGGCCGTCGAGTCCGGCTTCGTCCGCGTGGTCGGCGAGGTCGGCGACGCGATCGTGATAGGGCTGAGAACGCTGTACGGCCTGCTCGGTTTTCTCGGCGCGACGGTGATCGCGTTCGGCAACGTCATCCGCTATCGCCGCTTCCGCTTCAACGCGACGGTCCAGCGCTTCGAGGTGGTCGGCGTCACCGCGCTCGGCATCATCGGGCTGATGAGCTTCCTGATCGGCATCGTCATCGGTCAGCAGGGCGCCGTCCAGCTGCGCCAGTTCGGCGCCGAAGTCTTCACGATCAACCTGATCGGCCGGATCACCCTGCGCGAGCTCGGTGTGCTGATGACCGCGATCATGGTCGCCGGCCGCTCGGGCTCCGCCTTCGCCGCGCAGATCGGCACGATGAAGCTGACCGAGGAAATCGACGCGATGCGCACGATCGGCGTGTCGCCGATGGAGGCGCTGGTGCTGCCGCGCGTCATCGCGGCGGTGGTGATGATGCCACTGCTCGGTTTCTACGCCTCGCTCATCTCGATCATCGGCGGCGGGCTGTTCTGCTGGATCTCGCTCGGCATCCCGCCGATCACCTTCGTCCAGCGCATCCGCGAGGTCGTGCCGATCACCGATCTGTGGGTCGGGCTGGTCAAGGCGCCGGTGTTCGGCGCGATCATCGCCATCGCCGGCTGCTTCCAGGGCATGCAGGTCGAGGCCGATGCCGAGCAGGTCGGCCTGCGCACCACCTCCGCGGTCGTCCAGGCGATCTTCCTGGTGATCGTGCTCGACGCTTTCTTCGCCGTCTTCTTCACCTGGATCGGCTGGACATGAGCCCGGGCGCGAGCGGCGAGACCGTCATCTGCGTGCGGGGACTGAAGAACAGCTTCGGCGAACAGATCGTGCATGACGGGCTCGACCTGGACGTGAAGCGCGGCGAGATCTTCGGCGTGGTCGGCGGCTCCGGCACCGGCAAGTCGGTGCTGATGCGGTCGATCATCGGCCTGCAGGTGCCCGACGAGGGCGAGATCACGGTGTTCGGCGAAAACACGGTCAACCTCGACGAGAATGAAGCGGTCAATATCCGCAAGCGCTGGGGCGTGCTGTTCCAGGGTGGCGCGCTGTTCTCCACGCTGACCGTGGCCGAGAACACCCAGGTGCCGCTGCGCGAATTCTATCCCAAGCTCGACCAGGCGCTGCTCGACGAGATCGCCGCCTACAAGGTGGTGATGACCGGCCTGCCGGCCGATGCCGGCCCGAAATTCCCCGCCGAGCTGTCGGGCGGCATGCGCAAGCGCGCCGGCCTGGCGCGTGCCCTGGCGCTCGACCCGGAACTGCTGTTCCTCGACGAGCCGACCGCCGGGCTCGACCCGATCGGCGCCGCGGCATTCGACGAGCTGATCGCCTCGCTCCAGCAGACCATGGGGCTGACGGTCTTCCTGATCACGCATGATCTCGATACGCTGTACGCGATCTGCGACCGTGTCGCGGTGCTCGCGGACCAGAAGGTGATCGCGGTCGGCACGATCGACGAGCTTCTCGCGTTGGACCATCCGTGGATCCAGGCATATTTCAGGGGCCCGCGCGGCCGGGCGGCCACCGCAACGCTTGAGCACAAGCAGCATGCGGAACAGGCGGCCAAAAGGGCGACCGAACATACAGGGGCTAAGGACTGATGGAAACCCGATCGAACCATGTCCTGGTGGGCGCCGTCGTGCTGATCCTGCTCGCCGTGCTCGCCATCTTCACCGTGTGGATCGCGCGGCTGAGTGGCAGCTCCGAGAAGGAGTATGACATTTTCTTCAAGCAGTCGGTCGACGGGCTGAACAAGGGATCGACGGTCGCCTTTTCGGGCGTGCCCTCGGGCCAGGTGAAGGAGATCGCGCTGTGGAAGCCCGATCCGCAGTTCGTCCGCGTGCGCATCAGCGTGAACGACGAGACGCCGGTGCTGCAGGGCACCACCGCGACGATCCAGGGCGTCGGCTTCACCGGCGTCAGCGAGATCCAGCTCGACGGTGCGATCAAGGGCATGCCGCCGATCAGCTGCCCCGAGATCAAGCCCGAGAATGACTGTCCGTTCGGCGTGCCGGTCATTCCGCCCAAGCAGGGCGGACTGGGCGCACTGCTCAACTCGGCGCCGAAGCTGCTCGAGCGGCTGTCGACCCTGACCGAACGCCTGACCGAGATGCTGTCGGACAAGAACCAGGCTTCGATCACCGGCATCCTGGCCAATACCAACAGGCTGACCGGTGCACTGGCCGATCGCGGACCGGAGATCGCGGCGACGATCGCCGAGACCCGAGTCGCGATCCAGAAGGCCGGCGACGCAGCGCAGCAGATCGGCAAGCTTGCGGACACGACCAATGGGGTGATGGCCGGCGATGTGAAGCCGGCGATGCAGAACCTCAACAAGGCGGTCGCGTCCGCACAGCACAGCATGGAGACGCTCGACACGGTGCTCAACGATGCGCGGCCCGGCATCCAGTCCTTCTCCAAACAGACCATGCCGGAGGTCGGGCAGCTCGTCCGCGATCTGCGCGTGATGTCGGCCGCGCTCACCTCGGTCGCCGAGAAGATCGATCAGGGCGGCGCCGGCTCGCTGGTCGGCGGACCGAAGCTTCCGGATTACAAGGGTAAGACGAAATGAGGTCCATGATGCGCACCAACGCCCTCTGGCGCACCCTCAGGCCCGCGCTCGCGCTGCTGGCAACGGCACCGCTTGCCGGCTGCATCAGCTTCGGCGCCAAGCCGCCGCCCTCGCTGCTGACCATCACGTCGGCTGCGTCGATCCCGGCAGGCCAGACCCAGTCGTCCGCGACGGCGGGGACGATCATCATCCTGGTGCCGGCCGTCTCCCAGGCGCTCGCCACCCAGCGTGTACCGGTACAGACCAGCGCGACCGACCTTGCCTATATCGTCAACGCGCAGTGGGTGGAGCCGCCCGCCCGGCTGTTCGCCCGGCTGCTGTCCGACACGGTGAGCGCAAAGACCGGCCGCGTGGTGCTCGGCGCCCAGTCGATGGCCGATCCCGGCGCGCGCCTGTCCGGCGAGCTCCGCGCCTTTGGTATCGAGGCGGGATCGCGCCAGGCGGTGGTGACCTATGACGCGGCGCTGACCCGCAAGGACGGCAATGTCGTCGAGAAGCGCCGGTTCGAGGCGCGTGTGGCGGTTTCGGCGATCGAGCCGGGCCCGGCGGGCGTCGCGATCAACCAGGCGGCCAACCAGGTCGCGGCGGAGGTTGCCGACTGGATCGGCCGCTGACGGCAATTTCTCCAACAGGGCGGACCTGTTCCGCCTGTTTTTTGGCATTTATTTTTTCTGCACCTGTTATGTTGGATTTTGCGTCCTATTTTCCTGTTCTGAATCAGTGACTTGAACCGATCCACCTGTTATTCGATTAACAGGCGGGGAACAGGTGAATAAACAGGTGCGATTCCGCGATTAACAGGTTGAAAGAGCCGACACGGACCGCACAGTGCGGCACGAGTCGAGCAGGACCCTAGCGGCGATTCGACGGGTTTTGAATCGAACGGCCGATTATTCCGAACGCGCTATTTTGCCCCAACGCGGCGAGTCGCCAGCGGCAGGTCGCAGATGTCGATACCGCCCAACCCGACCGTCGGGGCCGCCGGGTTCTCCCGAAGCTTGATGTAAGCCGCGAAGCGCGCATTGTCGGTCGAGCGATATTCGAATTTCGGCCGCTCGTCCGCCGGCATCTCGCTCGCCAGCCGTACCGAGACGATCGTCGTCCGCTCGGGCTCGGTCGCATAGACGCCCATCGCGGCGTCGCTGCGCGGCATGGCCGACATGTATTTCATGCCCTCGATGATGCGGCCGACAATGGTGTAGTTGCGGTCGAGCCGCCGCGCCGCGCCGCTGATCGGGGTGAACAGCTCGGCCCCGCTGCCGGTCTTGGGCAGGGCGTCGCGCGCCACGCCGACCGTGCCGTAGCAATGCGGCATCCAGGCGGCCTTGCCGTCGGTCGCGATCGGCCAGCCGTCGGCGGTGACGCCGGAGGCGGTCGAATAGGCGTCGCCGCGGCTCAGCCGCTGCGCCGCGTCGAACGCCGGGATATCGAATTCCGTCGCCAGCGGTTCGACCACGCCGGGGGCGAGCGGCTTCTTCTCGGTCGCGTCGCCCCATTGGGTCACCCAGTTTTCCTGCACCCGGTAGACGCTGGTATCGTCCCACCAATGCGCCAGCGCGAGCTTGCGGACATTGGCGACATGCTCGGGCGCGAAGCGCGGGGCGAGCCGGATCATGACGACGCGGTTGCCGCCCAGGGTCACGACCATCAGCTCGTCATCGGGGATCGGGCGCCAGTCGGCGGCGATCGCATCGGAGGGAAGCGGCGGCGCCGGCGGTGCGGGCGCGGCCTGGGCGCCGGCGAGCAGCGCGAGGAGGGGGATCAGCATGGCACCATCCTGGCATGAAGCCCCGCGCCCGCGCAATCGCCCGCGGCTTGCGCGCCCGCCCGTCACCCTCTAGGGGGCTGCGTTCCAGGGAATGCGGAGCGGTGGCCGAGTGGTCGAAGGCGCTCGCCTGGAAAGTGAGTATACGTCAAAAGCGTATCGAGGGTTCGAATCCCTCCCGCTCCGCCAACATCTGAAATTTCCATTGCGAAGTCAGGTTCTTAACCGAATGACTGCTTGACGGTCCCAATTCGGTCCCCTTGGGGAATCCTGGAGGTCGCGGGCAACGGCCAGCCGGCCTCGAAGCGGTCGCTGTCGAGCATCGAGATGTCGACGACTGGGAGGAGGTAGGACTCGGTCATTTCCTCCGCCGATAACAGGTAACAGGCCCGAACGGGCATAGCGGCAGACACGTTGATATTATGTTTTGCATCAATCTGATCTATGACCAGGCGGCGACCCGTGCGATCCGTGATGGCGCAGGCACAGCTGGGCGGCAGGTCGGCCGGGTAAGGGAAGGCGATGCATGAGCGATCCGACGCCGTTGACTGACAAGAAGTTCGCGAGCCGTGTCGACTGGAACCTGATGCGGACTTTCGTGGACATCGTTCGGGCCGGCGGCATCGGGGCGGCCGCGCGGCAACTCAATCGACAGCAGCCTAGCATCAGCGCCGCGCTCAAACGGCTCGAGGAGCATGTCGGCGCCAGCCTGCTGCGCCGCACCGCCAACGGCGTGGAGATGACCGCGGCCGGGAAGGCGATGATGGCGCTGTGCGAGGACATGCTGGAATCGGCCAGGATGGTGCCGCACCAGATCGCGCAAGCGACGAAGCGCGTCGAAGGCATCGTCCGCATCCAGATCGTGTCGGGACTCGTGTCGCTCGAGTTCGACGAGGCCATTGCCAGCTTCCACCGGCGCAATCCCGAGATCCACATCGAGATCCGGGTCTCGCCATGGCGCCAGGTGCTCGATGCGCTCGAGCGGGGCGAAGTGGAGATCGGCGTCGGCTATGACAACAGCGTTCGCGGAAGCCTGATGTACGAACCGTTGCTGGTGGAGCGCCAACAGCTCTATTGCGCACGAAGCCACCCCTATTTCGGCCACCGTGTGAGCCGGTTCAACGAGCTCAAGGATGAGGGGTTCGTGCTGACCGGCGACGACGAGATCGAATTGATCACCCAGCTGCGCCGCCGCTATCGGCTGGGCACGGAAGTGAACGGACTGGCGGAGGACATAAACGAGGCGCGGCGCCTGATCGTCCACGGGGTCGGCATCGGATTCCTCCCGATCTATGTTGCCGAGAATGACGTGGCCAAGGGAAAGCTCTGGCCGATGCTCCATGCCGACTTCGAGCCATTCTACGACATTTTTCTCCTCGCTCGCTCCCAGCCGGCGCGGGACACCGCCACGCAGCTTTTTTGGGATGAGGTGATCAGGCGCATCCGCGCACAGCAGAGGTCATAGAATCCATCTATGCCTTTCATCGTAAGTTTGTGCCTGCCCTCATGACGCATCGCAGCGCAGACTGGAGGCTCTGACCGGAGCTGCGGCGATGCAAAGCATGAAGAACAAGGTCTTCAACCTGATCCCGCCCGCGATGATCGCCATGGTGCTGATATTCTGGGCATTCGGCCCCGAGGCGTTGCTCAAGAATCCCTGGACGCTCATCATGGTGTCGCCCCTCATCACGATAACCGTCCTGCTGCTCGAGCTGGTCAATGAGCGGCATGCCGGCTGGCGCATGAACAAGCAGGAGTTCTTCACCGACCTTTTTTATTCCGTCCTGTATGCGACCGTGATTGCGTGGATCGCCGAGAAAGTGGCCGAAGACCCGTTGAAGGCCGCCAAGGCATCGCTGGGCATTTCCACCGAATGGGCCATGCACCTGCCATGGCTCGTGCAGGTCATGCTGGTGATCTTCCTCATCGAGTTCGGCCAATATTGGATGCACCGGCTGATGCATAATTGGCATCCGTTCTGGCTGACCCACGCGCCGCATCATCACATCACGCAGTTGAATGCGGCAAAGGGCGCCGTCGGCAATCCCATCGAGCTGTTTCTGATCAGCCTCAGCGTGGTTGCGCTGTTCGACCTGGATAAAACGGCCATGTTCGCTGCATTCGGTACGATGAATGTGGTGTCGACCTTCGCCCACGCCAATGTCCGCTCCGACCCGCCGATCTGGTATTCGTTCTTCTTCACGACGATCCGGCACCACAGCCTGCATCATTCGACCGACTATGACAGCACCCGGTCCAACTTCGGCAATTCGCTGATCCTGCTCGATCGCATATTCGGCACCTATCGCGACGGCGAAGGCGTGCTTGTGGGCCAGGACGACCGCAGGCGCCTGTCGATCTGGGAGCAGACGCTGTTCCCCTTCCAGCCGATGATCGATGCCTACAAGGCCTGGCGGGCAGCATCCGGGTCTGCCGGCGGGCTGCCTGCGAGCGGACCGCTGGCGCCCGGCGATGTCCCTGGCAGCGAGGCCCGGGATAGCGTGGGAGGCACGGCGACCGCATGACGGCCGCGCGCCCGGGACAGATCAGCGCGGCGCGCCGCGCGCTTTCCCGGGGTGACCTCAATGCGACCCACCAGTTTGCCGCGACGCTGGTGGCCGAAGATCCCAAGGATGCCGAAGGGCACTTTCTCCTGGGCATCGCGGAATCGAGCGCCGGTCGCGTTCAGGCCGGCATCCAGCATGTCGGCAGGGCGGTAGCCCTCGATCCGCAGGGCGAATATCGCGCGCAACTGGCCAAGCTCTTCACGCTCGTTCGCCGGGACGGCGATGCGGCAGCGACGCTCCACGATGCCGAACAGGCGCTGCCCAGCGATGCGCTCAGCCGCGATACGATGGGCTGCGTCTATGCCCGCCTTGGCGACCATCTGGCGGCGCTCACCCATTTTACCGAAGCGGTGGGGCTCGAGCCCCGAAACACCGAATATCGCTACAATCTGGCGGCGACCCTCAATTTTCTGGGCCGGACCGACGAGGCCGACGCAGCGCTGGAGGCGTTGATCGCCCTGGCGCCGGGGGATGCCCGCGCCCATCACCTCCTCGCCGGGCTGCGCAAGCAGACGCCGGCGCGAAATCACGTCGAGCGGCTCGTTCGGACACATGCCGGGTCGCGGGACGGGCGCGGGAGACTGCTGCTCGGCTATGCGCTGGCGAAGGAGCTGGAGGATATCGGCCGGCCGGGCGAGGCGCTGGACAGGCTTTGCGCGGCGAATGCCGAACATCGCAGGACGCTACCCTATAGCTTCGCGCGCGACGCCGCAGTCTTCGACGCAATCGAAGCGAACTGGCCGAAGCAGGCGGCGGCGCCTGCGACCCAGGTGCCCGCGGACGCGCCGATCTTCATCATCGGCATGCCGCGCACCGGCACCACTCTGGTCGACCGTATCCTCTCGTCGCATCCGGACGTCGAAAGCGCGGGCGAGCTACAGGCCATGCCCCTCGCGGTGAAGAAGGGGGCGGGCACGCGCAGCCCCATGGTAATCGACCCCGAAACGATCGCCGCGGCCACGATCAGCGACATGGGGGCGGTCGGGCGCGATTACCTGCAGCGCGCACGTCATCACCGACGCGACCCCGCCCTCCGGTTCACGGACAAGTTTCCGGGCAATTTTCTGTATGCGGGGTTCATCGCGCAGGCGCTGCCCTCGGCCAGGATCGTCTGCCTGCGCCGCCATCCCATGGACACCGTGCTCAGCAATTTCCGCAATCTGTTCGCGGTCAGCTCGCGCTATTACGACTATAGCTACGATCTCCTCGACATCGCCGCCTATTATGTCCGCTTCGATCGGCTGATGAGCCTGTGGCGCGAGGCCCTGCCGGGCCGCGTGATCGAAGTGCGCTACGAGGATCTGGTCGCCGACCAGGAAGGGGAAACCCGGCGGCTCCTGGCCCATTGCGGACTCGCATGGTCGGACGACTGCCTGTCGTTCCACACCAACCATGCCCCGGTTTCGACCCCCAGCGCCGCGCAGGTCCGCCGACCGATCTACCGGGACTCGGTTGCGCGGTGGAAGCAGCACGCAGCGATCCTGGAGCCCGTCCAACGCTTCTTCGAAGAAGCCGGCATCGATCTCGACTGAACAGGAGAACACGCCATGCCCATGCCGTCCTATTCTCGCGCGCGGATATTGGGGCTGGCCGCAATCCCAGTCGCTGGGCTTGTCGCCGGCTTCTCTTCGCCGGCCTATGCCGCAACCGAACCCAGGACGCGGCTGGTAGCCTGCGAGGCCGGGAATTGCCTGCTCGTGACGGGGTACCGCGCGAACGCGGCATCGGCGGTGAGCATCAACGGGCGCGCGGTTCCCGCCAACGGCACGCGCAAATGGCGCGTTCGCGTGCCGGTCGATACCGTACGTGCATGGTCCGCCCCCTTTGCGCGAACGATCATTGTTTCAGTGGTCGACGCCGAAACCCAGGCCAACGCCACGGCCGAGGTTGATCTGCCGATCGGGTTGCTTGGACAGGTCGAGCAACTTGCCATGCTGGTTGTGAGCGCCAAGTAATACCCAGCCTCAAGCTAAGTAATAAAACCACAAATCTTCGATCAGTATTGTAACTTTCATTGCCTGGCACTATGTGGGCCGCAGTCGCCGGAGAGCGACGCCCGTTACGCATAGGAGAAGATGATGAAAACTGGCCTCATCGCCCTGGCCGCAGTCGCCTTCGCGACCTCGGCATCCGCCACCGACAACCCTTTCGCCCGGGACAAGGCGACGCTCAATCTCAAAGGGCTCGATCTCTCGACCGCCGACGGGCAGCAGCGCCTCGCCATCCGCATGGACCAGGCCGCGCGCGCAGTATGCGGCGAGCGTCTTGCGAGCGTGCATCTCGCTCTCGAACGTCAGGCGCAAGACTGCCGCACCGCGGTGATTGCGGATGTCCGCGCCCAGATCGAAACCCGCACGGCGCATGCCGCGATTGCTTCGCCGGTCCACCTGGCGTCCGCCCGCTAAGCTTTCAACCTAGTTCCGCGGCCCGGTCTCCGGGCTGCGGACCCAATCATTTTTTGAACTGGGCCGGCTTGGGCCACCAGGTCAGGGTGTGGACGTCATGGGCCGATGTCCACAGGCCCGTACGCGTATAGCGTAGCGCTCCGCTACCTTCCGGCTTTCCCACACGGGCACGAACCGTCAGGGTTTTCGGATCGATCACGGCGAAGGTCTGATCCTCGGTGGTGCGCAGCCACACCATTCGGCCACCCGTGTCGATGTCCCCATATTTCAGCGCCGCGCCGACCTTGACTCGGCCGGATACGTCGCCGCTCCGCGGATCGATGCGAGCGACGGTGCCGTCGCCCTGCTCCTGGACCCAGACCGCGCCCGCGCCCGCGGCGAGGAAGCCGGGTTCCTTGCCCAGGCTCGTGCGTTTGACGACGGTGTTCGTCCGCGGATCGATGCGCTGAACGGACTGGCCTTTGCTGCTGACTGCCCAGAGCGATCCATGGCCGAACGCGAGATAATAGGTTCCGGGATCCACCGTGATCGACGCCGTCACACGGTTGCTCCGGGGATCGATGCGGGCCACCACGCCTTTCTCGTCGCTTGCGACCCAGATGGATCCCGCCCCTGCGACCACGTTGAGCTCCCCGGCGGGATTGGCGATGCCTGTGGGGATCGTGGCGGTCTTCTGCGCCGTGCGTGTGTCGATCCGAACGATCGTACCGTCCTTGCAGTCGGCGACCCACAGGGCATGGCGGAATATGGTCATGGCGCCGCAGGGCTTCGACATGGCGACCTCGGCAAGCTTGCCCTGCCTGGACCAGCGCTCGACCCGTCCATGGTTCGTCGCCCAGACCGTGTCTCCATCGACCGCCAGGAAGTCCGCGAAGCCCGGCACCGTGATGACGTGCTCAGTCTGCGCTCCCGCAGCAGACGCAATCGAAGCACAGCCCGCCACCACTGCCATGACCATTCCCCTAAGCTTGCGCATATCTTGCCCTTTCATCCTGGTGACTGCCTTCGGTGTGCCGTCAGCCGCGCTGCGCGATATAGGCGCGCCACCCACCGAGGCTGGTGATGTCCTCGGCATTCGTCAGCGCGCGCGGCTCGGCGACGAAGCCCTTCACGCTGCTGCCGTCGGCCAGCGTCACCGTGCCGATGGCGAGCGGTGCCGGCACCTCGACGACGAAGCTGCCGAATTCGGCAACGCCCAGCTCATAGACCTCGACCGCGATTGGCCCGCCATCCTCGCTGTGGACCAGCGCGGGTTTGGGCGGCACGCTGTCCGCCATGGCGTAGAGCCGGTAGGTCGGCGCGGTTTCGAAGGCCCCGACGAACCCGGCCTCCCGGGAGGTGAGCTGCCAATGAAGGGGCATGTCCTTGAGATGGGCGCCGACAACGGCGAGTTTCACGGTCTGCATTTTGCCCTCCAGGTCTAGTGGTGGTGGTGACGGAAGATCGGCCGCGGAGATGTACGCATCCGCCGCGTCCAGCAGCGCGACGTCGCTGTCCGCCGGGCCGATCAGCGTGATGCCGAAGCCGGTGGCATTGGCGCGAATTCCGGCGGGCACGGCGATAGCGGCCATGTCCAGCAGGTTCACGAAGTTGGTGTAGAAGCCGAGATTGCTGTTGAGCGCGACCGGCGCCGCCAGGAGTTCCGTGACTCGGTAGGTCGTGCCAGTGGTCGGGAACGCCAGCATGTCGATGTCCGTCCAGAGCGTGTCCGCATGGCGCTTGAGTTCGGCCAGGCGGTAGATGCCGTTGAACAGGTCGACCGCGCTCATCGCCGCGCCCGGCTCGACCACGGCGCGGACAGTCGCATCGACGGCATCGGGATTGTCGGCCAGGATGCCCGCCATCGCGGCGGTCCGTTCGGCCACCCAGGGGCCGCTGTACAGGAGCTGCGCGGTTTCCTTGAGCGGCGCGAGGTCGATCTCGACGATTTCCGCCAGCCCCGCGAGCTTCTCCAGCGCGCGGTCGTAGAGATAGTCGGATTCGACATCGCCGAACCAGACGCGCTGGTCGCGGCGCGGGACGCCGATGGTCTTGCGTCCGAGCGGCCGGTTCGCCAGCGCCCTGGACCAGGGATCGGTCGGATCGAAGGCCGCTATCACCTGATCGACGAGGCGTGCGTCCGCTATATCGTCGGTGAAGACAGTGATGCAGTCGAGCGTGCGGCATGCCGGCACCAGGCCGCGCGTGCTCCACCGCCCCTTGCTCGGCTTGAACCCGATCAAATGCTGGAAGGCGGCCGGCACGCGGCCCGAACCCGCAGTATCGGTCCCAAGCGCGAAAGGCACCAGCCCGGCCGCCACGGCGACCGAGGAGCCAGAGCTCGATCCGCCGCTGACATAGGCGAGGTTATAGGCGTTGCGAGGACTGCCATAGGGGCTGCGCGTTCCGTTCAGCCCGGTGGCGAACTGGTCGAGATTGGTCTTGCCGACGCACAGGGCCCCGGCCGCCAGCAGGTGCTCTACCACCGTGGCGGAGGCTTGTGGGCGATAGGCGAAGGCAGGGCAGGCCGCCGTGGTCTCGAACCCCGCGACGTCGATATTGTCCTTCACCGCGAACGGGACGCCGGCCAGCGGCAGGACTTCTCCGGCGGCCACGCGCGCGTCGACGGCGCGGGCGGCCGCAACGAACTCTTCTTGTGTCGCGCGGCTGATCCAGATCTGCGGCTGGACCGCATCATAGGCGGCGATGCGCGCCATCGTCTCTTCGGCCACCGCGACGGCGCTCGCCCGTCCTGTCTTGACGGCGGCGGCGATTCCGGCCGCGCTACGACGATCCATCATGGTCATCCATGCCTCGTGAGCGCCACCATCGGGGCGCCGGGTTGGAGCGACTGGGTTTCCCGGACGTACAGCGCCGCGACCGTTCCCGCGGTGGGGCTGCCGACGGCGCATTCCATCTTCATGGCTTCGAGTACAGCGATCGTATCACCGGCCTTCACTTCGTCTCCGACCGCAACGAGCAGCTTCCAGACGCTCCCGCCGAAGGGCGCCTCGACCAGGTCGGCACCATCGGGGATGTCGACGCGACCGGCCTGGGGTGCCTCGACCTCCGCCAGGTCGGTGATCCGGTCGAACTCGCCACGCCGCTGCCACTCGCTGCGCTCCTCCTCGAACGCGACCTGTCGTTGTGCCTCGAAACTTGCGATCGGCGCCGCATTCCGCGCAAGGAAAGCGCGGTAGTCGGCGAGACGGAATTCCGATTCCTCGATGCGGATCGAGCGCCTGCCGGTTGGAAAGTCCCGGCGCCAGTCGGTGAGTTCTTCCGCGCTCACGGGATAGAAACGGATCTGATCGAAGAACCGCAGCAGCCACGGTTTTCCTTCGATGAAGGCATCGGTCTGGCGATGGGTATTCCAGACCTGGATGGTTCGGCCGAAGAGCTGATAGCCGCCCGGACCTTCCATGCCGTAGATGCACATATAGGCGCCGCCGATGCCCACGACATTGGGTGGCGTCCAGGTGCGCGCCGGATTGTATTTGGTCGTGACGAGCCGGTGCCGCGGATCGACCGGGGTCGCCACGGGCGCACCAAGATAGACGTCGCCCAGGCCCAGGACGAGGTAGTTCGCCTCGAAGATCAAATTCTCCACCGCCGCGACGTCGGGCAGCCCGTTGATCCGCCGGATGAATTCGATATTGTCCGGGCACCAGGGTGCGTCGGCGCGGACCGCGCCCATATATTTCTCGATCGTCTCGATCGTCGCCGGATCGCGCCAGCTCAGCGGCAGATGGACGATGCGGGAGGGGATGGTGAAGTCCTCAAGGTCCCCCAGCCGCTCCTCCGCGGCGATCAGTGCGGCCAGCGCTGCGCGCTGGTTCATCACCGCACCGTCGAAATGGACTTGCAGCGAGCGGATGCCTGGCACGATATCGACGATGCCGGGCAGCGCGAGCCGCTCCAGCTCCGTCATCAGGGCGTGCACCCGGATGCGCAGCTCGATGTCCAGCACGATCGGCCCATATTCGACGAGAATGTTCCGGTCGCCCTGCTGACGATAGACGGTGCGCGGGCAGCGCGGCCGTTCGGCGATCTCGGCAAGCACGGGAGAGAGCGTGTCCAGCGGCCGGGCGGGACCCGAGCCGGGCATCGTGCCCGTGGCGATCAGCTTGCGCTGCAAGGTGTCCGCCATGGTCGCGTCATCGATGTTGACCGGCTCGAAGCGGATCCTGTCGTCGGGGACCAACTGCCCGATCTTCCAGCGATCGGCGGCGATGATCACGAAGGGGCAGACGAAGCCGCCGAGAGATGGGCCGTCCGGGCCGAGGATGATCGGCATGTCGCCGGTAAAGTCGACGGCGCCGATCGCATAGGGATTGTCGTGGATGTTGGAGGGGTGCAGGCCCGCCTCGCCGCCGTCCGCGCGGGCCCATCGCGGCTTGGGCCCGACTAGGCGGACACCAGTGCGATTGCTGTTGTAATGGACCTGCCATTCGGCAGCCACGATCACGTCGATATCATCGTCCGTGAAGAAGTCGGGCGCGCCGTGCGGGCCATAGAGTACTCTTATGGTCCAGTTGGTCGACAGATCGGGGAGTTGCACCGAGGAGAGCGGCTCCCCGGTGGCCTCGCCAGCCAGATGCAGCGTATCGCCGGCCAGCAGCCGGCGGGCGGCATGGCCGCCGAACTGGCCGAGTTCGAACGTGCTGCGGCTGCCGAGATAGGGCGCGATGTCGAACCCGCCCGCGACGAGCAGATAGCCCCGCATGCCGCCGCCCGAGGCGCGGCCAAGAACCAGCGTCTGGCCGGTGCCGACGGTGATCGCCTCGCCGCGCGGAAGCGGAACGCCGTCGAGCGTCGCGCCGAAGTCAGCGCCTGTCAGGCAGATGCGCGCGGGCGCGGTGAAGGACAGCGTCGGCCCCGTGAAAGTGACCTCCAGGCCCGCCGTTCCTTCCGGGTTTCCGAGCAGCCGGTTGCCGAGACGGAAGGATTGGTCGTCCATCGGCCCGGACGGGGGAACTCCGACCGCCCAGAGCCTTTGCCGGCCCGGCCAGTCCTGCACGGTGGTCGCCGTGCCGCCGCTGATCACCCGGATGCTGCGGGGGGTGTAGGCGATATCGTCGAGGACGCGAGTCGAAACCTCGCCACTGACGAATGCCGGGGATCGCACCACGTCGCGGAGCCATCGCAGGTTCGTCTCCATCCCGTCCACGCGGCTGTGCTCGACGGCCGCCTGCGCGGCCAGAACCGCTTCCGCGCGGGTCGGCGCGTGCACGATCAGCTTCGCCAGCATCGGATCGTACCAGGCACTGACCGTGCTGCCCGCCATGCACCATGTCTCGACGCGGATATCAGCGGGAAATTCGACAGCGGTCAGCGTGCCGGACGTGGGGCGATAGTCGAGCGCCGGATCCTCCGCGTAGAGGCGAACCTGGACGGAGTGACCCTGCGGCCTGGGCGGCTCGGCATCGAGAAAGGCGAAATCCCCGGCTCCGCCGCGGATCATCCATTCGACGAGATCGATGCCCATCACCTCCTCGGTGACGCCGTGCTCGACCTGGAGGCGGGTGTTCATCTCCAGGAAGAAGAACTGCTCACGCCCGGCGTCGTAGAGGAACTCGACCGTGCCCGCCGACCGGTATCGCGCCGCCGCGCCAAGCCGGACCGCGGCCGCGATGAGGTCTCGGCGCACGGTATCGGGCAGCAGCGGGGCCGGAGCCTCCTCGACGACTTTCTGGTTGCGGCGCTGAAGCGAGCAATCGCGTTCGCCGAGTGGCATGATCCGGCCCTTGCCGTCGCCGAATATCTGCACCTCGATATGCCGGGCCCGCCTGACATAGCGTTCGAGGAAGACACCCGCGTCGCCGAAATTGCCCAGGCCCTGACGCGCCACGGCGGCAAATCCTTCGCGGACGGCCTCCTGGTCCTCGCAGATGCGCATGCCGATGCCGCCGCCGCCGGCGGTCGCCTTCAGGATCACCGGGAAACCGATATGCTGCGCGGCCAGCACCGCTTCGGCTTCATCCGTAAGCAGGTCCGTGCCGGGCGCCAGCGGAACGTCATGGGCGGCGGCGAGCGCGCGCGCGCTGTGCTTCAGGCCGAAGGTGCGGATATTGTCCGGCGTGGGGCCGATGAAGACGATGCCGGCGGCGGCGCAAGCCTCCGCGAAGTCCACATTCTCCGCGAGGAAGCCGTATCCCGGATGGATGGCGCCGGCGCCGGTTCGGCGCGCCGCGTCCAGGATCGCGGCGATGTTGAGATAGCTTTCCGATGGACGCGCGCCGCCGATGCAGACAGCCTCGTCCGCCTGGGAAACGTGAAGCGAGCCCTCGTCCGCTTCGGAATATACCGCGACCGAGCGCAGGCCCATGCGCCGGAGCGTGCGGATGATGCGGGTAGCGATCGCGCCCCGGTTGGCGATCAGAACAGTATCGAAGGTCATGCGGTCACGATCATGCGGACGGGGGTGGGGTTGAACCCGTTGCAGGGATTGTTGATCTGCGGGCAGTTGGAGACGACGACGACGACATCCATCTCCGCGCGCAGGTCCACGGTCAGCCCGGGCGCGGAGATTCCATCGACGATCCCGAGCGAGCCGTCCTCTTCGACCGGCACGTTCATGAAGAAATTGATGTTGGAGACGATGTCGCGCTTGCCTCTCCCTTCGGAGAGGTTCGCTTCGAGGAAGTTTTCCACACAGGCATGCTCGGCCTTGGTGTGATGACCATAGCGCAGCGTGTTGGATTCGCAGGAGCATGCGCCACCGATAGTGTCGTGATAGTCGACGGACGTGGCGGCGATGGTCATCATCCGCCGGCCCTCGTTCGATCGCAGCACCGTGCCCTGGCGAAGGAACAGATTGCCCTGCGCCGCGACCGTATCCTGCGCGCTGTAGCGTTCCGCATCGTCGGCGGCGGCGTAGAGGAGAAAATCGACTGCCTGGTTGCCCTCCAGGTCGACGATTCGGAGGGTCTGGCCGGCCGCGACATGATGCAGCCAAGGCGCCCGCGCGGGCACGACGACGTCGTGGACGACGGTGCCGGAGAGACCGGACAAATGGGGATCAACGCTCATTCAGGCCTGTTCCTTGTTAGCGGCGGAAATAGTCTTCGACGTTCTCGAAGGCGCGCAGGCCCTCCGGCGTCGCGCTGCGGATGGGATCGTCGGCGGGCGTGACGGGGCCACGCCAGGCGGTCGCGCGCAACGGCGTCACCGTCCAGTCACTCCGCGGATCAAGAACATGCGGGCAGTTCGCCATCACGACGATCACGTCCATTTCCGCGCGCAGGACCATGGTCCGGCCCGGCGGAAACGGCCCGATCTGTGGCACGATCGCCCCGTCGGCTTCGATCCTGGTACCCTTGAACAGAGTCACGCAGGGATGGACGTCCCGGCGCTGAAGTCCATGCTTGGCCACGCCGAGGAGGAACCGGTCGCGTCCGCTGGGACAGGGGCCGCTATTGTTTCCGTTGCCATATCTGGCGGCGTTGGCCGCGGCGTTGGAGACCCCGCAAAAGCTGTCATGGGTGCCGGCATCGTCTTGCAGAATGCTCATGAGGACGCGGCCCATGTCCGACAGCAGCAGCTTGCCCTGGCCGAGATACGCGTTCCATTGCACCTTCACCGTGTCCGCGACGTTGAGCCGTTCGGTCGGCATCTCGGCGTTGAAGAGGAGCAGCGAAGCGCAGGCGTCGCCCTTGAGGTCGATCAGTCGCAAACGCGCGCCGCGTGCGAGGCGCCGCGTGGCATAGCCGCCCGCCGCGATCGTTTCTTCCCACAGCAATGCGTCCGCGGGCACGCCGTCCGGCAGGTCGTCGGCAACCGGCGGCAGCACCGGCATCGCTTCCACCAATATGCCCGCCATGCCGCGGGCATGATCGCGCGCAGCCAGCGGATTCGCCAGAATATCGGTCATGCGGCGGCTCCTGCAGCCTTGGCGTTTTCGGCTTCCTGTTCATGCAGGGGCGGCAGGAGAGCGGTGGTCGCGACGAGTTCGAGTTGCTGCACGCCGCGGACGCGCCGGAGCGCGTCGCACAATTCCTTCAGCCTCACGGCCGGGCCCTGCACCAGCAGAACCTCGAGCGACTGGTCATCCTCCAGAAACACGTGCTGGGAGGAGATGACCTCCTTGAGGTAACGGGCCTGCGTCTGGGCCAGCTGATGCCGAACACGGCCGCGATCGCCGCGATAGACCATCGTGATGGTGCCGGCGAGCATGTCGTCGGGCCGGGTGAACGCCTCGTGCTGGGCGAGGGCCTGACGGATCAGTTCCGCCATGAGCTGGGAGCGCGACGGCAGTCCACGCTCCTCCACCATCATATCCAGCTGGCGAAACAAATCCCCGGGAAGGCTCATGCTGAGCCTGGCCAGGCCGGCGGGTTCGGTACTCATGTCCAATCCTCAACTGATTGATAATATTTCATTTGCTGGAATGCCGGGCTCTTCATCGGCCGCGCGGCCGGCCCTGTTCCGGAGCGGAAGGTCGTAGACGGCCGTCGCGCCGAACCGGTGGGGCGCGTGCGGATCGTGACGGCGCTTGTCGAGCGCGATCACGCGCGTTCCGAGGGCGAAGGCCTCATGGATGTCGTGGGTCACCATGATGATCGTCAGCGCATAGTCGCGCCAAAGCCGGGTGATGAGCGCGTGCATGTCCGCGCGAATACCGGGGTCAAGCGCGCCGAACGGCTCGTCGAGCAGGAGGATGCGCGGGCGCTTGATCAGGGCCTGGGCGATTGCCAGCCGCTGCTGCATGCCGCCGGACATCTGCGCTGGATAGAGGTGGAGGCTGTCGCCCAGGCCGACCGCGTTCAGCATCTCGACCGCTTCGTCCATCGCCGCGCGCCGCGCCGCGCCGAACAGTCGCGCCGAAAACGGCGCCTTTGCGCATTCGAGCCCGAACACCGTGTTGCGCACTACCGACAGGTGCGGAAACACCGAGTAGCGCTGGAAAACGACGCCCCGATCCGGGCCGCACTCCGGCGTGAGCG
Organism: Sphingomonas sp. GW821-FHT10F11; assembly: GCF_058809095.1. NCBI lineage: Bacteria > Pseudomonadati > Pseudomonadota > Alphaproteobacteria > Sphingomonadales > Sphingomonadaceae > Sphingomonas > Sphingomonas sp. GW821-FHT10F11. The sequence continues at coordinate 210,895 of NZ_JBXASH010000006.1, forward strand.
GCATCCCATCAAGGAGGATGGTTCCGCGGGTCGGGACTTCCTGACCGAGAATGATGCGCAAAAGGCTGCTCTTGCCCGCCCCCGAAGGCCCGATGATCGAGACGAAGGAACCGGCCTCGACGTCGAGGTCCACCCTCTCGAGGACGATCTTGTCGCCATATTCGACCCAGATGTTGCGAAGGCCGAGGAGCGCGCTCAATGGCTCGCTCCATGCGCCCAGGGAAACAGGCGCTCGCTCAGAAAGACCAGCGCCACGTCCAGCAGGATCGCCAGGACGGCGATCCAGGCGACATAGGGGATGATGACGTCCATGGCGAGATAGCGGCGAACGAGGAAGATCCGGTAGCCCAGGCCCACATCGGACGCGATCGCCTCCGCGGAGATGAGGAACACCCAAGCCGGACCGAGCGACAGGCGCACCGCGTGGAGAAGACGCGGCATGGCCTGCGGCAGCGCGACGCGGATCATGATCTGCCAGCTGCTTGCACCCAATGTCTGGGCCTTGACGATTTGCTCCCTCGGCAAGGCGCCGACATGGGCGGCGATGTCGCGCACCATGACGGGCGCTATTCCGATGACGATCAGGGCGATCTTTGCCGTTTCGCCCAGTCCCAGGGCGATGAAGAGGATCGGCAGCAGGGCGATCGGCGGGATCACGGCGATGGCCGTCACCAATGGCCCCAGCGTGGCGCGTACCGGCGGCAGAACGCCCAGCACGAGCCCAATGACGAGCGCCGCCAGGGTCGCGATCCCGAGCCCGATACCCAGCCGCTGAAGGCTGGCCAGCGTATCGGCCCAGAAGAGCAGCTGACCGGAAAGCTGGTCCGGCTGGAAAAGAAGCGCGGCCATGCCCCGGGCCATGCCGCTGGGCAACGGGAGGATCTTGTCTGCCGGATTCGCGGCGTGGCGCTGGGCTGCCATGAAAAGATAAAGCAGCACCAGAAGCAGGATCGGCAGCGCCCCCAGAAGGATGCGGTCGCTCCGGCGAACTTGACGATTCACCCAACGCATGTCGTCACATCACCTTCGATGAGCAGGGGGCGATAAAACCGAGCAAGGACGATCAGAGCTTCCCGTCGGCCGCCAGCTTCATGAAGCTCTCGTCGAACCGAAGCGTCACATGCTGGGGATCGCCGAGGGTCTTTCCGCCCGGGAAAGCCATGCCGACCGCGCCGGCGGACGACGCGCCCTTGAACAGCCCCTTGGAAAAGCTGAAATCCCGCACCGATGTCATGGTCGTCACGAGCGACGGAGCCGATGTCGCCGCCACCGCGGCCTTGGGATCGGAATAGAGGTAGGTCGTCGCCAGCTGGCTGTCGAACGCCTCGGGACTCGTGCCGGCCAGCTTCGCCATGGCCGCGCGCGCTTCCTTGCCCTTGGCGTCCTGACGGTTCATCAGGGCCGTCGTCTCATACCAGATTCCGGCGAGCGCCTTGCCGAGGTTCGGATTGGCCTTGAGCGTGGCGGTATCGACCACCAGCAGGTCGAGGATTTCGCCGGGAATGTCGGCGGAACTGAAAACCTGCTTTACGCCAGGTTCTGCCTTCATCACCGAAAGCTGCGGGTTCCATGCGACAGCCGCCTTGACGTCCGGGCTGCCGAAGGCGCCGACGATGTCGGCATCGGACGTGTTCACGGTCTTGACGTCGGTGGCCTTCATGCCGACCGATTCCAGTCCCCGCGCCAGCAAATAGTGGGAAACCGACAGCTCGACCAGATAGACTTGCCTGCCCTTGATCGCACTGAGCCGGTCAGCGCCCTTGAGCAGGATGCCGTCGTTGCCGTTCGAATAGTCCCCGACGATGATGGCGCTGGTGTCCTTGCCGCCCGCGGCGGGGATGGTGAGGGCATCCATGTTGGCGACGGTCACGCCGTCGAACTTGCCGGCGGTGTACTGGTTCACCGATTCCACATAGTCGTTCACCTGAACGATGTGGATCTTGATCCCGTATTTGTCCTCCCACTTCTTCACGATGCCGGCCTGCTGGGCATAGGGCCAGGGCATCCAGCCGGCGTAGATCGACCACCCGATATTGAACTCGTGGCGCGGCTCGGATTTGTCACCCGGCGCCTGGGAACACGACGCGACCAGAAGCGCTCCGGCCATCAGCGCCATTCCGCCCATCCTGCCAAACCTCTTGATCATGATTCGATCCCCTTTCGCATTGCAGCATCTCTGCAATCGACCGGTTTGTCCATTAAAAATATTACGCACTGCGGTATAGGTAATACCCTGCCGATGGAAGCAAGCTGTCGCAACGAGGGCTCCTGACCCATCGAGCCGGACGGGTATGAGATGCCCGGCGCGGCGCCCGTTCAGGTCACCTCCGCCAATTTACGCGGATAGCACCATCCCGGGCGACTCGGCTTTGCGATGATTCGGGAATCGGAGAGCAGGACAGCGATTCGAAGGACAGCTCGGGGGCGGTGCGCGCACGGCAACGCCACTGGCGACCAGGTCGTGTCGTTTGAAATATGACAGTTTTGTGCAGCGCAGCGCATCCTGTCTTCATACTGAGCAACTGCAAAATTATTACGCTTGACGTATTCCGTAATATCCATACCTTTCCATCGTTGCTCCGTGAGGCGGCGGAAAAGAAAGGGTTCGGCAACGCCGGTCATCGCCGGCTGAAAGTGGGGGTTCGTGGATCGGAAGCTGGTCTGCAATGCTGTTCTTATGGGCAAGGTGTCGCCGGTCGTCGGCGATACGCGGGGTGCAGGCCGGCTTGGTTCGTCACGCTGCCGTCCAGGCATGCACGACCTGTTTTTGGGGGATTCGCGGAGCCTCGGCAAGCCCGTCGCACGCAGCGGCAAGGGCCGCGGAATATTGAAGACGACAAGACTCAAATCGACCGAAAAGGCGCCGGCTTAGCCAGAGCGCCAATGGGAGGGATGTCACTTTTCGACGGGCTCAATCGCAAGGGGTCGAAGTGACTATGACATTGATTCGCAACACATTGCTTTGCGCGACCATGCTGATGGGCGTCGGAACCACATCTGCGTTCGCGCAGGATGCTCCCGCGAACAGCGGCGCCGAGGGCGACCCCAATGAGATCGTCGTGACCGGCAGCCGTCGCCAGACGACGCTGCAGGACGCGCCGATCAACATCAGCGCGGTCAGCTCGGAGCAGCTCTCCAAACAGCGCATCGATGATATCAGGTCGCTGGCCGTCTTCACGCCGGGCCTGACGGTGGTGGACACCGGGCCGGCGTCGACCGGCACGATCATCATGCGCGGCATCAACTCAAGCGACACGAGCGTCACCGGCTCGCAGCGCGAGAGCGCGGTGGGCGTCTATCTCGGAGAAGTCCCGCTTTATTACGACTTCAAGTTGATCGACATCGCCCGCGTCGAAGTGCTGCAGGGTCCGCAGGGCACGCTTTACGGGCTCGGCACGCTTGCGGGTGCGGTGCGCTACATGCCCAACCGTCCGGACACGGACGACTGGTCCGTCGACGCGCATGGCCGCCTGTTCGGCATGTCGCATAGCGGCAGCTTCGGCTTCAATGGCGACGTGGCGGTCAACGTGCCGATCGTGACGGATCACATCGCGTTCCGCACCGCTACCGGCTATTTCGACAGCCCCGGCTTCATCGATTACAATTATCTGCTGCAGAAGCCGGGCATATCGGACCCGCAGCCGGGCCGCAGCGCGACCGGCGCGGGGGGCTCGTTCGGCACGGCGGCGCAGCAAGCAGCCAACTTCTACAGCAAGAAGGACGTGAACTACGAACAGACGTTCACGACACGCAACCAGCTCCTTTTGGAGGCCAATCCGGACATCAAACTCTACCTGACCTATGCCCATCAGGAAACCACGACGGGCGGTCGTCAGGCCAATGGCGCCGGGGTGCTGGGCACCGGCGAATATGAGGGTCCGTGGCGCTACCTCGAGCCCACGAGCCGCAAGGCCGATCTCTACGCGGCTGAGTTCAACGTCAACCTGTTCGATTTCGCGCAGCTCGTCAGCACGACCGCCTTCACGAACCAGAAGATCGTCACGCACCGCGACAATACCGACCTGCTGCTCGATCTTGATTATGGCTATGAGGCTTTCCCGGCTTTCTCGTCCTACAACGACTCGACCGCCTATTATCGCCAGTTCAACGAAGAGGTTCGCCTGGTTTCAACGCATGGCGGCCCGTTCAGCTGGGTGATCGGCGGTTTTTACAACAATTTGAGATACTATAATAACTACCAGGAGCACACGCCCGGCTTCGCGGCCTTCGCCGGAGTCAACCGACCGGACGACCTCGAATATATCTCCTTCGTCAACACCCGCACCAAGGAGAAGGCGGTCTATGGTGAGGGTACCTTCCATATCACCGATGCGTGGCAGGTGACCGGCGGTATCCGTTATTTCAAATATGATGCGTTCGCGATCGGAGGCACCGACACGCCGCTGTTCGGTGGCGGTCTGACCCGCACGCCCTATCCGCTGATCCAGTTCGCACCGAGCCGTATCAAGTCGGGCAGCACGGGTGATGACGGCGTCGTCTGGAAGGCGAACACGTCGTACAAGTTCAGCAACGACCTACTGGCCTATTTCACCTACAGCACCGGCTATCGCACCGGCAATGTGAACCGCGTCGCGCCTTGTGTATTGCCGTTGCCGCCGGGCCAGAACGTCTGCGCGCTTCCCGGCGAGCTGGCCTATGGCCCGGACAAGACACGCAACATTGAAATCGGTGTCCGCGCCTCGCTGTTCGACAAACGCCTTCAGTTCAGCCTGGACGGCTTCCACGTCGCCTGGAACGACATCCAGGTCGCGAGCCAGACGGTGAACGGTGCCGTGGGCATTACCGTGAACGGCGGCAAGGCCGTGTCGCAGGGCGTGGAATTCACCGGCCAGTTCAAGATCACACCGCGGCTCCTGGTGCAGGGCACCTATTCCTATACCGACGCGCACCTGACCGAGACCGCGCCGGGCGTGGTCGTCAGCCAGGGTGTCCAATATGACGCCCCGAACGGCGGCCGCCTGCCCGGATCGACCAAGCACGCGGGCAGCGCCGGGATCACCTATACCCAGCCACTGGCCGACGATCGTGACCTGGAGTTCAACTGGACCGCAACCTATACGGGCGACATCTATTCGCGCATCGGCCTTGCCGGCAACGGCGAGATCATCCCGGACTATACCACGCACCGCGCATCGATCACCTATCATTCGAAACTGGTCGATATCGGCATCTTCGCGGACAACATCTTCGACAAATATGCCGTCACCTCGGTCGAGAACGACGTCAGCTCCTATAATCAGGTCCGGACTGACGTCGTCGAGCGCTATTATGCCTTTGGCGTGCTGTCGCCGCGGCGGGTCGGCATCGACTTCCGCTTCCATTACTGACGAAGGTCATCACCCTGGAGGGCTCGCCACGGGCGGGCCCTCCAGGGTGAGACCATCGGCAAACGCGTATCGTGAAAGGTCTCCGACAGGATGGCATCCGGCCTGGCATTTCACCAACTGGGCATGGCAGCCAAAGCGTGCCTGGCAGCCGGTTCGCTGTTCGCTTCGGCCGTGAGCGCCCACAGCGCTCCGTTGCCCGAGCTGTTCCATGAAAGCTGGATCGACGGTACGCAGCCGAACGAGCCGGATGCCCAGGTCCAGTCGCTCGATCGCGACACGTTCGTCATCCGGCAATCGATCAAGACCAACTTCGAGGCGCCATTCCTGTATCTGATCTTCGGGCGCGACAAGGTGCTGCTGGTCGATACCGGCGCCGAAGGCGGCCGGATCAGACCGGTTGTCGACCGCCTCGTGAAAGAGTGGCTGGCTGCGCATCATCGCACCAGTATCCCCCTCGTGGTCGCGCACAGTCACAGCCACGGCGATCATATCGCGGGCGATGCCGCGTTTCGCGATCGCCCCGATACCATCGTCATCGGGCTCAAGCCGGCGGACGTGGCGGGGTTCTTCGGCATCGGGAACTGGCCGAACGAGATAGCCCGGTTCGACCTTGGCGGCCGCGTTCTCGACATCGTGCCGACGCCGGGACACCAGGCGGCCTCGATCATGATCTACGATCCCAGATTGAAGATCCTGCTGTCGGGCGACGTCCTCTATCCCGGCCGCCTGTACGTGCCGGTCAATTTCATGCCGGACGAACGCGCCAGCATCGACCGCCTGGCAGCCTTCGCCGCCACGCATCCCATTGCCGCAGTGCTCGGCGCGCATATCGAGATGACGCGCACGCCCGGGCGCGATTATCCGCACGAGGCAGCGACGCACCCCGACGAGCACCGCCTCGAATTGCCGGTCGAGAGCATCGGCGAACTGCAAACGGGTTTGAAGGCAGTGCTGGATGTCCCGGAGCAGCCCCAGGTCCATGATCGCTTCATTATCTACCCGGTAGCGCCACGGGCCGAGTGACGACGGCGACACGACTGGGGCGCCGGACATGGCGCCGGCGCAAGACGGAGGCGGGAAGAGGGCTAACGGCTAGGCCGCAAAGCGGCTCGAACAGGGTTATGAACCCAGCAGGCTCTTTTTGAACAGCGCCTTGACCAACCTGTCTTCGAGGATTCGCCCGACGAGATAGAGAGCAGCGAAGATCGCCGCAAAGACATAGGCGGACGTGGGCGAAGGTTTCTTGTCTTTCCCTTCGGACTTGCCGGCGCCTTCTTTTTTAGGCTTTTCGGGTGCAGGTGCGCCCAGGGCTTTGTCGATCGGGTTCTGCGGCAGTTCCGCATGCTTTTTTTCGGGCTTTTTCGACGTATCCGAACCTTTCCCGGACTTGCCCGCGGCTTCGGTCGACGATTTTTCGAGATTGACAACGGTGATGGTAAGCTGAGCGAAGCCCAGAAACAGCAATGGTGCCAGAAAGCAGAACAGCAATGCCCGGCTGGTCAGATGATAGTGCAGTATGGACCCGGCCACGCCTTTTTTGATCTGCAAGACGCCACCATCGAAAATGGACATCTTGTCTTGGGCCGCCTGGTCCTTCTTGCGGAACGTCAGCGTGTCTTTGGTCCGATCGTGGCTGGTACCGGCCTGGCGGAACAGGGGGCCGAGCCTGGCAAAGGCTTCATCGCTCGATTGCTCGGGGGCAAGCGCCAGGCTGCCCCTGACGTGCCAGATCCAGTCGATGAAACGCGGGTTCACATGATCTCCTGTCGAGAGAGCTTTTCGACGCCGCCCTGGGTGGCGAGGCTCAAGCCGGGCCGCTCGTGGCAGCCCCGGTCCGGGCATGACGAATAGATGGAGGAAGCCTGTGCAAGCGGAGCAGTTCCATCACTCGGCCGGCACCGCCAGCGGCCGGCCAAATCGTTCCTTGATCGTCTTCCAGCCCTCGGCAAAGGGATAGGTCATCTGCTCGCGGATCGACATGCGGCGCCCGCCTTCCATGCCCAGCAGTTCCGCCTCGCCGTCCACGCAGGTGCCGAACATGCGATCGATGAAGATATAGGTGCCGGAATAATTGCTGCGGGTGGCTTCATAGTCCTGCGAATGATGCAGGCTGTGATGCTCGGTGGTGTTGAACAGGAAGCGCCACCAGCGCGGCGTGTTGAAGCGAACATTGATGTGCTGGTAGGTCCCGACCGCCAGGCCTATCGCGCCGGCGAGCAGGGCGGCGCGCGGCAGGAAATCGAAGAAGCCTCCGATGCCGAGCCCGATCAGAAAGAGCTCCACCGGATTGCCGACCGCGCCCTTGTTGATGTTCAATTGGGTGATGTAGTGATGCACCGAATGGGGCAGCCATAGCGGGTACCAGTTATGCATCCCGCGGTGCATCCAATATTGCCCGAAATCGAAGGTGAACGAGATCAGGAAGGCCTGCACCAGCAGCGGCAAGCCCATGAACCACGCCAGCTTGTCCCAGTTGAAACTGTGCTGGACGGCCTCGATCACGGCGTCGCTGCCGATATAGCTTTCGACCAGGTTGAGCAGGGTATAGCCGAGCCCGACATAGAACAGGTCGGTGACCAGTTCCTTCCAGGTCAGGCGCCAGCTCTCGTAGCGCGGGTTGACCCATTCGAGCGCCAGCAGCAGAACCTTGAAGCCGATGCCGATGCCGATGGCGGTCGATGCCTTGGCGATGGAATTGGGCGCGTAATACCAGAACGCGATCAGCGCGAACAGCATTGTGGGCTGGAACCAGGTGAAGATGAACTGCTTCAGCGGGCCGCCTTCCACCCGGGGTATGTTTTCCCACCCAATGGTGACCGGCGCCTGGGCGCCTATCAGCCTCTTACCTACGCGAACTCCGCCCATATGCCTGCCCTCGCAATGCTCGCCCTGCATCTTGCGGTTTTGTCCGGCACGCCAAGGACGAGGATGATGTCCGCAATCGGTTCAGCATCGTGAGAATGCTCCCATCATGCCAGATGCCATTTTGGTATATATCTCATAGATGCTGTCTATGCCGTGGTGCGCCCGGGTGGCGCTCGGCACGGTAGCGTGATGTGGCCTGATCGGACTTCAGCGGCGATTTCCATCCGGCGTGTCGCGGGACCACATGCTCGGGCTGCCCGATCAACCGGATTTCGAGGCGCTGGGGATCGCTGCCCGCGTTCGGCCCGCGACACGCGGTATCTGCGCCCCACCCGCAAGGTCAGACGCCGGTCATGGGCCTCTCGGCTAGGGCCGTGACCAGCGGGTCCTGCGCCAGTTCCCCAGCAAGGTCGACATCCGCACCATATGGGCCAGGCCCGTGATGGGCCAGGCCCGTTCGATGCGAAATCGCCTGGGCGCATCTCCCCTCCGGTCACACCGCCTTTTCGGCCATGACCGCAGGGGAGAAACGCTGGCTCTCCGACCGGCTCCAGCCGGCGGCATCAGGCGACGCCGAGCCTCCCGCGCTCTCCGTCGCGAGGCGTCGAGAACTCCTCGGGCGTCAGAAAATCGGCCAGATCCGCTGCCTCGTAGAACGGCCGGAGTTCGATCTCGCTCCGGCCCGGCATGGGATTGGGGCAGCGCTTCGCCCAGGCGACCGCCTCGTCCATGTCCTTGACCTCCCAGATCGAGAAGCCTGCGACCATCTCGCGGCTCTCGGCGAACGGCCCGTCCCTGACCGTGCGGCCGGGACCATCGCAGACGATGCGCTTGCCCTCGGCGGTGGGCTTGAGACCGGCGCCGGCCACCATGACGCCGGCATTGACCAGTTCCTCGGTGAACCGGTCCATCGCCTCCCACGCCTCCAGCGCCTCGGGCGTGGGGGCCAGGCCCGTTTCGCTGTCCTCGGTGGCGATCATGAACACCATAACCCGCATCGTCTGTCTCCTTGTTTGAGCCGGCCCCATTTGGCGTCTCATCGGGACGACGAACGACCTTGTCGGGAATCGACATCGTTCCGCAAATTTTTTCTCGTGCGTGAGATCCCGATGGCGTGAGGGCCGCCCACAGCAGCCAACCTCTCGAATCGACGCTCCAGCCTATTCCATGCAGCGTAGCAGCCGGTCGACCGTGGTCGTCGCGAAGGCCGCGAAATTGTCGGCCACGCCGTACGGGATCATCAGGTCGCGCCCATGGATCATCGCGCCGCAGCTATAGACGACATTCGGGACATAACCGTCGCGCTCGTCCGGGCTCGGCGTCAGGATCGGCTCGGGCGTGCGGGCAATCAGTTTCGACGGGTCCGCCTTGTCGAGCAGGCAGGCGCCGATGCAATAGTTGCGCACCGTGCCGACGCCGTGAGTCAGCACCAGCCAGCCCTCGTCGATCTCGATCGGCGATCCGCAATTGCCCATCTGGACGAATTCCCATGGGTAGCGGGGCGAGACGACCTTCCCGCCGCCCTCCCAGTGGAGGATATCGTCGGATATATGCAGCCAGATGCTCTCGCTGTCCTGCCGGCCGAGCATGACATAGCGTCCGTCGATCCGGCGCGGAAACAGCGCCATGCCCTTGGCGCCCGCCGCGTCGCCGGTGAGCGCACACATGCGGAAGCTGCGGAAATCGGTGCCCGAGAGCAGTTCGGGCCGCGCCGCCGCGCCGCTGAACGCGGTATAGGTGCCGTAATAGGTGATGCCGCCGTCATCGTCGGTGAAACGGACGAGGCGCAAATCCTCGATGCCCTGACGCTGGCTGGGCAGCATGGGGAACAATACGGTCTCCGAGATGTCGCGACTGCCGCCGCAATTCAGCGTCACCGCGGCGATCGCGTCGTCCAGCCCGTCGTCGATGGTCGGCGGCACGGCGGCCGGGCTCGGGCGGTCGACCGTGATGCCGCCGCCCGGCATCCAGATGCCGGTGCGGAAGGTCACCGAGGAGACATGGCCTTCGCCGATCCCGCGCAGCGACAGGATGAAGCGGATCGCGCCGTCGGGCACGCCCGACTGATCGGGCGCGGCCACCGCGCTCGGGTTGAACAGGGCGGCTGCCTCGAACGAGAATTCCTCGCTGAAATAGGCGCCGATCAGGCGGCATTGCGCATCGTCGACCGTCTTCGCATCGGGCAGGAGCTTCGCGATCTCGTCGAACCGGCGGCGGAGCATGTCGTCCACGTCGCGGTGCCGCTCGTCGAGCGACTGGGTGAGCAGCTTCAGCTCGCTTTCCAGCGCGGTCTCGTCGAGCGTCAGGATGCGATCGACGATCGCTTGGGCGCGCGGATGGCCCTCGACCCGGAACCGGCCCGGATATTCGAGCTCGAACGGCCGGACGACGGTGCGCGACGGATCGGGCCGCAGGATCAGGTCGTGGTGATCGAGGACGGGCTCAGCCTGAAGCATCGGGGTTCCTTATGGGTCGCGGCCGACCGCCGGGCGGGTATCGGGTGCGTGAACGTGCGCGGCGGCCGGAGGGTCCATCATAACCGGATCGGATGGGAGATCATCGGCGCCCGACCACCGGCGGCGGCGCGCCGAGCGCTTCGCCGCGATAGGTTTCGACCACCTGGCTGAACGGCGTTCCATCGGGGAGGCGCAGCACGGCGCGGTGTTCGATCACCCGGGCTGGAATGGCGAGCTTCCGGCCGGTGCGTCGCGGCAGGGTGCGGGCGACGTCCCAGTCCCGGGGCAAAGGCGACCAGAGCAGGGTCGCGCTGATTGTCTGGCGGCGGAAGCGCAGCGCCTGCACCGCGCGACCGAAAGCGGTATCACTGGTGTCGAGCGCCGCGTTCATTTCCGGCGTGAGGCGCGACGGGACGTACCAATTGTCGGCCTCGGACAGGATTCGGTCGCCGCAGCGCAGCCGGACGCGGCGATAGCGGACCGGCTCCTCCTCACCGACCTGCAACGTTGCGCGCACCGCCGGCGTTGCGGGCTTGTCCTGTCCCGTAACCCGTTCAGCGACGATCCTGCTGCCGGCAGGTGCGAGCCGGCGGCGCGCGCACCAGCCGTCAAGCGTAAGGGTCGCGCTGTCATGGCTGAGCAGCTCCGCGTTGAGCGTCTGCAGCAAGGCCAGCGCGCCGGCGCGGGCGAACGGCGTATCGGGCCAGGTTGACGACCGCGCTTCCCTCTCCCGTGAGGCGCCGGGCGCGGCCAGGGTGGCGAGACCCATCGCGGCGAAGGCAAGCATGGTTCGGGATCGGGTCACACGCCTTCATAGCCCGCCAACCCCGCCGGATGCCATCGCTGCGACCTTCAGGCTGCCGCGTTCCTGCGCCGCGTGTCCCAACCCTTGCGCGCCGCCGCCGAGCGCTGCTCGGCCGAGCCCGACTTGTGCGCCCGGCCGCCACGTGACGAGGATATATGGGTGTCGGGCTTGCCCCGGCCGGAGCCCGATTTGTTGCCGCCGCCGGATTCCTTGTTCACCGTGGCCCAGGCACGACTTTCGGCCTCGTCCCTGGGCACGCCGCGGTCCTCATAACCTTTTTCGATGTGCCGGGCCTTGCGTTTCTGCTTGTCCGTATAAGCACTCTTGTCTCCACGAGGCATGATCATCTCCTGGTGCAATGGACTGGCGCAACAACGCATTGCGCGGGATCGATATCCCTGCGCGGTGCCCGTCGCCGCGCCCGCCATCCCATCAGTCGCGCGATTGTTCCTTCGCGACGCCCTTCAGATCACCCTTGCCCATCGCCGAGACGAGCACGTCACCCGAGCCCGAGAAGTTGCCGGCGGGAAGGGTGGCCGTCCGGTCGCCGACCGCGACGACCACCTCGCGGACGGTGCCGGCAGCGGTCGAGCGGAGATCGCGCACGGTGCCGATCACACGACCCTTCGCATCGGTGACGTCCATGCCCGGCGCGACATCGAACGCCCCCGCCCCGCTGGAGGCGGCGCTGCCCGCAACCGCAAGGTGACCGAGCGCGCCGGACACGCTGCCCATGCCGGATGCCGTACCCGAGCCGGCGACATTGCCAGCGGTCGGGACGGCCCCTGCAACACCGGACGCCGCCGAACCCGCGGTGGAACGCGCCTCGCCGGCAAGGCCCCGGCCGCTACCGACTGCCTGGCGCGCCGTGCCGCGCACCATATCGGTGCCGACGAGCTGCGCATCCGCGCCGGCACCGGCCGAGCCCGAGCCCGAGCCGCTGGCGCCGATCTGGCGGCCGGCGACATCGGTCGCACCGTCGAGCGAAGAGCCGCCCGAGGTCGAGCCGGACGCGCTGGCCCGTCCGCTGCGGCGATCGACCTGCTTGTCGGCACGGACGCGGCCGCTGGTGACCGTATCGGTGGTGACGGGAACGCGGCCGAGCGTGCCGCCCAATGTGCCGCCGGCCGAACCCATGCCGCCAAGCCCACCCAGACCGCCGCCGAGCGAACCGCCCAGGCCGCCGCTGCCGCCGAGTAGCTGGGCCGATGCGGGCGTGGCGGCGACGAGCGCGAGTGCGGCCGCGCCGAACAGGAACCTGGTCATGATCATCCTCCTCATTGGTGTTTCCAGGAGGAGAACGGGGCAATCGCGGCGTTTAATCCCGTGCCGCGTAAAAAATCATCGCGGCGGCGTGCGGCAGTCCGCGCAGACCAGCCCGCGGCCGAAGCGACTCCCGAGCCGCTTCGCCCCCGCATCGACCCGCGCGAGCGCCGCAGCGCGCATCGCCGGATCGGCTGCGGGATAGGCAGCCGCGATGGTCGCCGCCGCCAGCGGCGTCGCGAAGGAGGTTCCACGCACCGGCGCCGCGCCGCCGCGCGCCGTCGCTGCCAGCATATCCGCGCCAGGGGCCGCATAATCGAGATGCGTCGCGCGACCGGCCTCGATCAGCATCCTGTTCCGGCCATCCACCGCGGTGACCGCGATCACGCCGGGATAGGAAGCGGGATAGCTCGGCGGCGACGCTGGACCATCGTTGCCGACCGCGGCCACGATGATCGTACCGCGCGCCTGCGCGGCCGAAACGACGCGGGCGAGCAGCGGGTTGGCCGGGCCGACCAGGCTGATCGAGACGACCGGCACGCCTTCGCCCGCCAGCCAGCCCAGCGCCTTGGCGATGGCTATGGCGTTGCCGCCCGCCGGATCAGTACCATAGACGTCCGCCACGAGAAGCCGCGCACCGGGAAGCGCGCCGCGTACGGGGCCGCGCCCCGCGATCAGGGAGGCGATCGCCGTGCCATGATCGCTCGCGCGCGGCGCACCGGCGGCGAAGCCGCGCTGAACGACCGCGCCCGCCACGCCGCCGTCGATCATGCCGATTCGTGGGCCGGAACCCGGATCGGGCGCCACAGCCGGGCCTGCCATGCCGCTTTCGAAATGAAGCTGATCCGCCGAGACGTCCTTCGCGCCCAGCCGGCCCAGGTCGCGGATCGCCGCCTTGAGCGAGCGGCCTTCGGGAACGGCGAAGCGGGCGAAGCCGATGCCGAGCAGGTCGCCGCGCTCGATCAGCCGATAGCCGCGCGCTTCCGCCGCGATGATCAACGCATCGTCGGGGTCGCTCGTCACCACTTCGCGCGCGCGGGCCGGGAAGCCGTCCGGATCGAGCGCGATCCTGTCGGGATTGGCACGGACCAGAGCGCGGATACGATCGAGCCGGACCGTGGCCAGCGTCCGTGCCGCGCGATCGGGAAGCTGGGTCGCCGTGTCGACAAGCGGCAGGACCGGGGCGAGCACACCGCCCACCGACGGCACGCCCGGAACGAGCTGCGCCGCGGCGGCGCTCGCCAGCACGGCGAGCGCTGCAGCGATGGGGAGGCCGGCCTTCTTCATGCGGAAAAATATGCCATCATATGGATGAAACGGCCATTGCCGCCCGTTTCATCCATGACGAAGGGAAATGACTTGGCGGCGTTCGAGGAGGAGTTGCTGCAATTGCTGCCGCGCTTGCGCCGGTTCGCGCGGGCGCTGTCGCATCACGCCGCGGACGCCGACGACCTGTGCCAGGCGACGATCGAGAAGGCGCTGAACGCGCGGCGCCAATGGCAAGCGGGAACGAGACTGGACAGCTGGATGTACCGAATCATGCGCAACACCTGGATCGACACCGGCCGCGCCCGATCGCGCGCCGCGGAGACATTCGTGCCGGAAGAGGCCGGGCATGCGGTCGGCGATGCCGGCGACCGCGCGATCGAGGCGCGGGTCGAGCTGACTCAGGTCGCCGCGGCGATGCGCCTGCTGCCCGACGACCAGCGCGAGGCAGTCGCGCTCGTGCTGGTCGAGGGGCTCGCCTACAAGGATGCGGCGGCGATCCTCGACGTGCCGATGGGCACGCTCACCTCGCGACTGGTGCGCGGACGGCAGGCCCTGATGGCGCGACTGGGAGAGGCAGCGTGACCCCCGACGACGAGATGTTGATGGCCTATGCCGATGGCGAGCTCGATCCGATCGCGGCCCGGCGCGTGGAGCGGGCGATTGCCGAGGATCCGACGCTGGCCGAGGCGGTCGCCGCCCACCGGGCACTGCGCGCCCGCCTCGGCGACGCCTTCGCCGCGACGGTGGAAGAGCCGGTGCCCGACCGGCTTGCGGCGCTGCTGACCGCGACCGTCGTACCGATCCGGCCGCCGATCGCGCCAGCGCCGCGACGCTGGGTGGAAGCGGCGGCGATCGCCGCGACCCTGGTGCTGGGCATCGCGGTCGGCCAGGGCTGGCAGAACGGCCCGGTCGCGATACGGCACGGCACGCTGACGGCCTCGGGATCGCTCGCCCGGGCGCTTGACGACCAGCTTGCCGGAGCGAGCGGCGACACCCGCATCCTCGCCAGCTTCCGCGCGACCTCGGGCGACTATTGCCGGGTCTTCACTGGCGGCGCGATCGACGGCATCGCCTGCCGCGACCAGGCCGGCTGGACGCTGCGCCGCGCCCAGGCCGCGGGGAAGGGCGCCGCCACCGAGTATCGCCAGGCCGGATCGGCCGATGCCGCGCTGCTGGCGGCGGCGCAGGACATGATGGCCGGCGACTCGCTCGACGCGGCGGGCGAGGCGCACGCACGGGCATCAGGGTGGCGCGCGCCTCGCTAGCTGTGGAGCCTCAACAGGTTGTTCATGGTGGTGCCGAGGCGGCTATGGGTGTTTGGTGTTGCAGGCTGCCATGTGGTCGATGCCGGTTGGCGTGGCCTCTTGTCTCCGCGCGGCATGATCATCGCCTGGTGAAATGGACAGGCGCAACAATGCCGTTGCCGGATCGATACCCCTGCGGCCGGCCCGGGCGGGCAGGCGGCCCTGATACAATCTAATACCAAGGTCGTAGCCGGGTACACGGGCATAGAGTTTCCACATCCCCATCGAAACGGCATCCCGATGAACAGGGACGACGCCGTTGCGGCCATCAGCACCGAAACGGGAGATCGGACATGTCGAAGACCATCATGCTCATTCACGGCGCCTGGCTCAATTCGCGGGCATGGGAAGGTTTCAAGGCGCGGTACGAAGCGCAGGGCTATACCGTGCTGACGCCGGCCTGACTCCCGCGCCCTCCCGGGCGGTCCACCCCCGACCGCCCGGGTTTTTGAAAAAGGGACTAATTCACCTCTCCGTTGCCCCGAGCTTGTCGTGCCGAAGGAGAGCGAAACTCCTTCGTTTCGGGTCAGGGAAAAGATGAAGATGATGATTCACGCGAAGGCGCAAAGGCGCGAAGATTTTTGGAGTCTCCGCGATGTGTGGTTCGCTATATAGCCCCTGAACAGCTTTGCGCCTTCGCGCCTTCGCGTGAATTCCTGCTCTGCGCCTTAAACGAGGTTCGCTTCAGGTTGGCTGGTGATCTCCAGCGATCCCTCCGAGCTGATACGTGCGCCCAGCGCAGCATAATCCAGCACCTCCGGATGCCCCGTCTCCAGCGGATGCGCATGCGTCACGGTGATCACCATCACCGCCGCCCCCGCGGCCTCGGCGGCGGCGATGCCGGCCACGGTATCCTCGAACACCAGGCATTGATCGGCCGGAACGCCGATGCGCGTCGCGGCGAGCAGGAAGCAGTCGGGCGCGGGCTTGCCGCGTTCGACGTCCTCGGCAGTGATCATCACCGGCGGTACCGGCAGGCCGGCCGCTTCGAGCCGCCGCATCGCCAGCGCGCGCGGGGCGGAGGTGACGATCGCCCAGCAATCCGCCGGCAGCGCAGCGAGAAAGGCGGCGGCGCCGGCGATCGCCTCGACACCAGCGACATCCTCGATCTCCAGGCGGGTGATCTCGGCGGCCTCGGCCTCCGGGTCGACGCCGGGAAGGGCAAGGCGCCGCACCGTCTCGACGCTGCGCACGCCGTGGATGGTAGGCAGGAAGGCGTCGACATCGAGACCGTGGCGGCGCGCCCAGCCGGCCCAGACGCGCTCCGCCGCGACGATCGAGGTGAGGATCGTGCCGTCCATGTCGAACAGGAAGGCAGCGAAGCGGCGGTCGGGGAAGGGCTGGGTCATCGCGAGCGCTCCTGCGCCCGGCATGCACAGCGCGCAAGCCGTGCAGCTATCGTCATCGTCGTGCGATGGCGCTAGAGCGCGGCCGATGTCGGCGCTCAAGACCCTTGGAGACGATCTGACCCGGCTTGCCGCGCAGGACCGGTTGCGCACGCTGGTGCCGCGGCGCGGGGTGGATGTTTCCTCCAACGATTATCTGGCGCTTGCCTCCTCGCCGCGCCTGGCACGCGCGGTGGCGCTGGCGGTCGAGCGCGGCGTGCCGGTCGGATCGGGCGGATCGCGGCTGCTGCGCGGCAATCATGAGGAGCATGAAGCGCTGGAAGCGGAAGCGGCGGCGTTCTTCGGGAGCGAGGCCGCGCTGTTCTTCTCGAGCGGCTATACCGGCAACGCCACCCTGTTCGCGACCCTGCCGCAGCGCGGCGACCTGATCGTCCATGATGCGCTGATCCATGCCAGCGCGCATGAGGGCATGAGGCTGAGCCGAGCGGACGCCGTCTCGGCGGCGCATAACGATCCCGACGCGTTCGAGACCGCCATTGCCGCCTGGCGCCGGGCCGGCGGCACCGGGCGGCCGTGGATCGCGGTGGAGAGTCTCTACAGCATGGACGGCGACCGGGCACCGCTCGAGGCACTGGCGGTGGTGGGCGCGCGGCACGACGCGATGCTGCTGATCGACGAGGCCCACGCGACCGGGGTGTTCGGCGAGCACGGACAGGGACTCGCCACGGCGCTCGACGGGCGCGAGAATTTCATTTCCCTGCATACCTGCGGCAAGGCGATGGGGTGCGAGGGGGCATTGGTCTGCGGCCCGCGCGTGGTGCGCGATTTCCTGGTCAATCGCGGACGCGGCTTCATCTTCTCGACCGCGCCCTCGCCGCTGATGGCGAGCGCGGTGCGCGAGAGCCTGCATATCCTGGCCGACGAACCGGAACGGCGCGCGGCGTTGTGGGCGCTGGTCGGCGCCGCCGAGCGCGCGCTGGAACGCTGCGGCGTCGCGCCGACCGGATCGCAGATCCTTCCGCTGGTGCTGGGCGACGATGCGCGAACGATGCGGGTCGCCGCCGCGGTGCAGGCGGCCGGATTCGACGTACGCGGCATCAGGCCGCCGACGGTACCGCAGGGCACATCGCGACTGCGCATCTCGCTGACACTCAACCTGACGGCGGCGGATGTGGACGCGCTGGCCGGCGCGATTGCGGACGCGCTCGGGTGACCGCCCGGATCGTCGTCACCGGGACCGATACCGATGCCGGCAAGACCGTGTTCGCCGCAGCGCTGGCGGGCGCGCTGGGCGCTTCCTACTGGAAGCCGGTCCAGGCCGGGCTGGACGAGGGCGGCGATGCCGCGACCGTCGCGCGGCTGAGCGGACTGGCGCCGGAGTTCATCCTGCCCGAGGCCTATCGGCTGACCACCCCTTGCTCGCCCGATCGCTCGGCCGAGATCGACGGCGTGACGATCGATCTCGAGCGGCTGGTGCCGCCGACGGGCGGGCCGCTGGTGATCGAGGGCGCGGGTGGGGTGCTGGTGCCAGTGGCCGGCGACCTGGTCTTTGCCGATCTGTTCGCGCGCTGGGCGCTACCGGTGGTGCTGGTCGCGCGGACGGCGCTCGGCACGATCAACCACAGCCTGTTGTCGATCGAGGCGCTGCGCGCTCGGGGTGTGCCGATCCTGGGCGTAGCGTTCACCGGCGACGCGGTGGAACATAGCGAGGCGACCATCGCCCGGATCGGCGGAGTGAAACGGCTCGGCCGGCTGCCGCATCTGACACCGCTCGACGCGGGCACCCTCGCCGCCGCCTTCGCCTCCCATTTCGATCCGGCGGACTTCCGGTGAAGGGGTCGCCGGTCTGGCATCCCTTCACCCAGCACGGGCTGGGCGAGCCGATCCCGCTCGTCACGCATGCCGAGGGCGCGGCGCTCTATACCGAGGACGGGCGGCGGATCGTCGATGCCATTTCCTCCTGGTGGGTGACGACTCACGGGCATCGCAACCCGCGCATCATGGCCGCCATCGCCGAACAGGCGGGCAAGCTCGACCAGATCATCTTCGCCGGCTGGACTCACGAGCCGGCCGAGACGCTCGCGCGGGGGTTGCGGGAGATCATGCCCGCCGAGCTGACCCGCGTCTTCTTCTCGGATTCGGGATCGACCAGCGTCGAGGTCGCGCTGAAAATGGCGCTGGGTTTCTGGGCCAATCGCGGCGAACCCCGGCACCGCATATTGGTGATGGAGCACAGCTATCATGGCGACACGATCGGCGCGATGTCGGTCGGTGCGCGCGGCGTGTTCAACCGGGCCTATGCGCCCTTGCTGTTCGATGTCGGCACCCTGCCCTTTCCGGCTGCGGGCCGCGAGCAGGATACGCTCGATGAACTGGAAGCTGCTTGCCACGCCAAGCCAGCCGCGCTGATCGTCGAGCCGCTGATCCTCGGCGCGGGCGGCATGCTGATCTATCCCGCCCGGGTGCTGGCCGAAATGCGCGCGATCTGCGCGCGGCACGGCGTGTTGTTCATCGCCGACGAAGTGATGACCGGCTGGGGGCGCACCGGCACGTTGCTGGCGTGCGAACAGGCCGGGATCGTGCCCGATATCCTGTGCCTCTCGAAGGGACTGACCGGCGGCGCGGTGCCGCTCGCCGTGACGATGGCGAGCGAGGCAATCTACGACGCGCATTGGTCGCAGGACCGGGCGACAATGTTTTTCCATTCATCGAGCTACACGGCGAACCCGATCGCCTGCGCCGCGGCCAACGCCAATCTCGCCATCTGGCGCGAGGAGCCGGTGCTGGAGCGGATCGGCGATCTTGTGGAGCGGCAGCGGGTGCGGCTTGCGGCGATCGCCGCTTTGCCGGCGGTGCTCAATGCGCGGCAGATCGGCACGATCACGGCGATCGAGATCGTCGACGAAACGAGCGATTATCTGTCGTCGATGGGGCCGCGGCTGCTTGCGTTTTTCCGGGACAGGGACCTGCTGCTGCGGCCGCTCGGCAACACTGTCTATGTCATGCCGCCTTACTGCATCGACGACGGGGATCTGGACCTGATCTATGCTGCGATCGCTGAGGCGTGTGAGGTTGGGTGATGGATGTGCGATGCCCAAACCACGTCGTCACCCCGGACTTGTTCCGGGGTCCACTGTTCCGCAAGAGCCGAAATGATGGGTGTGCGGCACCGTGGACCCCGGAACAAGTTCGGGGTGACGGTGGGAAAGTGTGGCGACGATTGTTGCTTCCGGCACTATCGGTAGCACTACTGGCCACCGCCTGCACATCGAAACAGCCCGCATCGGTCTGTGCCGATCTCTCCCGCACCCCGATGGTCGCCATTCCCGGCGGCAGCTTCACCATGGGCGACGACCCGCTCTATCGCGAGGAAGGGCCGCCGCGCACCGTCTCGGTCAAACCCTTCTGGATCGATACGCATGAGCTGACCAATGCCGAGTTCGCCGCCTTCGTGAAGGCGACGGGGTACAGGACCATGGCCGAGCGCGATCCGCCCAAATTGCCCGGCGCGCCACCCGAGATGCTGGTGCCGGGATCCGCCGTGTTCAGCGTGCCGAGCCAGGACGATCCGCGCTGGTGGCGCTGGTCGGTCGGAGCGCAGTGGCGGCACCCCTCGGGGCCGGCCGAGTCGATCGCCGGGCGCGATCGGGAGCCGGTGGTGCAGATCGCGTTCGAGGATGCCGAGGCCTATGCGCGCTGGGCGGGCAAGCGCCTGCCGACCGAAGCCGAATGGGAATATGCCGCACGCGCCGGGCAAAAGGCGCTGCCCGAGCCGGTCGATGGCGAGGGCCGCCCCCAGGCCAATTATTATCAGGGCGTCTTTCCCCAGCGCGACCTGGCGCTCGACGGATACAAGGGCCGGGCGCCGGTAGGGTGCTTCAAGCCCAATGCTTTCGGCCTCTACGACATGATCGGCAATGTCTGGGAATGGACCAGCGACCCCGGAGGGCCGCAGGGCGACATGCACGTCATCAAGGGCGGCTCCTATCTTTGCGCCGGCAATTATTGCGCGCGCTATCGCCCCGCCGCGCGCCAGTTCCAGGAACGCGGGCTGGGCACCGACCATATCGGGGTACGCCTCGTCGCCGACCGGCCGGTATCGCCGCGTCATTGACCCCATCGCCATGATATGACACTCATACTGCCAATATATACGGCAGGAGAGTCGACATGCGGGTGCTCAGGACTCCGGAGGAGCGGTTCGCGGGGCTGGCCGACTATCCGTTCGCGCCGCATTATCTGACCGTCACCGACACCGACGGCACCGATCTGCGTGTCCACTATCTCGACGAGGGCCATCCCGATGCGCCGGTCGTGCTGCTGATGCATGGCGAGCCGAGCTGGTCCTATCTCTACCGCAAGTTCGTGCCGGGGCTGATCGCGCGCGGCTACAGGGTGATCGCGCCCGACCTGATCGGCTTCGGCAAGTCGGACAAGCCGGCCGATCGCACCGATTACAGCTATGAGCGCCATGTCGCCTGGATGAGCGCCTGGCTGACCGCGCTCGACCTGACCGAGGTGACATTGTTCTGCCAGGATTGGGGCGGGCTGATCGGGCTGCGGCTGGTCGCTGCCTTTCCCGATCGTTTCGCGCGGCTGGTGGTCGCCAATACCGGGCTGCCGGTCGGCACCGGCTCCTCCGCCGGGTTCGATGCCTGGCTGGCCTTCAGCCAGAATGTGCCGGCTTTCCCGGTCGGCGCCATCGTCAATGGCGGCACCACGCGCAAACTGAGCCCGGCCGAGATCGCCGCCTATGACGCGCCTTTCCCCGACGAACGCTACAAGGAAGGGGCGCGGCAGTTCCCGACGCTGGTGCCGGTGACGCCCGACCATCCTTCGGTCGCCGAGAACCGTGCCGCCTGGGCCGTGCTCGAAAAGTTCGACCGGCCCGTGCTGACCGCCTTTGCCGACAATGACGCCGTGACCCGCGGCGGGGAGAAGATCTTCATCGAGCGGATTCCCGGCGCGCGCGACCAGCTGCACGTGATCGTCAAGGATGCCGGGCATTTCCTGCAGGAGGACAAGCCCGAGGCGCTGTGCGCGCTGATCGATTCCTTCGTGCGGCACCGGCCGGCCGAGATCGCCGCATGAACGTGACCAACGCCGTGTTCCCCGGCGCCGAACAGGCGGCCGCCTTTTTCGGCGGGGTCGAGGACGGACCGTTCGTGATGATCAACCTGCTGAAGTTCAGGGAGCGCGCCGAATATCCCGACGGCGCCGAACCCGAACTGAGCGGGCGCGATGCCTATCGGCGTTACGGCGCCGCGGTGCAGGCGTGCCTGGCGTCGGTCGGCGCGCGATCGGTCTATGCGGGCGACGTCACCGAACTGATGCTCGGCGAGATGGACGAGCTGTGGGACATGGTCGCGCTTGCCCAATATCCGTCGCGCGCGGCGATGGCGGCGATGGTGGCGTCGCCCGACTATCAGGCGATCGAGAAGCATCGGGTCGCCGGCCTTGCCGGACAGCTGAACATCCGCACCAAGGCGATCGGCGGATGACGCTGTCCTACGACCTCTATTGGTCGTTCCGGTCGCCCTATTCCTATCTGGTGACGACCCGGCTGGTCGCGCTCGAACGGGACCATGACGTCATGGCGGTGGTCCGCCCGGTTTATCCGATCGCGGTGCGGCAGCCGGATTTCTTCGCCAATAACGATCCGCTCTGGGTGACCTATTTCCTGCGCGACATCGGTCGCAGCGCCGAATTCCTGGGGCTGCCGTTCCGCTGGGCCTCGCCCGATCCGGTCAGGATGGACATGGCGACGCGGACCTATCCGAAGGAGCAGCCCTATATCCACCGGCTGACGCATCTCGGCGTGGCAGCGGCGGAGCGCGGGCGCGGGCTGGCCTTTCTCGACGAGGTCAGCCGGCTGATCTGGGGCGGAGCGGTGACCGACTGGCACCTCGGCGAGCATCTCGCTCGGGCGGCGGAACGCGCCGGGCTCGACCTGGCGGAGATGGACGCGGCGGTAGCGGCAGACCCGGACCATCATGTCGCGGTGGTCGAGGCCAATCAGGACGCGCAGCGGGCGGGCGGGCATTACGGCGTGCCGCTGATGGTGTTCGCGGGCGAACCCTTTTTCGGGCAGGACCGGTTCGATCAGCTCAAATGGCGGATGGAGCAACGGGGCTTGGAGAAGCGCTGAATCCTCCCGATCCTCGCACGGGGAGGGTCACGCTTGCCTCCGCCACCACCACACCGCACCCGTTGCCAGCGCGCCGAGCGCCAGCATCGCCGCCAGCAACTGAAGCAGTTTCGGCCGCACATTCTTGTTGAAACCGTTGCGGTTGATCTGCGCCTCGGCGGTATAGCCGGCGGGCATCGGCAACACCTGATCGCGTTTCGCAAAGATCGCGTAATCGGCCTGGAGCGCCTTGAAGAGCGTCGGCATCGCCCCCGCCAGGTCGCGCGTCTCGCCGGGATCGCGGGCGATATCGTAGAGATGCCATTCGCCGGTGCCGGTCGGCGGCAGATTCTTGACCAGCTTGTAGTCGCCACGGAACACCGCGGCATTGCCCGACAGTTCATAGCCGATCGCCTGATCGGCCGGATGGACGCTGTCGGTCGCACCGCTCAGCACGGGCCAGAGGTTCGCGCCGGTCATCGGCTCGACCGGCCTGCCGCGATAGCTGCCGCCATGACCGGGGACCCGGGCGAGCGCGAGCAGCGTCGGCGCGATATCCGTCACATAAGCGAAGCGGCCGGCGATCGTGCCAGCCTTCATCGCCGGATTGCCCGGCCAGGCCATGATCAGCGGCACGCGCAGCCCCCCTTCGGTCGCGGAGAATTTATAGCCGCGCAAGGGTGCCACCGCGGCGCTCGCCCAGCCTGGACCGATCGCGGTGAGGGAGCCGCGCCGGCCTTGGGATTCCGGCGCGAGATCATAATGCACGCGGCTGTTCAGCGCGCTTAGCCAGGTCGCCATCGGATCGGTCGGTTCGGCGCCATTGTCCGACAGGAAGACGAAGACGGTGTTGGTATAGTCGCCGGTCGCCTTGAGATGCGCGACCAGCCGGCCGATTTCGGCATCCGCCGCCTCGGCCATGCCGCCATAGGCGGCCATGGCGCGGGCCTGCGCCGCGCGTTCCTCGGGCGGGAGCGCGTTCCAGTCGCGCGTGCTGGCCATGGTGACCATCGGCGTGCCGGCGGGGATGATACCGAGCGCCGCCGCCTTGTCTCGCCGCGCGGCACGGATTGCAGTCCAGCCGCCCTGATAGGCGGTGCGGTAGCGCGCGATATACGCGTCGGGCGCCTGGACCGGGATATGGTTGGCAAGAAAGTTGATCGAGGCGAAAAAGGGTTTCCCGCCGGGTCGCCCGCGATCGATATAGTCGATCATCTTGTCGACGACGAAGCGCGAGGAATAATAGTCCCTGGGCAGGGTTGCCGGCTTGCCGTCCTCGGTCCAGTCGGCGGTGTCGTAGAGGCCCTCGATCGGGCGCTGCTCGAAATTGTCGGCGCCGGCATCGCCCAGCGAAAAGGCGTGGTCGTAGCCGCGCGCGGTGGGCAGCTTGTCCGGCGTGCGGCCGAGATGCCATTTGCCGGTGAGATAGGTGCGGTAGCCGCCATCGCGGAACAGGCTGGCCAGGGTCACCACGCGATTGTTGAGCACCGTGTCGTAGCCCGGCTTGCCGACATGCTCGGGCGGGATCGTCTCGGGCATGTTGCCGAGGCCGGCGCGGTGGTTGCTGACCCCGGTCTGGAGCATGGCCCGCGTCGGCGAGCAGGTGCCGGCGACGTGGAAGTTAGAGAAACGCACCCCCGCGGCCGCCAGCGCATCGATATTGGGGGTGCGGATCTCGCTGCCGAAGCTGCCGACATCGCTGAAGCCCCAATCGTCGGCGAGCAGGATGACGATATTGGGGCGCTTCTGCTCCGCCGCCGAGGCGCCGGAGGCGAGCGCGAGCGCCGCAAGCAGGAAGGCACGCTTCACCGGTCGATCAGCCGCGTCAGGGTCACGTCGTGGCTGCCGGCGGGCAGGCTGAGCATCATGCCGTCCTCGCCGACGGTGATCGGACCGTCATAATAGCGACCGGCATCGCCGAGAAAGGCGGGATAGGCGAAGCGGATCGGCATGGGCGGGACGATATGGTTGAGCATCAGATAGCGTACCCCGGCCGCCTTCGCAGCCTGCGCCGCCTGTTCGGGTGTAGAGTGATAATCGATGATGTCGCGGGTGACTTGCGCCATATTGGCCTGACCCCGCGCCTCGAGCCCCTTGGTCAACAGGGCGACGAGCCTGGGCTGGAGCGCCTCGTGCACCAGCACGTCTGCGCCCTTCGCGGCGGCCACCAGGGTCGGCGACGGCGCAGTGTCGCCGCTCAGCACGACCGAGCGGCCCTTATAGTCGAAACGATAGCCGACCGCCGGATCGACCGGCCGGTGATCGACCCGAAAGGCGGTGATCTTCACCCCGCCGTCATCGACCAGCACCACGCTGTCGCCCTGTCCGACCGCCGGCAATACGAAAGGCAAAGCCGTTCCACCCGCGCCCGAAGGCGGTAGGATCTTCGGACCGTGGTGCGCGATGCGGTATCCGGTATCGAGCGCATAAGCCGTGCGGAGTCCCGCCAGCACGCCCTCGACGCCGGCCGGGCCATGGACCGGCAAGGGCGTCCGCCAGGAACTGCCCGACCAGCGCAGCAACAGGATCTGGGCAAGGCCGTCGATATGGTCGGAATGGTAATGGGTGAGGAACAAGGCCTCGATCCGCCCTGGCGGAATACCCATCTGGACGATGTTCTTCCCGCCGCCTTCGCCTGCATCGACCAGGAAGATGCGCTTGCCCGCGATCACCAATGTGCAGGGCCCGGCCCGGCTAGGATCGGGCAGGGGCGAGCCGGTGCCGCACAAGGCGACATGGAGCCCGTCGGGAAGCCCCACGGTCGAATCGCGGCCGACGCGCTGCTCGACCGCACGCTCGAGCAATGCCGAGCCGATCTGCCGCTGGAACAGCTTCACGCCCAGGAGCGCGGCGGCCAGCAGGACAAGGCCTGCCAGCACCCATTTCCAAGGTCGGCGCATCGACATCTCTCTCCCTTTGCCCGACGATGCGCCCGGATAATGGCATTATCAATGCCGAAACGTTGCAAAGGCCGACGCGGCTGATACGGTGCGGCGAAACAGGGGAGAGGCCGTCATGCGGACGACGATTCGCGCCGCGATCGCGCTGGTCGGGTTGTTCAACCTGGCCATCGGGCTTGCCTTTCTGGCCGATCCTTCGCGCCTCGGCGCCAAATTCTTCCTGCTGCCCGCCGGTATCCAGGGCCTGGCGACGATGCGGGCCGACTTCACTGCCTTTTTCGTGACGGGCGGCGTCTTCGCGCTGTACGGTGCATGGCGCGGGCGCGCCGAGCCGCTGGCCGTGCCGTTGCTGCTGCTTGCCATCGCGCTGCTCGGGCGCTGCGTCGGCCTTGCCGTGGACGGGGCATCATCGACCGCGCATGAGCCGATGATCGCCGAGGCGGCAATGATCGCGATCCTGCTGGCGGGGCGCCGCATCCTCTCCACGCCGCGCTGAGGGATCGATCCATGAAGACCTGGCTGAAGATCCTGCTCGGGACGGTCGCGCTGCTGCTGGTCGGCGGTTATCTCGCCAGGGATTATGTGCTGCTCCACCTCGCCGGATGGATGTCGCCGCATGTCTATCCCAATCATCCGGTCGCCTGGCAGAAGGGGCCGGACAGACCGCAGGTGCCCGCGGACAAGCGCCCACCCAATGTGATCCTGATCGTCGCGGACGATCTCGGCTATAACGATATCAGCTTCAACGGCGGCGGTGTCGCGGGCGGCCTGCTCAAGACGCCCAATATCGATGCGCTGGGGCGGGACGGGGTCAGCTTCGCCGATGGCTATGCCGGCAATGCGACCTGCGCACCGTCGCGCGCCGCGCTGATGACCGGACGCTATCCGACCCGGTTCGGGTTCGAGTTCACCCCCACCGACACCCGCTTCGCGCGCACCATCGCCGGCTTCCCGACAAGCTGGGAGCACCGCACGATCTTCGACGAGAACGCGGCACCGAACGATCCGCCGGCCGACGACAAGGGCGTGCCCGGATCGGAGCTGACCATCGCCGAACTGATGCGCGGCAAGGGCTATCACACGCTGCATCTGGGCAAATGGCATCTCGGCGGCGCCAGGGGGATGCGGCCCGAAGACCAGGGGTTCGACGAGAGCCTCGGCTTCATCATCGGCGCGCAGATGTTCCTGCCGGAGAACGACCCGAACGCGGTCAATGCCAAGCAGGATTTCGACCCGATCGACAAATATATCTGGGCGAACCTGCCGTTCAGCGTCCAGTATAACGGCAGTGCGCCGTTCCGGCCGAACCGCTACATGACCGATTACCTGACCGATCAGGCGGTCGACACGATCCGGGCCAATCGCAACCGGCCCTTCTTCCTCTATCTCGCCTATAACGCGCCGCACACGCCGCTGCAGGCGCTGAAGGCCGATTACGACGCGGTGCCGCAGATCGCCGACCATCGTACCCGCGTCTATGCGGCGATGATCCGGGCGCTCGATCGCGGGGTCGGCCGGGTGACCGCCGAGCTGAAGGCACAGGGGCTGGACGAGAACACGCTGGTGATCTTCACCAGCGACAATGGCGGGGCGCATTATATCGGCCTGTCCGACATCAACCGGCCCTATCGCGGCTGGAAAGCGACCTTCTTCGAAGGCGGGGTGAAGGTGCCGTTCTTCATGCGCTGGCCGGCACAGATCAGGCCGGGGACTCGGATCGCCGGGCCGGTCAGCCATTTCGACATCTTCGCGACCGCCGGCAAGGCCGCCGGAATTCCCATGCCCCGCGACCGCGCGGTCGATGGGGTAGACCTGCTGCCGTTCGTCGAGGGCAGGCAGGCAGGCAATCCGCATCAGACCCTGTTCTGGCGCGACGGCGCCTACCGCGTGGTGCGCGACGGCGACTGGAAGCTGCAGATGCTCGACTTGCCGCGCAAGGCATTGCTGTTCGATCTCAAGGCCGATCCGACCGAGCAGCACGACGTCGCCGCGCAGCAACCCGCGCTCGTCGCACGATTGCAGGCATTGCTCGCAAAACATGATAAAGAGAGCATCAAGCCTGCCTGGCCATCGCTGATCCGGTCGCCGATCGCTATCGACCGACCACTGGGCACCAGACCCAAACCGGGCGAGGCCTATATCTACTGGGCGAATTGATGGCTGAAGACGAGGGACGGTCCGCCGACGGGCGCAGGAGACGATCGGAATCGAGCCGCGAC
Organism: Sphingomonas sp. GW821-FHT10F11; assembly: GCF_058809095.1. NCBI lineage: Bacteria > Pseudomonadati > Pseudomonadota > Alphaproteobacteria > Sphingomonadales > Sphingomonadaceae > Sphingomonas > Sphingomonas sp. GW821-FHT10F11. Next base: position 238,797 of record NZ_JBXASH010000006.1, read on the forward strand.
AAGATCGTGGAGGCGATGCTGGCGCTCGTCGCCGAGGGGCAGATCACCCCGAGCGCCGAACAGGTCGCCGGACGCGCCGCCGTTGGCCTGCGTAGCGTGTTCCGCCACTTCAAGGACATGGAGAGCCTTTACGCCGCGATGACCGCGCGGCTGGCGCGCAATTACGAGATGTGGCTCGTCCCGTATAAATCGAGCGAGTGGCGCGGGCAGCTGTCCGAGACGACCGACCGGCGATTGACCACCTATGAGAAGCTGATGCCGTTCAAGCGCGCGGCCGATGCCCACCGGCACGAATCCGCGACGATCCAGGCCGAGCATGCCCGCACGCTCGCCTTCATGCGGGCCAAGCTGAAATCGATCCTGCCGGACGAGATCGCCGGCGACGCGCTGACCTTCGAGGCGATCGACCTGCTGCTGAGCTTCGAAACATGGCAGCGGCTGCGCATGGACCAGAAGCTTTCGGCCCGGAAAGCCGAGGCGGTGGTACGCGCCCAGGTTGATCGGCTGGCCGAACCCCGCCAGTGATGGACGGGTGACGTCCGGCGCCCCTCTTCCCGACGATATCCGCCATCCCCCCTGGCTGCTGATCGGCGCCGGCGCGGTGGCCCTGGCGGTCCTGATCCTGGGCCTGATCGGCACGCTGATCGACCGCGGCTGGCAGTTCGGTTTCGACAGCAGCATCCTGCTCGCGATGCGCGGCGGCACGATGCACGGCGCGCCGATCGGCCCGTTCTGGCTGAAACAGGCGATGATCGACGTGACCGCCTTGGGCGGCGAGACCGCGCTGGTGGTGATCGTGACGATCGTCGCCGGGTTCCTTGCGGTGCAGCGCCACTGGCTGACCTTCTGGCTGGTGCTGGGCGGGACGATCAGCGGATCGATCGCCGTCGCTATGGCCAAGGCCCTGATCGGCCGCGCCCGCCCGGCGCTGACCGACCATCTCGTCCAGGTCACCTCGGCGAGCTTCCCCAGCGGCCATGCCGCGAACAGTGCGATCATCTACCTCACCATCGCCTCGCTGATCATCCAGATCGTCGAGGAGCGGCGCGCGCGCCTCTATATCCTGATCGTGGCCGCGTTGCTGGTCACTGCTATCGGCTTCAGCCGGGTCTATCTCGGCGTGCATTGGCCGAGCGACGTGATCGCCGGATGGAGTTTCGGAACGCTCTGGGCGCTGGCCTGGTGGGCGCTCGGCGCCTGGGCGCGGCTCAGGCGCGCGGGCGTGTCCGTCCATCTGACTGGCGCGTAACGGCGCTGTAGCATCCGTTCGTCGGCGAAGCGTGCGTTCGTGGCGACGAACCGCATTGATACCTTATAACATCATATATATTGCGCTGCACAACACCCGGTTGGAGTATGCCATGACGCTGAAGATCGCTCTGTTCGCGGGTACCGCCCTGATGATCGCCGGGCCAGCCCTTGCGCAGAACGGACCTTCGGCACCCGACGGCGCCGGAGCCCAGGCCGATCAGGGGCATGACGTGATCGTCACCGCGCCATTCCGGCAGAGCGAAACCGATGTGCTGTCGGGCACTTCCGTGGTGAGCGGCGAGGAACTGACCCGCGACCTCAAGCCGACGATCGGCGAGACCCTGGCGAAGCAGCCAGGCGTCTCCGCCACCTCGTTCGGCCCCAGCGCGTCGCGCCCGATCCTGCGCGGCTTCCAGGGCGAGCGCGTGCGCGTGCTGACCGACGGCATCGGATCGATCGACGTCTCCAACACCTCGGTCGATCATGCGGTGATCATCGACCCACTGCTGGCCGAGCGCATCGAGGTGCTGCGTGGCCCCTCCGCCCTGCTGTTCGGGTCCTCGGCGGTCGGCGGTGTGGTCAATGTGATCGACACGCGCATTCCGCGCGCGATTCCGGCCAAGGGCTATCGGCTCGACGGGATCGCCACCTACGGCTCGGCCGCGAACGAGCGTTCGGGCGGCCTCGCCGGCGATGTGGCGATCGGCGAGCATCTCGTGCTGCATGCCGACGGGTCCTGGTCGAAGAGCGACGACCTCCATATCGGCGGCTATGCGTTGACCGCGCAGCGCCGGCAGGAAGCGATCGCCACCAGCCAGCTTCCGCCGGCGGCACCCGTGCCCGGCGAGGACCCGATCGACTATGCCGCCAATGCAGCGATCCGCGGGACCCTGCCCAATTCGGCGGCCGAGACCTGGACCGCGGGCGTCGGCGCCTCGATCATCACCGACACCGGCAGCCTCGGCATCTCCTACAGCCATTATGACAGCCTGTACGGCGTGCCGATCCGCTATGCGACCCTGCCCGACCAGGGCCAGGAGGCACCGCGGCTCGACATCGTGCAGAACCGGTTCGACCTGCGCGGCGAGGTGAACACCGGCGGCGGCTTCCTCGACAAGATCCGCCTTCGCGCAGGCCACGCGACCTATCGCCATTTCGAGCTGGAACCCGACGGCGCGATCGGCACCGCCTTCTACAATAATGGCACCGAGGCGCGGCTCGAACTGGTCCAGGCCAGGAAGGGCGCGTGGCTCGGCGCATCGGGCGTGCAATATTTCAACCGCGTGTTCGACGTGGTCGGCGACGAGGCCTTCCTGCCCAAGAACGAGACCAACCAGACCGGTTTCTTCACCTTGCAGCAGCTCGATTTCGGCGCGCTCAAGGCGGAAGGCGGGCTTCGGTACGAGCTGACCGACGTCGCGGCGCGGACACCGCTGGGCGATGAGCGCTTCTTCGCCGGGCAGCGGCATTTCGAGGCGCTGTCGGGATCGATCGGCGCCTCCTACGGGATCAGCGACGCAGTGCGGATCGGCCTGAACCTGTCGCGCACCGAGCGCGCGCCTTCCGCCGAGGAACTGTTCGCCAATGGCGCGCATGCCGGCACCCAGGCCTATGAACTCGGCAATCCCGACTTCAAGCTGGAGAAGGGCTGGGGCCTGGAAGGCACGCTGCACGCGCATGGCAATGGCTACAGCTTCGACGCTTCGGCCTATTATAACCGCTTCACCAACTACATTGCCGAGGTCCAGGTCGGACAATCCGTGTGCGAGGCGGCCGCCGCGCCGAGCGGTCGCACCGTGGAATTCCCCTGTTTCCAGTCGCAACAGACCGACGCGACCTATTATGGCGTCGAGGCCGAGGCGTCGGTGCTGCTGGGTCTGATCGGCGGCTACAAGATCAACGCCGATGTGCTGGGCGATTATGTCCATGCCTCGATCGTCGACCAGGGTCCGCTGCCGCGTATCCCGCCGGCACGCGTGCTGGGCGGGATCGAGGCGCAGGGCGATACGCTCAACGGCCGCGTCGAGGTCGAGCATGTGTTCGATCAGAACCGGATCGCTGCGTTCGAGACGCCGACCGACGGCTATACGATGGTCAACGCCACGGTCGGCATCAAGCCGTTCGGCCCCGGCAACAAGACCATGGTGACGATCAGCGCCAACAACATCTTCGATGTCGATGCGCGCCGCTCGGCAAGCTTCCTCAAGGATTTCGCGCCGCTCGCCGGCCGCGATATCCGTGCGACGCTGAAGTTCAGCCTGTAGCGGTGGAGACCGCCTGACTCCCCTCCCTGACCAGGGAGGGGACGGATCAGAGCGCTTCGCCTTCGATCGGCGGCTTCTTCGACGCGTCCGCGCCGAGCGTCTTGTACGCCAGCCCGCCCAGCACACCGCCGACGATCGGCGCGAGCCAGAACCACCAGAGTTGCTGCAGCGCCAGCCCGCCGACCACCAGCGCCGGGCCGGTGCTGCGCGCCGGGTTCACCGAGGTGTTGGTGACCGGGATGCTGATCAGGTGGATCAGGGTCAGCGCGAGGCCGATCGCGATCGGCGCGAAGCCGGCGGGTGCTCGGCTGTCGGTCGACCCCATGATCACCAGCAGGAAGAAGAAGGTCAGCACGACCTCGATGGTGAGCCCGGCGACCAGCGAATAATGGCCGGGCGACAGCGATTCGAGGCCGTTCACCGCGAGCCCGTTGGCCGGCAGGGTGAAGCCCGGCGCCCCGCTGGCGATGAAATAGAGCAGATAGGCCGCGACCGTCGCGCCCAGCACCTGGGTAATGACGTAGAGCGGAATGTCCTTGCCCGAGAAGCGCCCGCCGGCCCACAGGCCGAGCGTGACCGCCGGGTTGAGATGGCAGCCCGAGATATGGCCGATCGAATAGGCCATGGTCAGCACGGTCAGGCCGAAGGCGAGCGAAACGCCGACAAAGCCGATGCCGACTTCCGGAAAGCCCGCCGCCAGCACTGCGCTGCCGCAGCCGCCAAAGACGAGCCAGAAGGTACCGAGAAACTCCGCGAGCCCCCGCTGCGTGTTCGTCACCATGGTCTTCCTCTCCTGTACGAGTCGTACCGAAGGAGGTTAGCGGCCGTTGCGACGGCGTAAAGAGATCAGTCCCGGTGCGCGGCGCGGCGCAGGCGATCGTTGATGGCGACACCGAGCCCGGTTTGCGGGACCGGCGCGACGGCGATGCGCGGTTTCGCCGAGGCGTCGGCCCGGTGCAGGGCGGAAAACAGGGCGGCGGCGGCTTCGGTCAGATCGCCTGTTTCGGACAGGCTGTCGTCGCCGGAGATGGAACCGAATCCGATCGACCATTCGTCGGAGGCGGGAGACGACACGTTGATGCGCAGGGGTTTGGACGGGGCGTAGTGGCTGTCGAGCTGGCCTGGCGAAATTACTTGCCCCTTCCCCGGCGAAGGAGCGTCGGGTTGAGCATGCCCCGCATGCTCAAGGATCGTCCGGGGGACGATCCGACCCGACGCTGGCCCAGTATCGGAGGTCATCGTAACTGGGCCCCGGCCTTCGCCGGTGAAGGTATTGTGGATCGCTTCAGCCGTGATCGGGCCAGGGCGCAGCACCTGCACGCCGCCACTCGTCATCACGATGGTCGACTCCAGCCCCGCCTCGGTCGCCCCGTCATCGACGATCAACGGTATCCGCCCGCCCAGGCTCGCCAGCACATGCTCCGCCCGCGTGGGGCTGATCGATCCGCTGGCATTGGCGGACGGGGCGGCGAGCGGCCTGCCCGTCGCTTCCAGCAACGAGCGCATCGCGCGGTGCGCCGGTACGCGGATCGCGATGGTATCGAGCCCCGCCGTCACCAGCGGGGCGATCCCCGCGTCAGGCCGAAGCGGCAGCACCAGGGTCAGCGGCCCTGGCCAGAAGGCGTCAGCCAGCGCATTCGCCGCCGCATCGAACGTCGCGATCTTCTCCGCCGCCGCGCGGTCGAGCACATGGACGATCAGCGGGTTGAAGCTCGGCCGGCCCTTGGCGGCATAGATACCGGCGACCGCGCGCGAATCGGTCGCGTCGGCGGCGAGGCCGTAGACCGTCTCGGTCGGAATCGCGACCGGCCCACCCGCGGCGATCATGGCGGCGGCTTCGGCGATCGCGGCCTCGCCGTAGGGTAAGGTCCGGGTCTGGACTGGCGGGTTTTGCACGGTCATCGCGCGGGGCTATAGCCCGAGCGACCGCAGGAAGAGAAATATCATGAGTTTCACCGCCCCCACCGCCGACCAGCGCTTCGTGCTCGACCATGTCGTCGGCATCGGCACGCTGGCCGATTCCGAGCGCTTCGGCGCCGCGACCGAGGATGTCGTCGAGGCGGTGCTGGAGGGGATCGGCGATTTCGCGGCGGGCGAATGGGCGCCGCTGCTGCGCGAGGGCGATACCGTCGGCGCGAAATGGACGCCCGATGGCGTCGTCATGCCCGAGGGCTTCGGCAAGGCGTATCGCGACTATGTCGAGGGCGGCTGGGGCACGATCGGCGTGCCCGAGGCTTATGGCGGCCAGGGCCTGCCCTTCGCGATCCAGACGGCGGTGCTCGACACGCTGGGTGCTGCGAATATGGGTCTCGCGCTCGCCCCGACCCTGACGGTCGGCGCGATCGAGGCGCTGATCCATCATGGCAGCCCCGAGCAACAGGCGCTCTACCTCCCGCACCTCGCGACCGGCGCCTGGACCGGCACGATGAACCTGACGGAGCCCCAGGCGGGATCGGATGTCGGCGCGCTGCGCACCCAGGCGAAGCCGCGCGGCGATGGGACCTGGAGCATCAAGGGCACCAAGATCTTCATCTCGTTCGGCGACCATGACATGGCGCCCAACATCGTCCATCTCGTGCTCGCCCGCACGCCCGACGCGCCGCCGGGGACCAAGGGCATCTCCTTGTTCCTCGTGCCCAAATACCGGCTCGACGCGGAGGGCAATCCAGGTGCGTTCAACGACGTCCGTGTCGTGTCGATCGAGCACAAGATGGGGCTGCATGCCTCACCGACCTGCGTGCTGAGCTTCGGCGACCATGACGATTGCGTGGGCGAGCTGATCGGCGGCGAATATGGCGGCATCCGCGCGATGTTCACGATGATGAACAATGCGCGGCTGAATGTCGGGCTGCAGGGCGCTCAGGTCGCCGAAGCGGCGACCCAGGCGGCGGTGGCCTATGCCCGGGAACGCATCCAGTCGCCGCGCGCGGGATCGCCCAGCCGCGAGAGCGTCGCGATCATCGAGCACCCCGATGTCCGCCGCATGCTGATGCGGATGAAGGCGCAGACCCAGGCGGCGAGGGCGCTGGTCTATTTCGCCGCCGGCCATGTCGACCGTGCCGCGATCGGCGAGGCGGGCGCGCAGGACCGGCTCGAACTGCTCACGCCGCTGGCCAAGGCGCATGGCACCGATATCGGCTGTGAGGTCAGCTCGATCGGTATCCAGGTGCATGGCGGCATGGGCTATATTGAGGAGACGGGCGCCGCCCAGTTCTTCCGCGATGCGCGGATCACGCCGATCTATGAGGGCACCAACGGCATCCAGGCGGCCGATCTGGTCGGGCGCAAGCTGGGGCTCGGCGCCGATGGTAAGGGGGGCGGCGTGTTCGCGCGGCTGATCGCCGACATGCGGGCCGAGGCGAAGGATGAAGGCCTGATAACGCTGGTCGACGCGTGCGACACTATCGGCCGGGATCTGATGCGCCGCGATGCCGACGACCGGCTGGCGGCGAGCTATCCGTTCCTGACCATGCTCTCGACCGCGGTCTGCGGCTGGCTGATGGAGCGGCAGGGCCGCGCAGCGGCGGACGCGAGCGGCGATCCGGCGTTCCTGGCGATGAAGGCCGCCAGCGCGCGCTTCTATGTCGAGCAGATCCTGCCCGAGGCGATGGGCCTCAAGGCGGCGGCCATGGCGAAGGCTGAGGTGCTGTATTCGGTGCCGGCAGACGTGTTCGCGGCCTGATAAAGCCCCTCCCCTTCAGGGGAGGGGCCTATATACCTACTTGACCCAATCTGATTTGAATGTCAGAAGGGCGCATGAGCACGAACGCCCCCAAGAAGCAGCAATTCGAAACCCTGCTCCAGTTGATGCAGGCGCTTCCCGATGAGCAGGCTGCCATAGATCACTTCACGTCGATCCGGTGGCGCAATGGCGCGTTCTGCCCCCATTGCGGCTCCCTCAAGGTCTATCACTTTTCGGACCAGCGCACCCACAAATGCGGTGATTGCCGTAAGCGTTTCAGCATCAAGGTCGGCTCGATTTTCGAGGACAGCAAGATTCCGCTCCGCACTTGGATGCTGGCGATTTGGCTGATCACTTCACACAAGAAAGGCATCGCCAGCACGACGCTCGCGAAAGACCTTGGCGTTACGCAAAAGACGGCTTGGCTTATGCTGCACCGGTTGCGCTACGCCGCTCGTACGCAGTCGTTCAACCGCCCGCTGGAAGGCGAGGTTGAGGTTGATGAAACCTACGTTGGTGGCAAGGCTGCTAATCGTCACAAGGGCGATCCGAAGAACGGTCCGGGCACCTCTGGCAAGACGGCTGTGGTTGGTGCAATCCAACGCGGCGGGAAGGCCGTTGCAACGGTAGTCGCGCGGACTGACACGCGGACCCTCGACCGCTTCGTACATGAGTTCGTTGCGCCTTCCGCAACGCTCGTCTCGACCGACGAACATGCGGGCTATCGTCACCTTGGCCGCACTTTCAAGCATGGCGTAGTGCGCCACAGCGCGGGCGAGTATCGCCTTGGCGACGTCCATACGAACAGCATCGAAGGCTTTTGGTCGCTGCTCAAGCGTCAGATCATCGGCATCCACCATTTCGTGACCCCGAAGCACCTCAACCGATACGTTGCCGAGGTGACTTGGCGCTTCAACCTCCGCGACATTGGAGAGGGGGATCGGGTCAACACCCTGCTTGATCAGACCTCGGGTCGCCTGACCTATAAGGATCTGATCGCATGAGCGGCCCCAAAGACGATGAGGATAGCGTTTTCGCAAATTTCGACTTTGAGGAGGCCATGGCGCGAGTGGCGCAAACCGACCCCAACGAGGTTACAGCGCTCGTCACTGCAGACGTGCCGGAAGAGACAATCGATACCTTGTTGAATGCTTTCGAGGCTGCCGCTCGTGAAACGGAAACAGGCAACCAGTTTTGGATTGCGCGCGAACTCGCGCCCCTGCTTGGCTATGCGGATTATCGAAATTTCGTCGCCATCGTGGAGAAAGCGAAAACGGCTTGCCGCCAGATGCGCCTCGATCCGAATGATCATTTTGTTGACGTCACCGACATGATCGAGATCGGAAAAGGCGGAAAGCGCGAGGTCGATAACATCCACCTGGATCGCTACGCGTGCTACCTGATCGCCCAGAATGGCGATCCGCGAAAGCGTCCGATCAGCTTCGCGCAAAACTACTTCGCTATACAAACGCGGCGGCAGGAACTGGCCGACGAAAATGACGTCGATTTTGGCGCTCTGACGGAGAATCAGAAGCGGCTTTACCTTCGCAATCAGGTCGTTGAGCAGAACAAGCTGTTAGCCAAGGCCGCGAAGGGTGCCGGCGTTCAAAATACGGGGTTCGGCAAATTCTATAACCGTGGGTATCAAGGCCTTTATGGCGGGCGGAATATGGACGAAGTCCGCTCCTACAAGCAGCTGCCTGAGAAGGCGCAGATTCTTGACCATATGGGCAGTACGGAACTCGCAGCGAACCTGTTTCGCATCACGCAGACAGAGGAAAGGTTGCGCAGCAAGGGCATTCGCGGAAGTGAAGCGGCCTGCACGGCTCACTATGAGGTGGGGCTTAAAGTCAGGGAGACGATGAGGGAACTCAGCGGCATCATGCCCGAAGACCTTCCCGTCGCCGAGAATGTGAAAAAGATCGCCGCGCTAGAGCGCAAGCAGCAGCGCCTTCGCCATGCCACTCCACAGGAGCGAGCGGCGCAATTGCCACCTCAGCCTAAGGCGTCTGACCCGGTCGAAATCGATCTGAGGGCGGACCTTTGGAAATACGCTCTGCTGATCATGTCCATACGTCCAAACGGCGAAATCAGCACCGCGGAACTGATCGCCGAGATGCCCTCCTACATTCACTTGTCCGATGATCACACGGCGGCGAACGCGAGCCGAAAGGACTCCAAATTTTCGCAGATCGTCCGCAACCTCAAGTCGCACAAGACCGCGAAAACGAACTTCATCTATCATGGCTACGCGCAGGATGTGCCGGGCGGCTTCAAGATCACCCGCAAGGGCCTCGATTTCGTGCGAGAGTATTTCCGGAACTAAGAGAAGCCCGGCCTAACCCGCCGGGCTTTTTCGTGGTAGTCGGGCGCGCATGACGAGAGAGCAACTTGTCGAGCAAATGAAGCTCGAAGGTCTCCGAGCGGATATGCTCTGTGACCCATCCGACATCCCCTCCGAGTGCTTCGTCGTTCGCCAGAACGGCAGAGTCTGGGAAACCTTCTATGCCGAGCGCGGGCTAGAAACCGGGCTGCAAACCTTCCCGACGGAGGACGCCGCGTGTCGCAACTTGCTCAACGAAATGCGGGGATATGCGAACGCGTCGGGTCACACACGTATATAGGCCCCTTCCCTGAAGGGGGGGGTGGAAGATGTTACGCCTCTTCGCGTTCCAGCAATTCCCCGGCATCGAGGCCGAGCAGGGTGATGTGCGCCCGGATGCGCGGCCAGCTTTCGCGGATGAAATGATCGCGCTCGGCGAGGCGGAGCTTTTCGGCCGCGCCCGGCAGCACGAACATGCCGACGCCGCGACGGACCTCGACATAGCCGTCGTCCTGGAAGCTCTGATAGGCCTTGGCCACCGTCAGCGGGTTGGCGCCGTGCTCGGCCGCGAGCGCGCGAACCGAAGGAAGCTGGTCGCCCGCGCGAAAGTCGCCGCGCAGAATCGCGGCGGAAATCGTGCCGCGCAGCTTGATGTAAACGGGGCTGTCTTCGCTGTTCAGGGCTGTCATGGTGCAATAATACACCAATTACCCCCTGAGTCCAATGCTATGTCCAATATCGGACGATTTTGTCCGATTCCGGACGCGGACGCTCATCAAGCGGCTTTGACGGCGTGCCAATGAACACGAATCCCGCGATTTTTTCCGGCGCGGCACCAAAGGCGTCGCGCACCGAATCATTATAGGCGGGCCATCCGGTGAGCCATCCGCCGGCGAATCCGCTGGCGTGCACGGCATGGAGCAGGTTCATGCAGGCAGCCCCGGCCGACAGCTCCTGCTCCCAGAGCGGGATATGGCTTTCGGGCCTGGGCGCTGACAGCACGACCACCAGGGCCGGTGCCTGGCGGGCGAACTGGTCCATCGCCTCGATCTCGAGCCGCGAGGCCTGGGGGCGTTCGGCGCGATAGGCAGTGACGATCAGCTCGCTCAGCGCATCGCGGCGATCGGTCGGCACCACCACGAAGCGCCAGGGCGCGAGCTTGCCATGATCGGGCGTGCGCGCCGCGATCTCCACGATCCGGTCGAGCTGGGCCTGATCCGGACCGGGCGCGACGAGGTCGCGAGGCTTGCCCGAGCGGCGGGTGGAAAGGAGCGCGAGCGGGCTGCTGGTGTCGTTGAACATGGCCGCCATCTAGGGGCTCGGGCGGCGTATTTACACCCCGGCGGATGCCGCTAGGTTCGTTCCATCAGCACCGCCGCACTCGACGGCGGGAAGTTATTGAGGGAGCGAACAAAAAATGGTGGACACCCCGACCGCGGACAGCCCGCGAGAGCCGGATATCACCCATGTCAACCCGGCAAGCGACGCCGTCTGGTTCGGGCACCCCCCGCAACTCAAGCGATTGTTCACCACCGAGATGTGGGAACGCTTCGGCTATTACGGCATGCGGGCGATCCTCACCCTGTATCTCGCCAATCATTTCCTGTTCAACGACGAGACCTCGACCGGCATCTATGGCGGGTTCACCGCGCTCGTTTATCTGACGCCGCTGATCGGCGGCCTGATCGCCGACCAGTATCTCGGCTCCAAACGCACCGTGAAATTCGGCGCGATCATGATGGCGGTCGGTTATTTCACGCTCTGCTTCGGCGGCAGCGGCGCGACGCCCTTCGCGACGATCGACGGCCAGCGTTATGAGGTCGTCGTCGAAGGCAAGGGCGATGCCGGCAAGCAGTTCCTGATCGATCATGGGCAGAAGCTTCAGATCCGCGGCAATGACGACAAGAGCGTCTCGCTGCTGGCGACGGACGGGCACGAGGTACGCAAGATTGCGCCGAACGGCTTCAAGTCGGACGGCGAGCGCTCATCCTTCTTCGTGTTCATCATGCTGCTCGGTCTGTCGCTCGTCACGGTGGGCAACGGCTTCTTCAAACCGAACATCTCGACCATGGTCGGCGAACTCTATGCAAGCGGCGACCGCCGGCGCGATGCCGGATTCACGATGTTCTATATGGGCATCAATCTCGGCTCGCTGATCTCACAATTCTTCTGCCCGATCCTCGCCGAAGGCGTGGGCTGGTGGGCCGGCTTCGGCCTTGCCGCGGTCGGCATGACCTGTTCCTGGCTGCTGTTCCAGTTCGATGGCGGCCGGCTTACCGGCTATGGCGAGCGCCCGGACGACGCGCCGACCGACCGCGACTGGTGGATCTATGGCGGCGCGCTCGTCACCGTGCCTTTGGTCATCTTCCTGTTCTGGAACCTGATGAACTATGTCGCGCCGCCGGAAGGATCGGGCGTCATCGGTTATGTCCTCAACCTGCCGATCATGGGCAAGGCGCTGTTCGGCACCTTCCTGCTCGGTGTGCCCGCCATCCTGATCTGGTCCTTCATCAAGGGGAGCAAGGCCGAATTCCAGATGATGATGGCGGCGATGGTGCTGATCATCTTCAACGTGGTGTTCTGGACCCTGTTCGAGCAGGCCGGATCCTCGCTGACCCTGTTCGCCGCGCGCAACACCGTGCTGGAGATCGGCTGGACCGCGCCGCTGTTCGCGATGTTCCAGGCCATGCCGTTCACCTATTATCTGTTCTTCGCGGTGGTGATCGGCGGCGTCGCCTGGCTCGGCTTCTGGTTCTTCGCCTCGGGCGAGCAGGCGGAGACGCGGCGCATCCTGGCCATCGGCTTCGCCGTGGTCGCCGTGGCCGGCCTGATCGGCATGCACGTCGCCCGCACGCACGGGTTCGGCAGCGAAGCGGTCTATGTCATGCCGGCCGGGCAGACCCAGATCTTCAACGCTCTGTTCATCGTCATCTTCGCGCCGATCTTCAGCGTATTGTGGAACGCGCTGGCGAGGCGGGGGCTGGAACCGTCGATCCCGATCAAGTTCGCCATCGCGCTGATGGGCGTCGGCGCGGGTTTCCTGTTTCTCGTCTGGGGCACCCAGTTCGTCGGGAGCGATTTCAAGGTCGGCATGGCCTGGCTCGCCGGGCTGTACCTGATCCATTCGATCGCCGAACTCTGCATCTCGCCGGTCGGGCTGTCGATGATCACCAAATTGTCGATCGCGCGGATCGTCGGCATGATGATGGGCGTGTGGTTCCTGTCGATCTCGGTCGCGCAATATGTCGCCGGCGCGGTGGCGCAGGTGGCGAGCGTCGAGACGGTCGGCGGGCAGGTGACCAATCTCAAGGTCAGCCTGGAGACCTATACCGGCGTGTTCACGACGATCTCCTACATCGCGATCGGGCTTGGCCTGCTCCTCCTGCTGCTCTCCTGGCCGCTGAAGAAGTGGATGCACGGGGTCACCTGACGGCCGTCTCGCTCCTCGATTCAACCCATCGTGCGATTGCCGCACGCTTGAGCCGGACAGGAAACACACGCGCCCTGTCCGGCTCTTTGACATCATGAAAATGTTGGACGGTTTTTCCGCCGGAACAGCGGTAAAAACAGCGGGGTTTTCGCGCGAAAGCCGGCGATTTTCCCCTGTTATGCGGTAACAGGGAAAGCACCGTTCAAGTCTTTGGAAACAGGCCCGGATTCCGGGCCAGAAATCCAACATAACAGCGGTAAAAAAATTGAAACCGCGAATCGTCGGAAATGTTGGACGCTCAGGCGGCCTTGCGCAGGTCCAGCCGGCTCCAGATCTCGACCAGCGCCCCGGTCAGCTCGCGCATCATCGCTTCGTCATGGGCGGGGCCGGGGGTGAAGCGCAGCCGCTCGGTGCCGCGCGGCACCGTCGGGTAATTGATCGGCTGGACGTACACGCCGTACTCGGCGAGCAATATGTCGCTGATCTTCTTGGCCTTGACCGGATCGCCGACCATCAGCGGCACGATATGCGTGGTCGAGTTCATCACCGGAAGGCCCGCCTCGGCCATCATGCCCTTGAGCAAGGTCGCTGCGGCCTGCTGGCCCTCGCGCTCGACACCAGAGGCCTTGAGGTGGCGCACGCTCGCCAGCGCGCCGGCGACCAGCACCGGCGACAGCGAGGTGGTGAAGATGAAGCCCGGCGCATAGGAGCGGATCACGTCGATGATCGTCTGGTCGGCGGTGATGTACCCCCCCATCACCCCGAACGCCTTGCCCAGCGTGCCCTCGATGATGGTCAGCCGGTCGGCCACGCCGTCGCGCTCCGAGATGCCGCCGCCGCGCGCACCGTACATGCCGACGGCATGGACTTCGTCGAGATAGGTCAACGCGCTGTATTTGTCGGCGAGATCGCAGATCGCCGCGATCGGGGCGACATCGCCCTCCATCGAATAGACGCTCTCGAACGCGATCAGTTTCGGCGCGGCCGGATCGACCGCGGCGAGCAGCTCCTCCAGGTGATCGAGATCGTTATGGCGGAAGACATGCTTCTCGCAGCCCGAATTGCGGATGCCCGCGATCATCGAGGCATGGTTCATCTCGTCCGAGAAGATGATGCAGCCCGGCAGGATCTTGGCAAGCGTCGCAAGCGTCGCCTCGTTCGAGACATAGCCCGAGGTGAACAGCAACGCGCCTTCCTTGCCGTGGAGATCGGCGAGTTCGCCCTCCAGATCGACATGGTAATGTGTGTTGCCGCCGATATTGCGCGTGCCGCCGGAACCCGCGCCGACATCGTGCAGCGCCTCTTCCATCGCGGCGATCACCGCTGGATGCTGGCCCATGGCGAGATAGTCGTTCGAGCACCACACCGTGATCGGCTTCGGCCCGTTATGCCCGGCAAAGCAGCGCGCGTTCGGAAACGCACCCTTGTTGCGCAGGATGTCGATGAAGACGCGATAACGGCCCTCAACATGCAGGCGGTCAATCGCCTGGGTGAAGATGCGCGAGTAATCCACTCCCCGCAGCGCCGTTCCGTCCGCTTCCATGCCCGCCGCACTAGCGCGCGGCGCCAGGGATTTCCAGCGTTTTACGTACCCAAGATGTGCCCGAACCGGTGGAAAAAGAGGTGGCCCGCTTAGCTTCGCTCAAGCACGCCGCGCCGATTCATGCTATGGTGCGCCATCGCCGGGCCGATTGCCACGAGCATGCCCGCGACCGAGAGACGCGACGCGCTCCCGCTTGATGCAAGGAGCTTTGATCATGGCCGACCATATTCCAAGTGACGGAAAACAGGACTATTTCGCACGCCGGGCAGCGCAGGAGCGCGAGCTTGCCGGGCGGAGCGCCGACCGTTCGGCCCGCCTCGTCCATCACGAGCTGGCGAGTCGTTATGCCGTGCTGGCGGCCGAATCGGTCGAGGTACCGACGGAGTCCCCTAGAGCGTCTCAACCCGCATAAGGCCGTGGCGCGCGAGCGCCGGGGCGAGCGCACCGTGATCGGCATGGCCGGTGAACACCGCGACTCCGTCGCCCGGGCTGTCAGGCCATGACTGGCCCTGGGTGAGATACGCGACTCGCCGGGCAATGCCCTCCGACCCGTCGACGAAGCGCACCGCATGCGGCGCGGCGGCCGCCAGTTCCTCGACCACCAGCGGGAAATGGGTGCAGGCATTGACGATCACGTCGATGCGATCGCCGCCCGGCTGATCGAACAGGCCGGCGAGGATCGCGCGGTAGCGGTCGGACGGGGTGTCCTCTCCGCGCAGCTTCGCCTCGGCGAGCTGGACCAGCTCGGCCGATCCGTGACGCACCACCAGGCAATCGCTGGCGAAGCGCGCGGCGAGATCGTCGACATAGGGCTGGCGCACCGTCGCATCGGTGCCGAGCACGCCGATCGCGCGGGCCTTGCTCAATGCCGCAGCCGGCTTGATCGCGGGGACGGTGCCGACGATCGGCAGGTCGAGCGCGGCCCGCACCGCGGCCAGCGCGATGGTCGAGGCGGTGTTGCAGGCGATGACGATCAGTCGCGGATGATAGCGCTCCGCCAGCCGGCCGAGCAGGGCCGGTACGCGCGCCGCGATCTCGACCTCGCTCTTGGTGCCATAAGGGAAACCGGCCGAATCGGCGACATAGACGAAGGGCGCCCCGGGCAGCAGCGCGCGGGTCGGCCCGAGCACGGAAAGCCCGCCCACCCCGGAATCGAAGAACAGGATGGGTCGTGTATCCGTCACAAGCGCGATGTAACGCGGGCGCGGGGTTTGACAATGCCCGGTACTTGAACCCGGGCATCGCCCATCCGACCTGATAGAGGTTGTTGGCGCCCCACCCGGATCGGGCTATGCTGGCTGTCACTTGGGGGCTGATCCATTTGCCGACCGAAACTGTCTGGATGGCGCCGGCGGGCGCGCTGCTGCTGGGGTATCTGCTTGGCTCGATTCCGTTCGGGCTGATTCTCACCCGCGCCTTCGGTGCCGGCGACCTGCGCCAGATCGGGTCGGGCAATATCGGCGCGACCAATGTGCTGCGCACCGGGCGCAAGGGACTGGCGGCGGCGACTCTGTTGCTCGACGCGGCCAAGGGGTTCGCGGCGGTGGCGATCGTCGAGGCGCTGTGGCCGGGCAACGGCGTACTCGCCGCGGCGGCGGCGTTCCTCGGCCATGTCTATCCGGTCTGGCTCAAATTCCGCGGCGGCAAGGGCGTGGCGACGATGATGGGCATCGTGCTCGCGCTGCACTGGCCCTGTGCCGTCGTGTATGCGCTGGTCTGGCTCGGGCTGCTCGCCCTGCTGCGCTTCTCCTCGCTGGCGGGCATGACCGCCGCGTTCAGCGCACCGTTGAGCGCCGCTTTCTTTTCCGCCTTCGATATCGTGCTGCCGTTGCTCGCACTGGCGCTGCTGGTGCTGTGGAAGCACCGCGAGAATATCGAGCGGCTGCTCAACGGCACCGAACCCAAGGTCGGCGCCAGGAGTGCGTGACGATCCGCCGCGCAATGCCGCGGCTGCGGTCGCGCGCCTCAGGCTGATCCGCACCTCGCAGATCGGCCCCGTCACCTATCGCCAACTGATCGAGCGCTTCGGCGACGCCGCGACCGCGATCGACGCGCTTCCCGAACTCGCGGCGCGCGGCGGCGGCAAGGCGCCCGTCGTCGCGCCACCCGCGATCGCCGAACGCGAGCTGGCGACCGCGGCGAAACTCGGCGCCCGTCATGTCTTCATCGACGACGCCGATTACCCAGCGCTGCTGGCCGAGCTGGACGACGCACCGCCCGCCATGATGGTGCGCGGCGATATCGGCCTGGCACAGCGCCCGACGATCGCGATGGTCGGCGCACGCAATGCGTCCGCAGCGGCATGCCGGTTCGCGCGGCAATTGGCGGTCGAGCTTGGGCGCGAGGACGTCACGATCGTGTCCGGGCTAGCACGGGGCGTCGACACCGCCGCTCATGTCGGATCGATTGACGGCGGGACGATCGCGGTGATCGCGGGCGGCATCGACATCGCGTATCCGCCCGAAAATGCCGCGCTGCAGGAAGCCATTGCCACGCGCGGCCTGCTGATCGCCGAACAGCCGCCCGGCACCGAACCCCGGGCACGCCATTTCCCCTATCGCAACAGGATCATCGCCGGGCTGGCGCAGGGCACGGTGGTGGTCGAGGCGGCCCCGAAATCGGGATCGCTGATCACCGCGCGCCTGGCCGGCGAAATGGGACGCGAGGTGATGGCGGTGCCCGGATCCCCGCTCGACCCCAGGGCGCAAGGCTGCAACGGCCTGATCCGCGACGGCGCGACGCTGATCCAGTCGGCCGCCGATATCCTGGAGCTGATCCGCCCGATCGACCCGCGCATGGTGCGCGCGCCCGGATCGTGCTTCGGCGGGCAGCCGCCCGAGGATGCGAGCGATGCCGACCGGGGCGCGGTGACCGGGCTACTCGGCCCGGTGCCGGTCGCGATCGACGAGCTGATCCGGCAATCCGGGCTTTCATCGATGATCGTCCAGACCGTGCTGCTCGAGCTGGAACTGGCCGGGCGGCTGGAACGCCATGCCGGCGGGAGGGTGAGCTTGATGTGAGCCTGACGCCCAACCAGATTCGATCGGATCGATTCAAAAGGCCGGGAGTTCCGCTATCCCACCATCGCCTTCCGCCCGCTTGACGCCGCCCCGAACACCTCTCCATCCTCGCGCGTACACGTAAGGACGCCTCAAAACCCATGCAGCTTGTCATCGTCGAATCGCCCGCCAAGGCGAAGACCATCGAGAAATATCTGGGCTCCGACTATCGCGTTCTCGCGAGCTACGGCCATGTCCGCGACCTGCCCGCCAAGGACGGTTCGGTCGACCCGGACGACGGCTTTTCGATGGAGTGGGAAAATTACGCCGACAAGTCGAAGCAGCTCAAGGCGATCACCGACGAGGCGAAGAAGGCCGATCGCCTGATCCTCGCGACCGACCCTGACCGCGAGGGCGAGGCGATCAGCTGGCATGTCCAGGAAGTGCTGCGCGGGCGCAAGGCGTTGCCGAAGGAAGTCGAGCGCGTCACCTTCAACGCCATCACCAAGGCGACGGTGACCGAGGCGATGAAGCATCCGCGCGAGCTGGATACGGATCTGATCGACGCCTATCGGGCGCGCCGCGCGCTCGACTATCTGGTCGGCTTCACCTTGTCGCCGGTGCTATGGCGCAAGCTGCCGGGCGCGAAATCGGCCGGGCGCGTCCAGTCGGTCGCGCTGCGCATCATCGTCGACCGCGAGCGCGAGATCGAGGCGTTCCGGGCGCAGGAATATTGGTCGGTGACGGCCGACATGGAGCAGGACGGCACGCCCTTCACCGCGCGGCTCGTCACCTTCGAGGGCAAGAAGCTCGACCGGCTGTCGATCGGCGAGCAAGGCACCGCGCTGCAGGCGAAACAGGCAGTCGAGGAAGGGCGGTTCAGCGTCCAGACGATCGAGGTCAAGCCAGCCACGCGCAACCCGCCGCCGCCCTTCACCACCTCCACCCTGCAGCAGGAGGCTGCGCGGAAACTCGGCTTCTCGGCCGACCACACGATGCGCATCGCCCAGGGTCTCTACGAGGACGGCGCGATCACCTATATGCGGACCGACGGTGTGCAGATGGACGGATCGGCCATCTCGGCCGCGCGGAAAGCGATCGCCGACCGCTATGACGCGGGCTATGTCCCGGACAAGCCGCGGATGTACCAGACCAAGGCCAAGAATGCCCAGGAAGCGCATGAGGCGATCCGCCCGACCGATTTCGGCCGCGACAAGCTTGGCGGCGGCGACCATGCCCGGCTCTACGACCTGATCTTCAAGCGCGCGCTGGCCAGCCAGATGGCGTCAGCGCGCATGGAGCGGACCACGGTCGAGCTGACCGACGGATCGGGCCAGACGGGCCTGCGTGCGACCGGGCAGGTCGTGCTCTTCCCCGGCTATCTCGCGCTCTATGAGGAAGGCACCGACGACAGCGCGGATGAGGATTCGCGTCGCCTGCCGCGCATGCGCGAGGGCGATGCGCCGGCCAAGAAGGCGGTCAATGCCGAACAGCATTTCACCCAGCCGCCGCCGCGCTTCTCCGAAGCGTCGCTGGTCAAACGTCTGGAAGAGCTCGGCATCGGTCGCCCGTCGACCTATGCCTCGATCATCAAGACGCTGAAGGACCGCGCCTATGTGCGGGTCGAGAAGAACCGCTTCTTCGCCGAGGAGAGCGGGCGTCTGGTGACCGCGTTCCTCGAGCGCTTCTTCGAGAAATATGTCGGCTATGATTTCACCGCCGGGCTCGAGGATGAGCTCGACGAGGTCTCGGGCGGCCGCGCGCAGTGGCAGGCAGTGCTCGAATCCTTCTGGAAGGACTTCAAGCCGCGCACCACCGAGGTGATGGAGCAGAAGCCGTCCGAGGTGACCGCGGCGCTCGACAAGTTCCTCGAGCCCTATCTCTTCCCGGCCAGGGCCGATGGCGGTGACCCGCGGCTCTGCCCCAATTGCGGCCAGGGCCAGCTCGCGCTGCGCGGCGGCAAGTTCGGCGCGTTCGTCGCTTGCTCCAACTATCCTGACTGCAAATATACCCGTCGCTTCGGCCAGCCCGGCAGCGAGGGCGATGCCGGCGATACCGGTCCCGAAGTGATGGGTCAGGATCCGGAGACGGGCGCCGAGGTGACCAAACGCAGCGGGCGGTTCGGCCCCTATGTCCAGCTTGGCGAGGGCAAAGAGGCCAAGCGCGCGTCGATCCCCAAGGACGTGCCGGGTGAGGATTTCGGGCTCGAATGGGCGCTGAAGCTGCTCAGCCTGCCGCGCACCGTGGGCATACATCCGGAAAGCGGCAACCCGATCACCGCGTCGATCGGCCGCTATGGTCCGTACCTTGCGCATGACGGCAAATATGCCCGGCTGACCTCGACCGCCGAGGTGTTCGAGACCGGCATGAACGCCGCCGTGGTCAAGCTGGCCGAAGCCGCGGCCGGTGGCGGGCGCCCGCAGCGCGGCAGCCGCGAGCCGCTCAAGATCCTGGGCAAGCACCCGCGCACCGAGGCAGAGATCAGGCTGATGGAGGGGCGGTTCGGCCCCTATGTCACCGACGGCGAGACCAATGCGACCCTGCCCAAGTCAGTCCAGCAGGACCAGCTGACGTTGGAGGAAGCAGCCCAGCTGATCGATGCGCGCGCCGCCGCGGCGCCGGCGAAGAAGGGCAAGAAGAAGCCGGCGGCGAAAAAGGCCCCGGCCAAGAAGGCGGCGCCCAAGGCAGCAGCGAAGAAGGCGCCCGCCAGGAAGGCCGCCGCTAAATAACCGTCATGCCGGACTCGTTCCGGGGTGACGAAGTGTGCGGATCAGCCCATGTCGGGCATCAACACCCTGACCGCGAGCCAGACCGCCAGACCGAGCAAGATCAGCAGCGTGACGACGATGCCGATCGAACGTGCGGGCTTGGGCGGTCCTGGCGGGTTGAACAGGCCGATAGCGTTGAGCAGGCGCGCGCCGACAAAGGCGGCGGCGGCGATCGAGAGGGCGGTTGCGTTGGCCCCGCCGATTTCGAGCAGGGCGATCAGGATGATCCCGACCGGCGCATATTCGGTGAGGTTGCCATGGGCGCGAATGGCGCAATTCAGCTCATGCTGGCCGGCATCACCATAGGCGGCGCTGTGCTTCATGCGCATCCGGATCGTGGTGATCGACAGAAAGACCAGCAGCAGCGCAAGCGCGGCCGCGGTGAGAGCGGTGATCGTGAGGTGCATTGTCCCCCTCCATTATCGTTGCGGAGGCGGTTCTATCCCTTTTGCAGCGCCACGTCGATTTGGGCGTCGATCAGGCCGCGCGGCGCGCCGTCAGATGGAGCCAGGCACGTGCCGCCTTTTGCGCTTCGGCGATCTCGCGCGCGGTCATGTCCTCGGCGATCTCGCTGCGGCAGGCCTGGGCCGCATCGCTGCCCGCGACCGCGGCCAGGTTGAACCATTTATGCGCTTCGATCAGATCGACATCGATGCCGGCGGCGCCGCTCGAATAGACCATGCCGAGATCGTAGAACGCGTCCATGTCACCGCGGGCCGCGTCGGCCAATCGGCTGTCAATTAGGAACTGCGCACTCTTCAGGCTGCTGCCCATGATCTTAACCCCTGTTAACCATCCCTGTCGGGCGACTTTGGGGTCAAGATTTCAACAAATGGTTAACGTCGATTAGGCATATCTCCGGTCAGACCGCGATATTGTCGATCAGACGGGTCGTGCCCATCTTCGCGGCTGCCAGCAGGCGGCGCGGGCGATCTGGATCGGGGCCTTCCTGAAGCGTCTCGGCATCGACCAAGGTGATATAGTCGACCTCGAACCCGGCGGCGATCAGCGACTCCCGCGCGGTGGCCAGCACCGCCTCTACATCGTCGCCCTTGCCGATGCCCTTCGCCGCCACGCCGAGCGCGCGCGGCAGCGCCACCGCCCGGCTGCGCTGGTCGTCGTCGAGATAGACGTTGCGCGACGACAGGGCGAGGCCGTCATCCTCGCGCTGAGTGGGCAGACCCATGATCTCGATCCCGAAATCGAGATCGGCGACCATGCGGCGGATCACCGCGAGCTGCTGATAATCCTTCTCGCCGAACCAGGCGATGTCAGGGCGGACCTGGTTGAACAGCTTCGACACGACCGTCGCGACTCCGTCGAAATGGCCGGGCCGGGCGGCGCCGTCGAGCCCTTCGCTGACGCCGGCGACCGAGACGCTGGTCGCGAACTCTTCCGGATACATCGCCTCTACCGGGGGCATCCAGAGCAGGTCGCAGCCCGCCTCTTTCAGCATGCGTGTGTCGGCTGTCTCCTTGCGGGGGTAGCGCGACAGATCCTCGTTGGGGCCGAACTGCTTGGGGTTGACGAAGATCGACGCGACCACGCGCGTGCCGGGACGCTTCGCCGCCTCGATCAGCGCCATATGGCCGGCGTGAAGCGCGCCCATGGTCGGGACCAGCGCGATGGTCGCGCCCTCGCTGCGGAAGGCAGCAATCCCGGCGCGGAGCAGATCGAGGTGACGGATGGTTTGCACGCGTGAAGGGCCTTCGATAAGGACGAGTGAGGACGGGGCGGGCCTTCTATGGGGGGCAGCGCGACCGATCAATACGGCCAATCATCAGGGACACGAGCGACTTGTCGACGGTTGCACTAAAGCCACACGTGATCGTGTTCGCCAACGAGAAGGGCGGGACGGGCAAATCGACCACCGCCGTCCATGTCGCCATTGCGCTGCAGGCGCGCGGCGCGCGGGTTTCCGTGCTCGATCTCGACCACCGTCAGCGGACGACGGGCCGCTATCTCGACAATCGCATGGCCACTGCCAAGCGCACCGGCCGCGACCTGAACGTCCCCCGTCACGCGACTCATGACGGCGAGAGCCTGGCGCGATTCACCGAGGCGCTCGACGCGCTCTCCGAAAGCGCAGACTTCCTGGTGATCGACACGCCGGGCCGCGACGACCGCTTCGCGCGGATGGCGGCACAGAAGGCCGACACTCTGGTCACGCCGATGAACGACAGCTTCGTCGATTTCGACCTGATCGGCCAGGTCGACCCGGTGACCTACAAGGTGACTCGCCCGAGCTTCTATGCCGAGCTGATCTGGGACGCGCGCAAGGCCCGCGCCAAGGCGGACGGATCGACGATCGACTGGGTCGTGTTGCGCAACCGGGTCCAGCATATCGAGGCGCGCAACATGCGCCGCGTGTCCGAGGCACTCGACCAGCTCGCCAAGCGGGTCGGCTTCCGCATCATCCCGGGGCTCGGCGAACGCGTGATCTACCGCGAGCTGTTCCCCAAAGGGCTGACCATGCTCGACGCGCGCGAGTTCGGCGAGATGGGCCTGGCCCATGTCGCCGCGCGCCAGGAGCTGCGCGAGATGATGGCGGCGCTTGGACTGCCCGAGCCCGCAATGCCATTGTTCGCCTGATGGCGAAGATCCTCTTTATCGGCCTGGTGCTGTTCGGCCTGTGGCTGTTGCTGCGCAAGACCGCGCCCGCGCCGCCGATCGACGAAAAGGAGGCGCGCGCCATCCTGGGGGTCGACCGGACCGCCGATCCGGAGGCGATCCGCGCCGCGCATCGCCGCCTGGTCGCGGCCGTCCACCCCGACCGCGGCGGATCGACCGAACTGGCGCGGCGGATCAACGCCGCGCGCGACGTGCTGCTCAAAAAGCGCGACTGACCTTTCCTTGCAATGAACTTTCCGGGCGCTCGCCGATTGGGCGCTCGACATCATGACCGGAGGACCGATGACTCACCGCTTCGACCCCACTTCCCTACGCGAATATGACATCCGCGGCATCGTCGGTAAGACGCTCGGCCCGGCCGATGCCACTGCGATCGGCCGCGGCTTCGCGACGCGGGTGCGCCGCGCCGGCGGCACGCGCGTGGCGGTCGGCTATGATGGCCGCGTCTCCTCGCCCGAGCTCGAGGCGGCGCTGATCGCCGGCCTGACCGCGAGCGGCGTGGATGTCGTCCGCGTCGGCATGGGGCCGACGCCGATGCTCTACTATGCCGAGGCGATCCTCGAAGTAGACGGCGGCATCCAGATCACCGGCAGCCATAACCCGGGCGATTACAACGGCTTCAAGATGGTGCTGCAGCACCTGCCGTTCTTCGGCACCGATATCCAGGACCTGGGCCGGCTCGCAGAGGAAGGCGACTGGGAAGAGGGTGAAGGCACCGTCTCCGACTTCCACATCGAAGACGATTATATCGGTCGGCTGATGGCGGGCTATGCCGGCGGCGCCTATCGGATCGGCTGGGACGCGGGCAATGGCGCTGCCGGACCGGTGATCGAAAAGCTGACCAAATTGCTGCCGGGCGAGCATCATCTGCTGTTCACCGAGGTGGACGGCACCTTCCCCAATCATCATCCCGACCCGACCGAGGAGAAGAACCTTGCCGACCTGAAGCGGCTCGTCGCCGAGAAGCAGCTCGATTTCGGTCTGGCGTTCGACGGCGACGGCGACCGGATCGGCGCGATCGACGGCCAGGGCCGGGTGATCTGGGGCGATCAGCTGCTCTCCATCCTGGCCGAGCCGGTGCTGAAGGAACTGCCCGGATCGACGATCATCGCCGATGTGAAGGCGAGCCAGGCGCTGTACGACCGGATCGCCGAGCTGGGCGGGGAACCGCTGATGTGGAAGACCGGCCACAGCCTGATCAAGATGAAGATGAAGGAGACCGACTCCCCGCTCGCCGGCGAGATGAGCGGGCACATCTTCTTCGCGCATGACTATTATGGGTTCGACGACGCGCAGTACGCCGCGGTGCGGCTGATCCGCGCGGTGCACATGATCGGCAAGTCGATGACCGAGATCCGCGGCGCCATGCCGGCGATGGTCAACACGCCCGAGATGCGTTTCCAGGTCGATGAAAGCCGCAAGTTCGCGGTGGTCGACGAAGTGCTCGACCGGCTCGAGGCCGAGGGCGCCGAGGTCAACCGCACCGATGGCGCGCGGGTCAGCACGCCCGACGGCTGGTGGCTGCTCCGTGCCTCGAACACCCAGGACGTGCTGGTCGCGCGCGCCGAGGCGAAGGACCAGGCCGGGCTCGACCGGCTGATGGCGATGATCGACGCGCAGCTTGCCGCGAGCGGGATCGTGCGCGGGGAACAGGCGGGGCATTGAGCCCTTTCAAGCCCCTCCCTTTCGGAGGAGGGGCTTCAAGAGGCTGGCATTTCGCCGCCCAAGCCGCCACCTAAGGGCGATGCCCCCGCCGCCCCAGCTCATTCGCGTCGTCGATCTCGAAACCACCGGCCCGGCGCCCCCGGCGCACGGTGTGTGCGAGATCGGGTGGCAGGATGTCGCTTTGGGAGAGGACGGGCGCTGGGACCTGCACGGCGAGGGCGGCAGCAGGCTGGTCAATCCCGGCCGCCAGATCCCGCCGATTACCCAGGCGATCCACCATATCCTCGACGAACAGGTCGCCGACGCGCCCTATTGGCACGATGTCGCGCGTGCCGTGCTCGATCCGTGGCCGCGCCGCCTGGCGCTGGCCGCGCACCGCGCCACCGCCGAGCTCGAATTCTGTACCCCCGCCCTGACGCGCAACGCCGACTGGGTATGCACCTGGAAATGCGCGATGCGGCTGTGGCCGGATTGCCCGAGCTTCTCCAACCAGGTGCTGCGCTACTGGCGCAAGCCCGAGGGGATCGAGCATGAGCGCGGCCTGCCCGCGCACCGCGCTTTCCCCGACGCCTATGTCACCGCCTTCCATCTGCGCGACATGCTCAACCAGGTCGGGCTGCCGCAGCTGATCGAGTGGTCCAACCTGCCGGGTCTGCTCCCCCGAGTCCGCCAGGGGCCCGATCGCGGCAAGGATTGGCGCGAGATCGAAGACGAATCGCTCGCGCGCTTCCTGGGCGACCGCGACATCGACGTGCGCTTCACCGCCGAAACCGAACTGGCGCGGCGCCGCGGTGGCGGCGCGGTCGGCCGGACGACGCTGCAGGGCGCCCTGTTCTAGAATCGTTCCCGAATCGAAACGACCTGATAAATGTGGGGGCCGCTGATGCTGGCGTTCCCGGATTTGCGACTCTAGAAACACGCATGGTCGAAAAGCCGATGTTCGAAGGGATCGCCCGGCGGTTCGGGTGGGCGGACCAGTCGATGGGCCGTTTCCTGATCGGCTGTATGGTGATCGGCTTCGCCAGCCTGATCGCTGCGGGCATCGCCGCGATCTGGTCGACCGGCCGCAACCAGGAACATATTCGCGCGGTCAACCACACTTACGAGGTGGAACTGGCCATCGCCCGCGCCAACATTCTGGTCGAGCAGGCGGAATCGGTACGGCGCGGCTATATCATCGCGAACCAGGCGGAATATCTGACCAGCTACAAGACGATCGCCGCGCAGATTCCCGATGCCCTGCGGCGTATCGATGCGCTGACTGCCGACAACCCCCGGGAAAAGGCCAATCTCGCCCGGTTGCGCCGGCTGGTCGCCGCGATCGAGAAGCGCCGCGACATCACCAATAGACTGGTCGAGGCTGGACGGATCGATGAGGCGATCCACGCCTTCACCGACGAGACCACGGCACGCCGAATGCGCGGCATCCGCGATCTCGGCAAGGCGATGGAAGGCGAGGAGCAGCGGCTACTCGCGATCCGCGATGCCGAGCAGCAGGCAAGCGTGCGGACCTTCTATACGACAATCGGCATTGCCGGTGCGCTCCTGCTGTTCGTCGCCATGGCATCGCTGCTGACCATCATGCGCTACACGCGCGATCTCGCCGCCTCGCGCGATGCGCTCCGGGACTTCGCCGAATCGCTCGAGGAACTGATCGCCGAGCGCACCGCCGACCTGACCCGCGCGAACGAGGAGATCCAGCGCTTCGCCTATATCGTCAGCCATGATCTGCGCGCGCCGCTGGTCAATGTGATGGGCTTCACCGCCGAGCTGGACGCCGCCGCCGCCGCGATCACCGCGATGATCGAGCGCGCCGAGGCCGAGGCGCCGGGCGTCGTCAGCGATGAAGCCCGCACCGCCGCCCGGCAGGAGCTGCCCGAGGCGATCCGCTTCATCCGCACCTCGAGCGAGAAGATGGAGCGGCTGATCAACGCGATCCTCAAGCTGTCACGCGAGGGCCGCCGCATCATCGTGCCCGAACGGATCGAAATGAACGCCCTGATCGGATCGGTCGGCGCGAGCCTGCAGCATCTGATCGACGATCACGACGCCCGCCTGGTCATCGAAGGCATTTTGCCCGACATCGTCAGCGACCGGCTGGCACTCGAGCAGATCTTCTCCAACCTGATCGAGAATGCGGTGAAATATCTGCGGCCCGGCCGGCCCGGGCTGATCGAGGTGCGCGGCACGCGGCACGGCGGGCGGGTGACGCTCGAGGTCAGCGACAATGGCCGCGGCATCGCGCCCGCCGACCATGCCCGGGTGTTCGACCTGTTCCGCCGATCCGGAAATCAGGACCAACCGGGCGAAGGCATCGGCCTGGCGCATGTGCGTGCCTTGGCGTACCGGCTCGGCGGCGTTATCGACGTTCGGTCGGACATCGGAAAAGGCGCGACATTTCGTCTGTCGCTTCCCGCCACGCTCTCCGAGGGACAGGGGTATTAGATGAACGATCACCACTCAGTCGGCATCGTGATGATCGAGGACGACGAAGGTCATGCACGGCTGATCGAGAAGAACATCCGTCGCGCGGGCATCCTCAACGAGATCGTCCATTTCACCGACGGCACGCGGGCGATCGACTATCTGTTCAACCATGAGAAGGGCCCGGCACTGGGCGGCCCGGCGCTCGTCCTGCTCGATCTCAACCTGCCGGACATGAGCGGCGCCGACATCCTGGTGAAGATCAAGGGCGCGCCGGCGCTGCGGCGCACCCCCGTGGTCGTGCTGACCACCACCGACGACAAGGTCGAGATCGAGCGCTGCTATGATCTCGGCGCAAACGTCTACATCACCAAGCCGGTCAATTACGAAAGCTTCGCCCAGGCGATCCGGCAGCTCGGCCTGTTCCTGTCCGTGATCAAGGTCCCCGACGCGGAAACCCAGCAGGCCTGAGGTCAGGCGGAAAAGCCGGAGAGCAGGCTGGCGACATTGCCGCCGAGCGCCTCGACGGCATATCCACCCTCCATCGCGATTACCGTCGGCCAGCCGCGTACGGCGATATCCCGGGCGAGCACCGCATAGTCGGCGGTAGCGAGCCGGAAGAAGGAGATCGGATCGCCATCCCAGGTGTCCGCGCCGAAGCTGACGATCAGCAGGTCCGGCGCAAATCGGGCGATCGCATCGAGCGCGGCGGTTTGTGCGGCCCGGAACGCATCGATCCCCGCTCCTTGCGGCAGCGGCAGATTGAGATTGGTGCCCTCCCCCGCCCCTTCCCCGGTCTCGTCGGCATGGCCCCAGAAAAAGGGATAGTCCGTCGCCGGATCGGCATGGATCGACGCGTAGAAGACGTCGCCGCGCGTCCAGAAAATGTCCTGCGTGCCGTTGCCGTGATGATAGTCGATATCGAGGATCGCCACCCGATCGGCCCCGGCATCGCGCGCGGCCTGGGCGGCGATGGCAGCAGTGTTGAGGTAGCAATAGCCGCCAAGATAATCGGCGCCCGCATGATGGCCGGGCGGACGGCACAGGGCGAAGGCGGCACGATCCCCGCCGCGCACCACATCGAGCGCGGAAAGGACCGATTGCGCGCTCCAATAAGCGGCGTCCCAGGTCTCGACGGTCAGCGGGGTCGAAGCGTCGAGGCTGTAGCGGCCGGCGAGCGCGTCGATCCGGTCGAGCTTCAGCGCGCGCCTTGCGACGATCGGCCAGATATAGCCGATCACGTCGCCCGGCCGCCCCGCCGCAGCCCAGCGCGCCGGGCCGTGCTTGAGGAAATCGAGGTAGCCCGCGTCATGCACGGCGCGGATCGCAGCATCACCGTGATCGGTCGGCACCTCGACGCCGAGCGTTTCGGCAATCGCCTCAGCCCTTACCGGCCGTTCCGCATAGTCGGTGAAGCCGCCATTGTGCAGCTCCTTCAGCGGCGCATGGGCGAGCTGGCGGGAATCGAAGAAACGACGCATCAGGCCTTGTCGCGCGACGCCGGGATCGGCGCAACCGGGTCCAACAGCGACTCGGCTTTTCCGCTATTCAGCCGCCACATTTTTTCTTCCGCTGTTATGTTGGATTTTCGTGCCGGATTCCTCGGCTGTTCACAACGGGTTAGCCAGTGTTTTCCCTGTTACGCATAACAGCGGAAAAAATGGCCATAATCGCCGTGAAACACCGCGATTTTTCCGCTGTAACACCCGGAAAACACCGTTCGATTTCAATCGACCATGAGAAGGAGCAGGCCGGAGAGCCGGCGGTTCGACGGTGCCACGATCGCTGCCCCGGTTGAATCAAGCAGGGTCTGTGCGCGAGCCGGCAAGGTACAGCACGACAAACCCAACCACCGCCGACAGGATCGATCCGGCAAGCACGCCGATCTTCACCTCGTCCATGATCGCGGCGTTACCGGGGAAGGCGAGGCCGCCGATGAACAGGCTCATGGTGAAGCCGATCCCGGCGAGCAGGGCGACGCCGTAAACCTGCGCCCAGCTCGCCCCGCCCGGCGGCCTGGCGAGCCCCATGCGGACGGCGAGCCAGATACTACCGAAAATGCCGATCTGCTTGCCGAAGAAGAGGGCGAGCGCGATGCCCAGCACCAGCGGCTCGACCAGGATGCCCGAGCCCATGCCGCCCAGCGCTACGCCAGCATTGGCGAAACCGAACAGCGGTACCACCGCATAGGCGATCCAGGGATTGAGCGCGTGTTCGAGCCGGTGAAGCGGCGAATCGTGATGATCGGGCGCGCCGGGGGAGCGGCGGATCGGGATCGTCATCGCCGCAACCACGCCGGCAATGGTCGCGTGTACGCCCGACATCAGCACCAGCAGCCAGAGCAGGGCGAAAGCGACCAGATAGGGCAAGAGCCGTACCACGCCGAAGCGGTTCATCGCGACCATGGCGCCCGCGACGATCGCCGCACCGGCGAGCGCCAGCAGCGACAGGCCATGGCTGTAGAAGACGGCGATGATCGCGACCGCGCCCATATCGTCGACGATCGCGACGGTGGTCAGGAACAGCTTGAGCGAAGCGGGCACGCGCGGGCCGAGCAGCGCCAGTACGCCGATGGCGAAGGCGATGTCGGTCGCGGCGGGGATTGCCCAGCCGGCGCGCAGATCGGCCGCGCCGCCCGTGATGGCGAGATAGAGGATCGCCGGACAGATCATCCCCGCCGCGGCGGCAATGATCGGGAGTCGGCGTCGCTCGGCGCTGGCGAGCTGGCCATCGACCAGCTCGCGCTTGATCTCGAGCCCGACGAGCAGGAAGAACAGGGCCATCAGCGCGTCGTTGATCCAGAGATGGACCGTCATCGGCCCGATCGCCGGGGCGAGCACCGGCCCGGTCTCGACATGCAGCAGGTGGAAGTAATCATGGGCCAGCGGCGAGTTGGCGGCGATCATCGCCAATGCCGCCGCCGCGATCAGCAGGATTCCGCCCGCAGCCTCATTGGCGAGGAAATCGCGCAGGACTGAGGCGGGGGATCCTCTTTTTCCGGCCATCTGCGCGTTCCTTTCGGGGAAGGTTATGGCGGTTTCGCGGGGCCGCTAGCAAGCGAAGTTGGGACCGCATCAGCTCCCTCTCCCCCCGGTGGGAGAGGGAGTTTTAGAGCGAGCGGAACATGACGAAGGCATCGACGAACCCGTTTGCCGGGTGCTCGAAGGCAAGCGGCAGCGTTCCGACGATGTCGAAGCCGAGCGACTGCCAGAGTCGCACCGCCCGGTCGTTGCTGCTCACCACGAAGTTGAACTGCATCGCGCGAAAGCCGCGTAGCCGCGCATGATCGAGGGAATGGTCGGCCATGCGTCGCGCGAGGCCGCGGCCCTGCGCGTCGGCATGAGTCATATAGCCGCAATTGGCGATATGCCCGCCACCGCCGGCCTGGTTGGCCCGGAGATAATAGGTGCCGAGGATCCGGCCAGCCTCTTCGGCGACGAACGTCTCCCTGTCGGCACCAAGCCAATAGGCAAGCGCGGCGGCCTCGGGCATCGCACGGTCCAGCGCATAGGTTTCGCCGGCGCGGATGACCGGGCCGATGATCGACCAGATCGCCGCAGCGTCCTCGGCTTGGGCCGGCCGGATCAGCATGAGTCCTCCGTTACCGCGCCAGCGCCTCGGCGATCAGTTTTCGGCTGTTCTCGATGCCGTAGAGCGCGATGAAGCTGCCCATGCGCGGGCCCTGCGAAGACCCCAGCAAGGTCTCGTACAGCGCCTTGAACCAGTCGCGCAGATTCTCGAAACCGCCGGTCTTGCCGATCTCATAGACCAGATTCTGGATCTCCTCCGCACTTGCTTCGGGCGGCAGCGCGGCGAGATCGGCGTCGAGCTGCTCCAGCGCCGCCACTTCCACGCCCTCGGGCGCGCGGCGCTGAAGCGTCGGGGCGACGAAATCGCGGCCATAGGCAAGCGCATGGCCGATCAGCCGGTCGAGCTCGGGATAGGCCTCGGGCGTGGCATCGGGCACGTAGTTGGAAAGATAGCTCCAGACCTGCTCCTTGGTCGCATCGCCCATCACCCCGACCAGGTTGAGCAACAGCCCGAAGGTCACCGGCAATTCGCCGGTCGGCATCTTGCCGTCATGGATATGATGGACCGGGTTGCCGAGCTTCTCCTTCAGTTCCTGTGCGGCATAATTGCCGCGGAACTGCCAATATTCGTCCACCGCGCGCGGGATGACGCCCATGTGCAGCGACTTGGCCTTGCGCGGCTCGCGGTAGATGTAAAAGGCGAGGCTTTCCTCGGGGCCGTAGGTCAGCCAGTCGTCGAGGCTGAGGCCGTTGCCCTTGGACTTGGAGATCTTCTCGCCCTTTTCGTCGAGGAACATCTCATAGGTGAGCCCCTCGGGCGGGCGGGCGCCGAGCACGCGCGTGATCTTCGACGCTTGGGTGACGCTGTCGATCAGGTCCTTGCCCGACATCTCGTAATCGACCTGAAGCGCGGTCCAGCGCATCGCCCAGTCGACCTTCCATTGCAGCTTGGCCATGCCGCCGAGCGCGGACTGCTCGATCCGGTCGCCCTCATCGACAAAGGCGATGATGCCGGCCTCGGCATCGACCACCTCGACCGGCACCTGGAGCACGATCCCCGATTTCGGGCTGATCGGCAGGATCGGCGAATAGGTCGCGGCGCGCTCGGCGCGGAGCGTCGGGATCATCACGTCCATGATCGCCTGGTAGCGCTGCAGGATCAGCTTCAGGGTCGGATCGAACCGGCCCGAGGCATATTCCACGGTCGAGGACAGGAATTCATAGTCGAAGCCGTAGCGGTCGAGGAAATCGCGCAGCATCGCATTATTGTGATGCGCGAAGCTTTCGAACTTCTCGAACGGATCGGGCACCCTGGTCAGCGGTTTGCCGAGATATTCGGTCAGCATCGCCTTGTTCGGGACATTGTCCGGCACTTTCCGCAAGCCGTCCATATCGTCCGAAAAGGCCACGAGGCGGGTCGGCGTGTCACTGAGCGCATGGAAGGCGTTGCGCACCATGGTGGTGCGCAGCACTTCGTTGAAGGTGCCGATATGCGGCAGGCCCGAGGGGCCGTATCCGGTCTCGAACAGGATCGGCGCACCCTGTTTGCCGTCCGGATAGCGCTTGAGCAGCTTGCGCGCCTCTTCATAGGGCCAGGCTTTGGACTCGAGGGCGGCAGACCTGAGGTCGGCGGGGCGGAGTTCGGGTGCAGTCATGCGGGCTCTTTGCCGATTTGGGGCCGCTGCCGCAAATGCTATGAGCTGCTGCTGCGCGCCGGCACCTTTTCCCATCTTGCGAAGACCGAGTTGATCGAGGGGGTGATCGTCGAGACGAACGCGCAGTACCGGCGCCATTCCTTCGCGAAGAACGAGCTGACCTATCGCCTGCGCCGCGCGCTGGAGGCGCTGGGCTCGCCCTATTCGGCACAGAGCGAGACGACGGTGGCGCTGCCGCCCTATGGCGCGCCCGAGCCCGACGTCGTGCTCACCAGCGCCCCGCAAGGCGATGGCTATGTTCCGCTCGAGTCGGTCGCGCTGCTGATCGAGGTGTCCGACAGCACGATCAGCTATGATCTCGGCACCAAGGCGATGGTCTATGCCGCACATGGCATCCCGGAATATTGGGTCGTCGATCTGCCGGTGGCGCAGATTCATCAGCTCTGGCGACCTGCGGAAAGCGGCTTCCGGAACAGCCGGTCAGTCGCGGTGGGCCAACTGTTGCGGAGCGTAACGCTGCCCGACCTTTCAATAGAGACGAGCGGAATCCTCTAGCTTCCTGATGGGACGCTTGAATTGTCCGGCGTTACGCCGTACATTCCTTGCGAAAGAGAGATACCGCCATGTCACAATCGGCAAATCGAACCGCGCGCATCGAGGCGCGCATAGCGCCTGATATCTTGGCCGCCGTGAAGCGCGCCGCCGAGATCGAAGGGCGGAGCATCAGTGATTTCGTCGTCGATGCCGCGCGCAACGCGGCCGAGCGAACGATTGCGGAAACGCAGCTCATTCGCCTGTCGCTGGCCGATCAGGAACGCGTGGCCACGATTCTCGCCGCTCCGGCGGTGCCGTCCCCAGCGCTCGATCGGGCGATGGAAGCGCATGCCGCGTTGATCCGGCAGGAGGGATGACGCAATACCGGATCGACCTGCTGGGCAAGCAGGACCGTTCAGCGTTCGCCAGCGGTTCGGACGAACTGGACCGCTATCTGCGCGAGAGAGCATCGCAGGATATGCGCCGCCGTGTCGCCTCCTGCTTCGTCGCAGTCGATGAGGACGGGACGATCGCTGGTTTCTACACGATCGCGGCGACGTCGCTGGTGCTCGATCTCATCCCCGCCGAGAGGGCCAAACGCTTGCCGCGCTACCCCTCGATCCCGGCAGTGCTGCTCGGCAGGCTCGCTGTCGCGCTGACGCATCAGGGCAAACGCCTTGGCGCTGCCTTGGTCGCCGATGCCCTGTTGCGTGCCCGGCGCGCCGAGGTGATGGCGTTCGCAATGGTTGTCGAAGCCAAGGACGATTCTGCGACGCGCTTCTATCGGCATCTCGGATTCGAAAGCCTGGAAAGCAACCAGCGGATGTTGATCCGGCCGCTATAGCGCCGGATTAAGTTGCCCTTTCGTTCTCATCCGGCCACAGTCGAAGCGTGTCCCCACTCCCCCATCCCGCGCTGCATGCCAGCCATAGCGGCATCTGGATCGCCGATGCCGAGGGCACGCGGCCGATCGGGCGGGGGGAGGCGATCCGGATCGCGGCCGATACGCCGGTGATCGTGCTCAATGCGCCGCTGATCGGGCAGCGGCTGGGTTACGCCGACCTGTCGGGGCTCGACGTGCTCGAGCTGTTCGCCTTCCTCTGCCCGGCGCGCTTCATGGTGCCGACGCCGCGCGGGCTCGCGCGGGAAACCGGGCTCGAAGCGCCCGCGACCGATGCCGAGGTTGCCGCCTTCCTGCGCCGCGCCGCGGAAAAGCTGCTCGATATGCCCAAGGGCGACTGGCCGGAGCGCGAAGGTGCCTGGACCGCGGCGCAATCTCTGTTCCGGCTGCGCTGGACCTGGGCGCCGGTCGTCGCCGACCGGCTGGCCAAACCCGCCACCGCCGAGCGCTGGCTGTTTTCGAAGCTGCCCGAATGGTCCGAGGTCGCGCCACGCCCGGCGCCGCGCACCATCTCGCTCGACCCCGAGGAGACCCAGGCACGGCTGGCGCACCTGACCGGCAACGGCGCCGAGCAGCGCCCGGGCCAGCGTGCCTTTGCCCAGGCGGCGATGGAGGCATTCGGCCCGCGCATGGTGCGCGATGCGCCGAACATGGTGCTGGCCGAGGCGGGCACCGGCATCGGCAAGACGCTCGGTTATCTCGCCCCTGCTTCGCTCTGGTCCGAAAAGGCCGGCGGTGCAGTGTGGGTGTCGACCTTCACCAAGGCGCTTCAGCGGCAATTGGGGCATGAGAGCGCGCGCCTGTTCCCCGATGCCGAGATCCGCAAGGCCAAGGTGGTGACGCGCAAGGGGCGGGAAAATTATCTCTGCCTGCTCAACCTGGAGGATGCGCTGCAGGGCGGATTCGCCGGGCGTGCCGCGATCCTGGCGCAGCTCGTGGCGCGCTGGGCAGCGTACAGCGCCGATGGCGATATGGTCGGGGGCGATTTGCCCGGCTGGCTGCCCACCTTGTTCCGACGCAACGGATCGACCGCGCTGACCGACCGGCGCGGCGAATGCGTTTATGCCGGCTGTCCGCATTACCGGAAATGCTTCATCGAGCGCGCCGCCCGGGCGAGCGCCGAGGCCGATATCGTGATCGCCAACCATGCGCTGGTGATGGTCAATGCCGCGCGCGGCCGCGAGCTGGCGACGCGACCGACCCGTTATGTGTTCGACGAAGGCCACCATATCTTCGATGCGGCGGATTCGATGTTCTCGACCGCGCTGACCGGACAGGAGACGATCGAGCTCAGGCGCTGGATCCTCGGCCCCGAATCCGGCGGGCGCGGGCGGCGGCGCGGGCTCGCGGCGCGGCTGTCCGACGTGGCGAGCTATGACGAGGGCGGCGGGATCGCCATTGCCGAGGCGATCAAGGCGGCGGGTGCGCTCGCCGCGGACGGCTGGCTGCAGCGGCTGAGCGAAGGCGCGCCGTTCGGGCCGATCGAGACCCTGCTCGCGGCGGTGCGTGGCCTCGCTTATGCCCGCGCCGAAGCGCAGGGCGATGCCGGTTACGGCCTGGAGACAGAGCTTGCCGAGCCCGACGCCGCCCTGATCGAGGCGGCAGCGCCCGCCGCGCATGCGCTGGACGCGCTGGTGCGGCCGCTCGTCACCCTGGGCCGGCGGCTCGAAGCGGTGCTGGCCGAGGCGCCCGACTGGATGGACGGGCCGGCCCGAGCACGGATCGAGGGCGCGATCGCGTCGATCGGCTGGCGCGCCGAGACGGTCGCGGCCTGGCTGTCGCTGCTCGCGCGGATCGGCGGACCGGCGACGCCCGATTATGTCGACTGGCTGGCGGTCGACCGGATCGAAGGGCGCGAATATGACATCGGGCTGCACCGCCACTGGCTCGACCCGAGCAAGCCCTTTGCCGAGACGGTGCTGAAACAGGCGCATGGCGCCTTGGTCACCTCGGCGACGTTGCGCGGCGGCGGCGACTGGGACGTGGCCGAGGCGCGGACGGGCGCGCAGCATCTGATCCGCGGGGCGAGCCGGTTCGAGGCGATCAGCCCGTTCGATTATGCGTCGCAGGCCGAAGTGCTGATCGTCACTGACGTGAAGCGCGGCGACATGGGGGCGCTGGCCAATGCCTATGCGCGGCTGGGTGTCGCATCCGGCGGCGGCATGCTGGGGCTGTTTACCGCGATCCGGCGGCTGCGCGGAGTGCATGCGCGGATCGCCGACCGGCTCGCCCGCGACGGGCTGCCGCTCTACGCCCAGCATGTCGACCCGATCGACACCGGCACGCTGGTCGATATCTTCCGCGACGATGCCTCGGCCTCGTTGCTCGGCACCGATGCGCTGCGCGACGGCGTCGATGTGCCTGGCCGGTCGCTACGGCTGGTGGTGATGGAGGGCGTGCCCTGGCCCAAGCCGACCGTGCTGCACGCCGCGCGGCGGCTGGCGGGCGGCGGCAGCGCCTATGACGACCGGATCGTGCGCGCGCGGCTGGCCCAGGCGTTCGGCCGGCTGATCCGGCGCGCCGACGATCACGGCATCTTCGTCCTGCTCTCCGCGGCGATGCCGTCGCGGTTGCTGACCGCCTTTCCGCCGGGCGTGACGGTGTCTCGCGTGACCCTGGACGAAGCGGTGGTGCGCGCGGGCCGTCTTCCTTCTGTCAGCCATGTGGGGCATGAGGCCCGCGAGGAAGCCTGACGGAGACGCTTGCCGGGATGAAGACGCTGACGCTCCTTCGCCATGCCAAATCGGGCTGGGACGATCCGGTGCTGCGCGATTTCGATCGGCCGCTCAACGGCAAGGGCAAGCGTGCCGCCCAGCTGGTCGGGCGCAACTGGCGAACCCTGGGCCTGCGCTTCGACCAGGTCGTCGCCTCGCCCGCGGTGCGCGTGATGGAGACGATCGAGCAGGTCGCGACCGGATATGGCGCGGCGCTGGCGCCGGCCTGGGACCGGCGCATCTATCTCGCCTCGGCGACGACCCTGCTCGATGTGATCCATGAGCTGCCCGAGGGCGCCGATACGGCGCTGCTGATCGGGCATAATCCCGGGCTCGAGGATCTGGTGCTGCTGCTGGTGCCCGATTCGGACGAGCAGCCGCTGCGCGACGATGTCGAGGTGAAGTTCCCGACCGCGAGCACGGCGCAATTATGCTTCGAGGTCGAATCGTGGCGGGATGTCGCGGCGGGCGGTGCGTCGCTGGCGCTGTTCGTGCGGCCGCGGGACCTGGATCCGGCGCTCGGGCCGGACCGGGATTGAGCCGAGAACAGGGCCGCCATCTCCGTCGTGCCGGACTTGTTCCGGCATCCACCGTGCCGCACATCCATCGGCACTTTGGTTTGCGGCGCCGTGGACCCCGAAACAAGTCCGGGGTGACGGAACGATTGGGGCGCTACCGCTTCTCCAGCCTTGCCTTCAGATCGGCCAGTCCGGCGAGCACACCCAGCGGCTTTGCCTCTTCCTCGCTGATCACGCCCGCCTCTTTCAGCACCGCTGCCGCATTGGGGCCGCGCGGGAAGGGGTCGAGCGCGAGCGCCATGGTCTCAGCCGCCGCCTCGCCGAGATCGATCGCGGCACCATCGAAGCTCATCGTGTCGAGCGCGTCCTCGCTAAGTTCGACCTCGTCGCCTTCCGGCTTGTCGCCAGCGACGAAGCGCAGCGCGAAAGGCTCGTCGACCGAGACGGGAAGCGGATCGTCGGTGACGACACAGGCCTGAACCAGCTTTGCCACCACTTTCCCGCGCGCGATGACGCCGGCGGCATCGCGGCGCAGGCGGAAGGTCCCGTCCAGCCGCTCGATCGACTTCAGCCCGAAGCGCGTCGCGAGGGCCGCCCGCTCCTCAGCGGTGGCGGAGACGGTGATCTCGCGTTCGCCCTCGCCGATCATATCGATTCGCTCCGGCCGGGAGAATTCGGGTGCGGTCATGGGAGATCGCCGGCGAGCAGGGCGCCGGTCGGCGTTGCCGCAAGCGATTCACGCAGGGCAAGCAGCGATTCGCGCGCATGGGCGAGCGCCGCCGCCTCGGGCACCGTGCCCCGATAGAGGTTGCGGACCAGCGCCGCGTCCAGATCGGCCTGAGTCGCCGCGTCACGATAGGCGCCGAGCCGGCCGCCGAGCATACTCATCATCTTGCCGATATGCTTGCCGACGACGATGTCGCCGATGCCGATCTCGCGCAATTGCCCGTCCATGTCGTCGACGAAACGCTCGGTCAGCTTGGCGCTGGGGCCGGCGGCGATGGGATCCCCTTCGAGCCGCAGCAGGAGGAAGGACAGGATCGTGGCGACCATATCGAACCGGCCGTCGATCGTGTCGGGAACCCCGCCCGCTTCGTACCAATGGGGCTGGCGCGCGCGCACGATGACCGCGTTATAAAGCGGCAGCGCCTCCTCGTCCCGGCTGCCGAACAGCTTCGCGATCCATTGCACGTCTCAAGGTCTCCCGCGCGTGCCCTTGTTTGGCCGCGTTCATCCGCATATTGAGGCTGGCGGCGCATGATGCAATGCACTCGCGTTGCCGCGTCGGCGTGCCTGGAGAGTATGATGAGTGTGATTTCCGCCCGCTTGATGATGGGCGCCGCCCTGGGCCTCGCGACGATCGCCGCCGGTGGCTGCACGCCGTTGCGCATGCACCAGGGCTATGTGGTCGATGTGGATCTGGTCAATTCGGTCCAGCCGGGCGTCGACAACCGTCAGTCGGTGCTCCAGGTGCTGGGCAAGCCGAGCTTTGCCAGCCAGTTCAACCAGGGCGAATGGTATTATGTCGCCCGCGACACGCGCAATTTCGCGTATAACAACCCGAAGGTGACGAGCCAGACGACCTTGCGCGTCAGCTTCGACGCCAAGGGCAATGTGACCGCCGTGACCCGCACCGGCGCCGAGCAGATCGCCAAGATCAACCCATCGGGCGAGAAGACGCCGACGCTCGGCCGCAAGCGCAGCATCTTCGACGAGCTGTTCGGCAATATCGGCACGGTCGGCGCCGCGGGCATGGGCCCCCCGGGCGGCGACAATGGCGGTCGCGACACGCCGTAAGCGCTCCTTTATCCCGGCAAGGGGCGGAACCTGCCGCTCCTTCCATTCTTTCTATCGCCTGACTGGGTGGTTCGCACCCCGTTCAGCGCGACTCGGCGAAAAGGGTCGCGCGGCGGCACCCAGTTGGGTGTCTCCGGGAGAGAATGGAGAATATCATGCGTAAATTCATCATCCTGACGCTGATGGCCGCGACGGTGTTGCCGACGACGGCCATGGCGCAGTCGAACCGCGAGGTACGCCACGATCGGCGTGAGCTTCGCGAGGAGCAGCGCGAGCTGAACGACGCCCGCCGCCGCGGCGATCGCGGCGACATCCGCGACGAGCGCCGCGACGTGCGCGGGGCCCGGCAGGAGCTGCGCGAGGACATTCGCGACCGCAACCGCCGCTGGGGCCGCAACGACTGGAACGGCTATCGGAATCAGAACCGGTCGCTCTATGCACGCGGCAACTGGCGCGCACCGTTCCGCTACAATGCCTTCCGCCCGGGCGTGCGCATCCAGTCCAGCTATTATGGGCCGCGCTACTTCATCAACGATCCGTGGCGCTATCGCCTCGCGCCGGTCGGCTACAACCAGCGCTGGGTGCGTCACTATAACGACGTGCTGCTGGTCGACACCCGCCGCGGCGTCGTGATCGACGTGATCCGCAACTTCTACTGGTAAGCCAGTCGTCACGGCCCGGGCGGCATCGCCGCCCGGGTACGGCCGCGTCCGCCCTCGGGTGGGCGCGGCCGTTGTCGTTCAGCGGATGGTGAAGAGTATCTGATCCACGACGCGGCCGCTGATATCGATCAGGCGCAGCCGGTGCTGGCCCGGCGCGGCGAGGATCTGGGGCTGCGAATCGGCCGCGCCGAGATCGCGCTTGTCGAGCAGCAGGCGGTGCGCGGTCACTTCCCCCGAGACACCCACCGCGAGGCGCTGGCGATCGGGCGGGATGTCGGGGTCGATCGCATAGACGCTGCCCGCGACCGGATTGGTGATTCGCGGCCGGCGCGCCGCCTGGGGCGCGGCGGCGATCTCGGTCTGCGCGGTACCGGTCAGGAAATATTCGAGCCGCGGCTGCTCGACATGGTTGGCGAAGCGGATCGCGCGCTGCTCGATGCCCGCCGGACGCGGCGGCGCCACCACCTTGCGGTCGCTGTTCAGCGCCAGCATCAGATCGCGCCAGACCGGCGCAGCGCCGCTGGTGCCCGAGACGGCGCGCATCGGATCGCCCTCCAGGTTCCCCACCCAGACCGCCACGGTATATCTGTCGGAAAAGCCGATGCACCAATTGTCGCGCATCGCCTTTGACGTGCCGGTCTTCACCGCCGCCCAGAAGGGCAGGCGCAACGCCGAATCGAGACCAAAGGTCGCGGCGCGGGCATTGGGATCGGCCATCATGTCGGCGACGAGCCAGGCGGCCTGGGGTGTGGTGACCTTGCGTAGCGCCTCATGCGGGGCATCAGCGGTGAGGCGGAGCGGCGACCAGCGGCCGCCATTGGCGAGGCTGCGATAGGCATCGGCCTGTTCGAGCAAGGTTACTTCCGCAGAGCCGAGCGCGAGCGAGAAGCCGTAATATTGGCCGTCTTCCGTCATGCCGCGATAGCCGCTGTCCCAGAGCCGGTCGCGAAAGGGGTCGACCCCGACCAGCAACAGCGTGCGCACCGCCGGCACGTTGAGCGACCCCGCCAGCGCCGAGCGCGCCGACACCTGGCCCTTGAAGCCGCGATCGTAATTCTGCGGCACGTAGAGGCCCGAGGCGGTGTCGAGCTGGACCGGCGAATCGTCGAGGATCGAGGCCGGGGTGAGATAGCCCTTCTCGATCGCCTGAGCGTAGAGGAAGGGTTTCAGGGTCGATCCGGCCTGGCGATAGGCATTGGCGCCGTCGACCGAGGGCGCGGTCGAGGCGCCGCCGATGCCGCCGACATAGGCCAGCACGTCGCCGCTGGCATTGTCGAGCACCACCACCGCGCCGTCGCGCGCGCGGGCGCCACCCAGGCCCTGAAGCTGGCGCTTCAAGGCGGTGATGGCGAATTGCTGGATGCGGCGATCGAGCGTGGTCTTGATCCGCAGGCCCGGTTTTCCGAGCAGGCGGTCGGCGAGATGCGGCGCGAGGCCGGGGTCGAGCGCAAGGCTGCGCGTCGGGCCGAGCATGGAGGCGGCCTCGCCGGCGAAGCGGGTGCAGTCCTTCTCATGCGCGAGGGCGCAGGCGCGGCGCGCGATCCGGGTCGAATCGGCCTGGGGATCGGGTAGCAACGCGGCGAGCAGCAGTGCGTCGTCGCGGGCGAGCGCGTCGGGGGTCTTGCCGAACAGGCCGAGCGCGGCGGCACCGATGCCCTGCGCCTCACCGCGGAAGCCGGCGAGGTTGAGATAGGCCTCAAGGATCTGGTCCTTGCTCCAGGCGCGTTCCAGCGCCCAGGCGGCACGCATCTGACGAATCTTGTCCCACCAGCGCCGCGAGCCCGGCGCGGCGAGATCGGGCGCGAGATAACCGGCGAGCTGCATGGTGATGGTGCTGGCCCCGCGGGCGCGCTCGCCCTGCGCCTTGTCGCGCGCGACACCCGCCAGCGCGAGCAGATCGACCCCGCCATGGCCGAAGAAGCGGCGATCCTCGGCGGCGATCAGCGTCTCTCGGGTGACGGGGGAGACCTTGTCGAGCGGCGTCCAGCCGAGCCGGCGCGCAGCGAAATCGACCCGGGCGCTGTCGATCAGATTGCCGTCACGGTCGTAGAGCCATGCCTCTGACGGGTGCCAGGCGGCGCGGACCTGGCCATAGCCCGGGAGTGGCGGTGGCAGAGTCGCGTAGTCGAGCGTGGCATAGATCAGGGCGACCAGGCCGATGCCGGCGAAGGTCATGCCTGTCCTTGTGCGCAGTGCCGCCCACCACCGTTCGGGCTGAATTTCGCGCACCTTCGCCTTCGCCTTCTCGACCCGGTCGAGAAGGTAAGAGCGGCCCCTCGACAAGCTCAGGGCGAACGGCGATGGTTGGTCGGGCTCTCCCATCCGGTCACCGCTGCGCCACCGTCATCGGCGCATTGGGCAGCTGGGCGCGGATCGCGGGCGAATACATCGCCTCGACCCGCGACGGCGGCAGGTTGAACCGGCCCGCGCCATTGAGGCGGACCAGATAGCTGACCGTCAGCTTGCCCTTGGGCAGCCAGGAGAAGAAGGCGCGCCACGAATCATTGCCGCGCTCGACATAGGCAAGCTGGGCGCCGACCTCGACGTTCCAGAGCTTGCCCTCGCCGTCGACCGCGACGAAGTCGAAGCCGCCGCCATCGCTGCCCTGGCCGGCAAGGATCTTCGACTGGCCCCCGAGATCGCCGACGATCGTACCGCCCGCCGGGATCGGATCGTCGATCACCACCCAGTTGCGTTCGGCGGTCGCCTCGACCGCGATCGTCACCTTCACGACATCGCCGCGCGTCAGCACGCCCTTGGAGCGCGCCTGGACCACATCGACCTTGCGGGACATGCGGTAGCCCGCGTTGAGCGGCTTGGTCAGCGGCACCGCGGCCGAGACCGAGACGCTCGCCCAGGGACCGGCGCCGCCCGATTGCGACAGGCGGAGCGGGGTCTGCGTCGCAGGCAGCGGGAAGCTCGCCTGGCGCAGGTCGACCGTGAGCGGCCATGCCTTGGAGACGGTACGGCTGCCCAGCACGAGCGAGGTCGTGCCGGCGATCGCCTCGGCCGGGTAGAGCGTCGCGAACTTGCGCGCGGCGACGGTGCCCCAGGCATTGGCGGTGGTCGTGTCCCAATGGCCGCGGACCTGGCGCAGCGACACGCCGACCATCATCTTCGGCGCATCGTCCTGCCAGCCGGGCCGACCGAGCGTGGCGAGCAGCGCCTTGATCGACGCCTCGTCGCTCGACGACATCAGCCACCAGGCCGAGCTCGATGCGTCGGTCAGATCGAGCCTCGTGCCCTCATAGGCGATGCGCGAGCGGATCACCGCCTCGGCCGCCGCTTTCAGCGCCGTGCCGTTGGCGAGGCCGGGGACCTTGTCGAGCGCCATCAGATAATCGGCGACGCTCGCCGTCGGCATTTCCTTGGGCGTGATGCTGATCTGGCCGAGCATCGCCGGCGTCGCCGCACCAGCCCGGGCCAGCGCGGTGAAGGCAGCGACCTTCTCCAGGCGGACATCGCCATAGGTCTCGTGGCGCAGTCGGCCATCAAGCACTGCCTTCAGCCCTTCGATCATGCGTGTGCGCGACGCTTCGGGGATGGGCAGGCCGGCGTCCGCGGTCAGCGACAGGACATAGGCGGTCAGGATCTCCGACCCCTCCAGCGTGTCCGACGGCCAGAAACGCAGCAGCCCGTCAGAGGCCTGATAGGTCGGGATCGCCCCGGCCAGCGCCGTCCAGCCCGCCGAATCGCCCAGCGCGACGATGCGCGACAGGCGCTGCTCGAAACACTCATAGGGATAGGCAGACATGAAGGCGCGGACCCCGGCCAGCGGCGGGGCGAGCGTGTCGTCGAGCTTGATATCCACCGTGCCGCGACCCGGCAGCGCGCCGACGGGCGGGGCGATGGGGATCAGGGTGTTGGTGCCGACCCGGGTCAGCGTCGCCGCCCAGACTTCGACGGGCACGGCCGGGATGACGTCCTGGTTGACCGTCAATTTGTCCACTGCCTTGCCGTCTTCGGTCCTGGCGCTGACCTGCCAGCGGAGGTTGGCGACATTGCCCGGCGCGGTGAGATTCCAGGCGACCGGCGTCGCGCCGCCCGCCGGGATGATGACGGTCAGCGGCTTGCCCTGCGCGACACGCGGGGTGACGTCGACCGTAGCGGTGACCTTCATCGGCTTGTCCGAGCCGTTTCGGAGCGTGAAGCCCGCCGCGAAATAATCGCCGGTGCGCACCAGCGGCGGGATACCGGCGAAGATCGACAGGTCCTGCGCGGTCCTGACGCTCGCCATGCCGGTGCCGAACAATTGCGCGCCGTCGGTCGCGATCGCAACCAGCTTGAACGAGGACAGCGCATCGCTGAGCACGACCGGCACACGCGCATGGCCCTGCGCATCGAGCGCGACCCGGCCCTTCCACAACAATACCGGCTGGAAATTCTCGCGATTGAGCCCCGACATGTCGTTGCCGCCGCCGCCGCCGGCTTCGACTGCCTTGCGGCCGTAATGGCGCTTGCCGACGACCTGCATCTGCGCGGTCGAGGTGAGCACCGAGAGCGAGCGCTCGCCCATCATCGCGGTCAGCACGTCCCAGCTTTCATTGGGCGCGAGCTGGAGGATCGCTTCGTCGACCGCGACGAAGGCGACATCGGCGGTGGCTGCCGGCTTGCCGTCGGGGCTCTTCACCTGGACATCGACCTGCGCGGTGTCGCGCGCGGCATATTTCTCCTTGTCGGCCTTGACCGCGACCTGGAGCTGATGCGCTTCCCAGCCGACTTTCACCTTGGTCATGCCGAGGCGGTAAGCGGGCTTGGCGAGGTCGACCAGGGCGGTCGGCTCGGGCGCCGCAGGGGGCCCGCTGGCAAGACCGAGGCTCTGTGCGATGCCGTGGATCCAGCTCCAGAAGCCGCCTTCGACGCGCCCGCGCACCGCCATGACCGACACGAACACATCGGGCGCGTAGCTACCCGGCATCTTGACCTCGACCACCGGATCGGTACCCGACAAAGTCGTCACGTAGGAGGACAGCACGCCTTCGCGCTCGACGGTGACCAGGGCGGTCGCCTCGCGGAACGGCATACGGACCTGGAAGCGCGCGGTTTCGCCGGCCTTGTAGGCCGTCTTTTCGGGGACCACGTCCATGCGGTCGCCATTGTCGCCGCCGAACCACCAGTCATCGTCACCGGCGAGCCAGACCGAACGCGTGGCCCGCGCAACATTGCCATTGGTGTCGGTTGTCGTCGCGACGGCATAGACCTCGC
Source organism: Sphingomonas sp. GW821-FHT10F11 (assembly GCF_058809095.1). Lineage (NCBI taxonomy): Bacteria > Pseudomonadati > Pseudomonadota > Alphaproteobacteria > Sphingomonadales > Sphingomonadaceae > Sphingomonas > Sphingomonas sp. GW821-FHT10F11. The sequence continues at coordinate 283,293 of NZ_JBXASH010000006.1, forward strand.
CCGACACGCCGGGATCGGCCTTGCACTGCGCCAGCCCCTGCGCATCGGTCGTCGCGGTGCAGGTGCCCGCGAGCTTCTCCGTCTTCATCTGGTTGTCATAGGCGTAGAAGCCGCCGATCAGCCGGCGCCGCGCGGTCAGGATCTTGCGGCTGTACAGCGCGACCGAGATCTTCTGGTTGGCGATCGGCTTGCCCGAGGTGTCGAGCGCGACGAAACGCAGGCGCAGATCGTCCTGCTTCATCAGCCAGCCATCGGTCTTCACGCCGACCTGGACCGCCGAGGGGAAGATCGGGATGCGGCGCGATGCGGTCAGCACTTCGCCATTCGCGTCCTGATAGTCCATCTCGACCAGCATGTCGGTCGCGCCGTCGAGCGCCTGGGGCACCTCGATCACCGATTTGGCCGTGCCGTCACCGCCAAGCGTCGCGGGCAGAGTCTGGGTCGGCGGCAGCGGCGTCTGTTCCTCCTCGCCGTCGCCATCGAGCGGCTTGGTCCCTTCCTGCACCGCATTGCCGCCGAAGCTGTAGCCGTCATAGCCCTCGGGCGTGGTGCTTCGCCCGAAATAGCCGACGCGCAGGTCGACCGGCAGGTTGGAGGCGCCACCGCCCGAAAGATAACCGACAAACAGGTCGAGCGGCAGCGTCTTGGGCCTGACCGCGGCTTCCTTCGGCCCGGTCACCGTCGCGCGCATGGTCGGTAGTTTGTAGACGTCGACCTTGAACGACTGCGAGGTATAGATCGTCTTGTCGCCGACGATCACCTGCAGGTCGTAATCGCCCATCGGCGCGCCCTGCGGCGCGGTCCAGCTCGATTCGCCGATGCCATTGGCATCGATCTTGAGCGGCATGTCGAACTGGGTGTCCGACCCGCGATGCGAGAGCCGAAGCGTTCCTTCCAGCGCCGGCGCCATGCCGAAGCCCGCACCGATCGAGGTGCGCAGGATGTGCTTCATGTTGATCGTCTCGCCCTGGCGGAGCAGTGCGCGATCGAACACGGTGTGGAGGATGTCCCCCTTGGCCTCATAGCCATAAGGCAGGTCGAAATCATACGGCCGGATGCCCTCGCCCCATGCGGTAAGGGTGAAGCTGAAATCCTCACCTTCGCGGGCCGACACCATCAAAGGATGCGAGCTGCCGCTTTCGCAGCTGCCATAGGTTTCCGGCTCGGGCAGGCCCTGCGGCACGAACACGCCGCCGCTGGCATCGGTGGTGCCGCGCGCGAACTGCTCGCCGGTGCAGCTGTCGGTGATGCGCACCGTGGCGCCGGCGACGGGCTTGCCGGTGTCGAGCCGGGTCACCCAGGCAAGGCTCCGCTCCCGGCCCCATTTGAAATGCACCGCCATGTTGGTGACGAGCGCGGCCGAGGCGACATAGCGCGGCGCCTTGCGCCCGAGCAGGGCCTGGCCGAGCACCGGGCTGGCCAGCTCCACCACATAGAATCCGGGCTTGCCGAGCGGGATGCCGACGACCTCGAAATCCTTGCCCTTGCCGGGCAGGCCGACCTGGAGCGCCGCGCCGCCGGCATCGGCCAGGATCGACTTCGAGCCGGTGTCGTTGATCGTGACCGACTCCTTGCCCCGTTTCTCCTCATGGCTCGCATAATCGTCGGCATCGTCGACGGTGCGCAGCCATTCGGCGATCTTGCCGTCCGATCCGTCGACGCGCAGCGACTTGCCGGCGATCGCCGTGCTGAGCCCCTGGAGCGAGGGCTCCACATTGCGCACGGTGACGGGCAGCACGCCCTGTTCCTTCGCCTCGAGAATGCCGAACGGGGCGGCGAACTTCACCAGCGGCGGTGCCTCGTCGAAACGCACGTCGAGCGGGAAGCGCTCGGCATTGGCCAGCACGCGCCCACTCTCGTCCTTGACGTCGGCGGGCAGCGTCAGCTTGGCGGCGGTCGCCGGCGGCAGGGGCGCGGAGAAGGTGATGTCGCTGATCGTCGCCTTCTTCTTCTCGTCCTTGTCGAACACCGGTGCGATCGCCTTGCCGTCAGCGGTGGTGATGCGGATCTGCTCGGCGAGGCTCATCGCGATCGGCGCGGTGAAGCGGACATGTGCTGCCTCGACCGGGCTGCACCCGGCCTGGGCGTTGACGCGTGAGCATTCGAAACGAGCAGTGAAGGGCTTGCGTACGGTGTAATCGAAGCGCTGATCGGTGCCGGCGAGCTTGCCGCCTGCGCCGGCGATGTTCGCACCCCAGACGAGCGCCATATCGCGGCCCGGGGGCAGCGGGCGGCGGCATTTCAGTGCCGTGACCGTGGCAAAGGCTTTCTGCTTGTCGGCCGCGTCGGTCGGCACCGTCGCGGGCAGGCCGGCACTTTCGAGGAAGCTGCGGACGTTCCAGTTGTCGGTGCCCATCTCACCCAGCAGCTTGCCGGGGAGGTCGGCCGCAAGCACGTCGACCGGGATCTTCTCGCCGATGCCGTCGACCGCGCAATACGCGTTGGTACCGACCGAGGCGGCGGTGGCGGGCATGTTGGCGGCGACGAGGAAGACCTGATCCTCCTCGATCTCCCCACCATATTGTCCGGGCATCACGGCGCGCGCGACCGGGCCGCCGGCATCGACCTTGAATTCCTGCTGGCCGGTGACGGCATAACCGGAGACGCTCTTCAGCCCGCTCTTCACCGCAAAACTGCACGTCGTGCCGCCGGGCAGGCCGCTGCCGAATTCATAGACATAAGTCTGCGGGTCGACCCAGCGCCCCTCGCCCTCGACCGCGCAGGTGACGCCGAACGGCGACGGCGCACGCGGATCGCCGAGCGGGACCATCGGCTGGCTGAAGCGCGCGGTGAAGGACCTGATCGAGCCACCATCTCCGACGCCGGGGGTCGCCATCACGACCTGGGGGCTGTTGTCGCCGAGCGCGGCGACGGGGGCGACCGCCAGAGCGAGGAGTGCCAGACGCAGTGCGAGCTTCATCGAACTCTCTCCCGGAAGTCCGGCGCAGGCTAAGGCGCGATACGGGTTCAAGTCCAGCCGGAAGTAGCGGCCTCATGACGGCAAATACTGGACATCCCTGCCTGTAGTTGCCGCGAACCGCCGGCAACTTGCCATATTCTCGGCGTTTCGCTTTCCGCGACGCGCCGAACAGGATATCCGCCTTGGGCAATGGACATCTATCTGCCCATCGCCAATCTCTCGGTGAACGCGCTCGTCATCGTCCTGCTCGGCGGGGGTGTCGGGCTGCTGTCCGGCATGTTCGGGGTCGGCGGCGGATTCCTGACCACGCCGCTGCTGATCGTCTATGGCATCCCGCCGACGGTCGCCGCTGCCTCGGCCGCAAGCCAGGTGACCGGCGCGAGCGTGTCGGGCGTGTTCGCGCATATCCGGCGCGGCGGGGTCGATACCAAGATGGGCGGCGTGCTCGTCGCGGGCGGCTTGATCGGGTCGCTGTTCGGCGGCTGGCTGTTCAAGCTGCTCCAGGCGAGCGGCCAGATCGATACGGTGATCGCGATCGTCTATGTGCTGATGCTCGGCTCGATCGGCGGGCTGATGGCGCAGGAAAGCTGGACCGCGATCCATGCCAGCCGTACCGGCGCGCCGCCCCGCCCGCGGAAACGCCGGCACCATCCGCTGGTCGCGGCGCTGCCGCTGCGGACGCGCTTCTACCGCTCGGGCCTCTATATCTCGCCGCTCGCGCCGTTGTTGCTCGGCTTCTTCGTCGGCATCCTGACCATGCTGCTGGGCATCGGCGGCGGCTTCATTCTGGTGCCCGCGATGCTCTATCTGCTCGGCATGACGACTCAGGTCGTGGTCGGCACCTCGTTGTTCCAGACCCTGTTCGTCACCGCGATGGCGACGATGGTCCATGCCACCACGACCAAGGCGGTCGATATCGTGCTGGCCGCGTTGCTGCTGCTCGGATCGGTCGCCGGCGCACAGGTCGGCGCGCGCTTCGCGACCAAGGTGAAGCCGGAATATCTCCGCCTCGCGCTGGCGATCATCGTGCTGCTCGTCGCCTTCCGCATCGGGCTCGGCCTGGGCTGGCGCCCGGACGAGATCTATTCGGTCGAGCTGTCGTGAAGAAGCTGCTGCTCCTGCTGCTGGTCCCGCTGCTGATGGGCCAGGCCAAGCCGGCGACCCAGCCCAAGCCCGTGCTGGTGCCCGACGTGTCGCAGCGCGACATCGAGATCGCCTATAGCTTCACCGGCGCCGAGCTGCTGCTGTTCGGCGCGATCCTCTATCCCGGCGGGCGGTTGCCCGACGACGACAAGCCGACCGACATCGTCGTGGTGGTGAAGGGGCCTGTCCAGTCGATCCTGGTGCGCGAGAAGGAGAAGGTCGCCGGCATCTGGGTCAATGCGGCGCGGCTGCGTTACCGCTCGGCGCCAAGCTTCTATGCGATCGCCTCGTCGCGGCCGATCGCCAGTCTCGTCGACGAGCGGACCCAGGCGATCTACGAACTCGGCCTCAACAGCCTGCAGCTTTCCCCCGCCAGCAGTGCGCCGACCGACGAGCAGGACCGGTTCGCGCGCGGGCTTGTAGACCTGAAGCGCCGGTCCGGCCTGTATTTCGAAGCGCCGGGCGCGGTCGAGATCACTGACGGGGTGCTGTACCGCGCCCGCGTGACCATCCCGGCGCGCGTGCCGGTCGGGCGCTTCACCGCGGAAACCTTCCTGATCCGCGATGGCCGCGTGCTGGCGGCGGCGACGCGCGACATCGACATCCGCAAGTCCGGTTTCGAGCGCTTCGTCGCCCGCTCCGCCGATCGCTGGTCCTTCACTTACGGGCTGACGGCGGTCGCCTTGTCGATCCTGTTCGGCTGGACTGCTGGATGGGTGGCACGGCGGTTCTAGGAAAAAAGGGATTTACCTCTCCCCGTTCGGGCTGAGCTTGTCGAAGCCCTGCCCTTCTCTTCCCACGAAGAAAGAGCAGCCCTTCGACAAGCTCAGGGCGAACGGGAGAGGGTGGATGACCAAACTCGGTCCGTCAGCGCCACGGGGGCCTAAGGCCGGCTCGACTGCCGTCATAATGGTCGCTTATCCCATGTCGCCCCTCTCTCACCGCCGTTATGCTGAACCCATGGTGGGGGAATGGCGATGGCGAAAGCGAAACTGACATCGGGCAGCGATCGTGGCGCGGATACAACCGACCGGATCGTGGTGCGCGCGGCGGTTCATCCGGCGATCGGGATCGCACGGATCGGCGACAGCAAGACCGAGTATTTCATCGGGCCGGAAACGATCGCGCCGCCGGGCCCGGACACACTGCCCGAGACCTGGCGCGACAAGAAGGGCGCGATCAAGCGGCAGGCCGCGCGCTTCCGCCTCTATGGTTATAATGCCGCGGGTGAGGTGGTCAGGGAACTGACCCCCGACAATGCCGAGATCGTCTGGACCGCGCACCTCGCGAACCGCAAGGCGCAGTGGTATCAATTCCAGTACGCGCTCGACATTCCCGAGGCAGTCAATGCCTCCGACAACCAGTTCTCGCTGCGCAACCGCAAGGTGAAGGACCGCAGCGGGCTGGCGATCGATCCGGGGCCGCGCAGCATCTCGGGCTGCGACACGTCGGGCGGGCCCGACCACGCGTTCGACACGGGCACCTTCAAGGCAGCGGCCAAGCAGCCGGTGGTCGTGCCGCTCGGCGAGATCCGCACCGATGCCGCCGGCCGGCTGATCGTGCTCGGCGGCACGGGCGAATCGGCCTCGCCGACTCATGCCCCTGTCTTCGACCCGGCCAATCCGCCGAGCTTCAACAATGCCGATGACTGGTATGACGACACGTCCGACGGCCCGGTGACCGCCACCGTCTCGATCGATGGCAAGCCGATTCCGGTCGAATCGGCCTGGGTGGTGGTGGCCCCGCCCAATTACGCCCCCGGCGTGATGAGCTGGCGCACCATGTACGACCTGATGTGCGACGTGTTCGTCGAGGCGGGCCTGATGACCATGCCCGACACGCCCTCCTTCGCGCGCGACATCCTGCCCATCCTCAACCGGCTGACCGGGCTGCAATGGGTCAACAAGGGATTCGCCGCCTATTTCGGCAAGGGCGGGCCGATGGATTTCACCAATCCCGATCTCATCGCCAAGCTGTCGCACAAGCCGGCCGGCACGCGCGACGATCCCTATGGCGAGCTGCGCCTCGCCATCCTGCACAGCTTCCGCCCGAACAAGCCGCTCGTCGCCGAGCCGGTGAGCTGGCCGCATATCTGGCCGTGGATCTATGGCGATGCGTTCGGCAGCTTTCCCGCGAACAGCACGGGCAACATGCTGCCGATGACCGGGCTGCAGGAAGGGCTGCTGCGCCGCTGGGCGGCGGGGCATTTCATCGCCGACTGGCCCGAACAGGCACCGCCGGCGGTGTTCGAGACGATCCCGCTGGCCGAGCAGCCGGGGACGCTCGACCGCGCGGCGCTCGATTATTGCCTGGCCGACACCTTCCATCCGGGCTGCGAGATGACCTGGCCGATGCGCCATGCCAGCCTCTATTCGGCGCCGTTCCGCATCCGCGCCCGGCCGGCGGGCGAGCCCGAGCCGAATTACGGCGCGACCTTGAATCCGGTCAACGTCGCGCTGGTCAACGGCCCGCTCTACGCGCAACCGCCGGGCGGCCTGACGCGCTGGATGGCGGTTCCCTGGCAGGGCGACACGGCCTTTTGCCGATCGGGGTACGACCCCGATTTCGACCCGTATCTGCCGACCTTCTGGGCGGCGCGCGTGCCCAACCAGGTGCTGACCGCCGAGGATTACGACCTGGTGATGGATACCACGCTGCCCCGCGAGCAGCGGCTCGCCGCCTATCAGCGCCGCGCCAACTGGCTCCGCGCGATCGACCAGGCCAGCACGCCCGATGTGATGATGAAGATGATCGCCCAGTTCGGCGAGCTGGGGATCGTCGAGGCACGGCCGGGCATTGCGGACGACCCCGATTTCCCGAACGTCATCCATGTCGAGACGCTGGCCGCGGGCAAGCTGAGGAAGGGCGCGCTCAAGGCCACCGCCCTGCTGGCCGAGCTCGATCGGCCGCTCAACCGGCTCGAGAAAGCGGGCTGGGCCAGCCACGAGCAGTTCGAGGCGTTCCGGTCGGTGCGTGTCCATCGCGAGTGACCGCAGCGGCCCGTGCCGCGTCGATATAGTGGTGGCAGGGGCGGGGCCGGCCGGATCGGTCGCCGCGCTCGAGCTGGCACGGGCGGGGCTTTCCGTACTGATCGCCGACCGGCTGGGGCCGGCGCCGCCGAAGATCGGCGAGACCCTGCCGGGCGCGGCGATCCGGCTGTTGCACCGGCTCGATCTGGGCTCGATCGCCCGGACGAACGACGGCACGGGTCATTGCCATGTCGGCGGAACGCTGACCGCGTGGGATTCCGCGACGATGATCGCGAGCGATGCCATGGCCGATCCCTATGGCGCCGGCATCCGGCTCGATCGGGCGCGATTCGACGCAGCGTTGCGCCAGGCGAGCCTGGATGGCGGGGCGACGTTCCATTCGGCCAACATCTCGACGCTTGAGCGCGCGAGGCGGGGCTGGATCGCCGGGCTCGACGATGGCCGGCAGGTGGCGACGTCCTGGCTGGTCGATGCCACCGGCCGCCGCGGCAAGCTCGCGCGGCTGATCGGCGCGCGCCGGCGCCGTCACCGCGCGCTGGTCGCCGTCTATCGCTACGGCCGCCCGACGCTCAACGCAGCGCTCGACCGCACCATCATCGAGGCGCGGCCGGACGGCTGGTTCTATGCCGGGCGGCTGGGGGGCGGGCGCTGGGCCTTCGGTTTCCACACCTCGCCCGAAGAGGCAGCTTTGCTGCGACGCGACCCGGCGCGGTGGGACGCGATCCTGCGCGAGGCGCCAGGCCTGACCGCATTGCTCGGCGAACCCCGGTTCGATCCCGGCATGGTCTTTCGCGATGCGCGCGACGGCGGTCTCGCCTCGCCGGTCGGGGAAGGCTGGGTTGCGTGCGGGGATGCGGCGTTGAGCTTCGACCCGATCGCCGGGCAAGGTCTGTTCAATGCGCTGCGATCGGGAATGGCCGCCGCGCGGCACGTCATCGCCGCAATCGCAGGGGAATCCGGGTGCGGTTACGCCGCCGAACTCGCCCAGGTCGCTTCGGTCTATACCGAGCGGCGCCGGGCCCTGTACGACGCGCAGCGGCGCTGGCCCGATGCGCCGTTCTGGCGTTTCCAGCGCGACGAGCGCTTGTAGCCGCGGATTTCCAACCGAATCGGATATAGTCTTTCGGGAATCCGGCGCCTCGAAAAGGCCGGCACACCCAATATTTACCTGTCGTCGGCATAGCTCGGATGAATGACACCGGGGGAAACCGAGGAATGACCGAGATGCTGGGCAGCCAGGCTTTCGAAAGAGCAGCGCCCGCGAGTGCCGGCGTCGCCTTGCCCGACGCGGCGGGCGAAGCCATCGGGTTCGTGTTCGAGATCGCCGGATCGAGCAGCCAGGTGATGCTGGACGCGCGCGCGCTGGAGACCGCGTCGCGGCACAGCGACCCGGTCGCGGCAAGCGCCGGGCAGGTCGGCACCCAGATCAAGATGCGTGTCGGCAATGCCTGGCTGATCGCCAATATCCGCTCACTGAAGCTGGCCGACGGATCGAACGACCGGATCGCCGCCCAGGTCGATTTCCTGGGCGAGGGCGACGAGGAACGCCTGACCGGCAAGCTCTACAAGTTCCGCCGCGGCGTGACGCGGTATCCGACCCCCGGCTGCCGCATCTACCCGGTGACCACCGCCGACCTGAAGCAGATCTATGCCGCGGACGACCGCGCCAATATCGAGATCGGCACGGTCTATCCGACCAAGGACATCCGCGCCGCGCTCTATGTCGACGCGATGCTCGGCAAGCATTTCGCGCTGCTCGGATCGACCGGTACCGGCAAGTCGACCAGTGCCGCGCTGATCCTCCACCGAATCTGCGAGCTCGCGCCGCAGGGCCATATCGTGATGGTCGATCCGCACGGGGAATATAGCGCCGCGTTCAAGGACAATGGCGCGATCTTCGACGTGTCCAACCTGCAGATGCCGTACTGGCTGATGAACTTCGAGGAGCATTGCGAGGTGTTCGTCACCTCGGGCGGCTCCGAGCATCAGATCGACGCCGACATCCTCGCCAAATGCCTGTTGATGGCGCGCGCCAAGGGCCGGCTCGGCCAGGAAATCTCCAAGCTGACGGTCGACGCGCCGATCCCCTATCTGCTGAGCGACCTGACCAATCTGATCCAGCTCGAAATGGGCAAGATGGACCGGGCGGGCGACACCGCCCCCTATCTGCGGCTGAAGACCAAGATCGAGGAGATCAAGGCCGATCCGCGCTATAGCTTCATGTTCTCCGGCATGCTCGTCGCCGACACGATGGCCGGCTTCATCCAGCGCATCTTCCGCATGCCGGGCGACGGCAAGCCGATCTCGATCATCGACGTGTCGGGCGTGCCGTCCGAAATCACCTCGGTGGTGGTCGCGGTGCTGAGCCGGATGGTGTTCGACTATGCGATCTGGTCGCGCGGCGAGGCGCAGCGCCCGATCCTGCTCGTTTGCGAGGAAGCGCATCGCTACATCCCCAACGAGCGCAACGCCGACAATTCGTCGGTCGGCAAGATCCTCAGCCGGATCGCCAAGGAAGGCCGCAAATATGGCGTGTCGCTCGGCCTGATCACGCAGCGCCCGTCGGATCTGGCGGAAGGCGTGCTGTCGCAGCTCGGCACGATCATCTCGATGCGCCTGAACAACGACCGCGACCAGGCATTCGTCCGTGCGGCCATGCCCGAAGGTGCACGCGGTTTCCTCGATTCGATCCCGGCTTTGCGCAACCGCGAATGCATCATCTGCGGCGAGGGCGTCGCCATCCCGATCCGCGTGTCGTTCGACGGGCTGGAAGAGAACAAGCGGCCGGCTTCGGAAGATCCGCTCTTCTCCGAATTGTGGCGCGAAGTCGGCAACGAGGACCAGATCATCGGCCGCACCCTGAAGCGCTGGCGCTCGCAAGGTCGGTAGGGTCCGTACTCACTACCCGCAATGGCCGCGATCGCCCGGAGAGAGGCGCTGGCAAGGAAGGTTGCGCCGTCGCGGGCTGGTAGCCCGCGCAAGCAGCCTGACGCCGCCAGCACCTCTCTCCGGGCGACCCCTTCGGGGCAGGCGGCTTTTGGCGTGATGCGGCGTTGCGCGTCGGTCACGATGGAAAGCCATCGCTCCCTCCTTGCTCCTTGCCTCACGCCAAAATCCGCTCCGTCACGGCCGTTGCGGGTAGTGAGTACGGACCCTCGGCGACCTCAGGTCAGGCGCGGCAGCCACATCCCCATCGCCGCGCCGAAAATCCCGATCGCCGTGCCGAGCGTCAACACGGCCAGCAGCCCCGCCATGGCATAGCGACTTGTCGCCGCGCCGCGATCCTGCGTGCGCAGATAGAGTTCGAGCAGGGCGAGCGGCACGAGATAGCAGCCGAATGCCCAGAAGCGCACGAACGGGCCGTCGAACCCTTTGCCGCCGATGCCGACCGGCCCCTGGTTGAGCAGGATCCAGCACATCATCCCGACCCGGAAGAACCACACCCCGCCGACCAGGATGAAGCTGCGCAGCGCCCAGCGGCGGTGCGCGGCGATCCGGCGGGCAAGCGCGAGGCGCCATGCCGTGACGGCCGCGATCAGGATCAGTACGCCGTTGATGCTGATGCCGACGCGCATCGCCGCGCCGCCGGCGGTGCCGCGGGTCCAGACCATATAGATACCGGTCAGGCTGATCACGATCGCCGTCAGGATGTAGAGCCGTCCGTTCCAGCGGTGGAAGGGCAGGAAGCGGGCGCGGATCCAGGGAATGAGCTGGAGCGGCCCGCCGATGGTGATGATCGCCGCGAGCAGCAGATGCGCCGCGAGCGCGACATTGCCGATGGTGCCACCCGCGACATAGCCGCCGACCAGCACATCGTTCCACCGGGCGAAATCGCCGGCGGCAGCGGCTCCGCCGTAAAAACCCGCGATATAGAGGACGAACAGCCATTGGCCGATCATCGCCGTCAGGAACCAGGTCATGCCCGTGGCCCGAAGGGTTTTGGCGGCGGTCGCAGCCCGCGGTTTTCGTTCTTCCATCCTCCGGGCTTTAGTCCGCCCCGGATTCCGGGCACATGACGCCCGGGATCAAAAACATGGCTTTGCGTTGCAGGAGGGATGATGGCCGAACCCACCGTATCGGCGGGCTATGCCGGCAATCTGATGCAGTTCGCGGTGGCGAAGGGCGCCAGCGCGGCGCTGCTCGCCGAACGATCGGGCATCGCGCCCGACGACCTGGCCGACCCCGACAATCGCGTGCCGATGGCGCGCTATGTCGCGCTGATGAAGGCGGCGAAGGACCTGTGCGACGCCCCCGCTTTGGCGCTCGACCTGGGCGCCGAGAAGGATTTCAAGGAAATCTCGATCGTCGGGCTGATCTGCTACGCAGCGCCGACCATGGGGGCGGCGCTGATGGAGCTGAACCGGTTCAGCCGGCTGGCCGCCGAGGTCGACATGTCCGTCAGCGGCGCGCGATTCCAGCTGACCCCGATCGACGGGGAATTATGGCTGGTCGACATGCGGAGCGACCCGAACGCCTTTCCCGAGATGACCGAGGCGACCTGGTCGCGCTTCATATCGGAAACCACACGGCATTTCCCCGACGCGCCCTTCGCCAGGGCAGTGCACGTCACGCATGTCGCGCCAGGCCACGCCGCGGATTACGAGCGCGTGTTGAGGGTGCCGGTGACCTTCGGCAGCGACAAGAACGCGATCATGATCGATCCGTCCTGGCTGTCGATCGAGCTTCACCAGCCCAACCGCTATGTCTTCGGCGTGCTGAGCGAGCATGCCGACCGGCTGCTGAAGAGCCTGGAGAACGCGACGACGATGCGCGGGCAGGTCGAGAGCCTGGCGATCCCGCTGCTTCACACCGGCGACCTGGCGATGGACGATATCGCGCGGCGGATGGGGATGAGCCGTCCGTCGCTTTATCGCCGGCTGAAGGAGGAGGGGGTCAGCTTCGAGGCGCTGATCGACGATCTGCGCCACCGCATGGCGCTGCATTATCTGGGCGGCCGGAAAGCGTCAGTGAACGAGACCGCCTATCTGATCGGCTTTTCTGACCCGAGCTCCTTTTCAAGAGCGTTCAAGCGCTGGACCGGATCGAGCCCGCGTAACCGGAAATCCGGCTGACCGGGATCAGTGCGCGCCGGGCTTCACCGCCATCAGATTGGCGTAGCGCGCCTTGAACGCGCGCAGCGCGTCGCCCGAGAGCTGCGCCATGCTGGAGAAGGACATCGACCGTGGATTGACCGCGATGCCGTTCTTCCAGACCTCCCAATGGAGATGCGGGCCGGTCGACAGGCCGGTCGAGCCGATATAGCCGATGACCTGGCCGGCCGCGACGCTCTGGCCCTGACGGACCGCGATTCGGCTCATATGGCCATAGCCGGTGCCGATGCCCCCGCCATGCCCCAGCTTCACGAAATTGCCATAGCCCCGGTTGCGCCCGGCAAAGGCGACGACGCCGGCCATCGCGGCGTGGATCGGTGCGCCATAGGGAGCCCCGATATCGAGCCCCTTGTGCATGCGGGTGAAACCGAGCAACGGATGGCGGCGCAGACCGAAGGTCGAGGTGATATGGCCGGCGACGGGCATGCCCATGGTGCCGCGCCGCTCATACTGGCCCGACGCCTCATACCATTGGCCGTCACTCCATTTGATCAGCTGAGTCTTCTTGCGGCCCTGATCGAGCCCGGCGAACATCAGGCTGCCGATCTGGACCTCGCCGGTAGCGGCGCGGGCCTGTTCGACGATGATGTCGAACGTGTCGCCGGCGCCGACGTCGCGGCCGACCGAGAGGCGGGTCGCCATCGCCTTGATATAGGATTCGACGATCTTGGCGGGGACGCCGGCGGCGCGTGCCGAACGATAGAGGCTGCGGCCGGCCAGGCCCTGGAAACGGGCCGGGGTGTGATCGATCACGATCGGGTGGCGGGTCAGGACGAGCGCGCCGTTCACGCGCGATACGCTGAGATTGAGGTCGAAGCGCGCGCGGAACGACAGGAGATCGAGCGGACGGGCGACGTTGCGGTTCGCGCGGCGCCCGAGCGTCATGTCGATCGGCGTGCCGGGCTTGATGTCGCCGAGGCCGACCGCACCCGAAACGAGCTTCGCTGCATTGGACGCGTCGCCTTCGGACACGCCGGCGCGCTGCAGCACGCGGGTGAAGCTGTCGCCATTGCCGAACAGGGTGGTGAGATCGATGATCGGGCGTTCGGGCGTTTCGGTGAGCGGCGCGACCAGATCGTTCGCCGCCATATGCCGCCCGGTATCGGCACCCCAGGCGAGCGGCGCGATCGATTGAGCGCGGGCCTCGTCCCAGTCGGCGCCTTCGAGCGCGGGCGGGGCGACACCCGGGATCGTCCTGTCGAAGCTGGGCGCGAGCATCCAGCTGGCGGTGCAGAGCGCGGCGCAGGTCGCGGCCCCACGCCACCAGTCGATCGAGCCGATCTGCGATCCGAGATCCGGCGCCCAGTCGACCCGCGCGATCGCGTCACGCAGGCGATCGATCGTCCGCGGTTCGGCCAGGGGCACGATCGCCCGGCCGAACGACAGGGTTGCGGTGCCACCCGCCTGATCCGATCCATGGTCACTGCGCAAAAACAAAGGCTGTCCGCCCCCAGGTCGCGGCGCCGTCTGAAAAAAGAACCCCCCGGCGCGAGGCCAAATGACTGTGGCGATATTCTCCTAAAGTCAAATTAAGGAATGTTCCGGGGTGGGACTCGCACGGCGAAGCGTGGCGGCGCTGCGACAACCGGTCACAGGGGTGGAGGATTCACCAAATCCGTCAAGCATTCGATATGGTTAGTGCAGATTTCGACCGGGATTTCGAGCAGGCAGGTTGCGCCCGCGCGATCGGCACGCGATGTTGACCGCACGATGAAGCGTGACAGCGAACGTCCGGTGACCGCGGTGCTGGGCCCGACCAATACCGGCAAGACCCATCTGGCGGTCGAGCGGCTATGCGGCCATTCGAGCGGCATGATCGGCTTTCCGCTGCGGCTGCTGGCGCGCGAGGTCTATGACCGGGTGGTGAAGATCAAGGGCGCGAACCAGGTCGCGCTCATCACCGGCGAAGAGAAGATCGTCCCGAAGGACGCGCGCTGGTTCCTGTGCACCGTCGAGAGCATGCCGGTCGATCGGGATCTCGCCTTTGTCGGGATCGACGAGGCGCAATTGGGGGCCGACCCCGAGCGCGGGCATGTCTTCACCGACCGAATCCTCCGCGCGCGAGGGCGTGAGGAGACGATGATTCTCGGCTCCGAGGCGCTGCGGCCGATGCTCAAGGCTTTGGTGCCGGGGATCGACATCCTCAACCGGCCGCGTTTCTCGACGCTCAGCTATGCCGGTGCGCGGAAGATTTCGCGGCTGCCCAAAAGGTCGGCGATCGTCGCCTTCTCGGCCGAGGAGGTCTACGCGGTCGCCGAGATGCTGCGCCGCCTGCGCGGCGGCGCGGCGGTGGTGATGGGCGCCCTCTCCCCGCGAACACGCAATGCGCAGGTCGCGATGTTCCAGGCGGGCGAGGTCGATTATCTCGTCGCGACCGACGCGATCGGCATGGGGCTCAACATGGACGTGGCGCATGTCGCCTTTGCCAGCCTCGACAAGTTCGACGGGCACCGCCAGCGCCGGCTGACGGTGGCGGAGATGGCGCAGATCGCCGGACGTGCCGGCCGGCACCAACGCGACGGGACGTTCGGTGCGCTGGTCGAGGAAGGCCCGGGCGCCTTCACCCCCGAAGAAGTGCTGGCGATCGAGGAGCATCGCTTCCCGCGGCTCGACTTCCTCTATTGGCGCGACGGCGATCCCGACATGGCCAGTATCGATGCGCTGATCGCCAGCCTCGAGGCGCGGCCGACCGAGCGGGTGCTGCGTGCCGCGCCGCAATCGACCGACCTCGCGGTGCTCAAGCGCCTCGCCGAGGAGGATTGGGTGCGCGACCGGGTGCGCTCGCCCGCCATGGTCAGACGGCTCTGGGCCGCGGCGGGGCTGCCCGATTTCCGCAAGCTCGGCGTCGATCCGCATGCGCGCTTCGCGGGACGGGTGTTCGGCCATTTGAGCGAAGGCACCGGCCATATCCCGCACATCTGGTTCGCCGAGGAGATCGCGCGGCTCGACAATGTCGCGGGCGATGTCGAGACGCTGGCCGGGCGAATCGCGGCGGCGCGGAGCTGGGCCTATATCGCCAACCGGCCCGACTGGCTGGCCGATCCGGCGCATTGGGCGGCACGCGCGGCGGCGGTCGAGGAGCGGCTGTCCGACGCGCTGCATCTCAGCCTGACCCAGCGCTTCGTCGACAAGCGCACCACGATGCTGCTGCGCCAGATCGGCGCCGACAAGGGCGCCCTGCCGGTGACGATCGGGCCCGAGGGCGAAGTGATGGTCGAGGAGCACGCGATCGGGCGGCTCGACGGCTTCCGCTTCAGCGTCGCCGCCGATGCGCGGCACGGCGACAAGCGACTGTTGCTGGCTGCTGCCGAACGCCGCCTCGGCGACGAGAGGGCGCGACGGGGCGAGAAGCTTGCCGCGGCAGAGGATGCCACGCTGGCGATCGACGACCGCGCGCGGCCAGCGATCCTGTGGGAAGGCCTCCAGGTCGCGGAACTCGGGCCCGGTCCGTCGCTGGTGCGACCACGCGTAAAGCTCGATCGGTCCCTCGATTGCCTCGAACGCGGATTGCAGGCGCGGGTGCGGTCGCGGCTGGAAGAATGGCTGGCGGCCGAGATCGCGCGACGCCTGCCGGGGCTGGTCGCGCTCGACGCAGCGCGGCGCGATCCGGCGGCCACGGCGCCGCTCCGCGCGGTCGCGGCGGCGCTGGTAGGCGCGGGCGGGATCGTTGCGCGCGGCGGGATCGATGCTGCGGTGGACGCGCTCGATCCGGCAGCGCGCAAAAGACTGCGGACGATCGGGGTGACGATCGGGGCGCTCGACCTGTTCGATCCGCGGCTGCTCAAGCCCGGGCCGGCGCGCTGGCGGCGGATGCTGATCGCGACACAGGCCGAACGCGCGCCCGGCGCAGCACCGCCCGACGGCGCCAGCGTACTGGCGCATGGTACGCAGGGGGCGAGTCTCGTCGACGGCTATCGGCCGCTCGGCAATCAGGCAGTACGGGTCGATCTCGCCGAGCGGATCGCCCGGGCGGCGCATGATGCGCGTGCGGGGCGGAAGCCCTTCGCCCCCGATCCGGCGCTTGCCACCTCGATCGGCGTTACGCCAGAAACGCTGGCACGGCTGATGGCGGCGCTCGGCTTCCGCCCCGCGCCGGCGCAGGAGGGCGCGCCGCGCTGGGTTTGGCGGGGGCTGACCCGCATCAGGGTGGCGCCGCCGCCGCGCGACAATGCCTTTGCGGCGCTCGCCGGATTGCGGTCCACGCATGGCTAGTGGGGCTGACGGCGCGACGATGCGGCTCGACCGGTTCCTCTGGTTCGCGCGGCTCGCCAGGACCCGCAGCGCGGCCCAGAAGATCGCCGGCGAAGGCCGGTTGCGGCTCGACGGGCGCGCGGTCGACCGCGCCCATGCCAATGTGCGCGTCGGCAGCGTGATCGCCTTCATGCAGGGCACGCGGGTGCGCGCGATCCGGGTCGAGACATTGCCGGTGCGGCGCGGGCCCGCACCCGAGGCGCAGGCCTGTTACACCGACCTCGTCATTGAGAACGTCTCGCATCAGGCTTCGAGCGATTGACGACGGCCACGGCCGGGCATAGCAGACGAGGCGTTTCGTCGGACCTGATCGGTCCGGGGGCGTTTCGTCGGGCCCATGGGTTCCGAGCTGGGGAGTATGCAATGACCTACGTCGTCACCGATGCCTGCATCAAGTGCAAGTACATGGACTGCGTCGAGGTCTGTCCGGTCGATTGCTTCTATGAAGGCGAGAACATGCTGGTGATCAATCCCAGCGAGTGCATCGATTGCGGCGTGTGCGAGCCCGAATGCCCGGCCGAGGCGATCCTGCCCGATACCGAGAACGGTCTCGAGAAATGGCTCGAGCTGAACAACACCTTCTCGTCGCAATGGCCCAACGTCACGCGCAAGAACGATCAGACCCCGGCCGATGCCGACGAGCACAAGGGCGAGGACGGCAAGTACGACAAATACTTCTCGCCGGAACCTGGCTCGGGCGACTGATCGCCGGCTCTTTTAGTCGCTTCCGTATGATTTTTCGCGGGGGCGGCCCGCAATGGGCGTACTGCGGCTGGTAATTTTATTACGACTCTGCTACATGATGTAGGACGGAGGCGCGGATTCGCGCCATCCGGCTGGAGACGTTTAAATCAACAACCCCTTATCGCGCGCACGCAGCCCCGCTGCCGCCGCGCACCCTCAGGGGAACCAGTCCACGGAAAGGCTCAACGGAATGGCTGCCAAGGCGCTGTCCTTCGACGTCGGCGATTATGTCGTTTACCCCAAGCACGGCGTCGGCCGTGTCATCGAGCTGCAGCGGCAGGAAATCGCCGGCATGCAACTCGAACTCTATGTTCTCCGTTTCGAGAAGGAGCGCATGACGCTCCGCGTCCCGACCAACAAGGCGGAAAGCGTCGGCATGCGCAAGCTGTCGTCGGACAAGACGCTGCGCGAGGCGCTCGACACGCTGACCGGCAAGCCGCGGGTGAAGCGCACCATGTGGTCGCGCCGCGCCCAGGAATATGAGGCGAAGATCAATTCGGGCGACCTGGTGTCGATCGCCGAAGTGGTCCGCGACCTGTTCCGCGCCGACGACCAGCCCGAGCAGAGCTATTCGGAGCGGCAGATCTTCGAAGCGGCGACCAGCCGCCTCGCGCGCGAACTCGCCGCGATGGAGCAGGTCGATGAACCGACCGCTCAGGAAAAGATCCTGGAGATCCTCCGCAAGGCGGCGGCGATCCACAACAAGGACAAGACCCCCGCCTGATCGCGGGCGTCGGACTCCAGACGGAAGGGGCGGCCGGCGACGGTCGCCCCTTTTCGTTTGGGCCTTGGCGATTGCATGCTCTGTCTTGGTGTGTTATTAAGCCAATACACATAAGGAGGATATCATGCGTCTCGTTGCCCTGATCCTGGCCCTGCCGCTGACGGCGGTCCCGCTCGCGGCTTGCTCGTTCACTGCGAGTGGCGATGATTCGAAACCCGGTATCGCCGGATCGGGCAGCGGCACCACCCGCAGCTATTCCGTGGCCGATTTCACCGGTGTCGAGCTGCGCGGGTCGGATGACGTCGATGTGCGCGTCGGCACCGGCTTCTCGGTGCGGGCCGAAGGGCCCTCGGAGCAGCTCGACAAGCTCAAGATTGAAAAGGTCGGCGGTACGCTACGGGTCGGCCGGATCAACGGCAACAGCTTCAACTGGGGCAGCGGCGACCATAAGGGCGTGAAGATCTTCGTGACGATGCCGCGCATCGCCGAGGCGAGCATTGCCGGATCGGGCGACATGGCGGTCGACCGGGTCGAGGGCCAGAGCTTCAACGGCTCGAGCGCGGGGTCGGGCAGCCTTGATGTCGCGGCGATCAATGTCGAGACCGGCAAATTCTCCATCGCGGGATCGGGCGACATGAGCCTGAAGGGCAGCGTGAAGAAGCTGGCCATCGACATCGCCGGATCGGGCGGCGTCGATGCACCGGGGCTGACCGCGCAGGGCGCCGAAGTGTCGATCGCCGGTTCGGGCAGCGTACGCGCCACGGTGAAGGGCGGTGCCGCGGTATCGGTGATGGGATCGGGCGATGTCGATCTTGGCCCGGACGCCAAATGCGCGACCTCCAAGATGGGGTCGGGCGATGTGCGCTGCGGCAGCTGAGCTACGTATACACCGCTCTTGCCTGAACGCGTGATTGGGACGATGCCGGGCGGATGATCCGCCTCCTGCCCGCACTCCTCCTGTTGCTCCTGCCGGTTTCGGCAAGTGCGGCCGATCGGACCTATTCGGTCGGCAGCTTCGACCGGGTCCGCGTCGAGGGGCCGTTCCAGGTACAGCTCCTGACCGGCAAGTCGCCCGGCGCGCGCGCCTCGGGCGAGACACGGGTGATCGAGAGCCTCGACATAAGGGTCGAGGGGACGACCCTGATCGTCCGCGCGGGCATCAACGGCTGGGGCGAGCAGCCCGTCGCGGGCAACAAGGGCGCGCCGATAATCGCCGTATCGACCCTGGCGATCCGCAGCGCGATCGTGATCGGCGGCGGGCGGCTGAACGTCACCGGCCCGGTTCGCGGCCAGCGCATCGACCTGTCGGTGAGCGGCAGCGGCGCGATCGACGCCGGTGCGATCCAGGCCGATCAGTTCAACGCGACGATGCTCGGATCGGGCAGCATGAAGCTGGGCGGCCGCGCCGCCAAGGTTCAGCTCACCGCCAACGGAACCGGCGGGATCGATGCGGCGGCGCTGACCGCCAGCGACCTGATCCTGCTGCTCGACGGACCGGGCGAGATGCGCGCGACCGCCCGCTTCACGGCGAAGGTCACCACCACCGGCCTGGGCGCCGTCACCGTCTATGGCAGTCCCGCTTGCACCGTGAAGGCAGTGGCAGGCGGCCCAGTGAGCTGTGGCAAGCTGCCAGCGCCTTAAATCAGGCCCAGTCCGGCGAGTTTGCCCATCAGCGCGGCGGGCATTTGATCGCCCACCACCATGTCGCCGTCGAGATCGGCAGGCGCGTCGGCATCCTCGAGATAGCGCCAGCCCTGGTGCGCGCGCTTGGGCCGGGCCTGGGTGAGGATCAGCTTCGGATCGATATGGATCGCGACGCGTCCGCCCTCCGCCTCGCCGAAATGCAGGATCGGGGAGCGCGCGATGAGCTGGTGCTTGATGATCCAGAACAGCGAGCCCTGCCCCGCGATCTCCTCATGCCTTTTGGGCAGATAGCGCGTGGTCAGGAACACCGGGCCGGCCTCGGCCCGCAGCCGCAGCCGCTCGGCGAGATGATCGACACCCGTGGCGGCAAACGCAACCTTGGTAATATGCAGCGGCATTTCAGCGATTTGGGAAGCCGGGGCTCAACCGCCAAGGCCCCATAGGGTAGCGAGGCCCAGGAACGAGAAGAATCCCATCACATCCGTCATCATCGTGACGAACACCGCGGAGGACACCGCCGGATCGACGCCGGCACGTTCGAGCCCGACCGGGACCAGCACGCCCGACAGGCCGGCGATCAGATTGTTGATCACCATCGCCATGGCGATGACGATGGCGAGATCGGCATTGCCGAAGATGAGATAGGTGCCGAGCCCGATCAGCACGCCGAGCATCGAGCCATTGGCCGCGGCGATGGTGAATTCGCGCATGATCATGCGCTGCGTGTTGGAACTGGTCAGCTGATTCGTGGCAAGGGCGCGCACCACCACCGCGAGCGTCTGCGTACCGGCATTGCCGCCCATACCCGAGACGATCGGCATCAGCACCGCGAGCAAAGCGAATCGCCCGATCTCGCCCTGGAACAGCCCAACCACCGAGGCGGCGAGCATCGCCGTGCCGAGATTGACGGTCAGCCAGGTGATTCGCGTGCGCACGGTCAGCCGGATCGGCTCGTTGATGTCGCCCTCGCCCGCGCCGGACAGGCGCAGGATATCCTCACCGGCCTCTTCGGAGATGATGTGGACGATGTCGTCGACGGTGATCATGCCGACCAGCCGCCCGCCCGAATCGACCACCGCGGCCGAGATCAGCGCATATTTCTGGAAGCGCAGCGCGACCTCTTCCTGGTCCATATCGACCGGGATCAGGGTCTGCTCGCGCTTCATCACATCGGCGATCGAGACGGTGCGCGGGGTGCGCAGGATCCAGGAGAGCTGGCAGGTGCCGACCGGCTTGTGCGCCGGATCGACGACGAAGATCTCCCAGAAATCGGTGGTCAGCTCTTCATGGCCGCGCAGATAGTCGATTGCGTCGCCGACGCTCCAATGCTCGGGTACCGCGATCAGCTCGCGCTGCATCAAACGGCCGGCGGATTCCTCGGGATAGGAAAGCGCTTCCTCGATCGCGGCGCGATCGTCGGGATCGAGCGCGCGGAGCACGGCGCGCTGGTCGTCCTCCTCCATGTCCTCGATGATCGCGACCGCGTCGTCGGTATCGAGCTCCGAGGCGATGTCCGCCACTTCGTGCGGTTCCAGCGCGTCGATCAGGTCCTCGCGGACATAATCGTTCATCTCGGCGAACACATCGGCGTCGAGCAGGTCGGTGATCGCCTTGGCGAGATCCGCGCGCTCTTCGTGCGGCGTCAGCTCGAACAGATCGGCGATGTCGGCGGGGTGGAGCGGTTCGACCAGCGCGCGCGCCGCCTCGGTATCGCCCTGCTCGACCGCGTCGAGCACGGCCCGGACGAACTCCGGTTTCAGCCGGTCGTCCTCGTCGAGCTGGCCGGTTTCGGTCTCGGTTTCGGGCTGGGTCAGTTCGGTCTCGCTCATCCTGACCTCCCAAAGCCGACGCGATGCCCGCCTCTACCCCCGCGCGGCGCCAAAGCCAAATCACCATGACAGCATTTGTAACGGGACCGAAATCAGCGTTTCGCTTACCCGGTCCATGGCTCACAGCCGGACGGAAGGGGTTCGAAATGCGACCCCGGGCCTCTTCCGTCTCCCGCGCCCGCGCTCAGACAGACACGCCCCCGTGTGAGCGCGGGCCCGCCCCATAACGGCGCCACCTGCCATTGCGGTTCTCGAAGACGGCCCCTAGGTGCGGGGACCATTTTCTTCAGGAGCCCTCCCACATGGCCGATTCCCCCGAAACCCTTACCCTGACGCTCGACGGCGGCGAGGTGACGATCAAGCTGCGCCCCGATCTGGCGCCGCAGCATGTCGCGCGCATCGTCGAGCTGGCCAATGACGGCTTTTACGACGGCGTCGTCTTCCACCGCGTGATCCCGGGCTTCATGGCGCAGGGTGGCGACCCCACCGGCACCGGCATGTCCGGATCGGACAAGCCCAACCTTCCGGCGGAATTCTCCAAGGAGCCGCATGTCCGCGGCGTGTGCTCGATGGCCCGCGCGCAGAGCCCGAACAGCGCGAACAGCCAGTTCTTCATCTGCTTCGACGATGCGCGGTTCCTCGACGGCCAGTATACCGTGTGGGGCGAAGTGACGTCCGGCATGGAGCATGTCGACGCGCTGCCCAAGGGCGAGCCGCCGCGCGAGCCGGGCAAGATCGTCAAGGCTAGCGCTGCTTGAACTCTTGGCAGCCCCTCCCCTCCAGGGGAGGGGCCTAGAGGAAGTCACACCCCCGGATCGCCGATCGTTTCGATCAGCCAGTCGTGGAACAGCCGCACGGGCCGCTGCGCGAGCGCGCGGGGGCGGCAGGCGAACCAGTAGCTGTACGGGCTCTCCACCTCGATATCGAACAGCTTGACCAGCCGGTCGTCATGCGCGTCCTCGAAATGGCTTTCGTGCATGAAGGCGATGCCGAGCCCCTGCGCTGCCGCCTCGAGCATCAGCGCGCCCGAATCGAAATGATCGATCGCCAACGGCTCGAGATCGTCCAGCCCCGCGGCGCGGCGCCAGGCGGTGAAGGTGTCGGGCATGTCGCGGTGGACCAGCGCGGTGAGCCCGGCGAGCTGTTTCGGCCGGGTAATGGGGTCGGCCCGCTCGATCAGGTCGCGCGCGCCGATGACATAGACCGAATTGCGATCGAGCCGCTTGCCATAGAGCGCCGGGTCGATTTCGCGTGCCAGCGCGATCACCGCGTCGAGTCCGTCGCCAAGCCGGGCGAGCCCGTGCGCCGCGGTATCGATGTCGAGATGAAGTTCCGGATGCTTGGCGCGCAACTCGCCGAGCCGGGGGAACAGCCGCTGCGACGCGAACAGCGGCAGGATGCCGAGCCGCAGCCGCAGCACGTCGGTGCCGCTGGTCATCATCTCGACCGCATCGGACAGGCTGTCGAGCGCCGGCGCGATCTGCGCGATCAGGCGTTCTCCATCGGCATTGAGCACGACGGCCTGGTGACGGCGATCGAACAGGGGCTTGCCGATGAAGCGTTCGAGCGCCTGGATACGGCGGCTGAGCGCGGGCGGGGACAGCGCGAGTTCCTGCGATGCGGCCTTGATCGAGCCGAGGCGCGCCACCTGGACGAAGGCCTCGATCGCGGTCAGCGGCGGCAATCTGCGCATGATCCAAGCGCTCCCTTCACGCCCGCATTGTGCGCCGCGTCATATACCCTGTGTTCCAAATCTACCATCGTCCCTCGTACGATTGCCAGCATTGATTGCATCAAACGCAATTGCGCCGACTCTTTTCGCACTTGCAGCATAAGCCGCTGCGCCGCATATAGAACAGGCCTTTCAGGCATCCTCTCCTAAAACTTTCAAGGCCGATCCCTCGGGGTCGGCCCTTTTTTTTGCCTGCTTCCAGTAGCTTATCCGAAGCAGGCGACACCCCCCTCGTATCTGAGGAACCACGAACCTATCTCGCGCGCTCAACATCGAGTTCTCGAGGGGATCCTATATGGCCGATGGCGAAGCGCCCGTCCGGAAATTGCAGGTGGCGAATGCCCGGCCGGAAGACAGCGGCCGGGGTCTTGCGCATGTACCGCGCGCGCTGATGTCGGCGCTGGGTATCGGCGAAGGCGATGTGATCGAGATCGTCGGCAAATCGACCACCCCCGCGCGCGCCGTCGCGCCCTATGCCGAGGACGAGGGCCTGGAGATCATCCGCATCGACGGCCTGCAGCGCGCCAATGCCGGTGCCGGCTCGGGCGATTTCGTCGAGGTGCGCAAGGTCGAATCCAAGCCAGCGACGCGGGTGGTGTTCGCCCCCGCGCAGCAGAATCTGCGGCTTGAGGGATCGTCCAACGCGCTCAAGCGCACCTTTTTCGGCCGGCCGCTGACCCAGGGCGATGTCGTCGCGACCGCGGGACAACAGCGCGTCGACAATATGCCGCCGGGCGTCCAGCAATTCCTCCGCGCGCCGGCTTATGCGCTGCAGGAGATCCGCCTCGCGGTGATCGGCACGACGCCAAAGGGCGTCGTCCATGTCGACGAGAACACCGAGATCGAGCTGCGCCCCGAATATGAGGAGCCGAAAGAGGCCCGCCGCGCCGACGTGACCTATGACGATATCGGCGGCATGGGCCCGACGATCGACCAGTTGCGCGAGATGGTCGAGCTTCCCCTGCGTTATCCCGAGCTGTTCCAGCGCCTGGGCGTCGATCCGCCCAAGGGTGTGCTGCTGCACGGGCCGCCCGGCACCGGCAAGACGCGCCTGGCGCGCGCCGTCGCCAATGAAAGCGCAGCCGAATTCTACCTGATCAACGGCCCCGAGATCATGGGGTCGGCCTATGGCGAATCCGAAGGCAAGCTGCGCCAGGTGTTCGAGGAAGCGGCCAAGAATGCGCCCTCGATCGTGTTCATCGACGAGATCGATTCGATCGCGCCGAAGCGCGGCCAGGTGTCGGGCGAGGCGGAGAAGCGCCTCGTCGCGCAGTTGCTGACCTTGATGGACGGGCTTGAGGCGCGCGCCAATGTCGTCGTCATCGCCGCGACCAATCGCCCCGAGGCGATCGACGAGGCGCTGCGGCGTCCCGGCCGGTTCGACCGCGAGATCGTGGTCGGCGTGCCCGACGAGCGCGGGCGTCGCGAGATCCTGGGCATCCATACCCGCGGCATGCCGCTGGGCGACAAGGTCGACCTCAACGAGCTGGCGCGGACCACCTACGGGTTCGTCGGTGCCGATCTCGCCGCATTGGCGCGCGAGGCGGCGATCGAAGCGGTGCGCAAGATCATGCCGCGCCTGAACCTCGCCGAGGGCACGATCCCGCCCGAGGTGCTCGATACCCTGGCCGTCACGCGCGAGGATTTCCTCGATGCGTTGAAGCGGGTCCAGCCGAGCGCGATGCGCGAAGTGATGGTCGAGGCGCCGCGCGTCCGCTGGGAGGATGTCGGCGGGCTCGACAAGGCGCAGGCTCGCCTGAAGGAAGGCGTCGAGCTGCCGCTGAAGGACCCCGACGCGTTCCGCCGACTCGGCATTCGCCCGGCCAAGGGCTTCCTGCTCTATGGCCCGCCCGGTACCGGCAAGACGCTGCTGGCCAAAGCGGTCGCGCGCGAGGCGGAGGCGAATTTCATCGCCACCAAATCAAGCGACTTGCTGAGCAAATGGTATGGCGAATCCGAGCAGCAGATCGCTCGGCTGTTCGCCCGCGCACGGCAGGTGGCGCCCTGCGTCATCTTCATCGACGAGCTCGATTCGCTGGTCCCCGCGCGCGGCGGCGGGCTGGGCGAGCCGCAAGTGACCGAGCGGGTGGTCAACACCATATTGTCCGAGATGGACGGGCTCGAGGAGCTTCAATCAGTCGTGGTGATCGGCGCGACCAACCGGCCCAACCTGATCGACCCGGCGCTGCTGCGGCCGGGCCGGTTCGACGAGCTGGTCTATGTCGGCGTGCCGGACAAGGCCGGACGGCGGCGGATCCTGGCAATCCAGACCGGCAAGATGCCGCTCGCCGCCGATGTCGATCTCGACGAGATGGCGAGCCGTACCGAGCGTTTCACCGGCGCCGACCTGGAGGATCTCGTCCGCCGGGCGGGCCTGGTCGCGCTGCGCCAGTCGCTGTCCGCCGCCGAAGTGACGATGGCGCATTTCGAGGAGGCGCTGGAGGATTCCCGTGCTTCGGTGACGCCGGACATGGAGCGCGAATATGAGCAGATGGCGGCGCGGCTGAAGCAGGAAGCCTCAGCCATCCAGCCGATCGGCTTCATCACCCCCGGGCAGCTTCGCCCCCATGGGCCGAAAGGCACCGACTAAAGGCTCCCGCAAGGCGAACCAGCAATAGCCGAGCAGGAGGATGAGCGCGGCACCCGCTGTCAGATAGGGCAGCGCGTGTTGCGCCTCATAGAGCCCCACCCCGATCGACGGCCCGAGCACGAAGGAGGCGCCGTTGATCGAGGTGACCTTGCCCGCGACCGATCCCTGCGCGGCGTGCCCGACCGCGAGCGACGAACCCGCGGTAAAGCCCGGACGGGTGAAGCCGAAGCCGATCGAGGCCAGCGCATAGGCCGTGGCGATGCCATAAAGCGAGGTCGCAAGGCCGGTCAGCGCGCAGCCCGCCGCGCCGATGACCAGGCCGACCAACATCAATTGCCGCGGCTTCATGTCGAGCAACGGGATGATGCCCCATTGCACGAGCAGCGCCGCCCCCGCGCCCATCATCAGCACGATGCCGGTCGGCTGAAGCGCCTCGGCCGGCGGGAGCTGGAGCCGGTCGATGACGAGGAAGCCGACTGCCTGGCTGGTCATCGCCTGGGCATGGCCCATCACCAGCCCGGCGATCATCCAGGCACGGATGCGCTGATCGAAATAGCCGACCCGCTCGCTGTGCGGCTCGATCGCCGCCGTGATGCTCGCACCGCTGCTCTGCCCGCCGATCGAGGGATAGGCATTGGCGGCGCCGCCATGCGTGCCGGGCTGAGGGGTGACATCGTTGGGCAGCCGCTTGACCACGGCGATATAGATGCCGACCGCGAACAGGGCGAAGATGAAGGCGGGGCCGGCCAGCCCGATCTCCACCGCGCCGATGCTGCCGAGGATCAGGAACGGGGCGATCGCCGGCCCGAGGATCGTGCCGAGCCCAAAGGCCGAACCGAGCAGGGTCAGCGCCCGCGTGCGCTCCTCGCGGCTGGTGCGGCCGGCGACCAGCGCCTGGACCGCGGGCGGCGCCGCCGACCCGAAGGTGCCGTAGATCAGCCGCCCGCCGATGAAGCAGATGAAGGCGGCCGTACCGCTGATCCAGCCATTGATCCCGGCGGCGAGGAACAGGCCGCACAGCAGCAGCGAGACGCAGAAGCCACCGACGCCGAGCAGGATCATCGCCCGCCGGCCATGTCTGTCCGAACGATTGGCCCAATAGGGCGCGGCGACCACCCACAGCAGCGCCGACACCGAAAAGGCAGCGGCGACCGCGCTGTCGGGCACTTTCAACGAGCGCCCCAGCGCGGGCAGGACCGATTGCAGCGCGGTGTTGCCGGCGGCGATCGTCAGCATCACCAGGAACAGGAGCGCGAAATCGCGATTGACCTCGGGTGCCCTCACTCCTTTGACCAGGCGTAGGAACGCTCGGCCGCACAGACGATCACTTCATAGCTCTCATACCAGCGCGCCCGTCCGGTATCGCGGATCGTCTTGTGCTCGGGATGGTCGCGCCACGCGAGCGCGCTGCCCTCGTCCGCCCAGAAACTGAGCGTGATGCCGAGCCCGTCGGGCCCACGCGTGCTCTCGATGCCGCGATAGCCGGGCTGGGATTTCGCGAGCGACTCCATCGCCTCGGCGGCGGCGGCATAGCCCGCATCGTCCACGGCGGTGCGCCGGGAAAGGAAGATCACCACGATCTGGCCGGTCCGGTCGTCGCGCATGCGCCTCGCTTAGGCGCTTCCCGGCGGCGTGCAACCCTGAACGGGACGCTCATCGCGCCGCGAGCGGACCCTAAGACTTGAATGTTCGTTACAGGATTGCGACAGATGCTCGTGACTCATCAAAAACAAGGATCGCCAGTGACCGTTTCCACCACTGCCGCGCGACGCCAGCGCCGGGCCGCCGCCGGAGTGCTCTCACCCTGGGCCATGTTCCTGAAAGGGTTCATGAAACATCCGGTGATGGTCGGATCGATCGTTCCTTCCTCGGGCAAGCTGATCCGCAAGATGCTTGGCCCGGTGGACTGGCAGAACACCAAGCTGTTCGTCGAATATGGCCCGGGCGTGGGCACCTTTTGCCCGCATATCCTCGAGCGGCTTGCGCCCGACGCGACATATATCGCGATCGACACCAATCCCGATTTCATCCGCTATCTGCGTCACGAGATCACCGACCCGCGTTTCCTGGCGGTGGGCGGATCGGCGGCCGATGTGCGCCAGATCGTCGAGGACCATGGTTTCGACCATGCCGATTACGTCCTGTCGGGACTGCCCTTCTCGACCCTGCCGGCCGGTGTCGGCGACGCGATCGGCCAGGCGACCGCCGATGTGCTGCGTCCCGGCGGCGCCTTCCTGGTCTATCAATTCTCGCCCAAGTGCCGCGACTTCATCGAGCCCTATATTCCGAAGGTCGACCACGACATGGAGTGGTGGAACGTGCCGCCGGCCCAGCTCTATTGGGCGTGGAAGGAATAAGGCTCAGGGCTTCTTCGTCAGCCGCTTGCGCGGCCCGAAATTGAGCCTTTTCGTCACATTGTAGTCGAGCACGGTCATGACGAAGAAGGCGGCTGCCTGCTTTATGCGGACCCACCAGTTGGTGCGCGCCCTGTAGAGATCGGCGGTGATCCGTTCGGACTGGGCGACCTCACCGTCGACATAGGTACGGACATGCGCGGCAAAGGCCTTGTCGTCGATCCGGAGCATCATCTCCAGGTTCAGGAACAGGCTGCGGATGTCGTAATTGGCCGAGCCGATATAGACCAGATCGTCGATCACGAAGAGCTTCGTGTGGAGCTTGGTCGGCTGATATTCGTAGATTTCGACACGCTTGCGCAGCAGCCCGGCATAGGTGAAGCGCGACGCCCAGATCGCCGCGCCATGGTCGTTCTTCGACGGCAGGACGATGCGCACCTTGCCGCGCATGCCGGCCCGGTCGAGCCGTTTCAGCATGCCGGAGCTTGGCGCGAAATAGCCGGCGATGATGTCGATCGCCTGCGCAGTCTGCATATCCCGTTTCACCGCGCGCGCCCAGGGCGACAAACGCCGGGTCGGCCCGCCGAACAGCCAGCGAGTCTTGCCTTCCGGCTCACTCCAGGTGCCGAGCGCGCGGCGCAGCGAGCGAAGCGGCGCCTTGGGTTGCTTCGACCAGCGCGACAGGGCGTCGAAATAACCGGCGATATGCTGGGCGGCGGGCCCTTCAACCAGCAACCCGAGATCGCGCCACGCCTGTTCGGCCGGGGTACCGAAATAGCTGTCCTGTACGTTGAAGCCGCCGATGATCGCCCGCGCTTCATCCGCCAGCGCCAGCTTCTGATGGTTGCGCAGCAGGTAACGCCGGCCCCAGCGCGGCACGAAGCGGCAGACATCGACGCCCGCATCGCGCAGCGGCTCGAAGAAATGACGCTGCTCGGCATGCTCGCTGCCCAGGCCATCGACCACCAGCGACACCGTCACCCCGCGCGCTGCCGCGTCGAGCATCGCCTGGCGGACCCGCGCGCCCGCGTCGTCGTCGACATAGATGTAGTAGATGATGCGCAACGTGCGCTCGGCGCTCGCGATGAGCGCGATCAGCGCCTCGAGCCGGCGTGGTCCGGTATCGAGCATGGTCAGCATGTTGCCGTCGACAGTGAAGCTCGGCTGGACGGCGGGTTCGGTCATCGTCCAGATGTGGTCGCGTGGCGAGGCGGGGGCAAGCCGGATTCCTTGACTCCTGGCAGGTTGCACCCTAGATCGCCGGTCTTCATTCTATCGTTGTTTGCGAAGGAAGCCGTTCATGGCGCGCGTCACTGTCGAGGATTGCGTCGACAAGATTCCCAACCGGTTCGATCTGGTGTTGTTCGCAGCGCAGCGTGCGCGGCAGATTTCCGGCGGTGCCGACCTGACGATCGACCGCGATCGCGACAAGAACCCGGTGGTCGCGTTGCGCGAGATCGCCGAGGAGACGGTACGCCCGAATCACCTGGAAGAGGCAGTCGTTTCCGGCCTGCAGCGCGTCCAGGTCGACGACGAGGACACGCCCGATGAGATCGGCAGCCTGGCCGCATCGGCCGAGGCACTCCGCCTCACCGCAGCCGCGCCGCCGCGCAACCAGAATCTGGGCGGCGACTACGAGGGCTGAGCCCTTCGGTCATCGGACGAACAAAAAGCCCGCGGAGCGATCCGCGGGCTTTTTTGTGCCCGTGATGGGTGCCCTCGCTTATTCCTCGGCCGCTGCCTCCCGCCGACCCTTGAAACCCTGCGCCACCACATACCATTCCGACGAGCCCTTGCGGCTGGCGGGCGGCTTGGCGTGCTTCACCGTCTTGAAGTTGCGCTTCAGCTCGGCAACCAGCGACGCGTCGGCGCCGCCGGCGAACACCTTGCCGACAAACACCCCGCCCGGCTCGAGCACATCGACGGCGAAGGCGAGCGCTGCCTCGACCAGCGCCATGGTCCTGAGCGCATCGGTCTGCGGATGGCCGACGGTGTTGGCCGCCATGTCCGACAGCACCAGATCGGGCGCGCCGCCCAATGCCTCGGCGAGCCTGGCCGGCGCGGCATCGTCCATGAAATCCATCTGGAAGATCGTCACGTCGTCGATCGGATCGACCGGCAACAGATCGATGCCGACGATGGCGATCTTGGGCGAGCGCCGCCGCACGACCTGGCTCCAGCCGCCCGGCGCGATGCCGAGATCGACCACGCGCTTCACGCCGCGCAGGAAACCGAAGCGCTCGTCCAGCTCGATCAGCTTGTAGGCGGCGCGGCTGCGATAGCCCTCCGCCTTGGCGCGCTTCACATAGGGGTCGTTGAGCTGACGATCGAGCCAGCGCGTCGATTGCGGGGTCCGCCGCCGCGCGGTCTTGACCCGGACCCGAAGGCCGCCACCGTCCTTGTTCATAAAGCTTTCCCGCCGATCAACCGGCGCAATATGCCTTCGCGAATGCCGCGGTCGGCGACGCCGAGCCGTTCGGCCGGCCAGAGATCCATGATCGTCTCGAGGATCGCGCAACCGGCGACGACCAGATCGGCCCGCTCATTGCCGATACAGGGTAGCGTCGCGCGTTCGGCAAGGCTCATCCGCGACAGGTCGCTGCTGATCTTCCGCATCGAGGTGGCCGGCACGATCAGCCCGTCGACTGCCGAGCGATCATAGTGCGACAGACCGAGATGGACGCTGGCGAGCGTCGTGACGGTGCCGCTGGTGCCGAGCAGCCGCGGCCGCTCCATCCCGGTCGGCAGGCGGCTGGCGAAGCCGGCAAAGCTTTCCGCGACGAGGCTGCGCATCCGCGCATAAGCGGCGGCCAGGCCGTCGGTGCCGGTGCCCCCACCAGCGCTTTCGGTGAGCGAGACGACGCCCCAGGGCGCGCTGTGCCAGTCGAGCACCACCGGGACCTTGGGCCGCGTATCGACCAGCACCAGTTCGGTCGAGCCGCCGCCGATGTCGAACACCAGGGCGGGATCGTCGCCGGGTTCGATCAGCGCCTGGCAGCCGAGCACGGCGAGGCGCGCTTCCTCCTCGGCTGAGATGATGTCGAGATGGATGCCCGTCTCTTCATAGACGCGCGCGATGAACTCGGGGCCGTTGCTCGCGCGGCGGCACGCCTCAGTCGCGACCGAGCGCGACAGGGCGACGTTGCGGCGCTTGAGCTTGTCGGCGCAGACTTTCAACGCGGCAAGCGTGCGGTCGATCGCCGCATCGCTGAGGCGGCCGGTGGCGGCCAGTCCTTCGCCCAGCCGGACGATTCGCGAAAAGGCATCGACCACGGCGAAGCCATTGCCCTGCGGCCGCGCGATCAGCAGGCGGCAATTATTGGTGCCGAGATCGAGCGCAGCGAAGTGGCGCGCCTCGGGCCAACGCGCGCGTCCCGCCCCAGGAGTCTTGCCGGGGGTCGGCGCCGAACGGGCAGGTCTGTCCTGCCGGTACGGCATCTTGGGCGAATGATCCCCCATGCCGTGTGTACTCGCTTTTATGTTCTGCCGTCGCGCCGGCCCGGAAAGGCCGCCGTTCGGTGCTTGGGCAAAGGGTAGCGCAGGCAGTGGCTTGCGGCAAGCAGCGCGCCCACCGTCGGTTGACAGCCCCGGCGCGGCCCCCTAGATCGCCCCCCACGTTGCCCCGTCGTCTAATGGTAAGACTACGGACTCTGACTCCGTCTATTGAGGTTCGAATCCTCACGGGGCATCCATCCATCCGGTATTAGGTAGCAAACGCACCGAACGATATCCGGCCATAGCTGCTGCACAGTCCATGACTAGCGGTCTACCGCAAAGAGAAAGATGGAGTCACAGGACACGCTAGGGGCATCCTGGTCTTTGCGGCTGGAGTGAGCAGTATGACGAACGCGTATCCATGGGTGCTGGGCCTGTTAGGGCTGGTCGTCGCTGCCGGCTCGCTCTCGCCATACGCTGCGAAATTGAAACCGGTGCAGGCAGCGGGTTTTGCCAGTGGGATGCTCATTATACTCATCGCGCTCCTGCCGCCTGGTAAAATTAGCTTCTGGGGTAATTCCTACGAGCCGTTAGCCGCTGCAAAAGCTGACGAAGTTGCTGCGACTGGATTGCAGCTCGATGCGCTTTCCCGCCGTGTCGCTGCCCTAGGCCGTGAACTCATAAAACCGGTCGAGGGCAGAAGGGGTAAGTAGCTTGAGGGCTTCGCCGATGCTGTCGGCGC